>NZ_QYYB01000003.1:0-663636 GCF_018221585.1 Pseudomonas sp. KB-10
CGAGCTATCGACAAGCTCGATTACTGCGAAGGTGTCTGGAAACGTCGCGATAGCTTCGATGAAGGCGACCCGGACAACTACGATCCCGAGCAAGACGTATGGCGTGTCGAGCTTCGTTACCACCACTCAGTCATCCAGCAGTTCGCCTCCGGCTCGTTCGATCTGCAGAGCGGCCAGACCATCGAAACCAACAGCTACGCTGCCTTCGCTCCGCACCTAGACGGCCTGTGGCGTTATGGCCTGCGCCAATTCAAGCTGCTGGCTCGCCCTGGCTACTTCGAACCCATCTGGACGCTGATCCGTGACGATGTGCGCGTCGATCTGCCGGTGGATTCCCTGGTGGATGAAACCGAGTACAAGCGCCAATACAAGACCTCGCGGGGCTTCTCAGGCAAGAACGTCGAGTTATTCCTGGGAAACTTCGTCAGCCTGCTGGCACGGGAGCGAGTGGGCGCTAGGCGAGCATTTCACCGGCTCAAGGATTGGGAATGCTGGCCGGTGATCCGCGACCACTATGCTGCCAAAGGCATGGATGAAGACGGGTTGTATAAGCACATCAAGGGAATACTTGAAGAACGGCATGTGCGTTGGGGGCGTGCTGTCTGATGGCTATCGAGCAACTGGCTGACGGTCGCTGGAAAGTCGATGTTGAACCCATCAAAGGCCGGCGTTTCCGCAAGACGTTCAAGACCAAGGGGGAGGCTCAGCGATTTGAGGTGTCCTGCAGGGCTAAGGTAATGGAAACGCCCAGTTGGGCACCCAAGCCAAAAGACCGTCGCAAGCTCTCCGAGGTGTTCAGCCGCTACTACGATCTGCATGGGCACACTCTTGCTGACGGAAAACGCTTGAAGCAGGTACTGGCGAATATCGCTCGCGACTTGGGCGACCCTATAGCGGTCAAGTTCACGGCTGACCAGTTCTGTACACTGCGTGGTAAACAACTGACTAACGGTATCCACGGCAAGACGCTGAACAACCGCCTGGGCTACGTGAAGTCGGTATTCAACGAGCTACACCGACTTGGCGATATCGACTACCCGAATCCCTTGGCCAAGGTTCGTCCGTTACGCCTGCAGGAGCGTCCGCTGTCGTACCTCTCTCACGAACAGATAACCGAGCTGCTGGAGGCCTTCGACAACTACCCGAACTGCACGCATATGGCGCTGATCGCTCGCGTCTGTCTGGCTACCGGGGCACGTTGGGGAGAGGCTCAGGGGCTGGTGCCATCCAGGGTGAAGAATGGCGCGGTGACCTTCGCCAATACCAAGTCGAGGCGGACACGAACCATCCCGATTGCTCCCGCCCTGGAGCGGATGCTGTTGGACTACTTCAAGGAGTACGGGGCGTTCCCGAACTGCATCCGACATTTCAGTCGCGTGCTGCAATCGACCTCGATCACGCTACCGGCCGGACAAGCTACGCACGTTCTGCGGCACACCTTCGCCAGTCATTTCGTCATGGCCGGTGGCAACATCCTGACCTTGCAGAAGGTCCTGGGACACTCTTCGGTGACGATGACCATGCGCTATGCACACTTGTCGCCCGATCACCTGCAGGACGCGCTACGGCTGAATCCCATCGTCGACACTTTATCGACACTTCAAAAACCCGGAAACGAAAAAGCCCTGTAAAAACAGGGCCTTGAAGCTGCGATTTTGGAGCGGGTGATGGGAATCGAACCCACGGCTCTAGCTTGGGAAGCTAGGGTATTACCATTATACGACACCCGCAGCGGGTGCCTTTATACCGGAACCTGCGGCGAAAATGAAGGGCGAACCGGAACCTGTCGTGCAGCCGGTTCGCCTCTGCGCCTGTTCATACGGCAATGGCCTGCAGTTCCTGCAGCTCGCCGCGCGTCGGCACTTGCAGGCGTTTGCTGGGGGCGTTGAAGAAGTCCAGCAGTACGCGCTGGGTCTGCAGCCACGCGGCCTTGTGTTCCATGTCGAGGAAGTGGCCGGCGTCGTCGATCACCGCGAATTGGGCGTGGTCGATGTGCTGGGCGAACAGGCAGGCGTCTTCCACCGAGGTGTATTCGTCGCGCTCGCCGTTGACGAACAGCAGGGGGATGTCGATGGCCTGCAGGCACTCCATGCGGCAGTGCGCTTCCATGTTCAGCACCTGTTTGATGTGGGCGTACATCTGCCGGTATTCGTGCTCGTCCAGGGTGCTGACGTGCTTGTGGTTGAAACGCTTGAACAGCGACGGCAGGTGTTTGCCGATGGTGCTGTTGACCAGCAGGGCGATGTTGTCGCGATCCACGGCGTTCAGAAAGCGCAGGCCTTTGTGCAGGTAGTCGAGCATCGGCACGTTGAGGATCGGCGAGAAGGAACAGATCGCCGCCTTCTCCAGCGTGGCCGGGCGCTGCGCCAGGGCGAGCATGGAAGCGACGCCGCCCCAGGAGAAGGACATCAGGTAGTTGGCGCCGTAGTGGTCGATCAGCTTGAGCAGGATAGCGGCTTCGTCTTCCTTGCTGATGGGCGTGAAGTCGCTGTTATGCGGCTTCGATTGGCCGGCATAGGGCAGATCGAAGGCCACCACGTTGAACTGCGGTTGCAGGTACTTGACCGTCTGCGCGAACGAGGCGGTGGTCGCCAGGGAGCCATTGACCAGGATGATGGTCTTGCTTGCTGCCGGGTTGCCGTAGAACTCCGTGTGTACCTTGTGCTTCCTGTTGATCTCGACGACTGCGGTTTCTGGCCTCATGTCGTTTCCTCCTGGCGCAAGTGAACAAGGCGAGCGGGCGGCCGTTCGCATTTGATTGAGCAGTCAGAAAAGCGCCTGAGCGTGACAGCTTGATGTCAGGCTGGAGATTTTTATAAGTATTGGAATTTCAAGCAGTTAGGATCGAAACAGGCGAGCGCTCCAAGCCTGTTATGGCGTTGGAGAGGGCGGTGTTACCAGGCAGGAATCCAGTCGGCGCAGAGCGCCAGCAACTGAAAGAACGCTTAGATGTCTTGCGGTGACCGATTGGTCATCTCAGGACTTATGGTTCGATTCAAGCAGTTGCCTTGCAGCCGTGCAAGGGTGAGTCACATTTTTATCGCGGTTTGTGGATACCGTTGGTCGGGTTGCAAGGTGCAGCGCCTGCGCGATCAGACGCTGGCGATTTCGGCAGCGGTCAGCGCGCGGTACTGGCCTGGGGCGAGCTGTGGATCGAGCTTGATCTCGCCCATGCTTTCGCGATGCAGGGCGACCACGCGATTGCGGAAGTGGCCGAACATGCGCTTGACCTGATGATAGCGGCCCTCGAACAGGGTCAGGCGGGCTTGGTGACTGCTCAGTACGTCGAGCTGTGCGGGCAGGGTGGTGAGATCTTCGAAGGCAAAGTACAGGCCGCGCTCGAACACTTCGGCATACTCGCCGGTGATCGGCTGTTCGGTGGTGACGTGATAGACCTTGGGCTTGCGCTGCTGCGGCTGGGTGATGCGCCGCGACCAGCGCCCGTCGTTGGTGATCAGCAGCAGGCCGCTGGTATTGAGATCCAGGCGTCCGGCCAGGTGCAGGTCGTGCTTGTCCGGCTCGTCGAGCAGGTCGAGGACGGTGCGGTGCTCGTGGTGTTCGGTGGCGCTGACCACGCCGACCGGCTTGTGCAGCATCCAGTAACGCGCGCTGCGCCCGGCCTGCAGCAGTTCGTCGTCCAGCTCCACGCGGTGGAAGTCGCGGATCTCATGGCGCGGATCGTTAATGACCTCTCCGTCCACACGCAGGCGACCGGCGCTGATCAGCAGGCGGCTGTCCTGGCGGCTGAAACGCGGAAAGTTGCTGAGGAAGCGATCCAGGCGCATGGCTCAGCCTCGCTCTTTGCGTTTGGCGGCTTCAACGGCACCGGCGCAGGCGGGGCAGAGGCAGGCCTGGTCGCGTTGCTCGGGCGTCAGACGCTGCAACGCGGCGGGGTCGATCTGCGCTGCGAAGCACCAGCAGGGGACATCGATGCGGCCAGCCGCGATGCTGCACTGGTTGGTCTGGCCGCATAGCGGACAATGCTCGGCGTCCATCAATGCTCTTCACAGACGCGGTCGCGCCCGGTCTGTTTGGCCCGGTAAAGGGCGCGGTCGGTGCGGCCTAGCAGGTCGTGTAGCGCTTCGCCCGGCCGCCACTGGCTGAGGCCGAGGCTGACGGTGACCTGCAGCGCTTCACCGCTTACCGGGTAGCGCTGATCGGCACAGTGCTGACGCACCTTTTCCGCCAGTTCGTGGGCAGCGTGGCGGTCGGTGTTCTTCAGCAGCAGGATGAATTCCTCACCGCCCCAGCGGCAGAGAATGTCGGACTGGCGCAGCGCCGCGCGCAGTCGTTCGGCGAAGCGGCGCAGTACCTCGTCGCCGGCCAGGTGGCCGTGCTGGTCGTTGATCAGCTTGAAGTTGTCCAGATCCAGCATCACCGCAGACAACGGGCTGCTGTCGCGCTGCGCCTCCTGCAGGGCCTGCTCCACATGGAGTTCGAAGCCGCGGCGATTGGGCAGATTGGTGAGGCTGTCGGTGGTGGCCAGGGCGGCGATCCGCTGCTGGTAGCGACGGATCACCAGGCTCACCAGGGCCAGCACGATGCTGGTGACCAGCAGACAGATCAGCAGGTTGATATAGAGACTGTGGCGAACGGCGGCCAGCGCGCCTTCTTCGTGCTTGTCGACGAACAGGAACCACTCGAGCTCGGGAATGTAGCGCACGTTGAGGAAGTGTCCGCGCTGGTGCTCGTCGTAGCGATAGTCGCCGCTCTTGGGCTGCGGCAGCACCGCCAGGAGGTTTTCCAGACCAGGCACTTCGCTCAGCGGCTGGCCGCGGTGGGCGCCCATGGGACCACCTCCGGCTCCGGTCAGTACCAGATGGCCGTTGCGATCGGTGAAGAAAATGTTGCGGTCGTAGCGCCGCTGGTAGTCGTCCACCAGCTTGACCACGGCATCCACGGTCAGGCCGACGCCAGCCACGCCGATAAAGCGTTCCTGGTAGTCGAACACCTTGAAGTTGATGAAGAAGGTCAGTCGGTCCTCATTGGCCATGTCCGGATCGACGCTGATCTCGTAGGGTTCTTTCATGTTGCGCACGCGGAAGTACCAGGCGTCGCGTGGCTCGCCTTCATTGATCTGTTTGAGCACGCCCTTGGCCTGATAGTAGGTACGGGTTTGTTCGGAGATGAAGAAGGCGGTGAAGGTGCCGTAGTGATCCTGTATCTCGCGCAGGTAGCGGGTGACGGGCTCCGGGTTCTGCTCACCGGCCAGCGCCCAGTCGCGCAGGAAGGTGTCGCGCGACATCATCGAGGCGATCTGCGTCGGGCGGATCAGGTCTTTCTGAATCTCGGAATAGATGGTGTCCGAGGTCAGCGGTAGTTCGGTGTCGACGATGTTCTGGCGAATGCTGTCGCGCGAGGCGTAGTAGCTCAGCAGCGAGGTGGTGAGAAAGCCGCTGCCGAGCAGGAACAGGAGCAGTAACACCAGCGAGGTTTGCGTGTGCCGTTTGGGGCGCGGGGACATGGGTGAATCCGGCGGCGGGCTGATGGCTTGATGCTAGCTTGCTGAACGGGGATAGCGCTAGTTGTGATCATGGTTACGGGAGCCAGACGGAGTCCCGAGGCTGCTTGATGGTTCCCCCTGCTGGTGTCCTGGAACGCTCAGCGTTTATTGGTCGCAGCGAATCTATCCGCGATCCGGCAGGCAGCTGCGGCTGCAAGCGAATGGTGTGTCAGTGCTGTTCGTCGACTCGTTGTGCGGCTCACTCAGTAGCGCGGAACGGGCGTATGTGCAGCGTGTCTTACCAACAGCTGAAGGTGCTGCGCCTCGTGCCGTCACCGTCCAGCGGATATTGGAAATTCGAGGAGTATTCCAGCATGCGTGGTTTGACCGTGATGACATTGGCCTTTTTCCTGGGGGGCTGCAGCTTCAGTGCGCCCGGTGTGCATGCGCGCGTCGGTGACCCCGACGTGATTCGTGTCGATCTGGATGGGCATGGCTATTCCAGCGGTGGTTCCTTTTGCCCGCCGGGACATCGCATGAAGGGCAGCTGCTGATGAAAGCCTTATTTGCGCTGTTGCTGGCGACGAGCCTGGTATCTGGTCTGTCTGGGTGCAGTCTCAGGCTGCCGGGTATCGGGATCGATATCGGTGATACCGGTGGCCCACCCCATTGCCCGCCTGGCCAGGCGAAGAAAGGCCGTTGCTGATCCGGCTCCGGGCTCGCTGCCCGGCTTATCGTCCGAGGAGCTGAGCGCTCCTCCTGCTTCCTCAGCGGAGGCTTGCATGTTCGACAGACTTTTCTTCGCCGCCCTGCTGTTCCTCTCGCTCAGTGGATGTGCGGTCTATGACTACGACCGTGGCTATCACAACGGCCACGCCTACCGTTACCACGACGGCTACCGACGTGATCACTACGCGCCGCCTGTCTACGTGACGCAGCGCTATTACTACGAGGATCGCCGTAAGCACTACTACCCGGCGCCTCCGCGCTATGTGCCAGCGCCACCGCCGCGTCATCACTATGGTCACGACCAGCCTCGCCGAGATGGCTACAACCGCTACGACCAGCCGCGGCACGACTATCGCCGCAATCATGGTCTCCGGGAGCACCGAGGCGGACAGAGACAGCGTGGCTGGGATGCCGGCCGCAGCACGCAGCAGCGCTTCTCCAACGGGCGCAGCCATAACGACCAAGGCCGTAGCGGCGAACGCCGCTGGTAAGCCGCCCAATTCGCCGCGTGCCTGCACGCGGCGTCCGCTCATCTACTCGACGAATCGCTACGGCTAGGGCCTGCCCCGGTGGCGCCAGGTTGAAGGTGGACGCTGGAGGTTCGCCGTGGCATGGCACGTTTGCACAAGGGGACTTGCTAGGGTGACGCTTGGCGCCTGAGCAGTTCCTCTATAGCTTGCTGAGCGGTGACGGCGGACTGGCCCAGGAGCGCGCTGCTCGGCGATGTGCAGGTCGATTCGCCAGTGCTCAGCTGCTTCGACAGTAACGAGACCTTCGGGCTGACTCTTCGCTAGAAGCCTGCGCCAGTCGAAAGAAGGGCGGCCATCCTACCGACGGGCCGGCACACTTCAGGCTCATCCAATCGGAGGCTGACGATGAACCTGTTGTCTTTTGCCAAGGGCGCGCTTTGGCCGGCGCCGCTCAATCTGTTCATCCCTTTTCAAGGATTGCCTCGAGCGTAACATTGCCGCTGACTCGTCAGCGATGCGTAGTAAGGAATTGCCAGCAAGCAGGCGTAGCAGGACCCTATTCCACGAACAGCTGCTGCACCACCGAAAAATCCTGCTTGCCCTGGCCCTGTTTGAGCAGCAGGCGGTAGAGCTGCAGCGCCAGTGCGCCCATCGGGGCGCTGTTGCCGTTGTGGCTGGCGGTTTCCTGGGCCAGGCCGAGGTCCTTGGCCATCAGCTCGGCCATGAAGCCGCCGCTGTAGCCCTTGGACGCCGGGGCGTTCTCCATCACCCCGGGCCAGGGGTTGTATTTCTCCAGCGTCCAGTTGCCACCTGAACTCTGCCGCATGATCTCGGCCAGCACGGTCGGCTCCAAGCCATTGGCCACGCCCATCGCCATGGCCTCGGCAGTGGCGATCATCTGCACGGCAAGCACCTGGTTGTTGCATACCTTGGCTACCTGGCCCGCACCATCGGGGCCTGCATGGAAGATGTTCTTGCCCATTGCGGCGAGCATCGGTCGGGCTCGTTCCAGCGCTTCGGCTTCACCGCCGACCATGAAGGTCAGGGTGCCGGCGGCTGCGCCGCCGGTACCGCCGGACACCGGCGCATCGAGCAAGGCGATGCCGCGCTCACGGGCAGCCGAGTGCACCTTGCGCGCGGATTCCGGCGCGATGGTCGAACACTCGATCACCAACGTGCCGGCGGGCAGTCGTGCGAGCAGGCCTTCATCGCCCAGGTACAGGCCTTCCACATGGCGACTGGCCGGCAGCATGCTGATTACCACCTGTGCCTGATCGGTGGCATCGGCGGCGCTTTCGGCGGCCACGGCTCCCTCGCCAGCCAGGGTATCGACGGCGCCGCGCACCAGGTCGAAGACTTTCAGCGGATAACCCGCCTTGAGCAGGTTGCGGGCCATGGGCAGGCCCATATGGCCGAGGCCGATAAAGGCGATCTGGGTCATGTCGGTTCTCCTTGTTCTTGTCGTCAGCGTTTGAACAGGTCGTTGAGTTCGACGAAGGGCGCTGCGTCCCTGGCAAAGTCGGCGCGGCCCTGATGCAACTCGCGAGCGGCCTTGAGGAAACCGCCAAAGGCCGCACGGGCCAGGCTGGAGCCAACGCTCACCCGGCGCACGCCGAGCTCTCTCAGATCGTCCAGAGTCAGGTTGCTGCTGGACAGCCCCAGCAGCACGTTGACCGGCCGTGGTGTAACGGCACGCACCACGGCGTCGATCTGCGCGCGGGTGGTCAGGCCAGGGGCATAGAGCACATCGGCGCCGGCCTCGGCATAGGCTTGAAGGCGGCGCAGGGTGTCGGCCAGGTCTTCACGCCCGTGCAGGAAATTTTCCGCGCGGGCGCAGAGGGTGAAGGGGAAGGGCAGGCTGCGTGCCGCCGCCACCGAGGCGCGGATGCGTTCCACGGCCTGTTCCAGCGGGTAGATGGGCGCATCCACACACCCGCTGGCATCTTCGATGGATCCACCCACCAGCCCGCAGGCAGCGGCCTGCAGCAGGGTGTCCGCACAGCCTTGCGGGTCATCCGCGAAGCCGTTTTCCAGATCGGCCGCCACCGGCAAGGGCGTGGCTGCCACGATGGCGCGGGCATTGGCCAGGGTTTCCTCGCGGCTGACCTGACCTTCGCCATCGGGTCGGCCAAGCGCAAAGGCCAGGCCGGCGCTGGTGGTGGCCAGGGCTTCGAAGCCCAGCGCCGCGAGTATCTTCGCCGAGCCGGCGTCCCAAGGGTTGGGCAGTACCAGCAGTTCGTCGCGTTGATGCAATGCCTGGAAGGCCTGGGCTTTTTGCAGTTGCGTATCGGTCATGCCGTTACTCCTTGGGTCAGCGACGTGCCTGTAGGTCTTCAGGTCGCGGCTAAAGCCCCTCCCACAAAAGCCCTGCTACAGCGCCGAAAGCATCACAAATCCGCCAACGGATGCTCGCCGTCCCAGGCCGGGGCGAAGTGCGCGTCGATCACGGCTCGTGGAATCGCGGTCACATCCGGCCAATGCCAATGCGGCGTCTGATCCTTGTCGATCAGGCGTGCGCGCACGCCTTCGGGAAATTCCGGGTGGCGACAGCAGTTCAGGCTCATGGCGTATTCCATGCGGAACACCTCGGCCAGCGACAGGTGGCGGGCACGACGGATCTGCTCCCAGACCAGGTGCGCAGTCAGCGGACAGCCGTGGGCCAGGGTCTTGGCGGCGCGGGCGAGCAGGGCATCATCATCCTGCTGCAGGGCGCTGATGGCCTGTACCGCTGCCGGTAGATCGGCGACATCGAGCAGTTCGTCGATGCGCTCGCGGCGCGGCAGCCATTGGGCCGCCGGCAGTTCGCCGCGTGCCTCGTTCTCCATTGCGCGCAGCAGGCTGTGCAACTGCGCCGCCGGCTGCTCGCGCCAGTTCAGCTGCACGAGGCCTTCGAGCAGGGCGTCCTGCTGATCGTCACGCAGGAAGCGGTCGGCCAGATTCAGGTCCAGCGCATCGCGGGCATTGATGCTGGCGGCGGTCAGGCCGAGAAACAGGCCCAGGCGGCCCGGCAGGCGGGCAAGGAACCAGCTGCCGCCGACATCCGGATACAGGCCGATATTGATTTCCGGCATGCCCAGGCGGCTGCTCGGCGTGACGATGCGGATGCCGGCGCCCTGCATCAGGCCCATGCCGCCGCCCAGCACGTGGCCATGGGCCCAGCAGATGAAGGGCTTGGGGTAGCTGTGAATGCGATGATCGAGGCGATATTCGTCGGCGAAGAAACGTCGGGCCAGGGCAGGTATTTCGCCTGGCTGTTCGCGACACTGCTTGACCAGTTGCACCACGTCGCCGCCGGCGCAGAAGGCCTTGGGGCCGTTGCCACGCAACATCACGCAGGCGATGGTCGGGTCTTCGGCCCAGGCTTTCAGGCGCGCATCGAGCGCCTCGATCATCGGCAGGGTGAGGGCGTTGAGGCTCTTCTCGGCGTCCAGGCTGGCGATGCCGATGCGGTAGCCATGCAGGCTGGGGCGTTCTTCAAATTGCAGATTCATAGGATAACCTTTGGGGCTACAGGCTACAGGCTACAGGCTACAGGCGATGCGCCGCTCTTGCCTAAGGCCTGCAGCTTGCAGCCTATAGCCGCTCTTCTCATTTGTTGCGCCACTGCGGGTCGCGTTTCTCCAGGAAGGCGTTGACGCCCTCACGGGTATCGTCGGCATCGAACAGGTCGACGAAGCGTTCGCGTTCTTCCGGCAGCCAGGTGTTCGGGCCACGCTCGCGCGCGCCCTGGATCAGCGGCTTGATGGTGCGTACCGCCACCGGGCTCTGCCGTGCCACCTTGGCGGCCAGGAGCAGGGCGGTGCCACGGGCCTCGCCGGTGTCCACTACCTGTTCGACCAGACCTATACGCAGCGCGGTGTCGGCGTCGATGCGTTCGCCGCAGAGGATCATGCGCTTGGCCCAGCCTTCGCCGACCAGCCAGGGCAGGGCCTGGGTGCCGCCGGCGCAGGGCAGCAGGCCCACGGCCGCTTCCGGCAGGGCCATCTGCGCCTGGCGTTCGGCGATACGGATATCGCAGGCCAGGGCGCATTCCAGGCCGCCACCCATGGCGTAGCCGTTGATCGCGGCGATGGATACGCCGCGAAAATCGCGCAGGGTCTCGAAGGCTTCGCCGAAGCGCCGCGCCATCTCACGGGCGCGCGCCTTGTCGCCGTCGGCGAACATGTTCAGGTCGGCGCCGGCGGAAAAGAACTTGGGCCCCTGGCCGGTCACCACCAGGGCGTACACCTCGTCGTCACGGTTGAGGTGCTCGACCACCTGCTTGAGGCCGATCAGCGAGTCGCGGTCCCAGGTATTGGCCGGCGGATGGTTGATGGTGATCAGCGCGGTGTGGCCGTGCTTTTCCACGGTGAGCTTGTGGGTCAGGTCGAAGATGCCGGATTTGTAGGTTTCGATGGCTGTACTCATGGTCGTCCTCGATACGGATCATGGCTGTAGGAGCGAGCTCTGCTCGCGAACATCGCTCGCTTCTACATATCGTGGTTACTACAGCAGGCGATCGAGCATGCCGCCCTGCAGGAGCAGGCGGCGGGCGATGATTACCCGCATGATCTCGTTGGTGCCTTCCAGTATCTGGTGCACGCGTGCGTCGCGTACCCAGCGTTCCAGTGGATAGTCATTCAGATAGCCGTAACCACCATGGAGTTGCAGCGCTTCGTTGCAGACCTCGAAGCAATGGTCGGTGGCGAAGCGCTTGGCCATGGCGCAATAGAGGCTCGCTTCGCCATGGCCCTGGTCGAGCTTGTATGCGGCCAGGCGCACCATCTGCCGGCTGGCCGTCAGGCCGGTGAGCATGTCGGCCAGCTTGAACTGCAGCGCCTGGAATTCGCTCAGCGCCTTGCCGAACTGCTTGCGCTCTTCGGCGTAGCGCAGGCTTTGCTCCAGCGCCGCCTGGGCTGCACCCAGCGAGCAGCTGGCGATATTCAGGCGGCCACCGTCGAGGCCTTTCATGGCATAGACGAAGCCTTCGCCTTCCGGGCCGATGCGGTGGCTGGCGGGAATGCGCACGCCGTCGAAGGTGATGGTACGGGTCGGCTGCGCCTTCCAGCCCATCTTGTCCTCGTTGCGCCCATAGCGCACGCCGGGGGCGTCGGCGGGCACCAGGAAGCAGGAAATGCCCTTGGCGCCGTCCTCGCCGGTACGCGCCATGACGATCAGCACATCGGTCGAGCCTGCGCCGGAGATGAAGCACTTGCTGCCATCGATCACGTAGTCATCGCTATCGCGTCGCGCGCGGGTGCGCAGGTTGGCGGCATCGGAGCCGGCATCCGGCTCGGTCAGGCAGTAGGAGGCCAGCGCCTGGCCATTGATCAGTCCGGGCAGCCAGGCGTCCTTGAGCGCCTGGCCGGCGAAGCTGGCGAGCATCCAGGTGGCCATGTTGTGAATGGTCAGGTAGGCGGTGGTGGCTACGCAGCCCGCCGCCAGTTGTTCGAAGATCAGTGAGCTGGACAGCCGCGAGAGGCCCAGACCGCCATCCTCCTCGCGCAGATACAGGGCCAGGTAGCCCTGTTCCGCGGCGCGGCGAATCACCTCGATAGGGAAGTGATGCTCACGGTCCCAATCCGCGGCATGGGGCGACAGCTCCCGCGCGGCGAAGGCGCGGGCACTGTCGGTGAGCAGGCGTTGTTCATCACTGAGTTCGAAGTCCATGGCATCTCATTGCAAGGTCAGGGGTTGGCCGCCAGCCCGCCGCTCGGCCTGCCACTCGGCGAGGCTGGGCAATGCACTGCTGGCGTCGAGGCGGTCGACAATTTCGAAGTAGTCCTGCTTCAGCGGGTCCTTGAGCACTTCGTCGCGCGCCTTCACCTTCACCGCATATACGGTCTGCAGGTTCTGGTGGTCGAAGGCGCGCCATTGCTGTTCGTCCTTGAGCAGGGTGTAGCGGTGACCTTCCAGCGCCTTGATCAGCGCTTCGCTGTCCAGGCTGTTGGCGCGCTTGGCGGCATCGGCCCACTGCTGGACGATGCTGTAAGCCGAAGCGGCTGAGCTGGACGGGTACATCTCGTAGCGGGTCTTGAAGGCTTCGACGAAGGCTTCGCCACGGGCGGACTTTTCCAGTGCCGGCACCCGCCAGGTCCAGGGTTCGGTGCCGATCACACCCTGCATCAGCCCGGGACCTGCCTGTTCGACCATGCTTTGCGTCAGGTTCGGCGCAATGACCTGCATACGCGAAGTCAGGCCCAGGTCATGGGCGATGCGCATGGCGCGCACCAGATCCTCGCCGAACAGCACCAGGGCGAGAACGTCGGCATCACTCGATGCGGCCTGGGTCAAGGCATCGGTGTAGTCGGCCAGGCGAGCGCCGGGGAAGGGGATGCGTAGACTTGCATGCTGGCCAGCATCGACGCTTGCCGTGGCCTGGCGCAGTGAAGCTTCGGTGGTGTGGCCCCAGGTGTAGTCGGCGGTGACATAGAAATAACGCTTGTTCGGCAAGGTCTTGCTCAGGTACTGGCCGAGTACCTTGGCGCTCATCCAGGCGTTGTTGCACTCGCGGAACATGTAGCGGTGGCCGTCCTTGCCGGTGGTGTCGTTGGAGTAGGTGAGGGTGCCGAAATACAGCAGGCCGTGCTCCTTGGCGCGCTTGCCGGCGGCAATGGCGACCGCGCTGGAAGAACCGCCGAAGAGCATCGCTGCGCCCTCGGCAGCCAGCTTGTCGACGTTCTTTTCCGCCTTGGCCGGACGCGAGGCCGTGTCCTTGCTGGACAGGCGCAGGGGCCGACCCAGTACACCGCCCTGAGCGTTGATCTCGTCGATGGCCAGCAGGGCTCCACGCATTTGCGCCAATCCCTCCTCCTTGTATGGTCCGGTGCGCGGGTAGTTGAGGCCGAGGGTAATGGGCTCGGCAGCCTGCGCACAGGCAGTGATTCCGGCCCACAGGGCCAGGATGGCAGACAGTTGGCGCATTGCAGTTCTCCTTGTTTTTGTTCTGCAAAGAGTCCTTTTACGCCGCTTGTCCAGTTCTAGTGATCGTCTTTTCGTCTAATAAGAACGCCGTTCTCATTTCAGTTGAATGGTCATGTTCGGTCCGTCGCCGAGCGGGGTGTCGTCGAACCAGCGACAGGTCACCGTCTTGGTCTCGGTATAGAAACGCACCGCCTGTTTGCCGTAGGCGTGCAGGTCGCCGTAGAACGAACCTTTCCAACCGGTGAATGAGAAGAACGGCAGCGGCACCGGGATCGGTACGTTGATGCCCACCTGACCGACCTCTACCGCATGCTGGAAATGCCGTGCGGCGCCGCCGGAACGGGTGAACAGGCTGGTGCCGTTGCCGTAGGGGCTGGCGTTGACCAGCTCGATGGCCTCTTCCAGGCTGTCCACCTCCATGCACACCAGCACCGGGCCGAAGATTTCCTCGCGGTACAGGCCCATCTTCGGTGTCACGCCGCGGAACAGAGTCGGGCCGATCCAGTTGCCGTTCGGATAACCCTCGACCGTGCACTGCGAACCGTCGAGCAGGCACTCGGCGCCTTCAGCCTTGCCTTCGTCGATCAGGCGCAGCACGCGCTGGCGTGCCTGCGGGCTGATCAGCGGGCCGTAGGCGGCGCCGCCGTCCTGCCAGTGGCCGGGCCGCAGTGCGGCCATCTGCGTCGCCAGCTCGTCGATCCACTGTTTCGACTCGCCGACGAACACCGCCACGCTGATCGCCATGCAGCGTTGCCCGGCGGCGCCGCAGCTGGCACCGAGCAGGTTGCTGATGACCTGATCCTTGGGCGCGTCCGGCATGATCACCATATGGTTCTTGGCTCCGGCGAAGGCCTGCACCCTTTTCAAATGCTGGGTGCCGGTGCGATAGACGTGCTGGCCCACCGTCACCGAGCCGACGAAGGACACCGCGCGTACCGCCGGGTGCACCAGCAGCGCATCGACCTGCTCGCGACCACCATGCAGTACCTGCAGCACCCCGGCCGGCGCACCGGCCTCGAGGAAGAGTTCGGCCAGCCGATTGGGCGTCATCGGATCCTGTTCCGACGGCTTGAGGATGAAGGTATTGCCGCAGGCGATGGCCAGCGGAAACATCCACAGCGGGATCATCGCCGGGAAGTTGAAGGGGGTGATGCCGACGCACACGCCCAGCGGCTGGATCCAACTGGCAGTGTCGATCTCGCGGGCGACGTTCTCCACCGTCTCGCCCATCATCAGGCTGGCGATATTGGCCGCGTGCTCGGCCACCTCGATACCACGCCATACGTCGCCCTTGGCATCGGCGAAGGTCTTGCCGGTTTCCGCCGCAAGAATCTCCGCCAGCTCATCGTGATGTTCCTTGAGCAGATGCTGGTAGCGCAGCATCAGGCGCGCGCGTTCCGATACCGGCACCTCGCGCCAGGTGAGGAAGGCCTGTTGCGCACCGGCTACCGCGGCTTCTATCTCCTCGGTTGTCGCTCTGGGGGCGAGGGCGATCACTTCCTGAGTGGCCGGGTCAGTCACTTCGATCAGGTCCGTTGCCTGGCTTGGCAGCCACTGGCCGTCGATCAGTTGCGGGAGCGTGCGGGGCATGGGCGCCTCCTGTTGTTCTTGTATGGAGTCTTTATAGCCACTTCATGTGCCCTTGTGGATTGACGATCTTGGTCTTGAGATGGACGATCTTGGCATTCGATCTGTCTTTATCGGGAGCGTCAGGCATGGGCCTGCGAGTGGAAACCTCCAATTGGCCGCTGCCGCTCGGCGGGCAACGCTTCATCACGCCGCCACGTCTGCGGCGACTGCTGGCACGTCATGCGCTGAGCTCGGGTTGCTATCCCCTGGCGATGGGGTTCTATCCTGACGCGGCCGGTCACCAGATGCGGCGCCTGCAGCCGGATGATCATCTGCTGATCTATTGCCGCTCCGGCAGGGGCTGGCTGGAGACGGTGGATGGACGATTTGAAGTCGCTGCTGGCGATTTGCTGCTGCTGCCAAAGGCGATGCCGCATGGCTATGGCGCCGATGGGCAAAGCCCCTGGACAATCTATTGGGTGCACTTCGATGGCAGCGTCAGCGAGGACTTTCTGCGTCTGCTGGGGGCGCAGCCGCTGCGGCGTATCGGTTTACAGCCGCGGCTGATTGGTGACTTCGAGGCGTTGCTGGGCCTGCAGCGGCAGGGCCTCAACGCCTTGCCCTTCATCCATGCCGCGCACCGTCTGCAGGCGATGCTCAGCTCACTGGCAGTGCTGCCGGCGCGGGTCAATCTCAAGTCCGGACGGGTGCTGGATATCGAGGCGGTGCAGGCGGTGATGCGCGAGCATCTGCATGGCAGCCTCAACCTCGATGAACTGGCGGTGCAGTTCAAGCTGTCTCGCTTTCACTTCGCCAAGACCTACCGCGCGCTGACCGGCCATGCGCCGATTCAGGACTTCATCCAGCTGAAAATGGCGCTGGCCTGCCGCCTGCTCGACCGTGGCGATATCGAGGTGCGCCAGGTTGCCGAGCAATTGGGGTATGAAGACCCGTATTACTTCTCGCGGCTGTTTCGCAAGGTGGTGGGCATGGCGCCCAGTCATTACCGGGCGCTGCATCAGGGGTAGTCGCTGCTAGACCCGCGCGATGGTCGCCAGCCCGGTGGCTACCAGCTTTTCCTGGCCGTCTTTCACCGCGAACACGTCGGCTCGGCAGACCGCCTGGCGCTGACCGGCCTTGAGGACTTCGGCGCGGCACAAGAGGCGTTCGCCAAGGGCCGGTGCGAGCAGGTTGAGCTTGTATTCGCTGGTGACCACGTCGCCGACCATCGATGCTGCAGCCCAGGCGCAGCCACTGTCGACCATGAAACCGAGCACGGCGCCATGCATGTAGCCGTGGTGCTGGCACAGGTCGGGACGGCTGCGCACCTGCAGGCTGACTCGTCCCGGTGCGAAGTCGAGCAATTCGGCGCCGAGCAGCTGGGCAAAGGTGGAGTAGGCGAGCGCCTGTTCCAGGCGTTCGCGACTGATGCCGTTCAAGTCGCTCATATGACCTCCTGCACGGTGCGTGCAGGAGAGTCTCGAACGGCTCACGGAGGTGGGCAAGCTGCATCCAGATGCCTGATGAGGCCGTATAGCAAGGCCCTCAGGCGAGCAGGCGTTTCCACAGTTGTAGCTCGCCGGCCAGCTCCTGGCGCAGCTCGGCCAGCGGTGGTTCCAGGCCCAGCTTCGCCTGAGCCGGAAGCGGCTCGGGCAGGATGGCGTTGCTCTGCAGGGCGCTGGCGAGCAGGACCAGATCGGCCAGGTCGGCACTGCCGTCATGCTGGCGCTGCCATTGGCCGTACAGACGAGTGGATTCGATGACCGCTGAAGGCAACTGCCAGCGTGTGAGAATCAGGGCACCGAGATCACCCGACAGTTGCTCGCACAGCTCACGCAGCGTCTCACCATCGCGAGGCACATCCGGCCAGTGCTCCAGTTCCGAGAGCAAGGGCAGACTGCCGATGTCCTGCAGCAAGCCGCCGAGCATGGCATCGTCCAGCGACAGTTTCGTGCGCTGCGCCAGTACCGCGCAGTAGGCGGCGCGCTCCCGCGCGTTGCGCCAACGGGTGCGAAAGGCCTGCTGCAGTGCCGGTTCGGTACTGGTGAAAAGATTTTGCAGGCTGAACCCCAGCACAAGGTCGGCCAACTGGCGGGTGCCGAGACGGCTCAGCAGTTCGCGCAACGAGCTACAGGCGCGGTCGCCGCGTAGCAGGGGGGTGTTGGAGAATTGCATCAGGTAGGCGGCCAGTGGCGGATCGCCGGCAATCACGCGGGTCAGTTGTTCCAGCGAGGTACGTGGATCGTCCAGCAGCTTCTTGATGCGCACGGCGGCTTCAGGCATCTGCGGAATTCTGGCTTCACCCTTGAGGAAGCGGTTGAGCAGCGCCATGCGCAGGGTATCGGTAGAGGTAGGCATCAGCTTGGTATCATCGATTGAAACGGTTCTCCAAAGGCTAGCAAATCATCCTCCGGCCTGCCGGAGTGCTCTGCCTTGACTTGCCCTGCTCGCTTCTCTAGCGTGCCTGCACTCATTTGCACCGGCAGGAAAAGCGCATGACCGAAGATCGCATCAAACTCGAAGCCAGCTGGAAGGAGGCGCTGCGCGAGGAGTTCGACAAGCCCTACATGAAGGAGCTGCGCGAGTTTCTGAGGGCGGAGAAGGCAGCGGGTAAGGAAATCTACCCGCCTGGCCCACTAATCTTCAACGCGCTCAATTCCACGCCGCTGGAGCAGGTCAAGGTGGTGATCATCGGCCAGGATCCCTACCACGGTCCGGGTCAGGCTCATGGCCTGTGCTTCTCGGTGCAGCCGGGCGTGCAGACGCCGCCGTCGCTGGTGAACATCTACAAGGAACTCAAGCGCGATCTCAACATCGACATCCCGGCGCACGGATACCTGCAGAGCTGGGCCGACCAGGGCGTGCTGCTGCTCAACACCTCCCTGACCGTGGAGCGCGGCAACGCCGGCTCGCACGCGGCCAAGGGCTGGCAATTCTTTACCGACCGGGTGATCGAAGTGGTCAGTGAGCATCAGCCCAAGCTGGTGTTCCTGCTCTGGGGCAGCCATGCGCAGAGCAAGCAGCGCCTGATCGATCCGACCAAGCACCTGGTGCTGCGCTCGGCGCATCCGTCGCCGCTGTCCGCCCATCGCGGTTTCATCGGCAACGGTCATTTCAGCCGCTGCAACCAGTTCCTCAGCCAGAACGGCATGACACCCATCGACTGGAGCCTGCCGGCGCTATAAGCGGGAGTGCTGCGTACGTCCATCGGCTGCTGAGGTTTCACGACTGACGACCGACTCGCCCGCTTGACACTGTTGTGCAGCCAGGTCGCTATGCAGGCTTTGCAGGCGATTGTCGGCGCGCGCCATCTGACGCGAGTCGGCCAGGGCGACCAGATCGACGACCATCGCTGCCATGGCCTGACGGTTCTTCTCGTAGCTGGCCTGATAAGCGCTGGTGTAAAAGCGTTCGCGCTGCTGCAGCAGGGCGGTCATGCGGTCGGCAAAGTCGTCGCCGCGGCGAACTTCCAGTGCCTCGCGCAGTGCCTGCTGCCAGGCCAGGCGGTTATCCATCCACACCTGATTCTGTTCACCCAGACCTTCTGCCCAACGCTGCACCCGTTCGCGCTGCTCGGTATTGAGATTGCCGAACCAGGGTTGCAGGCGTTCCTCCATGCGCTCGGCGCGCCGGCTGATCTGCTCCGGCAGCGGGGGGGCGAGAAACTCTTCGCGCAGCTTGGCATTCTGCTCGTCCAGTGATGCCAATAGCTGCTCGACCTGGCGCGGGCTGAGGCCGCGCAGCAGCTCGATGGTGCTGGGGGTGATTTCCACGGCGATGCGCTGCATGGCCTGTTCGAATTCGCTCAGCTGATCGGCCATCAGTTCGCTGTCGCGGCTGCTCAGCGCCTGCTGACTGCGCTGCAGCCAGTCGAGGTAACGTGGCAGCTCGACGCTGCAGTGCCAGGTCAGGTGTTCCTGCAACTGAGGTTTGAGCCAGGCGCTCTGCTCGCTGGTCAGCGTCACGTAGTCGCCCAGTTTCCAGGGAATCAGCCTGTCGAGGTTGCGATAGGCCAGGCCGACACGGCTGCAGGCGCTGAGCAGCACAGCGATGACCAGTAGCAGGAGCAGGGATTTGCGCATGAACGCGTCTCGCAAAGGCAGAGCCCTTGAGACTAATACTCGTCGAACCTGGCGCAAGAGGGCGGAAATATCCGCTTAAGACTTCAGCGAGACGGTTGATCGAATCGCGGACAAAAAGAAACCGCCCCGAAGGGCGGTTCTGACATCGCAGGGTTGGCTTAGCCGCCGAGGTAGGCGTCGCGTACCTTGGGGTCGCTGAGCAGCTCTTCGCCAGTACCGCGCATGACGATGTGGCCGTTCTCCAGCACGTAACCGCGATCAGCCAGCTTCAGCGCCTGGTTGGCGTTCTGCTCGACCAGGAACACGGTCACGCCGTCCTTGCGCAGTTGCTCGATGATGTCAAAGATCTGCTGGATGATGATCGGCGCCAGACCCAGCGACGGCTCGTCGAGCAGCAACAGGTTGGGCTTGCTCATCAAGGCGCGGCCGATGGCGAGCATCTGCTGCTCACCACCGCTCATGGTGCCGGCACGCTGGGCGAAACGTTCCTTCAGGCGCGGGAACAGGTGCAGGACCTTGTCCAGCTGCTCCTGATTGTCCGCCTTGTCACCGAAGAAGCCGCCCATGGCCAGGTTTTCCTCGACGGTCAGGCGGGCGAACACGCGACGGCCTTCCGGCACGATGGCGATGCTCTTGCGCATGATCTCCGGGGTGTCCATGCCCACCAGCTCTTCACCCAGGTAACGGATGCTGCCACTGGTGGCGCGCGGGTTGCCGCACAGGGTCATCAGCAGGGTCGACTTGCCGGCACCGTTGGCGCCGATCAGGGTGACGATCTCGCCTTTCTGCACTTCGATGCTGACGTCGTGCAGGGCCTGGATCTTGCCGTAGAAGGTTGAGACGTTGTTGAAACTCAGCATGGATTACGCCTCCCCCAGATAGGCTTTGATCACGTCCGGGTTGTTGCGGATCTCGTCCGGCGTGCCGTCGGCCAGGGGAGTGCCCTGGTTGATCACGTAGATGTGGTCGGAAATGCTCATCACCAGCTTCATGTCGTGCTCGATCAGCAGCACGGTGACATTGTGCTGGTCGCGCAGCATGCCGATCAGTGCCTTGAGGTCTTCGGTCTCGCGCGGGTTGAGGCCGGCGGCCGGCTCGTCGAGCATGAGGATGCTTGGACGCGTCATCATGCAGCGGGCGATTTCCAGACGGCGTTGCTGACCGTAGGCCAGGGTGCCGGCACTGCGGTTGGCGAAGTCCACCAGGTCGACCTGCTCCAGCCAGTAGGCGGCGTATTCCATGGCCTCGCGTTCGCTGCGCCGAAATGCCGGAGTCTTGAACAGGCCGGCCAGGTAGCCGGTGTTCAGATGGCGATGCTGGGCCACCAGCAGGTTTTCCACCGCGGTCATGTCCTTGAACAGACGCACGTTCTGGAAGGTCCGCACCACGCCCTTGCGGGCGATCTTGTGGCCCGGCAGGCCTTCGATCGCTTCGCCGTTGAGGCGGATGTTGCCGGAGCTCGGCTGGTAGAAACCGGTCAGGCAGTTGAATACGGTGGTCTTGCCGGCACCGTTCGGGCCGATCATCGAGACCACCTGCTTTTCCTTGACGTTCAGGCCCACCCCGTTGACGGCCAGCAGGCCGCCGAAACGCATGGACAGGCCGCTTACTTTGAGAATCGTGCGGCTCATCGCTTCAGCTCCAGGTGGGGACGTTGCATCGGCAGCAACCCTTGCGGGCGCCAGATCATCATGAAGATCATGACCAGACCGAAGAACAGCATGCGGTACTCGCTCAGTTCACGCATCTCCTGCAGCATCACCATGATGACCGCCGCCAGGATCACGCCCAGTTGCGAGCCCATGCCACCCAGCACGACGATGGCGAGGATCATCGCCGACTCGATGAAGGTGAACGACTCCGGCGTCACCAGGCCCTGACGGGCGGCGAAGAAGCTGCCGGCGAAACCGGCCAGGCTGGCGCCGATGGTGAAGGCCGAGAGCTTGATCACGGTTGGGTTCAGACCCAGCGCGCGGCAGGCGATCTCGTCTTCACGCAAGGCTTCCCAGGCACGGCCGATTGGCATGCGCAACAGGCGGTTGACCAGAAACAGTGTCAGCAGCACCAGCAGCAGGGCGATCAGATAGAGGAAAATCACCTTGTACTGCGAGTTGTAGGCCATCTCGAAGTAGCCGTGGAAGGTCGGCATGTCCGCCGGTACGCGACGTTCGAAGGACAGGCCGAACAGGGTCGGCTTGTTCTCGTTGGCGATGCTCAGGCCGTTGGGGCCGCCGGTCAGGTCGGTCAGGTTGCGCAGCAGGATGCGGATGATCTCGCCAAAGCCGAGTGTGACGATGGCCAGGTAGTCACCACGCAGGCGTAGTACCGGGAAGCCCAGCAGGAAGCCGAACAGCGCCGCCATCATGCCGGCTAGCGGCAGGCAGATCCAGAAGCCCAGGCCGAAGTAGTGCGCCAGGATCGCGTAGCTGTAGGCACCGACCGCGTAGAAGCCGACGTAACCCAGATCGAGCAGACCGGCCAGGCCGACCACGATGTTCAGGCCCAGGCCGAGCATCACGTAGATCAGGATCAGCGTAGCGATGTCCACCGCGCCGCGGCTGGCGAAGAATGGCCACACCAGCGCCACCATGACCATGGCCAGAATGATCCAGCGCTGGGTGGAGGGCAGGGTGAGGAAGTTGCCAATCTGGCCGGAGCCGCTGGGTAGTTTCGGCCGACTGGCCCAGGCCGGGGTGATGCGGTCACGCAGCAGTTGCCAGAGGAAGATCAGCGTGGCGGCGCCGCCGATGCACCAGAGTTCGAAGGTGGTGGCCCCTTCCACGCGCAGGCCGATGCCGACGGTGGTGAGTTTCAGGCCCAGTACCGGGTAGGAGATGATCAGCACCAGCAGGGCGCTGAAAATCGCGGATTTGAGGTTGCGGCTCATACCTTTTCCACCTCCGGGCGGCCAAGGATGCCGGTTGGACGGAACAGCAGCACCAGCACCAGCAGGCTGAACGCCACCACGTCCTTGTATTGATCGCCGAAGATATCGGCGCCGAAGGCTTCGGCTACGCCCAGCAGCAGGCCACCGAGTACCGCACCGGGGATGCTGCCGATACCACCGAGTACTGCAGCGGTGAAGGCCTTGATACCGGCGAGGAAGCCCAGGTGCGGGTTGATCACGCCGTAGTTCATGCCCAGCAGCACCGAGGCGACGGCGGCCAGCGCCGCGCCGATGACGAAGGTCAGGGCGATGATGTTGTTGGTGTTGATACCAAGCAGGTTGGCCATCTTCAGGTCTTCCGCGCAGGCACGGCAGGCGCGGCCCAGACGCGAACGGGAGATGAACAGGGTCAGGCCGACCATGGTGACGAAGGTAACGATGAAGATCAGCACCTGCATGTAGGACACCACCACGCCGTTGGCAGCACTTTCACCGAGGATGAAGTTGCCCGGCAGCAGGCTCGGAATGGCCTTGTCCTTGGAGTCCTGCGAGAGCAGGACCGCGTTCTGCAGGAAGATCGACATACCGATCGCGGAGATCAGCGGGATCAGACGGTTGCCGCCGCGCAGGGGGCGGTAGGCCACCCGTTCGATGCTGTAACCGTAGGCGCTGGTAACGATCATGGTGGCGGCAAAGGCGGCGACCATGATCACGGGGACGGCGTCGATGCCGAACATGGCAAGGCCGGCGATTACCGTGAAGGCTACGTACGAGCCAATCATGTAAACCTCGCCGTGGGCGAAGTTGATCATGCCGATGATGCCGTAGACCATGGTGTAGCCGATGGCGATCAGGGCATAGGTACTGCCAATGGTCAGGCCATTGAGCAGCTGCTGTAGATAGTGATAAAGATCAGGCATTGCCTAACTCCTGGGCGCTTGCGTAAAGCGGCGCTTGTGGCGCAGCGCGAGGCCGGAATTCTTCTAATGAACAAAGCCCACTGCAGCAGTGGGCTCTGGGTTAAGAACCTGATCATGAGCTGCTGCGCGTCGGCCCGCCGGGTTAATGGCGGGCACTCGCTCGCTAGCTCATGAATCAGCTTCTTCGGCGGGGTTACTTGGCTTCGGACTTGGTGCCGTCCTGATGCCACTCGTACACCACGAAGCTGAAGTCCTTCAGATCGCCCTTCTCGTCGAAGGCCAGGGTGCCGGTGGGGGTGTCGAAGCTGTTGGCGCGCAGAGCTTCTGCGACCTTGGCGGTGTCGGTGTCGCCGGCTTTCTCGATGCCTTCGGCGATGACCTGAACGGCAGCGTAGGCCGGGAATACGAACGGACCGCTCGGGTCTTCGTTCTTGGCCTTGAACGCCTCGACCAGCGCCTGGTTCTTCGGATCCTGGTCGAAGGATTTCGGCAGGGTCACCAGCAGGCCTTCGGAAGCCGGGCCGGCGATGGCGGAGATTTCCTTGTTACCCACGCCTTCCGGACCCATGAACTTGACGTTCAGGCCGCGCTCCTTGGTTTGGCGCAGCAGCAGGCCCAGCTCCGGGTGGTAGCCGCCGTAGTAGACGAAATCGACACCGGCCTGGTTGAGTTTGGCGATCAGCGCGGAGAAGTCCTTGTCGCCGGCGTTGATGCCTTCGAACATGGCGACTTTCACGCCTTTGCCTTCCAGTGTCTGCTTGACCGCAGTGGCGATGCCTTCGCCGTACTGCTGTTTGTCATGGATCACGGCAACGGTTTTCGGCTTGATGTGGTCGGCAATGAAGTTGCCGGCGGTCGGGCCTTGCAGACTGTCCAGGCCGATGGTGCGGAAGACCAGCTCGTAACCGCGGGAGGTGATGTCCGGGCTGGTGGAAGCCGCGGTGATCATCAGGATGCCTTCGTCTTCGTAGATGTCGGAAGCCGGTTGAGTGGAGCTGGAGCACAGGTGGCCAACCACGAACTTGACGCCGTCGTTGACGATCTTGTTGGCAACGGCAACGGCCTGCTTCGGATCGCACGCGTCGTCGTAGACCACGCCTTCGAGCTGGGCGCCATTCACGCCGCCGGCCTTGTTGATCTGCTCGATGGCCATCTTGGCGCCGATGAATTGCATCTCACCGTACTGAGCAACCGCACCGGTTACCGGACCGGCCAGGCCGATCTTGATGTTGTCGGCCGCCATCGAATAGCTGGCCGCCCCCGCCAGTGCCATTGCCGCGAACAGCTTGGAAATCTGCTTAGCCTTGTTCATGAGTGCTCCACTCTTGTGTTTTTCGTTGTTGTAGTTCTTGCGGCCGAAGCTGCAGAACCGGGTCTGTTACCCCGGTAATGCCCCCGGCAACTGTACCGGAACAGTGTAGAGCGCGGATTTGCGCCTTGAAAAGCCGGCAGCTGGAGGCGAAACGCGGAGTTGTCGCTAAATTGCAAGGAATGTATAGAAAAACGGCGTGGCCTGGGTCGGCTGGCGAGCGTCGTGCGGTTGCCAGCGCAGTTGCCGACGCTATCATTGCGCGCCTGCATTCAACGCCATCGACACGGGACACACCATGACGGATCAATCTAGCACCCTCTATGCCAAGCTGCTCGGCGAGACCGCGCCGATTCGTTGGCAGGAACTGCAGCCGTTCTTCGCCCGTGGTGCGCTGCTCTGGGTCGAGGGCAACCAGGATCTGGTGGCGGTCGCGCAGGCCGTGGCCGAGAATGACCAGGCTCGTGTTGCGCAATGGATGAACCAGGGGCTGCTGTGCCGGTTCGAAGATTCGCGTGCCGAAGATCTGCTTACGCGTGACCCGCAACTGTGGGCAGTGGTGGTTGCGCCCTGGGTGCTGGTTCAGGAAAGAGCAGGGGATTCAACTCTGCACTGAAATGGCGCATGCAGGGCTGGAAGTGGCGGACTAGACTCTTCGGGCGCTCCGTCAGGAAGCATCAAGCGGCGTTACGGCAAAGGAGAGAGCACCATGTTCGAACCCGGTCACCTTCATCGCAGCAATCCGCCTGGTCTGGGCGGACAACCCGGTTACAGCATCGATTTCTATTATGAGGTTCGCAAGGACCCGCGGGAGGGGCCGATGCTGCACGGGCGTCTGGTCGGCGAGATCGACGGCAAGGCCTTCGAGGAGGTCTTTGACATGCACCGCGATACCGCCTTCAACTTCGCCAGCGTGATTTCCCGTCTGGTGGCCAAGCACGGCTTGCCACCCAACCACAGCCCGATCATGCGTGCGCATGCCGAATACGACGCGATTTTCGAGGACATCCGCGCCCAGTTGCATGCCGCACCGGGAGAAGCGGTGGACCTCGACCATCTGCAGCGCGACGGCCTATAGACGACCTCGAGGGGTTTTGCAGGCGAAAAAAAACCGGATTCCAGGATCCGGTTTTTTATTCGCGGGCTGTGTTTCAGGCAGCGACGAAACCTGCGGGGTAGGCGAGCGATGCCTGACTGCTCTGCACTTCGGCGATGGTTTCGCGAACTACCTGCTTGGCCAGGCAGGCGCACTTGCCGCACTGGCTGGCGATGCCCAGCGTGCCGCGTACTTCGCGGTAGCTGCAGCAGCCTTCATAGACCGCTTCGCGGATTTGCGTATCGGTGACACCTTCACAGAGGCAGACGTACATAAGCAAGGCTCGTCTTGGTAGTTCTGTTCGATGGGTCGGATACTAATGTTAATGAGAATGCTTGTCAAAGATCGATTGCGAATGCTCGCATCTCCTGACGAACGGTGTATGAGACCGTTGCGCAGATATGAAAAAACCGGCCTTGGCCGGTTTTTCATTGAATGGTGAATGCGCCGAGGCTTACTGATCGAACTCGTCCCAGCCGCCCATTTCCTTCCAGCGGTTGACGATGCCGCAGAACAGCTCGGCGGTTTTCTCGGTGTCGTAACGGGCCGAATGCGCCTCCTTGCCATCGAATTCGATCCCGGCGGCCTGGCAGGCCTTGGCCAGCACGGTCTGACCGTAGGCGAGGCCGGCCAATGTGGCAGTGTCGAAGCTGGAGAAGGGGTGGAAGGGGTTGCGCTTGATGCCGCAACGCGCCACCGCGGCATTCAGAAAGCCCAGGTCGAAGCTGCTGTTGTGGCCGACCAGGATCGCGCGCTTGCAGCCGGCCGATTTGATCGACTTGCGCAAACCCTTGAAGATTTCTCCGAGGGCATGCTCTTCGCTCACCGCCATGCGCAGCGGATGATCGAGCTTGATACCGGTGAACTCCAGCGCCGCCGCTTCGATATTGGCGCCTTCGAAGGGCTCGATACGGAAGAAGTGGGTGTGATCCGGATAAAGAAAACCGCTCTCGTCCATGGCGATGGTGGTCGCGGCGATTTCCAGCAGGGCGTCGGTAGCACTATTGAAGCCGCCAGTCTCGACATCCACCACCACCGGCAGGTAGCCGCGAAAGCGCGCCGCCATGGGCGTGCGCGGGCCGGAGGGCAGGCTGGGTTCGAGTTCGTCTTCGTAGTTGTCTTCGCTCACGCCTGGCCCTCCAGCAGTTTCCAGCGCAGGGTTTCGCCGGCACGCAGCGGTACTACGCTGTTTTCGCCCAGCGGCAGGCTGGCCGGTACGGTCCACTCATCACGTACCAGGGTAATGCTGTCGGTGTTGCGCGGCAGACCGTAGAAGTCCGGGCCGTGGAAGCTGGCGAAGGCTTCCAGCTTGTCCAGGGCGTTGCGCTGCTCGAAGGCTTCGGCGTACAGCTCGATGGCGGCATAGGCGGTGTAGCAGCCAGCGCAGCCGCAAGCCGCTTCCTTGGCGTGCTTGGCGTGCGGCGCCGAGTCAGTGCCCAGGAAGAACTTGACGTTACCGCTGGTGGCGGCGTCGAGCAGGGCTTCCTGGTGTACGTTGCGCTTGAGGATCGGCAGGCAATAGAAGTGCGGACGAATACCGCCAACCAGCATATGGTTGCGGTTGTACAACAGGTGGTGGGCCGTGATGGTGGCGCCGACGTTGGCCGAGGCCGCCTCGACGAACTGCACTGCGTCACGGGTGGTGATGTGCTCGAACACCACTTTCAGCGTGGGGAAGCGCTCGACCACGCGGGTCAGGTGCTCGTCGATGAAGGCCTTCTCGCGGTCGAACACGTCGATCTCGGCGCGTGTCACCTCGCCATGCACCAGCAGCAGCATGCCGACTTCGGCCATCGCTTCCAGCGCCGGGAAGATCTTGTCGATGCTGGTGACGCCCGAATCGGAGTTGGTGGTGGCGCCGGCCGGGTAGAGCTTGGCGGCATGCACGAAGCCGCTGGCCTTGGCTGCGCGCACATCCTCGGGGCTGGTGTTGTCGGTGAGGTAGAGCACCATCAGCGGCTCGAAGCGGCTGCCAGCCGGGCGCGCAGCGAGAATGCGCTGGCGATAGGCGTCGGCTTCGGCGGCATTGCGCACCGGCGGTACCAGGTTGGGCATGATGATGGCGCGGCCGAAAGTGCGCGCGGCGTCGCCGACGGTGTGTGGCAGCACCGCGCCGTCGCGCAGGTGAATGTGCCAGTCATCGGGACGCAGGAGAGTCAGGCGGTCGGACATGAAGGCTTCCAGGCGGGTAAAACGTGGCCGCATGTTAACTGAAAAGCGCCTGCTCGCGCTCGCGCCGACGCGACAATCGCACGCAGGGGTCAAGTTTCCGCGCACCTGACCGATACCCCGTGAGAATGCCCTGAACCGCCGTGGAGCCTGTCGTGCGTGCGCCCAATTTCCTCCTGATCAGCCTGCTGGCTGGCATGCCTCTGTGCCTGCCGGCGCATGCCATCAGCTTCCAGACGCGGCTGGAGAAGGTGGAGTGGACGGTGGAGGGCGATCAGTTCGAATGCCGCCTGAGTCAGCCGATCAGCAACTTTGGCAGCGGCGAGTTCGTGCGCCGCGCGGGTGAGCAGGTCACCTTCCGCCTCAAGGCCCGTGAGCGCTGGATGGGCGCGGGCTCGGCAACCCTGTTGGCGGCAGCGGCGCCCTGGCAGCCGGGGCGCGGCGATATCAACCTGGGCGTTGTCAGCGTCGGTAATGGCGAGGTGCCGTTCAACAGCTCGCAGGAGCAGGGCGCGCGCCTGCTCACCGGTCTGCTGGAAGGGCGCAGCCCGGTGGTGCGCCATCGCACCCTCAATGGCGGCGAAAATCTGGAAGTGCGGCTACTGCCGGTGAAGTTTCACAAAGCCTATGACGATTACCAGGCGTGCACCGCCAAGCTGCTGCCGGTCAATTTCGATCAGATTCGCCAGGCGCAAATCGGCTTTCCCGGCGGGGGCATCGATCTCGACCCAATGGCCAAGGCCAAGCTCGATATCATCCTCGACTTCGTCAAGGCCGACCCCAGCATCAACAGCTTTCAGATCGACGGCCACGCCGACAACAGCGGCAATCGCCTGACCAACCGTGATCTCTCGCGTCGCCGTGCCTTGGCCGTGCAGGAGTATCTGATAGCCGGTGGTATTCCTGCCGAGCAGATCACCATGCGCTTTCATGGCGAGCGTTACCCGCTGGTGCCGAACAACAACGAAGCCAATCGTGCCAAGAACCGCCGGGCGACCCTGCGCCTGGATCGCGTGCCGCAGCCCGAGACGCCGCAGCAGAGTGCTCCTGCTCCCGCCACGCCGCCTGCCGATCCAGCGGGCAGCCGAGCCTCCTGA
Source organism: Pseudomonas sp. KB-10 (assembly GCF_018221585.1). Taxonomy (NCBI): domain Bacteria; kingdom Pseudomonadati; phylum Pseudomonadota; class Gammaproteobacteria; order Pseudomonadales; family Pseudomonadaceae; genus Pseudomonas; species Pseudomonas sp. KB-10. Next base: position 28,675 of record NZ_QYYB01000003.1, read on the forward strand.
GCCACTTTGGCGTCGCTTGGTCAACTCCGACTGTCGCACCCCTGTAAATTAAGCCGCTTGGCCAGTAGAATCACCGGTTTTACCGTACAACCCGTGGAGTGATGGCATGGCGGACGTCAAAAAGGTAGTTCTGGCCTATTCCGGTGGCCTGGACACCTCGGTGATCCTCAAGTGGCTGCAAGATACCTATAACTGTGAAGTGGTGACCTTCACCGCCGATCTCGGCCAGGGCGAGGAGGTCGAACCGGCTCGTGCCAAGGCTCAGGCCCTGGGCGTCAAGGAAATCTACATCGATGACCTGCGCGAAGAGTTCGTCCGCGATTTCGTCTACCCGATGTTCCGCGCCAACACCATCTACGAAGGCGAGTACCTGCTGGGTACCTCGATCGCCCGTCCGCTGATCGCCAAGCGCCTGATCGAGATCGCCAACGAGACCGGCGCTGACGCCATCTCCCACGGTGCCACCGGCAAGGGCAACGACCAGGTGCGTTTCGAGCTGGGCGCCTATGCGCTGAAACCGGGTGTGAAAGTCATCGCCCCGTGGCGCGAGTGGGATCTGCTGTCGCGCGAGAAGCTGATGGACTACGCCGAGAAGCACGCCATCCCGATCGAGCGCCACGGCAAGAAGAAGTCGCCGTACTCCATGGATGCCAACCTGCTGCACATCTCCTATGAGGGTGGCGTGCTGGAAGACACCTGGACCGAGCACGAAGAAGACATGTGGCGTTGGACCAAGTCGCCGGAAGCGGCGCCGGACACTCCGACCTACATCGAGCTGACCTACAAGGCCGGTGACATCGTCGCCATCGACGGCAAGGCCATGACCCCGGCCCAGGTGCTGGCCGAGCTGAACCGCATCGGTGGCGAGAACGGCATCGGCCGTCTGGACATCGTCGAGAACCGTTTCGTTGGCATGAAGTCCCGCGGCTGCTACGAAACCCCCGGCGGCACCATCATGCTCAAGGCCCACCGCGCCATCGAGTCGATCACCCTCGACCGCGAAGTGGCTCACCTGAAAGACGAGCTGATGCCGAAATACGCCAGCCTGATCTACAACGGTTTCTGGTGGAGCCCGGAGCGTCTGATGCTGCAACAGATGATCGACGCTTCCCAGGCCAACGTGAACGGTGTGGTGCGCCTGAAGCTGTACAAGGGCAACGTCATCGTCACCGGGCGCAAGTCCGACGATTCGCTGTTCGACGCCAACATCGCGACCTTCGAGGAAGACGGCGGCGCCTACAACCAGCAGGACGCGGCGGGCTTCATCAAGCTCAACGCCCTGCGCATGCGTATCGCTGCAGGCAAGGGGCGCAAGCTGGTCTAAGCTGAACTTCTTGCCTCACAAGGACCCCGGCCAAGTGCCGGGGTTCTGCTTTCTAAGAGAGGAAAATCTGATGAGACTGCTGCATACCATGCTGCGCGTCGGCGATCTGGACAAATCCATCACCTTCTACACCGAGGTGCTGGGCATGACCCTGCTGCGGCGCAAGGACTACCCGGACGGTCAGTTCACCCTCGCGTTCGTCGGCTACGGCGACGAGGCGCACAACAGCGTGATCGAGCTGACCCACAACTGGGGCGTCGATAGCTACGAGCTGGGCACTGGCTACGGCCATATCGCTCTGGAAGTCGAGGACGTCTACAAGGCGTGCGAGGACATCCGTGCGCGCGGCGGCAAGATCACCCGCGAGCCCGGTCCGATGAAGCACGGCACGAGTATCCTGGCCTTCGTCGAAGACCCGGACGGCTACAAGATCGAATTGCTTTCGCCGTCGCGCCGCGACTGATCGACAGATACGAAAAGCCCCGCAATTCGCGGGGCTCTTTCTGTGCGGCTCGACGTTCAGATATCGAAATCGTATTCGGCCAGCTGCTTGTGCAGGCGACGCTCTTCGAGGAAGTTGTCGATGATGCGGCGCTTGGTCAGGTTGGTCTTGGCGACTTCCACCGCAGGCTCGGCATCGTCCGATTCATCCGCGACAAAGTCTTCGTCCAGTTCGAGATCTTCTTTGTCAGTGCTCATTCATTCCACTCCAGGCCAGTTACCGGGGCCGTTTGCGCACCTTATAGCGGCAAAAATTGAGCGGGTAAAAAAGATTTTTTCAATCAGAGGATCGCCGGATTCTATGGTCGATCAATCGTCGGAGGTTTTTGCCTTGTACTCGCACAGATCCTCGATGCGGCAGGCGCCACAGCGCGGTTTGCGTGCGGTGCAGACGTAGCGTCCGTGCAGGATCAGCCAGTGGTGGGCGTCGAGCAAATAATCCTTGGGCACGAACTTGAGCAGCTTTTTCTCCACCTCGACCACGTTCTTGCCCGGCGCGATGCCGGTGCGGTTGCTGACGCGGAAGATGTGCGTGTCCACGGCCATGGTCAGCTGACGGAAAGCGGTGTTGAGCACCACGTTGGCGGTCTTGCGGCCGACGCCGGGCAGGGCTTCGAGGTCCTCGCGGTTGTCCGGCACCTGGCTGCCGTGTTTCTCGACGAGGATGCGGCAGGCCTCGATGACGTTCTTCGCCTTGCTGTTGTACAGGCCGATGGTCTTGATGTACTCGGAGAGTCCCTCGACGCCCAGGGCGTAGATGGCTTCCGGCGTATTGGCCACCGGAAACAGCTTGGCCGTGGCCTTGTTGACGCTGACGTCGGTGGCCTGGGCCGATAGCGTCACCGCTACCAGCAGCTCGAACGGCGTGCTGTAGGCCAGCTCGGTCTTTGGCTCGGGGTTATCCTCGTGCAGGCGACGGAAGATTTCCAGGCGTTTGGCGGCGTTCATTCGATGACTCCGGTAACGCGAACGCGGCGGCTTTGTGCAGGCGCTTCGGGCGCGGCGGCCTTGGCCCGTTCCGCGGCGATCTGGTCGATGCGGTTCTTGCCGGCGATCAGCAGGCCCAGGACGATAAAGGCGCCCGGCGGCAGGATGGCCAGCAGAAAGCCCTTGTAATCCTGTACCAGGGTGAGCTTCCACTCTGCGGCAATCGGCCCGAACAGCAGGTGCATGTTGGCGAACAGGGCGCCGGTGCCGAGCAGCTCGCGGATGGCGCCGATCATGACCAGCACCAGGCCGAAGCCCAGGCCCATCATCAGGCCGTCATAGGCGGCGCGGGCCGGGTCGTGCTTGGCGGCGAAGCCGTCGGCGCGGCCGAGGATCACGCAGTTGGTGGTGATCAGCGGGATGAAGATGCCGAGGATCTGGTACAGCTCGTAGGTGAAGGCCTGCATCAGCAGCTCGATGCAGGTGGTCAGCGCGGCGATGATCATGACGAAGGCCGGCAGGCGCACGGCGGTGTTGACCACGCCGCGCACCAGCGACACCGCGGTGTTGGAGCACACCAGCACCACCGCGCTGGCCAGGGCCAGGCCGAGGGCGTTGACCGTGGAGTTGCTCACCCCCAGCAGCGGGCACAGGCCGAGCAGCTGCACCAGCGCCGGGTTGTTCTTCCACAGGCCGTTGAAGCTGATTTCGCGGTAGCTGGTCATTGCTCGTCCTCCGCCAGGCCCAGCAACTGGGCGCGGTGCTTGTCGAAGTAGCGCAGGGCGCCGTGCACGGCCTTGACCACGGCGCGCGGGGTGATGGTGGCGCCGGCGAACTGGTCGAAGTCGCCGCGATCCTTCTTCACTGCCCAGCCGTCTTCGTTGGGATCGCTCAGGGACTTGCCCTCGAAGCTGCGTATCCAGTCGCTCTTGGCCAGTTCGATCTTGTCGCCCAGCCCCGGAGTTTCTCGGTGGCCAAGCACACGCACACCGGCCAGGCGGCCATCGGCGAAGATGCCCACCAGCAGGTGGATGGCGCCGCTGTAACCATCCGGTGCGGTCACCGGCAGGATCAGCGCGCTGGGCTGGCCGCCCTTCAATGCCAGGTAGGCCGACTGCGGGCTGCGGTGGCCCAGCTCGGTGGCGTTAAGCTCGATGCGGTTGTCCAGCAGGTGGTTGTCATAGCTGCCGCTCGGCAGGATTTCGGCCAGGGCGCGTACCTGTGCTTCGCGCTCGGCGGCAGCGATGCGCGTGGCGGTGCCCTGTTGCAGCAGGGCCACGCTGCCGACGGTGCCAATGGCGAACAGGCCAAGCACCAGGGCGTTCTTCAGCATCGAGCGGCTGATTTCCGGCAGCATGCTCATTCTCCCAGCTTGAAGCCGCTGTTGGGTTTGCGATGGCCGTAGCTACGCGGCCGGGTGTAGTAGTCGATGGTTGGGGCTGCGAGGTTCATCAGCAGCACGGCGAAGGCCACCGCGTCCGGGTAACCGCCCCAGGCGCGGATGACGTAGACCAGCACGCCGACGCCGATGCCGAACACCAGACGCCCACGATTGCTGGTGGCGCCGGAAACCGGGTCGGTGACGATGAAGAAGGCGCCGAGCATGGTCGCCCCGGTGAGCAGGTGAAACAGCGGCGAGCCGTTGGAGTCCGAGCCGCTACCATTCCAGAACAGCAGGCTCATGACGAACAGCGCGGCGAGCATGCCCACCGGCGCGTGCCAGGTGATCAGCCGCTTGTGCAGCAGGTACAGGCCGCCGGCGAGGAACGCCAGGTTGACCGCCTCGCTGCCGGCGCCGCCGAAATGGCCGAAGGCCGGGTTACCGGCGTACAGCTCGTCGATGGTCAGGCTCTTGTTCACCTTCAGGGCGTCCAGCGCGGTGGCCTGGGCCCAGCCATCGGGCAGGCTGGCGATGCCGAGGATGTGCTTGATGCCGTCCAGCGCGGCGACGCCGTGAGGCGCGGGCCAACTGGTCATTTCCACCGGGAAGGAGATCAGCACCACCACATAGCCGACCATCGCTGGGTTGAACGGGTTCTGTCCAAGACCGCCATAGAGCTGCTTGCCGAAGCCGATGGCGAAGCCGCAGGCGATCAGGGTCAGCCACCAGGGCGAGTAGGGCGGCAGGGCCAGGGCCAACAGCACGGCAGTGACCAGGGCGCTGTAGTCCTTGAGGAAGAAGACCACCGGGCGCTTGCGCGCGGCCAGCAGCGCGGCCTCGAAGCCCAGCGCGCAGAGGCTGGCCCAGAGCAGGTTGAACAGGGTGCCGGCGCCGAACAGCCAGGTCAGGGCGAGAATGCCCGGCACGGTGGCCAGCAGCACCTGCAGCATGACCTGCTGGGTGCGGTTGCTGCCCGTGGCGTGGGGCGATGTGATGCGGGGCAGGGCCATCGGCGCTCCTGTTACTGCGTTCGTATTGAGCGCAGTGGTGTTCATTTCCCGGATTGCATCCGGGCTACGGTGTCTGTGCCGCCCGGGTGCTCCGACGCGACGGATGTCTTTTGTAGCCCGGATACAATCCGGGGCGCTGTACCGGCGTGCCGGCGTTTTCGTTCCCCCTCTCCCGTTTACGGGAGAGGGCCGGGGAGAGGGGGCGGCGTGCTGGCCCTCTCCCCAACCCCTCTGCCACAAGTGGGAGAGGGGCTTTAATCGTTGTGCTGCCTGCCCTGGAGGTAATCCGGGGCGATCGCTACGGCTGGTATTCGGCCAGCTTGCGTTCGGCTTCGGCCAGGCGTGTGCGCGCCTGTTCCAGCGCCTCGCCAGCGGCACTCTCGTCACGCTCCAGCTTGCGCAGGTCGGCGCGGGCGAAGGCCACCTCGGTCTTCAGCGCCTTGAATTTTTCGTCCACGCCGGGGCGTTCGGTGCGTACCAGCTCCGGCGCTGGCTTGCCCGAGGCCGCCTCGGCCGCATGCAGGGCTTGTTCGGCGGCGGCCAGGGCATCGCGCAGTGGCTGCAGGTCGGCGTCGTCGGTGCCGGCCTTCTCGGCCTTCTTCAGCTCGGCGCGTTTCATCGCCAGCTCGACCTTGGCCTTTTTCAAGGCGTCGTCACCGGCGGGTTTGGCGGCAGGGGCGGGTGCCTGGCTTTCCAGATCGGTCAGAACCTTCTCGGCGGCTTCCAGTTGCTGGCGCAGGCGGGCGAGTTCGGCCTGCTGCTCGTCGTCCGGGGTCTCGATCTTCTCCAGCTTGCGCAGCTGGGCCTTGAGCATGGCCGCTTCGATCTTGGCCTTCTTCAACGCTTCGTCGCCGGCCGGTTTGGCGGCGGGAGCAGGCGCCTGGCTCTCCAGATCGGCCAGGGCCTTCTCGGCGGCTTCCAGTTGCTGGCGCAGGCGGGCGATTTCGGCCTGCTGGTCGTCGTCCGGGTTCTCGATCTTTTCCAGCTTACGCAGCTGGGCCTTGAGCATGGCGGCGTCGATCTTGGCTTTCTTCAGCGCCTCGTTGCCGGCTGGCTTGGCAGCGGGGGCGGGTGTCTGCTTCTCCAGATCGGCCAGAGCCTTCTCGGCGGCTTCCAGCTGCTTGCGCAGGCGAGCGAGTTCGGCCTGCTGGTCGTCGTCCGGGTTTTCGATTTTCTCCAGCTTGCGCAACTGGGCCTTGAGCATGGCGGCTTCGATCTTGGCCTTCTTCAGCGCCTCGTCGCCGGCCGGTTTGGGCGCTGGGGCCGGGGTAGCTGCCTGTGCGTCGGCCAAGGCCTTTTGCGCGGCTTCGGCAGCGGCGCGCAGCTCGCTGACCTGCGCCTGCAGTTCGGGCGTGTCGTGGGCGGCCAGCTGTTTTTCCGCCTTCTTCAGCGCGACCTGGGCCATGCTGGCTTCGATCTTGAGTTTCTTCAGCGCCTCATCGGCCGGCGCGGCTGCCGCTACCGTCGGTGCCTCGGCCTGCGCCGCCTTGGCGCGGGCGGCCTTCTCGGCACGGGCCTTGCGCTCGGCTTCCTTCTGTTCCTCGGCGCGGCGCAGGCGTTCCTGGCGCTGTTCGAAGCGCTGCTTGGAGTGCTCGGCCTTGAGCTGCTTCTGCTCCAGCTCGCGGATCTCCGCCTTGGCCGCGCGGTAGTACTGCACCAGCGGAATGCTCGATGGGCAGACGTAGGCGCAGGCACCGCACTCGATGCAGTCGAACAGGTTGTGCGCCTTGAGCTGTTTGTGTTCCTGGCCCAAGGCGAAGAAGTGCAGTTGCTGAGGCAGCAGGCTGGCCGGGCAGGCCTCGGCGCACTCGCCACAGCGGATGCAGGGCATGGCCGGCGGTGGCGGCGGCAGTTCCACGGCGGTGCTGGCCAGCAGGCAGTTGCTGGTCTTGATCAGTGGCACCTCGAGGCTGGGCAGGGTAAAGCCCATCATCGGTCCGCCCATGATCAGGCGATTGAGTTTGCTGGTGTCCAGCCCGGCGAATTGCAGAAGCTCGCCCACCAGCGTGCCGAGCAGCGCCTCGACGTTCCCCGGGCGCGCCAGCGCCTCGCCGGTCAGGGTGGTGATGCGCGAAATCAGCGGCTTGCCCAGCATCACCGCGTCGTGAATGGCCGTACAGGTGCCGACGTTCTGGCAGAGGATGCCGATATCGGCCGGCAGCCCGCCCGAGGGGACCTCGACACCGGTGAGAATCTGAATCAGCTGCTTCTCGCCGCCGGAGGGGTACTTGGTGGGAAACACCCGCACCTGGTAGCTGCGCTCGCTGCAGGCGCCGCGCACCGCGGCGATGGCCTCGGGCTTGTTGTCCTCGATGCCGATCAGCACCTGATCGGGCTGGATCAGCTGCACCAGGATATCGATGCCGGAAACCAGCTCGCCGGCGCGCTCGCGCATCAGCAGGTCGTCGGCGGTGATATAGGGCTCGCACTCGGTGCCGTTGATGATCAGTGTGTGGATCTTCTGCGTCGGCCGCGCGGTGAGCTTCACCGCGGTGGGAAAACCGGCGCCGCCCAGGCCGCTGATACCGGCCTCGCGGATCAGCGCCAGCAGCTCGGCAGATTCCATATGCTGGTAGTCGGCATGCGGCTTCAGTTCGATCCACTCGTCCAGACCGTCGCTGTCGATGACGATGGCTGGCGCCAGCATGCCGGAGACGTGTGGGTAGGGCTGCGGGCCGATAAAGCTGACGGTGCCGGAGGTCGGGGCATGCAGCGGCGCGCTGACGAAGCCGTTGGCCTCGGCGATCTTCTCGCCCTTGCGCACCCGTTGGCCGACCACCACGCAGGGTTCGGCGACGGCACCGATATGCTGGCCGAGCGGCAACACCAGGCGTTTGGGCAGCGGCGCCTGCTGGATCAGCGTGCGGTTGGACAGCTCCTTGCGCTCGGCAGGGTGGATGCCGCCGGGTATATCCCAAATCTTTTCCTGCGCGCTCATGCCGCCTGCTCCCGGTCGCTGGCGATCAACTGGCCGGGCGCCAGCGGTTTGTCCCATTTCCAGCTTTGCACGGTGCTACCGACTTCGATCATGTCGATGCAGTCCACCGGGCAGGGTTCAACGCACAGGTCGCAGCCGGTGCATTCGCTGACGATCACCGTGTGCATCTGCCGCGCGGCGCCGACGATGGCGTCCACCGGGCAGGCCTGGATGCACTTGGTGCAGCCAATGCATTCGGCTTCGCGGATAAACGCGACCATCTGCGGCTTCTCGCCTTCCACCGCGTCCAGCGGCTCGGGTTCGACGTCCAGCAGGTCGGCCAGCGCCTGGATGGTCGCCTCGCCGCCGGGCGGGCACTTGTTGATCTTGTCGCCGCCGGCGATCGCCTCGGCGTAGGGCTTGCAGCCTGGGTAGCCACACTGGCCGCACTGGGTCTGTGGCAGCAGCGCGTTGATCTGTTCGGCGATGGGGTCGCCCTCGACCTTGAAGCGCACCGCGGCGAAACCGAGGATGGCGCCAGCGATCAGGCACAGGCCGAGCAGGGCGAGGACGGCGACGAGAACCAGGCTCATAGCTTGATCAACCCGGCAAAGCCCATGAAGGCCAGCGACATCAGACCGGCGGTAATCATACCGATGGCCGCGCCCTGGAAGGACTTCGGTACGTCGGCGATGGCGATGCGCTCGCGCATGGCGGCGAACAGCACCAGCACCAGGGAGAAGCCCAGGCCGGCGGCGAAACCGTTGACGGTGGCAGTGATGAAGGTGAATTCGGCCTTGTTGGCGTTGAGCAGGGCGACACCGAGGACGATGCAATTGGTGGTGATCAGCGGCAGGAAGATGCCCAGCACGCGATACAGCAGCGGGCTGGTCTTGTTCACCACCATCTCGGTGAACTGTACGGTCACTGCGATCACCAGAATGAAGCTGATGGTGCGCAGGAATTCCAGGTCCAGCGGTTTGAGCACGTACTGTTGCACCAGGTAGCTGCACATCGCGGCCAGGGTCAGCACGAAGGTGGTGGCCAGCGACAGGCCGATGGCAGTTTCGATCTTCTTCGACACGCCCATGAACGGGCACAGGCCGAGAAACTGCACCAGCACGAAGTTGTTGACCAGGATGGCGCTGACCATGATCAGGACGAGTTCGGTCATCGGGTTGCCGTCGAGTGCGCAAAGGCCGTAGGAAAAGGGCGCCTATTATCGGGAAGCGCGTAGATGCAAACAAGCCGGCATTGGCCGGCTTGTTCGACGCCTATAAGCCTGGCTGGCGCTTACTTGACGCGCTGACCCGGCTTGGCGCCGCTGTCCGGGCTGAGCAGGTAGATTTCCTCGCCACCGGGGCCGGCGGCCAGGACCATGCCTTCGCTGATGCCGAACTTCATCTTGCGCGGCGCCAGGTTGGCGACGTACAGGGTCAGGCGGCCTTCCAGCTTGCTCGGGTCCGGGTAGGCGGACTTGATGCCGGAGAACACGTTGCGCTTCTCGTCACCGATATCCAGCGACAGGCGCAGCAGCTTGTCGGCGCCTTCGACGAACTCGCACTTCTCGATCAGGGCGATACGCAGGTCCACGGCGGCGAAGGCGTCGAAGTTGATCTCGGCGGCCAGCGGGTCCTTGGCCAGTTCGCCATTGCCCTGCGGTTTGGGCGCTTCGGCGGCCAGATCTTCCTTGGAGGCTTCGACCATGGCTTCGATCTTCGCCGGCTCGATGCGGGTCAGCAGCGGGTTGAACGGGTTGAGCTGGTGGTTGGCCAGCGGCAGCGACAGGTCGGCCCAGGTTTGCGGCTTCACATTGAGGAAAGCTTCGGCATCGGCGGCCAGCTTCGGCAGCACGGGTTTCAACATGATCACCAGCTGGCGGAACAGGTTGATGCCCAGCGCGCAGATTTCCTGCACCTCGGCCTGCTTGCCTTCGACCTTGTTCAGGGCCCAGGGCGCCTTGTCGGCGATCCAGGCGTTGGCGCGGTCGGCCAGCGCCATGATCTCGCGCATGGCGCGGGAGAAGTCGCGCGCCTCGTAGGCCTCGGCGATGCTCGGCGCGGCGGCCTGGAAAGCGTCCCACAGCTCCGGCTCCGGGTTGGCGGCGACGAGCAGGCCATTGTTGCCCTTGTGGATGAAGCCGGCGCAGCGGCTGGCGATGTTGACCACCTTGCCGACCAGATCCGAGTTGACCTTCTGCACGAAGTCCTCGAGGTTCAGGTCCAGATCGTCCACGCCGCGGCCCAGCTTGGAGGCGTAGTAGTAGCGCAGGTATTCCGGGTTCAGGTGATCCAGATAGGTGCGCGCCTTGATGAAGGTGCCGCGCGACTTGGACATCTTCTGCCCGTTCACCGTCAGGTAGCCGTGCACGTTCACCGCGGTCGGCTTGCGGTAGCCGGCGCCTTCGAGCATCGCCGGCCAGAACAGGGCGTGGAAGTTGACGATGTCCTTGCCGATGAAGTGGTACAGCTCGGCGGTCGAATCCTTGCCCCAGAACGCGTCGAAGTCCAGCTCAGGACGGCGCGAACAAAGATTTTTAAAGCTGGCCATATAGCCGATCGGCGCGTCCAGCCAGACGTAGAAGTACTTGCCCGGCTCGTCGGGAATCTCGAAGCCGAAGTAGGGCGCATCACGGCTGATGTCCCACTCCTGCAGGCCGCTGTCCAGCCACTCGGAGAGTTTGTTGGCGACCGCTTCCTGCAGGGTACCGCTGCGGGTCCACTGCTTGAGCATGGCTTCGAAGTCGGGCAGCTTGAAGAAGAAATGCTTGGAGTCGCGCAGCTCCGGCACCGCACCGGAGATGGTCGAGCGCGGGTTCTTCAGCTCGGTCGGTTCGTAGGTGGCACCGCATTTTTCGCAGTTGTCGCCGTATTGGTCTTCGGACGCGCATTTCGGGCAGGTGCCCTTGATGAAACGGTCCGCCAGGAACATGCCCTTCTCGGGGTCGAAGTACTGGGTGACCGAGCGCGTAGTGATATGGCCGGCATCGCGCAGCTTGAGGTAGATCGCGGCGGACAGCTCGCGGTTCTCCTCGGAATGGGTCGAGTAGTAGTTGTCGAAGTCGACCAGGAAGTCCGCGAAGTCGGCACTGTGTTCGGCCTTGAGACCGGCGATCAGTTGCTCCGGCGTGATGCCTTCCTTTTCCGCGCGCAGCATTATCGCCGAGCCGTGGGCATCGTCGCCACAGACGTATACGGCCTGGTGGCCGCGCAGCTTCTGGAAGCGCACCCACATGTCGGTCTGCACGTACTCGAGCATATGGCCGATGTGGATCGACCCGTTGGCATAGGGGAGGGCGCTGGTAACGAGAATCTTGCGGGCTTCGGTCATGGTGATCGGCTGCACTGGTAAAACGAGGGAAGTCGGCAACTATAAAGCAGCGGCAGGCTGCAAGCCACAAGCTGCAAGCAAGAGCGGATGCAGGCAGGGTCCTGGTCGTCGTGAGACGCGTAGAGCTGTTCGCTGCTGTTAAGATGAACACCTTATTTTTCTGCCTGCCTTCTGGAGTTCTTACATGAATGCCGTCACCCGCGAAGCGGTCGAAGCCTGTCTGCGTCAGTTCACCGACCCCCATCTCGATCAGGACCCGGTCAGTGCCGGGTGCCTGCGCGAGGTCGACATTCAGGGTGCGCGCGTCGCCGTGCGTCTGGAACTGGGCTATGCCGCCGGCCTGTTCAAGAACGGTTGGGCGCAGATGCTGCAGATGGCGCTGGAGAATCTCGATGGCGTCGCCAGCGTCCAGGTGCAGGTCGATTGTGTGATCGACTCGCATCAGGGCCAGGCCCAGGTACCGGCACTGGCCGGGGTGAAGAACGTGATCGCCGTGGCCTCTGGCAAGGGCGGTGTGGGCAAGTCCACCACCGCGGCCAACCTGGCGCTGGCGCTGGCGCGCGAGGGGGCGCGCGTGGGCATTCTCGACGCCGATATCTATGGGCCCAGCCAGGGCATCATGTTCGGTATCGCCGAGGGGACGCGGCCGGAAGTCCGCGAACAGAAGTGGTTCGTGCCGCTCGAAGCCCATGGCGTGCAGGTGATGTCCATGGCCTTTCTCACCGACGACAACACGCCGATGGTCTGGCGCGGGCCGATGGTCAGCGGCGCGCTGCTGCAGCTGATCACCCAGACCGCCTGGAACGACCTCGATTACCTGGTGGTGGACATGCCGCCGGGTACCGGCGACATCCAGCTGACCCTGGCGCAGAAGGTGCCGGTGGCCGGCAGCGTGATCGTCACCACGCCGCAGGACCTGGCCCTGCTCGATGCCAAGAAAGGCGTGGAGATGTTCCGCAAGGTGCATATCCCGGTGCTGGGCGTGGTGGAGAACATGGCGGTGCACATCTGCTCCAATTGCGGCCATGCCGAGCACCTGTTCGGCGAGGGTGGCGGTGAGAAGCTGGCTGCGCAGTACGGCGTCGAGCTGCTGGCCTCCCTGCCGCTGTCGATGGCCATCCGCATGCAGGCCGATGACGGCAAACCGACCACCATTGCCGATCCGGAAAGCCAGATCGCCATGATCTATCAGGACCTGGCGCGCAAGGTCGGCGCGCGTATCGCCCTGGCTGGCAAGCCGTCGATGCCCAGCATCGAAATCAGCGAGGATTAAAAGCAGCCGCGCAGCGGCATCTGATGACCCTCTCCCATTTATGGGGCGAAGAGGCGCGTTTTGGAAGCATCGCTTCCTGCGCCTATGAGCGCCTGATCGCGAAGCGATCAGGCCGGGGCGCGGAGCGGGGTGCCCGAAGGGCGGGAGAGGGCAATGGACGACTGCGATGCTAATTGTCTGCCGCTTGCGGGAGACGACTGCATGGATGCAGGAGGTAGGGCGGCGCAGGAGCCAAAGCCGAGGGTGCCAGAAGGGCGGGAGAGGGCGCAGGCGGCTCGGCCCTGACTTGGCTTTTTTCAATTGCCTTGCGACGTGGGCATCCAGCGCAGCTCTACCACCCGACGCAGTTCAAGTGTCGGAGTATCGAGTTTGTAGGAGCGGCGCCCCGCCGCGAATCAGAGCGGGGCTCATTTAAAAAAACTTCGCCCCGGGGCGGGGCTCCTACGAAAAGCTGCTTTGGCAGCCGATCCCGCTTCTGTAGGAGCGGCTGGGCGGCATTCCGCTTCAGCCGCGATTTCGCGGATAAATCCGCTCCTACCAGGCGTGAAACACCCATAAAAAAGCCCCGCACTAGGCGGGGCTCTTTTCAAGCGGGGTAGTGCAGGTTAGATAACCTGAACTTCCTCAGCCTGCATGCCTTTCTGGCCACGGGTAGCCACGAAGGAAACCTGCTGGCCTTCCTTCAGGGTCTTGAAACCGTCGCTCTGGATGGCTTTGAAGTGTACGAACAGGTCGTCACCGGATTGCGGGGTGATGAAGCCGTAGCCTTTCTCATCGTTGAACCACTTGACGGTGCCAGTCTGACGATTGGACATGTGATGTCTCCTAACAAAAGTAATAACAGCCCTGGAAAAGCCCAGGCCGGGACTGAGTGCAACGAGTACTAGGAGTCGGACGATGTTTGGATCGAGATCTAGGCATCTAGTAGCGATTCGCGGTGACACATGCAGCACAGTGGGGACACCATACGTGTTTTTATCGACAAGTGCGATGCTCCGTTCAGCTTTTTTGCAAATTATCGGCACCGCCTGACGCGGCAAGCTTTGATGCATGGCTCCGGGCTCGGTAAGATGCGCTCACTTTTTTGCTACAACCCAATTCAGGACTCCTCGCCATGAGCATCAAATCGGACAAGTGGATTCGCCGCATGGCCCAGGAACACGGCATGATCGAGCCGTTCGTGGAGCGTCAGGTGCGTGGCGCCGACGCCAGTCGGGTGATTTCCTACGGTGTGTCCAGCTACGGCTACGATGTGCGCTGCGCCGATGAATTCAAGGTGTTCACCAACATCCACTCGGCCGTGGTGGACCCGAAGAATTTCGACGAGAAGAGCTTCGTCGACATCAAGAGCGACGTCTGCATCATTCCGCCGAATTCCTTTGCTCTGGCCCGCACCGTCGAGTACTTCCGTATTCCGCGTGACGTGCTGACCATTTGTCTGGGCAAGAGCACCTACGCGCGCTGCGGCATCATCGTCAACGTCACGCCGCTGGAGCCGGAGTGGGAAGGCCACGTGACCTTGGAATTCTCCAACACCACCAACCTGCCGGCGAAGATCTACGCCAACGAAGGCGTGGCGCAGATGCTGTTCCTGCAGTCCGACGAGGCCTGTGAGGTTTCCTACCGCGACCGCGGTGGCAAGTATCAGGGGCAGACCGGCGTAACCCTGCCGAAAGCCTGATCACTGATACGCGCAGCAGAAGCCGGGCGAAGCCCGGCTTTTTCATGCCGGTCTGCGCTTGGTCGGATAAGCTGAATTTACTTCTGAGCTGGGGCTCCACCTGTAACAGCCCACAGTCAGGAGAAACTCATGCCTTTGATCGACCTCAATGCGGGAGGCATCCCCGGCCAACCCGAACCCGATATTCCCGATCAGCCAGGTAAACCCTTACCTCCCCAGGAGCCGGGCGAGCCGACGTTGCCGGATCAGCCGCCACCCGCGCCGGTGGCCCAGTGTCGGCCTCGGGAGGTTTTCGAGCGCTGTGCATCACCGGCGGAGCGCATTGCCGGCGAGTGGCATTGAACAGGTATGCAGATGAAGAAGCCGGGCAATGCCCGGCTTCTTTTGGCCTGCACAGATCAGGGCGCCAGCGGTAGTTCACGCTTGTGACGCGAGGCGTCATAGGTGCGCACTATGGTGGCGTAGGCTTCGTCGCTGACCTTCTGGCCGTGCAGGAAGGCGTCGATCTCGGCATAGCTCACGCCATGGGCCTCCTCGTCCGGCTTGCCGGGGCGCAGCTCCTCCAGGTCGGCGGTCGGGGTCTTCTGCACCAGATGCTCGGGCGCGCCCAGTTGCGCTGCGATGGCGCGCACCTGGTGTTTCACCAGGCCCGACAGCGGGGCGAGGTCGCAGGCGCCGTCACCGAATTTGGTGAAGAAGCCCATCACCGCCTCGGCGGCATGGTCGGTGCCGATCACCAGGCCGTTGCTGGCATTGGCGATGGTGAACTGGGCGACCATGCGAATGCGCGCCTTGACATTGCCGACCACGAAGTCGCGACGGGCGTCGCTCAGCTGCTGCAGATGGCTCACCTGCTGGGCCAGGCCATTGACGCTGTCGGCAATGTTGACGGTGCTGACCTCATCGGCGCCGATGAAGTCCAGCGAGGCCTGGGCGTCGTGCTCGTCATGCTGAGTGTTGTGCGGCAGGCGCACGGCAATGAAGCGATAGCCGGCGTCGCCGGTCTCGGCACGCAGTTCTTCGACCGAAAGCTGAGCCAGACGCCCGGCCGTGGTCGAGTCCACGCCACCGCTGATGCCCAGCACCAGCACCTTGAGGCCGGACTGCTTGAGGGTGTTCTTGATGAAGGTCTTGCGCCTTTCGATTTCGGCGCTCAGCGCAGCGTCGTCGGCGAATGGCGGTACCACGTCGAGGGCGGCGGCGATTTCGGCTTGGCGGTTGCTCATGTCTGGTTCCTCACTGGTTCACGCGAAATACGTGTTTCAGGTAATGGACGAAGTTCTCGTCGCGGCACTGGGTCTTGCCGGGGGTATCGGAGATCTTCGCTACCGGTTGACCGTTGCAGGCGATCATCTTGATCACGATGTTCATCGGCTCTACGCCGGGGATGTCGCAGGTCAGGTTGGTTCCGACCCCGAAGCTTACGTGGATTCGCCCGGAAAGTGCACGGTAGAGCCGCAGCGACTTGGGCAGGTCGAGTCCGTCGGAGAACACCAGGGTCTTGCTCATCGGATCGATGCCCAGTTTCTCGTAGTGGGCGATGGCCTTTTCCGCCCACACCAGCGGGTCGCCGGAGTCGTGGCGCAGGCCGTCGAACAGCTTGGCGAAGTACAGATCGAAGTCGGCCAGGAAGGCGTCCATGGTAATGCAGTCGGTCAGGGCGATGCCGAGCAGGCCACGGTATTCGCGCACCCAGCAGTCGAGCGCGGCGATCTGGCTGTCGATCAGCCTTGGGCCGAGCTGCTGGTGCGCCATCAGCCACTCGTGGGCCATGGTGCCGATGGGCTTGAGGTCGAATTCTCTGGCCAGGTGCATATTGCTGGTACCGACGAAGCGCCCGGGGAAATCGCGCTTGAGGATATGCACCGCCTGTTCCTGCACGCGGTAGGAGAAGCGCCGGCGGGTACCGAAGTCGGCAAGCTGAAAACCTGCCAGTTCGCTTGGCGAAGCCTCGGCCTTGAGCCAGTCGAGCTTCTCGTACAGGCGCTCGGCGGCCTGCTCCAGCAGCACCTCGCGGTAGCGATAGCGGTTGCGCACCTCGCTGACGATGGCCAGCAGCGGCACCTCGAAGAGGATCACATGCAACCAGGGGCCGCGCAGGCGGATGTTCAACTGACCGTCTTCGATGCTGGTGTGCACATAGCGCAGGTTGAAGCGGAACAGGCTGAGGAAGCGAATGAAGTCCGGCTTGATGAACGGGATGCTTTCGAGGAACGCGAGCTGATCGACGCTCAGGCTGAGTTCGCTCAGGCGTTCGATCTGGTAGCGAATCTCGGCCAGGTAAGGCGTCAGATCCTCGCTGCTGCGGCAGCGGAACTCCCATTCCACCTCGGCGTTGGGGTAGTTGTGCAGCACCGCCTGCATCATGGTCAGCTTGTAGAAATCGGTATCCAGCAGGTTCTGCACGGTGCGTTCGGCGAAGATGCTCTCGCTCATCGCAGGTTCTCCTTGGCTATGACGCTGTCCAGCTGTTCCAGGCTGGCGGCAAGTGTGATGTCATGCTCGCTCATGGCGATGCAGGCGGTTTCGGCAGTTTCGCTGGCGATGGCTCGGCAGGCCGGCAGATACACGATCACCTCGAAGCCGGCGCGGCGCAGTTGCAGAGCGGTGGTCCTGACGCAGTAGTCCAGCGCCAGACCGCCGACCAATATAAGGTCGACGCCATTTTGCCGAAGAAATTCGATCACGCCCGTGCTGCGCTTCTCGGCCAGGTCGTGGTAGCAGGCGCCGTAAGGATGCAGGTCGGGTTCCACGCCCTTCCACACGAAGTAGTCGTAGTCCAGCGGCGCTGGCAGGCCGTCGAGCAGTTCGAAGCCGGGGGTGCCGGGCACGCAGTGGCTGACCCAGGTCAGGTCGGCATTGGCCAGCGGCAGCGCTTGCAGCATCTGCGCGTGGTCCGGCACCACCCAGGCGGCTTGCGGGCTGTGGGCATCCTTGCTGCCGACGCGTAGCTGAGCGCGTGCTGCCAGCTGGTTCAGTGCCGGGACGATGGCGTCTCCCTCGGGTACTGGTAGCTCATTGGGACAAAGCGGCGTGAAGCCTTTCTGGGCATCGACGTCGAAGCTGGCGATCTTCATGGTGCGCCTCCTTCCTGCGCTGGGGTGACTACATATTTCATCTGATGAAATATGTAGTCAAGCGTTTTTACCAATTCTTGCGTGAAAGAAGGCGAATTATTGGTCAAGATGAAATAAGTCCATGGCGGAGGCGAATGACAGGATGAGTGCAGTGGAAGTACTGGCCGGGGTGGATATCGTCGCCCTGCGCCTGAGCGAAGAGGGGACGTTGCAGGTGCTGCTGCTGCGTCGCCAGCGCGAACCCTACATGGGGCAGTGGGCGCTGCCGGGCGTGCTGGTCAATGGTCGTTGCGCCGATGCCAGCCTGGATGCCGCCGCCGCTCGTGCCCTGGCGGACAAGGCGCGTCTGCAACCGCAGTATCTGGAACAGGTGACAACGGTGGGCAACGGCGTGCGTGATCCGCGTGGTTGGTCGCTGAGCACCTGTTACCTGGCGCTGCTGGCGCCTGACGTCGCGCCGCAGGATGAGAATCTGCAGTTCGTCGAGTTGGCCGCTGTCATTTCCGGGCAGCAGGCGTTGCCATTCGACCATACGCAACTGGTGCGTCTGGCGGCCGAGCGTCTGCGGGGCAAGTCGGTTTACAGTTCGCTGCCGCTGTATCTGCTGGCTGCGCGCTTTACCGTGACCGAAGCGCTGGCGGCGTTCCAGGCTTGCCTGGGCGAGCCGGTGCAGCACACCACCTTGCGTGGACGGCTGGAACGGATGAAGACCCAGGGCTGGATCGGCGAGACCGGCGAGAAGAACTACCCGAAGATGGGACGGCCACAAAATTTGCTGGAGCATCGCCCCCTGGCGACCGAAGTGTTCGTCTTCGACCGCAACTTGCTGGCCTAGGATCACTCCTCAGCAGCTATGTTTATGGGCGATCTGAAAATATTGCAGGCAAAAAAATAGGCGCCGGAGGCGCCAGGGGAGCATTTCAATCGATGCACAGGTTCTGAACCAGCGGCGGTGAGAAAGTTCAGCCAGTGATGTAGAAGTGCCATCTTTTTTCTGCGGGCAAAAGAAAAGGCGCCAGAGGCGCCTTAAACGATGATCTATGGAGTAAGTCGATTACTCAGAGCCGGGCGCTGTGGAAATGGTTCAGCGCAACCCGACGAACGGTCATCATTTGGCCGGCATTAGCAGCAGGCGCTGGTTGCCGTAGACCTTGTCCAGATTTTCCGACTTGAACGGGAAGCTCATGTAGCCGCCCTTGAGCCATGCGTCGATGCCGTCGGCATAGTGCGAGCTGGCCGGATTGCCGGACTGGCCCGAGCTGTTGACGCCGATCAGCGGCTCGTCGGCGGCGAAATCCACCACGATGCGCATGGCCGGGACCAGGAAGGTATTGAAATCCTGGCCCCAGGCGTAGGCCGAAACGTTCAGCGTGCTGTGATCACCGCCAGCCGGATAGGGGCCGCGATCCAGATAACCTTTCAAGGCATTGATGCTGGTGCGCTGGCTGGCGCTCATGTAGGGCGCCATGCGCGTGGTATCGGTCACCCACTCGTAGGTGTGCAGCTTGCCCCATTGCCAGTTGCGCCGCTCCGTGCCGAGGCGGCTCTCCAACAGCTCGATGCTGGCGGCCAGGCTGCGGGCGAGGATGGTCGGCTTGTCTTCCTGTTCGGGGGTGCGGACGTCGTTCCAGAACGGACTGTCGGCGCGGCCGAGCAGATGGTCGGCCTGCGCCGAGTAGGAAGTGTTGGCGGTTTGCAGCAGCGCCTGCCAGGCGGGGCTGCTTTCCGGACCGAGTTCGTCGAGGAAGATCTGTCGCGCGCTTTCATGCAGGAAGGCGCCGTAGATGGCGGCATCGGCGGAACTGGCGGCGAGCTTGCCATCGAAGGCGAGCAGGCGTTTCAGGGCTTCATCGGCACGCTCGCGCTGACCAGCCGGCAGCGCCGCGATGGCCTGGCGCAGCGAGTCGTGCATGGCCGGGTCGCTGAACATGGCCTGCAGCTTGGCGACGAAGGGCGAGGTCTGGTCGTATTGCATGGCGATCATGCTGCGTCCGTCGTGCCGGCCGTTGCCGGCCAGTTCGGCGATGCGCTCGGCACGTTCCGGGTAGTACCAGGAACTCGACAGCTGCATGCCGTAGCCCGGCGGTACGCTGCGCTCGTTGGCAGTGCCCAGCCAGCCTTGCGGTGGGTCCTGATCGTAGGGATGCAGCATAGGGTCGGCGAAGCCGTCCCAGGCGTAGCGCTCGTCCCAGCCGGGGGAAGGCAGCAGGCCGCGGCCTTCACGGCGATTGGGGTAGCGACCGGTGACCTGCCAGCCGATGTGCTGGGCGTCGGCGAAGACGATGTTCAGCGGCATGGCGCGGATCTCGCGCGCCGCCTCGAAGGCTTCGTCCACCGACTGCGCACGGGACAGGTCGAAGAACGCGTCGAGGCTCTGGTCACGCTCGAACTGCGTGGTTTTCAGCGCCAGGCCATAACCGCTCTGCAACGGCAGAGGTTGCAGCATATGTTTGCGCTCGCCGAGCACCGAGTTGAGCAGCGGGCCGTTGCGGGTCTCGTACAGCGTCTCGCGGACCGGCCGCTGGCCCTTGATGAAGAAGGTTTCCTGACGTTCGGCGACCGGCAGCCACTTGCCGTCGGCCTGATACATCAGGCGGCTGCCTTCGCGGCGAATGCGTTCGAGATAGATGTCCTGGTTGTCACCCATGACCATGGTCATGCCCCAGGCCAGCTTGCCGTTGTAGCCGGCGACCACGGCTGGCACGCCCGCGAGGGAAACGCCAGCGGCCTGGTACTTGGGCGAGCGGATCTGCACGAAATTCCACAGCGAAGGCATGCTCAGCGGCAGGTGGGTGTCGTTGGCCAACAGGCTCTTGCCGCCGCGGGTGCGTTGCGGCGCGATGGCCCAGTTGTTCGAGGCGGCGACGCCGAGCATGTGCTGCTCGGCGATCTGCGCTGCGGTGCGGGAGATGGACTGCAGGCCCGGCAACTGGCCCTTCAGGTCGAGGCCGGCGAGCTTTTCCGCCTCAGCGAAGGGCAGCGGCTCGTCCGGGTAGATCGGCAGCAGCCAGGGCAGCTTGTCGGCGCCCACCTGCTGGGCCATGGTCAGCGCGGCGATCTCTTCCTGCAGGTTCACTGCCAGGCCGAAATTCAGCAGGCAGAACAGCAGCACCGAATCCTCGGGCTTCCAGTACTCGGGGCGGTAGCCGGATTCGGCCAGGTCCATCGGCAGGCGATCACGGTAGCGGAACATGTAGGCGTTGACACCGCGTGCATAAACCTCGAAGAAACGTTTCAGACGCGGCGAGGCATCGGCGTAGAGAATTTCCGCATTCTTTTTCAGATTCACCGCGCGCATGAAGCGGTCCATTTCCAACACGCCGGGGCCGGCCATTTCAGCCAGGCGGCCCTGGGCCAGGAGGCGCATGCCGACCATCTGGCTGAGACGGTCACCGGCATGCACATAACCCAGAGCGAACAGCGCGTCGTGGAAGGTACCCGACTCGATCAGCGGCATGCCAAGGGCGTTGCGCCGCACCGATGCGCTCTCGGCCACGCCCTGAATGCGTTCGACGCCGCGGGTGGGCGTTACGCTGTCGGCATAACGGCTGTTGAGCAGGGACTGGCAGCCGGCAAGACCGGTCAGGGAAGCAGCGAGAGTCAGGCAGGCCAGCGCGCGCATGGCGAATTTCCTTGGTTTGCGAACAGACGAGACCAGTCGCGCAGCAACCGGCCACAAAGGCGCCAAGGTAATAAGGCCATCGTGGCCTGGCAAGAGGGCTCAGGCGATTGCCCGAGACCCTTTCAGTCCTTCGTCCAGCAACCAGCGTGCGGCAATGCGCGCGGCCGCCTTGTGCTGCAGTTCCAGCTCGTTGAAACGCTTTTCGAAGCGGCGTCTCTCGGCCTTGTCCAACGCTTTCCAGGCCGCATGGGTGGGCACGTCGGCGGTGGCTTCGAAGAGCACGTGGAACACTTGGCAGCGGCTGTCATTGCTCAGGCTGCTGTCGTAGTTGTCGAGCAGCACCTTGATGCGGATGGCGCCCTCGATCAGCGGCAGTTGCTCGTCGAGCAGGCTGCTGGCGAGGATGTTCAGATCGCCACCGATGCGCTGCCGGCGCTCCTGTTGCGCTTCGTCGCGGGCGCGCTGGTTGGCCCATACGCGGCGCCACAGGTGCCACGCATAGGCCGCCAGCGCTGCGATCAGCAGCAGACCGGTCAGTAGCAGGATGAGGGTCAGAGCATCCATGCGCGGCTCAGGCGCCGTGGCACTTCTTGAATTTCTTCTGGCTGCCGCAAGGGCATGGGTCGTTGCGGCCGACATCCTTCAGCGCGTTGCGAACCGGCTCCTGATGGCCGTGGTTGCAGTGCGGGCCGTGTACATGGCCGTGATCGTGATGATCGTGGTCATGGTTGCAGTCGGGGCCGTGGATGTGAGGTTCGTTGCTCATGGTGTGACTCATGCAGGTTATTCGGGAATGTAATCGCCGGGAATTATCTCTCCATTGCGCGCTATGTGCACGCTGCGGCCGAACAACATGCCGGTTTTCACTTCGCCCTTGAGGCTGTAGCGAATCGGTACGTCGGGTTTTTCCAGAGCCTTGACGATCTGCCGCACGTGGCGCCAGAGGTTGGTGCGTACCGGCACGTCGAAGGTGTGGTGACCGTGGGCGGGCACGGTGAACCACTCGTTGGAGTAACCTTCTGCCAGTTGGATGCCATTGAGGTGAACGTTGTAGTTCAGCCCGCGCACCGGCAGGCTGACGCCATTGGGATTGTCGATTCGAAAGCGCAGGCTGAACTCCTGTTCGAGCAGCCTGGCCTTGATTACATCAACTTTGATGAGTTGGACGTCCGGGTCCTTGAAGCCACCTGTCATCCAGGTGGAGCATCCTGTCAGGCCGGACAGCAGGCCGAAAAACATCAATAGGCTGATAATTCTTATCATTTGCGCCTGAGAAAACATTTCACACCCCCATTGCGGCCCAGTGTAACAAGCAAGCGCTTGGCTGCAACGGGTGAACAGGCATTATTTTCAAGACGATAGCGGTGGCGTGTGGCGCAGTGGGTAATCGCGATGGCATGGATGAGAAGTCTGCAGTGTCAGGGCAAAGGAACCTGCGCCATACTGAGCGGCGAATAGGACAGGAGTGTGACCATGAGTCGCTACGAGATCGCCTTCTCCGGGCAACTGGTGCAGGGGGCGCAGCCGGAGTTGGTCAAGGCCAATCTGGCCAAGCTGTTTCAGGCCGATGCTCAACGTATCGCCCAGTTGTTCTCCGGACGCCGCATCGTGATCAAGAACAACCTCGATGCTGCTGCCGCGGAGAAATACCGCACGACCCTCGAGCGGGCCGGTGCTCGTGTCGAGGTGGTCGACATGGACATGCTGGTCGAAGAAGTCGAACTCGCACCGCCGCCAGCCGAGCCTGCGCCTGTTCCGGCCGCTGTTCCTGCTGCGCCCAGATCGGCGCGTTTGCAGGTCGCACCGCGTGATGAATACATGGCGGCGTTCAGTGATGTGGATGCACCGGATTTCGGTATCGCTCCGGTAGGCAGCGATCTTCAGGACGCCAGGCCTGACCCCAAAGCACCGCAGGTCGACCTGTCGCAATTCAGCCTCGCGCCGGTAGGCAGCGACATGGGCCAGGCCAAGCCTGCGGCCCCAGCACCCGCACCGGATACTTCGCACCTGAAACTGCAGGAATGACCGTCTGATGGGTAACGCCGTGAGCTGCGCTGGCAGCCACGGCATTTTTGCGTCGAGCGCGGCTAGCTCGCCTTGCACTTGGCCTGCGCCTGCTCTGGTTTGAGCTTGCGCACGCTGGTGAAGAACAGCTCGCAGGTTTGCGGTTTCTCCGTCACCTGCCATTTCCGGGTACAGCTATTGAGCAGCTGCTGCGCATCGCGCGTTGGTTGCTGGCCCATGCCGGCCTGCCAGCAGGCCGCGCTGAGATCCTGCCCCATGACCCTGATCCCTGCCGCGTTGGCGGCCTCCTCGCTGCCCTTGTTGTTTGCCGGGTCGGCGGCGTACCAGATATAGCTGGGATGATTGGCGCCGAGTACCGAGACCTGCCGGCCGGCCCCTGCGTCGATCTGGCCGAGCCCGAGCACCGGCAGGTTTACCCCGTATTGCTGCTTGATCCAGCTGCGCACCGGGCTGCCGAAGGCGACCATCGGCAGGCTGGCGTCGTTCGGGGCAGCGCTGAGTTCATCGACCATGCGTCGTTGGTAGTCGTTGAAGTAACCGTATACGCCTTCCAGGGTGCTGCCGGCACTGGCCGGGGCGGCAATGGGGGCGATGTCGACGATGGTCTGGTAGGCCGGCGTCTGCTCGGGGGCGACGCCGTTGTAGCTGAGCAGGGCGGCCCAGCGGTCGGTGGTGCTCGAACGCAGATAGTCCTGAGCCTGGGTCAGTGAGTAGTCCGGTGGGAAGTGCAGCAGTTCGATGCTCTTGCGGTTCTCCAATGCCATGCCCAGTGGCAGGAAGAAGTACCAGTTGTACTGCCATTTGCCGTCACGATTGAGTTGACTGGCGCCCTGATAGGCCAGCTCGCCGGCATCGAGCAGTTGCAGCAGGGGCTTGCCGTACTCGGCTGGTGTGCCCGCGAAGTGGGCTTGCACGCGCTCGCCGTTGCGCGTGACGCGAACGCTGGCCTGCGGGTAGCCATCGCGCGTGAGGCTTTGCTGCAGGTAGTGTTCCACCGTCTGCTCCAGCGTCCAGTCGCGGTAGCAGATCACGCTGCAGTTGTTCGGATAGGCGAACAGACGGCTGACGCGCTGGCTGTCGCCCAGATCCAGCGTTTGCCCTTGCGGCCCGCCGGGATGGTTGGCGCAGCCAAAGAGCAGGCCGGCCAGGATGAGCGCGATACCACTTTTCTTGTGCATGGCTTTCTCCTTGTCGAGCGTCCTCGCGGGACGATTCAACTCAAGCAGAAAGCGCGATTAACGCCAATCAACCGTTCAGATAAGGCGCGCAGCACTTCTTGAACTTCTGGCCGCCCTGACAGGGGCAAGGGTCATTGCGTCCGGCCTTCAGCGGCACTGTCGGGTCGAGGAAGTACCAGCGTCCCTCCACCTGAACGAAAGCGGAGCATTCGCGGTGACGATGTTCGCCATGCTCGTCATGCCAGTGGGCCACGAAGGCGACCTGTGCATGTTCGGGCTTGCCGCCGAATACCTCACTGGCCTCCACTTCCAGGCCGAGCCAGGTGCTTTGCGCGCTCCACGCGGCCATGGCCTCATGATCGAGCGCCTGCTGCTGAATGGGCAGGGTAGTGGCCACCAGATAGTCCACCAGGCCCAGCACATAGGCGCTGTAGCGCGAGCGCATCAGCAGCTCCGCACTGGGGGCATGGGTACCTGCATGATAGTGGCCGCAGCACTGGCTAAGCGGATTGCCACTGCCGCAGGGGCAATTGGGATCGAGTGGGTTCATCGCTCTACCACCAGTATTTGCCGAAGTTTTGTGGATTGGCCCAGAACTTTGCGTTCAACCAGTCGGGAACTTGCTTGTAATCGAGCAGATCATAGGTGAACAGATGCAGGGTCTGTCCCTCGCGCTGGAATTGCTCGCTGGCCTGCATGGCCAGGGCGAACAGGTCGGTTTCCTGCCAATCGGCAGCCTTGAGGTCGAGCAATACGGCGACCCGGCTGGCGTTGAGGTTGCGAATGCCGCCCAGTAGTTGCAATCCATTGCGTTTGGGTAAGTGCTCCAGACAGTCGACCAGCAATGCCAGGTCGAAGCGCTGTGCGGCCAATTCCGGCGCCAGGGGAGCAGCAGGTGCGGTGGTGACCTGACACTGCGGGTGGGCGCTGTGAAAGGCGCTGACTGCGGGTAGTTCACTTGCCCCGAGCAACAGCAGTTTCTCGGGTGTATAGCGGGCAAGCAGTGCCGCAATGGCCTGCTGCGGAGTACGGGTGCTAAGGCTGGCAGTCATCGAACTTCCTCGAAAAGTCTGCAAAGACTAACGTGGTGTCGGTATCAGGCCTAGAGTGAGAGAAAATTATCCGCAGAAGCGGCTATAGCTGGCGGATTGTACAACTCCTGTCTTTACTACTATTGAGTCGGTTATGGGCCGATGAACATTGGAGACCTAAAGTATGAGTATCACAAGGAACGCAGTACCCCTGATTCTGGCTAGTACCATGCTGACCGGCTGCGCCGGCTTGCAGAAAACCGACTGGCCCACCTGCGCGGCGGTAGGCGGTGTCGGTGGTGCAGCGTTAGGGGCAATCGAAAGCTCTACCTGGGCGGGCGGTGGTGCGCTGGTAGGCGCCGGCATGGCCGCAGCCTATTGCTGGGTGCATGGCGCCGAAGCTCAGCAGGTTGCCGTCGTCGAAGAAGAGGTCATGGTCGAGGAAGTCGCCGTGGCCGAGCCGGCCGAAGCCGTCCGTGTCGAGCTGGACGTCAAGTTCGACTTCGACAAGGCCCAGGTCAAGCAGGAAAGCTATGGCGATATCAAAGCGCTGGCTGACTTCATGAAGCAATACCCGCAGACCAGCACCGTGGTTGAAGGTCACACCGACTCCGTGGGCAGCGATGCCTACAACCAGGGGCTGTCCGAGCGCCGCGCCAATGCGGTTCGTGAGGTACTGGTCAACCAGTATGGTGTTGAGTCCGGTCGCGTCCAGGCGGTGGGTTATGGCGAGAGCCGCCCGGTTGCCGACAACGCCACTGCCGATGGCCGTGCGATCAACCGTCGCGTAGAGGCCGAGGTCGAAGCTCAGCCGTAACGCCTCGCTGCACGAAGGTGTCACCCGCCAAGGCCCGTCCGGTTCTCCATCGGTCGGGCCTTTTTTGTGCGAAGCCACAACCGCCTGAGTCAACGAAAGGCGATCGCGGCGGCGATACCTTAGGTCATGGAAAATAATCCTTCGCTCTGGTGGTCCACGCCGCGACCGGTTAACGTGCTGCGCTAGTAGAAAAACCGACTACGAGGGCGGGGATGAAAGCACTGTTGATCATGGGCAAGGCGCTGGCATTGGTCTTCTGGCTGGTGTTCGCGGCGGCATTGGCGAAACGTCTGGGGGCTCCGTTCGAGCAGCTCGTCTATCTGTTGGCTGCATTTCTGGCGACGCTGCATGGGGCGCAGTTGTGGTTGTTCTCCGGCCTGCTGTGCACTCGCGCCAATCCTTGGCTGGACCGTGTGCAGGTGTTGCTGTTCGGCATTTTCCATCTCTACCCGTTGAAAGCCGAGCAGCAGCCGGCAACGGTCGCAGCGCCAGTGATCGAGGAAGCCGCTCATGCGTAGCCTCGCCCTGTTGCTCTGCTTGTTCGCCGGTACGTCCCTCGCCGCGCCCCAGGTCAAGGTCCCGTCCAATACCCTGATGCGTCTGCCTGTTGCCAGCAGCAGCCTGCAGCTGGAGCGGCTGGAGGTCGCGGATCAGGCGACCCTGATGATCCCGGCGACGGTGACCGAGTTGCGCATCGGCCAACTGCTGATGGGGCGCGACGCTCGCATCGGGGTGGCGCCGAGTGAACAGCCGCTACGGCTCGTGGTCGAGGATGCGGATATCGGCCCCGGCGCCTGGATCAGCGCCAAGGGCGCCGCCGGTACCTATACCCGGCCAGCGACGCCGGGCCGTGAGATCAGTCTCAAGCTGCACAAACTGACATTCGAATCGCTGACGCTGGATGTACGCGGTGGTCAGGGCACGCCTGGTTATGCCGGGCTCGATGGTGCCCATGGCCAGCCGGGTGGTTGCACCTGGGGCCAGGCCAGTGCCGGCTACGATGGCCAGGACGGTACCGATGGCCACGATGGTGCGCCGGGCGGCAATGTGGTGCTGGAAGTGCCGCACTATGTCGAGGTCGAGCGCATGCAGGTCTTGCTCGATGGCGGCGCCGGTGGGGCCGCTGGCTCGGCGGGGCGTCCCGGCCGCGGTGGTGCGGCCAAGGGCTGCCTGCTCTACGGCGTAGATGGCGCTGCGGACGGCAAACCGGGGCAGCCAGGGCGCGAAGGTGCGGCAGGACGCAGTGGCGCCGTGCAGGTGTTCCGCTTCTAGATCGCAGCTGCCTGCGTTCGCTCCGGCAGACATAGGCAGCTTCGCCTATCAGAATGAAGGGCGCATGGCCACCAACGCCATCAGCGCCAAGCCGATCAGCAGGTTGCTGCCCACCACCCTGCGAATCCGTCCCAGAACCTCGCCACCCGCCTGCCAGTTTTCAGCCTCCACGGCGCGCCGCAGCTCCGGCAGCTGCAACGCCTGAACACGTAGAAACAGGGCGAGCATCACCAGATACAGCCCCATCATGATGTGCACATAGCGCGGTGCGGCGTCGAAGCCGCTATAGCTCATGTGCAGCATGCCCATGCCGGTCACCGGCAACAGCGCGACCGCCAGCCAGACCCAGACGAAGAAACGCTTGAACACGCCGAGCCACAGGCGCAGGCGCGCGGGCGCTTCCAGTGCGTCGACCGCAGCCGGACGCAGGATCATCCAGGCGAAGAACATCCCCCCGACCCAGACGACAGCAGCGAGCAGGTGTAGGGCATAGAGCGGTGCATAGGGCGTCATGTGGCGTCTCCATCGGGGCCGTTGGGCAGTTCGCGGCATTCGATTGGCACACGGGTCTGCGCCAGATCGATTGGCGCGTTATGATAGCGGCCGCTCCGCGAATACTGAAAATTTATCCAGCCTTTTTCGTTTCAGAATCCATGCTCAGTACCGAACTCAAGACCCAGATCCAGGGCGCCTATTCGCGCTTTCTCGAGGCCAAGTCGCTCAAGCCGCGCTACGGCCAGCGCCTGATGATCGCCGAGATCGCCAAGGTGCTCGGCACCATCCGCAGCGATGATGAGGGCAAGCGCCTGGGCGACCCCGCTGTGGTGGCGGTGGAAGCTGGCACCGGTACCGGCAAGACGGTTGCCTACAGCCTGGCCACCATTCCTACGGCCAAGGCTGCCGGCAAGCGTCTGGTGATCGCCACTGCGACGGTCGCCCTGCAGGAGCAGATCGTGCACAAGGATCTGCCCGATCTTTTACGCAACAGCGGGCTGAATTTCAGCTTCGCCCTGGCCAAGGGGCGTGGTCGTTATCTGTGCCTGTCCAAGCTCGACCACCTGCTGCAGGACGGCGCCGCGCAGAGCGCCACGGCCCAACTGTTCGAGGAAGAAGGCTTTCGCATCGACGTCGACGAGCAGGGGCAGAAGCTGTTCACCGCGATGATCGAGAAGCTTGCCGGCAACAAGTGGGACGGCGACCGCGACAGCTGGCCGGAGGAGCTGGAAGACAGCCGCTGGGCGCAGCTGACCACCGACCACAGCCAGTGCACCAACCGCCACTGCCCGAATTTCCAGCAATGCGCTTTCTATAAAGCACGCGAAGGCATGGGCAAGGTCGACGTGATCGTCACCAACCACGACATGGTGCTGGCCGACCTGGCCCTGGGCGGCGGCGCGGTGCTGCCCGACCCGCGCGAGACCATCTACGTATTCGACGAAGGCCACCACCTGCCGGACAAGGCCATCGGCCATTTCGCCCATTTCACCCGCCTGCGCTCGACCGCCGACTGGCTGACCCAGATCGACAAGAACCTGACCAAGCTGCTGGCGCAGAATCCGTTGCCTGGCGATCTCGGCCGCCTGATCGAACAGGTACCGGAGCTGGCCCGTGAGCTCAAGACCCAGCAGCAGTTCATGTTCACGGCCTGTGAAGAGATTGCCGACTTCAAGGCCGGCGAGGACATGGAAGGGCGCGAGCGCCCGCGCCACCGCTTCGTCGGCGGGGTGGTGCCGCAGCACCTGACCGAACTGGGGCTGGAGCTGAAGAAAGGCTTCTCCAAGCTCAACGACCTGTTCACTGGCGTTACCGAGCTGCTCAAGGAAGCCATGGATGGTGAGGGCGCGGTGGGTATCGCCAGCCACCAAGCCGAGGAGTGGTATCCGCTGTTCGGCAGCCTGATGGCCCGCGCCAAGGGGAACTGGGAGCTGTGGCTGGCCTTCACCGCCGAGGACCCCGAGGAAAGCCCGCCGATGGCACGCTGGCTGACTCTGGCCGAGAGCGGGGCGCTATACGACATCGAGGTAAACGCCAGCCCGATCCTCGCCGCCGAGACTCTGCGCCGCAATCTGTGGAATGTCGCCCACGGCTGCCTGGTGACCTCCGCGACCCTGACCGCGCTGGGCACCTTTGACCGCTACCGCATGCGTGCCGGGTTGCCCAAGGTGGCGGTCACCGCCATCGTGCCGAGCCCCTTCCACCATGCCGATGCCGGCCTGCTGCGCGTGCCGGATCTCAAGGCCGACCCGCGCGAGGCCGCCGCGCATACCGCGGCGATCATTCGTGATCTGCCGGGCCTGGTGGCCGGCAGCCGTGGCTCGCTGGTGCTGTTCTCCTCGCGCAAGCAGATGCAGG
The DNA here is from genome assembly GCF_018221585.1 of Pseudomonas sp. KB-10. NCBI lineage: Bacteria > Pseudomonadati > Pseudomonadota > Gammaproteobacteria > Pseudomonadales > Pseudomonadaceae > Pseudomonas > Pseudomonas sp. KB-10. The sequence goes on from NZ_QYYB01000003.1 coordinate 58,393, forward strand.
ACGTGTTCGATGGCCTTGACCGCGACTGGCGCAAACGTGTGTTCATCCAGGGCAACCTGTCCAAGCAGGAGACCCTGAACAAGCACAAGGCGCGAGTCGATTCAGGCGAGGAGAGCGTGCTGTTCGGCCTGGCCAGTTTCGCCGAAGGCGTCGACCTGCCGGGCGCCTATTGCGAGCATGTGGTGATCGCCAAGATCCCCTTTGCCGTACCCGACGACCCGGTGGAAGCGGCGCTGGCCGAGTGGATCGAGGCACGTGGCGGCAACCCCTTCATGGAAATCGCCGTGCCGGATGCGTCGCTGCGCCTGGTACAGGCCTGCGGTCGCCTGCTGCGTACCGAGGCCGATCGCGGCACCATCACCCTGCTGGATCGCCGGGTGGTTACCCAGCGTTACGGCAAGGCCATTCTCAATGCCTTGCCGCCGTTTCGCCGGCAGATAGATTAAGCGGTTTATTCACCGCCTCTGTTGCGTTGTTCCAGCTCATCACCCAGGCGCCCCAGCGTCGGCCGAATGCCGGCGCGGTGAGCGGCGCGGGCGATGGCGTGCGCAGCCAGCGGGGCGCTGGCCAGCAGAATCAGCAGGCCGAGAAAGGCTTCCAGGGCCAGTTCGCCGCTAGTGGCCAGGGCTACTGCACCCAGCAAGAGCACCGCGCCGAGTACCCCGGCCTTGCTCGCCGCGTGCATGCGGCTGTAGCTGTCGGGCAGGCGCAGCACGCCAATCGCGCCGAGCAGGGAAATCAGCGCGCCGCTGAGCACCAGCAGCGAGGCCAGCCAGGCTTGGATCTCGTTCATGGACGTTCCTCGCGTTTTTCCGGCATATGGCAGTGAGCGTCGTCGAACAGGAAGGCAAAGGCTGCCGTGCCGAGAAACGACACCAGTGCCAGCAGTACGGCGACGTCGATGAACAGTGCCTCGCCGCGCATCAGACATAACAGCGCCATGGCGGCGACCGCCAGCAGGGTCAGGGCGTCGATGGCCACCGCGCGATCCGGTCGGCTCGGCCCGCGCAGCAAGCGGTACAGGCTGATCAAACCGCTCAGCGCGAGCAAGACTGCAGCCAGTGGCAATACCCAAGCTGCTCCGGCCAGGTGCAGGGTCATGGCGTTACTCCTTCGGCTTTACTCGCATCGAGCCAGGCCAGCAGACGGCGCTCCAGCTCGATGAGGATTTCGGTCATGTCCTCGCGGCGACGCGCATCGAGGGCGTGGATGTAGAGCAGGCCCTGCTCCGGGTCGTAATCCAGGGCCAGGGTGCCAGGGGTCAGGGTCAGCAGGGTGCCGAGCAGGGTGACCTTGTCCACTTCGCGGCGGGTGACGGGGTAGGCCAGTATCGCCGGCTCCACGTCGACCCGACGCGCCAGTACCAGGGTGGCAACGTGATAGGTGGCGAGAAACACCTGGGCGATGAACCACAGGCAGAAGCTGACGCCATGCTCCAGGCTGCGCGCGTAACGGCGCAGGCGCGCCACGGCCACGCCCGCCAGGCGCACCAGCAGGTAGAGCAGGGCGAAGGCCAGCAGGCCGCCGCCCAGGTGCCCGGCGCCGACGCTCCAGGCCAGCATGGCGCTGGCCAGCAGATGGATGAGAAACGACATCAGGTACCTCCTGCGCCAGCGAAGGGTTGCAGATAGGCCTGCGGATCGGCGAGCTGCGCGGCGGCCGCCACGGCGTAGTCGATCAGCGGGCCGGCGCCCAGGCCGATGAGTACGGTCATCACCGCCAGGGCGCTCATGCCTATCCATGCCGGGCGCATGCCGGTGACCACTTGCAGCGCCTCTTCACCCTGTGGGTGAGGTTTGAGGAAGGCCTCGTTCCAGATCTTGTTCATCGACAGCAGGGTGAACACGCCGGTCAGCAGCGCGATGCCGGCCGCCCACCAGGCCGCGGCATCCAGGCTGGCCTTGACCAGCAGGAACTTGGCCCAGAAACCGGACAGCGGCGGTATGCCGGCCAGCGACAGCGCCGGAATGGCGAACAGCAGCGCCAGCCAGGGCATGCGCTTGTACAGCCCGCCCATGTCGGCCAGCCGCTCGGAGCCGCAGATGCGCGCCGCCAGCCCGCCGATGAAGAACAGGTTGGCCTTCACCACGATATGGTGGATCAGATAGAACACCGCGCCGGCCAGCGCCAGCGGGGTGGCCAGGGCCAGGCCGAGGATCATGTAGCCGACCTGGCTTACGATATGGAACGACAGGATGCGTCGCACCTCGGTCTGCGCCGCCGCGCCGAGCACGCCCACCAGCATGGTGGCGCAGGCGACCCACAGCAGCAGTTGATGGGGCAGGCCGTATTCCGGCCAGAGCAGGGTCACCAGGCGGATCAGCGCGTACACGCCGACCTTGGTCAGAAGCCCGGCGAACATCGCCGACACCGCGGTGAGCGCCACGTGGTAGGTGGCCGGCAGCCAGCCGAATACCGGGAACAGCGCGGCCTTGATGGCGAACGACAGCAGCATCAGCAGCAGCGCCGGGGTGACGCCGGGCGGCGCTTCGCCGCTGCGCATGATCACCGCCAGTTCCCCCATGTTCAGCGTGCCGCTGGCGCCGTAGACCAGGCCGGCGGCGAGCAGGAAGATCAGCGTGGCGAACAGGTTCAGCGCCACGTAGGTCATGCTGCCGGCCAGCCGGCGGCTGCCACCGCCGAGTGCCATCAGGGCGAAGCAGGCGATCAGCAGCACCTCGAACCAGACGTACAGGTTGAAGATGTCGGCGGTGATGAAGGCGCCACAGATACCGGTCAGCAGGCCCTGGATGAACAGGTGGAAGTCGCGGCCGATCTTGCTGTCGTTGTCCTTGGCCACGCCATAGAGCAGGGTGACCAGGGCGACCACGGCGCTGATGGCGATCATCACCGCCGACAGCCGGTCGATCACCAGGCTGATGCCGAACGGCGCCTGCCAGCCACCGACCTGGCCGGTCAGCACTATCCCCTGCGCCGCCTGCCAGACCAAAACCAGGCCGACTGCCAGCAACAGGGCGGCGCCGCTCAGGCTGAGCACGCGCACGGCCAGCAAATTACGGCGCAGGATGATCGCCAGCAGCAGGCTGCATAGGGGTACCAGAATCGGTGCAACCAGTAACGCGTGGTTCATCGGCGAGCCTCCGCACCCTGGGCGTCGCTCTCATGTTCGCTGTCGTGCCAGTCCGGCGCCGGTTGCTCGGTGATCGAGCTGACCGAGTCGGTAGTCTTGTCGCCATGCAGTTCGCGGGTGCGCTTGAGCAGCGCCAGGGCGAAGATGAACAGACTGAACCCGATGACGATCGCCGTCAGCACCAGCGCCTGCGGCAGCGGGTTGGCCGCATCGAGGGTATTGCCAGCCTCGACGAAGGCCGGACGCTCGCCGAAGAAGCGCCCGGCGGTGAGAACCCCTAGGTTGATTGCGTTACCCAGTACCACCACACCCAGCACGACGCGCTTGAGATTGCGGTCCAGAAGCATCCACAGGCCCAGACCCGCCAGGCCTCCGGTCGTGATTGCTGCGAGCCATTCCATCAGTGGCGAACTCCCGTGAGCTTGTCGATCATGTGCAGGGCAGAGCCGAACACGGTGAGGAAAACGCCGATATCGAAGAGCAAGGGCGTGCCCAGCGGAAGCCCGCCGGGGAAAATCCAGAGGCCGGTGAGAAAGGCACTGCCGGTCATCAGGCCGAGGATGCCGGCGCCTGCCGCGCAGCCCAGGCCGAGGCCGATCAGTTGCGCTGGCGCCAGCGGCAGCACGCGGCGAATCTGTCCGTGGCCGTAGGTCAGTACCAGCAGGATCAGGCCACAGGCCGCAACCAGGCCGCCGATGAAACCGCCGCCCGGCAGGTTATGCCCGCGCCACAGCAGCAGCAGGGAGGCGGCCAGCATCAACCAGGCCAGCGGGCGCAGACCCTGGCGCAGCAGCGGCGAGGTGAAGGCGTCTTCACCGCTGTGCTCGCCGCCGAAGCGTCGGCCGGTGCCGAGCAAACTGGCTGCGGCAAGGGCCGAGAGCGCGACCACGAGTATTTCGCCGAGGGTATCGAAGGCGCGGAAGTCCACCAGAATCACGTTGACCACGTTATGTCCGTGACCGCCCGGCAGGCTGTTGGCCTGGTACCACTGGGCGATTTCGCCCGGCAGCGGCAGGCTTACCGCCAGCAGCAGGGCGCCGGTCACGCTGAGACCGAAGAGGATCGCCACGCAGGCATGCAGACGGCGCTTCCAGGGCGCGCGGGCGCCGCTGGGCGGCACAGTGGGCATCTTGCGAAACACCAGGGCGAGGAAGATCAGGCTGAGGGTTTCCACCATCAGCTGGGTCATCGCCACGTCCGGGGCGTTGACCGAGACGAACACCAGCGCCAGCCCCAGTCCGCAGGCGCCGAGCGCTGCCAGCAAGGTCAGGCGGCCGGGCAGGAACGCCGCCGCCACGCCGCCGGCCAGTGCCAACAGGCAGCCGGCCAGGCCCAGCGGCGAGATCGGGCTGTAACTGCCCTGCAGCAGCTGCGGCAGGGCCGGCAGCAGGCCGACCGCAAGCAGACCTCCGACCGCCAGTGCCAACAGCACCAGATGCTGGCGCAGCGAGCCATGCTGGAAGCGCGCGGCGAGCAGTCCGGCGAAGTGGAAAACGCGTTTGAGCAGGCGATCCCAGATCAGGTCACCGCTGACGTTCCAGGCCGCGTTGGCACTATCGAGCAACTGCCGGACCCGGTCGCGCATTACGTAGAACAGCACGCCCAGCGATACGGTCAGCAGGCTGGCCAGCAGCGCCGGAGTGATGCCACCCCATAGGTAAAGGTTCACATCCACCGGGCCGCGCGCCACGGCCTGTACCGCATTGTTCACCAGCCAGGTTTCCGGCCAGGCATTCCAGGCGCCGAGCAGGAAGCCGCCGATGGCCAGCAGCATCGGCCCCAGCCACATTGGTAGGCCGACTTCGTGCGGCTCGCGTGGATAATCGCCACGCTTGCCGAGGAAGGTCTGCAGGAACACCAGGCCGGCAGCGGCGAACAGCAGGGCATTGGTGAGGACCATCACCAGGGTCACTGCCCAGCCGATATGACCCATCTCGATCAGGCCGCTGTATTTGAACTCCTTGGCGATGAAGCCGAAGAACGGCGGCAGGCCGGCGTTGGAGAATGCCGCCAGGGCCACGGCTGCACCGGTCAGCGGCATGAAGCGGATCAGCCCCCCCAGGCGCGCCAGCTCTCGCGTGCCGGTGGCGTGATCGACGGCGCCGACTGCCATGAACAGCGCGCCTTTATAGAGGGAATGCGCCACCAGATAGAGCACGAAAGCCTGCAGCCCATAGCTGGTGTTGGTGCCGATCAGCATGGTCAACTGACCCAGCACGGTGACCGTGGTGTAGGCCAGCAGCCGTTTGAGATCGGTCTGGCGGAAGGCAAGAAAGGCGCCGAGCACTGCGGTGGCGGCGCCGAAGGTGATCAGCAGCGTGCCCCAGCCGACGGAGCCGCCCAGCACCGGGTTCAGGCGGGCCAGCAGGTAGATGCCGGCCTTGACCATGGTCGCCGAGTGCAGATAGGCCGATACCGGTGTCGGTGCGTTCATCGCATTGGGTAGCCACAGGTGGAAGGGCACCTGTGCCGACTTGGTGAAGCAGCCCAGCAGCACCAGGCCGATGATTGCCGGCAGCAGCACATGGCCTTCGATCTGCTCGGCGCTGAGGCTGGAGAACTGCCAGTTGCCGGTGGCACCGCCGAGCAGGATCAGGCCCGCCAGCAGCGCCAGTCCGCCGCCGCCGGTGATCAGCAGCGCCTGCAGCGCCGCCCGGCGCGAGACGGCCTTTTCATGTTGGAAGCTGATCAACAGGAAGGAGGCGATGCTGGTCAGCTCCCAGAACACGAACATCGCCACCAGATCGTCGGCCAGCACCAGGCCGAGCATCGCCAGCATGAACACCAGCAGGTAGGCGTGAAAGCGACCGAGGTGGACATGACTGGACAGGTAGCTGCCGGCGTAGAGCACGATCAGGCTGCCGATGCCGCTGATCAATAGGGCAAACAGCAGCGAGAGGCCGTCCAGGCGCAGACTCAGGTTGATGCCCAGGGCCGGAATCCAGCTCATGCTCTGCACGACGGCATCGCCGCCGGCGATCAGCGGAATCTGTTGAACGAACCAGATGAAGGCCACCAGCGGCGCCAACATCAGCAGCCAGCCCGTGCGAGCGCCCAACAGGCGCGTCAGGCCAGGCGCCATAACGGCGGCCAGGGCGATCAGGGACAATAGGTAGAGCACTCGTATCTCCTGTGCCGAGCGTCGAATCCAGGACGGCCTGACGACCACGCACGTACCGCTAGCCGGCGTTCCGGTCTGGCACGGATTCAGGGCGTATCGGTCATATCAGGCCGCGCTTTTTTCAGCATAGGAAAAACCAATCGAAGATCGCTATTTTATGAAGTTTCAGAACATTGCATGATAGGCGGCTGCCATCATCGGCAGTATTGGGCCAAGCAGCGAAACGGGAGAACAGCGTGCAGATTCAGGGCTATTTCGACTTGCGCTTCGAGGCGGTGAGAGATGCGTTCGCCGCACTGTTCGACGATGCGCAGGAGCGGGGCGCGGCCCTGTGCGTGAAGATCGGCGGTGAAACCGTGATCGACCTGTGGGCCGGGGTCATGGACAAGGACGGCCAGCAGCCCTGGCACAGCGATACCATCGCCAACCTGTTCTCCTGCACCAAGCCCTTCGCTGCCGTGGTGGCCTTGCAGTTGGTGGGCGAGGGCAAGCTCGACCTGGATGCTCCCGTGGCGCGTTACTGGCCCGAATTCGCCGCCGCCGGCAAGGAGCGCATCAGCGTGCGCCATCTGCTTTGCCATCAGGCAGGCTTGCCGGCGCTGCGTCAGCAACTGCCCGCCGAGGCGCTGTACGACTGGCAGACCATGACCGATGCGCTGGCGGCTGAAGAACCCTGGTGGCCGCTGGGCGATGGCCATGGCTACGCGCCCATTACCTACGGCTGGCTGATCGGCGAGCTGATTCGCCGGGTAGAAGGCCGCGGCCCCGGCGACAGCATTGCTGCGCGCATCGCCAAGCCTTTGGACCTGGACTTTCATGTCGGCCTGGCCGACAGCGAATTCGACCGCGTCGCCCATATCGCCCGCGGCAAGGGCAATCTCGGCGATGCCGCCGCGCAGCGCCTGCTCAAGGTGATGATGAGCGATGCCAGCGCCATGACCACGCGCTCGTTCACCAACCCGCCGTCGATCATGACCAGTACCAACAAGCCGGAATGGCGGCGCATGCAACAACCGGCCGCCAACGGTCATGGTAACGCGCGCAGCCTGGCGGGCTTCTATGCCGGTCTGCTCGACGGTAGCCTGCTCGATGCCGAGCTGCTGGGCGAAATGACCCGCGAGCACGGTGTCGGTGACGACAAAACCCTGCTGACCCGCACCCGTTTCGGCCTCGGCTGCATGCTCGATCAGACCGATGTGGCCAACGCCACCTACGGCATGGGGGCAAAAGCCTTCGGTCATCCCGGTGCCGGTGGTTCCAGCGGCTTTGCCGACCCGGAACGGGACCTGGCATTCGGCTTCGTGATCAACAATCTAGGACCGTTCGTCTTGATGGACCCCCGCGCGCAGAAACTTGCACGCCAGATTGCGGACTGTATCTGATTGAACGGCTAAACTCGCGCCAATCGTTCCGTAACAACCATAACGAATCGACCATTAGATCTGTTTGACCTCGGGGGCTACATGCGTGCCAACAAGATTTTTGCCTTTACCTGCTGCCTGCTGATCGCCGGCTGCGCCGGTTCGGAAAAGAAGGAAGTCGCCAAGCCGGCAGCGATGCCTGCACCTCAGGTGACCCGCGCCTGGCTCGACGAGTACGAGCCGAAACTGCGCGAAGCGGTCAAGGGCAGCCAGTTCGAGTTCGAGCGTCGGGAAAATCTGTTGGTGGTAACCGCACCGGTGCAGGGCTCCTTCAACCCGGATCGCCCGCACATGCTCCTGCCTGCCAGCCTGGGCCCGATCACTCGCGTAGCCAAACTGCTGGAAACCGATGAGGACATCGCCGTGGTGGTGCTCGGCCACGCCGACACCAGCGGTGATGCGGCGCTGAACCGCGACCTCAGCCAGCAGCGCGCGCGTGCCGTGACCTCCATCTTCCGTCTCAGCGGCCTCAAGCAGAACCGCCTGCAGGTCATGGGCCTTGGTTCGGACATGCCGCGCGCGGCCAACGACAGCGCCGCCGGGCGTGCACTGAACCGCCGTGTGGAAATCCTTCTGACCTCGCGTGACACCATGCAGGGCCTGATCGCCAAATACAGCCAGCCGGCCAAGGCAGAACTCAAGGATGCGCCCAAGGTAGCTGCCGCAGATCAAGGAAAAGTCAGCAAGTCGGAGTAAGCTTGCCGGCATTTCCACCCTGCGCGGGCAGGTACTGGAAACCAGGCGAATGGTTTCCGGCCTTGCCCTGAGGAGTTGCCATGACCCAAACCCTGGCCGATATGCGCCGCGACTACACCCGCGACGGCCTGAGCGAAGCCCAGGCCCCGCTGGAGCCCTTTGCCCTTTTCCGTCAGTGGTTCGATGACGCGGTCAAGACCGAGCAGCTGCCGGTCGAACCCAACGCCATGACCCTGGCCACTGTCGATGACCAGGGCCGCCCCCATTGCCGTGTACTGCTGCTCAAGGGGCTCGACGAGCGCGGCTTCACCTTCTTCAGCAACTACGACAGCGCCAAGGGCCGTCAGCTGGCGGCCCGTCCCTTCGCCGCCATGACCTTCTTCTGGCCCAGCCTGGAGCGCCAGGTGCGTATCGAAGGTCGCGTGGAGCGTGTCACCGCCGCCGAATCCGATGGTTACTACCAGGTACGCCCGCTGGGCAGTCGCATCGGCGCCTGGGCCTCGCCGCAAAGCAAGGTGATCCGCGACCGCGCCGAACTCGAAGGCCTGCTGGCCGAGACCGAAAAACGCTTCCAGGGCCAGACGCCGCACTGCCCGCCGCACTGGGGTGGCTATCGCTTGCTGCCTGAGCGCATCGAATTCTGGCAGGGCCGGCCCAGCCGCCTGCATGACCGCCTCAACTATCGCTACGAGGGCGAGGCCTGGATTCGCGAGCGGCTGGCGCCCTGATGCAAAGACCGGTGTGGTGAGCACGCCGGTCAGGTGCAGGTGCCAAAGAGCGAAGCGAACGACTTCGAAGCGCTAGCCATCCCCGGGTGCAGGATACCCGGCAGAGCCTTGGCGCAACGGATTCGTATCGTCCGGTCAGTCAGGGTTCACCGACGCCGACTCGGGCATCATCGGGTTCGTCTGCGCAAGAAGCTACCTGCCGGGTCAAACAGGCAGTCGGTGGGATCCTCCCCTCGATCTTCCCTATGCAGCCTCTGGCACACCTCATCGTCGTCGCCGAGGGTCGGCATCAGCTTTCCATGCCGCACATGGCAGGCGGCTACAAGAAATTGCTCCACTGAGGCTGTCTTTTCCCGCGCCCTGTTTAGCAGTCGACCCATTGTCTGATTTGCTTGTCCAAAAAAGCACAATCAGCTCAGGGACTAATCGATGACCGCGTTCGACTGGCAGCGCATGCTACTGGACGATTTCCCCCTGCTTTTTCTAGCAGAAGTCGCGCTTCGTGCACTCTTTGCATTCGTAGTCGTTTTCGTTTTTCTCAAGGTCAGCGGTCGCCGTGGCATTCGGCAATTGTCGCTGTTCGAGCTGGTCGTCATCCTGACCCTTGGCTCGGCTGCAGGCGATGTCTCCTTTTACGAAGATGTACCTCTTCTGCCGGTCGCGATGGTGTTCGCCTCGCTGCTGCTGTTCTATCGCCTGACCGTCCTGGCGATGAGTCACTTCAAGCGATTCTCGATCTGGATGGAAGGTGAGCCGGTCACGATCATCAGAGAGGGGCTCTACGATCTGGATAGCCTGAGGCGTTTGAAGATCTCGTCCGACGAGTTCTTCATGGAGCTTCGCCAGCAGGGTGTCGAGCACCTCGGTCAGGTACGGCTGGCCATTCTTGAAACCGACGGCGAGGTCAGTCTCTACTTTTACCCGGCAGAGGCCGTCAAGTTCGGGCTGTCCGTATTGCCTCTGGAGTACCGCCCCTCCTACGTACGGGTGCCATCGAGCACCGTTTACGCCTGCACCCGCTGTGGCAATACCGAGGTCATCGATGCCGAGCAGCAGGCGACTTGCCCCCGCTGTGAAAATAACCAATGGACGTTCGCGTCGAGTGAGCCACGCTTGCGCTGATTACATGCCGGGTTTGAACTTCTCGGTTCTGCTGCCCCATTCTGGAGTCTGCGGCAACTCGCCTCGCCGACAGTTGTCGCATACGGCCGGCTGTTTCCGGTGATTAGCGGACAACCTGTCCAGCGCCGCGCCAATTCCGCCTCCACGCTGCGAGCAGTAAAGTCGCAAGACTCAGGCCTGCTACGCCCAGGAAAGTAGTGGCGAAGGCGTTGCTGATCATTGGTGTGGAATTATCGGCCAAAGTCCGGCTCTCCAACTGCAAGGCGAACATCAGCGGCAGCAGAGACGCTCCTGTCATTAGGCCCAGGTTGCGTGACAGGCCGAGCAGCCCGGAGAGCACGCCTCGGTGCGCTTGCGCTGCCAGGTTCATCGCAGCTGTATTGTTGGCTGCCAGAAATAGCTGGAAGCCTGGCGTCATCAGCAGCATCGCCAAAATGTAGCCTGGAACTCCGATAATGATAGGCAGCACGGCGAAGCCACACAGCCCCAGGGTGGTTAGGGACAGGCCTGCGAGCAATGTCCGGTCGGTTCCGAATCGATCTGCAAGCCTGCCCGCCGGGAGGCTTGACAGCGCCGCGGCGCAAGGCCCTGCTGCCATCACCATGCCCGTGCCGGTTTCGCTTAGGCCCAGGCCAAACGATAGAAACAGAGGGCCGATCACCAGCGTCGACATCATGATGCTTGCAACCACGAGGTTCATGGACAGGGAGGCGACGACACCGCGCCCGCGAACTAGCGCCAACGGAATGAGCGGATGGGACGCGGCCCGCTCGGTGCGAATGAACATCAGCAGTGCAGCGCCAGCCAGGACCAACAGCGCCTGGGGATGATCAGTGACGCCGGCGTGACCACCCGTGGCTGCGAGCGCAAAGCAGAGCAGCGTCGCGGATAGCCAGGCGCTGCCTGCCCAGTCGATGCGGGGCGAGGTGCCAGCGGCTGCTGTTTTGTCGATGCTGGCAAGGGTCAATGCCAGCAAGCAGGCGCCGCAGAGCGTCAGCAGAACGAAAACGGAGCGCCAGCCGAACTCGCCGATCAATACGCCTCCGACCGAGGGCCCCAGTGCGGTTCCGATCGCTGACATCGTTCCGAGCAGTCCCATTGATGTGCCCAAGTGCTCCTTTGCAATCAGTGTCTTGGCGATCGACATCGGCAGCGCCATCAGTGCGGCCGCACCTAACCCCTGAACGGCGCGGCCGGCAATCAGCCAGTCCAGGGTCGGCGCCACTGCGCAGGCGAAAGAGGCGAGGGTGAACAACAGAATGCCACCGATCAGCACGCGCCGATTTCCGTAAAGATCGCCCATGCGGCCTGCCATCACGATGACGGCGGTTACGCCGAGCAGGTAGGCCAGCACGACCCATTGCACGTGCTGCACGCTAGCCGAGAACACCGTTGCCAGGTTAGGTAGCGCAACCGTGGCGATGCTGATACCCAATGAGGCGAGCAGTATGGCGCCAGACAGCGCTGCAAGCGTTCGTTTGCTGGCTGCGTGGGAGGGGTTCGGTTTCATGTGCAATGTCTGCCTATCGAAGTGGCGATGGCCTACTATGCAAGTTCAAGTCAACTTGAGGTCAAGCATGAAACTCGTCGATATTGGCGTGCTCTCGAAAACCAGCGGGGTGCCCACGTCCACGCTTCGTTACTACGAAGAGCTGGGGTTGATCCGGCCCGTTTGCCGAATCGGTTTGCGGCGACAGTACAGCGAGGAAACCATCGTCCAGCTTGCCTTGATCGGTTTGGGAAAGGCCGCCGGTTTTTCGCTGGAAGATATTGGCGGCATGTTCGACAGCGACAGAAACCCGGACCTGGCACGGCCGACTCTGCTGCAACGGGCCGATGAACTCGATCGGCAGGTGCTGCGCATGACCACCATGAGCAGCCTGCTCCGGCACGTCGCCGAATGCCCGGCACCGTCCCATATGGCGTGCCCGCGGTTTCGCAAGTTATTGCGCGCAGTGTGTCCTTCGGCGGCCCTGAGCGATGTGCTATCCCGTACTGCAGGGGATAGAGAGGCGTAGGCCGCTAGCCTGGTTGGGAGATGCGACGGGCGAAGCGTCGAACAATCGGGGTAGATCACGGTATTGATGCTTGCGGGGAACCCGGGCTGACTCTGATGGAAGCGAGTCGCTGTTTCTGGCCGATTGCAGCCGGTGACTCGGGCAGCTACCGGCCAAGAGCAGTCTTTGGCTGCCTACAGACGAAGGACGACTCACCGTCTACGCGAAGACACCGCCATGCGCCGAACACGAGATTACCGACAAGGCGAGAACGCTCTGCCCAACGATGGAGGCACTTGCAACCTAGTGGCACAAACACGGCAAGAGCACACCAGCGAATCCTCGGACCAATGAGCGTTTGGGGAAGTATAGGCTTACTGCTGGTTGAAGGGCTCGTTCCTGATGCATATAGTTGAGATGTGGTCTGAGCTGGTTCAGATCCCCAACGGTAGACGTAACGATGAACTGCCCTAAATCCAACCACCTAGTCATTGAGAGGCATGAAAGTGCCTCTCCGGCTACGTCCTGGGGCAAAAAGGAGGTCGCCCGTGAGATTGCGCTGCTTGAGGCGCATATCTATCAGGACAAAATCGCTCGTTTGACCCAAGAAGCCCTTGAATCGTCGGAAGGCGACCTAAGGGGCGGCACCGAAAGCATCGCAGTTCGCGGCATCAGCAAAGAGCTGTTACAGGCCTACGATAATTACGCGCGAGTTGTAATTAGCTCCCGCACTACCAGCTTTACGGAAGCAATAGGTGCGATTCTCGACTCTCTGCGAGCTGTCGCGGGTCATCTATCAGGAAGTAAATATTATCTGAGCTCAGCGGAAACGATTCGGTTGTTAAAAACTGAACTCTGCAAACTAATGAGCCTCGATAAAATAGCTGAAACCGCTTGCAATCGAACCCCTCTGTTTGCCTACGGGCCGGAGCTCAGCGAGTTCCGCCACAGACTCCGTTAATACCCTCCTTTTCAGAAAGATTTTTCTCAACTTCTTTTCAGGAGGGGTCAGTCATGACTACCCGCATTATTTCGGCGGACAACGAGTCCGCTGGCACCATACGCTGCGCGCATGTCTGGGATCACCACGCAACACATATCGAGCTGTCAAACACCCACGACCACGACCCGAGCAACCATATTGTGGTATGTGCTGAATGCGCATTTCTTGCCGGGCTGCTACCGTGCAAAGCATGCGCAGTCGATAAGATCCTGGTTCGTTCCGGAGCGGCCACTACTAAAATGACTCCTGTCTATGCTCCGAGTGAGCTAATGGAGGGATTTTGCGCCAAGCATGCTAGGCACCGCCTTCAACCGGCCATGATAAGAGGTGTCTCGTCGCGGCAAGCAGATGCCAGCTAATTAGAAGCGTACGGAGCAATGATAGCTGCCCTCTTGGGCGGCTATTACCTCCACGCTACCTTTACATTCGACCCGTTGGCAGTAGAGACACTGCTTCCACACTTTTGTATCGGCTAGCTCTGTAAATACACGGCTGTTAATGGCTGGAAGCGGCCTGTCTCAAATGACCGCTTCCGGTAGCCAAGACCAGAAACGATCTCAGGGAAGCGCCGCTGAGATGTTATTGGAAGTGATTATTTTGACTCTTCTATACGAACTACGAGGCTCATTGGGCCCTGAAAACTTGTCGGATATCCCAAACTGGACTGCCTACACGTAGGGCGTCAAAAGCTTTTTTCAGCTCGCTGGATTCAAGCCGAGCAAAATCACCTGCAGCTGACTTATCGGGAGCACACCATTCAGGAGTCGGTGCCAGTGAATGATGCCGGCGACAAACGAATGGCCTAGCTAAATAGATACTGCAAGAGTTTTCCTTAAGGAAAGGACACGCTTGCCCATGGAAGTTTTCATTAGGCAGCATCTGCTTCAATCGTTTGTGCTTTGTGCGTGCCTCTATGTACTGAACTTCAACCTCAGAAACATTGACCCCGTAGTGGCAGCAGGATGAGCAACCTTTCTTGCAGGGCGTTGAAGGCGCTATGTGTGCACCTATCTCACCAAGAAGCTCGTAGACGGCCTCCAGCTTCTTCAAGGGCGATAGTTTCACTTGGCTGAGGCGATCTGCGATTGCGGACTCTTTCTTGAGGAGCTTTGCTGGAAACCCCATGATTAAGCGCTCACAGGCCGCGCGGGAAAATTCCTGATCTTCTTTGAGCCCCATATTCTTTTCCCGACTAGCTGTTCTGCCTGATCGTACTGACCATTTGCCCAGGCTGGCTATAAGTACATATACACGTTTCTGGGCGATGGAGAGGCGTACTTTAGGTACGTCTCAATGTCTTCTTTGAGTATGCAACTGGAGGCGATCGGCTGCAAACCGCCAGAAATTGCTATATACGCACGTGCAAAACTCTTCAGGCGCCCCTCGGCGGGTCGTCACAGGCATAGCTCGACCCACAAAGGGTTTTCTCTTAACATTTATGACCGACTTTATGGCCGACAATAGATAATAGGTGAAGCTCCTGCTTCTTTTGTTGCATGCACAAAAGATGAAAGAATCCAAAACATCTGGGTTATATTGCCAGGCACTCGCACTCCTCTGTGCAATTTACCAAATTCACTCTCAATAAGTGCCTTTGATAGAAACGAGCAGCAGATTATGCAGCGCTTGTTGAATCGATAATCCTGTCTAAGTTCAGTAAGGTAGATTTTAAAGTCGCCTGGAATTTTCTTCCTTATCCGCGGCATTGTGCCGTCGCGGTAGTTTGTTAGAATCTTTTCGTCGTACTTTCGAATGAATGCGCGCAAGTCTAGGTCCATGTTTCCGATATTTTTTATCGCTTGACCTACAACATCATGCAGATTGCTAGCAGACTTACTGACATCTCCGTGCTTGGAGTGAATAAAGCTTACTGAGTGCTCTTTTTTGTTGAAGGCGATGTGATCTGCCCATTCATCACCTAGATCGTCACAGAAAACGTAGTCATTCTTGCTGAAATGCTTTTCGATAATTCCGAAAACGGAATTTGCGTCAAATTTTTTCCTGGCGGGTTTGTAATCACCCTTTTCAGAGATCGCTAGCGCTAGATCGTCAATCGCCACAAACGATTTGAGAAGGCTCGGTATTTCATTTAGGCCCGCCCCATCCTTAAAGCACTGCCCCATAAAGTACATATATTGCGGATTGGCAAAACTAATAGTAACCAGGTCATTCTTGTTTATAAATGCCTGTAGGGTGCGCTCTTTCCCATTTTCCTCAAATTTGATCTTCCGTAAAGCCGGGGAAGTCAAGGAAATTGAATTTTTATTTTTCTTAAGACTGGCCAACCTGCTCGTGCCATTTAGTTCAAAGCCCGGCGCTGGGTTAACTTCGTACACCTTTTCAAGTTGGTGAATTAATGCGCCAATTTGCTTTCCTGTCAGCTCGAAAGATCGACCTCTTTTTGTCGTATAGATTAACGGCACATCCTTCTCTAGCAAATTATCAACGATGAAAGATGACTCAATTAATGCGGCAGTAGGTTGCGTGGCATCCCATACGATATCTAGCTCAACCATCTGTGCGAATGCTTCTAAGAATTCTTTTTCACCAGAAGGATTTTTGATCTGCTCAATTTGCAGGCGAACCCACTTCACGACGTCGTTAAGTGATTTTCGCTCGGAGGACTCCACTACTCGGCCACTTTGTGCCGAGATAGTTTTAACTTGCCCATTGAGCTTAAGTTTGAAAAAGTAGGGAATTGACCTTCCCGCAGCGTGTAAGGAAAGCAGACCTTTCAGATCTGCTGCCTCGTAAGCCTTACTGCGCATTGCTCGTTCCGAAACAGTCATGTTCCGCATCGCGATTTTTTGAAACTCAGCTTCTTCATCGCTGAATGAAGCCGTTAACTCTGAACTCTTGATGGGGGTGAGGTATCTTTCTAGAACCTCGGTAACGCTTGCGCAGGACTTCTTCAGTACCGCCACATAGCCGTCAATCTGGATGATCAAAATGAGCGCATGGATTAAGTCTGATAGAGGCTCGCCCCAGAAGTGGACAGGTCTCGCGGTTGGGAATACTCTCAGACTGAACCGAAATTGACTGCCGTCCTCAAGCTCACGTACTGCGTCTATCTGGTCGATAAGAAACACAGAACCAAGCGTTTTGTTATCAGAAGCCGCATCCAAAATATTACGAATGGCTTCGTTTGTCAGCGCCACATCTTCACGATAAAACTGAGCATTCTGGGTCAGGGTTAACCGCTCGGGCATGTGAGACTCCGTCCATGGCATTTTTGCGAAAGTAGCATGGTGCCATAATCGATACTAGAGCGAGTCACAAACGCTGAGCGGGACAAAGTGAATAGGCCCAACTTCCCTAGAGCCCTCCTGCCCTCATACCTAGGTCCTCCATGAGAGGGCGTCGCGTAGCCAACCACTAACGGCTGCTTCTGGCCGCTAGCAGCTATTGGCCCAGCCAGTCTCCCAGAGTCTTTCCTATTTTCACTGACTAATCGCAGCCCTCCAGCAAACTAGGCGATGACTGATCCACTACGACTGGAATCAGGCTGCTTCTGATCGCGTTCACCTCGATGTGCTCTCAACTTCCCACGAGCCAGGCAGATATATGCGGCAGGATCGGCTCATCTCGGGAAGCAACGATGCAAATCCCTTCTTTGATTTCAAGCGCAGCGCTTGCTACGTCCAAGGTCGCCAAGTCAGCGGAAGCCGGTTCGGACAGAGGCGCTACTTCAGTTCTAAAGACGGCTGACGATCTGGTCACGCCTGCCTCCGTCATGGCGGTCAGTCTCAGCGCGCTCTCCAGGAATCAGAAGGCGCAGGTAGCGCCGGGCATGAGCATGAGCCAGCTCGATTCGATGGTGCAGACGTCCCTCAAGATGCAGGCGATTCGCAACGATGCATCCATTCCTGAAGAGGTGAAGAAGAGGCTGCTGGCCCCGTTGGAGAAGGCGAACAAGGATGTCCTGGACATCGCCAATACCAAGGCTGAGCAGGAGGAGAAAGAGAAGATCATCGAGGCCTCGAGCGAGGATGCGGCGGCAATTCGGGAGGCGGGAAAAGAGATCGATGCATCCCTGGATGCGAAGGAAACGATGCCTGCCTCGCCTGCCGAGCCTGCTGCAGTCGGCGGCGAAGAGCCAGGTACGGCCATGCCGGCCACGGCGATTCAGGCGCCGACTTCCACTCCCAAAGCTGAAGCACCATCTACCGGGCATTCAGCCTCCTCGGCGGATTCTTCGGTCGGCAGGAACCTCGACACGCAGGCATAGGCAGCAGCGTGGCCATGCATCGATCCCGAGGCGGCTGGCACGCAAGCGCTGTCCCGCTCTGACCGACAGCGGCGGTCTGGGCTCGACCGCCGCCATACAGGTGCAGCCCTCGGTCTGTTCCGCTCCCTCTCAAGTGCCATCGATCGCCTCCCCGTATCGGGCAGGGCGCTCAAGCTTCCTGCGGCCGGCCGATCATTGCACGGCAGCCTTCTCGATCATCCGGGCGACTGACTCCGGATGGGACACCATCACCACATGCGAGGCGCCCTGGATCACTTCCACGGCCCGGGCGTGCGCCCGTTCGGCCATGAACGCCATGGCCTGCGGCGGGATGTTCTTGTCCGCGTCGCCGTAGATGTGCCACGACGGAATGCTCTTCCACGCCGGCGTGGTGGCCTTTTCGTTCAGCGCGGCTTCGGTCACCGGTCGCTGAGTTGCGGCCATGAGCGTGGCTTGCTCGTCGGACAGGTCGGCGGCGAACTGGTCGTGGAATTTGTCCTGCTGGATGTACAGATCCTTGCCGCCATCGGCGAGCACGACGGGGTCGGCCAGTGTCGGGCCGAGCGTGCTGCCCGGGAACTTGCCGGCCAGTTGTGCGACGGTTTCACCGGTCCCGGGAGCGAAGGCGCTGACGTAGACCAGCGCCTTCACATTGGCCTGGCCGTAGGCTGCATTGCTGATGACGTTGCCGCCGTAGGAGTGTCCGACCAGCACGACGGGCGTCTTCACGCTGGCCAGCAACGCAGCCACGGCCGCGCCGTCGCTCTTCACCCCACGCAAGGGGTTGGCTGCGGCGATGACCTTGTAGCCATCCTGCTCCAGCACGTTCACCACGCCGTTCCAGCTGGAGGCGTCTGCGAATGCGCCGTGTACCAGAACGACTGTGGGTTTGTCCGCGGCCAGGGCGTTATGGCCCATGGCGAGGCTGGTCGCGATGGCCAGTGCGGTCACGATGTTCTTCATGGGGTTTTCCTCGGGGTTGATTGTGACTGCGGTGCAGGCCAGGTTGGGCCTGCACCGGGCAGAAGGGTCAGAGGTGGTCGGCGTCGATCACGGCCTGGGCGAAGGCTTGCGGCGCCTCCTGTGGCAGGTTGTGGCCGATGCCGCCGCTGATCAGGCGGAACTCGTACTTGCCGGTGTAGCGCTTGGCATAGGCCTCGGCGGGCGGGTGCGGCGCGCCGTTGGCATCGCCTTCCAGGGTGATGGTCGGCACGCTGATGGAAGGGAAGGTCGCCAGCTTCTTCTCGATGGCGTCGTACTGCGGCTCGCCTTCGATCAGATTCAGGCGCCAGCGGTAGTTGAAGATGGTCACCGCGGCGTGGTCCGGGTTGCGCAGCGATGCCGCGCTGCGTGCAAAGGTGGCATCGTCGAACTTCCATTCGGGCGAGGCGAGTTTCCAGATCAGCTTGGCGAAGGCTTCGGTGTTCTTTTCGTAGCCCAGGCGGCCGCGCTCGGTGGCGAAGTAGAACTGATACCACCACTGCAGCTCGGCTTCCGGCGGCAGAGGCGCCTTGCCGGCATCCTGGCTGCCGATCAGGTAGCCGCTCACCGCAACCAGCGCCTTGACCCGCTCTGGCCACAGCGCTGCGACGATGTCGGCGGTGCGAGCGCCCCAGTCGTAGCCGGCGAGTACGGCGCGGTCGATCTTCAGCGCATCCATGAAGTCGATCAGGTCGCTGGCCAGGGCAGCCGGTTGACCGTTGCGCAGGGTCTTGTCGGAGATGAAACGCGTCTGACCATAGCCGCGAGCCGAGGGGATCAGCACCCGATAGCCCTTGCTGGCCAGTGCCGGGGCCACATCGAGATAGCTGTGAATGTCGTACGGCCAGCCGTGCAGCAGAATGACAGCCGGGCCATCGGCCGGCCCAAGCTCGGCGTAGGACACGTCCAGCAGCCCGGCTCGTACATGCTTCAGTTCACCGAACGAGGTGTGGCTGCCGACACGGATGGCTTCGATCTTGCCGGCCGGCACCTCGGCGGCCTGGGCGCCGAGGCCAAACAGTACGCCACCTTGCAGCAGGGCGGCGGCAATTATCGAGCGGGCAAGCAGGCGACCCGGCAGAGCGGCGTTCAAAGCGGTGCTTTTCATCATTGATTCTCCTGTTCACTAGCGAGCGGCCCGGTGCCGTCTCGATGGAGCTATTGCAGCTCGCCGAGGTATCTGCCGTGTGTCACGAACGGCGGCCAGCGCAACCGTTCGTATCAGCAAGCGGCGTAGATACAGAGCGATACAGATGCGCTCAGCGGCGCTCAGCCGTGGTCGCCTGGCGCTGGTCAGCGGCTTCGGCCAGCAGCTGTTGGATGACCTGTTCCTGGGTGGCATAGGCGCCCTCGCCGAAGTGGCTGTAGCGCACCTGGCCCTTGGCATCGATCAGGTAATGGGCAGGCCAGTACTGGTTGTTGAAGGCGCGCCAGATCCGATAGTCGTTATCCACCGCCACCGGGTAGGTGATGTCCAGGCGCCTGACCTGCTCGCGCACGTTGGCGATTACCCGCTCGAAGCCGTATTCCGGCGTGTGCACGCCGATGACCACCAGGCCGTCCTTTTCATACTTCTGCGCCCATTGCTTGACGTAGGGCAGGGTGCGCTGACAGTTGATGCAGTCGAACGTCCAGAAGTCGATCAGCACCACCTTGCCGCGCAGGTCTTCACGGCTGAGCTCGGGCGAATTGAGCCACTGGACCGCGCCGGCCAGCGAGGGCATGCGCCCTTGCGGGCTGGTGTCCGGCACGCTCTGGGCCTGGACCTTGGCCACCCAGTAATCCAGTGCGCTGGATACCTGACTCAGCACGCGTTGTTCGACCTGATAGGCGAGCTGCGAGGAGGTGCCCGCCAGCAACGCCTGGCTGCCGCCGGCGGCGATCGCCACGGTGGTCGCCAGCACGCCGGCACCGACCACGCGGCGCAATCCGCTCAGCGCCGGCAGCGACATGCGTAAGCGGTTCAGCAGGCCCTTGCCGGCAAGCATCAGCAAGCCCAGCGACAACGCACTGCCCGCGCCGTAAGCGAGAAGCAGCAGGCTGGTATGGGCGTTGGGGCCTTCGAGCATCGCGCCGGTAAGGATGACGCCAAGGATAGGGCCGGCGCAGGGCGCCCACAGCAAACCGGTGGCCACGCCGATACCGAGCGCGGCAAACGGGCCGGACAGCCGCCGCGCGCCGGGATCGATGCGATTACCCAGGGCCACGAAGGGCCGAGCCAGCCAGGTGGCGACCCGGGTCGACAGCAGTGACAGGGCGAACAGCGCCATCACCAGTAGCGCCAGATAGCGGCTGACCTGGCTGGCTTGTGCGACCCAGCTACTGCTGACCACGGCCAGGCTGGAAACCGCGGCGAAGGTGATGGCCATACCGCATAGCGTCAGCACGATGGAGCTGCGGGATTGGCCCGCTCGGGCGAACAGGAAGGGGACGACGGGCAGAATGCAGGGGCTGAGGACAGTCAGCAGACCACCGAGAAAAGCGATGAGCAACATGGCGTTCTCCTTGAGAGCTGCCGGCGCAGGGCCGGCGGTGGACGCATTGCACGTCCTGGAGGTATCTGCCGTGTGTCGTTCAGGGCCGCCACTGTAGCGCTGGGTATCTGCTGCGCCGCCAGATACACAAGCCTACAAACCCGGCTGGCAAGGCATTGCAGTCTGGTTAGACTGCAGCGCACCTCTTATCGAAGGACAGGCGTCATGGAGTCTCAGGTTGATCATGTGCTGATCGTCGATGACGATCGCGAGATTCGCGAGCTGGTGGGCAATTACCTGAAGAAGAACGGGCTGCGCACCACCCTGGCAGCGGACGGCCGGCAGATGCGCGCGTTTCTCGAATCGTCGCAGGTCGACCTGATCGTGCTCGACATCATGCTGCCCAGTGACGACGGCCTGGTACTGTGCCGCGAGCTGCGCGCCGGCAAGCATCGCGCCACGCCAGTGTTGATGCTCACCGCGCGGGACGATGAGACCGACCGCATCGTCGGCCTGGAAATGGGCGCCGACGATTATCTGGTCAAGCCTTTTTCCGCCCGCGAGCTGCTGGCGCGGGTCAATGCGGTGCTGCGTCGTACGCGCATGCTGCCGCCCAACATGTTGCTGAGCGAACCTGCGCGTCTGCTGAAGTTCGGCGCCTGGCGGCTGGATACCACGGCGCGCCACCTGCTCGATGCACAGGACACCGTGGTCGCCCTGAGCGGCGCCGAGTATCGTCTGCTGCGCGTTTTTCTCGACCATCCGCAGCGGGTGCTCAGCCGCGATCAGCTGTTGACCCTGACCCAGGGCCGCGAGGCGGACCTGTTCGACCGCTCCATCGATCTGCTGGTCAGCCGCGTGCGCCAGCGCCTGCTCGACGACGCACGTGCCCCGGCCTACATCAAGACGGTGCGCAGCGAAGGTTACGTGTTCAGCTTCGCCGTCGAGATGCTGCCGTGAAGCGCTGGCTGCCCTGGCCGCACACGCTGGCCGCCAGGCTGTCGCTGATCTTCCTGGCCAGCCTGGTGCTGGCTCACGGGCTGTCGTTCGCGGTGCAAAGCTACGAGCGTTACAGCAGCGCGAAAACGCTGATGCTGAGCAATTTCGAACGCGACGTGGCCACGGCGGTGGCGGTGCTCGAGCGCTTGCCTGCCGTCGAACGTGCAGCCTGGCTGCCGCGCCTGCAGCGGCCCAACTATGGCTATCAACTGGATGAGGGCCAGCCGGGCACCGCCCTCGACCGTGCTGATGTTCCGGTGTCGGTGCACTCGATCCTGGCCACGCTTGGCCCGGAGTACCGCATCGATTTTCAGATCATCGACGATCAGCGTCCGCATTATCAGGCCCATCTACAGCTCAAGGATGGCCAGCCACTGACCATCGACGTACGCCCTTCGGTCATGCCCTTGTCCCCCTGGTTGCCGGCATTGCTGCTGGCCCAGCTGTCGTTGCTCATCCTCTGCACCTGGCTGGCCGTACGCACGGCCATCCGCCCGCTGACGCAATTGTCACGCGCGGTGGACGAGCTGGATCTGAAAAGCCAGGCCGTGACGCTGGACGAAAGCGGGCCGACCGAGGTGGCTTACGCGGCGGCGGCGTTCAACAACATGCAGGCGCGCATCGCCGCTTACGTGAAGGAGCGTGTGCAACTGCTCGCGGCCATTTCCCACGATCTGCAGACCCCCATCACGCGCATGAAGCTGCGCGTGGAGCTGATGGACGAAGGCGCCACCGACAAGCACAAGCTGTGGAACGACCTGTGCGAGATGCAGCACCTGGTCAAGGAGGGCGTGGCCTACGCGCGCAGCACCGAGCCTTCCAGTGAGCCGGCGCGGCGCCTGCAGCTGGTGCCGTTTCTGCAGAGTCTGGTGTTCGACTACACCGACATGGGCAAGGACGTGCGCCTGCTGGCGCCGAACGATGCGGTCCTGGCCACCCGACCGGACGCCCTGCGCCGTCTGCTCACCAACCTGATCGACAATGCCCTGAAGTTCGCCGGTGCCGCCGAGCTTCGCCTGATCGCCCAGCCAGGCAGCGCTGGCTGGCTGCTGCAGGTGCTGGATCGCGGGCCGGGAATACCCGATGAACTCTTGTCGCAGGTGATCAAACCCTTCTACCGCCTGGAGCGTTCGCGCAACCGCGATACCGGTGGCACTGGCCTGGGCCTGGCCATTGCCGCGCAACTGGCTACCAGCCTGGGGCAGGGGCTGCGTCTGACTAACCGAGAGGGCGGAGGATTGTGTGCCGAAATCGAGCTGTCGGCGGCGCCGTAGCCGCCTGTCGGTATGCCTCGGCCCAGGTTTGCCAGGGGGCTCCAAGCCTCAGGATCGCGCGCTCCTGGCATCCGCTCGTGGCCGGCAGCGGTCCTCTGCACGTGCTCGGCAGCCAGCCCGCCACCTACCGCCGGGCACGACGGCCGCCAATAGGGCTGTGCGAATCGAGCACATAAGATACCCTTGCGCCACGAACCAACCAGGACGCTGTGAACCGAACGATGGGTTTTGAACAACTAGCCGAGCTACGTGACCGCCTGCGGGCCGAGAAAAAGCAGGCAGAGCCAGTACAGCAGGCAAAGAGCGAAAGTGCGAAACCGCAAAAGCGCAAGCAACCGCCCAAGGCCAAGGCCCGCGAGCAGGACCCTGCCGTCGAGGCGATCTGGCGCCTGCAGAAGCACTTCCCGCTGGCCTTCCCGGTCAACCCGGCGCCCAAGGTGCCGCTCAAGGAGGGCATTCTCAAGGATGCCGAGCAGCATCTGTCGTTGCTTGGCATCAGCCTCGAGCAACTCAAGCTGGGCATCGCCGCCTGGTGCCGGGGCGGGCGTTACTGGTCGGCCATGACCGAAAATGCACCGCGTCTGGACCTGCAAGGCCAGCCCGTGGGTGTGGTGACGGCAGGGCAGGCGCTGCATGCCCGCCAGCAGGCCAGACGCCAGCGCATGGAGATGCGCCGCAATCAGGCCAAGGCGAAAGCGCCGGCGGCACAGGCGGACGACAAGGCCGAAGCCAGCGTCGCGCAGCCTAGCGCCGAGTAAAGCGTCCGCTGCAGCCTGAGCGTTGCTCAGGCTCTGCTGCGCATCGTGAAGTGCGCTGCATCGGCCTACAATGGCGGCCTCATTCGCGAGGCCGCTTCCGATGCTCGAACTCGATTCCACCCTGGCGCAGCTGATCGTCGACCGCGCTATGGCCATCTTGCCGCACAACATCAACGTGATGGATGCGCAGGGCATGATCATCGGCAGCGGCGACCCCAGCCGCCTGCACACCCGTCATGAAGGCGCCCAGCTGGTGCTGGCCAATCGGCGTGTGGTGGAGATCGATGCCCAGGCAGCCGCCTGCCTGCGTGGCGTCAAACCTGGTGTGAACCTGCCCCTGCTGCATGCCGAGCGGCTGATCGGCGTGCTCGGCATCACCGGTGAACCCGAAACCGTACGGCCCTATGCCGAGCTGGTGCGCATGGCCGCGGAAATGCTGGTCGAGCATCGCGTGCTGCAGGCCGAGCGGCATTGGCAGCGGCATCAGCAGGAAGCCTGGTTGCGGCAATTGCTCGACCCGCAACTGCGCCTGACCAGCCTTGAGGTGGACGCCGAGCGCCTGGGCCTGCAGCTCAGCTGGCCGCGACAGATGTGTCTGTTGCAGCTCGATGATCAGGGCGATCCGCTGCCGCGTCAGGCGCGCCTGCTGGCCGCACTCGGCGGCAAGGGCGAGCATCTGGTGGCGCCGCTCGGTCGTCACGAGCTGCTCTGGTGCAGACCTTACAGCGCCGCGCGCGATGACCGTGCCTGGCTGCAGCAGGCCGATGAGCGTGAGTGGGGCGTGCGCTCGCTGGCGCTGAGCGATCCTCTGCATGACCTGACCGAATTGCGCCAGGCCAGTCTGGTGCTGCGTGACCTGCAGGCCTACGGCCAGGCGCGCTTCCCGGAGCGTCGCCTGCTGCGTCTGGACGAGTTGCGCCTACCGACGCTGCTCTACGCCCAGCGTCACAGCTGGTTGCTGCAGGGCTGGCTGGCGCCCTTGCGTCAGGTGCTGGCGCAGGACCCGCAAGGCACGCTGCGAGCGACGCTGGAAGCCTGGTGCGCGCACGATGGTCAGGTGCAGACCTGCGCGCTGGAGCTGGGCATCCACCGCAATACTCTGCGCTATCGCCTGGAGCGCATCGCCGAACTCAGTGGCCTGGATCTCAACCGGCTGGATCAGCGCCTGCAGCTATCCTTGGGGCTGGGGTTGCTGGAGCCCGAGGGGCCGCTGAAGCGCACAGAGCCAGCTGACGGATAACGCCCTATGGCTTTGTGCGATTGCACAGCCTGCTGCGCGCTGACTTGGTCGATTTGGTGCTGATGCACAAGGCGAGGGCGGGGCCGCCTGAGCCACAATGTTGCGCTGTCTGCATTTTCCTTCCGGGCCATGCGCCCGCCATAACAACAACGAGGAGACTGGTCATGGGCCTGGTCCTGATTCTGGTGGCATTGATTGCATTCATCGTGCTGTCCACTACCCGTTTGAAACTGCACCCATTCCTGGCACTGCTGGCTGCGGCACTGATCGCCGGCTTCGCCTATCAGCTGCCCAGCGGCGAAATCATCAAGACCATGACCGCCGGCTTCGGCGGCATTCTCGGTTACATCGGCATCGTTATCGTGCTCGGCACCATCATTGGCGTCATCCTCGAGCGCAGCGGCGCCGCCATCACCATGGCCGAGACGGCGATCCGCCTGCTGGGCCAGCGCTTCCCCACGCTGACCATGTCGATCATCGGTTACCTGGTGTCGATTCCGGTGTTCTGCGACTCCGGCTACGTCATCCTCAACTCGCTGAAGAACGCTCTGGCGGCGCGCATGAAGGTGTCCGTGGTAGCCATGAGCGTGGCCCTGGCCACCGGTTTGTACGCCACCCATACCTTCGTGCCGCCCACCCCGGGGCCGATCGCCGCTGCCGGCAACCTGGGCCTGGAAACCTCGCTGGGCCTGGTGATCCTGGTCGGGCTGCTGGTCGCTGCGGTCACCGCCGTGGCTGGCATGCTCTGGGCCAACCGCTTCCTCAAGCAGAACGATCAGGCGCTGCTCGAAGAAGCGCCGAGCGAACTGCTCGCCGATGATGTCGATTTCGATGCGCTGCGCGCCCGCTACGGCAAACTGCCGAGTGCCTGGCAGGCGTTTTCGCCGATCTTCGTACCCATCGCGCTGATCTGCCTGGGTTCCATCGCCGCGTTCCCGAGCAAGCCGTTCGGCGAAGGCTCGGCGTTCGATGTGCTGAGCTTCCTCGGTCAGCCGGTCGCCGCGCTGCTGGTCGGTCTGGTGCTGGCCTGCTCGCTGCTCAAGGGTGACGGCAAACGTCAGCAGTTCCACGATCATGTCGCCCACGGCCTGAAAGAGGCTGCGCCAATCCTGTTGATCACCGGCGCTGGTGGCGCCTTCGGTGCCATTCTCAAGGCCACCGCTTTGACCGGCTACCTGGGTGACACTCTGTCGGCGCTGGGCATCGGTCTGTTCATGCCGTTCCTGGTGGCCGCTGCGCTGAAGAGTGCGCAGGGTTCTTCCACCGTGGCTCTGGTCACTACCTCGGCGATGGTGGCGCCGCTGCTGGGCAACCTCGGGCTGGACAGCGAGATGGGCCGGGTGCTGACGGTGATGGCCATCGGTGCCGGTGCCATGACCGTATCTCATGCCAACGACAGCTTCTTCTGGGTCGTGACCCAGTTCAGCCGCATGAAAGTGGCGACCGCTTATCGTGCCCAGACCATGGCGACCCTGATCCAGGGTATCGCGGGTATGGCTGCCGTCTGGCTGCTCAGCCTGGTTCTGCTGTAATCCGCTTGACCGGCAGGCGTCCGCCGGGCGCCTGCCTCCTTTCGAGGTTCCTATCATGAAAATCGTCATCGCTCCCGACTCCTTCAAGGAGAGTCTCAGCGCGCCCGATGTGGCCGCTGCCATCGCCCGCGGCTGGCAGCAGGTGTTTCCTGAGGCCGAATGCCTGCTGCGGCCTATGGCCGACGGCGGCGAGGGTACAGTCGATGCGCTGTTGGCAGCCGTTGGCGGCGAGCGCCGTGAACGCGAAGTGCGTGGCCCCATGGGCGCGCTGGTCAAGGCACATTGGGGCTGGCTGGGGCAGGGCACCGCGGTCATCGAAATGGCGGCGGCCAGCGGTCTGCATTGGGTGCCGCGCGAGCAGCGCGACGCTCGCCTGGCCTGCAGCTTCGGCACTGGCGAACTGATCCGCGAGGCGCTGGATGCCGGCGCCACGCGCATCATTCTCGGCCTGGGCGGCAGCGCCACCAACGATGCCGGTCTCGGCCTGCTGCAGGCGTTGGGCATGCGTTTTCTCGATGCTCGGGGGGATGAGCTGGCGCCCGGCGGTGCGGCTTTGGCGACCCTCGATCAGCTCGATCTGAGCGGCCTTGATGCACGCCTGCTCAAGGTGCAGATCGAGGTTGCCGCCGATGTCGACAATCCCCTGTGTGGGCCGCGCGGCGCTTCTGCCGTGTTTGGTCCGCAGAAGGGCGCGACGCCTGAACAGGTCGCCGAGCTCGACAAGGCGCTTGGCCGCTTCGCCCGCATCGCTGCTGCCACGTTGGGCGAGGATCATGCCGAGTTTCCAGGTGTCGGCGCCGCTGGCGGGCTCGGCTTCGCCGCGCGTGCCTTTCTCAAGGCGAGCTTCCGTCCCGGTATCGAGCTGGTAGCCGAACTGTCGGGCCTCGCCGCGGCGGTGGAGAATGCAGATCTGGTGATCACCGGGGAAGGGCGCATGGATGCCCAGACCCTGCACGGCAAGACCCCCGTCGGTGTGGCACGCGTGGCTCGTGCGGCCGGGGTGCCGGTTATCGCCTTGTCCGGTAGCCTGGGCGACAACTATCAGGCGTTGTACGAGGCCGGTATCGAGGCCGCGTTCAGCCTGGCCCCGGGGCCGCTGTCGCTGGAGCAGGCGATGGCCGGCGCGGCAGGTGAGCTGCAGGCCCGTGCCACGGACATCGCGCGGCTCTGGCGTCTCGCCCGATCCTGACAGGACGAACCTAGCTGAACTCGGTCTGTCTGACATAAGAATTGTTCAGACTCAGTCGTGACAGTTGCGCGCGCCCGGCGTCTAATGGATCAAGATACCTCTGGAGGAATTGCTATGCGTAAACCTACTCTGCTCATTACCTCTCTGGCCGCGCTGCTGGCCCTTGGCGGCTGTCAGTCCAGCCTGACCGGCGACACCTACAGCCGCGACGAGGCCCGGGCGGTGCAAACGGTACGCATGGGCACCATCGAGTCGCTGCGTCCCGTGAAGATCGAAGGCACCAAGACGCCGATCGGCGCTGGCGCTGGCGCCGTGGTCGGCGGTATCGGTGGCAGCGGCATCGGTGGCGGCCGTGGCAGCGCGGTGATGGCCGTGGTCGGTGCGGTTGCCGGTGGCTTGCTTGGCGCTGCCGCCGAAGAAGGGCTGACCCGCACCCAGGGCGTGGAAATCACCGTGCGCGAAGACGACGGCACCATGCGCGCATACGTGCAGGAAGTCGAGCCGAATCAGGTCTTCCGGGTTGGCGAGCGTGTGCGCATCATGACCGTTAACGGTACCAGTCGCGTCACTCACTGAGTGCTCTAGACGAGCCGGAGCAGTCACGGCTGCTCCGGCTTTTTTGTGTCCGGCTACAGTGGTGAGCGATCATTGGCATGGTCGCAGCCGATCTGCATGTAACCAAGTGTGTTTAATGATCGTTCAATGCATGACGTTGTGTTGATAGTTATGGATAATCGGCGGTTATGCTTGTGCCGACAACGACTTAGCTGATCCGTTGTGGTGCATGGAATATCACCGTCAGGGAGTTGCGACTCCAGTTCTCGTCGCTGGGCCGCCTGACCCGGCGTGCCTGCATAAGGGGTTTATCCGATGGCGCTTGCGCTGATTGTCGCCTTGCCATTTCTTGGGTTGTTTCTGCCGGTGCTTGCCGACCGGCTTGGACGCTCGGCCTGTGCCGCGGCCACGGCCCTGGCGCCCGTCTTGGCACTGGTCCTTCTGTTCAATCATCGATCGGCGGTGTTCGCCGGTGAGGTGCTGCGGGTCAAGCTGGAGTGGCTGCCGAGCCTGGGCCTGAATCTCAGCCTGCGCCTCGATGGCCTGGGCTTCCTGTTCGCCCTGTTGATTCTCGGCATCGGCCTGCTGGTGATCCTCTACGCGCGCTATTACCTGGCCAAGACCGAGCCGATGGGGCGTTTCTTCGCCTTCCTGCTGCTGTTCATGGGCGCCATGCTGGGTGTGGTGCTGTCGGAAAACCTGCTGCTGATGCTGATGTTCTGGGAGCTGACCAGCCTGTCGTCGTTCCTGCTGATCGGCTTCTGGGGTTCGCGCTCCGATGCCCGCAAGGGCGCACGCATGGCGCTGGCGATCACCGGCGGCGGTGGTCTGGCGCTGCTCGCCGGCATCCTGCTGATCGGTCACATCGCCGGCAGCTTCGAGCTTTCCCAGGTGCTGGCCGCCGGTTATGCGATCCGGGCGCACGAGCTGTATCCGGTGGCGCTGGTGCTGGTGTTGCTGGGTGTGTTCACCAAGTCGGCGCAATTCCCCTTCCATTTCTGGCTGCCGCACGCCATGGCGGCACCGACGCCGGTATCGGCCTATCTGCACTCGGCAACCATGGTCAAGGCCGGGGTGTTCCTGTTGGCGCGCCTGTACCCGGCGCTGGCCGGTTCCGAGTGGTGGTTCTACATGGTCAGCCTGACCGGACTGGCCACGCTGCTGGTAGGCGCGGGCATGGCGCTGTTCCAGCATGACCTCAAGGGCCTGCTGGCTTATTCGACCATCAGCCACCTGGGCCTGATCACCCTGCTGTTTGGCCTGGATACGCGCCTGGCCGCTGTGGCCGCGGTGTTCCACATCATCAACCACGCCACCTTCAAGGCCTCGCTGTTCATGGCAGCGGGCATCATCGACCACGAAACCGGCAGCCGGGACATGCGGCGTATCAACGGGTTGTGGAAGTACATGCCGCATACGGCGGTGCTGGCGATGGTGGCGGCTTCGGCCATGGCCGGTGTACCGCTGCTCAACGGCTTTCTGAGCAAGGAAATGTTCTTCACCGAAACCCTGCACCAGCACCTGCTGGGCGGGTTCAACTGGGTGATTCCGGCTGCCGCGACCCTGGCTGGCGTGTTCTCGGTAGCTTATTCGCTGCGTTTCATCCACGACGTGTTCTTCAACGGCGAGCCGATCGATCTGCCCAAGTACCCGCCGCACGAACCGCCGCGCTACATGAAGGTGCCGGTGGAGGTGCTGGTTTTCCTCTGTCTGCTGGTGGGCGTGGTGCCGGCCTATACGGTGGCACCGCTGCTGGCCGCCGCCGCTGCCTCGACGCTGGGCGGCGAGTTGCCCGAATACAGCCTGGCGATCTGGCATGGCTTCAACTTGCCGCTGATCATGAGCCTCGTCGCCCTGTTTGGCGGGATCATCGTATACGCCTGCCGCAAACCGCTGTTCCGTTGGTATGAAGGTTTGCCGAATCTGGACGCCAAGGATGCCTTCGATCAGGTGGTGCGTTACATGACCCGCCTGTCTGTGCGTATCACCAAGCTGCTGGAAAGTGGCTCGCTGCAGCGCTACCTGGCGTGGATGCTCGGCAGTGCCCTGACTCTGGTGGTAATCGCCCTGTCGCCGCTGGAACAACTGACCGGCAGTGTGGCCATGACACCGATCGATCCGCTGACCGTCACCGGCATGCTGATTCTGATGGTGACCGCAGTGCTCACCGTGGTCTTCCATCGTCGTCGCCTGGTGGCCCTGATGATCCTCAGCGCCGCCGGCCTGATGGTGGCACTGGCCTTCGCTCGTTTCTCCGCCCCGGACCTGGCGCTGACCCAGCTGTCGGTGGAGGTGGTGACCATCATCTTGCTGATACTTATCCTGTACTTCATGAACGACCGCACCCCGGCCGAGTCCAGCAGCCTGCGCGGTTTGCGCGACCTGGTCCTGGCGCTGGGCAGCGGTACCATGGTGGCGATGCTGACCTACGCCGTGCTCACCCGTCCTTATCAGAGCATCTCGTCGTTCTTCCTTGAAAACAGCGTCTCCGGTGGTGGTGGCACCAATGTGGTCAACGTGATCCTGGTGGACTTCCGCGGCTTCGATACCCTGGGCGAAATCACCGTGCTGGCCATCGCTGCCATCGGCATCTATGCGCTGCTGCATGGCCTGCGCCTGCCGCATACGACCCACGACAAGAACGGGCGGCCGTGGTCGACCGATGCCCATCCGCTGATCCTCGACAACCTGGCGCGTGCGATGCTGCCAATGGCGCTGCTGATCTCGGCGTTCATCTTCCTGCGTGGTCACAACCTGCCCGGAGGCGGTTTCATCGCAGGTCTGATCACCTCGGTGGCGCTGATCCTGCAGTACATCTCTCATGGCGTGGCCTGGACCCAGCAGCGCCTGAAGTTCAGCTATCACGCCACCGCCGGCTGGGGCGTACTGATCGCCGGGCTGACCGGTCTCGGCAGTTGGGCGTTCGGCTCGCCGTTCCTGACTTCGGCGTTCGGCCATTTCCATATTCCGCTGATTGGCGAAATCGAACTGGCCACCGCCATCCTCTTCGATCTTGGGGTGTACCTGGCCGTCGTCGGTGCCACCCTGCTGATTCTTTCCAACATCGGCCATGTCAGTCAGGACGAGTCGTACAAGGAGGTCATCTGATATGGAGGCAGTATTCGCGATCACCCTCGGAGTGCTGACTGCCAGCGGCGTCTACCTGCTGCTTCGCGCCCGTATCTTCCCGGTGGTGATGGGGCTGACCCTGATCTCCTATGCGGTCAACCTGTTCATCTTCGCCATGGGCCGTCTCGGTACCGGCGTGCCAGCGGTGATCGGCAAAAGCGCCGAGTACGGTGATCCGCTGCCGCAGGCGCTGGTGCTGACCGCGATCGTCATCGGCTTCGCCATGACCGCTTTCGTCGTAGTGCTGGCGCTGCGTGGCCTGGGTGAGTTGAAAACCGATCACGTCGATGGCGAGGAGCCGCGCGCATGAGTCACGCCATCATCCTCCCCATTCTTCTGCCGCTGTTCTTTGGCGCGCTGCTGCTGGTCGGCCACGGTTGGTCGCGCGAGATCAGACGAGGCATTTCCCTGGTGGGCTGCCTGGCGCTGCTGCCAGTGGGGATATATCTGGTGACGCTGGCCGGGGCAGGGCAGCTGCAGGTTTACGCCCTTGGCAATTGGGCGGCGCCGTTCGGCATCATGCTATTGCTCGACCGGCTCAACGCTGCACTGCTGCTGGTCACCGCGCTACTTGCAAGCCTGGCGCTGATCTACGCCTGCCGTGGCGAAGACGAGCGCGGGCCGAACTTCCATGCGTTGTTCCAGTTCCAGCTGCTGGGCATCAACGGCGCCTTCCTGACCGCGGACCTGTTCAACCTGTTCGTGTTCTTCGAGGTTCTGCTGATTTCCTCCTATGCGCTGTTGCTGCACGGCAACCGCGCCAATCAGGTCAGGGCCGGCGTGCATTACGTCGTGCTCAACCTGCTGGGCTCTTCGTTCTTCCTGATCGGCGTCAGCCTGCTATACGGTCTGACCGGGACTCTGAACATGCCGGACCTGGCCGCGCGCGTTGCCAGCGTTGATGTTGCCGATGCGCCGCTGATCAAGGCCGCCGCCTACCTGTTGCTGATCGTCTTCGGCCTCAAGGCCGCCGTGTTGCCGCTGTGCTTCTGGCTACCGCGCGCCTACGCCGCGGCGCCCGCTTCGGTGGCCGCCTTGTTCGCCATCATGACCAAGGTCGGTTTCTACGCCATCGTCCGCGTATTCACTCTGGTGTTCGGTGAACAGGCCGGGCCGCTGGCCAATCTCGGCCATGAGTTGCTCTGGTGGCTGGCGCTGCCGACCATCGCCTTTGGCGTCATTGGTGCCCTGGGTGCACGACAGCTGCAGGCGCTGCTGGCTTATCTGGTGGTGGTTTCGGTGGGCACCCTGTTGGCCGGCTTCGCCATTGGCAACGCCGCTGCACTGAGTGCTGCGCTCTACTACATGCTGCACAGCACGCTGATCAGCGGTGCGTTGTTCCTGCTCGCCGGCCTGGTGGTCGCCCAGCGTGACAGCGCAGGCGGTGATCTGCAGCAGGAGCGTGTGCTGCGTCAGCCGCTGTTGCTGGGCTGCATGTTCTTCTTCGCATCCATCTCCGTCGCCGGGTTGCCTCCATTCTCCGGTTTCTTCGGCAAGCTGTTGCTGCTGCGTGCGGCCGAGCCTGGCTGGCAGGCCTGGAGTCTGTGGCCGGTGGTGCTGATCGGCGGCTTGCTGACCCTGGTTGCGCTGAGCCGTGCCGGTACCAGTCTGTTCTGGCTGGGGCACGGCGCGGACGCAGCGCCTTCCAGAGCCGAGCCTACTGATCGCATCAGCCTGTTTGCCACGCTTGGTCTGTTGCTGGCCAGCCCGCTGCTGCTGATCGCTGCCAAACCGATCCTGGCTTATCTGGAGGCCGCTGCGGCGCAATTGCTCGATCTGCAACCTTACCTGTCGATCATCGCCGGAGGTGCAGCATGAGACGTTTCTTCCCTCACCCACGGATGATGCTGGTTCTGATGGTGCTCTGGCTGCTGCTGGTCAACACCCTCAACCTGGGGCATATCCTGCTCGGGGCGTTTCTTGCCTGGTCCATCGTGCATCTGTGCAGCGACTTCCTGCTGCACGTGCCCAGGGTGCGCAAGCCGCTGGGGCTGCTGCTGTTCATTGGCAAGGTGTTCTACGACATCGTGGTGGCCAACCTGCAGGTGGTGAAGCTGGTATTGGGCCCGAAATCGCGCCTGAAGCCGGCATTCGTCGAGGTACCGGTAGAGATCGAGGATGAGTTCGTCCTGTCGACTCTGGCCTGCATCATCTCGCTGACGCCCGGTACGGTCTCTGCCAGCCTCAGCTCCGATCACAAGACGCTGCTGGTGCACGGGCTCGACGTGCCGGATCGCGACGAGCTGGTCGCGGCCGTCAAGAGCCGTTATGAAACGCCGCTGCTGGAGATTTTCGAATGCTCGAAAACGTAGTCTTCCTGTGCATGGGCATCCTCACGCTGGCGATGCTGCTCAATGTCGCGCGCCTGGTCGAAGGGCCGAGCGTGGTCGACCGGGTGCTGGCCCTGGATACCCTGTACATCAACGCGCTCGCGCTGATCATGCTGTTCGGCATCTGGTTGGCATCGGATCTGTTCTTCGAGGCCGCACTGCTGATCGCGGTAATGGGCTTCGTCGGCACGGTCGCGGTGGGTAAACACCTGCTGCACGGCGACATCATCGATTAAGGGGAAATGACCATGCCGTTCTGGCTGGAACTGTTGATTTGCGTCTGTCTGATCCTGGGCAGCCTGTTCGCCCTGGTCGGCGCCATTGGCCTGTATCGCCTGCCGGACTTCTTCACCCGCCTGCATGGCCCGACCAAGGCCACCACGCTGGGTGTCGGCGGTACGCTGATCGCCTCGATGCTGTTCTTCGCCCACCACACCGGCAGCCTCAGCCTGCACGAGCTACTGATCACGCTGTTTTTGTTCCTCACCGCTCCGGTCAGCGCACACATCCTGTCCAAGGCGGCAATGCAGAAGAAGCTCGAACTGTTCGAGCAGACCCGTGGCCAGCCGTGGGACGATGATCACTGATCCACTGTCAGTCGTTTCTCGTCCCTGGCTGTAACTGTCGCCAGGCGATCGCCCGCCCTAGACTGCATCCTTTGAGCGAAGGACGCGCTGCGTCAGGGAGTCAGGAGCATGAGCGAGCTGGTCATTCGTCAGGCCGTTGTCGAGGACATCGAGGCGCTCTGCGCTTTGATTCTCGAGCATGGCCCCAACCCCTGGAATCATCTGCCCGAAGTCGAGGTTCGCCAGCACCTGCTGGGGATCGCGGCGAGCACAACGCTGGCCGTTTTGGCCGAGGAGCAGGGGCAATTGCTGGGGTTCGTCAGCTATCGTCTGACCGAGGATTTCGCTGCTCACCAACCCGCTGCGCGTGCCGGGCAGCTGCACGGCTATATCTGTGAGGCTGTGGTGCATCGCGACTGCTCGGGTCGCGGACTTGGCGCTCAGCTGCTCACGGCAGCAGTGCAGGATCTCTGGCGACTGGGTGTGCGCGATGTCTATATCGATCGCCACGAAGAGAACGCCGCCTCGGCAGGCATGATGCGCAAGGCCGGTTTCACCGAGCTGCTGACTTATCCCGACCCAGCCCGGCGCCCCCATGGTTCGGGACGTTCAACGCTTTGCTGTATACGCCGTGATGAAGATTGACGAGGCGGCGCCGGCTTCAGGATCGCGAATGAATTCGCGTCTACAGAAGGCGCCCGGTGTTGCGGCGCGCGCCTGACCGGTAGGAGCGGATTTATCCGCGATAAGGCCGGACACGCTCGTCAGAAAGTTGAATCAGGGGCCGGAAGTCGGCCCCTGTGCGTGCAGGGGTTAGCGATCCAGAGCGAGCATGTCCTTGGCCACTGCCTCCGCCACGCGGATGCCGTCGACCCCGGCTGAAAGAATGCCGCCAGCGTAGCCCGCGCCTTCGCCGGCGGGGTACAGGCCCTTGAGGTTCAGGCTCTGCAGATCGTCGCCACGGGTGATGCGCACCGGAGAGGAGGTGCGCGTTTCGATGCCGGTGAGCACCGCATCGGCCAGGTCGAAACCCTTGATCTGCTTGCCGAAGGCCGGCAGCGCCTCGCGGATGGCTTCGATGGCGAAGTCCGGCAGCGATGGCGCCAGATCGCCCAGTTTCACCCCCGGCTTGTAGGAGGGCTGCACCTCGCCCAGAGCGGTGGACGGTTTGCCTGCGATGAAATCGCCCACCAGTTGCCCGGGCGCCTCGTAGTTGCGTCCGCCGAGCACGTAGGCGTGGGATTCCAGGCGCTCCTGCAGCTCCACGCCGGCCAGCGGGCCGCCCGGGTAGTCCTGCTCGGGGGTGATACCAACGACGATACCGGCGTTGGCGTTGCGTTCGTTGCGCGAATACTGGCTCATGCCGTTGGTCACCACGCGTTCCGGTTCGGAGGTGGCGGCGACCACGGTGCCACCCGGACACATGCAGAAGCTGTATACCGAACGGCCATTGCTGGCGTGGTGCACCAGCTTGTAGTCGGCGGCGCCGAGCTTCGGATGGCCGGCGTACTTGCCCAGGCGCGCTCGGTCGATCAGCGACTGCGGGTGCTCGATGCGGAAACCCACCGAGAAGGGCTTGGCTTCCAGGTAAACGCCACGGGCATGAAGCATGCGGAAGGTGTCGCGCGAGCTGTGGCCGAGGGCAAGGATCACGTGGCGGCTGTTGAGCTGCTCGCCGCTTTCCAGCACCACGCCGGTAAGCTGGCCGTCTTCCATCAGCAGGTCGCTGACGCGCTGCTGGAAACGCACCTCGCCGCCGAGGGCCTTGATCTCCTCGCGCATGGTGGCAACCACGCCGGTGAGGCGGAAGGTACCGATATGCGGCTTGCTGACGTACAGAATCTCGTCCGGCGCGCCGGCCTTGACGAACTCTTCCAGCACCTTGCGCCCGTAGTGGTTGGGGTCCTTGATCTGGCTGTACAGCTTGCCGTCGGAGAAGGTACCGGCGCCGCCTTCGCCGAACTGCACGTTGGAGGTCGGGTCGAGCACGTTCTTGCGCCACAGCCCCCAGGTGTCCTTGGTGCGCTGGCGCACTTCCTTGCCGCGCTCCAGCACGATGGGGCGCAGGCCGGCCTGGGCCAGGATCAGCGCGGCGAAGATGCCGCAGGGGCCGAAGCCGACCACGATGGGGCGCTCGTCCAGCGGCGCCTCGGCCTTGCCCACCGGCTTGTAGGTGATGTCCGGCGCCGGGCCGACATGCTTGTCACCGCTCAGGCGCGCCAGCAGCGCCGCTTCGTCTTTCGCCTCGCAATCGATGGTGTAGATGAACGGCATATCGCCGTACTTCTTGCGCGCATCGTAGCTGCGCTTGAACACGCTGAAGGCCAGCAGGTCGGCATCGGCGATACCCAGGCGCTGGACGATGGCCGGGCGCAGGGCCTCGTCGGCATGGTCGAGGGGCAGTTTCAGTTCGGTCAGGCGAAGCATGGCAGTGTCCTGGTTGGCCGGTAGTGATCCGGCAAGGTGAAGAAGGGCGGCGATTGTACGAGATTCAGGGGCGAAAGGGGCCGCCGCGTCAGCGGCCGTAGCCGTGCAGATCAGGCCTTGCGGACGATTGCTGCGCCACTCCGCTGTGTTCAGCGTCTTTCCAGCGGGCGGCCTCGCACGAACATCAGGGCAGCGCCGGCCAGCGTTGCAGTGCAGGCATAGAGAATCACCGCCTTTGCGCCAAACCCGTCGATAATCAGCCCGCCGAGCACCGCACCTGTGGCAATGGCCACCTGAAAGGTCGAGGACAGCAGCGCGCCCGCGCTTTCGGCGTGATCGGCAGCTGCCCGCGCATTCCAAACGGAGATCGACACCGGGAAGGCCCCGAAGGCGAAGCCCCAGAGCGCGGTCGCCACGAACGCGACATTCACTTCGGCACCGAATAGCACCAATGCAAGCGCCACGAGGGTGATCAGGAACGAGCAGCTGGCCACCGCCCACGCCGGGCTGCGCGCGGCGACGACGCCCCCGATCAGGTTGCCGAAAAAACCGCAGACACCGAATGCCAGCAGGGTCAGCGACACGGTGCCGACGTCCAGACGCGGCACCTCCTCCAGAAAGGGGCGGATGAAGGTCAGCGCTGCGAAGTGCCCGGAAATGACCAGCAGACCGGTCACCAGGCCGATGACCACCGCGCGGCGCGACAATGCGGCCTTGAACGAAGCCAGACCAGGCGCAGCAGCGGACGGCAGTCGGGGCAGCGTCAGCATCTGGATTGCCAGCGCCGCCACGCCAATCCCCGAAGCGGCGAGGAAGGTCATGCGCCAGCCCCACAGATCACCCAGGAAGGCTCCCAGCGGTGCGGCGAATACCGTGGCGAAGGAAATGCCCATGAGGATGATCGAGATGGCTTTCGGCACCTTTTCGGGCGGCACCAGGCGCAGGGCCAATGCGGTCATCATGGCCCAGAAGCTGCCAAGGGCGAAGCCCAGCAGGCCGCGTGCGATCAGCAGGACGCTGACGCTCGAGGCGTAGGCCGAGAGAATGCTGGAAAGCACCAGCACGACCATCAAGCCCCAGACGATCTTCTGGCGATCCAGCCGGCCGGCGCATAGCACCATGAGCGGGCCGGCAAATGCCGCGACCACTGCTGTCGCGGTTATGGCCTGCCCTACGATGCCGTTGGAGGCACCCAGCTCGGTCGCCATGGGCGTGAGCAGGCTGATCGGCAAAAACTCCGCGGTCACCAGCCCGAAGGCTCCCAGGGCCAGCGACACGACGGCCCACCATGCGGCGGGCGGGGAGCTGGGTTGGTCGGCGGCCGTTGAGGCGGGCTGAGGCATGTAGAAATCCTTGCTGTTCATCTCGCGCCGGGGCTCGGAGGAGCTGTCCCGACGCGAGCGACTCTGTGAAGAGGGTGTCAGACGACACGGTAGACACGCCCGCAGTTCGCTGGCGATGCGCGCAACTTGCCGGGGCGGTAAAGGGGCGGGTGAGGTTCAGTTGCGCATGGCACCGAAGTGCGCGCAGCCGCGCAGCACCTGGCCATCGAGACGCAGTTCGGCACTGAGGTGATTGACCGCGCCGCTCATGCCGTCGACGCAACGCTGCGGGGCGACCCACAGATCGAGGCGCTGGCCGTTGGCTTCGCTGCTGTAGTTGAGGCGGCCATCCGGCATTTGCTCTTCCAGGTAGGGCAGGGCCAGCGGCTCGTGATCGGGGCGGTTGAGGACCAGGCCCTTACTGCCGACTTCCAGTTGCCAGAACGGTTCGTTGCCACTGGCGCGCAGGGCCAGGCGCTTGAAGTTGAGATCGTCACAGCCGTGTCCTTCACCTTGCAGGCGATAGATCTGGCTGACCTCGAAGCGACCGTCGTTGCCTTTGCCCTGGCTGCCACCCAAATGACCGCCGAGGTCGACGAACAGGCTGGAATGGCCATCGCTGCCGAGTCGCGTGACTTCCCGCTCGATACCGGTACTCTCGCCATCGACCAGCACGAAGCGGCGCTGTTCCTGACAGGGCATGAACACCAACTGGCCATTCTCGACCTGTACCTGACCCTGCAGGCGGGTGGCCGGAGGCGGCCCTTCCGGTTTGCCGGTGTAGACCTGGCAGGCGGCCAGAAGCGGGAGTAGGGCGACGCTGGTGAGCAGGGGGCGGGTGATGGACATGGGTCTCTCCAAATACGAGCGGCCACCATAGCCACAGCGCGCCCCTGGCTCAAGCCGTTTGCTTTGACTGAGCCTGGCGAGTGCGGCCTAATTCGCCCGTCCGGTCCGATCGAGCAGCCTCTGCAATGCCCAACCCCCTCATGCGCCCCAGTACCCTTCATCTGCCACAGGGCGACTGGGCCACGGTACTCGATTGCCTGTGCGATCACTTTCCCGCCATCGACCGCGCTACCTGGCAGGAGCGTATGGCGCGCGGCCGGGTGCTGGATGCGGCCGGCACGCCCATTGATGCCACGCATCCCTACCGGGTCGGGCTCAAGGTGCGCTATTTCCGTGAGGTGCCGAACGAGACGCCGATTCCCTTCCTCGAACAGGTGCTATGGCAGGACGAGCACCTGCTGGTCGCCGACAAGCCGCATTTTCTGCCGGTAATGCCGGCAGGCGAATATGTCGAGCAGACCCTGCTGGCGCGCCTGATCAAGTGCACCGGCAATCCGGACCTGGTCCCGATCCATCGCATCGACAGGCTCACCGCCGGCCTGGTGCTGTTCTCGGTCAACCCGGCCAGTCGCGGCCAGTACCAGGCGCTGTTTCGCCAGCGTGCGGTGGAAAAGCGCTACGAAGCTATCGCTCCGGCGTTGCCGCAGTTGCAGTTTCCCTACCTGCACCGTTCGCGCATGGTCGATGGCGAGCCCTTCTTTCGCATGCAGGAAGTCGCGGGCGAGGCCAATAGCGAAACCCGAATCGAGGTGCTGGAACGGCGCGGTGGCCTATGGCGTTACGGCCTGTCGCCGGTGACGGGGCGCAAGCATCAGCTGCGCGTGCATCTGGCCGGTCTCGGCGCGCCCATCGTCGGCGACGATTTCTATCCGCAGTTGCTGGAGTCGCGCAACCTGCCGGATGACTACAGCAAGCCACTCAAGCTGCTGGCGCGCGGCCTGCGCTTCGTCGATCCGCTTAGCGGGCAGAGGCGCGAGTTCGAAAGCGAACTGCTGTTGCAGTGGTAGCCCTGGTGCGTATGGCGCACCCTATGGCTGTGGGAGGGGCTCAGCCGCGCGCTTTTTCCTTGCCACACAGCCAGGCGTGCAAAAAAGGTTCTTCGCGTCATCGCGGGGTAGATCCGCTTGACATCGGACTGGCAATTAAGTGTTAGCTGCCGATGACTTGGCACTATCCATTAGCACGCCGCCTGGCCTGATGGGTTTCGCCCCTTACAGGCGACTCACTTTCTTTGCTTGTGCAAAGAAAGTAAGCAAAGAAACACACCCCTGCATACGGCCCCGGCTGCGCCGGGGTTCCCTCGCTCCATCACCGCTCTAGGGGCACGCTGCGAAGGGCCATCCATGGCCCATCGCAGCTCTCGCGACATCCGTGTCGCTCAACCCCTTCCGCGGCGATTCCACTCGGCCTCCTGAAGGGGAATTGGGCGTCGTCTGTGAGATCGCGCTTCAAGAGCAAAAACCAAACGCTACCGACTTTGATCTTCCGGTGATTTCGCAAGCTCGCGCCCCGGTCCCGTCAGGAGGCCGAGTGGAGGTGTTGCGTAGGGGGATGAGCCGCATGGATGCGGCGAAAGGCTTAAAGGGCCATGGACGGCCCTTGTAAGCCGGCCCCCGGAGCAGCGCCGGAGCGAGGGAAGTTTCGCGTAGCGAAACCCGGATGTCGGGGTGCCCTTCTTTGGCACACCTTTCTTGGGCAAGCAAGAAAGGTGTGGCGCCCGTAAGGGGCGCAACCCGAACGCTGAGTACACACGGTAATGGATAGTGTTAAGTCAGTAAGCGGTACGCACAAACTTGCCAGTCCGGTGTCAATCCGCACTTTCCCCAAAATATGCGAAGAACCAAAAAAAGCCCGCACAAAGCGGGCTAAGCGTGGCGCTTGCACCAGAGCTTGAATAAGGGTTCGGCGAGGAACATCACCAAGAACAGCCGTAGCACCTGCAGGGCGGTGACCAGCGCCACCGACAGTTGCAACGCTTCGGCGGTCAGGCAGAGCTCGGTGATACCGCCGGGCATCATGCCCAGCATCAGCGACAGGCGATCTTCGCCGGCCAGCCAGCCGAGCACCTCGCCGAGACCGGCAGCGGCCAGCATCGCCAGCAGGGTGAACAGCAGGACGCGGGCGAGGAAGCCCGGTGCGCTGCGGAAGAAGGCGCGGTCGAAGTGGCAGCCCAGGGCGCAGCCAATCAACCACTGGCCGAGCTGGCCCATGCCTTGCGGCAGACCCAGATGCAGGTCTAAGCCGGCGCTGGCTGCGGCGCAGACCACCAGTGGGCCGAGCATCCAGGGATTCGGCTGTTTCAGGCGCCCCCAGAGCACCGCCAGTAGGGCGCCGGCGGCGAGCAGGCCGATCAGCCAGGTCCAGTCCACCGGTGCGCGAGGTGGCGCGCTGACATCGGGCAGGCCCCAGGTGAACAGCGCCGGAATCAGCAGCACGACCAGCAACAGACGCAGGCTGTGCGCCGCCGCCACGCGGGCTGGCTGGGCATCGTGACGCAGGGCCAGGTTGACCATCTCACTGGCGCCGCCAGGCATGCTGGCGAAGAAGGCGGTGGCGCGGTCGACGCCGGCACGGCGCAGGATGGCGATACCGATCAGGCTGAGCAGCAGCGTGCCGAAGGCGCCCATGACGATGACCGGCAGATGGCTGAGCACCTGTTCCAGCACATCACTGGTGAGGTGCAGGCCGATGCCGCTGGCTACCAGCCATTGACCGGCCTTGCGCCCGCCCGGCAGCTCAGTGAAGGCGCGGTTGGCCAGGCAGCGTACAGCGATCACTGCCAGCAACGAGCCCACCATCCACGGCAAAGGCCAGCCGGCGAGGCTGGCCATGTAACCGCCGGCCACTCCGGCCAGCGGCGTTACCCACAGATCACGCGGCAGCGGCATCAGTCTGAGCCTTGATCTGCTTGCGTCGACGCATCCAGCGGATGCCCGGCAGGGCCAGCATCAACGCCACCAGCGCCCACAGGACCAACGTGATCGGGCTGCCCCAGAGGATGCCCAGGTCACCG
Source organism: Pseudomonas sp. KB-10 (assembly GCF_018221585.1). NCBI lineage: Bacteria > Pseudomonadati > Pseudomonadota > Gammaproteobacteria > Pseudomonadales > Pseudomonadaceae > Pseudomonas > Pseudomonas sp. KB-10. The sequence goes on from NZ_QYYB01000003.1 coordinate 100,438, forward strand.
GCGGAAATCGACAACGCGCGGCGCAGGTTGTCTTCCATCAGCTCGCCGAGGACGAAGCCAAGGATCAGCGCCGACAGGGGGAAGTCCAGCTTGCGCAGGATGTAGCCGAACACGCCGAGGACGATCATCAGCACCAGGTCGAAGGTGGTGCTGTGCACCGCATAGACGCCGACCATGCTGACCACGGTGATCGCCGGCACCAGCACCCAGTTCGGCACGCTGAGCATGCGCGAGAACAGGCCGACCATGGGGATGTTCATCACCAGCAGGATGACGTTGCCGATGAACAGCGAGGCGATCAGGCCCCAGACTACGTCCGGCTGCTGTTCGAACAGCAGCGGGCCGGGAGTGATGTTGTACAGCGTCAGCGCGCCGATCATCACCGCAGTGGTGCCCGAACCCGGCACGCCGAGGGTCAGCATGGGGATCAGCGAGCCGCAGGCCGAGGCGTTGTTGGCGGCTTCCGGAGCGGCCAGGCCGCGCAGGTCGCCGTCACCGAAGCGGCCCTTGTTGCCGGCCAGACGCTTCTCGGTCATGTAGGTCATGGCGCTGGCGATGGTTGCGCCGGCACCGGGCAGGGTGCCGATGACGAAGCCCGCCAGGGCGCTGCGGATCATGGTCCAGAAGCTCAGGCAGAACTCCTTGAAGTTGAACAGCAGGCGCCCGCTGGCCTTCACCGCTTTCTGACCGCCATGGGTCTTTTCCAGCATCAGCAGGATCTCGCTGACGCTGAAGAAGCCGATCACCACGATGACGAACTGGATGCCATCGGACAGGCTGACGCTGTCGAAGGTGAAGCGATACACCCCGGTGGTCGAGTCGACGCCGACCGTGGCCAGGGCCAGGCCGATCAGCGCAGCCATCAGGGTCTTGACCGGCTTATCGCCGACCATGCCGCCGAGGCAGGCGATGGCGAATACCATCAGCACGAAATATTCGGCAGGGCCGAAGGCCACCGCCCATTTCGCCAGCAGCGGGGCGAACAGCACCACGCCACAGGTGGCGATGATGCTGCCGACGAAGGAGCTGACTGCAGACAGCGACAGGGCGATGCCGGCCTTGCCCTGACGGGCCAGCGGGTAGCCGTCGAGGGTGGTCATGATGGCGGCGGCGTCGCCTGGTACGTTGAGCAGGATGGCCGAGATACGACCGCCATACTCGCAGCCCAGGTACACGGCAGCGAGCAGAATCAGTGCGGTTTCCGGCGGCAGGCCGAGGGCAAAGGCCAGAGGCAGCAGCAGCGCTACGCCGTTGATCGGGCCAAGACCGGGCAGCAGACCGACCACGGTGCCGACGAAGGCGCCGAACAGCGCTACTAGCAGGTTGGTCGGCCTGGTGGCGACGTCGAAGCCCTGCATGAGGAAGTTAAGGGTATCCATTTCAGCTCTCCACGAAGGCTTCAAGCAGGCCGAGCGGCAGCGGCACGTCCAGAAGAAGATCGAACAAAACATAAAGCAGCACACCCATCAGCACGGCACTGATGGCGCAGGGCAGCGCACGCCCCGTGAACAGCAGGCCGAGGGCGAAGGTGGCCAGGGCCGTGCTGATGACGAAGCCGAGCAGCTCGAAGGTCAGCGCATAAGCCAGCAGCACCACGACGCACAGTGCGCTGCGTAGCGCAGTCGGGATGTCCAGGCGTTGCGCCAGCATGCCGGGCTTGTAGATCAGCCACAGGCTGCCGGCGCCCATCAGGGCCAGGAGCAGCAGCGGATAGGCGCGCGGACCGACCGGGTCATAGGCGAAGGGCGCCTGGAAACCCCAGGCAACGACAGCGAGCCAGGCACACAGCAGCAGCCAGATCGCGGAGAACAGGCGAACGTACATGGAGATTTACCTCGGGAACGTCGGCCGCCGAATGGCGGCCGAGCGCGGATTACGCGGGAGTGTTACTGCACCAGACCGAACTCGCCGGCCAGCGCCTTGTATTCCTCCACCTGCTTGTGGACGAAGGCATCGAGTTCCTCGCCGGTGAGCGACAATGGGAACAGATCACGCTGTTCGCGCAGGGCGGCGAAATCATCACGGGCGAGCATCTGATCGAACTGCTCTTTCCACCAGTTGAACTGCTCGTCGCTGACCTGCGGGCCCATGTAGAAACCACGGATCACCGGCCAGCTGATATCGAAGCCCTGCTCCTTGGCAGTCGGGATATCGGCCAGCTTGCCCGGCAGACGCTCGTCGGACAGCACGGCGAGGATGCGCACCTTGCCGGCGGCCAGTTGCGGGGTGACTTCGCCGAGGCCGCTGGAGGTGACCTGCACATGGCCGCCGAGCATGGCGGTAAGGGTTTCACCGCCGCCTTCGAAGGCTACGTAGCGCAGCGATTGCGGGTCGATACCGGCTGCGCGGGCGATCAGCGCGGTCTGCATCCAGTCCTGGCCCCCGATGGTGGCACCGGCACCGAATACCACGCTGGCCGGGTCTTTCTTCAGAGCCTCGACCAGTTCGTTGAGGTTCTTCCACGGGGCGTCTTCACGTACGGTGATGGCGCCGTAGTCGGTGCCGATGGCGGCCAGCCAGCGTACGGCGTTTTCGTCGTAGCGGCCGAACTTGCCCTGAGCCAGGTTGAGCAGGGAGCCCGAGGAGAAGGCGGTGATGGTGCCCGGATCCTTGGCGCGCTGGGCGACCACGGCATTGTAGGCCACGGCTCCGACGCCGCCCGGCATGTAGGTGACGCGCATCGGCACCTTGAGCAGGCCGGTATCCTTCAGGCCGCTCTGGGCCAGCTTGCAGGTCAGGTCGAAGCCGCCGCCGGGTTTGGCCGGGGCGATGCATTCAGGGCGCTTGGGTTCGGCAGCCAGCAACTGGCCGGCAAAGGCCAGGCAGGCAGTCGCCAGTGCGGCACGGGTCAGGACAGATTTCATGATGGTTTCCTCGTGAGTCTTGTTGTTGTTTACCAGATGGGCAGCGTGTAGCCGACGATGACACGGTTCTCGTCCGCATCGCGGGCGAAGTCGGAGCGGAAGCTGGCGTTGCGTAGCCGTACGTAGAGGTCCTTGAGTGGGCCGCTCTGGACCACGTACTTGAGCTCGATATCGCGCTCCCATTCGCCGCCACGGTCGTCGGAACCGGCGATACGCGCATCGTCACCACGGATGTAGCGGGTCATGAAGGTCAGGCCGGGAACGCCAATGCCGGCGAAGTTGTAATCGTAGCGAGCCTGCCAGGAACGCTCGTCGGCGTTGGCGAAATCGTTGATCTGCACGAAGTTGATCAGGAAAGGATCGCTGCCGTCGATGTAGGCGAAACCGGTGTCGCCGCTCATGTCCTGGAAGCCCAGGCCAACCTTGTGGTTGCCCAGGCCGTAACTGACCATGGCGTTGAAAGCCTGGTTGTCGACCTTGCCGGCGTTGGCCGCGCCGCTGTCGCGGCTGACGATGTAGCGCAGGTCGCTGCTCAGGGTACCGGCGCCAAGCTTGTGGCTGGTGAGCAGGCCGAAGAAGTGCTGGCGGTAGATGTCATCGAGATCGGCGAAGTAGTAACGGCCGGTCAGGCCGGGCGCGAACTTGTAATCGAAGCCGGCGAGGTCGAGGTGGTCGGCTTCGACGCCGGAGGCAAAGCGGCGATTCTTGGCGTTGAGCACCATCTCTTCGGAATTGGTCGAGGCGCGGTCGATGACCTTGTCCAGGCGGCCGCCGGTGAAGGTCAGGCCTTCGAGTTCGGAGGAGGTCAGCAGGCCGCCCTCGAACACCTGCGGCAGCAGACGGCTGTCGCTGGCCTTGACCACCGGCAGTTCCGGCACATGCGAGCCGTAGCGCAGCTCGGTGGCGGAGATTTTCACCTTGGCGGTGGCACTCAGGCGGCTGAATTCGTCGGGGGTGCCGCCATCATCTTGCACAGGCAGCAGGTCGGTGCCGGTGCGGCCCTTGCCCGAATCGAGCTTGATACCGAGCAGGCCCATTGCATCGACACCGAAGCCAACTGTGCCTTCGGTGTAGCCGGACTTCACGTCGAGCCAAAGACCCTGGCCCCATTCTTCGCGCTTGTTCTGGCCATCGAACTGGCGGAAGTCACGGTTGAGATAGATGTTGGTAGCAGTGAGGCTGGCGCTGCTGTCCTCGATGAAGGCCGCGTTGGCGAAGGGGGCAGCGCCGGTGGCGGCGATTGCCAGGCAGAGCAGGCGTACAGGCGGCAGGGCCTGACGTGAGGCTGCGAGCATCTTGTGGTCTCCGTTTTTGTTCTTGTCGCCACCTGGCACCACTGCCAGGCGGCTTGAGCAGGTGGTTCGAGCCACCTTCGATCGATGCTATGTGGGCAAGCTTTCACTAGGCTTTCATGAACGAAAGTTTCCTGCCAGATCAGGGGCTGGCTAGGTGGTCCGTATGCCGCTTCGTCTGTCTTTTGGCATTTGAGCAATTCACAGAAGCCGCAGCGGCGCTAAACTGCGCGCCTTTGACGATGCTGCAGCTGGAGGTGGCGGTGCGGATTCTGCTGGTCGAAGACCATCCGCAATTGGCGGAAAGCGTGGCCCAGGCGCTGAAGGGGGCCGGCTGGACGGTGGACGTGCTGCACGACGGCATTGCGGCTGACCTTGCGCTTTGCAGCGAAGAGTACGCTTTGGCAATTCTCGATATCGGCCTGCCGCGCCTGGACGGTTTTGCGGTTCTGGCGCGCCTGCGTGATCGCGGCCAGACCCTGCCCGTACTCATGTTGACCGCGCGTGGCGAGGTCAAGGACCGTGTGCATGGCCTCAATCTCGGCGCCGATGACTATCTGGCCAAGCCCTTCGAGTTGAGCGAACTGGAGGCACGGGTCAAAGCTCTGCTGCGGCGTAGTGTGCTCGGCGGCGAGCAATTGCAGCGCTGTGGTGATCTGGTCTATGACCTGGGTACGCGCCGTTTCAGCCTCGATGGCGAGGCTCTGGGCCTTACCGCCCGCGAGCAGGCGGTACTGGAGGCGATGATCGCCAGGCCGGGCCGGGTGATGAGCAAGGAGCAACTGGCGGCGCAGGTGTTTGGCCTGGACGAGGATGCCAGCCCGGATGCCATCGAAATCTACATTCACCGCCTGCGCAAGAAGCTCGAAGGCCGTGCCGTGCGTATCGTCACTTTCCGCGGTCTCGGTTACCTGCTGGAGGCGGTCGAGGCATGAGTCGTGGCGCCAGCCTGCGCGGGCGTCTGTTGCGGCGTTTGGCGCTGCTGCTGTCGCTGATTCTGTTGCTGAGCAGCTTCAGTGCCTATTGGAGTGCTCGCCGTGCAGCGGATACTGCCTATGACCGTACGCTGTTGGCGTCGGCGCGGGCGGTGGCCGATGGTCTGTATGCCGATGATGGCCGGCTGCGCGCGAATATTCCTTACGTAGCGCTGGATACCTTCGCCTACGACAGTGCCGGGCGCATCTATTACCAGGTGCTCGATCTGCAGGGCAATCAGGTTTCCGGTTACGAGGACCTGCCGCCAGCGCCGCCGGGCACTCCGCGCACCGACGATTACCCGGCTCTGGCGCACTTCTACGATGCCCAGTATCGCAACCAGGGTGTGCGCGTGGTCAGCCTGCTGCAGCCGGTCAGCGAACCGCAGCTCAACGGCATTGCTGAAATCCGCGTAGCGGAAACCCAGGGCGCGCGTGAGCGCATGGCCCGTGAGCTGTTGATTGGAACCCTGTGGCGCATGGGACTGCTTTCGGTCAGCGCATTGTTGCTGGTGTGGCTGGCCGTGAACCTGGCCTTGCGCCCGCTGGAAGCGCTGCGCCGGGAGGTGGCCGAGAGAGCCAGCGATGACCTGCAGCCCCTGCCGGGCAGCGGCCTGCCACGCGAGGTACTGCCGCTGGTGGAAACGCTCAACCAGTTCAACGAGCGCTTGCAAGGCCTGTTTGAACGCCAGTCGCAATTCATCGCCGATGCAGCCCATGAGTTACGTACGCCGCTGGCGGCGCTCAAGGCGCGAATAACCCTGGGCTTGCGCGCCGAGCAACCCGAGGAGTGGCGCAACACGCTGGAGCAGGCGGCCCAGCAAGGTGATCGCCTGACGTCGCTGGCCAATCAGCTGCTGTCCCTGGCGCGTATTGAGAGCGGCGCCCGGGCCATTACCGAAGGGGGCGCTCAGCGTATAGACCTGAGCCAGCTGGCCCGCGAACTGGGTCTGGCCATGGCGCCTCTGGCTCACGCCCGTGGCGTTGCGCTGGCCCTGGAGGCTGAGCAGCCGGTGTGGATCGATGGCGAGCCAACGCTGCTCAATGAGCTGTTGAACAATTTGTTGGATAACGCGCTGGCGCATACGCCAGCTGGCGGAAATCTCATCATCCGCGCCTTGGCCCCCGCCGTGCTGGAGGTCGAGGACGACGGGCCGGGCATTCCCGAAGCGGAGCACGAGAAAGTCTTCGAACGTTTCTACCGGCGTAGCCGTCTGGGCAATGGAGCGGGCCTTGGCTTGGCCATCGTCGGTGAGATTTGCCGCGCCCATCAGGCCAGAATCAGCCTGCATCAGGCGCAGCCACACGGCCTGCGGGTACGTGTCGAGTTTCCCCCGTCAGTGACTGAGACTTAGCGGCTGCTGGATCTCCAGCAGGTACTGGGAAACCTTGCCGCTGTCGCGCAGTTGCTTGAGACCGAGGTTGAAGCGCTGCATCAGCTCGACATTGCCATGCACGTTGCGTGATAGCAGCAGATACATGCTGGCGCTGTGCAGCGGCCTGGGGTGAAAGCTCAGGCGCTGGCGCTCGGCGGCAGTGAACTTTCGGTGCAGCAGGTCGAAGCCTACCACCTTGTCGACCGGAAACAGATCGATGCGCCCGGCGAGCAATTGACGTAGACCCTGTTCATCGCTGGTCAGGCGCACCACCTGGAGTTCGCCGGCCGCTTCGGCGCGGCGAAAGGCGTCGCCGTGATCATAGCCGCGTGTCACGGCGATGCGCAGGCCGCGCAGATCTTTGATGTCGTGCCAGTCGAAGGCGAGATCCTTGCGGTAAAACAGGTGATAACCGCTTTCGACTACCGCATCGCTGATGAGAAAGTGCTTTGCGCGTTCAGGGCTGTAAAACCAGACAGCGCTGCCTCGGCGCAGGCCTTGCTCGGCAATTTTCAGAGAGCGTGCCCAGGGGTGAAACTCCCATTGCACGTCGATGCCCTGCAGCGCGAACGCCTCGGCGACAATGCGTGACGCGACACCATGGTGGGGCAGGCTTTCGCCCTGATAGGGTGGCCATTCGCCGTTGGTAAGGCGCACTCGCTCGGCAGCCTGGACGCTGCCGAACAACAGGACGAGCAGGACGAATGCAAAACGCATGGCTCTACTTCCTCAGGCGATCGACTGGAGTGTAGAGGCAGTTCGCCATCCGTGGCGAGATGCATTTATTGCAGCATGCTCATGGCCGCTTCCATTGCCGCAGACAGGTCTTCGTCGGCCTGCATATCGACCTGCGGGTCCAGGCCGAGCTTGGCGAAGGCGGGTACCTTGCTCCAGTCCAGCTGGGTGTAAGGGTGCGTACTACCCAGATAGCTCTGCAGAGTGGCCACCTGAACGATGTCCACGTAATCGGCCTTGGCCGAATCGCGGCTGAAGTTCAGATACTGGCTGGGCACGATGGCGATGGGCTCGGGAAATTCCCAGGTGCGCAGGATCTTGTCGCCGATGATCGGATGAATCTGTTCGATCACGTGGTTGAGGCTGATTGAATCGGCCAGCAGCTCGTTGTGCTCCTCGGCATAGGTGAGAATCGGCAATACGCCGATCTGGTGCACCAGGCCGGCGAGGGTGGCCTGATCGGGCATCAGGCGCGTGTAGTGGCGGCACAATACGTGGCAGATGCCGGCGATCTCGGTGCTCTTGTTCCACACTTCGCGCATCTTGCGGTCGACCACGTCGCTGGTGGCCTGGAACATCTGCTCCATGGCCAGGCCGGTGGCCAGGTTGCAGGTGTAGTTGATGCCCAGGCGACTGACCGCCATCTGCAGGTCGGTGATCTCCTTGCTGCTGCGCAGCAGCGGGCTGTTGACCACCTTGATGATGCGTGCGGTCAGGGCTGCGTCGTTGCCGATCACCTTGCTGATCTGAGGAATGCCCACGTTGGGGTCTTCCGCAGCTTCGCGAACCTGCAGTGCCACTTCAGGCAGGGTGGGCAGCACCAGCTCATCGTTTTCGATGGCGTGGATCAGTTCCTGTTGGACTTTTTCAGCAAGCTTGCTCATTAAAGGCTCTCTATAGGCGGCCCGATGCGGCGGCGCCAGGACGTTAATCAGCGCTGGATTTCCTTGTCGGCATCCAGCTGGTAAGGCAGATCGAGCAGGGTCATCGTCGGGCCGTCAGTGCGGCCAAGGTGAATGCGGCCGTCGCCCACGGCGTCCTCCTGCAGTACGGCGAGCAGTTCGATGGCATCGCCGGCCTGAGCGGCCAGCACCACTTCGCCGACGCTGGAGCCATGCACCGGGGAGAACAATTCAACGCCGACGGCCGGTAGCTCCTGGGCGACCAGGCGCAGGCGCTGCAGGCGGCGCTTGAGCTTACCCAGGTACTGCATGCGCGCGACGATCTCCTGGCCGGTATAGCAGCCCTTCTTGAAGCTCACGCCGCCCAGGGCCTGCAGGTTGATCATTTGTGGGATGAACAACTCGCGGGTCGCACCGAACACCTGGCCGACGCCGGCACGCACCTGAGCCAGCAACCAGTCGTTCAGCGGAGCCTGCGGCAGCAGGGCCGCCAGGCGGCCTTGCAACTGTTCGGCTTCAGTGGTCGGAGCCCAGAGTTCCGCACGGCCGTCGCTCAGGCGCACGGCCAATAGCTGCCCAGCGCTGGTGACGGAGTCGCTGGCAGCACCCAGTTGCAGGCCAAGCTCGTTGAGCAAGGCGTCGCCGCCGGCCAGGCCAAAACGGACCCAGGCGGCGCTTTCATCGCTGAGCTTGGATTTGGAGAACACCGCGTATTTCTGCAGGTCGGCCTGCTGCGATTCGATCAGCTCGCGCGCCATGGCCAATAGATAGCCATCGTCCACCTGAACGACGCGAAAGCTCGACAGCATGCGACCCTTGGGCGTACAGCGGGCGCCCAGGCTGGATTGGCCGGCATTCAGGTAATTGAGGTTGCAGGTCACTTGGCCCTGCAGGAACTTGGCCGCATCCGCGCCGCGTACGGCTAGCAGGCCTTCGTGATCGAGGAGGGTGAAGTAAGCGCTATCGGCCATGGTGCAAATCGAATCACAGGATAAAGGTCAGGGGCGTCATCATAGTAGGCGTGGTAGGGCGTTGTCAGCGCAATTGCACAGCGTCTCGGTGAACAGCGAGGCAATTCGCCGTTATACTGCCGTCCTCGTTCGAGGAGTCCGTTGCATGGTTGAGCAAAGTGAACTGAATCGCCTGTTCTGGCATAGCCGTCGTGGCATGCTGGAGCTGGATGTACTGCTGGTGCCTTTCGTCCAGGATGTCTACCCGAGCCTGGATGCAGAGAACCAGGCGCGCTACCGCAAACTGCTGGAGTGCGAGGATCAGGACATGTTCGGCTGGTTCATGCAGCGCGGCGAGCCTGAGGATGCCGACCTGCGCCACATCGTGCGCATGATCCTGGATCGTGTCCAACCCAAGTGACGTCTTCGAGAGCCGCTGGCAGCCATCACGCTGGTTGTTGAGGCTCTATCTGGCGGTCCTGGTGCTGGCTCTGCTGGCGCCCTGGCTAGCCGACATCCCCCTCTGGTCGAAACTGCTTTCACCTTTTCCGTGTCTGGCGCATGCCGCCTGGGTGCTGCCGCGGCACGTTCTGCTGACGGCACCGCAGGCCATTACCGGTTTGCGTCGTGATGCGTTCGGCTGGCATCTATACAGTGCTGCCAACGGCTGGCAGGCGGTTCAACTGCGCCCCGATAGTCTGGCGTTGCCGCTGGCAGTGGTGTTGCGTTATCGCGTGCCGGGTCAGCGGATCAGTCGTGGGCTGTGCATCGCACGTGATGCGCTGGCGCCCGAACAGCATCGGCGCCTGCGCCTGCGTTTGAAGTTCAGTCGGCGACGCTGGGCTGAGCCTGGGGTGTCGGCACCAGAATAGTGTCGCGGGCTTCGGCCAACTGCTCGGGGTAATCGAGGGTATAGTGCAGGCCGCGGCTTTCATGGCGCTGCATGGCCGAACGGATCATCAGCTCGGCGACCAGTGCCAGATTGCGCAATTCGATCAGATCGCGACTGACCTTGTAGTTCGAGTAGAACTCATCGATCTCGTCCAGCAGCAGGCGTACGCGATGCTGCGCGCGCTGCAGGCGCTTGTTGGTCCGCACGATGCCGACATAGTCCCACATGAAGCGGCGCAACTCGTCCCAGTTGTGCGCGATGATCACGTCCTCATCCGAGTCGGTCACCTGGCTGGCATCCCAGCAGGGCAGGTTGTCGGGCATGCCGATGGTATCCAGGTGTTGCACGATATCGGCGCAGGCCGAGCGGGCGTAGACGAAGCATTCGAGCAGCGAGTTGCTGGCCATGCGGTTGGCACCATGCAGGCCGGTGAAGCTGGTCTCGCCGATGGCATACAGCCCCGGCACGTCGGTGCGGCCATGCCGATCGACCACGACGCCGCCACAGGTGTAATGCGCGGCCGGCACCACCGGGATGGCCTGTTTGGTGATGTCGATGCCAAAGCCAAGGCAGCGTTCGTAGACGGTGGGAAAGTGACTCTTGATGAACTCCGCCGGCTTGTGACTGATATCCAGATAGACGCAGTCGATCCCCAGGCGCTTCATTTCATGGTCGATGGCGCGGGCGACGATGTCGCGCGGTGCCAGTTCGGCACGCTCATCGAAGCGCTGCATGAAGCGTTCGCCATTGGGCAGCTTGAGCAGGCCGCCCTCACCACGAACTGCCTCGGTGACGAGGAAGCTCTTGGCCTGCGGGTGATACAGGCAGGTGGGGTGGAACTGGTTGAATTCCAGGTTGCCGACGCGGCAGCCGGCACGCCAGGCCATGGCAATACCATCGCCACAGGCGCCGTCCGGGTTGCTGGTATAGAGATAGACCTTGGCGGCACCGCCGGTGGCGAGAATCACGAAGCGTGCGCTGAAGGTGTCGACTTCGCCGCAGGCGCGATCCAGTACGTAAGCGCCCAGGCAGCGCTCGCCATCCAGGCCGAGTTTGCGCTCGGTGATGAGGTCGACGGCAACGCGCTGTTCCAGCAATTCGATATTCGAGCGCTGGCGGGCCTGCTCCAGTAGCGTATTGAAGATCGCCGCGCCGGTGGCATCGGCTGCGTGAATGATGCGCCGATGGCTGTGGCCGCCTTCGCGGGTCAAATGGAATTCGAAACCACCGTCCTCGCGTGCCGTTTCATCGTCACGGGTAAAGGGTACGCCTTGATCGATCAGCCACTGGATGGCTTCGCGGCTGTGTTCTACCGTGAAGCGCACGGCGTCTTCGCGGCACAACCCCGCGCCGGCATCGAGGGTGTCGGCGACGTGGGATTCGACCGTGTCGGTGTCGTCCAGTACGGCTGCCACGCCGCCTTGCGCCCAGTAGGTTGAACCATTGGCCAGATTGCCTTTGCTCAAAACCGCAATGCGCAGATGGGTCGGCAGGGTGAGGGCGAGGGTCAGGCCGGCAGCGCCGCTGCCGATGACCAGAACATCGTGCTGGAAGTGGTGGCTCATGTCCGAGTTCCGCGTGAAAGCGAGCCCTAGTATATAGAGAGGGGCAGCGGCACAATAGCCGGCCAGAGCCACATCATTATCCGCTACGTGTCGGTCCTGCTGCGTCGAAGCCAATCTCGGACATTGACTTGTCAATGTATGTCGGGGATGGCCGGAGGGCGAGTGAAACGAGCGCTGCTCATTTCCTAGTCCTCGCTTGCCCTCGCCGTGCAGAGCCCTAGCTCGCGTATTTTGAAGCAACTCTTATGACCGACCGACGTGTTCTGGGAACTTTTTTAGTCTTTAAGGTTCCATAGTGGGTCGCCCATATAAGGGAGAGCGCTTGCGCGTGCCTGCATCTGAAGTCAGCGGAGGGTGTACGGAAATGAGCAGCGATAAGATTATTTGCACTAGCGGAGACGTTTCGCTGGCGCCATTCCAGGCAGAGAGAAGAAAACTCTGCGGGAAGCTTGCTTGGAGGGGAGAACTTTTGCGTAAGGCCCGAGTCTATCTTGGCAAGTTGATTCGCTTACGGGCGCAAACCTCCTCCAAGCGTAACGAGGAGAGTGCATGCTAACCCAGGAAGATGATCAGCAGCTGGTCGAGCGAGTGCAGCGTGGTGACAAGCGTGCCTTCGATCTGTTGGTGCTGAAGTATCAGCACAAAATCCTCGGTTTGATCGTGCGATTCGTGCACGACACCCACGAGGCTCAGGATGTCGCTCAGGAGGCGTTCGTAAAAGCCTACCGGGCGTTGGGAAACTTTCGCGGTGACAGCGCGTTCTATACATGGCTGTACCGCATCGCCATCAACACGGCGAAGAATTATCTGGTGTCCCGCGGTCGGCGGCCGCCAGATAGTGATGTCAGTAGCGATGACGCGGAGTTCTATGACGGCGACCATGCCCTCAAGGATATCGAGTCACCGGAGCGGGCATTGCTGCGCGACGAGATCGAAGCCACCGTGCATCGAACCATCGCACAGCTGCCGGATGACCTGCGCACGGCTTTGACCCTGCGTGAGTTCGAAGGCTTGAGTTACGAGGACATTGCCAGCGTCATGCAATGTCCCGTGGGTACGGTACGTTCGCGGATTTTCCGTGCACGTGAGGCAATTGATAAGTCCCTGCAACCTTTGTTGCAGGAAGCCTAAGGCAGCGGCGACAGCCAAGAGAGGTACGCCATGAGTCGTGAAACCCTGCAGGAATCGCTGTCCGCGGTGATGGATAACGAAGCGGACGAACTGGAACTGCGGCGAGTGCTCGCAGCCAGCGAGGATGGTGAACTGCGTGGTACCTGGTCGCGTTACCAGGTAGCCCGTGCAGCCATGCACCGTGAGTTGCTGGTACCGCAACTGGACATCGCATCTGCGGTTTCCGCGGCATTGGCCGACGAAGCCACTCCGGCGCGCAAGGCGCCCATCTGGCGCAGTGTCGGGCGTGTGGCTGTGGCCGCATCGGTGACCCTGGCGGTGCTGGCGGGTGTGCGTTTTTACAATCAGGACGAACTGACGGGTGCCGAACTGGCCCAGCAGGACGCTGCTCCGGTACTTTCGGTGCCTCAGGTGCAAGGTCCTGCCGTGCTGGCTGGCTACAACAGCAGCGAAGAAGTCGGCGAACCTGCCCAGGCTGGTACTGCCAGCTGGCATGAGCAGCGCCTGCCGAACTATCTGCGTCAACATGCACAGGAAGCCGTGATGGGTAGCGGTGAAACCGCTCTCCCTTACGCTCGTGCTGCGAGTCTGGAAAACCGCTAAGCGCCTAAGGAGTCACATGCGCGCGATTCCCCTCTGCCTGCTCGGCGGTCTGCTGGCACTGCCGGTGCAGGCCTCCGAGGTTCAGGAGTTGCTGGGACGCCTTGCTGCGGCAGAGCGTCAGCAAAGTTTTCAGGGTACGTTCATCTATGAGCGTAATGGTAGTTTCTCCACCCACGCCGTGTGGCATCGGGTGGAGCAGGGGGGGCAGGTTCGTGAGCGCCTTCTGCAGCTCGATGGCCCTGCACAGGAAGTGTTGAAGGTTGACGGCAAGGCTCAGTGCGTCACTGGCGCACTGGCTGATCAGGTTAGTGAAGGTCAGGCCGCCTGGCCTGCTCGTCAGCTTGATGCCGAGCAGCTGAGCAATTGGTACGACATTCGTGTCGCCGGCCAGTCGCGCATCGCCAATCGGGCCGCGGACGTGTTGATGCTCGCACCCAGGGACCAGCATCGTTACGGTTTCGAATTGCATCTTGATCGGGAAACCGGTCTGCCACTCAAGTCCCTGCTCTTGAATGAGCGTGGCCAGCTTCTCGAACGTTTCCAGTTCGCCCAGCTGGACACTTCCACGCCGGTGGATGATGCCATGCAGCCGAGTTCAGGTTGCCGTGCGGTGCAATTTCGTACAGCTGACAGCATGGCCGAAGGGCGCTGGCGGTCGGACTGGTTGCCGCCTGGCTTCACTCTGACCACTGCGCAGTCGCGCCGTGGCGCGTCTGCCGACGACCCGGTCGCTTACCTGATGTACGGCGATGGCCTGGCGCGGTTCTCGGTTTTCATCGAGCCGCTCAATGGCAGTGTCGTTGAAGACGCGCGCAGCCAGCTGGGGCCGACGGTGGCCGTTTCTCGGCGTATGACGACCGGTTCGGGCGACGCCATGGTGACCGTGGTGGGTGAGATCCCGTTGGGCACTGCCGAACGCGTTGCCTTGTCCATGCGTGCCGGAGTGCCTGAACAGGCGAGCCAATGATCGAAGAGCAGGGGCGTGTAGTGGCGCTCGAGCCCGGCGCTGTCTGGGTCGAGACCCTGCGTAAGAGTACCTGCTCGAGTTGTTCGGCCAATGCGGCCTGTGGCCAGGGGCTGATGGATCGTCTGGGTGTGGGGCGGCAGCGTGGTTATGTGCGTGCTCTCAGTCAAATGCAGCTGGCGATTGGCGACACCGTGATCATTGGTGTGCGCGAGGATCTGCTGGTGCGCAGTTCTCTTCTTGTTTATCTCCTTCCGCTTCTGGGTTTGTTCGCCGCTGCGCTGCTGGCGGACGGCCTGGGGCTGTCCGAGCCTCTGGTGATCCTCGCCGGTCTGATCGGCCTGGCCGCCAGTTGGCTGATGGTTCGCTGGCGCGCAGCTCGCGTTGCCGAGAACCCCTTATTGCAGCCTGTTGTCCTACGTACGCTGCTGGTATCTGTACCAGCGGCGGGTTGAGAGTGTCCGAGTTTTTACATGGGGAGTCGTAGTTCGATGAGAAAACTCAAGTCCATTGCGCCGCTGCTGGCGGTTGCCTTGCTCTGGGGGCAGAGCTTGCTGGCCCAGGCCAGTCTGCCTGACTTTACCGATCTGGTAGAGGAGGCCTCGCCTGCGGTAGTCAATATCAGCACCCGGCAGAAGATGCCCGAGCGCGCCGTTGCCGGTCAGCCAGGCCTGCCTGATCTGGAAGGGCTGCCGCCGATGTTCCGCGAGTTCTTCGAACGCAGCATTCCGCAGATGCCGCGTAACCCTGGCGGTCGCCAGCGCGAGGCGCAGTCGCTGGGCTCCGGTTTCATCATCTCGCCGGACGGCTACATCATGACCAACAATCATGTGGTCGCCGATGCCGACGAGATCATTGTGCGTCTGTCTGATCGAAGCGAACTTGAGGCCAAGCTGATCGGCGCCGATCCGCGCAGCGACGTCGCGCTGCTCAAGGTCGAAGGCAAGGATCTGCCCGTGGTGCGCCTGGGCAAGGCCGATGACCTGAAAGTTGGCGAGTGGGTGCTGGCTATCGGTTCGCCGTTCGGTTTCGATCACTCGGTGACCGCCGGCATTGTAAGCGCCAAGGGGCGTAACCTGCCGAGCGACAGCTACGTGCCGTTCATCCAGACCGATGTGGCGATCAATCCGGGTAACTCCGGCGGCCCGTTGTTCAACCTGCAGGGCGAAGTCGTGGGTATCAACTCGCAGATCTTCACCCGCTCAGGTGGTTTCATGGGGCTGTCCTTCGCTATTCCGATGGAAGTGGCCATGCAGGTTGCCGATCAGCTCAAGGCTGACGGCAAGGTGACCCGCGGTTGGCTCGGCGTGGTGATTCAGGAAGTGAACAAGGACCTGGCTGAATCCTTCGGTCTGGACAAGCCAGCCGGTGCACTGGTCGCGCAGGTGCTGGAAGACGGTCCGGCCGACAAGGGCGGTCTGCAGGTGGGCGATGTGATCCTCAGCCTCAATGGCAAGTCGATCATCATGTCGGCCGACCTCCCGCATCTGGTCGGCGGCTTGAAGCCGGGCGAAAAGGCTGAAATGGATATCGTGCGTGATGGTTCGCGCAAGAAGCTCAGCGTCACGGTCGGCACCCTGCCGGAAGATGGCCAGGAACTGGCCTCGTCGGGGTCATCTCAGGGAAGTGAGCGCAGCAACAATCGCCTGGGCGTGACCGTCGTCGAACTGACTGCCGAGCAGAAGAAGGGCCTCGACCTCAAGGGTGGCGTCGTGGTCAGAGAAGTGCTCAACGGCCCGGCGGCCATGATCGGCCTGCGCCCGGGCGATGTGATCACACACCTGAACAACCAGGCCATCGACTCCACCAGCACCTTCACCAAGGTCGCGCAGGAGCTGCCGAAGAATCGTTCGGTATCCATGCGCGTGCTGCGTCAGGGGCGCGCCAGCTTCATCACCTTCAAGCTGGCCGAGTAATCCGGCAATACTGAAGAAGGGCGCTTTCGAGCGCCCTTCTTCGTATCCGCGCCAGCGTTGTGCAGGCGTGACGCGGTCATGAGGGATCGGGTACAATCCGCGGCTATTTTCGGCAAGCGTCTTGCCTGCGCCTTCTTTGAGTGTTGATCCGTGAGTGACCTGAGTCATATCCGCAATTTTTCCATCATTGCCCACATCGACCACGGCAAGTCGACCCTGGCTGACCGTTTTATCCAGCTGTGTGGCGGTCTCACCGCGCGTGAAATGGAGGCTCAGGTTCTGGACTCCATGGATCTGGAACGTGAGCGTGGCATCACTATCAAGGCCCATAGCGTCACGCTTCATTACAAGGCGCAGGACGGCAAGATCTACCAGTTGAACTTCATCGATACGCCCGGCCACGTTGACTTCACCTATGAAGTCTCGCGTTCGCTGGCAGCGTGCGAGGGTGCGCTGCTGGTGGTGGACGCAGGGCAGGGCGTCGAGGCGCAATCGGTTGCCAACTGCTACACCGCCATCGAGCAGGGCCTGGAAGTGATGCCCGTGCTGAACAAGATGGACCTGCCGCAGGCCGACCCCGACCGCGTCAAGGACGAGATCGAGAAGATCATCGGCATCGACGCCACCGACGCCGTAGCCTGCAGCGCCAAGAGCGGCATGGGCGTAGACGAGGTGCTCGAGCGTCTGGTGCAGACCATCCCTGCGCCCGAGGGCGAGATCGATGCTCCGTTGCAGGCGCTGATCATCGACTCCTGGTTCGACAACTATCTGGGCGTGGTCTCGCTGGTGCGCGTGCGCCAGGGCCGCGTGAAGAAGGGCGACAAGATTCTGGTCAAATCCACCGGCAAGGTGCATCTGGTCGACAGCGTCGGTGTCTTCACCCCGAAACATACCGCCACCGCTGACCTCAAGGCCGGTGAAGTGGGCTTCATCATCGCCAGCATCAAGGACATTCACGGTGCGCCGGTCGGTGACACCCTGACCCTGTCCTCGACTCCCGAAGTCGAAGTGCTGCCGGGCTTCAAGAAGATCCAGCCGCAGGTTTACGCCGGTCTGTTCCCGGTCAGCTCCGACGATTTCGAGGACTTCCGCGACGCCCTGCAGAAGCTGACCCTCAATGACTCGTCGCTGCAGTATGCGCCGGAAAGCTCCGACGCTCTGGGCTTCGGCTTCCGTTGCGGCTTCCTCGGCATGCTGCACATGGAGATCATCCAGGAGCGCCTGGAGCGCGAGTACGATCTGGACCTGATCACCACCGCGCCGAGCGTGATCTACGAGCTCGAGCTCAAGACCGGTGAAACCATCACCGTCGACAACCCGTCCAAGCTGCCGGACGTTTCGTCCGTTGCCGACTTCCGCGAGCCGATCGTCACCGCGACCATTCTGGTGCCGCAGGAGCACCTGGGTAACGTCATCACCCTGTGCATCGAGAAGCGCGGCGTACAACGTGACATGCAATTCCTCGGTTCCCAGGTTCAGGTTCGCTACGACCTGCCGATGAACGAGGTGGTGCTGGACTTCTTCGATCGTCTGAAGTCGACCAGCCGTGGTTATGCCTCGCTGGACTATCATTTCGACCGCTACCAGTCTGCCAACCTGGTCAAGCTGGACGTACTGATCAACGGCGACAAGGTCGATGCCCTGGCATTGATCGTTCACCGCGACAACGCGGCCTACAAGGGCCGTGCGTTGACCGAGAAGATGAAGGAACTGATTCCTCGGCAGATGTTCGATGTGGCGATCCAGGCAGCCATTGGCGGCCAGATCATCGCGCGGACCACTGTCAAGGCCCTCAGAAAGAACGTACTGGCCAAGTGTTACGGTGGCGACGTGAGCCGTAAGAAGAAGCTGCTCGAGAAGCAGAAGGCCGGTAAGAAACGCATGAAGCAGGTCGGCAACGTGGAAATCCCACAGGAAGCCTTCCTCGCTGTGCTCAGGTTGGATAGCTAAGGCTCTATGTCGATCAATTTCCCGCTCCTGTTGGTTATCGCGGTCGCCGTTTGCGGCTTCCTGGCCCTGATCGATCTGATTCTGCTGGCTCCGCGCCGCCGTGCGGCGATTGCGGCGTACCAGGGGCGGGTCGACGATCCGGACGACAGGGTGCTGGAGCGCCTGAGCAAGGAGCCCTTGCTGGTCGAGTACGGCAAATCCTTCTTCCCGGTGCTGGCCATCGTGCTGGTGCTGCGCTCGTTTCTGGTCGAGCCGTTCCAGATTCCTTCGGGCTCGATGAAGCCGACCCTGGAAGTAGGCGATTTCATCCTGGTCAACAAATTCGCCTATGGCATCCGCCTGCCGGTGATCGACGAGAAGATCATCGAGGTGGGCGACCCGCAGCGCGGTGATGTGATGGTGTTCCGCTACCCCAGCGACCCGACCATCAACTACATCAAGCGCGTGGTGGGGCTGCCGGGTGATCGCATCGAGTACACCCAGGGCAAGCGCCTGCTGATCAATGGCGAGCCAGTGGCCGAGAAACTGATCGGCGAAGAGCCGGGCAGTCTGGGTGGTGCGGTGCTCTATCAGGAGCGTCTCGGCCAGATCGAGCACACCATCCGCAAGGAAATGACGCGCATGCGCCGCGAGCCCGGCGGCCAATGGGTGGTGCCGGAAGGGCACTACTTCATGATGGGCGACAACCGTGACAACTCCAATGACAGCCGTTACTGGCGCGATCGTCATATCCCTCAGGAGCTGTGGGGCATGGTCCCTGACGACCATATCGTCGGTAAGGCATTCGCCATCTGGATGAGCTGGCCTGAGCCCAAGACTGGCAATCTGCCCAACTTCTCGCGGGTCGGCCTGATTCATTGAGCACTGGCGCGCTGTTCAATACAGCGCCGCAGGCTATAAAGAGTTTAGCCATCAGGCTTTCCAACAAGACCGTCTATTGGGGATATACATGACTTTCGCGCGCTCGCAGCAGGGGCTTTCCATTCTGGGTTGGCTGGTGGTTCTGGCCGTAGTGGCATTCTTCGCCAGCACAGCGTTCAAGGTGCTGCCGCATTACCTGGACTATATGTCCATGGAGAAAATCATTACCTCGGTAGAAACCGACAAGGCTTCGGATGTTCGCACCGTCGGTGAGTTTTACAACCACGTGAGCAAGGGTATGCAGGTCAACAACATTCGTGACCTGAACATGCGCGACGCCATGCAGGTGAAGGTGGAAAACAACGAGTTTCTGGTCCACCTCAAATATGAAAAACGCGAGCCGCTGATCGAGAACCTCGATCTGGTGGTGAATTTCGACAAAGAATTTCGTGTACGGATGCCGTGAGTCCCAATCTGTCCCGCCTCGAGCGCAAGCTCGGCTATAGCTTCAAGGACCAGGATCTGATGATCCTGGCTCTGACCCATCGCAGTTTCGCCGGCCGCAACAACGAGCGGCTGGAATTTCTCGGTGATGCCATTCTCAACTTCGTAGCCGGTGAGGCGCTGTTCGAGCGCTTTCCGCAGGCCCGCGAAGGTCAGTTGTCGCGCCTGCGCGCGCGCCTGGTCAAGGGCGAGACCCTGGCCGTGCTGGCGCGCGGTTTCGAGCTGGGCGAATACCTGCGCCTGGGCTCCGGTGAGCTGAAGAGCGGCGGTTTCCGCCGTGAGTCGATCCTCGCCGATGCGCTGGAGGCGCTGATCGGCGCCATCTATCTGGATGCCGGCATGGAGGCGGCGCGCGAGCGCGTGCTGGACTGGCTGACCGGCGAGCTGGACGGCCTGACGCTGGTCGATACCAACAAGGATCCGAAAACGCGCCTGCAGGAGTTTCTGCAATCGCGCGCCTGCGAACTGCCTCGTTACGAGGTGGTGGACGTTCAGGGCGAGCCGCACTGCCGTACCTTCATGGTCGAGTGCCAGGTGGCCCTGCTCAATGAAAAGACCCTGGGCCAGGGCGGCAGCCGGCGTATCGCCGAGCAGGTCGCTGCGGCTGCGGCGCTGATCGCCCTTGGGGTGGAGAATGGCAATGACTGATGCACCTGTTACCCGCTGCGGCTACGTCGCCATCGTCGGCCGGCCCAACGTGGGCAAGTCGACGCTGCTCAACCACATCCTCGGACAAAAGCTGGCGATCACCTCGCGCAAGCCGCAGACCACCCGTCACAACATGCTTGGGATCAAGACCGAGGGCGACATCCAGGCCGTCTACGTCGATACGCCCGGCCTGCACAAGCACAACGACAAGGCGCTCAACCGCTACATGAACCGAAGTGCGTCCACTGCGCTGAAGGACGTCGACGTGGTGGTGTTCGTGGTCGACCGCATGCGCTGGACCGACGAGGATCAACTGGTGCTGGAAAAGGTCCAGCACGTCAAATGCCCGATCCTGCTGGCGGTGAACAAGGCCGATCGTCTGGAAGACAAGAGCGAGCTGCTGCCGCACCTGAACTGGCTGGCCGAGCAACTGCCGCAGGCCGAGATCGTGCCGATCTCCGCGCTGCAGGGACAGAACCTCGACACCCTGGAGAAACTGGTGGGCGAGCGTCTGCCGGAATCCGAACATTTCTACCCGGAAGACCAGATCACCGACCGCTCCAGCCGCTTCCTGGCTGCCGAGCTGATCCGTGAGAAGATCATGCGTCAGCTCGGCGCCGAGCTGCCGTACCAGATCACTGTGGAGATCGAAGAGTTCAAGCAGGAGGGCCGCATTCTGCATATCCACGGCCTGATCCTGGTGGAGCGCGACGGGCAGAAGAAAATCATCATCGGCGACAAGGGTGAGCGCATCAAACGCATCGGCGCGGATGCCCGCAAGGACATGGAAACCATGTTCGACTCCAAGGTGATGCTCAACCTCTGGGTCAAGGTCAAAGGTGGCTGGTCCGACGACGAACGCGCCCTGCGTTCGCTGGGCTACCTGGATTGATCGCGGCGTCGTGCGCATCCTCGGTGTTGCGCGTGGCGCATTCTGGCGGTTATCTGCATGACTCCTGCCGCCTACGTTCTGCATAGCCGACCGTACAAGGAAAGCAGTGCCCTGGTGGATTTCTTCACCGCTCAGGGCCGCGTTCGTGCGGTACTGCGCGCCGCACGCGGCAAGGTTGGCAGCATTGCGCGGCCTTTTGCACCGCTTGAACTGGAGCTGCGCGGGCGCGGCGAGTTGAAGACGGTGGGGCGCCTGGAAAGCGCCGGCATCCCGCTGCTGCTGACCGGCGAGGCGCTGTTCTCCGGGCTCTACCTCAACGAATTGCTGATTCGCCTGCTGCCGGCCGAAGATCCGCACCCCGTGATGCTCGAACACTACGGTCTGACCCTACAGGCGCTGGCCGCGGGCCGGAAATTGGAGCCGCTGCTGCGTGCATTCGAATGGCGCCTGCTGGACGAGCTGGGCTATGGTTTCGCCCTGGATCGCGACCAGTACGACCAACCCATCGATCCCGCGGCACTTTACCGCTGGCAGCAGGACATCGGCCTGGTGCCGGTGATACAACTGCAGCCCGGTGTATTTCAGGGCCGCGAGCTGCTGGCCATGGCCGAGGCCGACTGGCAGACGCCGGGCGCACTGGCTGCTGCCAAGCGCCTGATGCGCCAGGCGCTGGCACCTCATCTTGGCGGCAGACCCTTGGTCAGCCGCGAACTTTTCATGACGCTCAAGGAGTCCAAGCGTGACTGAGGCCAATCGTATTCTGCTCGGCGTGAACATCGACCACGTCGCCACCCTGCGCCAGGCTCGTGGCACACGCTACCCGGACCCGGTCAAGGCCGCGCTGGACGCGGAGGAAGCCGGTGCCGACGGTATCACCGTGCACCTGCGCGAAGATCGTCGGCACATTCAGGACCGCGACGTGCGCGTGTTGGCCGACGTGCTGCAGACGCGAATGAACTTCGAGATGGGCGTCACCGACTTCATGCTCGGCTTCGCCGAGCAGATCCGCCCGGCGCATGTCTGCCTGGTGCCGGAAACCCGCCAGGAACTGACCACCGAAGGTGGTCTGGATGTCGCCGGGCAGGAAGCGCGCATTGCCGCGGCGGTCGAGCGCCTGACCCTGGCCGGTTGCGAGGTGTCGCTGTTCATCGACGCCGAAGAAAGGCAGATCGAGGCGGCCATGCGCGTCGGCGCACCGGCCATCGAACTGCATACCGGTCGTTACGCCGATGCCCACACGGCAGAGGAGGCGGCTCATGAACTGTCGCGTATTCGCGAGGGTGTGATCTGCGGCCTTAACCACGGGCTGATCGTCAACGCCGGTCACGGCCTGCATTACCACAATGCCGAAGCCGTCGCCGCGATTCCCGGCATCAACGAGCTGAACATCGGCCACGCCATCGTCGCCCATGCGCTGTTCGTCGGCTTCAAGCAGGCGGTGGCAGAGATGAAGGCACTTATTGTCGCTGCGGCCAATCGCGGCTAGCGGACTTTGTGGGAGGGGCTTCAGCCGCGACTTTCGATGGTCTGTCGCCGTTGAAGCGCCTTCCACTTCGTTCGTTCAGCCCTGGCTGAATGCCTGGATCATCTGCATGGCAAGCGCCTCGATGGCGTCATTACGCTGATGACCACGGATCAGCTTGATGTGGTACTCACCCAGCGCGGGCAGGCCTTGTTCCGCGCCGAGCCGACGTAACGGTGGCTTGACCAGGCTGCGTGGGAAGGGGGCGATGGCCAGGTCGGCGGTCATTGCCGCTTCCTGCCCCGCACACTGCTCGCAGGAGTAGGCGATGCGGTAGGCCACCCCCTGGCGATCCAGTGCATCGATCGCCGTCCTTCGCCAGGCGCAGCCGGGGTTGGCCAGCGCCAATGGGAGCGGCGAGCGTTGCATGGCCAGGCCGCCATCGCGGCCCGCCCAAACCAGTTCTTCGGAATAGATCACTTCGCCGCGCGCGTCGTCCAGGCCGTCGTTGCCGGCATTGATCAGGGTCAGATCCAGTTCGCCGGCATCGAGCTTGGCCACCAGCTCCACACTGCGCCCCACGTTCACTTCCACCTCCACGGCCGGATGGCTGCGGGCGAACAGGGTCAATACGCCCGGTAGCACGCGGTCGCCGATATCGTTCGGCGTGCCGAAACGTACGCGGCCGGTCAGCGTCGGGGTGAGAAAACGTGCCACTGCCTCTTCATTGAGCTTGAGCAGGCGTCTGGCGTAGCCCAGCAATACCTCGCCCTCGGCGGTCAATTGCACGCGCCTGGCTTCGCGGATAAACAGGCGCTGGCCGAGGGTCTCCTCAAGTCGCTTGATCTGCAGGCTGACGGCAGCCGTGCTACGAAACACCTGGGCGGCGGTGCGGGTAAAGCTGCCGCTGTCGGCGATGGCGACGAAGGTGCGTAGCACATCGCTTTCCAGAAGTGGCAGGGAGACGGTGGCGTTCATAATCGTTAAATATTACTTAACTCTGAATTTGATATTTGTCGTTTGTTTGAACGATAGGCGCGTTTCATCCTGATCGCAAGCCCGGCACAGGCCTGGCAGCGAAATGGAGGAAAGGTCATGAACAGTTCGAGCAAGCACGATAAGCCGCGCCCGCCGATGCCCGAGTTCTACATGCCGGCCATGTGGCCGCTGGACCTGCAGAACGCCATCGTCGACTGGGTCGGAGCCTGGTTCTGGCGCCGGCGTATGCGCCGTCTGCTGGCACAGGACATAGAGGGCCGGATTCGCCTGGGCAGTGCCCGTGGCGTGGTGGAGCAGGGGGCGCGTGAACCGCTGCGCTCGATCGCACAGCGGCGGACGTGCTGGTTGCGTGGGTAGCGCGGGAGCAAGCCACCAATCGCAGCCTGGCGTCTTGCTCCCGCCTTACGTGTGAAGCCGTTAAGGCTTGCGTGCAATCAGCACCGCGCGGGTCGGTGCCGGCAGGCCTTCGACGGTGCGGCTGTGGTCGGTCGGGTCGAGAAATTCCGGCAGCGACTGGAAGCGCATCCACTCGGTGGCGCGTTGTTCGTCCACCGAGGTGGTGCTGACATCCACGCAACGCACGTCCTCGAAACCGGCGCGGCGCAGCCAGCGTTCCAGCGCCGGCACCGAGGGCAGGAACCAGACGTTGCGCATCTGCGCGTAGCGGTCTTCAGGCACCAGCACCTGTTCGGCATCGCCTTCGACCACCAGGGTTTCGAGTATCAGTTCACCGCCCTTGACCAGGGCATCCTTCAGATCGAGCAGGTGGTCGATGGGCGAGCGACGGTGATAGAGCACACCCATGGAAAACACAGTGTCGAAGCCCTGCAGCTTGGCCGGCAGTTCCTCGAAGGCCAGCGGCAGGTGCCACACCGGTTGCTCCGGCAGGTAGCGCTTCATCGCCAGGAACTGGCAGAGGAACAGCCAGTTGGGGTCGATGCCGACCACACTGTCCGCCCCCGCGCCGAGCATGCGCCACATGTAATAGCCGTTGCCGCAACCGACGTCGAGGATGCGCTTGCCGGCCAGGTCAAGATGGGGCGCGACGCGCTGCCACTTCCAGTCCGAACGCCATTCGGTGTTGATATGCACGCCGAACAATTCGAATGGGCCCTTGCGCCAGGGAATCAGCCCCTGCAGGGCCGTTTTCAAGCGCGCGCGCGTGGCTTCGTCGCAGGCGCCGCCGAAGGCGAAGCGCTGAGCCAGCTCCACCTCGCTCACCGGCAGGTCCGGAAGCGCCTGTACCGCGCCATACCAGCGCGCCAGGTCACCATGCCCAACGGCCAGCTTGGCGTCGAGCTGGCCGGGCAGATCGGCCGCCCAATCCTGCAAAGGGGTGCCGGCCAGTTGCGCTTGCAGGGCATCAAGGTGCAGATCGCGCATCATGGCAGGGCCACCAGCGAGGCGAAGTTCAGGCACTGGAACCAGGGCAGCACCTTGCTGAAGCCGGCAGCCAGCAGGCGTTCGCGATGCTGCTCGAGGCTGTCTGGCAACATCACCTTCTCGATGGCGCTGCGCTTCTGGGCGATTTCCAGTTCGCTGTAGCCGTTGGCGCGCTTGAAGGCGACGTGCAGCTCGGTGAGCAGTTCATGCTCGGCGGCGTCCTCGAAGCGCAGCTTCTCCGAAAGGATCAGCGCACCACCGGGCAGCAGTGCCTGGCGGATGCGCGTAAGCAATTCCAGGCGCTGCTCCGGCGGGATGAACTGTAGGGTGAAGTTCAGCGTGACCAGGGAGGCAGGTTGCAGGTCGAGGGCGAGGATGTCGGCCTCTATCACCTCCACCGGCAGCAATTCCTGGAACATGGCGTCCTGCGCATGCAGGTATTCGCTGCAGCGCGCGACCATGGCCGGGGAGTTGTCCACCGCGATCACCTGGCAGCCGTCCACCTTCACATGTCGGCGCAGCGCCTGGGTCACCGCGCCGAGTGAGGCGCCCAGGTCGTACAGGATGGTGTGCGGCTGGGCGAACTGGCCGGCGAGCACGCCGATGTTCTCGACGATGGTCGGGTAGCCGGGCACCGAACGCTTGATCATGTCGGGAAACACCCGCACCACGTCCTCGTTGAAGACGAAGTCGGGCACCTCGGCCAGTGGCTGGGCAAATAGGCGATCGGGTTCTTGGCTCACGGCAGTCGCAACGGGTAGCGGAAAAGGCCGGCATTTTAGCCAAGTGCGGCGCAACAGTCAGGCGCTGTTGCTGCGCTGGAAGGCCGAAGCGGTAATGCCCCACTGGCCGAGCCAGTAGGTGAGGATGATGGCGTAAGGCGCTGCGTCGAAGCTGGCGACGAAGCGGTCGATGCCGATCAGGCTGTCGGACAATACGAAGAGCGCCGCACCGCCGGCGGCGAGCCAGGTGGAGCGCGGCTGCAGGTCCGGGTGGCCGATGCGGGCCAGGGCGCGCCAGAGCATCAGGCTGATCGCCGTGGCATAGCAGGCCACCGGAATCAGCAGCTCGCCCAGTCCGCTGCTGGCCAGTACGGCGAACATCGCACCGCCGGCAATCAGTGCCAGTAGCAGGGCGGCGAGGGCAGGCTGCCGGCTGTCGGAGCAATAGGCGCGCAGGTAGGCCAGGTGCCCGAGCAGAAAGGCGCCAAGGCCGAACACGAACAGATCGCCGGGCCAGTCCAGCAGGAGGTCGCCGGCCAGGGAAAACAGCAGGCCGATGGCGATCCAGCGGCGATAGGTGCCGGCCGGCCCCTGGCGCAACCACAAAAGCAGGGCGAGCACCGGTATGCCTTTGCTCAACAGGCTGAGCTGCGTATCGCCGGTGATTCGGCCGTAGAGAAATAGCGCAGCACCCAAGAGACCGAGCAGCAACCATTGCATCACATGACTCCCTTCATTACTGGAATGCGCGACTATGCCCAGTGGTCGAATGGCTGCCAACGCAGGAGATGCCAAATCGGGGGGCGGATCGTGCCGCCACTCGACGCCGCCAGCGGTATTGGGCACCGTAGGCGTTCGTTCAGGAGAAGCGCATGTCGATATCGCCACCGGTCAGCGAACTGATCGAACGCCTTTACCGCGAAGAGTCGCGCCGAGTGCTGGCGACCCTGATTCGTCTGCTCGGCGATTTCGACCTGGCCGAGGAGGCGCTGCACGAGGCGTTTCGCGGTGCGGTCGAGCAATGGCCGCACTGCGGTGTGCCGGACAATCCACGCGCCTGGCTGGTGTCTGCCGGGCGCTTCAAGGCCATCGACAACCTGCGCCGGCAGCGTCGCTTCCAGCCGCTGGATGAGCAGGCCGAATTGCCCGACGAGGGTGACGTCGAGGGAGGCGAACTGCTCGAAGACGATCGCCTGCGCCTGATCTTCACCTGCTGCCACCCGGCGCTGGCCAGTGATGCCCAGGTGGCTCTGACCCTGCGCGAGGTGTGCGACCTGACCACCGAAGAGATCGCCCGCGCCTTTCTATCCAGTCCTGCGACCCTGGCCCAGCGCATCGTGCGGGCCAAGGCGAAGATTCGCGATGCGCGTATCCCTTACGAGGTGCCGGGGCGCAGCGAGCTGCCCGAGCGCCTGGAGGCGGTGCTGCGCGTTGTCTATCTGGTGTTCAATGAAGGCTACTTCGCCAGCTCCGGTGATTCGCTGACCCGCAGCCAGTTGTCCGACGAGGCGATTCGCCTGGGACGCTTGCTGCTGGAGCTGCTGCCCGAGCCGGAAGTGCAGGGGCTGCTGGCGCTGATGTTGCTGCACGAGTCGCGGCGCGCTGCACGTAGCGGCGTCGATGGTGAGGTGATTCTGCTGGACGCTCAGGATCGCAGCCTGTGGAACCGCGAGCTGATCGCCGAAGGCGAGGCGCTGGTGCTGCAGGCCTTGCATTCGCGGCGTTTCGGCCCCTACAGCCTGCAGGCGGCGATTGCCGCAGTGCACGCAGAGGCGGCCAGCCTGGAAGAAACCGATTGGCTACAGATCGTCGGCCTGTATGACGAGCTGTTGCGCCTGGCTCCGTCGCCGGTGATCGAACTCAACCGCGCCGTGGCACTGGCCATGCGCGATGGCGAACAGGCGGGGCTGGTGGAGATCGACCGATTGCTGGCTGCGGGCGAACTGCAGGGTTACCACCTGGTCCATGCGGCGCGTGCCGATCTGCTGCGCCGGCTGGGCCGTCACGAGCAGGCAATAGCTGCCTACCGCCAGGCCCTGGCGCTGGCGCAGCAAGGGCCGGATCGGCAGTTTCTGCAGAAAAGGCTGGATGAGCTGGGCGGGTAACGCTTTTGGGTCGTAGCCCGGATGCAATCCGCGAGCAAAGTGCCTGCCTTTCCCGGATTGCATCCGGGCTACCTCGAGGGACCGTAAGTAAGGGGCGCTGCCCAGCGCCCCCAAGAGTTAGCCCGCAACCAGTACGCGAATCGCTTCCAGGCGCAGGGCAGCCTTGTCGAACATCGCCAGGCTTTGCTCGCGCTGCTCGCGCAGAGCCTCGATCTCGCTGTCGCGTACGCTCGGGTTGACCGCGCGCAGGGCGACCAGGCGGGCCAGTTCCTCGTCCAGTTCGGCGATCAGGCGACGCTTGGCCTCGGCCACGCGCTCGACATGGCGCGGCATGATCTTGGCTTCGGCGTCATTGATCTGCTTGGCCAGCACATCGCGCTGGGCCTGGACGAACTTGTTGGCGCTGGCCCGTGGCACGCTTTCGAGTTGGTCGTTGAGCGTCTCGAAACCGACCTTCGGCGCCAGGTCGTTGCCATTGGCGTCGAGCAGACAACGCAGCGCAGCCGGTGGCAGGAAGCGGCCCAGCTGCAGCTTGCGCGGGCCGACCACTTCGCTGACGTAAAGCAGCTCCAGCAGCACGGTACCGGGTTTGAGCGCCTTGTTCTTGATCAGCGCCACCGCGGTGTTGCCCATCGAGCCGGACAGCACCAGGTCCATGCCGCCCTGGACCATGGGGTGTTCCCAAGTGAGGAACTGCATGTCCTCGCGGGCCAGGGCCTGCTCGCGGTCGTAGGTGACGGTCACTGCCTCGTCATCGCCCAGGGGGAAGCTGGCATCGAGCATCTTCTCGCTGGGGCGCAGGATCAGGGCGTTGTCGGAGTGGTCTTCGCTGTCGATGCCGAAGGCGTTGAACAGCTCTTCCATGTAGATCGGCAGGGTGAACTGGTCGTCCTGCTCGAGGATCGCCTCGACCAGCGCCTCGCCTTCGCCGGCGCCGCCGGAGTTCAGCTCCAGCAGGCGGTCGCGACCGCTGTGCAGTTCGCCTTCCAGGCGAATGCGTTCGGCGGTGGCTTCGTCCACCAGTTGCTGCCACTGACCGTCGTCGGCGTTCTCCAGCATCGGCAGCAGGCGTGGGCCGAACTGATGTTGCAGGGCGTTGCCGGTGGGGCAGGTGGCGAGGAAGGCGTTCAACGCCTGGTGGTACCACTGGAACAGGCGCTCCTGCGGACTGTTCTCCAGATAGGGCACGTGCAGCTGGATGCGGTGTTTCTGGCCGATACGGTCGAGACGGCCGACGCGCTGTTCGAGCAGGTCCGGGTGGGCCGGCAGGTCGAACAGTACCAGGTGATGGGCGAACTGGAAGTTGCGGCCCTCGGAGCCGATTTCCGAGCAGATCAGCACCTGGGCACCGAATTCTTCGTCGGCGAAGTAGGCGGCTGCGCGGTCGCGCTCGAGGATGCTCATGCCTTCATGGAACACCGTGGCAGGGATGCCGGAGCGCACACGCAGGGCGTCTTCCAGATCCAGCGCGGTTTCGGCGTGGGCGCAGATCACCAGCACCTTGAATTTCTTCAGCATCTTCAGGGTGTCGATCAGCCACTCGACGCGCGGGTCGATGCGCCACCAGCGTTGCTCGTCGTCGATCTCTTCCTGCGCCTGGTAACTGACTTCCGGGTACAGCTCGGCGTGCTCGCCGACCGGCAGCTCCAGGTATTCGTCCGGGCTCGGCAGCGGGTAGGGGTGCAGCTCGCGTTCGGGGAAGCCCTGCACCGCGGCGCGGGTATTGCGGAACAGCAGGCGGCCGGTGCCGTGGCGGTCGAGCAGTTCGCGTACCAGGCGCGATCGGGCCTCGCTATTGCCGCCGTCGATGGCATCGAGCAGTTCACGGCCTTCGTCGCCAAGGAAGCCGCCGATGGCATCGCGCGCCTGGGCGCTGAGCTTGCCCTGGTCGAGCAGCTCCTGCACCGCTTCGGCCACCGGGCGGTACTGGCTGCTCTCGGCGCGGAAGGCTTGCAGATCATGGAAGCGAGCCGGATCGAGCAGGCGCAGGCGCGCGAAGTGGCTGTCCTGGCCGAGCTGTTCCGGGGTGGCGGTGAGCAGCAGCACGCCGGGGATGACCTCGGCCAGTTGCTCGACCAGTGAATATTCGGCGCTGGCTTGTTCCGGGTGCCAGACCAAGTGGTGGGCTTCGTCGACCACCAGCAGGTCCCAGCCGGCAGCGAACAGCGCGTCCTGAGCCTTTTCGTCGTCCTTCAGCCACTCCAGGGCGACCAGTGCCAGCTGGCAATCCTCGAAGGGGTTGCTGGCGTCGCTTTCCATGAAGCGCTCGGCGTCGAACAGCGCAACGTCAAGGTTGAAACGCCGGCGCATTTCCACCAGCCACTGGTGCTGCAGGTTTTCCGGGACCAGGATGAGCACGCGGCTGGCACGGCCGGAGAGCAGCTGGCGATGGATCACCAGGCCGGCTTCGATGGTCTTGCCCAGGCCCACTTCGTCGGCCAGCAATACGCGCGGGGCGATGCGGTCGGCCACTTCGCGGGCGATATGCAACTGGTGGGCGATCGGCTGGGCGCGTGCGCCGCCCAGGCCCCACAACGACGACTGCAGCAGGCGGCTGTTGTGTTCCAGGCTGTGGTAGCGCAGGGCGAACCAGGCCAGCGGGTCGATCTGGCCGGCGAACAGGCGGTCGCTGGCCAGGCGGAACTGGATGAAGTTCGATAGCTGGGTTTCCGGCAGGGTGACCGGCTGATGCTGAGCGTTGAGGCCGTGGTAGACCAGCAGACCGTCGATGTCCTCGACTTCCTGTACGGTGAGCTTCCAGCCCTCGAAATGGGTGATCTCGTCACCCGGGGCGAAGCGCACGCGGGTCAGCGGGGCATTGCGCGTGGCGTATTGGCGGGTTTCGCCGGTGGCCGGGTAGAGCACGGTGAGCAGGCGGCCTTCCTCGGCGAGGATGGTTCCCAGAC
Source organism: Pseudomonas sp. KB-10 (assembly GCF_018221585.1). Classification (NCBI taxonomy): domain Bacteria; kingdom Pseudomonadati; phylum Pseudomonadota; class Gammaproteobacteria; order Pseudomonadales; family Pseudomonadaceae; genus Pseudomonas; species Pseudomonas sp. KB-10. The sequence goes on from NZ_QYYB01000003.1 coordinate 131,034, forward strand.
CCAATTCCGCTTCGCTGTCACTGATCCAGCGTTGCCCCGGTTGATACTGCGCCATGCCTGTCTCCCGCGTGAAAAAGCCGGCTATGGTAACGGATGCCGAACCATGGCTAAAGCGGTCGTGGCACTAACGTCGCTTCCGTTAGTCGAAAGTGTAGTGAGCGCGCCCTCAAGTAGCGTTTCGCGGGGCCGACAGCCTGACCAAAGGAGGTGCTGTTGCATGCTGCCACCGATTCCCCAAGGCGTGGTGCCGGTCACGGCCTCGCAGGACGTGATCAAGCCCAAGCCCGAGATTCCTCCGGTGACCCCGGCCGAGGAGAGCGCCAAGGAAAGTGCGCTGAGCCTGGACAAGCGCCATCCGCAGGAAACCGAAGAGTTGCTGCGCGAAGAGCAGCGCCGTCGACAACGGCGTGGCTACACTCCGGAACAGCTGGCTGAGGCCGAGCCGGAAGAAGTGGAGCAGGCGCTGGGAGATTTGCCCCGACAAGGGCTGTGGGTGGATGTTGAAGTCTGAGACACTCTTTTATTCTCGTTGATATAGACCGCCATGCTGTTCGCCGACCCCTTGCCTGCAATTGCCGATGCCGAGCTGGACTACCTGCCTGGTTGGGTGGATGCCAAGCTGGCCGACCACTGGCTGCACGTGCTGGTTGAGCAGACGCCCTGGCAACAGCCGGAACTGTTCATTCACGGGCGTTATCACCGCACGCCAAGACTGACCGCCTGGTACGGCGATGTTGAGGCGCGCTATCGCTACTCCGGCAAGCTGCATGAGCCGTTGCCCTGGACGCCGCTGCTGGACGAGATTCGTCAGCGGGTCGCGGACGAGGTCGGGCAGCCGCTCAATGCCGTATTGCTCAACTACTATCGCGACGGCCAGGACTCCATGGGCTGGCATAGTGATGCCGAGCCAGAGCTGGGGCGCAACCCGCTGATCGCCTCGCTCAACCTGGGTGGCAGCCGACGTTTCGACCTGCGCCGTGTTGGCTGCACGCGCATCGAACATTCACTGACGTTGGAACACGCTTCGCTACTGGTCATGCGCGGGCCGACCCAGCATCATTGGCAACATCAAGTGGCGAAGACGCGCCAAGCCTGCGCGCCGCGCCTGAATCTGACCTTTCGCCTGATCCGGTTTCCGCTATGAGCAATGACGACAAGCTGATCGACTTCGCCGCCGAGCGCGACAAGCGTATCCACGATCTCAACGACAAGCGCCTCAACGAGATGCGCCAGGTCTTCGAGCAGGTATTGCCGCTGGGCAAGGCCAGGAAGAAGGGCAAGAGCAAGCCCAAGAAACGCTGAAAGCGTCCCCGATTTTCCCGCTGCGCACTCCGTTGTGCAGCGTCTCCCGCCGCGAACCCCCTCGATTTCTTGACCTGGGTCAGTATTCCCTCAAGCCCGGTCACGCCTGCTCTTGAGCCATTGACCCAGGTCAATTTTCCCATCGCCAGCGCTGATAACGTTAAGCCATCCCAGACAGACAGGCACAACAGGAGGCAGCCATGTTCGTCGATACAGTGGTTCTCGCCGGAGTCGGCACCGTTCTTCTGATGGTCGCGTTCTTCGGGGGTGTTGGTTACTTCATCTGGAAGGATGCGCACAAGCGCAAGCCGAGCTGATCCTTCCAGTTCACTGGGCACGCAAGGCAATTCGGGCGACTTCGGTCGCCCTTTTTTTTGCCGAACTTTGACGATCGCCTTGCAAACCGACGCGCACTGCTGACCTGAGCGATTGATCCTCTGGACAGATATAGTTAGCTAGCTAATAATTGAGTTTCGCATGGAGGCGGAACCCAATCGCTACAGCTATGTTCAGAGCTGAGACTTCTTCAGGTAGCCATCGTGCGTGATTCCTTGCTGGTGTTCCTTGCACCAAGCTCGCAAGCCGTTCAATTCGCCATCAAGACCTTGCTCGGCGGTGGTCTGGCGTTGTGGTGCGCACTGCGTTTTGGCCTGGAACAACCGCAGTGGGCCTTGATGACTGCATTCATCGTTGCCCAGCCGCTGTCCGGCATGGTGGTGCAGAAGGGCCTGGCGCGGCTGCTCGGCACGCTGGTCGGCACCTTCATGGCCGTGGTGATGATGGGGCTTTTCGCCCAGGCGCCACTGCTGTTCGTGGTGGCCTTCGCCCTGTGGCTGGCGTTGTGTACGGCATCCTCGACCATGTTGCGCAGCGCCTGGTCGTACTCCTTCGTACTGGCTGGCTACACCGTGGCGATCATCGCCTTGCCGGCCATCGGCAAGCCGCATGTGGTGTTCGACGAGGCCATCGCCCGTTGCACGGAAATCTGCCTGGGCATCATCTGCGCCACGCTGAGCAGCGCCCTGCTCTGGCCGCAGCGGGTCGAGCGGCAACTGGCGCAACAGGCACGTAACGCCTGGCAGGCCGGGGTGACAGCTTCGCGTCAGGCGCTGGCCGGTGAGGCCGACTCGCGGCAGGGGTTGCTGGAAGTGCTGGCGCGTATCGTCGCCGTGGATGCCCAGCGTGAACATGCCTGGTTCGAGGGTGCGCGCGGTCGCCAGCGTGCCGTGGCGTTGCGGGTGCTGAGCCGCGATCTGCTCGGCATGTTGCGCCTGGCCCGCGGAGTCGCACGGCAGTGGCGACAGCTGGGCAGCGCCGAGGCACAGGCCGTTGCGCCCTGGTTGCAGGTGGTGGACGAGCGCCTGCAGCAGGCGCAGCCGACAGGTTTGCCGGAGTTGGTCGAGCAGCTGCGCCAGGCCGTGCAGGACGAAGAACTGAGCAGTGGCCAGCAACTGTGTCTGGAGCGGCTGATGGTGCTGCTGCTGCGCGTCGAGGACGCGAGCCGTGCCTTGCTCGCAGTCGAGCAGGGCAGGGCGCCGGCCGATGCGCCGCGCGCGCTGTCCTGGCATTACGACTGGCAGAGCGCGCTGGTGTATGGCTCGCGTAGCGCGCTGACCTTCCTGACCCTGGCGGCCTTCTGGCTGGCCACTGGCTGGACCCACGCCATCGGCGCGTTGCTCCTGGCCTGCGTGGTGTGCAGTTTGTTCGCCCGGCTCGAAGCCGCGCCGCAGATCGGCATGATGTTTCTGCGCGGCATCTTCTACGCGTTGCCGGTGGCGTTTTTCGTCGGGCAGATTCTCATGCCGCAGATCGACGGCTTCGTGATGCTCTGCATGGTGCTGGGCGTGCCGCTGTTCTTTGGTGTGCTGGGCATGGCCAAGCCGGCGACGGCTGCGACCTCGACCTCGTTCTGCCTGCACTTCATCGTTCTGTGCCTGCCGGCGCCGGGTGTCGGCTATGACGTCGCCTATTTCCTCAATGAGGCGCCCGGGATGCTGATGGGTGTCGGTTGTGCGGTGATGGCCTTCAAGCTGGTGGTGCTGCGTAACCCGGTCTGGCATGGGCGGCGCCTGATGCAGGCGATCCTGACCGATCTCGGGCGTCTCACTCGTCGCGACCTGGGCCGCGCCGAGAACTGGTTCGGCGGGCGCATGGCCGACCGTCTTATCCAGTTGGCGCGGCACTACCCGGCGCGGCCGGACCAGACGCGCAGCCGTTGGGACGATGGCGTGGCCGGTCTCGATCTGGGCGATGAGTTGCTGCACCTGCGCAAGTGCCTGACCCATGCCGATGCCGGGTTGGCACGTTCTCAGCAGCGCTTTCTTGAACGCCTGGAAAACGCCCTGGAGCGTGGTCCCGCACCGGGCCGTGAAGACGTTCTGGACGCAGCGGTGGCCGAGCTGCAGGAGGCCTTGCGCGCCTGCACGCCGAGTATCGACAAGCGCCTGGCCGAGGCGGCGCTGTTGCAACTGCAGAGTGGCTGGCGCCACTGGTGCCAACTCAGAGGAGGGGCTAATGGGTTTGCATGAATGGTCCCTGGGCGGCGTGTTGCTAAGCCCGATGGCGGCCTACGCGGTATTGGCGTTGCTGCTGACCGGCGTGTTGCGCCTGGGCTTGCAGCGCATCGGGTTGTCGCGCTGGATCTGGCACGAAGCCCTGTTCGACTGTGCCCTGTATGTCTGCGTGTTGGCGGCGGTAATTGCCGTCCTGGCGCATTGAGGAGAGAAAGCATGCGTTCGACCATTCGAGTCGGCATAACCCTGGCCATGGTGGTGGTGGCGATCTTCGCCGGTTCCTGGATCTGGCAGCACTACATGTACTCGCCCTGGACACGCGACGCCCGCGTGCGCGCCGAGGTGGTGACCATAGCCCCGGACGTGTCCGGCTGGGTAGTCGAGCTCAAGGTGCGTGACAACCAGCAGGTGAAGGCGGGCGATCTGCTGATGAGCATCGACCGCGACCGCTATCAGGCGGCGGTGGAGAAGGCCAGGGCGGTGGTGGATATTCGCCGCCAGCAATTGAGCCTGCGTGAGCATGAGGCTTCGCGCCGCTCGCGCCTGGGCGCCCAGGCGATCAGCGCCGAGCTGCTGGAAAATGCGCAGATCAACGCCGAGATGGCGCGCGGCGAATACCGCGAAGCGCAGGCCGATCTGCGGGTGGCCGAACTTAACCTGGCGCGCAGTGAAGTACGTGCGCCGCGTGATGGGCAGATCACCAATCTGGTGCTGGCGCAGGGTAACTACGTGAATGCCGGGCAGGCAGTGATGGCGCTGGTCGACACCCAGTCGTTCTACGTGCAGGCGTATTTCGAGGAAACCAAGCTGCCGCGCATACAGGTCGGCGCGCCGGTGCAGGTCTGGCTGATGGGCGGGGACCGGCAGATTCGCGGCGAGGTGGACAGCATCAGCCGCGGCATCACCGACCGCAACGCCAGCCCGGACGGGCAGCTGCTGGCTGATGTCGAGCCGACCTTCAACTGGGTGCGTCTGGCGCAGCGCATTCCGGTGCGCATCAAGCTCGATGAAGTGCCCGATGGCGTGGTGCTGAGCGCCGGCATGACTGCCAGCGTGCGGGTGGAGTAAGGCTGTTTCGCAGTTGTAGGAGCGGCTTCAGCCGCGAGCTCTTCAAGCGTAATCGCGGCTGAAGCCGCTCCTACGGTCACTGTTCGAATGAGTTCGTAGGGTGGACAACGCGAAGCTTGTCCACCGCTAAGCGCCGGCATGACCGCCAGCGTAAGGGTGAAATAGCGCGGTTTCGCAGTCGTAGGAGCGGCTTCAGCCGCGAGCTCTTCAAGCGTAATCGCGGCTGGAGCCGCTCCCACGGTCGCTGTTCGTATGAGGACTATTGTGTTTGCTGTTCTGCCGTTTATGGGGGATCAAACTGGACGATGTGCCCGAGGGATGGCTTGAGCGACGACATGACCCCAGCATGCGGAAGAAGTAGGGCGTGTAGGAGGGGCTTTAGCCGCGATCCCTTTGGAGGCTGTCGCGGCTGAAGCCCCTCCCACATCTGAGCATCAGGCGCGCTCGATGCTGGCCGGTGTGCGGCGCATCAGCACCTTGCCATGGCGCACCGACACCAGCGCATGGCCCTGGCTGCGCACCATCTCGTAATCGTCCGGCGCCGAGAGGATCAGCAGGTTGGCCGGGCGACCCACCTCCAGTCCATACCGATCACCCAGTGCCAGCGCGCGAGCCGAGTTGTCGGTGATCAGGTCCAGACTGCGCTTGAGATCTTCATAACCGAGCATGTGGCAGATGTGCAGGCCGGCTTCGAGGATGCGCAGGATGTTGCCGTTGCCCAGCGGGTACCAGGGGTCGACGATGGAGTCCTGGCCGAAGCAGACGTTCATCCCGGCGCGGTCGATTTCCGCCACGCGGGTCAGGCCGCGGCGTTTCGGGTAGGTGTCGAAGCGCCCTTGCAGGTGGATGCTCTCGGTGGGGCAGGAGATGAAGCTGATGCCGCTCATCTTCAGCAGGCGGAACAGCTTGGAGCAGTAGGCGTTGTCGTAGGAGCCCATGGCCGTGGTGTGGCTGGCGGTAACCCGCGCGCCCATGCCGCGTACGCGGGCTTCCTCGGCCAGCACTTCGAGAAAACGCGACTGCGGGTCGTCGGTCTCGTCGCAGTGCACGTCCACCAGGCAGCCTGTGCGCTCGGCCAGGTCCATGAGGAACTTGATCGACGACACGCCCTGGTCGCGGGTGTTCTCGAAATGCGGGATGCCGCCGACCACGTCGGCGCCCAGCTCGATGGCCTGTTCCATCAGTGCGCGGCCATTCGCGTAGGACTCGATGCCCTCCTGCGGGAAGGCGACGATCTGCATGTCGATCAGGTGGCGGGTTTCCTCGCGCACTTCGAGCATGGCCTTGAGCGCGGCCAGGGTCGGGTCGGTGACGTCGACGTGGGTGCGTACGTGCTGGATGCCGTGGTCGACCAGCATGTCGATGGTCTTCTTGGCGCGGGTCTTGGTGTCTTCATGGGTGACCAGCGCCTTGCGCTCGGCCCAGCGCTCGATGCCTTCGAACAGCGTGCCGCTCATGTTCCAGGCCGGCTCGCCGGCGGAGAGGGTGGCGTCGAGGTGGATGTGCGGCTCGACGAAGGGCGGCACGACCAGGTTGCCGGCCGCGTCCAGGTCGCCCTCGGCGATGGGATGCAGGGCGTGCTGGGCGTCGATGGCGGCGATGCGCTCGCCGTCCAGGGTGATGCGGTGCAGGCCGTCGCGGCCGCGCAGGCGGGCATTGTGGATGATCATCAGGGTTCCTCTCAGGCAGGCGACGACAGGCGCCGGATCAACAGCGCAACGCTGATGTTCAGGCGGTCGTGCGGATCTTCGAACGAGCAGCCGGTCAGCGCTTCGATGCGCTGTAGACGGTAGCTCAGGGTATTGCGGTGAACGTTGAGGCGTTGCGCGGCCAGTGCCAGGTTGCCGTTCTCGGCGAACCAGGCCTCCAGCGTCGGCATCAGCACTGGCTGGTGGCGCGAATCGTCGCCGATCAGCGGGCCGACCACGCGCTCGACGAAGCGATCGAGCAGACTGCGGTCGCGAATCGCGCCGAGCAGCTCCAGCACGCCCAGTTCATTGAAACTGCACAGGCCCAGGCGTTCGGGAAAGCGCTGCGCCACGGCCAGGGCCTGACGCGCCTCACCCAGGCCCTGGGCGAAACGCGGCGCCGCGCAACCGGCGCTGCCCAGACCGAGGAACAGGCGTAGCGGGCCGAGCTGCGGGCGCAGCTCGTCGAGCAGCGCGGTCATGGCCTGGCGGTTGCGTGCTTCGGCCTGGTTATCGGGGCAGGGCAGCAGGGCGATCCAGTGGCGGCCCTGGCTGACCAATGGCAGTGCGTCGCCCAGTTCGCCCAGGCTCTGCTCCAGGCGCCGTTGCAGCAGTTGCTGGCGGCTCTGCAGCTGGCGCTCGGCGTCTTCGTCGGGGATATCGCCGAACAGCTGCTCGCTGCCGTCGAGGCGCAGCAGCGCCACCTGACGAGGCACATGTAATGCCAGGCCGAGGCTGTCGCCCCGTTGCAGCAGGATGTCGAGCGATTGGTAGTCACCGTCGAGCACCTGTTCCAGCACGTGCTGGCGCGAGCGGCCGAGCTGCTGCGCATGGACCAGCGCGGTGCCGATGGCCTGGGTAACCACCACCATCTTCAGCGCGTAGGGCTGCTCGATCAGTGGCAGGTTCAGGCGCTCGGCTTCTGCGATGACGTTGGGCGGGATGGCCTGGATGAACTCGGCGCCGGTGAGGATGACCAGGCCGGCGACCACGCGTTCATGGCCTTCGCGTACCAGGCGCAGCAGGTTGGCTTCGCCACGCGGGTGGTTGATGCCGGTAACGAAGATCAGCTCGCCGCCCATCACCCAGTCGGCGATGCCTTCGTTCTCCGCCACGTAGGGCCAGCGCACGGCATTGCCGCGTCCGGTCTGGCCGGCACGCAGGCGCATGCTGGCCAGACCGGGCAGGGCGAGTACGTCGGCGACGGTCAGGCTCACGCGTCGGCGACCTGCTGGCGGCCAGCCAGAACCTTGTTCAGCTCGAACAGCACCACGTACGCCGCGGCTGCCACGGCGATGCCTACCAGCGGTGCGACCCAGGGCGAGAAATAGGCGCTCAGCGCACCGATCAGGTAGGCGCCCAGACCGATCCAGTTGAACGCCGGCAGGCGAGCATCGGCCAGTTTCGGATAGCGCGTGCGGTGGCCATAGAAGAAGTCGGCCATGATCACGCCGCCAATCGGCGGGATGACCGAGCCGAGCAGGATCAGGAAGGGAATCAGCATCTCGTACATGCCGCCGATGGCCAATAACGTGCCGATGCCGGCACCGACCAGCGTCACGGTCTTGCGCTTGCCGGTGCGCAGCAGGTTGCAGCCGGCTGCCGCGAAGTTGTAGATGGTGTTGTCCTGGGTCGTCCACAGGTTGAGGAACAGCATGACCACGGCGGCCATGGACAGCCCCTGCAGCACCAGCACTTCGACCACATCGGGCTGCTGGTAGACGATGGCGCCATAGGCCCCGGCAATGATCATCAGACCGTTGCCGATGAAGAAGCCGAGCAGGCTGGCCAGCACCGCGACGCGGCCGCTCCTGGCGAAGCGCGTCCAGTTGGTGGCCTGGGTGGCGCCGCTGACGAAGGTGCCGAACACCAGGGTGATGGCCACGCTCAGGCTCATGCTCTCCTTGGGTTCGACCGCCAGCAGGCCGGCGAGGCCGCCGATATCGCGGGTGGCGATCCACAGCGAGGCAACCAGCAGTACCAGCATGGCCGGCACGGCGACGCGTGAAAGCATATCCAGACCCTTGTAGCCGACGAAGGCGGTGAGGCAGAAGCCGAAGCCGAACAGCACCATCAGCGGCATGGTCAGCCCGTCGGGCAGGCCGAGAATCTTCACCAGGACGATGGCGATGGTCGCCGTGCCCCAGGCATACCAGCCGATCTGGGTGAAACCGAGCAGCATGTCGGATAGCTTGCTGCCTACCTCGCCGAAGCAGAAACGGCCCATCAGCACCGAGTTCAGGCCGCTGCGGCAGGCGATCAGGCCCAGCACGGCGGCATACAGGCCGAGCAGCAGGTTGCCGATCACCGCGGCCCAGAGCAGGGTGGTGAAATCGAAGGCCATGCCGATCTTGCCGCCGGCGAACATGGTGGCGGTGAAGAAGGTGAAACCGAACAGCAGGATGGCGGTGGAGAACAGCCCCTTGCGCGCGCCGTTGGGCACTTCGCTCAGAGGGTAGTCGCTATCGGGGGTGGCGTTGCTCATTGGCCTGGCTCCGGTGTAGGTGGTGAGGCCTTGGCGATAGCAGGGGACGTGCCAGATTCCAAAGGCATTCTCTGTTGGGCGAGGTGATCAAGCGTTCTTGTGCGAAATGCACAATAAAAAGCGCTCGAAGAGCGCCAGGGTAGTTCAGGGTTGTGAGTTTAGAATAAAAGTGGTGCGCGCCGCAGCGGTCGCGCACCAGCTTGCAGCGCATCAGTTGACGGTCACCTGCGGCATCGGCGGCATGGTGACGCTCTGCTCGCTGGCCGGTGCAAGCACCTCGGCTTCGCCGTCCACCACCTGCTTGCCGTCCTGGTTGAACACGCGGGTGGCGATGCGCACGCGGTTTTTCGGCAGCTTTTCCAGCACTTCCAGCTTCACGGTCAGGGTGTCGCCGAGTTTCACCGGGCGGGTGAACTTGAGCTGCTGGCCGAGGTAGATGGTGCCCGGGCCGGGCAGGTTGCAGGCGATGGCGGCGCTGATCAGGGCGCCGGTGAACATGCCGTGGGCGATGCGCTCCTTGAACATGGTCTCGGCGGCGAAGGCGGCGTCCAGATGCACCGGGTTGTTGTCGCCGGATACCGCGGCGAAGAGTTGCACGTCGCGCTCTTCGACCTGCTTCTCGAAACTGGCCTGCTGGCCGACTTCGAGCGCTTCGTAGGGGATGTTGGTTACCTGGGTCATGGACACTCCTTGATTGGGCTTCGACCATGGCTCAGCGCCTGCTGCAGCCAATCGATCAGGTGGGCGGTGACCTCGTCGCGATTGCTCTCGTTGAGCAGCTCGTGACGGGCCTCGGGATAAATCTTCAGTTGTACGTTGCGCACGCCGGCGCCGCGCAAGGCTCCGGCAAGGTCGCCCAGGCGCTTGCCGTCGCTGACCGGGTCGCGCGAGCCGCCGATCACCAGCAGCGGCAGGTCGGCATCGATCTGCGCCAGGTTCTCGACCGGGGTGATGTATTGCAGGCCATCGAGCAGGTCGCACCATAGCTGCGTGGTGCAGACGAAACCGCACAGCGGATCGGTCACGTATTTGTCCACTTCCGCTGCATCGCGGCTGAGCCAGTCGAAGGCCGTGCGGTTGGGCTTGAAAGCCTTGTTGAACGAGCCGAAGGAGAGGTAATCGATGACCTTGCTACGCCCCTTGGGCCCAAGGCGCCAACGCTCGAAACCGGCGATCAGCCTTGCGGCCTTGTACAGCGCCAGGGGCTGGTAATTGGAACCCGAGAGCACGGCGCCCTGCAGGCTGCAGCTGTGGCCCATCAGATAGGCCAAGCCGATGTAGCTGCCCATGCTGTGGCCAAACAGGAAGATTGGCGCCTGCGGGTAGCGCTGGCGGATATGGTGATTGAGCGAGGCCAGGTCGCCGACCACCTTGTCCCAGCCGCCTTCATCGGCGTAATGGCCGAGCACGCCCTGAGCGGCGCTCTGGGCGTGGCCACGCTGGTCCAGCGCATAGAGGTCGAAGCCGGCGGCGACCAGGCTTTCGGCCAGGCGGGCATAGCGCAGGCTGTGTTCGGCCATACCGTGCGACAGCATGACCACCGCGCGCGGCGGTTGATCGCCGTGCCAGTGATTGACGTGCAGATGCAGACCGTCCTGAGTGGCCAGGGAAAAGACGTTATGGCGCATGGCGAATCCTTGTGCCGGAGATTGGCGGCATTGTGCACCTTGGCCAGCATCAGGCAAAGCGTCGCGGGCTTTCTCGAAGCCGCAGAGATCGGTTACGAATCGCTACATTTAATGCGAAATTCAGCCCATCAATGACGCCTTCGAGCTATTTGCGGCTTGGCTCTAAACTGCTACTTTCCGGGCAGTCAGATCACTTCAGGGGAAGAGGACAAGAACAATGCAACCTGATTTCTGGAACGACAAACGCGCCCCTGGCGTGCCCAACGACATCGACCTGTCCAGCTACAAGTCGGTGATCGAAGTATTCGAGCGCTCATGCAAGCGCTTCGCCGACCGTCCGGCCTTCAGCAATCTCGGTGTCACGCTGACCTATGCCGAGCTGGATCGCCTCTCCGCGGCCTTCGCCGCCTACCTGCAGAAACAAACCGACCTCAAGCCGGGCGACCGCATCGCCGTGCAGATGCCCAACGTGCTGCAGTATCCGGTCGCGGTGTTCGGCGCCATGCGCGCCGGGCTGATCGTGGTCAACACCAACCCGCTGTATACCGCCCGCGAGATGCGCCACCAGTTCAAGGATGCCGGTGTGCGCGCGCTGGTGTACCTGAACATGTTCGGCAAGCTGGTGCAGGAAGTGCTGCCCGATACCGAGATCGAGTACCTGATCGAGGCGAAGATGGGCGACCTGCTGCCGAGCCTCAAGGGCTGGCTGGTCAATACCGTGGTGAAGAAGGTCAAGAAGATGGTGCCTGACTACCATCTGCCCCAGGCCATCCCCTTCAAACAGGTGCTCAAGCAGGGGCAGAGCCAGGCGCTGGCGCCGGTCACGGCCGGCCACGACGATATTGCCGTGCTGCAGTACACCGGTGGCACCACCGGTGTGGCCAAGGGCGCCATGCTCACCCACGGCAACCTGGTGGCCAACATGTTGCAGGTCGACGCCTGCCTGTCGCAGCTCGGCCCGGACGGCACGCCGCTGATGAAGCAGGGCCAGGAGATCATGATCGCGCCGCTGCCGCTGTACCACATCTATGCATTCACCGCGAACTGCATGTGCATGATGGTCAACGGCAACCACAACGTGCTGATCACCAACCCGCGCGACATTCCCGGCTTCGTCAAGGAGTTGGGTAAGTGGAAGTTCTCCGCGCTGCTGGGCCTCAATACCCTGTTCGTCGCGCTGATGGATCACCCGGATTTCAAGAATCTCGACTTCTCCAGCCTCAAGGTCACCAACTCTGGCGGTACCGCGCTGGTGAAGGCGACTGCCGAACGCTGGCAGCAGATGACTGGCTGCACCGTGGTCGAAGGCTACGGCCTGACCGAGACCTCACCGGTGGCCAGCACCAATCCCTATGGCGACAAGGCGCGCCTGGGTACGGTCGGCATTCCGGTGCCGGGCACGGCTTTCAAGGTGATCGATGATGACGGCAACGAGCTGCCGACCGGCGAGCGTGGCGAGCTGTGCATCAAGGGCCCGCAGGTGATGAAGGGCTATTGGCAGCGCGAGGAAGCCACCGCCGAGGTGCTCGATGCCGAAGGCTGGTTCAAGACCGGCGATATCGCGGTGATCGACTCGGATGGTTTCGTGCGTATCGTCGACCGCAAGAAGGACATGATCATCGTTTCGGGTTTCAACGTGTACCCCAACGAGATCGAAGACGTGGTCATGGCTCACCCGAAAGTCGCCAGCTGTGCGGCCATCGGCGTGCCGGACGAGAAATCCGGCGAAGTGGTCAAGCTGTTCGTGGTGCCGCGCGATGGCGGTGTGACTGTCGAAGAGCTCAAGGCCTACTGCAAGGAAAACTTCACCGGCTACAAGGTGCCGAAGCACATCGTGTTCAAGGACTCGCTGCCGATGACCCCGGTCGGCAAGATCCTGCGCCGCGAACTGCGCGATATCGCCTGATCCCCTCGGCCTCTCCCGCGCAGGGGGAGGCCGCCCATCTGCCGCAATGGCCAATCAATTGTTGTGATTTGGTAACCGCTAGCGCTCGTTTCGTCGACCCCCGCACTGTCGGTGCAGCTTGGCCGGGCTAGTCTCTATGCGCGGCAATAAGCGAGCTAGAGGCTTCTCCGCGTTTTCAACGGTCGATAATCGATTGTGACTCTTGTGCGTCTTTTGGTCACTTCCATTACTCTGTGGCCCGTGCTTGGTGCTGGTGGGCCTCTGGCAAAGCTGCTACTCTCGGCGCGCTTCCGGGCCCCTGGCCAGCGGTAAAGCGAGCTAAACACACAACAAACAACCGCCTTCGCGCGGTGAAGATCAGCTGTTGCTTAGGAGTGGGCTTCCATGACCGAAAACTTCTGGAAGGACAAGTATCCCGTTGGGGTCGCTGCCGAAATCAATCCCGACCAGTACCCGAATATCCTCGCGGTATTGAAAGAGTCCTGCCAACGCTTCGCCGACAAGCCTGCTTTCAGCAACCTGGGCAAGACCCTCACCTATGGCGAGATCTACAAACTCTCCGGTGACTTCGCCGCCTACCTGCAGAAACACACCGATCTCAAGCCCGGCGACCGCATCGCCGTGCAGTTGCCCAACGTCCTGCAGTACCCCATCGTGGTGTTCGGTGCCATGCGCGCCGGTCTGGTGGTGGTCAACACCAACCCGCTGTACACCGCGCGGGAAATGGAGCACCAGTTCAACGACTCCGGCGCCAAGGCGCTGATCTGCCTGGCCAATATGGCCCACCTGGCCGAGCAGGTCGTGCCCAAGACCGGTGTCAAAACCGTGATCGTCACCGAAGTCGGCGACATGCTGCCGACCTTCAAGCGTCTGCTGGTCAATGCCGTGATCAAGCACGTGAAGAAGATGGTGCCGGCCTACAACCTGCCGCAGGCGGTCAGGCTCAACGATGCCCTGGCCAAGGGCCGTGGTCAGAGCTTCAGTGAAGCCAACCCGCGCAACGACGATATCGCCGTGCTGCAATACACCGGTGGCACTACGGGTGTGGCCAAGGGCGCCATGCTTACCCATCGCAACCTGGTGGCCAACATGCTGCAGGTCAAGGAGCTGATGGGCGCCAACCTCGATGAAGGTTGCGAGGTGCTGATCGCGCCGCTGCCGCTGTACCACATCTACGCCTTCACCTTCCATTGCATGGCGATGATGCTGATCGGCGGCCACAACATCCTGCTGACCAACCCGCGCGACCTGCCGGCGGTGGTCAAGGATCTGGCCAAGTACCGCTTCACCGGCTTCGTTGGCCTCAACACCCTGTTCGTTGCGCTGTGCAACAACGAGGACTTCCGCAGGCTGGATTTCTCTGCGCTCAAGCTCACCGTTTCCGGCGGCATGGCCCTGCAACTGGCGACCGCCGAGCGCTGGAAGGAAGTCACCGGCTGCGCCATCTGCGAAGGCTTCGGCATGACCGAGACCAGCCCGGTGGCCACGGTCAACCCGTTCAGCGCCATCCAGCTCGGTACCATCGGCATTCCGGTGCCTTCGACGCTGTGCAAGATCATCAATGACGACGGCCAGGAGCTGGCCATCGGCGAAATCGGCGAGCTGTGCGTGAAAGGCCCGCAGGTGATGAAGGGCTACTGGCAGCGTCAGGAAGCCACCGACGAAATCCTCGACGCCGACGGCTGGTTGAAAACCGGTGATATCGGCCTGATCCAGGAAGATGGCTACCTGCGTATCGTCGACCGCAAGAAAGACATGATTCTGGTGTCCGGCTTCAACGTTTATCCGAACGAGCTGGAAGACGTGCTGGCGACCCTGCCGGGTGTGCTGCAGTGCGCCGCCATCGGTGTGCCGGACGAAAAATCCGGCGAGGCGATCAAGGTGTTCGTGGTGGTCAAACCGGGCGAAAGCGTGACCAAGGAGCAGGTGATGGAGCACATGCGCGCCAACCTCACCGGCTACAAGGTGCCCAAGGCTGTGGAATTCCGCGATGTGCTGCCGACCACCAACGTTGGCAAGATCCTGCGCCGCGAACTGCGTGACGAAGAGCTGAAGAAGCTGGGCAAGAAGTGATTCATACCCGCTGAAACGAAGAACCCGCTACGGCGGGTTTTTTATTGTCCGGACAATAGCGGTGAGGCGGAAAGCCGCAGGCAGCGCGCAACTTCGAAGCCTGTTGCACGGGACAATAGGCGCATAGACTGTGCACCACATGCATGAATTGAAATGAGGCGTGTGGCTGATGCAATTACCGGATCTCAACCTGCTGGTTGCGCTCGATATTCTGCTCGACGAAGGCAGCGTCGCCGGTGCTGCGCGGCGCATGCACCTCAGCGCTCCGGCCATGAGCCGCACTCTGACGCGCATTCGCGAGGCCATCGGAGACCCGATTCTGGTGCGTGCCGGTCGGGGTCTGGTCCCAACGCCTCGGGCGCTGGAATTGCGCGAGCAGGTACGCGATCTGGTGGAGCAGGCGGGTAGCGTCTTTCGCTCCAGCGAGATCGAACTGGGCAGTCTGCTGCGTGAGTTCAACATCCGCACCAATGACGTCTTTATGGTCTGTTACGGCGGGCGTCTGGTTGATCTGGTGCGTGCGCAGGCGCCCAACGTGACCCTGCGCTTCGTCCCTGAGGTGGACGATGACGACGATGCCCTGCGCGCCGGGCGTATCGATCTGGCTATCGGTGCGTCGGCGCGAATGCTGCCGGAAATCAAGCAGCAGGGATTGTTCATGAGTCGCTTCGTCGGCCTGGCGCGCGCGGATCATCCCATCTTCAGCGAGGTGATCAACGCCGAACGCTTCGCTTCGTTCGATCAGGTCAGTGTGTCGCGCCGCGGGCTCGCGCGCGGCCCCATCGACACCGCACTGGAGCTACAGGGATTGGCCCGACGGGTGGTGGCGGTGTCGCCGAGTTTCTTCTCGGCGGTACTGGCGCTGCGCAATTCGGATCTGATCCTGCCGATGCCCAATCCGGTGGTTGCGACCTGCAGCCAGCTCGGCCTGGCGCTGCGCAGTTTCGAGATTCCTCTAGCGTTGTCTCCGGTGCGCGTACATCAGTCCTGGCATCCGCGTTTCGACAACGATCTCGGCCATCGTTGGTTGCGAGGCTTGATCAAGCGCTGTTGCGAAGAAAATCCGCTAGGCTGATATGGATGCGTTTGACGCAATGATTTATTAGAAATATTGCAATTTTCTGCAATTATTCGCTTGCTTACACTTTGCCGGTAATCGATACGTTACCGGATGTTTCCCGATGTTTTCCCTTTTCATCGATAACGGTGCGACACCGTGAGCGCGCCTATGGCGGCTCACGCCCTCGCGCCGGTCGCAAGCCCTGTGCAGAGCGGTCCGGCGGTCTCACCTTTTGATCTGCGCATCGTCGTCGGCCTGCTCGGCGTTCTGCTCGCCGTGCTGGTGTCCGGCTTCAACGAGAACGTCACGCGCATTGCGCTGATGGACATCCGCGGCGCCATGGGCATCGGTCACGACGAGGGGGCATGGCTGCTGGCCTTGTACGCGGCGCCGACGGTCTGCGCCATGGCCTTTGCGCCATGGTTCGCGGTGACCTTCTCGCTGCGCCGTTTCACCCTGTGCGCCATCGCCGCATTGATGCTGTTTGGCCTGCTTTCGCCGCTGGCGCCCAACGAACGCGTACTGATGTTCCTGCGTGTGTTGCAGGGGCTGGCCGGCGGCGCGCTGCCGCCGATGCTGATGACCGTGGCGCTGCGTTTTCTGCCGGCCCATATCAAGGTCTACGGCTTGGGCGCATACGCCCTGACCGCCACTTTCGGGCCGAACCTGGCGACGCCGCTGGCGGCGTTCTGGGTGGAGTTCGTTGGCTGGCGCTGGGCCTTCTGGCAGATCATTCCCGGCTGTCTGCTGTCGATGGCCGCGGTGGCTTGGGGCATCCCGCAAGACCCGCTGCGTCTGGAGCGCTTCGCGCACTTCAACTGGCGCGGCCTGCTGCTGGGTTTACCGGCAATCTCCATGCTGGTGATCGGGCTGCTGCAGGGCGAGCTGCTGGGCTGGTTCAATTCTCCGCTGATCGTGACTCTGCTCGGCGGTGGCAGCATGCTGCTGGTGTTATTTCTGCTCAACGAATGGCGTCATCCGGTGCCGTTCTTCAAGCTGCAGATGCTCAAGTTGCGCAACCTGAGTTTTTCCCTGTTCACCCTGGCCGGCGTGCTGCTGGTCAGCCAGTCGCTGAGCCAGATTCCTGCCGCTTATCTGGCCCAGTTGCAGGGCTACCGTCCGTTGCAGACTGCACCCATGCTGCTCTGGGTGGCGCTGCCGCAGCTGCTCGCGCTGCCGCTGACGGCGGCGCTATGCAATATCCGTCAGGTGGATTGCCGCTGGGTGCTGGCAGTCGGACTGGCACTGCTTGGTACCGCGGCACTGCTTGGTACTCAGTTGACCTCGGCGTGGATTCGTGACGATTTCCTGCTGATGCAGTTGCTGCTGGTGTTCGGCCAACCCATGGCGGTGCTGCCGCTGCTGATTCTCGCCACTGGTGTGGTGCAGCCCGTCGAAGGGCCGTTCGCCTCAGCCTGGTTCAATACCGTGCGCGGTTTCTCCGGGGCGCTGGCCACCGGTGTTCTCGGCCTGCTAACCACCCATCGTCTGCATCTGCATTCCACGCAGCTGGTCGACCGCCTTGGCAACCAGCCGCTGCTGCCTGATAGCAGCCTCGGCGGCATCGCACACCGTCTGCACGGGCAGGCCATGGTGCTGACCTATGCCGATCTCTACCTGTGCGCCGCTGTGCTGGCGTTCGCCTTAATCCTGATCATTCCTTTCGTGCCCACGCGGATATTCCCGCCGCGTTCGGCCAGCTGACCGATGGACAAGAGCATGACTACTTTTCGCAAACCCGCCCTGCTGATTGGCTTGCCGATTGCCGGCCTGATTGTCTGGGGAGCCTGGCAGTTGCTGTTGGCTGAGCGCACCGAGCAAAGCACCAACGATGCCTTCGTCAGTGCCGACTACACCCTGATAGCCCCCAAGGTTTCCGGCTTCATCAGCGAGGTGCTGGTGGAGGATAACCAGCGAGTGAAGGCCGGGCAGTTGCTGGCGCGTATCGATGACCGCGACTACCGGACAGCGCTGGAGGGCGCACGGGCGGCGGTGGCCAGCGCCGAGGCGCAGCGCGCCAATGCCCAGGCCACGCTCGATCGTCAGCAATCACTGATCGCCCAGGCTGCAGCGCTGGTCGAGGCGGATCAGGCCGAGATGGTCTTTGCCCGTCACGAGCTGGAGCGTTATCGGCATCTGGCCGGGCAGGGCGCCGGTACGTTGCAGAACTCACAGCTGGCGCAGAGTCGCTACGACATCCAGCGCGCCCGGCAGGGCGAGCACTCGGCAGCCCTGGTCGCTGCCCGCCAGCAGGTGGACATTCTCACTGCGCAGCGCGATGCCGCGCTGGCAGCGCTGGAGGGCGCCCAGGCGGCGCAGGCGCGCGCCGAACTGGATCTGTCGCATACCGAGTTACGTGCGCCGATCGACGGCATGGTCGGTCACCGCGCGCTGCGCGTTGGGGCCTTTGTCAGCCCCGGCGAGCGATTGCTGGCGGTGGTGCCGCTGGCGGACGCCTATGTGGTCGCCAACTTTCTGGAAACCCAGCTGACCAACGTGCGCCCCGGTCAGGCGGTAAGCGTTGCGGTGGACACCTTCCCGGGTGAAACCCTGCGCGGTCAGGTGCAGAGCGTGGCCCCGGCCACCGGGGTGACCTTCGCTGCGGTAGCGCCAGACAATGCCACCGGCAACTTCACCAAAGTGGTACAGCGTATTCCGGTGAAGATAGTGCTCGATGCCGGGCAGCCGCTGCTCGGGCATCTGCGTGTCGGCATGTCGGTGGAAGCCAGCATCGATACGCGCCAGCGCCCCGAAGCCCTGGCCGGGGTGAACTGAAATGCGCCTGCATGTCTGGATCGTGCTGGCTAGCCTGAGCCTGGGTGCCTGCAATGTCGGGCCGGATTTCATCAGGCCGCAGTCAGGCCTGAGCGAGAGCTGGCAACTGCCGGAAAACAGCGACGTGCGCAGCGAGGCCATCCCTGCCGCCGTCGATCCACGCTGGTGGGACAGCTTTGGCGACCCCCGCTTGAGTTCACTGATCGAGCGTGCGGCCAATGAAAACCTGGATGTGCGCAGTGCTTTCAGCCGTCTCGAGCAAAGCCGTGCTGCGCGTGGCGTGATCGCTGCCGGGCAGTCGCCGGACCTTTCGGCAGGCGCCGGCTACAGCCGCGCACGTAACAGCCAGCAAGGTCTGAACGACCCGTCCGGCAATGCCGGGCGCGCAGCCTACAACCTGTGGCAGGGTGGCTTGAGCGCGGCCTGGGAATTCGATTTGTGGGGGCGCGTGCGTCGTGAGGTCGAGGCCGCCGATGCCGGCGTGCAGGTCGCGCAGCAGGCGCAGCGCGATGTGCTGCTGGCGGTGCTGGCCGATACTGCACGCAATTACATTCAGCTGCGGGCCACGCAGAATGCGCTGGATATTACCCGGCAGAGCCTGGCAATTGCCCGGCGCAGCCACCTGCTCAACCAGATGCGGCTCGACGAGGGTGTGGCGACCCAGCTGGAAGTTGCCGAGTCGGCTGCGCAGGTCGCCGCCATCGAGGCGCGTCTGCCGCCGTTGCAGCAACGTGAGGCGCAGCTGATCAACGCCTTGAGTCTGCTGCTGGCCCAGCCACCGCAGAGCCTGAAACAGGACCTGGCCAGCGCGGCGGCACCCGCCATGCCGATGGGGCCGGCGCGTGTGCCGGTCGGTTTGCCCAGCGAGCTGGCCGAGCGGCGCCCGGATGTGCGGCGGGCTGAAGCGGCACTGCATGCCGCCACCGCCGAAATAGGTGTCGCCGAAGGTGACTTCTACCCGCGTATCACCCTGTCCGGCGACGCCGGCTTTCAGGCACTGCAACTCGGTGGACTGGGCTGGGACGCCCGGCGCTTTGCTTTGGGGCCATCACTGAGCCTGCCGCTGTTCGACGGCGGACGCCTGCGTGGCAACCTGCAATTGCAGGAGGCGCGTCAGCAGGAAGCGGCCATCGCCTATCGCAAGACGGTACTGCTGGCCTGGCATGAGGTCGACGATGCATTTGTGGCGTACCAGGCTCAGCAGCGCCGCCAGGCCAGCCTGGAGGTAGCGGTGGAGCAAAGCCGGGCAGCGCTGGAAAGCGCCGAGCAGCAGTATGCTCAGGGCGCGGTGGACTTTCTCAACGTGCTGAGTGTGCAGAATGTCCTGCTGACCAACCAGGCCGAGCGTATCGACAGCGCTGCCGCTGCGTCGCTGGCGCTGGTCGACCTTTATCGTGCGCTGGGCGGAGGCTGGCAGATGGCGGAGGCGCACTGAGTCCATCCGTCGCGAGGAAGCACAGCGATCAACTGCAGCGCGCCGGATCGCCGTCACAGCGAAGCGGCGCAGGGTGCGCAGGGCGTTCACGACTTCAATGCTCCGGCGCTTGCCGGCCGGCTCTGGTCGACCAGCTCCACCGCTGAGCCGCGCGCGCGTCAGTCCGTCGCGACGCGCAAAGGGCGGCGTTGGTGATTGGGGCTGAAGCGCACCGCCATGGCCATCAGCAGCACGGTTGCCAGTGCCATCAGCTGCCAGCTCAGGCTCAGGTCCGTGCTGTAGCGGCGCAGCACGCCCGCCAGCAACGGCGCGCACGCTGCAATCAGATAACCGCCACCCTGGACGAAGGCCAGCAGCTCGCCCGTCTGCTGGGGATCCTCCAGGTGATCCTGCGCCACCACCAGCGACAGCGGGAACAGACCGCCGATACCGACCCCCAGCAGCAGGGCGACGAGTACCACCAGTGTCTGCGGTGCCAGCTGCAGGACTATCAGGCCGGCGAGAAGCGACAGCAGCACCAGCGCCAGCAAGGGGCGTCTATCCGGGAAGCGAGACAGCAGGCTGGAGAGCAACAGGCCGGCGACCACCTCGCACAGCGTCAGCGCCGCCAGCAACAGGCCACTGGCCTGAGCGCTCCAGCCCAGGGCCGTGTAGTAGGGCGGCAGCCAGGCCAGCACCAGTGTGTAGCCGGCCGTGCCGATGCCGAAGAAGCTCATCAGCAGCCAGGCTCTGGGCCAGCGCCAGGGCGCAAGCGGCGGCGTGGTCATTGGGGCGGTTGCCGGCCTGGCCGGCGCCGCACGACGCCATATCGCCGCACCGAGCAGGGCCGGCAGTGCCCAGCCCGCCAGCGCCCAGGACCAGCCTATCGACTGCGCCAGCCAAGGGGTGAACGCCGCACCGAAAGCGGCACCGGCCATGATCGCGCAGCTGTAGAAACCGATCAGGCGGCCGCTGTCCGCGGCGAAGCGCGATTTGATCAGGCCCGGCAGCAGCGCCTGAACGAAGGCGATGCCGGCTCCGGCGAGCAGGGCGCTGATGATCAGCGTATTGCCGTCGGGCAGCAGGCCGCGCAGCAGGCAGGCGAAGGCAATCAGCAGCGTGCCGAGGAAAATGCCGGCGCTGTCGCCGAGACGTCGACGCAAGGGGCCGGAGGCCAACGCGCCCAAGCCCATGATGACCACGGGCAGGCTGGTCAGCAGGCTGGCGCCGACATGATCCAGGCCGGTATCGAGCTGGATGCGGTCGAGCAGCGGGCCGATGGCCGCCAGCACCGGGCGCAGGTTCAGACCGAGCAGGATGATGGCGATCAGCAACAGATTCTCGCGCTTCATGCCTGTGCCCCCTTCGCGCCGCGCCAGGCGACCAGCAGCACGCCGGCGACGATGCACAATGCGGCCAGCAGCATGCTCAGGCTGCCCTGTTCACCAAGCAGGCCGATGGCGATGGCTGCGCCGGTGATCGCTGCTACCGAGCCGATCTGGCTGAGGAATACGGTGCCGGCCAGGTTCTGCAGAATGAAGAACAGCGCATAGACCGCGGCGAACAACAGCATCTGTGCGCCCAGCAGGCCAACTGCCGTGGCACTTTCCAGATGCGGCGTAAAGTCCACGCCGAGCGGGGCTGTGCAGGCCAGCAGCACGGCCCCGCCCAGGAGCATGCCGGGGGCCAGTGACAGCGGGCTCGCGCCACTCGGCCAGTAGCGGGCGCGGTAGATATTGCCCAGCGCCAGGAACACCGGCACGCTCAGCGCGCCCAGCACCCAAAGCGTCGGGCTGTCGCCGCTGTTGAGCTTGCCCAGGGCAAGCAGCAGGCTGCCGGCCAGACCGATGCAGATGCCCAGCAGGCGGACGCGGCTGAGTCCTTCCATGCGCAGGGCCAGAGCCAGCAGGTAGGTGATCAGTGGCGGGAAGGCCAGGCACATCGAGGCGAAGCCGGCTCCGACATGACCGATCGAGCTGAACAGCAGGGCGTTGGGCACCGCGATACTGAGCAAGCCGGAGGCCAGGTAGTAGCGCTGTTGAGGCAGACTCATGCCGGGCCGTTCCCCCCGCAGCCAGGCGAACAGCAACAGCAGCAGGCCGCCACCGAGCAGGCTCCAGAGCAAAAAGGCCATCGGCTGCCATCCGCTGCCGCTGGCCAGCTTGACCAGATTGCTGGTCAAGCCCATCAGCGTACCGATGGTGAACAGCAGCGCGACGGCGAGAACTGGCCGATATTGGGTGCCCGACATGCAGGTGCCTCCTTGGTATGGATACGCTACGATGGCAACATTCTTTTTGAAAAGTATCTTGATAGCAAGATAAATCGAGGGCGACATGCAAGACCGTGCACAACTGGCCGCTGAGCAGTGGCAACGACAGCGGCCCGATCTGGATGCTCATTGCATGGCAGTGATCGGCCGCCTGGGGGAGCTGAGCCAGGTGATCAGCCGCGACCACCTGCTGCCGTTCTTCGCCGCACACGGGCTGCAGGCCGGTGAGTTCGACCTGCTCGCCACCCTGCGTCGCGCAGGCGAGCCTTATGCGTTGATGCCCACGGCGTTGTACGAGAGCGCGATGATCTCTTCGGGCGGCATGACCAGCCGCATCGACCGCCTGGAAAAAGCCGGGCTGATCGAACGGCGCAAACATCCCAGCGACCGCCGCGGCGTGCTGGTGGCCCTGACCCCGGCCGGTTTCGAACTGATCGACGGTATGCTCGCCGCTCATGTGGCCAACCTGCAGCGTGTGCTTTCAGGATTGACCGTGGACGAGCAGCAGGCGTTGCATGAATTGACCGGCAAGTTGCTGGCGGGCTTGGCTGAGTGCGAGGGAGGGCGCTGAATGAGCTATCAGATACGGATCTATATGCACCCCGACGTTGAGTCGGTTCGAGGAGCAAACACCCTGGCCCTCTGGGAGGCCGGGTGGCCGCGGTGGGTCGATGAACTGGCCGAAGCCGGAAAGCTCACGCAGACCCGCTCTGACAACTTCCCAAGCCTGTACAGGGGGGCGGCCAGCGACATACTGCCGATGCTGCCAGCGAACCGGAGAACGTCCCCGGCGCTTTACTTCACGCCCGAAGTGCTCCAGGAGCGGATCAGCGCATGTCCGTCTGATGCTGAGCTAGGCATCGAAATTTGGGATCAGTGTTGACCCAGTACACGACCTGAAGACGAAAGACACTCTGGACGCAGTTCGCAAGGGCGTCCGATTGTTGGCCTGTAGCCTGGGTTGAGCACGGCGAAATCCGGGGTAGTTCATCGGCTCGGGGCCGCTGTTGCTTCAAGCTTCATCGGTTCGGAGTCGCATATTTCGAGCATCGATGGCGCTTGAAGAAGCGGTGGACAAGCTGCGCGTTGTCCACCTTACGCCTCGGTTTCACCGTAAGGTGGATGGGGCTCTTCATCCGCCGTTGCAGTGGATGTCCGCGCTAGTTGCTAAGGCTGATTTTGAGAGGCGATGAAGCTGGAGTACAGAATGTCGGCGAAATCATACTCATCGATACCGCCGGTAACTAAGTCCCGGACCGCATCCGCCAAAAGATCATTATCTAGCGTAATCTCATAATCATTGAGTGAAAGGTACTCTAGTCCGACTGCCAGCCCGGTGCGTTTATTCGCGTCAGGCAGTGCATGGCCTCGCGCGATACTGGCAGTGTATTTGGCGGCTATTTCAAACACATCGTCGAGGCCATCATAAGCGATGGCGTTGTCGATTCGAGCAAGCGCGCCCTGCAGAGTTGGAATGTTTACTACTCCTTTCATTCCGGGCTCGGTAGTCAAGATTTGCGTATTTATCTCGATGACACGTTCAAATGGAAAAAAGATCAATTCCATTACATGTCAGCCAGTTTCTGAAAGGTTTTCTTGTGAGTTCTGAGCGCAAGTTTGGTTTCTGAGTAAACGATCTGCTTACCTTGCTCGCCGCCCAAGTCCAGTTTCTTAGTGGCCTTGATTTTGGGCCTTTCTACTATGGATACGCCATAGGTGTTCAGCTTGTGGTTCATGGCTTGGCTACCCCAACGACTTGATCAATTTCTGCTCGCAAGTTAGCACACTGGTAGGAGCGGCGCACGGGGCCACCTGCTTCAGGTTTTGGCACTTTTCTCTGTTGGCGGATCACAATCTTATTGGCAGTTGCCCCTCACATCCGGTGATGTTCCACCAGAAAATCCACGAACACCCGCACCCGCGCCGGCATTGCCGTGCCGCCGACGAACACCGCATGAATCGGTTCCCGGTCGCCGGGGTTGAAGGCCTGCAACAGCGGCACCAGATCGCCGCGCTGGATGTCCTCGGCCACGGTGAACTCGCCGATGCGCGCGATGCCGGCGCCAACGCGGGCGAACTGCGCCAGCGCCTCGCCGCTGCTGCATTCGATATTTCCGCAGACCTTGAGTGAGAACGCCTGGCCGTCGCGGATAAAGGGCCAGTTGGGTTCGGCGCGGCGGAAGTTGAAGCGCAAGCAGTTGTGCTGCAGCAGGTCTTCCGGCTGTTGCGGTGTGCCATGGCGCTGCAAATAGTCTGGGGAGGCCACCACCACCTGGCCGGTTTCGCCGACTTTTCGTGCGGTCAACGGGCTGTCCGGTAGCAGGCCGAAGCGCACCGCCACGTCCGCCTGGCCGCCGAGAATGTCGACCACTTCGTCGCCCAGGCTGAGGTCGACGGTGATGCTCGGGTAACGCGCGCTGAACGCCGCCACCAGCGGCACGATGGTCATCCGGCCATGGCCGAGGGCAGCGCTGACACGCAAGCGGCCCCGTGGCACGCCCTGATCGGTGATGGCTTCTTCGACCTCCGCCATATCGGCAAGGATGCGCCGCGCGCCGCGCAGGTACGCCTCGCCCTCGGCGGTAAAGGTGATCGCGCGGGTGGTGCGCAGCAGCAGGCGCGTGCCAAGGCGCTGCTCGGTGCGCGCGATGATCCGGCTGACCGCCGAGGGCGTCAGCCCCAGTGCGCGAGCTGCGGCCGACAGGCTGCCTTGTTCCGCCACGGTGGCGAACACCACCATGTCACCTGATCGGCCGCCTATGTCCATTTGTGCTCCGTAAGCAAAGGTGTTTGTCAGAAAGGCCATCTACCGCCGGCAAGGTTTGGATCCTAGCATTCGCGGCATAGATGAGGAGCCTTTCCATGCGTATCAATCCACCACTCGTTGCACTCGCCATCGGTGCCTTCGGCATCGGTGTCACCGAGTTCGCCCCCATGGGCATGTTGCCGGGCATCGCCAGCGATCTCGGCGTTTCCATTCCCGCTGCCGGCTTGCTGGTCAGCGCCTACGCCCTCGGTGTGCTGCTCGGCGCGCCATTGATGACCCTGACCACAGGCAAGATTCCCCGGCGCTATCTGCTGATCGGGCTGATGGCCATCTTTACCCTGGGCAACCTGATGTCGGCGTTGGCGACTGACTACTACAGCCTGCTGATCGCTCGGGTGGTGACTTCGCTGAACCACGGCGCCTTCTTCGGCGTCGGTTCCATCGTCGCCGCCAGCGTAGTCGCGCCGGACAAGCGTGCAGGGGCGGTGGCGGCGATGTTCATGGGGCTGACATTGGCGACGATCGGCGGTGTGCCGCTGGCGACTTGGTTCGGTGAGGTGTTTGGCTGGCGTACGGCTTTTGCGGGCATTACCGGCCTGGGCGTATTGGCGATGCTCGCGCTGTGGTTCGCGCTGCCCAACGTGCCGCTGCCAAAGAGCGACGGCGTGCTGGCGGAAATCCGCGTGCTGGGCCGTGGCCCGGTGCTGGCGGCACTGGCCCTGACCGTGATCGGCTCCAGCGCGATGTTCGCCGTGTTCACCTATATCGCGCCGATCCTCAGCAGCGAGACCCAGGCGTCCACCGCCTTTATCACCGCCATGCTGGTGCTGTACGGCATCGGCCTGACGCTCGGCAACATCTGGGGCGGCAAGGCGGCGGATCGCTCCGTCGACCGCACCCTGATCGTCTCGCTGAGCGCGCTGATCCTGGTCTTGCTGGCCTTCACCGTGCTGATGCGCTGGCCGCTGCCGGCCGCCGTGGCCATCCTGATCTGGGGCATCGCCAGCTTCGCCATCGTGCCGCCGCTGCAGATGCGCGTGATGGAGGCGGCCAAGGCCGCACCCAACCTGGCCTCGGCGGTGAATATCGGCGCCTTCAACCTCGGTAACGCGATTGGCGCAGCGCTGGGCGGAGCGGTGATCAAGGCGGGGTTGGGCTATCCGGCGATTTCCTTGGCCGGCGCAGCGATGGCCGGGTTGGGGCTGCTGATGGTGCTGGGGTTTGCCTGGCGTTCCAGAGGTGCAGCGGCGCTAGCGGTTTAAGAAGAGACGCCTGAGAAGGGGGGATTAAATCCCCCCTTCCGGTTTACGCCTTCGCAGCAGGGCTCAAGCGAAAGCTGACACCCATGCGATTGAACGCGTTCATGGCTGCGATAGCCGCCGTAAGGTCGACCAGGTCTTTAGGGGGGAATGCAGACGATGCCGCGGCATAAGCCTCGTCGGAAACATGCGTTTCGCCGACCAGGGTCACTTCTTCCGTCCAGGCCAGGGCGGAACGTTCCTGGTCGGAAAACAGATGTGCGGCTTCATGCCAGACCGGCACCAGAACGAGCTTTTCTACTGACATACCTCCCTTGATCAAGTCTCGCGAATGGATATCGATGCAGTGCGCGCATCCATTGATTTGCGATGCCCGCAAGAACACGAGATGTATGAGCTGGGGCGGCAGGTTCGTTCCGGTGGTGACGTAATGGTGCAGCCCTCCCAGTGCTTTGGCTGCACCGGGTGAAGCCTCAAACCAATTCAGACGAGTCATAGAGCAGTACCCTTTGTGGATGGGGATCAGTAAGGTCTGCTCAATTAAGACAACTAAGAGGATCAAGGTATTGATCCATTTAAAGGCTTAATGAGTGGTCCACTTTGCGGAGGGGCCGTTGTGACTTTTGATGTGGTGCGGTGTGGGGCGGCTGATCGACTGTTCGGCGTCCATCGTTCAGGCTTTAGCCTGGGGAGCGTTGTGATGCTCGGGCTTCTGGCTATATGAAAGCCTTGCGCACTGGCTTGTGGCAGCTCAGCTCTGTGAACGGTGTCCGCAGAAAATACGACGGCTCCCACGCTCCGGCGTGGTAACGATCATGAAACTGCTGCTTTTGGCCGTTCTGCGCTTCACGACCGGCTGCAATCGGCCAGAAGCGGTCATACGATGGCGCGTACAGCATTAGGTTACAGGATCAAGTATCTGGGACTGATATGATAAGAGCGTACAGGTGGGCCGGTATCAGGGCGCGGAGGGTGGATTGTTTGATTGCTCGAGAGCGAGCCTAGAGATCAACTCGTAGAATTGGTGGGGGTCAATAAACATCATGAAACTTTCGTTAGGAGCCAACTTGTCCTCAAGCGCTTCCAGCCTAGCCATAGTGTACTCATCGATATTTTCGGGGGACTTGCCAGACTTAAATACCGCATGGCATGTTTTATCGTCCATAAAACCACATCTCCATGTTGCTGGCCCATTTAGTAGTCCGTTTTTGTAATTTGCTTGAAGGTGAGGACTTTGCTCTTTGCTTAAGTGAATATATTGGGCTCCGTGCAGTAAACCATCCTTATAATTTGACCTTGTTTGTACGTGCCCATTGTTTTCCCATGTGAGGAATTGGTCGCCCAGCATACCTTCATTAAAAGTGCCTTCTAACATGTTACTGCCATCTGGATAGTATGCCTTGAACTTTCCATGGGGAATGCCTGACTTGAAGTTTATGATGAACAGCACGTCGCCATGTTTATTGAATATAGTCTGCGCCCCTACCAAGTGACCAAGCGCTATGTTTAGCTCGCCGAGCAAACTGCCGTCTCTCGATACTAATTTGTAGTGACCGCTGGCGCCATTGATCAGTAGGGTTTCAGGTTTTCTCAAGAATATTGTGGATATACTTTCCGGGCTGCCCAGTAATTTCCAGTCAATTTTCTCCGACCCCCCCATCATAGATGAGTTCTATTTTTATCCGTTTGGCTTTGATTTCTTTTAGAAGTGAATTTAACTCATTGCAGAAATCAATTGCACCGTCGCCAACTACAAACATGGCCATGAAGGTTTTTTCTTCTTTTATTGACAAGTCTTCTATGGCAGAAAGGTATTCGTGCCATACAAAGTGGCGCGGCCTGAACTCGCACTTCTGTGACGCTAAAAATATCTTAAGTTCTTTTTCTGTGTCACAGCTTTCGCTTTCTGAGTAGAGTGTTTCTAAAAAGCACTTGCAACCCTCATAGTTTTCAATTTTTGATAGGTCTGCTGAAACTGTTACTCTGTATTCGGCCATCCCTGTAAACCTTTTTTTGTGCTAAAGAAAAGTGCTTTGATTTTTGTATTATTTTAGTGCTTGGCTAATTAGTATGCAAATTTTGGTGAGCATAAACTCATCAACCCTTAGATTTCTTGTCTTGAACGTAGGTGTCTTAAAGCATCTATATACTTTCTAAGTCGCCCTCAATTGCATAGCTATCCAGGTGTCGGCTTAGGTCGGAAGTAGCCTTTCGTGGATGACTGCTTTTGGCCGAAAGCCGCCGCTCCCTTACGCCTTAATTCCGCGCTCTTCCGCTACGGCATAGCCTGCCCGCCTTAGAGCGTAATCTGCGACAATCCCGCCTTTGCCCTGATTGCCCCGATCCAGATGACTGACCTCGCCACGCTGCAGAACAACCTCGACCACGTCATGATCGCCGAGCGCCATCGCTTGCGCAGGCAGTTGCATGAGCTGCAGAAACACCCCGATGAGGCCAAGCTGGCGCAGTGGCTGGCGCGTTTTCAGGCGTCCAGCGACAAGGTGGCGGCGCGGCGCAGCAGCATCCCGGTGATGCGCTATGACGATGCGCTGCCGATTGCCGCCAAGCGCGACGAGATCAAGGCCGCGCTGGAGAAGAGCCAGGTGGTGGTGATCGCCGGTGAAACCGGTTCGGGCAAGACCACGCAGTTACCGAAGATCTGCCTGGAGATCGGCCGGGGTGTGCATGGGCTGATCGGTCACACCCAGCCGCGCCGTCTGGCGGCGCGCAGTGTGGCGACACGGGTGGCTGAGGAAATCGGTACGCCGCTGGGCGAGCTGGTCGGCTATCAGGTGCGTTTCGAGGATCAGAGCAAGGACGGCACGCTGATCAAGCTGATGACCGACGGCATCCTGCTCGCCGAAACCCAGCACGACCGCTTTCTGGAAAAGTACGACACCATCATCGTCGACGAGGCGCACGAACGTAGCCTCAATATCGACTTCCTGCTCGGCTACCTGAAGACCCTGCTGCCGCGTCGCCCGGATCTGAAGCTGATCATCACGTCGGCGACCATCGATCTGGAGCGGTTCAGCAAACACTTCAACGATGCGCCGATCATCGAGGTGTCCGGTCGCACCTACCCGGTGGAAACCTGGTACCGCCCGCTGGCGGCCGAGGTGGACGAGGAGGGCGAGCGCCTGCTCGATGACCTGTCCATCGATCAAGGCATCCTCGCCGCGCTGGACGAGATCGCCGAGCACGAGCGTAGCGTGGGCAAGCGCCCCGGCGACGTGCTGGTATTCCTGCCCGGCGAGCGCGAGATTCGTGAGGCCGCCGAGGTGCTGCGCAAGGCCAACCTGCGTTTTACCGAGGTGCTGCCGCTGTATGCGCGGCTGACGCCGGCTGAGCAGCAGAAGATTTTCGCGCCCATGGCCGGACGCAAGATCGTGCTGGCCACCAACGTGGCGGAAACCTCGCTGACCGTGCCGGGCATCCGCTACGTGATCGACAGCGGCACCGCGCGCATCAGCCGCTATAGCTACCGCGCCAAGGTGCAGCGCCTGCCCATCGAGCCGGTGTCGCAGGCCAGCGCCAACCAGCGCAAGGGCCGTTGCGGGCGGGTCGAGCCGGGCATCTGCATCCGCCTGTACAGCGAGGAGGATTTTCTCGGTCGCCCTGAATTCACCGACCCGGAGATTCTGCGCACCAACTTGGCGGCGGTGATTCTGCAGATGCTGCACCTGCGCCTGGGCAGCATCGAGGACTTCCCCTTTATCGAGCCGCCAGACGGCAAGGCCATCAGCGACGGCTTCAACCTGTTGCAGGAGCTGTCGGCGGTCAACCGCGAAAGCCAGCTCACGCCCATCGGCCGGCAACTGGCGCGCCTGCCTATCGACCCGCGCCTGGGGCGCATGGTGCTGGAGGGGGCCAAGCAGGGCAGTCTGGAGGAAGTCCTGATCGTCGCTGCTGCGCTGTCGGTGCAGGACCCACGCGAGCGACCGATAGATCGCCAGCAGGCTGCCGACCAGGCGCATGCGCAGTGGAAGGATGTGGACTCGGACTTCGCCGCGCTGATCAACCTGTGGCGCGGCTTCGAGGAAAAACGTCAGGAGCTGGGCAGCAACCCGCTGCGGACCTGGTGCAAGAAGAACTTCCTCAACTACATGCGCCTGCGCGAGTGGCGTGATGCGCACCGCCAACTGGTGCTGATCGCCCGCGATCTGCAGTTGACAGGCAAGGGCGGGCAGAACCGCTCGGAGGCGAAGGGCGAGCAGCCGGCGAACGCGCCGCAGCCGACCAAGGACACCCGCGTCAACGCCATCGCCCGCCAGCAGGCCGAGGCCAGCGAGGCGGCGGTGCGGGCGAAGAACTATGCCGCCGTGCACAAGGCGATTCTCGCCGGCCTGCTCAGCCAGATCGGCCAGAAGACCGAGGAGGGCGACTACCTCGGCGCGCGTCAGCGGCGCTTCTGGATTCATCCATCCAGCGTGATCGGGCGCAAGAAGCCCAACTGGGTGATGGCCGCCGAGCTGGTGGAAACCACCAAGCTGTTCGCCCGTATGGTGGCCAAGATCGAGCCGGACTGGATCGAACCGCTGGCGGCGCATCTGGTGAAGAAGAACCATCTGGAACCGCACTGGGAGAAGAAGCGCGGCCAGGTGGTGGCGTACGAGCAGGTCACCCTGTACGGCATGATCATCGTCGGTCGCCGCCCGGTGCATTACGGCCCCATCGACCCGCCGGTGGCGCGCGAGATGTTCATTCGCGAGGGGCTGGTGCGAGGCGAGATCAACAGCCGCGTGCGCTGCCTGACTGCCAACCGCCAGTTGCTCGAACGCCTCGACGAGCTGGAGGCCAAGTCGCGCCGCCGCGACATCCTCGCCGACGAGGAAACCCTGTTCGGCTACTACGAGGCGCGCATCCCGCAGGACATCTACCAGGCCGCGAGTTTCGAGAGCTGGTACAAGAAAGGCAGCGCGGCCGATCCGCAGCTGTTGATCATGCGCGAGGAAGACGCCCTGGCCCGCGATGCCAGGGAGGTCACCGCCGCGCAGTACCCGGACACCTTGCGCATCGGCGAGCTGCAACTGCCGCTGTCCTACCATTTCGAGCCCAACCACCCGCGTGACGGCGTGACC
Source organism: Pseudomonas sp. KB-10 (assembly GCF_018221585.1). Lineage (NCBI taxonomy): Bacteria > Pseudomonadati > Pseudomonadota > Gammaproteobacteria > Pseudomonadales > Pseudomonadaceae > Pseudomonas > Pseudomonas sp. KB-10. The sequence goes on from NZ_QYYB01000003.1 coordinate 162,325, forward strand.
CTGCGCGTGCCGGCGCCGCTGTTGCCGCAACTGCAACCCGAGCGCCTGGAATGGCTGGTGCCGGGGCTGCTGGAGGCCAAGTGCGTGGCGCTGGTGCGCGGCCTGCCCAAGGCGCTGCGCAAGAACTTCGTGCCGGTGCCGGACTTCGTCGGCGCCGCGCTGGACAAGCTGGTGTTTGGCCAGGGTTCGTTGCCGCAGGCACTCGGTCAGGAGTTGCTGCGCATGACTGGTGCGCGGGTATCCGACGAGGCCTGGGCGGAAGCGGCTGAAAGCATCGAGAACCATCTGAAGATGAACATCGAGGTGGTTGATGCGCGCGGCAAGTTCCTCGGCGAAGGTCGCGATCTGGCCGAACTGACCGCACGTTTCGCCGAGGCCAGCCAGGCTGCCTTGGCCATCCCGCAGCAGAGCGACAAGCCGAAAGCGGTGGAGGCCAAGGCCTTTGCCGAGGTGGCGGAAAAGGCGCAGCAGAAGATCGCCGGGCTTTCCATGACCGTTTACCCGGCTCTGGTGGAAGAAGGTGGGGTGGTCAAGGAAGGGCGCTTCCCGACCCAGGCCGAGGCCGACTTCCAGCATCGCCGTGCGCTGCAGCGTTTGCTGTTGCAACAACTGGCCGAACAGGCCAAGTTCCTGCGCGGCAAGCTGCCGGGGCTGACTGAGCTGGGCCTGCTGTATCGCGATATTGGCCGTGTCGAGGCGCTGGTCGAGGACATTCTGCTGGCCAGCCTGGATGCCTGCATCCTCGAAGGCGAAGCGACGCTGCCGCGTGATGGCGCGGCCCTGGCGCAACTGGCCGAGCGCAAGCGCGGTGACTGGACGGCGCATGCCGAACGTATCGCCCGCCAGGTGCTGGAAATCCTCAAGCTGCACCATGACCTGCAGAAGCGCTTCAAGGGCAAGATCGACCTGGCCCAGGCCATGGCGCTCAACGACATCAAGCTGCAACTGGCCAATCTGGTGTACGCCGGCTTCGTGCGCGAGACGCCGGGCGAGTGGCTCAAGGAGATTCCGCGTTATCTGAAGGCCATCGAGCAGCGTCTGGACAAGGTCGGCGCGCAGGTGCAGCGCGACCGCGTATGGACCGGCGAACTCACAGGCTACTGGGAACAGTACAAGGCGCGTGCTGCCAAACATGCCCAGGAAGGCAAGCGTGACCCGCAGCTCACGTTGTATCGCTGGATGCTGGAGGAATACCGCGTGTCGCTATTCGCCCAGCAACTGGGCACCAGGATGGCGGTATCGGACAAGCGCCTGAGCAAGCAGTGGACGCTGGTTGAAGGTTGATGATCGGCGCTCGCCCCGGTGCAGGGGCGAGCCAACCACTGATGAATGCGGAAACCGAGAAAGATGAGCGCAAGTGAAGATAAATCCGGGCTGGGGCGCCGTGGCTGCCTGGGCCTGTTCCTGGCCGGCCTGGCCTTTGTGGTGCTGATTTTCGCCGGGCTGATCTACATCATGACCCGCCCGCAGGACGCCGAGATCGAAGCTGGCGAGCGCGCGGCCATCGAGGCCTGCTGGAAGAGCGCGCAGGCCACCGAGCGCAGCTTCACCGAGGAGAGTTGCCAGGAGATGGAGAAGCAGTTCCTGCGCAAGTTCGGCCATCAGCCATGAACCTGCTGCAACGCCTGAGCTTCAAGCATCTGGTGGTGGGCTTCTGTGTATTGGCGCTGGGGATCGTGGTGCTGATCTGGTGGCTTAGCGGCGCGGCCTACCTGCGGCCCTATGCCGAGCAGACGGTGATCTTCGGTCAGGGCGAGTTGAAGCTGCCGCCCGAGCTGGCCGGGCCCGGGCCGATCCGGGTCGTGCACTTCTGGGACCCGGATTGCCCCTGCAACGCGGAAACCGACGCGCACCTGCGCTACCTGATCGGCCTGCACCGCAATGCCGATGTGGCGTTCTACAGCGTGCAGAAGCCGGGCAGCACGGGCGAGATCGCGCCGTTTCTGCGTGGGCGGATGAAGCCCCTGCCGGGCGTCGAGGGCATGGAGGCGCTGCCGGCCAGCCCGGCGCTGGCGATCTGGGATCGCGACGGCAACCTGGCCTATGCCGGCCCTTACAGCGAAGGGCTGGTGTGCAACTCCAGCAACAGCTTCGTCGAGCCGGTGCTTGAGGCACTGACCCAGGGGCGCCATGTGTCCCTCGCCAGCGGCCTGGCAGTGGGCTGTTATTGCGCCTGGAAGTAGTGGCGTAGCCTGTTGCCGGCCTCCGTTCGTAGCCCGGATACAATCCGGGGCATGTATCGAGTCGTTTTGGGTCGCACGTAGGTTAGGTGAAGCTATCGCGGCTGAAGCCGCTCCTACGGATAGGTGAATGTCTGGAGCGGCGGAGGGGCTTGCGCTTCAGCCGCGATACTCGTCGTGGCTAAAGCCCCTCCCACGCAAGCCGCTGCTGACCGCCGTTCGTAGCCCGGATGCAATCCGCGGGCATATATCGAGTCGTTCAGGGTTGCGTGTGGGTTAGGTGAAGCTATCGCGGCTGAAGCCGCTCCTACGGGATAGGTGGATGTCTGTAGGAGCGGCTTTCGCTTTAGCCGCGATACTCGTCGCGGCTAAAGCCCCTCCCACACAAGCCGTTGCTGACCGCCGTTCGTAGCCCGGATGCAATCCGGGGCATATATCGAGTCGTTCAGGGTTGCGTGTGGGTTAGGTGAAGCTATCGCGGCTGAAACGAAATGCCGCTCACTTTGCAGGCGCTCACAGGTCCCGTGGGAGCGGCTTCAGCCGCGATGCTTTTGGGCTGACCTCGATTGCCCCGGATTACATCCGGGCTACAACACCAGCTGTCCTCTGTCTCTACTTGCCCCCGCTATGCGCTCAGCCCGTCGCAAGGCGGACGCTCCTCATCGGTGCAAGACTCCCGAAATTTCCTAAATGTCAAGGCCTGGCACGCTGCCGGCGGATAGCATCTTTCGTGTCATTGATTCCTGTCAATTTGCTGACAAAAAGCTCTAAACCGGGGCTGTGATCTTTTGTCGCACCCCTCCGATTCTTTGCCGGCTTCTGCTGGCAAAGTGTTTCAAATCATTGCGTATATGTTGCGAAATATGTCGAGGCGAGGCGGTCAACCGGCGCCTAAGTAGGCTGCTAACTAATTGTGCGGGGCTGTCAGAGCCTGCAACATCCGCGCTTCCCACGGTTTACCGCTTCGCTTGCACGGATGCTCAAGCTCTGAGTTCTTGCTGCCGGCCTCTTACTCGATGGGCCGCACGGCAACTGAAGCCGACTGTGGGCTCACTCAGTTGAAGGTCGTGACATGAAAGAAGAGAAATACCATCGTTGTGCGCGCTGGCTGGTGATGGCGATTGCCTTCTCGGCGCTCGGTGGATGTGACTGGGCACTGTTCAACTCGAAAGGGCAGATCGGTGTCGAGCAGGGCAATCTGATCCTGATCTCCATCGGACTCATGCTGATCGTGGTGGTACCCGTGATCATCATGACCTTCCTGTTTGGCTGGCGTTATCGCGAGTCGAACGAGAAGGCCACCTACATGCCCGACTGGGCACATTCGCACAAGATCGAGCTGGTCGTCTGGGGCGTTCCCCTGATCATCGTCGCCGTTCTGGCGGTCATCATCTGGCAAACCTCGCATTCGCTCGACCCCTATCGTCCGATCGAATCGGACAAGCCGGCGCTGAACATCGAAGTCGTCTCGCTCGACTGGAAATGGCTGTTCATCTACCCGGACCAGGGGGTGGCCGTGGTCAATGAGCTGGTGATTCCAGAGAAGACCCCGGTGACCTTCCACATCACCTCCGACACGGTGATGAACGCGCTGTCGATCCCGCAGCTCGGCGGGATGATCTACGCCATGGGCGGCCAGCGTACCCAGCTCAACCTGATCGCCAACGAACAGGGCGAGTTCTTCGGCCAGTCCGGCAACTTCAGCGGCGAAGGCTTTTCGGCCATGCGCTTCACCACCCACTCGGTCAGCGACGACGCGTTCGCGCAGTGGGTCGACAAGGTCAAGCAATCGCCCGAGGTCATGGACTTCGCCGCCTTCAAGCAGGTGGGCGAGCCCGGCGAAATGGTCAACCACCGCTACCCGGTCTACCCGGTACGTTACTTCGGCCAGGTCGAACCGAACCTGTTCAACAAGGTGATCGGGCAGTACCTGACCCTGAAAGATTCCCACAGCACGGCCATGCACGAAGCAGCGGAGGTGCAGGAGTGAATATGTTTGGAAAACTGACTCTGGATGCGATTCCGTACCACGAGCCAATCATCATGATCACCCTGGCCGTCGTGGCGCTCGGTGGTCTGGCGTTGTTCGCGGCGGTGACCTACTTCAGGAAGTGGGGCTACCTGTGGAGCGAGTGGCTCACCTCGGTGGACCACAAGAAAATCGGCGTGATGTACATCCTCGTCGCGCTGGTCATGCTGGTGCGTGGCTTCGCCGACGCGATCATGATGCGGACCCACCTGGCGATGGCCCACGGTGACGGGCAGGGCTACCTGCCGCCGGAGCACTACGACCAGATCTTCACCGCGCACGGCATCATCATGCTGATCTTCGTGGCCATGCCCTTGGTCACCGGCCTGATGAACATCGTCGTGCCGCTGCAGATCGGCGCGCGTGACGTGGCCTTCCCCTACCTGAACTCGCTGAGCTTCTGGCTGTTCGTCGGTGGCGCGCTGCTGATCAACCTGTCGCTGGGCCTGGGCGAGTTCGCCAAGACCGGCTGGGTGGCGTATCCGCCGTTATCGGGGATCAAGTTCAGTCCGGGTGTGGGGATGGATTACTACATCTGGAGCATGCAGCTATCGGGCTTGGGGACGACGCTGACGGGGGTCAACTTCATCGCCACCATTCTCAAGATGCGTGCACCGGGCATGAGCCTGATGAAGATGCCGATCTTCACCTGGACCATCCTGGTGACCTGCGTGCTGATCTGCGGTGCCTTCCCGCCGCTGACCGCGACCCTGGCGATGCTGTCGCTGGACCGCTACCTGGATTTCCACTTCTTCACCAATGAACTGGGCGGCAACCCGATGATGTACGCCAACCTGTTCTGGATCTGGGGTCACCCGGAGGTGTACATCCTCATCCTGCCGGCGTTCGGCGTGTTCTCCGAGGTGGTGGCGACCTTCTCGCGCAAGACCCTGTTCGGTTATGCCTCGATGGTCTGGGCGACCGCGGCCATCGGCGTGCTGTCGTTCGTGGTGTGGCTGCACCACTTCTTCACCATGGGCTCGGGTGCCAGCGTCAACGCCTTCTTCGGCATCATGACCTCGATCATCGCCATCCCCACCGGGGTGAAGATCTTCACCTGGCTGTTCACCATCTTCCGTGGCCGTCTGCAACTGAACGCCATGACCTGGATGACCCTGGGCTTCCTCGTGACCTTCTCCATCGGCGGCATGACCGGCGTGCTGATGGCGGTGCCGGCGGCGGACTTCGTGCTGCACAACAGCCTGTTCTTGATCGCCCACTTCCACAACGTGATCATCGGTGGTGCGGTGTTCGGCTACCTGGCCGGCATCATCTACTGGTTCCCGAAAGCCTTCGGCTTCAAGCTGCTCGACCGCTTCGGCCGTTACTCCTTCTGGTGCTGGCTGATCGGCTTCTACTTCGCCTTCATGCCGTTGTACGTGCTGGGCTTCATGGGCATGACCCGTCGCCTCAACCACTTCGACAACCCGGCCTGGGTGCCGTGGGTGCAGGTGGCCGTGGTCGGCGCCGTGCTGATCGGTATCGGCATCGTCTTCACCGTGGTGCAGTTCGTCACCAGCTACATCAAGCGCAAGGAAAACGTCGACGTGAGCGGCGACCCCTGGGACGGCCGCACCCTGGAGTGGGCGACGTCCTCGCCGCCACCGTTCTACAACTTCGCGGTCATCCCGACGGCGGACAAGATCGACGCCTTCTATGAGGCGAAGAAGAATGGTGTCGAGCTGATGCCTGCACCGGAGCACTACGAGCCGATCCACATGCCGAAGAACACCGGCAACGGCCTGGTGGTGTCGGCGTTCGTCATCGCCTTCGGCTTCGCCATGATCTGGCACATCTGGTGGCTCGCCATCGTTGGTCTGGCCGGCGCCGTGGTCAGCTTCATCGTGCGCTCCTACGACGAAGACATCGACTACTACGTGCAGCCCGAAGAGATCGCGCGGATCGAGCAGGCGCACCACCAAACCAAAGCCAACGCAGTCGTACAGGCCTAACCATGACCGCTTACGAACCCCATTTTCCACATGACGCTCATGGCCACGGCCATGAGCACCACCACGACACCAGTGGAATCAAGCTGTTCGGCTTCTGGGTCTACCTGATGACCGACCTGCTGATCTTCGCCACGGTGTTCGCCACCTTCGCGGTACTGAGCAATTCCTTCGCCGGCGGTCCCACCGCCAAGGAAATGCTCAGCCCGGGCCTGCACCTGGTGCTGGTGGAAACCTTCGCGCTGCTGTTCTCCAGTATCACCTACGGCATGGCCATGCTCGCCACCTACCGTGGCGACAAGGGCGCGGTGCTGCGCTGGCTTGGCATCACCTTCCTGTTCGGTGCGGCCTTTATCAGCATCGAGCTGTACGAGTTCCGTCACCTGATCCATGAAGGTGCCGGGCCGCAGGTCAGCGCCTACTGGTCGGCCTTCTTCACCCTGGTTGGCACCCACGGCCTGCACGTCAGTGCCGGCCTGTTGTGGATGCTGGTGCTGATGTTCCAGGTCGGCAGCCGTGGCCTGACCGACACCAACAAGACCCGCGTGGGCCTGCTCAGCCTGTTCTGGCACTTCCTCGACGTGGTGTGGATCTGCGTGTTTACCGTCGTCTACCTGATGGGGGTGCTGTAAATGGCTCACCAAGACAATCACGCCGCCCACGCCGTGGGCTTCAAGGATTACCTGACCGGTTTCATCCTGTCGGTGATCCTCACCGTGATCCCTTTCATGCTGGTCATGCATCCTGAAGTGCTGGGCCTGAGCCGTGGCGCGACCCTGATCACCGTGGTGCTCTTCGGCCTGGTGCAGGTGCTCGTCCATCTCGTGTACTTCCTGCACATGAAGACCGACGCGGAAGGCCGTTGGAACGTCGTTTCGATGATCTTCACCGTGCTGATCATCGCGTTCGTGGTCGGCCTGTCGGTCTGGATCATGTGGAGCATGCACTATCACATGATGATCAACTGATGCTGGCGCTCCTGAAGCAGTACCTCAACCTCGCCAAGCCGGGCATCGTCTTCGGCAATCTGATTTCCGTGACGGGCGGTTTCTTCCTGGCTTCGCGCGGCGATGCGAACCTGGCGCTGTACTTCGCGACAGCGCTGGGGGTTTCTCTGGTGATCGCCTCAGGCTGCGTGTTCAACAACTACATCGATCGTGACATCGACCAGAAGATGGAGCGCACCCGTAACCGGGTGCTGGCGCAGGGGCTGGTTTCACCAGTGCACGCCATCGTCTATGCCTGCGTGCTGGGTGTGGCGGGGGTGGCCGTGCTGTATGCCGCCACCAATACCCTGGCGGTGATGCTGGTGCTCATGGGCTTCGTGGTCTATGTCGGCCTCTACAGCCTGTGGCTCAAGCGTGGCTCGGTGTACGGCACCCTGGTCGGCAGCCTGTCCGGGGCGGCCCCGCCCGTGGTTGGCTACTGCGCGGTGAGCAACGAGTTCGATGCTGGCGCCGCCATCCTGTTGTTGATCTTCAGCCTGTGGCAGATGCCGCATTCCTATGCCATCGCCATCTTCCGTTTCCATGACTACCAGGCCGCGAACATCCCGGTGCTGCCCGTCATCAAGGGGATCTCGGCTGCCAAGCGGCAGATCGTGCTGTACATCGCTGCCTTCGTGGTCGCGACCCTGATGCTGACGCTCAGCGGCTACGCCGGCTACAGCTACTTCGTGGTCGCCGCGCTGAGCGGTGCCTACTGGCTGTGGATGGGCGTATCGGGCTACAAGGCCGTCGATGATCGAGTGTGGGCGCGCAAGCTGTTCACCTTCTCCATCATCAGCATCACCATGCTCAGCGTGATGATGTCGGTGGATTTCATCTCCTCGCCCGAGCAGGTATTGGTGACCTCCATCAATCACCTGTGCAGCCAGTTCGCCGAAAGCGCGCAGGGTATCTGCGCAGTGGTCGCCGGTATCTGACCTTGGCTCTGTGGGAGGGGCTTTAGCCGCGCTTGTCGCCGCTGAGGCGCCTCCCACGGGTTCTGTCGTAGGTTGGATGCGCTCGTCACATCCTCTTTTCGATGGATTTTTAGCCTTGTAGGAGCGGCTTCAGCCGCGATTGTCGCCGCTGAAGCGCCTCCCACGGGGTTTCTGTCGTAGGGTGGATCACGCTTCATCGATCCACCATTGGTGGATGTAAAAAGCGACATCCACCCTACGTCAGCACCTTCAACTTCGGCCAAGTCGCCAGCCAATTCTTGCCGCGCAGTCGTTGCTGGTAGATCGGCTGCTTGTCGGCCTTGAATCTCCCGGCCGGTCGCACGATCAGCTCGAAGAGATCTTCCAGGCCGAGCGGTGCGGCAACTTCAACCTCATCTTGCTCATCCAGTCGCACGGCCACCGCCGTCGCAGTCTCCGGCCAGTACCGCATCGCTTCGGTAGCCGAGGCATAAGGTGCATCGTCATTTCGCAGATGCATGCGCGCCTGATTCTTCACCGACCACTGCAGCGATTCGTCCCTGTGACGCAGCATCGTCTCCAGTTCAGCGTCGCGAGCAGGGGAGATTTGGCTGCGGTCGAACCAGATCACGTCGATATCTTCCGGCAACGGGGATGGCGTGCGTTGGTGCAGGTGATCCCAGACCGCGCTGCGCACGAAACCGGCGGCTACCCAGCAATCGGGCAGGTCGAGCCCGCGCACCTGTTGCAGGATGCGCAAGCGCTGTGGGTCGTTGGCAATGAGTGTCTGGAGTTGAGCGGCGAGATTCATGTGCGCAGCCTATCAGCGGTGTCCGTTGCTTGCCTGTTCAGTTGATCTGGTCTTTTGAGCTAGCGCGGCGCGTTGATCGCCCGGCACCAATACTGTTTCGGAAGGTCTGAAGCGCTGAGCCGCTCAGGAGTGCCCGTTTGTGTGATCGTTCATGGCAAGGCGGACCGCATTGCTCCAATCTCCGCGGTTGATTCAACTCTACATAGGGAACATGTAATGGAAATGAAGATCCTGGCCAGCGGCGTCGGCGCGGCCATCCCCAAGACCAGCATTGGCTTCAATCTGTTCAGTGGCGTCTACATACAGATCAGGCGTTCAAGCGCCGATAAGCCGCAGGTGTTCGGTATCGCTATCGGGCCTGAGGTCGGTGGTAACAGCGGCACGCTGATCGCCGGCCATATCGAGACCAGCTGGATGAAGATCGACGCGGGCAAGCACGCCTGGCTGTGCAGTCGCTCATCGCTGGTCGGCAAGCTGGGGGAAGTCGAGCTCAAGGGTACGTTGCTGTTCAGTGGCAGCGTGGACGTCAACTTCACCATCTATGACGCCAATAACGAGGCCAGCTTTTCGCTGAGCCGCGTGAAGGTCGAGTCGAGTGGCGGGCAGTTGGCCGACACCAAGGTGCGTGGGGTGATCAAGGACATGATGGGGCAGACCCAGAATGGGGGCCTGCTCTGTGGCTAACCGTGACCGAGGTCGTTTCCCGCGCTTGAAGACGCTGTGCAATCTGGCATTGCTCCTGCTGCAGTTGATCACCTTGGCAGCCTACTGGGGCATGGTCAGCGCCAGGCCCAGCTATATGGCGATCAGTCAGGAGCTCTACCCGAGCAGCGAGCGACTGATGAACAGCTGGCTGGCCGACACGCTGGTCTCCATGCCGGCAATGGTGGCGGTAGGCGCCATCTTCGTGTTGAGCGTCGCCAAGGAGTTTGCCGGTCTGAGCAAGGTCCGGCGCATTCAACTCAATGCACTGATCCTGAGCGTGCTGCTGGTCGTGCTGTATTTGGCCGCCTCGCCACTCTACGTCGCGGCCGCCTGATCAGCCTGCACTCGATTCCGTAGGAGCGGCTTTAGCCGCGATTGTCGCCGCTAAAGCGCCTCCCACCGTCTCAGATACTGTTCTGATTGACCCGCTGCATCAGCTCCTCGGCCGACTCCTTGCGTTCTGAGTAGCGATCCACCAGTTCCGGGTGGTCGCGCAGCAGCCAGGTGAAGCGCATCAGCTCTTCCATCACATCCACCAGGCGGTCGTAGTAGGGCGAGGGTTTCATACGGTTGTCGTCGCCGAATTCGAGGAAGGCCTTCGGTACCGAGGACTGGTTGGGGATGGTGAACATGCGCATCCAGCGGCCGAGCACGCGCAGCTGGTTGACCACGTTGAACGACTGCGAGCCGCCGCACACCTGCAGCACGGCGAGGGTCTTGCCCTGGGTCGGACGCACCGCGCCCATGGCCAGCGGCACCCAGTCGATCTGCGCCTTGAACACCGCCGACATGGCGCCGTGGCGTTCCGGTGAGCACCACACCTGGCCTTCCGACCACTGCATCAGCTCGCGCAGTTCATGCACCTTGGGGTGCTCCACCGGGGCATCGTCCGGCAGGGGCAGGCCGGACGGGTCGAAGATGCGTGTCTCGGCGCCCAGGTGCCGGAGCAGGCGCGCGGCTTCTTCGATCAGCAGGCGGCTGAACGAGCGCTCGCGGTTGGAGCCGTACAGCAGCAGGATGCGCGGCGCCGGGCCGTCGCTTGGGGTGGCCGCTGGCAGCAGGTCGCTGTCGAGGTTGGGCAGATCGCTCATGCGATTCTCCTTACAATTCGCCGATCTGGTCCAGTGCCTGCTGCAGCTCGGCGCGGCTCAGGTTGCGCAACGGCAGGGCGAGGAAGGCGCGGCAGCGCCGCTCGATATGCGCCAGGGTGGCGTGGAAGGCTGCGTCGATGGTGATCTCATCGCCTTCCACGTGGGAAGGATCTTCCAGGCCCCAGTGCGCCTTCAACGCCGGGCCGAAGTACACCGGGCAGGCCTCGCCGGCTGCCTTGTCGCAGACGGTGATGACAATGTCCGGCGGGCTATCTTCGAAGGCCTCGTTGCCCTTGCTCGACAGGCCGGCGGTGGAGATGCCGGCCGCCTCCAGGGTGCTCAGGCTGCGCGGCAGTACCTGGCCGCGGGGGAAGCTGCCGGAACTGACGGCCTGATAGCCGGGCGGGGCAATATGGTTGAACAGCGCCTCGGAGAGAATGCTGCGGCAGCTGTTGGCCGTGCACATGAACAAGACTTTCATCAGGAAGGCTCCGGGTCAGAGGCTCAGGCGCAGGGCCAGAGCGGCAAGAGTCAGCAGGAGGATCGGCAGGGTGAGGATGATGCCGACCCTGAAGTAATAGCCCCAGGTAATACGGATGCCCTTGCGGGCCAACACGTGCAGCCAGAGCAGGGTGGCCAGGCTGCCAATGGGGGTGATCTTGGGGCCGAGGTCGCAGCCAATCACATTGGCGTAGACCATTGCCTCACGTACCAGGCCGCTGGCCTGGCTGGCGTCGATGGCCAGAGCGCCGATCAGTACGCTGGGCATGTTGTTCATGATCGAGGAGAGCAGGGCGCTGAGCAGGCCGGTGCCGATGGCGGCGGCCCAGATGCCTTGCGCAGCCAGCGCGTCGAGCAGGGTGGTGAGGTCCGCCGTGAGGCCGGCGTTGCTCAGGCCGTAGACCACCAGATACATGCCCAGCGAGAACACCACCACCTGCCATGGCGCACCGCGCAGCACCTTGGCCGTGGCGATGTGATGGCCGCGCACGGCCACCCCGAACAGCACCGCCGCGCACACTGCAGCAATCGCGCTGATCGGGATGCCCAGCGGCTCCAGCGCGAACAGACCGAGCAGCAGCACCAGCAGGACGATCCAGCCGGCGATGAAGGTGTGTGGATCGCGGATCGCCTCACGCGGCGCCGGTAGGCTGCCTACGGCATAGCGCGCAGGAATGTCACGGCGGAAGAACAGCCAGAGCATGCCCAGGGTGGCGGTCACGCTGACCAGATTCACTGGCACCATCACCGCGGCGTAGGCGCCGAAGCCGATGCCGAAGTAGTCGGCTGAGACGATGTTGACCAGGTTCGACACCACCAGTGGCAGGCTGGCGGTATCGGCAATGAAGCCGGCGGCCATGACGAAGGCCAGGGTCGAGGCCGGCGAGAAGCGCAGCGCCAGCAGCATGGAAATGACGATGGGCGTGAGGATCAGCGCGGCGCCGTCGTTGGCGAACAGCGCCGATACCGCTGCGCCGAGCAGAATGCACAGGGCGAACAGGCGTGCGCCATGGCCGCCGGCCCAGCGCGCCATGTGCAGCGCAGCCCACTCGAAGAAGCCGGCCTCATCCAGCAGCAGGCTGATGATGATCAGGGCGATGAAGGTGAAGGTCGCGTTCCACACGATGTCCCACACAGTGGGAATGTCGCCGGGGCTGACCACTCCGGTGAGCAGGGCCAGCACCGCGCCGAGCGAGGCACTCCAGCCGACGCCAAGGCCGCGCGGTTGCCAGATGACCAGAATCAGAGTGAAGACGAAGATGGCGGCGGCGATAAGCATGCGGGCTTCTCAACAGCAAGTGGCGAGGCGGGCAGGGCGGTCGCCCATGTTGGCGAGACGGCTGGCATCCTGCTGCAGCCAGGTGCGGTTGGCAGCCAGGGTGGCGGCCAGCACGTCACGCACCCATTGCGGCAGATCCGGCGCCAGGCGGTAGTACACCCATTGGCCCTGGCGGCGGTCCTGCAGCAGGCCGCTCGTGCGCAGTTGCGCCAGGTGACGTGAGATCTTCGGCTGGCTGTCGGCCAATGCGCAGACCAGCTCGCATACGCATAGCTCACCTTGCTCGACGATCAGCAGTACGGCACGTGCGCGGGTTTCGTCGGCCAGGGATTTGAACAGTGCGGGTGGGGACAGTTGATCGGACATTGGCGGAGCCTAAATATGTGGTTTTCCGAATATACGAAAATCCATATGTGTAAGGCAAACCCGGTGGAGCTCGTCGGGGCTTTGCACTACAGTCCCCGAGCCGGTCGCCGGGACGGATTTTCCCGGCCAGAGATTTCAAGGGAGGCGCTTGATGCGTTTACCGCGCATGCGCAACGTGATGGCCTGGACGCTGGTGGTGCTGTTGTTGATCCTGGTGGCCTTGCTCGGCATTCGTATCGCCGGGCTGTCGGCATTGCCCGAGTTGGAGGCCTGGCACCGCCTGGTGCCGCAGGAACTGGAGGTCAGCGAGCTGGATGAGGGCGACTGGCAGGCCTACCTGGCTGCCGAGGCGGCCCTTTTCGAGCGCCTGCAACGTGATCTGATCGAGCCGGTCACGGTCTCCGGCACGGCGCCATACAGCCGTTATGCCAGCGACAGCCCGGTCTACCCCGGCAATCTGCCGCATGACTGGAACCGTTCCTTCATCCTGCCGCCTTCGGGCCCGGCGCGAGGCGTGGTGGTGTTGCTGCACGGCCTGACCGACTCACCCTACAGCCTGCGCCATATCGCGCGGCATCTGAGCGAGCGGGGGCTGCTCGCCGTGGTGCCGCGCATGCCCGGCCATGGCACGGTACCGGCGGCGCTCACTGCTGCGCACTGGGAGCAATGGCTGGCCACCACGCGCCTGGCTGTGCGCGAGGCGCGGCGTCAGGTACCGGACGGGCCGCTGTATCTGGTCGGCTACTCCAATGGCGGGGCGCTGGCACTGCGCTACAGTCTGGCGGCGCTGGAGGATGAGCGTCTGGCCATGCCGCAACGTCTGGTGCTGATCTCGCCGATGATCGGTGTCACCAGTTACGCGCGTTACGCCGGCTTGGCGGCTCTGCTGGCGGTGCTACCGGCCTTCGCCAAGTCGGCGTGGATGAACGTGCTGCCGGAGTTCAATCCGTTCAAGTACAACTCCTTCCCGGTGCAGGCAGCGCGGCAGACCTACGAGTTGACCCGCGAGGTGCAGAGCGCCTTCGATGCTGCCGAGGCCGATGGCCGTCTGTCGCGGCTGCCACCGGTGCTGGCCCTGCAATCACTGGCCGACAGCACCGTGAGCACGCCCGCGGTGGTGCGCCAGCTGTTCGCGCGCCTGCCGGCCAACGACAGCGAGCTGGTGGTGTTCGATATCAATCGCTCGCAGGCAGCCAGCTCCCTGTTGCGAGCCGATATGAGCGGATTGCTGGAGCAACTGTTGCCAACGGCTCGGCGTGACTACGACCTGACCGTGGTCGGCGTGGTCACCGAGCGGGGCCGTGCAGTCGAGGCCCGACGTATCGCCGCAGACAGCCAGCAGGTGCAGCGCCAGCCGCTGGGCGTGGATTACCCGAGTCAGCTGTTCTCGCTGTCGCATGTGGCCTTGCCGTTCCCGCCGAGCGATCCGTTGTACGGAAGCGACCCGGCAGCGGACGAATCCTATGGCGTATCGCTCGGCACCCTGGCGCCGCGTGGTGAACACGGCGTGCTGGTGGTGGGGTTGGACAGTCTGCAACGGGCAACTTCCAATCCCTTCTACGACTACCTGCTGCAGCGCATCGACGAGCACTTGGAGTGAGCGCCGAGGTGGGCGGCCAGCATGCGTTTCTGCCCCTTTTATGGGCGCGAACACCGGCCGCGGGGCGTGCCTGCAGATCGCTGCTGGCCATCGCGGCGACAGAATTAGGCGCGCGTTGATAGCGGCGACCAGCGGGGCGGTGGCCGACCACTAGGCCGGCCGTCGCCGCTCAGTCTTGCAGCAACGCGTCCAGCTTGCCTGCACGCTCTAGCGCGGCCAGATCATCGAAGCCACCGACATGCTGCTCGCCGATGAAGATCTGCGGCACGCTGCGGCGCTTGCTGCGCTGCAGCATTTGCGCCATCAGCTCGGGCGAGCGGCTCACATCGATCTCCTCGTAGGTCACGCCCTTGCGCGTCAGCAGCGCCTTGGCATTGATGCAGTAGGGGCAGTACGCAGTGGTGTAGAGGGTGACGGCTTGCATGGTGGACCTCCGGCGTCATCAGACGGCTACTGGTGGAAAGTCGACAACGGTTTCGGCCAGGTTGTTGAGGTAATTGGTCAGCGTCATCAGGGCGACGTTGGCTACCACCTCGACGATAGCGGCCTCGCTCAGCCCGGCATCGCGCGCGGCTTGCAGCTGCGCATCGCTGATGCGGCCACGGCTGTCGATGACCTGCCGGGCCAAGCGCGCCACGGCATCGAACTCGCCATTGCGGGCGCTGCGAATGTCTGCCTCGCTCAAACCGGCCTTGCCGGCGAACAGGGTGTGTGCGGCCAGGCAGTAGTCGCAGCCGTTGACCTGCGAGCTGGCCAGCGCCACCACTTCGCGCGCCCTGGCGTTCAATGTGCCTTTGCCGAGGGCCTGGGACAGCGCCAGGTAGCCGCTCAGCGCGGCCGGGGCATTGGCCAGGGTGGCGAAGGTGTTGGGGATGAAACCGAGGCCCTTGCGGATGCCTTCCAGTTGTGCCTGGGCGCTGGCAGCGGTTTGTTCGAAGGGCAGTGCGGCGATGCGAGTCATGGTGATTCTCCAGTCTTGGTGGGGAGCTTGTCGTTCAAGCCTGGAGCCAGATTATTGAAGCGAGCTGGCCTTTCGGATTCAGATCGTCGATGTTATGCGACAGATCGTCCAAGAGTGCGAAATGACCATGGATCGCCTGTCCAGCCTGCTGCATCACTTCAATCTGCACGCCAGCACCTTCCACCGTGGTGGCTTCTGCGGCACCAGCAGCCATGGCGAGCATGAGCCGCACGGTTACATCCACCTGCTGCGTGCCGGGCGCATGAGCTTTCGCGAGGGCGATGGCCGCGAACTGCATCTGGCCGAGCCGAGCCTGATGCTGGTGGCCAGGCCGCGCCTGCACCAGATGAGCGCCAGCGAGGCCGACGGCGCCGAACTGGTCTGCGCCACCCTGGCCTTCGATGGTGGCATCGACAATCCGCTGTCGCGGTCGCTGCCCGGGGCCATCGTCAAACCCTTGCGCGAACTGCCGAGTCTGAGCGGTTGCCTGGACTGGCTGTTCGCCGAGGCGGCGGGGGAGGATTGCGGGCGTGAACTGGTGCTGAACCGCCTTTTCGAGCTGATGGTAATCCAGCTGCTGCGCCATCTGATGAACAATCGCGAACTGGCCTCGGGGATGATCGCGGGCCTTGCCGAACCGCGCCTGGCGCGCGCGCTCAATCGGATGCATGAGAAGCCGCAACATGGCTGGTCGGTGGCCGAGTTGGCTGCGCTGGCCGGCATGTCGCGGGCCAGTTTCGCTGCGTATTTTCACCAGGTGGTAGGCGCTACGCCGGCCGATTATCTGGTGGGCTGGCGTGTCAGCCTGGCGCAGAAGCGCCTGCGTGAAGGCAGGCCCATGGCACTGATCGCCGATGAGGTCGGCTACGAAAGCCCCTCGGCCCTGGCCCGCGCGTTTCGCCGCAAGGTGGGAACGAGCCCCAGTGAGTGGCTGAAGCAGGGCGGTTGAGTATCACGCGGCAGCTTTGATCTGCGGCAATCGGGCTGCTGATCGGGCTCGACCACAGTGCCCCGATAGTGCATGGTGGCGCCCCACGCTGCCTGCTTCGAGAGTCGCGCCATGTTCGAAATCCAAGCCATCGACCCTGCCTATTACCGCCAGCAGACACGCCGCAGCACGATGGTGATCGCGGTCATCTTCGTGGCGCTGGCCATGCTCTGCGCCACGCTGAGTACGCAGGTGTTCGGCACGCCCGGTGGCGACAACTTCAAGTGGAACCTGCTCGGTGTGGCAGCGGGTCTGATGCTCACCGTCGCCCTGGTGCGCCAGCAGCTATGGTCGCGGCCGTTCATGGCACCGGCCGTTTATGGCTGGCGGCTCAAACGCAGCCTGATGCGCATCACCAACGTCATGCATCACGTCAAGGCGGGTGTGGCGCAGGGGGATGAAAGCGCGATGAAACTGCTGCGTTTCTATCACCTGGGGGTCACCCAGATGCACCAGCTCGACGGCAATTCCAGTGAGCTGAGCCAGATGGTGCGCGAGATCGACGACCACCGCGAGGCGATGCAGCAGCGTGGGCTGGATATCCAGCAGACGCGGCTCGATCCTGCCTCGTTGGAGTGGGTGAAGTCCTTCAACTGAACACTTCGTTATCGAGTCACAATGACTTATTTGCTGTTATTTTGACTTTTCTTTTCTGCTGTCATTAGTACCTGTGTTTTTCTATTTATTTGTTTTTAAAGATAAAAATATGTGGCACGAAATCTGACTATCTCCGGGTGCAATGCCCATTACAGGAGAAAATCAGATGAAACCCCTTGCCTTGCTCGCTTTTTCCCTTGGCCTTGCGGCCACCAGTGTCTTGCAGGCGGCCGAAGTGGTCGCCGAGCGTGAGGAAAACTCCGTCGGCGCCGGCTTCGGTGGCCTGTCCGGCCTGATGCTCGGCGCTGCCGCTGGCGGCCCCGTCGGTGCGCTGGTTGGCGCTGCCGCCGGGCTTTGGTCTGGAGCTCAGGTTCAGTCCGCCAGTGGCAACAGCGGTACTGCCTATGTCGTGCGTCATGAAGACGGTCGCGAACAGTGGGTGCGCTCGCCTAATGAGCGCTTCGAGTTGGGCCAGCAAGTGGAAATGAACGGTATCCGTCTGCTGGCTCAGTAAATCGATTTGGCTGGGAGGTTACTCAGCCACCGCATTCACTTTTTCGCTTCGAGGACTTTTCATGAATACGAATTTTCAGGGTCGTCTGGCGGTCGTGACCGGGGCCAGCTCGGGTATTGGGCTGGCTGTGTGCGATCTGTTGCTGCAGCGCGGTGCGCGAGTGCTTGCCTTCTCGCGGCGCCTCGGTGCACTGGCCGCGTTGCAGGCGTCCTACCCCGAGCAGCTGCACTGGTGCGCCGGCGATGTCACCGATATCGACTCCCTGCACGCACTGGCCGAGCGGGCCGGGCGACTCGGTGCCGTGGATTATCTGGTGCCCAATGCCGGTATCGCGCGGCTCGCGCCGGGCGGCGACATGCAGGCATTCGAGCAGCAGTGGCGGGTCAACGGCGCTGGCGCGGTGAATACCTTCGAGGTGATCAAGCCGCATCTGGCGCGGCCGGCGTCCGTGGTGTTCATCAGTACGTTCCTGCGCCAGCTTGGTTTCGCCGGGCTCGGTGGATACATCGCCAGCAAGGCAGCGTTGTCGGCGCTGGTGCGCAGCCTGGCACTGGAACATGCCGGCGAAGGGCTGCGGCTCAATCTGGTTTCGCCGGGACCGACGGCGACGCCGATTTGGAGCAGTCTGGGCTTGGCCGAGGATGCCCTGGCGGGTGTCGCCAGTGAAGTGAACAAGCGCCTGGTCAATGGTGAGTTCCTCGAACCGCAGGCGATCGCCGAAGTGGTGCTGTTCCAGCTGAGCAACGGAGCACGCGGCGTCTATGGTCAGGATTGGGTGGTGGACAAGGGCTATACCCTGCAGTGAGCGGTTTAGGGGCGGGCATGGCTGCCGCCCCGACTGCGCGACATATCCCCTGACATTTGCTCAACCTCGTGGCCAACGCTTAAAGGTTATTGAAAGGTTCGCCTCTTAGCCTCCCCACGCGCCTTTCGCGTGCTTACAAGAAAAAGAGGAGAAAGCGGTTTGTTGACCCTGATTGGCCTGTTGACCATTTGCAGCCTGGTTGTGCTGTTGCTCATCGGGCGCATGTCGCCTGTTCTGCCGTTGATCGTGGTGCCGCTGCTCGGCGCCTTGGCCGCGGGTTTCGGCCCGGAGGCAATTTCCGGTTTCTTCACCGATGGCATCGGCCGCGTGACGGCGATCGCCACCATGTTCGTGTTTGCCATCACCTTTTTCGGCGTGCTGCAGGACACCGGGCTGTTCCGCCCATTGATCGGCGGCATGGTGCGACTGACCCGCGGCAACGTCATCGCCGTCACCGTGGCCACGGCCATCATCGGCATGCTGGCGCACCTCGATGGCGCTGGCGCCACCACCTTCCTGCTCACCGTTCCCGCGCTGTTGCCGCTATACAAGCAGCTACGCATGAGCCCCTATCTGATGCTGCTGTTGCTGGCCCTGGGCGCCGGTATCTTCAACATGGTGCCCTGGGCCGGGCCGTTGGGGCGCGCTGCGGCGGTTACGGGTATCGACGTCACCGAATTGTGGCGTCCGCTGATCGTCATTCAAGGCATTGGCGTGGTGCTGTTGATCGCCCTGGCTGCCTTGCTGGGCGTACGTGAACAACGCCGCATCGCCGCAGGCAACAGCAGTGACGAGGGCGTGCTGGTGGATACCAGTGGCGACCTGCATACCACGCCCAGCGACGAGGAGCGTGAACTGGAGCGCCCGCAGCTGCTGTGGGTCAACGCGGCGCTGTTCCTGCTGGTACTGGTGGCGCTGTTCACCGGAATCCTGCCGGCCGGCTATGTATTCATGATCGGGCTGTCGCTGGCCCTGTTGCTCAACTACCGTGGCGGCAAGGCGCAGATGCAGCGCATCGCCGCGCATGCGCCGGCCGCCCTGAGCATGGGCATGATCATTCTGGCGGCGGGGTCGATGCTCGGCATTTTCACCGGCACCGGCATGCTCACTTCCATCGCCCAGGATCTGGCCGGCGTGCTGCCAGCGTCCCTGGTGGGCCAGATGCATATCGTGCTCGGTCTGTTCGGCTTGCCGATGGAGCTACTGCTGAGCACCGACGCCTATTACTTCGGCCTGCTGCCGGTGACCCTGGAAGTGGTTGCGGGACATGGTGTGGAGCCGGCCAGCGTGGTCTATGCGCTGATCATCGGCAATATCATTGGCACCTTCATCAGCCCGTTCTCGCCGGCGTTGTGGCTGGCACTGGGTCTGGCCGGGCTGGATCTGGGCCGGCACATCCGTTACTCGCTGTGGTGGATGTGGGGCTTCTCACTGGTGCTGTTCGGCGCCGCCTGGGCGCTGGGCATGTTCTAGACCAAACTCAGCGTGTACTGCACACGCCCGGGTTTGCTCGTAATGCTGTTCACTTAAGGTTGCACAGGTTTGGCTCCCCTCTCCCATTTATGGGAGAGGGGTTGGGGGAGAGGGCCGCTCGGGCGTGTTGCATCTGGCGGACGGGAGGCGTTAGCTGATTTCCACCTGATAGCGGAAGTTTTCCGCTGCCGCGCGTGACAGGCGATATTCCAGCGGGGTGCGGTCATAGCCCAGTGCGGTTCGTTCGATCACCACGCTCGGGCTGGCTTCGGCGACATCGAGAATGGCCGCGAGCTCGGCGTCGGCGGCAGAAACCGTGAGGGTCTCCTTCGCCGAAGCGATGCGCTGGCCGCAGTGCTGCTCGTAAAAGGGATAGAGCAACTGCGGGAATTCATTCGGCGTGAGCTCCAGCAGCGCACCGAAACGCGAAGCGGGTAGCCAGATGCGCTCGTGGAACAGCGGACGGCCGTCGATCAGGCGCAGGCGTTGCAGGAAGACGCAGCGTTCGCCTTCAGCCAGTTGCAATGCCTGGCGTGCTGCCGCGTCCGCAGGCTCGAGGCGGCATTCGAGAATGCGGCTCTGCGGCACCTGCGACTGGCCGCTGGCGCTGACCTGACGGAAGAAGCGAAACAGCGATCCATCGAAGTTCGGCCGCCGCACGAAGGTGCCGCGGCCCTGGGCGCGCAGCAGCAGCCCCTCCGCAACCAGGGTTTCCACCGCCTTGCGCACCGTGCCCACGGCCACGCCGTACTGGCGGGTCAACTCCGCTTCGGTGGGGATGGCTTCACCGGGTAGCCATTCGCCTGCGGCAATCTTGCCCAGCATCTCGTCACGTAGCCGCTGATACAGCGGCAGGCGTTCATCCTGTCCCAATGCCGTGGTGCTCATAAACCTCAAATCCGCAATTCGACCGGCCGTCACTTTACCACCGGCGGGTGCGTTGACAGCACTGGAACTCTATCTATACAGTCATCTATTCATATATATGACTATATGTGCAGAAATGGCTGCCTCACGAGCGGCCCGAACAAGAACGACAGAGGTATTGCTTCGTGACGCCCATGCCTTATGTTGGTATCACCGGCATCGACACCCATGCCCACATATTCCGTCAGGACCTGCCCATGGTCCCGGGGCGCCGCTACAGCCCCAGCTACGACGCCACCGTGGAGCAGTACCTGGCTCACCTGGATGCCTGCGGCCTGTCTCATGGCGTGCTGATCCAGCCGAGCTTTCTCGGCACCGACAACCGCTACATGGTCGAGGCATTGCGGCGCTTTCCCGAGCGTTTGCGCGGCGTAGCGGTAGTCGAGGCGCAGATCAGCGATAGCGAACTGGACGAGTTGGCTGCCACCGGTGTGGTGGGCGTGCGTCTGAACCTGATCGGCAAGGTGCTGGAGGACTACACCGGGCCGGCCTGGAATGGCCTGTTCCGGCGCCTGGCGCAACGTGGCTGGCAGGTGGAGATCCAGCGCGGCTTCGGCGATCTGGCGCTGATCCTGCCGGCGATTCTCGAGTCCGGCGTCACCATGGTGATCGATCACTTTGGCCTGCCGGCGCCGAGCGTGCAGCTGGACGATGGCCAGTATGACGCCTTCTTCGATCTGCTCGGCCAGGCGCCGGTGTGGATCAAGCTGTCGGCAGCCTACCGCAGCCAGTCCGACCTGGCCCGAGCCCAGGCCATCGAGGCGCGCCTGCGCGAGGCCTGTGGCGGCATCGGCCGCTTCCTCTGGGGCAGCGACTGGCCCAACACCCAGTTCGAGTCGCAGACCCGCTACGATCAGCAGTTCGCGCTGCTCGAGGCCCTGCTGCCCAACCCCGAGGAGCGCCGTCGCGTTCTGGTGGACAACCCCGCAACCCTGTTCGGTATCGCCTCGGCGTAAGCGCCGCTCACATCAGAACAACAAAAGGAGTCAAATCATCATGATGAGCTTGCTCGTCGTCGTCGCGATCGTCCTCGCCGTCGCGCTGGGGTACACCACCAAGATCAACATCGGGCTGTTCGCCATTGCCTTCGCCTACCTGCTCGGCTGTTTCGGCATGGGCATGAGCCCGGGTGAGATCATCAACATGTGGCCGCTGAAGATCTTCTTCGTGATCTTCTCGGTCTGCCTGTTCTACAGCTTCGCCACCGTCAACGGCACCCTGGAAAAACTCGCCGGGCATCTGCTGTATCGCTGCCGTGGCGTGCCGCACCTGCTGCCCTATGCCATTTTGCTGACCTCGGGGGTGATCGCTGCCATGGGCGCCGGTTACTACACCGTACTGGCCTTCATGGCACCGCTGACCCTGCTGCTGTGCCAGCGTACCGGCATGAGCCTGATTCTCGGCGGCATGGCGGTGAACTACGGTGCGCTGGCCGGGGCCAACTTCGTCTCCAGCCAGAGCGGCATCATCTTCCGCGGCCTGATGACCGGCGCCGGCATGCCCGAGAGCGAAGCCTTTGTGAATGCCCTGGCGATCTTCGCCAGCACCGCGATCATCCCGGTGCTGGTGATTTCCGCCTTCGTTTTTCTCGGTGGCCATGGCCGCAACCTGAAGAACGCGGTACTCACCGCCGATCTGCCGGAAGCCTTCAATCGCGAGCAGAAACTGACCCTGCTGCTGACGCTGCTGATGATGGTGCTGGTACTCGCCGCGCCATTGGCGCTGCTGGCCTTCCCGGACAACGCCACGGTCAGGTTCGTCAACAGCAAGGTGGATATCGGCCTGATCGCCAGCGTGTTCTCGGTGATCGCACTGCTGCTCAAGCTCGGTGACGAGCGCAAGGCCATCGCCTCCGTGCCCTGGGCCACGCTGATCATGATCTGCGGCGTCGGCATGCTGATCTCGATCGCGATCAAGGCTGGCACCATCGATGCACTGGCGTCCTGGATCGGCGGCAACATCCCGCCGCTGATGGTTCCAGTGGCATTCGGTGTGGTGGCGGCCCTGATGTCGATCTTCGCCAGCACGCTGGGCGTGGTGACGCCGGCACTGTTCCCGATGGTCCTGCCACTGGCGGCTTCGATGTCGATCGATCCGATGATCATCTTCGTCGCCATCGTCGTCGGTGCGCAGGCCACCTCGATTTCGCCGTTCTCCTCGGGTGGCAGCCTGCTGCTGGGCTCGTGCACCGATGACAAGGCGCGCTCGACGCTGTTCTCGCAACTGCTGCTACGCGCCGCGCCCATCGGCTTCGTCGCCGCCATGCTGTTCAACCTGGCGCTGACCTTCCTGTTCTGATGGAAAAGGTTTTTCGCATAGTTTGGGGAGAGTGTGAGGTGACACTGGACTGGCAATAACGTGCTAGCTGTCGAGGACTTGGCACTCTCCATTAACACGGCGTCTGATCTGCTGGGTTTCGCCCCTTACGGGCGAGTCACTTTCTCTTGCTTGCCCAAGAGAAAGTAACCAAAGAGAAGGGCACCCCGTTCATCCGGCTCCGGCTGCGCCGGGGTTCCCTTGCTCCATCACCACTCCAGGGGCACGCCGTGAAGGGCCATCCCTGGCCCATCACGGCTCTCGCGACATCCATGTCGCTCAACCCCCTCCATGGCGATTCCGCTCGGCCTCCTGAAGGGGATTTGGGCGTCGTCTGTGAGATCGCGCTTCAAGAGCAAAAGCCAAACGCTACTGACTTGGATCTTCCGGAGATGTCGCAAGCTCGCGACCTGGTCCCCTTCAGGATGCCGAGTGGAGGTGTTGCGTAGGGGCGCGAGCCGCATGGATGCGGCGAGATACCGATGGCGGCCCCGCTTAAAGGGCCAAGGATGGCCCTTTAAGCGGGGCCCCGGAGCGGCGCCGGAGCGAGGAAACGCAGCGAAGCGGAGTAACAGCCGCAGGCTGGCCCGAAGGGTGAGCGCAGCGAATCAAGGTGTGGCGCCCGTAAGGGGCGCAACCCAAACGCTCAGCGCACGCGGTAACGGATAGTGCTGAGTCAGCAAGCTATATGCACGCAACTTGCCAGTCTGGTGTCATGCATATCCCGAGAATGCGAAGAACCTGAAAAACCGGCATCGCGTGATGCCGGGGCTCTATCCAGCAAGTCCGTATCGCTATTTCAGCCGATAACGCGCCAGTTCATCCGGGCCCAGCAGACGCAAGCGCCCTGGCTCTAGCTGATAGATGTCTTCCGCCAGACGCACCTCGACGCCCATGTCGCGCAAGTAATTGGCCGGGCTGAACGACTGGCGGCCGTGGGCAGTCTGCGCCAGTGCGGAGTCACCGGCGGCGAAGGGCGGCCGACGCAGAGCGACGTGGCCGTTGATGGTGCGCTTGGTGCCGGCGGCGAGCAGGTAGATGCAACTGCCCTGGCATATGCCACCTGAAGGCACCAGCGCCTCGAAGCCGGTTTCGCGCAGCAGGCGCCCCATGCGTATGGCTTCCGGAGCGCTGCCGCCGATGCTGTCGAGCAGCACGACCTTGCGCTTGTGCTTACCCGGATTGGCGCGCAAGCCAGCCAGCAGTTTCTCGTAGTCGCCTGGAACGATTTCTTCGGAAATCTTTGCCGCCAGCATGCCGGCATTGGCCTCGACCTCCACCTGTGCCTGGGCGGTCATAGCGGTGAACAGAGTGGTGGCGATCAGGGCGAAGCGTAAACGCTGGGCAATCATCGGCTGGGTTCGTCGGTGGCTCGGGAGGTAGAAGATACCTTGCCCGAGTCACCTCACGCACCTGTTCAGATTGCAGTGTTCCTTCGCTGTACCTGCCACGCCCAGCCGAACAGCAGCAGGCCGCCGATTGCGGTAGCGGCGCCAATATAGCCGGTCACCGTCCAGCTCATGCCGGCGCTGATGGCCAGGCCGCCGAGCCAGGGGCCGAGGGCGTTGGCGAGGTTGAACGCGGCGTGGTTGGAAGCGGCCGCCAGCGTCTGCGCGCCGGTGGCGACATCCATCAGGTGGGTCTGCAGTGCCGGGCCGAGGGCGATCATGGTGCCGATGGCGAAGATCGCCGGCAGGATGGTCCACAGGCTGTGCGCGGCAAAGGGGAAGACCAGCAGCACCAAGGTGCTCCAGGCCAGGATCCAGGCCACGGCCCGCAGGCGCAGGCGGTCGAACAGCCAGCCGCCGGCGCTGTTGCCGACGATGCAGCCGGCGCCGAACACGGCCATGGCCAGGGGAATCCAGCCGGGGCCGACCTGGGTGACGTGCAGCAGTGTGGGCGCCATGTAGCTGAACACGCAGAACATCCCGGCGAAACCGATCGAACCGATGCCCAGGGCCAGCCAGATCGGCGCACGGTTGAAGGCGCGCAGCTCGCCCTTGGGGCTGCTGCGCTGCTCGTTGGGGTCTGCAGGCAGGAAGATCGCCACCATGACGATGGTGGTGATGGCGATGATGCCGACCAGGGCGAAGGCGTAGCGCCAGCTCATGAACTGGCCTAGCCAGGTGGCCAGCGGGTTACCGATCAGGATGGCCACGGTCAGGCCGGCCAGCACCCGGCTCACCGCCTTGGCGCGTTTATGCGGAGGCGCCATGGACGCGGCCACCAGCATGGCGATACCGAAGTAGGCGCCATGTGGCAGGCCGGCGATGAAGCGGAACATCAGCAGCGGCTCGTAGCCCGGCGCCAGGGCGCTGGCGAAGTTGCCGAGGGCGAAGCAGCCCATCAGCAGCAGGAGCAGGATGCGCCGCGGCAGGCGTGCTCCGAGCAGGGCCAGCAGTGGTGCGCCGACCACCACGCCGAGGGCGTAGGCGCTGATCACGTGACCGACCTGCGGTTCGCTGACGCCAAGGTCGGCGGCGACGTTGGGCATCAGGCCCATGATGGCGAACTCGCCGGTGCCGATGGCGAAGCCGCCGAGGGCCAGGGCGAGTTGAATGAGAAGGATCGCGCCCGGCGACAGATGCGTCGCAGCGCTGGGGGAAGGCGTGCTCATGAGTGACCTGGAAGGGAGAAGGCAAGCGCGCAATTATAATCTCCGAGTGCCGTGCTTGGGTATTGGCCGCCGCTCTATATCGTAATACTGCTCACTTAAGGTGTTCGCGCTTGGCTCCCCTCTCCCATTTATGGGAGAGGGGCTGGGGGAGAGGGCTGAAAACACCGCAAAACTGCCAGTTTTCCCCTCTCCCTAACCCTCTCCCCGGAGGGGCGAGGGGACTGATCGCGTTTGACCGTTTCTTATGTGAACAGCATTACGCTCTATATCGGGCTTTGAGACGAATGGTCGGCGTCGTTCAAGGCTTTCACATAGTCGACGAAGGCGCGCAGCGGCGCCGGCACGTTGCGCCTGCTGTGGTAGTACAGGTAAGGCCCCTCGAAGTGCTGCCACCAGTCATGCAGGATGGGTTGCAGCTGGCCGCTGGCGAGATGCGCCGCGATGTACTCCTCGAAGGTGTAGAGAATGCCGTGGCCGGCGCAGGCCGCGGCGATCAGCAGGTCCTGCGATGAGCTGACCAACCTGCCCTCCGGGGCGATGCGCAAGGTACGTCCATCTCGCTCGAACTCCCAGACACCCAGCTTGCCGCTGGCGAAGCGGTAACCGAGCAGGCGGTGCTCGTTCAGTTCGCCGGGATGTTGTGGTGTGCCGTGGCGCTGCAGATAGCTGGGCGCGGCGACTGCCATGAAGCACTGCCGGCGCGGCCCGATGGGGACGGCGATCATGTCCTTGGCCAGACTTTCCTCGTAACGGATGCCGGCGTCGTAACCGGCGCCGATCACGTCGATGAAGGTGTTGTCCATGTTCACCTCCAGCGCGATGCCGGGGTAACGCGCGAGAAAACCATCCAGCAGCTGCGGCAGGATGTGCCGGGCGATTACGCCAGGCACATGCAGGCGCAGCGAGCCGACCGGATGCTGCGGGTCTTCCTGCAGGTCGTTGAGTGCTGTGTTGATCTCGTCCAGCGCCGGGCGCAGGCGCTCCAGCAGTCGCGCACCGATTTCCGTCGGCGTCAGGCCGCGGGTGGTGCGGTTGAGCAGGCGCACGCCCAGCTCCTTTTCCAGGCGGCGTATGCAATCGCTGAGTGACGAGGCTGAGGTGCCGCGGCGCTGCGCTGCGGCACGAAAACCACCGGCCTCGACCACGGCAGCGAACAGGGCGATATCGGACAGGTTCGGTTGGCGCATGAGCGTCGGCTGGGAAATGGCGAAGGTCCGATAATGCGGCGCAGCGCCCGCTTTGCCAATCCTGACACGGTGCTGGGTGGCAAGCGTGGGAGCAGCTTCAGCCGCGATTCAGCGTAGCCGGATTGCATCCGGGCTGCGGTTCGCGCCCTTGAAACCCCCGGTAACTGTACGCCTGGCCGTATACCCTGTTCGGTCGTGACCGGCTTATCGAACAGTCTTTCTGCTCGCACCCTATGTCCTGCGCCGTTGCCTGATTTGGCGCATCGAGCTAACGCATAGGAGGAAGCTGCAATGAGCAGAAGAAACGAAGCGCGGCAGGGCCATACGCGCCGTGATGCACTGAAGCTGTTCGGCATGCTGGGCGGCAGTCTTGCCCTGCAAGGGGGGCTGGGCGGCATACCGAGGTTCGCCTGGGCCGACACCGCAACGGGCTGGCAGGCGACGGACATGCCGCCTTTGACCGGCAAGCGCATGCTGGTCACCGGTGGCACCAGCGGTATGGGCTTCGAGGATGCTCTGGCCCTGAGCGGGGCCGGTGCGCAGGTGATCATCGCCGCGCGTAATGCGCAGCGTGGCGCCGAAAGCATCGAACGTATTCGTGCCCAGGTGCCGGATGCGCGGGTGCGTTTCGAACAATTGGACCTGGCCGACCAGGCCTCGGTGCGCCGCCTGGCTCAGCGCCTGAATGCCGAGGGCGAGGTGCTGGACGTGCTGATCAACAATGCCGCGATCATGGCGCCGCCACAACGCGGCGTGTCTCGCGACGGTTTCGAGATGCAGCTGGCGACCAACTTTCTCGGCCATTTCGCCCTGACCGGTTTGCTCATGCCGTCGCTGCGCAAGTCATCCGATCCGCGCGTGGTGACGCTGGCGAGCATCGCGGTCAATCGTGGTCGGATCAATTTCGATGACCTGCAGTCCGAGCGCAGCTACGACCCCTATGCGGCTTACGCCCAGTCGAAGCTGGCCTGTCTGATGATGGCCTTCGAGCTGCAGCGGCGCAGCCTGGCCAACGACTGGGGCGTGCGCAGCGTCGCCGCGCATCCTGGCGTGGCCGTCACCGAACTGGTCGAGCGCGGTCCTGGACTGGAAAGCGAGTTCGCCCGCCAGTGGGCGAAGGATCGCGAGGTCTACCACTCGGCGGCGCAGGGGGCGCTGTCGTCACTGTTCGCGGCGACGGCGGCTGAAGCCGAGGGTGGGCGCTACTACGGGCCGATCGGCGAAGAGGAAAAACGCGGCCCTCTGGGGCTGGCCAAGGTACCGCCTGCCGCGGCGGATGCCGCTGATGCGGCGCGCCTGTGGTCGGTGGCCGAGCGCCTGACGGGCGTGAAATACGGCTGAATCTTGGCGCGCCTCGAGGCGCGCTCCTTCGAGGAATTTGCCATGTCATCTTCAACGATGGCGCAGCGCGTGGCCGTGGCCATCAACGCGCAGCGCAACGAGCTGTGGCCGGCGCTGGCCGGTTTCACCCTGTTCTTCTGCCTGTTCTCGGGCTACTTCATGCTGCGGCCGATCCGCGAAGCCATGGGCATCGTCTCCGGCGTGGAGAACCTGCAGTGGCTGTTCACCGCCACCTTCGTGGTGATGCTGATCGCAGTGCCGTTGTTTGCCTGGCTGAGTTCGCGGGTGCCGCGGCTCCATTTCATCGACTGGGTGTATGGCTTCTTCACCCTGAACCTGGCGTTGTTCGCCCTGTTGTTCTTCAGTGCGGATGAAAGCGTGTGGCTGGCGCGCAGCTTCTATGTGTGGATTTCGGTCTATAACCTGTTCGTCGTCTCGGTGGCATGGAGCCTGATGGCCGACGTGTTCGACAGCGAACAGGCCAAGCGGCTGTTCGCCTTCATCGCCGCCGGTGCCAGTGTCGGCGGCCTGGTCGGCCCGGCGCTGAGTGCGTTGCTGGTGAGCACGCTGGGGCAGAGTGGTCTGATTTTGCTGGCCGCGGTGTTGCTGGCCGTAGCGCTGTCACTGAAGCAGGTGCTGATGCGCTGGCGCGAGGAGGGTGGCGCGGGACGGGCCGGCGCCGTGCAGGCGGAAAGTCCGCGGCGTCCGGTACCGGGCAATCCGTTCAGCGGTCTGATGCGCGTGCTGTCTTCGCCCTACCTGTTTGGTATTGCCGGTTTCGTCATCCTGTTGGCCACGGCCAGCACCTTTCTTTACTTCGAGCAGGCCCGCCTGGTGGCCGAGCTGTTTCCGGATCGCGCCGCGCAGGTGCGGGTGTTCGGGGTGATCGATTTCGTGGTGCAGGCCGGCGCGCTGATTTCCCAGTTGTTCATCACCGGGCGCATCGCGCGACGCCTGGGGGTGCGCGTGCTGTTGGCCTGTGTGCCGCTATTGGTATGCGTCGGCTTCATCGGTTTGGCCTTGATGCCGACCTTCGCCATGCTGGCAGCGCTGATGATCGTACGGCGCATCGGCGAATACGCCTTCGTGCGACCGGGGCGGGAGATGCTCTTCGCGCCGCTGGATGCCGAGAGCAAATACAAGGCGAAGAACTTCATCGACACCGTGGTCTACCGCGCCGGCGATGCGATGAGTGGCTGGCTCAAGAGCCTGCTGGACATGCTCGCACAAGGCGCCTGGCTGGTGGCGCTGGTGGGCGCGGCCAGCGCGGCGCTGTGGGGGTTGCTCGGCTGGTATCTGGGGACCCAGGCGGACCGCAAGGCCGCCGAGCGGCAGGAACTGGTGGTTACATAGAGCGGAATTTTGCAGGAGCCGCAGGCACGGCTCCTGCAAACGCGTCAGCTGCGCGCGGGGATGTTCAGGCCGCGCTGCACGGCCGGGCGCGCGAGGAAGGCGTCGAGCACGCGGCGCACGTTGCCGAAGCGTTCGAACTGCACCAGATCGCCGGCCTTGTAGAAGTCCACCAGGCAGCGCACCCAGGGGAACACGGCGATATCGGCAATGCTGTACTCGCCGGCGATCCAGCTACGGCCCTCCAGGTGTTGGTCGAGCACACCGAGCAGGCGAGCGGATTCGGCGACGTAGCGATCACGCGGGCGCTTGTCCTCGTACTCGGCACCGGCGAACTTATGGAAGAAGCCGAGCTGACCGAACATCGGGCCTAGACCGCCCATCTGCCACATCAGCCATTGAATCGTCTCGTAGCGGGCTGCGGCGTCCTGCGGCAGCAACTTGCCGGTCTTCTCTGCCAGGTAAATCAGGATCGCCCCGGACTCGAACAGCGGCAGCGGGTGGCCATTCGGCCCGTCGGGATCGAGGATCGCGGGAATCTTGTTGTTCGGCGCCAGTGAAAGGAACTCGGGGCTGAACTGGTCGTTGCTGTCGAAGCTGACCAGGTGCGCCTCATAGGGCAGGCCGATTTCTTCCAGCATGATCGAGACCTTGACACCGTTGGGCGTGGGCAGCGAGTAGAGCTGCAGGCGCTCGGGATGCTGCGCGGGCCATTTGCGGGTGATGTGAAAGGGGCTGAGGTCGGTCATGTGGTTTCCATATCCAGTGGGCCTTGGGAACGGCGATCAAAACACGAGTGGCGGCAGTGACGGAAATCGATGCGCCTGCTAATAGTCATCGACTCGGGCGATCCTGCCTGGTTCCCTGTGTGCGAACGAGGCGGTATGGTGCGGGTTTTCATCCACCCGGCACGGAGCCCATCGGCATGAGCCTGCACGGTACCTACGACTCCCAGAACATCTTCGCCCAGATCATTCGTGGCGACCTGCCTTGCTACAAACTCTACGAGGACGACGATGTACTGGCGTTCCTCGATCTGTTCCCGCAATCCAGGGGCCACAGTCTGGTCATTCCCAAACGCGCTGCCGCGCGCAATATCCTGGAAATCGACGACGCCAGCCTGGCCAAGGTCATGGCCGTGGTGAAGAAGGTCACCCAGGCGGTGGTCGACGAACTGCAGCCGGCTGGCGTGCAGGTGGCGCAGTTCAACGGCGCGCCTGCCGGGCAGACGGTGTTCCATATTCACATGCACGTGATCCCGCGCTTCGAGGGTGAAGGCCTGGGCATTCATGCGGCCAACAAGGCCGATCCGGCCGAGCTGGAGGCGCTGCAGGCGCGTCTGGTCAAACGTCTGCAAGGCTGAAGCAGCATCGCCCCGGACGAGTGTCTCGTCCGGGGCAGCAGGCCGGCGGTGGCTTAGCCGTTCTGGCTGCTCAGCCCGCCCCATTCCATGAAGCGCACGGCGTGCACTTCACCCAGGCTGTCGCGGTAGACCAGAACGCTCGGTACCACACCGCTCTTGCGGCTGTTGTCGGTGCGTTGCAGGACCTGGTCGATATCCAGCTGCATGCCGTACTGGTATTCATGTACTTCGACCTTGGGAGTGGCAGGTGCTTTCTCGCTGGCGATGGCCAAGGGGGCCAGAACGGCGAGGAGGGTGGTGTTGAAGGCTGCGAATTTCATCTTGTGTCTCTCCGATATGTGGGCGCCTGGAAGGTTTGGCGCTGAGTTCGAGAGAAATGAAAACACCGCGCTCTTCATTGCAGAAATCGATGCTTTTGCTAGCGAAGATCGCTGTCATCGATACCTTGCCCACAGACGTGCCAAGCTCAATACTCAAGCGGCACTCATCTGCCCATGGAGGGCTTCATGCGTTCGATCCTCATCGCTCTACCCCTGATGCTGCTGGCCGGCTGCTCGTCGTTTCGAGGTGATCCTGAAGACATCAAACCCGTGCCGGAGGACCGTCTGCTGGCCTTCCAGGAGGCGCAGGAGAATGGTGCGCAGATCGTGGTCAATCGCGATTTCGGCATGATGGGGGGCGGCTGCTACGTAGCCATCGAGGTGGATCGCAAGGTCGCCGCGCGCATCGGCGTCGGTGAGGTCGCAACCTTCCAGGTGCGTCCCGGCACACGCGTGGTCGGCATCACGCCGGATCGCATGGACGACACCCTGTGCGGCATGGGCCGCCTGCTGCGCGAAGTGGCGGTGCCGGTGAAAAGCGGGGAAATCCAGCACCTGCGCATCGTCAGCCAGAACAAGGGCGGCTTCGATATACGCCCCGACAAGCCTTGATGACCGCGCTGGCGCTGTGCGGGCGGTCATACCGCCAGTGATGCCAGACGGTTAGTATTCCCTGCAGCCAATCAGGGAGCACGAACGTGAATGGATTGCCGATCGCCATAGTCGGGGCGGGCACAGCTGGTCTCGCCACCGCCATATTCCTTGCCCGTCAGGGCTATGCGGTGCAGCTGCTGGAGCGGGTCGAACGACTGCAGCCGGTGGGCGCCGGCATCCTGCTGCAGCCTTCCGGCCTGGCGGTACTGCAGCGCCTTGGTCTGCTCGCCGAATGCACCGCGTTGGGTGCGCCGGTCAGCCGACTGTATGGCACCAGTTGCCTGGGGCGGGTGATCCTCGATACCCGCTATCACGACTGGCAGCCCGGCAGCTTTGGCCTGGGTATTCACCGCGGCGTGCTGATGACGGCGCTGCTCAATGCGGCGCAGCGCATTGGCGTGCAGGTGCAAACCGCGGTGACTGTAAGCCGTTTCGAACAGGGCAGCGGCCATGTCCGTTTGCTGCGTCAGGACGAAGAAGGTGTTGAGCGACCCCTGGGGGATTTCGCCGCGCTGATCCTGGCCGATGGCACCCGTTCGACGCTGCGCGCGCAGATGCAGGTGCGCCAGTGGTCGCGGCCCTATCCCTGGGGCGCCTTATGGAGCATGTTGCCGACTGCGACGTCGGCCGAAACCGGCGAGCTGCGTCAGTGGTATCGCGGCTGTCGGGAAATGTTCGGGCTGATGCCCACCGGTTGCACCCATCAGGCACGCGAACGCTCGCTCACCAGCCTGTTCTGGAGCCTGCCGCTCAGTGAACACGAGACGTGGCGAACGAGTGGCCTGGAGGCCTGGAAAACCCGTGTGCGCGCCCTGGCTGGCGAAGCGGCGCAGGCCTATCTGCAACAGATCATCGATCCCGCACAGCTGACGCTGGCGGCTTATGCCGATGTGCGCATGCAGCGCTGGCACGATGGCCGCGTCCTGGCCATCGGCGATTGCGCCCACGCCATGAGTCCGCAATTGGGACAGGGCGCCAACATGGCGCTGGTCGATGCCGCCGCGCTCGCTGATACGCTCGGCAACGCGGGCGACGAGGCCCAGCATGCAATCGACTGGAACGCCATCTTCGCTCGTTACGGTGATGCTCGCCGTGACCACCTGCGTTACTACCGCCAGGCGAGTCGGCTGCTGACGCCCTTGTTCCAGTCCAACAGCCATACCCTGGCCGTGCTGCGCGATATCGCCCTGACGCTCGCCCGGCACAACCGCTTCGGCCGCCAGCATGCGGTCAGCACCCTGGTCGGTGCGCGCAGCGGCTGGTTGTGGTCCGGCGCGCAGAAGCGCGAACTGCATGCCTGGACGGGGGAGCGGGAGGCGTGGGAATAACAGGCCCCGTCCAACTGCACTGCAGGCCGCGCAGCGCCCCGTGACTCAGAGCCAGCCACTCCTTGTTCCGCGCGTCGCGTGATAGGCTGCGCGGCTGATTTCATGTCCATAGGGATGCGTGCATGCCGTCGTCGCTGGAGATTTTCGCCAACCTTTTTTACCTGGTTTCGGTGCTGCTGGCGGCGCGCAATTCTGCGCATACCTGGGCTGTCGGGCTGGTCGGTTGCGCGCTGTTCGGCTGGCTGTTCTTCAGCGTGCAGCTATATGCGGATGTGACCTTGCAGGGCTTCTTCATCCTGACCAGCCTGATCGGCTGGTGGGGCTGGTTGCGTGGGCGCGGCGGCGAACCCATGTCCATCACCCGTACGGCCTGGCCGGGATTGACCCTGGCGCTTGGTTTGGCGGTGCTGGTGGCGCTGGCCTACGGGGCCTTGCTGCATCATTTCAGCGACGCCTACGCGCCCTTTATCGATTCCCTGGTGCTGACCTTCAGCGTGCTGGCGCAATTGCTGCTGATGCGCCGCAAGCTGGAGACCTGGTACGGCTGGCTGCTGGTCAACACCCTGGCAGTGCCGCTGTTCGCCTCGCGCGAGCTGTACCTGACCGCCTTCATCTACCTGCTGTTCTGGTGCAATGCCTGGTACGGCCTGTATTGCTGGCGGCGTGAACTGAAAGCGCAGGCGGCCTGAGATGAGCAAGCGATTCGCCCATGGTCTGGTGGTGGGCAAGTTCGCGCCGCTGCATCTGGGGCACGAATGGCTGATCCGCCAGGCGCAAGAGCAGTGCGAGCAACTGGTGCTGCTCAGCTGGGCCTACCCGGAGCTTGCCGGTTGCGAGCCTGAGCGGCGGACGAACTGGTTGCAGGTGCGGTTTCCCGAGTTGCGCAGTTGGGTGGTCACGCCCGAGTGGGTCGCCCAGCAGCGTGCAGGCGGCCTGGCGCTGCCGGACCTTCCTTACGGATCCGACCCCGATGTCGTACAGCGCCAGTTCGTTGCCGAGTTCTGTCTGGCGGTGCTTGGCCATCCGGTGGACGCGGTCTTTACCAGCGAGACCTATGGCGATGGGTTCGCCGCGCATTTGAGCAGGTGTTTCGGGCGGCCGGTGGAGCATGTCGAGATCGACCGCGCACGCAATCAGGTTCCGGTGTCCGGTACGCGACTGCGCGCCGATATTCACGGCC
The DNA here is from genome assembly GCF_018221585.1 of Pseudomonas sp. KB-10. Classification (NCBI taxonomy): domain Bacteria; kingdom Pseudomonadati; phylum Pseudomonadota; class Gammaproteobacteria; order Pseudomonadales; family Pseudomonadaceae; genus Pseudomonas; species Pseudomonas sp. KB-10. Next base: position 196,660 of record NZ_QYYB01000003.1, read on the forward strand.
TGCGCCAGTACCTGGCACCGCAGGTCTACGGTGATTTCGTCGAGCGCATCGCCCTGCTCGGCGGCGAGTCCACCGGCAAGAGCAGCCTGGCCCTGGCGCTGGCCGAGACGCTGGGCACGCGGCATGCCGCCGAATATGGCCGCGAACTGTGGGAAGAGCAGGGCGGTGTGCTGGCCTATGAAGATCTGCTGCGTATTGGCCGCACCCAGGTCAACCGGGAGCAGAGCCTGGCCGGGCAGTGCCAGCGTTATCTGGTGTGCGACACCACGCCGTTGACCACGCTGTTCTACTGTCGCGAGATGTTCGGCCGTGCCGAGCCCGAGCTGGAGCGCCTGGCCGAGCGGCATTACCAGCATCTGTTTTTGTGCGCCGACGACTTCCCCTTCGTGCAGGACGGCACACGTCAGGACGAGACCTTTCGCCGCCGACAGAACCAGTGGTACGAGCAGGAGTTGCAACGGCGCGGATGGGCCTTCACGCGCCTGACGGGGTCGCCGAAACAGCGTATCGAACAGGTGCTGTGGCACCTGGAAGGCGCCCGGCGAGCTAGTCCCGTATTTCAGCGATAGCGGGAAAGAATGGCCTCGAACTCGCCATCCTCTTTCATCTGGATCAGGGCCCTTAGCAGCGCCTGGGTGGGCACGTCCGGCGCATCGCGCACGAGGCAGGAAAGCGCATCGGCGCTGAACTCTCCCAGTGCGCGCAGGCGTTTGTTCGCCGGCAGGTCGCGGTTGAACCAGGCCAGGGCCAGCTCGTTGCTGACTGCGTAGCGATAGCGTCCGGCTTCCAGCTTCTCCAGTACCAGCTCTTGCGTGCGGGCGTCTTCGCGCTGCAGCTGGCCGCTGGCGAACAGCGGGTCCAGGCGCGGGTAGCTGTAGCCCAGCACGGTACCCAGGCGCTGGCCCGGCAGTTGCGCGAGGCTGATGTCGGCTTCGTCGTGACGGCCGACGATCAAGTCGCGCTGCACCATGAATGGTACGCTCCAGATGTATTGATGGTGCGTTTCGCTTAGCCAGCCCGGGTTGACGTAGCAGCGCACGTCGATCTCACCCCTGGCCATCAGGCGCTGTACGCGCAGACGCGGCAACACCAGCAGTTCGGCGCGGCGCCCGACCTTCTGCGCCAGACGTGTCTGCAGGTCGTAGAGCACGCCGGACGTGGCACGACCATCCTCGATGAGGATCATCGGCATGGGCCAGCCCTCGGTTACCGAGAAGCGCAGCGGGCGTTGTTCCTGCGCGCTGGCAATGGCGCTCAGCGAAACCAGCAAAGCGAAAAGCAGCAGACGCATGCGCATCAGGCCGCTGCGGGATCGAAACTGTCAGCACGGGCCATGCGCCACATGCGCTCGTAGAACTCCCCCTCGATCTGGCCGCCGAGCAGTTCGCCCGGTGCGAGGAACACATGCTGCTGGGCGAACAGCTTGATCTCGGTAGCCGACATGCGCTGCACCAGGTGCTTGGCATCGATCTGCGAGGGGTGGTCCAAGCCGGCGGCGGCGAGCATCTCGGCCAGCGCCTTGAGCGTGTTGCGGTGGAAGTTGTAGACGCGCTGAGCCTTGTCCTCGACCACCAGGGCGCGCTGGCGCAGCGGGTCCTGCGTCGCCACGCCGGTGGGGCATTTGTTGGTATGGCAGCTTTGGCTCTGGATGCAGCCGATGGCGAACATGAAGCCGCGGGCCGAGTTGGCCCAATCGGCGCCGATGGCCAGCACACGGGCGATGTCGAAGGCGCTGACGATCTTGCCGCTGGCGCCGAGCCTGATCTTGTCGCGCAGGTTGCTGCCGACCAGGGTGTTGTGTACGAACAGCAGGCCCTCGCGCAGCGGTACGCCGAGGTGGTCGGTGAATTCCAGCGGCGCCGCGCCGGTGCCGCCTTCCTTGCCGTCGACGACGATGAAGTCGGGCAGGATGCCGGTCTCCAGCATGGCCTTGACGATGCCCATGAATTCCCAGGGATGGCCCAGGCAGAACTTGAAGCCCACCGGCTTGCCGCCGGACAGCTCGCGCAGCTGGGCGATGAACTGCAGCAGCTCGATGGGCGTAGAGAAGGCGCTATGGCGCGAGGGCGAGATGCAATCCTCACCCATGGGCACGCCGCGGGTGTTGGCAATTTCCTCGGTGACCTTGTGCTTGGGCAGGATGCCGCCATGGCCCGGCTTGGCGCCCTGGCTGAGCTTGATCTCGATCATCTTCACCTGTGGGCTGGCCGCCTGGACGGCGAAACGCTCGGGGTCGAAGCGGCCGTCCGAGGCGTGGCAGCCGAAATAGCCGCTGCCCAGCTCCCAGACCAGATCGCCGCCGTGCTCGCGGTGGTAGGGGCTGATGCTGCCTTCACCGGTGTCGTGATAGAACTCGCCGAGCTTGGCGCCCTGGTTCAGCGCGCGGATGGCGTTGGCGCTGAGCGAGCCGAAGCTCATCGCCGAGATGTTGAACAGCGACGCCGAGTACGGCTGGCTGCATTGTGGCCCGCCGATCTCCACACGAAAGCTGCAGGGGTCGGTCAGCGGTGCCGGGCGCATGGAATGGCTGATGAACTCGAAGCCGTTCTGGTACACGTCGCTCAGGGTGCCGAAGGGCTTGTCCGAGCCTTCGTTCTTGGCGCGGGCGTAGACCAGCGAACGCTGCGCGCGGGAGAACGGCAGCTGCTCGGCATCGCCTTCGAGCAGATACTGGCGAATCTCCGGGCGGATGCCTTCGACCAGGTAACGGATATTGCCTAGGATCGGGTAGTTGCGCCTGACTGCATGGCGCGTCTGCAGCAGATCGCCGATGCCGATCAGGCTGAGCACGCCAGCTAGCAGGGTGAGCGGCCACAGCCATTGATGAGCGAGGAAGGGCAGGCTGGCCAGGGTGAACAGCACGCAGAAGGCAAAGAATGCATAGCGGCTGAGCAGGGAAAGATTCATTCAAGCTCCAGATGGGCAATTCGAGATGAGACTTTAGACCAAACGGCTATATCGGGTCATGTTCTGTCCGTCTAGACACTCTCAAGGGCTGAGGACGAACCCCATCGCCCTGTGGCACACTCAGTGGCCCGGAGCCAACCATCGCAAGAGCTTGGCCCATGTCCCCCGATTTTTGGCCAGCGCGATTGTCGCCGGCCTACTGCCTGAGGCCGCCAGCGGCCAAGAAGAGGAATGAGCGTGCATAACGTCGTGATCAGTGGTACCGGCCTCTACACCCCGGCCAACAGCATTTCCAACGACGAGCTGGTGGCATCCTTCAATGCCTATGTACAGCAGTTCAACGCCGACAACGCCGAGGCCATCGCCCGTGGCGAGATCGAGGCGCTGAGCGAATCCAGCACGGCCTTCATCGAAAAGGCGTCGGGCATCAAGAGCCGCTTCGTCATCGACAAGGACGGCATTCTCGACCCGCAGCGCATGGTGCCGCGTATCCCTGAGCGCTCCAACGACGAGTGGGGCATCCTCTGCCAGATGGCTGTCGCAGCCGCCCACCAGGCGCTGGAGCGCGCCGGCAAGACCGTCGCCGATATCGACGGGGTGATCGTCGCCTGCTCGAACCTGCAGCGCGCCTATCCGGCGGTAGCCATCGAAGTGCAGGCCGCGCTGGGCATCGACGGCTGGGGCTACGACATGAACGTGGCCTGCTCCTCGGCCACCTTCGGCATCCAGGCCGCGACTACCGCGATCCAGACCGGCCAGGCCCGCGCCATTCTGATGGTCAACCCGGAAATCTGCACCGGCCACCTCAACTTCCGTGACCGCGACAGCCACTTCATCTTCGGCGACGCCGCCACCGCGGTGATCATCGAGCGCGCCGACCAGGCCACCTCCAAGCACCAGTTCGATGTGGTCGGCACCAAGCTGCTGACCCAGTTCTCCAACAACATCCGCAACAACTTCGGCTTCCTCAACCGCGCCGCGGAAGAGGGCATTGGCGCGCGCGACAAGCTGTTCGTGCAGGAAGGCCGCAAGGTATTCAAGGACGTCTGCCCGATGGTCGCCGAGCTGATCGCCGCACACCTGGCGGAAAACCAGCTCAACGTCGCAGATGTGAAGCGCTTCTGGCTGCACCAGGCCAACCTCAACATGAACCTGCTGATCGCCCGCAAACTGCTGGGCCGCGACGCCGAGCCGCACGAGGCACCGGTGATTCTCGATACCTACGCCAACACCAGTTCGGCCGGTTCGGTGATCGCCCTGCACAAGCATCAGGACGACCTGCCCGCCGGTAGCCTGGGTGTTCTAAGCTCCTTTGGTGCCGGTTATTCCATCGGCAGTGTAATTTTGCGCAAGCGTTGAACTCTCTGTAGGAATGCCTGACGTGCACGGGGCGTTCGGCTTCGTGCGCAGGCCTGACCTACGGGAGTTCCATGTTCGATTCCGATCTCTTGGGGCGCCTGCTCGCCGGCGAGCAGAAGGCCTACCGCGAGCTGGTGGCTCGCTATCAGGGTGCGATGCGGGCGGTGGCCTACGCCATCGTCGGCAGCCGCCATGCCGATGAGGTGGTGCAGGATGCCTGGTTCGCCGTGGTGCGCAACCTGGCAGGCTTTCAAGGCCGCGCCAGCCTCAAGACCTGGCTGCTGACCATCACCGCCAACACCGCCAAGACCCGACTCAAGCACAACCGCCGCGAGGTGCTGCTCGACGACCTGCCCGCACCCCATGGCACGGTCGGCGACCAGCGTTTCGCCGATGACGGCCACTGGCTGCTGGCGCCGCATGCCTGGCATCAGGACAGCCCCGAAGCCCTGCTCACCGAAGACGAACTGCGCCAGTGCCTGGAGCACACCCTGGCCAGCCTGTCCGAGTTGCAGGCCAGCGTGCTGGTGCTGCGCGAACGCCAGGGCCTGGAGCTGGAGGCGATCTGTAATCTTCTCGACATCTCCCTCTCCAATGCCCGTGTGCTGCTGCACCGGGCACGCCTGAAAGTCTTCGCCACCCTGGAACATTTCGAGGAGACAGGCCAATGCTGACCTGCAAGGAATTGGTCGCTCACTCCAGCGATTATCTCGACGGCCAACTGACGCTACGCCAGCGCCTGGCCGTACGCGCGCACCTGGCCATGTGCGGCAACTGCCGGCGTTTTATCCGCCAGATGAAACTGACCCAGGCGGTGATCCGGCAGATGCCGGAGGGTGAGTTGCCCGAACTCGACGCCCTGGCCGAGCGCCTGGCGCAGACGCGGCGTAACCAGGGTTGAACCGTGATCCGAGGGTGTTGTTGGTTTTTCGGATGTCTATCTTTGGAGGAGGCGAGTCCAGCAGCGGAACAGGGCCGATAACAATGCAGATTCCCGTGATCGGTTTAACGCTTGGCCTCCGCTGCGCGAATTACAGAATGGCCATGGCGGTAGCTTCCGCAACAGGCTGGATATACGAATGCAACCGCGCTGACGACAAGTGCAAAAGCGAGGCCTTGCTCACTACTTGTAGGGAGATTCCATATACGATGTTAGCCTTTGGCCGAATCATATAACTTGCGAGCCCTGATTTTTTCACCGCACCAAGGGCAGTTATGGATTGGCAGGCCGTCAGAACGGAATAACTCACCGTTAGCCATCAAGGGCATGATATAGAATTGATTGAATTTCTCGTCAGTAAAGTTGCTAACAAAAACAAACTGTTCGTCTACGGCATCTTTGAGCATGCTGCAGCACTTTGGCTCAATTTCCCATTTGAAGTGCCCTCCAACGTGGTCATGGTTCATTCCGAGCTTATTATTGGAACTCATGTCTTGCTCCTTAGGGCTAACGTCTAAGCTCAGTCGCGCCGGTTTTTGGCGTCGGCTGGAGTGCCTTGTTAGCTTCTTTGTCATTATGCATGATCAGATTGACGTGCTCGCTGCAATTAACACTTGTTGTGAAATGTACTGCATGAGTTCTATATCATTATGGAGTTGTTCGGCTTCTTTAGAAAATGGTAGTAATAATTCGATTTCTCCACTGCGGCTGTCTGCCTTTGTATGAACAATCTTGCACCTGATGTCGTATATTCTGTCAGCTACGTCATTTCTAAGGTCAATTGTGGGGTTTGCTATGGGCAATTTATGATCAGTGAGTCCTTTGGTTTTTGATGAGAAAAAATCTTTTCTCAATTCTGTCTCTGTTACAAATTCACGCAAAGAATCAGGATCTACACATTCAGTAATTGTCGCTCGCAGTTGTGAGCGCTCATCACCAAGACTTCCTGCACGGCCAAGTTGAATGGCACTTAATATTTTCCCTACGTCAGCATCACGATCGCTACGAAATGTTGGGTTCTTCAAAATAGACCGAATTTTTCTTCTCGCCTCTGCTTGGTAATATGTCGGAAAGTAGAATTCTACCACTTGATAAAATGCCAAGAATTGCAATAAGGGCATCCCAATGGCACTCCTCGCATACCAATAAAGTGATATTGGAGCATCATCATATTCATTTTTCGGATACTGAAAATCTTCTATGGTCAGGTTTTGCTTCTTTTTACCCACGGGTCTAATGTAACGCCTTTGTCTTAGAAGCGCTAAAGGAACTCCAGACACGAGCTCTATTTGAAAGAATAATGAGTTCGCCATTTTCTCAAGTAATGACTGTGCTTGATCATGTTGAGTTACTCCCGTATTGCTTAGCTTAATGCTAAGGCGGCGCATTTGAGATGGGCCACTCATTGCTCGCAAAGCGTCAGAGGCAGGCCCAAGCACAATGCTTGGGCCCCTATTACCAGCATCTGGCTGTAATTCTATACTGAAGTTATCTTCTCTTAGCTCTTCATCATCGAACATGTCACCGAATAAACGACGATATACGCTGCGCGAGCTAAATTGACCAAGAGGACGTACTGATGCCTCTATTTCATTTTCAGAATAAGAACAAATTGCGCTGTATCCTGCTAAAAAATTATACTTCTCAAAAGGGATGTTTAATATTTTCTTAACATCATCATAGTCCCATAAGGTAATAGTTCGTTTGTCTCGCGCACAAGGGAAAGAAAGTTCTAATGCGGCTTCATTGTCTTCAAGACCATCAGTCTCTCGAATTTCAATGCCTGCCTTATCGCATCGCTTACGCAGTTCAGTTTTAGTTGCTTCATATTTTTCAGGGTCGATATGCTCTTCCCAATCTTTATCGTCATATGTAATTTCTTCGTCTGACATGTTCTCTTTGATTTCCTATATATTGAAGCTAACGCCCGCAGTACGGGCAAATTTGGAACGCATCGTAAAGTTTGTCCCAGTGCCTGTAATTGTTAGAACTGGATTCCGAGATTACGCTCCTTCACAACCCTTTCCAAAATTTCCTTTCTCTCGGCTTTATAGTCAAGAGTTGAATCGATTTCTGCAATATACCGCGATCCGATATAGTGCCATTTAGTGAGTTTCCCAGACTGGTCAACGTGCCAGTCACCAATGACATACTGAGGTGAGGCACAGAATGTGACAAGAATACGAGAGAAGCGGCATACATACTCTGCAAGAGATCATTAAGCTTGGCCAGGTCATCCTTCGATACTTTTCCCACTATACGCCCATCATCTACTCTATTCTGGCGGTATTCTATGGACTTGGGTGTGACGTGAACAAAACTAGAAGCGGCTCCATAAAGACGACCCACTTCCTCTAGGAAATCAGGTTTCGTATCGTCTTTTAGATAAGATAAATTAATGCGTCTCATCGGAGATATGCTTGGCGCCTTTATTTCTCGATCAAACTCCGTCAGCTTTTCTTCGATAGTGCTGAAATAGCTCTCGCTTTGTATAAAGGAAACTTTGATAGACAATTCCAGCAGGTATCTGCTTTCTCGTATAGAGGGAGTGTGAATTCCAACTAGCACATGGGAGAGGACACCAAGCAACGTCTCTAGAATATCCTGATGGAGAAATGACAAGAGATGATTTTTCGTGAAATTCGAATCTCTTGCTGTGTCCAGCATGCAGAACTGTAGCCATTGCACAAACCCCAGAACTATTTTTTGAGTTCGCTCGTACTCCGTCTTGAGGTCATCTGGTACTTCTGAAGATTTATTGATCATAGGGAATTTCTAACGATTAAGCTAAAGGGCGGGCTTCAGTCCGTCCCAGCGAACGAAGTGAGCGATTTGAGCGCATAGTTAGAACCTTACCTGACGGTGATTTTTTCTCTTACAAGTCTTGGTCCGTTCTCAGTGACAAGGGTAATGGCGTCCATCACTTTTTTGTAATGCTCTATAAGTGGCTCTGCGCTTATTTCAAGTTTTGCAATGTACATTGCTGATGCGAATATGTGATATTTGATTGCCATCAAAGCCATGTATAGAGAAAAATTGTACTGTTCAATGAAATGTGCCTCATCTAAACCGTCGACGCTTGCGCAAACTCGTGCGTAAATTTTGTTTAGTGCGTCCTCTGCATCATTGTGGGCCTGGGAGCAGAGAGCTGCATAGATGGTTCTATATCCAATCTCGTCGTTTATTGCGCGGAATCTGTCAAATATGCTTGGCCACTTTTCATTGATGTCATCAAAGCCAACTTGAACCAGCGAAAGAGACTCTCGGAGCATGTCTTCGTAATTGTTAAGAGCAATGTTTTTTTGATCTATTTTTTCAAAGTGATACTGTTTCAGCTCCTCGGAGTGGCTGCTGCTTGCTACGCTATTTTTCCAGTTGATGTTTTGTTTTCTTTCTGTCTCAAGGTGATTCTTAAAGTATGCAATTTGTTTGCTTAAAGAGTCGCCAAGACTTGTGTAGTGTAAATTTACTGCGCCTTCAATAGCTGTTCTGCACAGGGCTTCGCTTGACTGAAATTGGGCGATTAAAAAGCATCCAAGTACGCCACAGCAATACTCATAACTTCTTTCGTACATGTCGTGTAGTGAAGGCCAATAAACAAGATCCTCAAGGAGTGCCTTGTTTGATTCAAGCAGTTCTCTGGCTAATTTGTCCGTTGCTTCTAGGCGATATATTGCTTCATGGAGCGGGGCATTTAGCTCCATGTCGGACAAAAGTGTTCTTTTGGTTATAAATCCTCTAACTAATTCGTTCATTTTCATGGCGTGGTTCTAACAGTGTTTAGATGGATGGCGGTACTAATCCGATAGTAGAGTCTTCCATCTAGCTCCGCACCATCCCGTTTCGCTTCACACAAAAAATCTTTTCCAATCATTGCTTTACCGCTGTGCTCCGGCAGTCCGCTGTATTCGCTTGATCTCCTCTTTTTGCTCCAGTATGACGCCTGGCACACCACGCGGTGGATAACGCTTTTTTCATCCACCGTTTGCGATGGCTGTTCGGGTTACTGGCTATCGAAAGCCTCGCCGCTGAAGCGCCTCCCTCGGTGCGGTGGATGTTCCTTGACCTGTGGGAGGGGCTTTCGGCTCTGGCATCCTGCTTCGCTCTACCTCCTGCATCCATGCCGTCGTAGCCGCAACTGGTAGCGGGCAAAGCTCCCCGGATTTCATCCGGGCTACGAAAAATTCCAGCCTCGCTGTAACGCCCGCATTCCTGCCTCGTCCATTGCTGCGAGAGGGCCAATCCGGCCCCGTATTCGAAACAGATGGAGAGATGCCATGAAACAACTCAATACCCTGACTGCCACCCTGGGCGCTGCGCTGCTGACTTCCGTGGCCTTCACCGCCCACGCCGCCAGCAATCCTTTCGCTGCGCAGGAACTGGCCAGCGGCTACAGCCTGGCCGCTGCCGAGAAGGCGCAGGAAGGTTCCTGTGGCGAAGGCAAATGCGGTGGCGAGATGAAAGCCGACAAGGAAGGCAAGTGCGGCGAGGGCAAGTGTGGCGGCGAGAAGAAGGCCGACGCCGAGGGTAAATGCGGCGAAGGCAAGTGCGGCGGCGAGAAGAGCGAGTAAGGGCAAGGGGAGGACGGATCATGCACCTCGCAAACCTCACCGGCGCCGGTCTCGGCCTGCGTCGCGGGCTGCTCGCCGAGCTGATCGGCGATCATGCCAGCGGCGCCGACTTTCTCGAAGTGGCGCCGGAGAACTGGATCGGTGTCGGTGGCCGCCTGGGCAAGCAGTTGCGCGCCCTGAGCGAACGCCGGCCGCTGCTGTGCCATGGTCTGTCCCTCAACCTCGGCGGCTTCGCGCCGCTGAACCTGGAGTTACTGCACGCCATCAAGGGCTTTCTCGACTCGCATGGCGTGCTGGCCTACAGCGAACATCTGTCGGCCTGCGCCGACGATGGCCAGCTGTATGACCTGATGCCGCTACCGTTTTCCGAAGAGTCGGTGGTGCGCATCGCCGAGCGCGTGCGCATCGTGCAGGACGTGCTGGAAAGGCCGCTGATCATCGAGAACGTCTCGGCCTACGCGCGCCTGCCCGGTGAGCTGGATGAGGCGGATTTCGTTCGCGCCGTGCTGGAGCGTGCCGACTGCCAGCTGCTGCTGGACGTCAACAATGTCTACGTCAACAGCCTGAACTTCGGCTTCGATGCCGAAGCCTACATTGCCGCGATGCCCAGTGAGCGCATCGCCTATTTGCACGTCGCCGGTCACTACGATCAGGCGACAGACCTGAAGATCGACACCCATGGTGCGCCGGTGATCGACCCGGTGTGGGCAGTGCTGAGCAGCGCTTACGCGCAGCATGGCGTGCGACCGACGCTGCTGGAGCGCGACTTCAACTTCCCGCCGCTGGCCGAGCTGTATGCCGAGCTGGCGCATATCCGCAGCCTACAGACCGTGCAACCGCTGAGCAGGTACGGCACATGAGCGGCGTTCAGCAGCAGCGCGACTTCGCCGCACGTATTCGCCAGCCTGAGGCGCAGTTTTTGCTGCCGGGCATCACGGCCGAGCGCATGGCGGTCTACGAGGAACTGTTCTTCAACAATGTCGCCAGCCTGGTGGGCGGCGCCTTTCCGGTGCTGCGCGGGGTTCTCGGGGCCGAGCGCTGGCGGCGGCTGCTACGGGCGTTCTTCGCCGAGCATCGGGCGAGCACACCGTACTTTCTCGAGATCAGTCAGGAGTTCATTGCCTGGCTGCAGCAGGGCTATCGCGCCGAGCCTGACGACCCTGCGTTCATGATGGAGCTGGCCCATTACGAGTGGGTCGAGCTGGCGCTGGATGTCAGCGATGCGCAGTTGCCCGAGCGCGGTTGGTCGCCATTGGCCTGGCCGCTGGCCTATCGCTGGCCGGTGCAGAGGATCGGTGCCGACCACCAACCCACGCAGCCACCGGCCGAGCCGATCTGCCTGCTGGTCTGGCGTGACCGCCAGGATCAGGTGCGCTTCATGCAACTGGCGCCGTTCGCCTATCAGCTGGCGTTGCACCTGCAGGCCGGCGAGCCGCCTGGGCAGGCGCTACAGGCGCTGGCCACCGAGCACGGCCTGGCTGCCGACCACCATTACTTCACCAACGCCCGCGCGCTGCTGGATGACTGGCAGGCGCGAGATATCTGGTTTCCCTATTCCGAGGACTGACCGCCATGATCGCTCTGCTCAATCGCTTCCAGGACGCGCTGGAGGCTATCCGGCGCCTGGATTTTCTCGGCCCGCTGCTGCTGCGCCTGTATCTGGTGCCGGTGTTCTGGATGGCCGGCACGCAGAAGCTCAAGGACATCGAGGCCACTGCCGCCTGGTTCGGCAATCCGGATTGGGGCCTGGGCCTGCCGTTTCCCGAGCTGCTGGCCTGGGCAGCGGCGCTGACCGAGGCCGGTGGCGCCATTCTGCTGTTGTTCGGATTTGCCGTGCGCTGGATCAGCATCCCGCTGATCGTCACCATGCTGGTGGCGATCTTCGCCGTGCATTGGCCCTATGGTTGGCAGGCGATTGCCGACCCGTCCACGCCCTTCGCCAACGAGCGCGTGCTGGCGGCGGCGGAGAAACTCGAGCGGGCGCGCAGCATTCTGCGTGAGCACGGCAATTACGACTGGCTGACCGCCAGTGGCAAGTTCGTGGTGCTGAACAATGGCATCGAGTTCGCCGCCACCTACCTGGTGATGCTGGTGGCGTTGTTCTTCAGCGGGGCAGGGCGCTGGTTGAGCATCGATTACTGGCTCGCGCGACGTTTCCGAACTCCGCGCTAAGCAGGCCACTGAAAAACTACCTGCGTTGGCAATACTGCGTTAAAAACGACCTCAAAATGCTCATTTACAGCACGTAAACTGCGCTTTTTCGGTCGTTTTCGCCTTGTCTTGCCTGCCTCGCCTACGTTTTTCAGCGGCCTGCTAACCCAGCGGATTGTCGCGGCGCCGGCTCTCGCGAAACTCCCCCGGCGTCTGCCCGGTCCAGCCCTTGAAGCTGCGGTGGAAGGAGCGTGCCTCGGTGAAGCCGAGGTAGCAGGCGATGTCCTGGATCGCCAGGTCGCTGCGCAGCAGGTAGTGCTCGGCCAGTTCCTGGCGCAGCTCGTCGAGAATCTGCTGGTAGCTGGTGCCGGCCTGCTGCAGGTGGCGCTGCAGGGTGCGCACGGTCATGTCGAACTTCTCCGCCACCCGTTCCTTGCGCGGCAGGCCGTCCTTGAGCAGCAGGCGCAGGGCGTTCTTCACCCGTCGCGGCAGCGGCTCGTCCTCGTCCAGCCCGGCCATCAGCGCCAGGGCGTGTTCCTCCAGGGTGCGCAGCAGGTTGGCGTCGGCCTGGCGCAGCGGCACGCCGAGGTAGTCCAGCGGCACCAGCAGGGCGTTGCAGGGTTGCTCGAACAGTACCGGGCAGCCGAACAGCGCCTGGTATTCGGCCAGCTCGGTGCCGGCCGGTTGCGCGTGCTCGAACCAGACTTCGCGCGGCGAATGCTCGGAGTCGGCGATCCAGCGCGCGTACAGCAGCCAGGAGGCGAGCACGTTCTCCACCATGTGCCGGCGCACCTGCGGCGCCTGATGACGACAACTCCAGATCAGCCGCACGTGATCCTCGGCGGCTTCGAGACGGCTGGTGCCCATGTCGCCCACCAGTTTCTCGTACGGCACGATGCGGCCCATGGCTTCACCCAGGGTGGCGCAGTTCATGGCGATATAGCCGAGCACGCTCCACGAGCCGGGCTGCACGAAACGCGCGGCGTGCAGGCCGAACAGCGGGTCGCCGGACACCTCCAGCAGATGCGCGAGCAGGCGTTCGTGCACCTCGCTGGGAATCCGCTTGCCGTTGTCGGCCAGATCCTGCGCCTGGACACCGGCGGCCGCCAGCGCACGGTCGATATCCAGACCGAGTTGTTCGGCCTGGCGCAGGTACTTGAGCAGAGCGGGAACCGAGGTGTAGCCGAGGTTTTCCATGGATTCTTCTTGTTCTGCGAGGCCTGTCTTGATTGGCGATATGGCCTGTCCCGATTCGACAGTGACGGAAATCGGCGGCTGGCTAGTATAGGCAGCCATAAGTGCTGATCGGAATGGGGAATGCGATGCGACGCTGGAACGGATGGGGAGACGAAGCGACCGAAGTGGAACTGCCGGCCCATGGCGAGGCCTTTCTCGCCGAGCTGATCGGGCCGGGGCAGCGCCTGGCCGACGCCAGCCTGCAGGACGTGCTGGCGCGCGTGCCGGCCTCGCGTCTGGCCCCGCATCCGCTGATCAGCGTTGATGCCGAAGTGCGCGTGCGCCATGCCCGTGGCCAGAGCCTGCCGGACTGGCTGGCGATGCGCTCCGGCGAGTTCGGCCTGTTTCCCGATGGCGTCGCCTGCCCGGAAAGCGCCGAGCAGATCCGCGAGCTGCTGGCCTGGGCACAGAAGCATGACGTCACCCTGATCCCCTACGGCGGCGGCACCTCGGTGGCCGGCCACATCAACCCGCAGGCCGGGCAGCGCCCGGTGCTGACCCTGTCGCTGGAGCGCATGACGCGCCTGCTGGATATCGACGAGGACAGCCTGATCGCCACCTTCGGCCCTGGCGCCAACGGCCCGCAGGTGGAAAGCCAGTTGCGCGCGCGCGGCTATACGCTGGGCCACTTCCCGCAGTCCTGGGAGCTGTCGACCCTCGGCGGCTGGGTCGCCAGCCGCTCCAGCGGTCAGCAGTCGCTGCGCTACGGGCGCATCGAGCAACTGTTCGCCGGCGGCAAGCTGGAAACCTTCGCCGGCACTTTGGAGATTCCCACCTTCCCGGCGTCGGCCGCCGGCCCCGATCTGCGCGAGCTGGTGCTGGGGTCGGAAGGGCGCTTCGGGGTGATCTCCGAGGTGCGCGTGCGCATCAGTCGCCTGGCCGAGCAGGAGCGTTTCTATGCGGTATTCCTGCCCAGCTGGCAGCAGGCGCTGAGCGCCATTCGTACGCTGGCCCAGGCGCGCGTGCCGCTGTCCATGCTGCGCCTGTCCAACGCCATCGAAACCCGTACCCAGCTGGCCCTGGCCGGCCATCCCCAGCAGATCGCCCTGCTGGAGAAGTACCTGGCGCTGCGCGGCGCCCGTGACGAGAAATGCATGCTGACCTTCGGTGTCACCGGCAGCCGGGTACAGAACGCCGCCTCGCTGAAACAGACGCGGCGCCTGCTGAAAGGCTTTGGCGGGGTGTTCACCGGCACCCTGCTGGGCAAGAAGTGGGAGCACAACCGCTTTCGCTTCCCCTATCTGCGTCACGGTCTGTGGGAGCGCGGCTACCTGGTGGACACCCTGGAAACCGCCACCGACTGGTCCAACGTCGACAACCTGTTGAACAAGGTCGAGGCCAGCCTGCGTGACGAGCTGACCGGGGAGGGCGAGCGGGTGCACGTGTTCACCCACCTGTCGCACGTCTACGGCGAGGGTTCGAGCATCTACACCACCTACGTGTTCCGCCCCGGCGCCGACTACGCCGAGGCGATGGCGCGCTGGCAGCGGCTCAAGGCGGCGGCCAGCCGCACCATCGCCGAGAATCGCGGCACCATCAGCCATCAGCACGGCGTCGGTCGTGACCACGCACCTTATCTGGCGGCGGAGAAGGGCGAGCTGGGCATGGCTACGCTGCGCAGCCTGGCCACGCATTTCGACCCGGAGCAGCGCCTGGCTCCCGGCGTGCTGTTGCAGGATTGAGCATGGAACTTTGGAACGCCCGCTGGCGCGAGCGTGCGCTGCCCGAGCTGGCCGCGTATGACTGGGATCTGCTGGTGATCGGCGGCGGCATCTGCGGCGCCGGCATCCTGCGGGAGGCGGCGCGGCGTGGCTGGCGTTGCCTGCTGCTGGAGCAGCGCGACTTCGCCTGGGGCACTTCCAGTCGCTCGTCGAAGATGGTCCATGGCGGCCTGCGCTACGTCGCCAAGGGCCAGCTGGGGCTGACCCGCGACTCGGTGCGCGAGCGCCAGCGCCTGCTCGGCGAGGCGCCGGGGCTGGTGGAGCCGCTGAGTTTCGTCATGCCGCATTACCGCGGCGGCTTCCCTGGGCCGAAGGTATTCGGCGGCCTGCTGAGCCTGTACGACGCCCTGGCCGGCAAGCGCAACCATCTGTTTTACCCGCTGCAGCAGCTGCGTTACCTGGCGCCGGGCATTAGTGAAGATGGTCTGCTCGGTGGCACGCGCTTCTTCGACGCGGTGACCGACGATGCCCGCCTGGTGCAGCGCGTGCTGGGCGAAGCGCGAGCCGAAGGTGCAGAGGCGCTCAATGGCATGCGTGTGGTCGAGCTGCTGCGCGAGGCGGGGCGTGTGGTTGGCGTACTGGCCGAGGATATCGAGACGGGCAACCGCTACCGCCTGTGCAGCCGCGCCGTGGCCCAGGCTACCGGCGCCTGGGCCGATCGCCTGCGTCAGCCTGGCAATGGCCGCATCCGTCCGCTGCGCGGCAGCCACCTGCTGCTGCCGGTCTGGCGCCTGCCGGTGGCGCATGCCTTCAGCTTTATGCACGCAGCCGATGGCCGGCCGGTGTTCGTCTTCCCCTGGGAGGGCGCGACGGTGATCGGCACCACCGATCTGGATCATGCGGACGATCTGGACACCGAGGCGGCGATCAGCAAGGAGGAGGTCGATTACCTGCTAGCCGCCTGTGCCCAGCAATTTCCGTGCGCCGAAGTGACGCGCGGCGACGTGCTGTCGACCTGGGCCGGCGTGCGCCCGGTGGTGAGCGATGGCAGCGCCGGGCTGAAACCCTCGGACGAGAAGCGCGAACACGCGTTATGGATCGAACCAGGCAGCGTGACCCTGGCTGGCGGCAAGCTGACCACCTTTCGCCTGCTGGCGCTGGAGGTACTGCGCGCCTGCGCGGGCTTTGTCGGCAAAGCGGTGGACGATCAGGGCGGCGCGGTCTTCGCTTCGAGTACACCGACACCGATGCCGGCATTGACTCCGGCGCAGCAACGCCGGCTGGCCGGCCGCCATGGCCGCCAGCTGGGCGAGGTGCTGCGTCTTATCGACGAGGTGGGCGGCGATTGCGTCGCGGGTACGAACACCCTGTGGGCCGAGCTGGCCTGGGCCGCCGAGGGCGAGCTGGTGCTGCACCTGGACGACCTGCTGCTGCGCCGCACGCGCCTGGGCCTGCTCTTGGCCGAAGGCGGCCGCGCCGAACTGCCGCGCATCCGCGCGCTGTGCCAGCCGCGCCTGGGTTGGAACGATGCACGCTGGCAGCAGGAAGAGACGGATTACCTGGCGTTGTGGCGGCGTTGCTATAGCCTGCCGGATGACAGCGAATGACGTGCGTAGGGTGCACCGTGGGCACTGGCAATCCACTGCTACCCGGGCCTGTCGCTTGTAGCCCGGATGCAATCCGGGGATGAACGACGATGCAGCTCCCGGATTTCATCCGGGCTACGTAGCTAGATTGCGGCAACTCCGATCAGCTCCCTCTCCCGCTTGCGGGAGAGGGTTGGGGAGAGGGAAGGCGTTTATTCGCAGGCCACCTGGCTCAGACGGAACACCCTCTCCCCCGGCCCCCGCTCTGCGCCCCAGCCCTTCGCAGAGCTCAGGGCGCTTCAGCGGGCGAAGCAGTGCTTCGCTATTTCCGCTTACGCCCCATAAATGGGAGAGGGGAGACATAACAAAAGGACCACACCTTGAGCGAACCAAGCTACCTGCTGAGCATCGACAACGGCACCCAGAGCGTGCGAGCGCTGCTGTTCGATACCCAAGGCAACCTGCTAGCCAAGGGCAAGGTCGAGCTTGACCCCTATTTCTCCAGCCAGCCGGGCTGGGCCGAGCAGGACCCGGAATACTACTGGGCCAGCCTCGGCGAGGCCTGCCGGCTGCTGTGGCAGCAGGTGAATATCGACCGCCGCCTGATCCGCGGCGTCGCCGTCACCACTCAGCGTGGCAGCATCATCCATGTCGACGAGCAGGGTGCGCCGCTGCGCGCGGCGATTCTCTGGCTCGACCAGCGCCGCGCCGAGGTGCAGGGACGGATCAAGGGCCCCTGGGGCTGGCTGTTCAAGCTGGCGCGGGCCGAGGAGGCGGTGGATCACTTCCGCGCCCAGGCCGAGGTCAACTGGGTGGCTCAGCATCAGCCGGACATCGCGAATCGCGCGCATAAGGTGCTGTTGCTCTCGGGTTTTCTCACCCAGCGCCTGTGCGGCCGCTTCGTCGATTCCACCAGCAGCTGCGTGGCCTACCTGCCGTTCGACTACAAGCGCCTGCGCTGGGCCGCGCCTGGCGACTGGAAATGGCAGGCGCTGAAGGTGCGCCCCGAGCAACTGCCCGAGCTGTACAGGCCGGGCGAGCGACTGGGCAGCATCACGGCCTTCGCCAGCCGTCATACCGGTATTCCGAAAGGCCTGCCGTTGATTGCCGCCGGCGCCGACAAGGCGTGCGAAGTGCTCGGCTCCGGCGCGCTGGAGGCCAGCACGGCCTGCCTGTCCTACGGAACCACCGCGACCATCAACACCACACGCAGTCGCTATCTGGAAACCATCCGGCTGATCCCGCCTTACCCGGCGGCATTGCCGGATCATTTCAACACCGAGGTGATGATCTATCGCGGCTTCTGGATGGTCAGCTGGTTCAAGCGCGAGTTCGGCCTGCGCGAAATGCAGCGCGCCGAGGCACTGGGCGTGCCGCCCGAGGCGCTGTTCGACGAGCTGGTCAACGCAGTGCCGCCCGGCTCCATGGGGCTGATGCTGCAGCCTTACTGGACGCCGGGCATCCGCGAGCCGGGCCTGGAGGCCAAGGGTTCGATCATCGGTTTTGGCGACGTGCACACCCGCGCGCATCTGTATCGGGCGATTCTGGAGGGATTGGCCTACGCCCTGCGTCAGGGCAAGGAGCGCATCGAGAAGCGCGCCGGCACCCGTATCGAGCGCCTGCGCGTATCAGGTGGCGGCTCACAGAGCGATGCGGCGATGCAGCTGACCGCCGATATCTTCGGCCTGCCGGCCGAGCGTCCGCATCTGTACGAGACCAGTGGGCTGGGCGCGGCGATCAACTGCGCGGTGGGCCTGGGGCTGCACGCCGATTACCCGAGCGCCATCGCCGCCATGACCCGCGTCGGCCAGGTGTTCCAGCCGAACCCGGAGGCACAGCGCGTTTACCAGCAGCTCTACGGGCAGGTCTATCAGCGCATGTACCGTCAGCTCAAACCGCTGTACCAGCGCATTCGCAAGATCACCGGTTATCCGGCGTGAGTTGAGTGAAGGGATTTGTGGGAGGGGCCGGGCGGCGCTCCGCTTTAGCCGCGACCGAGGCTATCTGGATCGCGGCTAAAGCCCCTCCTACAGAAAACAAGTCGCCCACCAGAGCGGAGGGCGATTGGTTTGGCATCAGGCGACATCCACCAGCACGATCTCGCTGTCTTCCTGGGCCTCGACGCGGATCAGCGCTTCATCGGCGATGGCCACGCCATCACGTGCCTTGGCCGCTACGCCGTTGACTGTGAAGGCGCCGGTGGCGCCCACCAGATAGGCCTTGCGACCCGGCTGCAGTACGTACTCGGCGCTTTGCCCGGCCTTGATCGTGGCCGCTACCAGGCGTGCGTCAGTGCGGATGCGCAGGGCATCGACGTCTTCCTCGTAACCGCTGGCCAGGGTGACGAAGGCTCCGGAGCGATCGCCTTTGGGGAACGGCTTGGCCCCCCAGGACGGCGGCAACCCGGCCTGGTTCGGCTGGATCCAGATCTGGAAGATCCTGGTGGTCTCGTCCTCCAGGTTGTACTCGCTGTGGGCGATGCCGGTGCCGGCGCTCATCACCTGCACGTCGCCGGCTTCGGTACGGCCCTTGTTGCCCAGGTTGTCCTCGTGGCTGATCGCCCCTTCGCGAACGTAGGTGATGATTTCCATGTCGCGGTGCGGATGCGGCGGGAAGCCCGAATGCGGGGCGATCTCGTCGTCGTTCCAGACGCGCAGGCGGCCCCAGTTCATCCGCTCGGCGTCATAGTATTCAGCGAACGAGAAATGGTGGCGGGCATTCAGCCAGCCGTGATGAGCGCCACCGAGTTGTTCGAACGGACGTACATCGATCATGGTCAATCCTCCAGTCATGCACGAGGTCAGTCCCGTGCAATGTCGATGGATAAATATTCCTTTTTGATTGATCGATTTAAAAGCGCAATATTTGCAGTTTAACTATCTATTTATTTGATTAATTTTGGCGGGAGGCACGCACTAGTCTTTCGTCTATCCGTTTCAAGGAGGACTGCGATGCGCGAGCGCAAGGCCTGGCTGATTCTGCATGGCAAGCAGGCGTTGAACGAGGAGGTGAGGGCGGCGGTGAACGGTCTGCGCGAGCGTGGCTGGGATCTGGCGGTGCGTCTGACCTGGGAAGGTGGTGATGCCGAACGTCTGGTGCACGAAGGGCTGGCGGCCGGTTACCCGACCCTGATCGCTGGTGGTGGTGATGGCACGCTGCGTGATGTGGTCGAGGCATTGGTCAAGGCCCGCAGTGAGGCCAGCCTGGCCCTGTTGCCGCTGGGTACGGCCAACGACTTCGCCCACGCAGCGGGCGTCCCGCTGACGCCCGCTGCGGCATTGGCGCTGCTGGAAGTGGAGCCCGTAGCGGTGGATGTCGGCATGGCCGGCGATCGCGCCTTTCTCAATATGGCCACCGGTGGCTTCGGCTCCAATGTCACGGCCAATACCTCGGAAGACCTCAAGAAAGTCTTGGGTGGTGCCGCCTACCTGCTGACAGGGCTTAGCCGCTTCTCTGAAGTGCGTGCCGCTGCGGGCCGTTTTCATGGGCCTGACTTCGAATGGCAAGGCGAATTTCTCGCCCTCGGTATCGGCAATGGCCGTCAGGCCGGCGGCGGGCATCTGCTTTGCCCGGATGCGACCATCGATGATGGCCTGCTGGATGTCAGCATCGTGCCCGCAGCGCAGGACGTGGTGAGCACGCTCGGCACGCTGCTGACTGGCGGCATGCATGGCTTGCAGAGCGTTGCGATCAGTGCGCGGCTGCCCTGGCTGGAGGTGGAGGCACTGGAAGGCCTGGATCTGAATCTTGACGGGGAGCCCACGCAAAGCACGCAGCAGCGTTTCGAGGCATGTCCGGCGGCACTGCGTCTGCACCTGCCACCGGCTTGTCCGCTGCTGGGGAAGCGGTCTGAACGCGCGCTCAGTCGTCCGGACTGATGATGCCCTCGCGTACCGCATAGAGCACCAGGCTGGGCACGTCGTGGATCTGTAGACGCTTCATGATCTGCGCCCGATGCGCCTCGACGGTCTTCACGCTCAGCCCAAGGCCGTTGGCGATGGAACGGGTCGATTCGCCACGGGTGATCAGACGCAGAATTTCCAGCTGGCGTTGGGTCAGGCCGTGCTCGGAATGGGCATTGACCTTGGAGACCGCCTGCTCGATCACCGGTTGCACGATGGCCGAACTGAGGTAACGATCGCCGCGGCGCACCGCCTCCAGCGCCATGCGCAGTTCGAACGCTGCGGCGTCTTTCAGCAGATAACCGTGAGCGCCTTTCTGCAGGGCCTCGAGCACCACCTCGGGGCCGGTGTGCATGGAGAGGATCAGCACCTTGCAATCCGGCGAACGGCGATTGAGTACCTGCAGGGCCTCCAGGCCACTGACGCGCTTCATGGAAATGTCCAGCAGGATGATGTCGGGCTCCAGTTCACAAGCCAGTTCCACCGTCTCTTTGCCGTCTTCGGCCTCGCCGACGATGGTGTAGTCGGCGATGTCCTGGATCATCGCGCGTACACCGGCGCGGATGAGGGCATGGTCGTCCGCCAGCAGCACGCGACAGGTCATGGCAGCACCGTCATGGCCGCGATAGGGAAAAGGGGAAAGCAACACACATGTGAGCGCTCCTTTTTCGGTCGGACAGATGTCCGAGGTTCCAGAGTGAGCGGCCAACCGATGGTGATAGGGACTTGGGTCCAGATTCAGGCTGTGAGAGTCGAGTGGCTGCCCCTGCTTCAGGGTAGACCATTCTCGGCCGATGTCAGTTCGGGGCCTGACGTCCGTCGCTTCTGGTCGTGTCGCTGCGCCCGAATTGCTCGATGAGCCTGGGGATGCCTTGCAGCGACTCGCTGCTCTGCGCTGCTCCCATACGCAGGGCCTCCTTGGGCATGCCGAACACCACGCAACTGGCTTCGTCCTGAGCGACGGTACGCGAGCCCGCCTCACGCATGCACAGCAGACCGCGTGCGCCGTCATCACCCATACCGGTCATGATCACGCCCAGGGCGTTGTGCCCGGCATGTCTGGCCACCGAGCGGAACAGTACGTCCACCGATGGGCGATGACGGTTGACCGGCGGTCCGTCGATCACCTCGACGAAGTACTGTGCACCGCTGCGTTTGAGTTGCATGTGGCGGCCACCTGGCGCCACCAGCGCCAGGCCGGGACGTACGCGGTCCATATGTCGCGCCTCGCGTACCTCGATGGCGCAGACGCTGTCCAGGCGCTGGGCGAAGGCGGCGGTGAACTTCTCCGGCATGTGCTGCACGATGACGATGCCGGGGCAGTCGACCGGTAGTTGGCGCAGCACCACTTCCAGGGCCTGGGTACCGCCCGTGGACGTGCCCAGCGCCACCACCCGGTCGGTGGTGGTCAGGTGGACAGCCGCGGCGCGCTCGCTCTTCAGCGGCGTGACCGGGGCAGCTTCGACGGCCTTGCGTGGCATGGCGCGGGGTTGGCTGCGCGCGGCGATCTCGATTTGTCGAATCAGATCGCCGGACATCTGCTGCAGGCTTTCCCGCAGGCCCAGCCTGGCCTTGGTGAACACACCGACCGCACCAGCCGAGAGTGCATCCAGGGTCACAGCCGCGCCGGCCTCGGTCAGGGTGGAGCAGATGATCGCCGGCGTGGGGCGCTCGGCCATGATCTTGCGCAGGAAGGTGATGCCGTCCATGCGCGGCATCTCCACGTCCAGCACCAGCACGTCGGGCCACTGCTTGTGCATCTTCTCCAGGGCGAACAGCGGGTCGGCGGCCTGGCCGATCACCTGAATGCCGGGATGGCTGTCCAGGCAGGCCGTCAGTACCTGGCGCACCAGCGCCGAGTCGTCGACGATAAATACCTTGATCAGGGCAGCGCTGGCCATCTTGGCACTCCAGGCAATGACATCATTGGCGCTCGAAGACCGACGGGCGCAGGGTTCGCAGTGGCAGGCCGAAACCGTGCAGGCTTTCGGCGTGGCCGATGAACAACAGGCCGCCCGGACGCAGGCGTTCGAGCAGGCGGGTGACGATCTCGCGCTTTTGCTCGGCGCCGAAGTAGATCAGTACGTTGCGCAGGAAGATCACGTCGAATGGACCGATACCATGGGCGAGAGGACGCATCAGATTGACTTCGGCGAAGGTAACCCGGTGGCGCAACGGCTGGCTGATGCGCAGCAACCCCTCGCTTTCCTCCACGCCGCGTAGGCAATGACGCTTGAGCCAGCCAGGGGGGAACTGCCCGGCCTGGTCCATGGAATAGGTGGCGGTGCGTGCCCGCTCCAGCACCCGGCGACTGATATCGCTGGCAAATACCGACCAGTCCTGAGTGCGGGCGTGCTCGGCCACGGTCATCGCCATGCTGAAAGCCTCTTCGCCGGAGGAGCTGGCCGCGCTCCACAGGTGCAGAGGGCGGCGCTGATTGGCTACCCACTCGCCCAGTACCCTGAAGTGCTGCGGCTCACGGAAGAAATAGGTCTCGTTGGTGGTCAGCAGGTCGATTACGGTACGCCGCTCATCCGCTGATTCGGGGCGATTGAGCAGTTGCAGATACTGGCTGTAGTCCTGCAGCTCCAGTGAGCGCAGTCGGCCCATCAGCCGCCCGGCGACCAGGGTGCGCTTCTGCTCGGCCATGCGGATGCCCGATGCCTCCAGCATCATGCGCTGGAGGAAGCGGAAATCCTGATCGTTGAGCTTGGGCAGATTACCGGTGGGCATCAATTGGCCTGCTGGGCGAGGCTCAACTGGCGGATATCGTCGAGCGACAGTACCCGACGCACGTCGATGATGATGGTAAACCCCCCATTGTCGCGGGCCATGCCGGCGATGAAATCGGTACGGATGCCGGCGCCGAAAGGCGGCGCCTGCTCGACCTCGCCCGGCTCGATGTCGAGCACCGCGTCGACCGCATCGACCACCAGACCGATGCGTTGCTGCTGTTCATCCAGATTGAGCTCGATGATCACGATGCAGGTGCGCTTGCCGGGGCGGGTCAGCTCGAAGCCGAAGCGCGCGGCCAGGTCCAGCACCGGCACCACGTTGCCGCGCAGGTTGATCACGCCGTGGATGAAGCTCGGCATCATCGGCACCGTGGTCACCTGGCCGTACTCGATGATCTCCCGCACCAGTTCGATGGGCAGGGCGTAGCGGGCATCGCGCACACGAAACGACAGATGTTGCACGCTATCCGGCGGCGCCGCCTGCTGGCCGGCTTGAAGACTGTTCATGCCAGGGGCCTCAGTTGAAGTTGACGAACTGGCCTTCATCGGCCGGGGCCGCGGGCGTCTTGCGTTCGCTGTTGCGGCGCAGCTCGCGCACGTTGCTCGGGCCGCGCTCGTCGCGCCGCGGTGCCTTGGCCGTGCTGCTGGAGCCCAGACGGAAGTAGCTGATCAGCTCCTGCAGCTGGCTGGCCTGGGCATTCATTTCCTCGGCGGTGGCGGCCAACTCCTCGGAGGCCGACGCGTTCTGCTGGGTGATCTGGTTCATCTGGCCCATGGCGATATTGATCTGCCCAGCGCCGCTGCTCTGTTCCTGCGAGGCGGCAGTGATCTCCTGCACAAGATCGGAGGTTTTCTGAATGTTCGGCACGATCTGGTCGAGCAGGGCGCCGGCCTGTTCGGCCAGGTGCACGCTGTTGCTGGCCACGCCGCCGATTTCCTGGGCGGCGACCTGGCTGCGTTCGGCGAGCTTGCGCACCTCGGCCGCCACCACCGCGAAGCCCTTGCCGTGGTCGCCGGCACGCGCCGCTTCGATGGCTGCGTTGAGGGCCAGCAGATTGGTCTGGTAGGCGATGTCGTCGATGATGCCGATCTTGTCGGCGATCTGTTTCATCGCCTGGACCATGTCGCGCACGGCCTGGCCGCCCTGTACGGCGTCGTTGGCCGCCTTGCCGGCGATGCCGTCGGTGATCTGCGCGCTTTCGGTGTTCTGCGCGATGGAGGCAGACATCTGCTCCACCGACGCGGTGGTTTCCTCGACGCTGGCAGCCTGCTCGGTGGCCGCCTGGCTCAGCGACTGCGAAGTGGCGCTGACTTCCTCGGAGGCCGAGGACAGCGAGTCGGCGGCGCTGCGTACGTCGGCCATCACGGTGCGCAGACGTTCGGTCATGTGTTGCATCGAAGCGAGCAGGCGGCCGGTTTCGTCACGGCTGTCGACTTCGACATTGACCGTCAGGTCGCCCTCGGCAAGGCTGTTGGCCACGCCAACCGCGCGGTTCAGAGGCCTTGAGATGGAGCGGGTGATGAAGATGCCGATGGCAAAGCCAAGCGCTGCGGCAATCAGAATCAGAACGATCATCTGGGTGCGCGAACTGATGTAGATCTGGTTGATCTGCTGATTGGCATCGCGGGCCCGCTCGCGCTTGTGGCCGACCACCTCGCTGAGCAGGTTGTCGATGATCTCGCCGCGGCGCGCCAGCTCGGGCATCTGTGCGCTGATGCCGGTTTCCGTGGCCAGGGCGCCGGAAGCCAGGTAGGACCGAAGCAGTTGCTCCAGCAGCACGGCGTAGTCATTCAGCGGATCGTCCAGACGATCCACGTAGGCCTTGCCTTCTGCGGTGAGGAAGGAGTTCTTGGATTGCTCCACCAGCGCCTTGGTGTCGCCCAGGGCCTTGAATGCGCGGTTGGCGGCAGCGTCGCGTGCTGCCTCGTCACTGGCCAGCAGCGCGGCGCGCAGCGAGCGACCGGCGACGATCAGCTGGGTGTTGGCTTCCTGCAGCGCGTTCAGGCCGAGCATGTCGTTCTCGTACATGCGGTCGGACAGATGGCTGACTTCGGCCAGGTTGCGAATGCCCATCATGCCGATGGCGACCGTGAGGATCACCACCAGGGTAAAGCCGGCGATCAGCCTGACGCCGATCTTGAGATTGCGGATGAATTGCATGGTGGGTTACTCCTCAGGAGCCACTGATGTCGATACGGGATTGGCGAAAGTTGCCGGTACTGGCTTCAACCTGGTTCTGCAGGTGGCGGAACAGGCTGGGGATATCCAGGATGAGGGCGACCTGCCCGCTGCCCAGGATGGTCGAACCGCCTATGCCCTGCAGATGCTGGAACAGCAGGCCCAGCGGTTTGATCACGGTTTGCAGTTCGCCGTGCAGGTTGTCGACCACCAGCCCGGCCTGTTGCCGGCCAAAATTGACTACCACGATGTTGCGGCGCTTGCTGTGACTGATCGGCAGCTCGAAGTGCGCCGCCAGGGAAATGCACGGCAGTGGTTTGCCGCGCAGGGTCAGGTAACCGTAGGTGCTGTCGCCGAGTTGTTCGGCGTCCATTTCCAGGCACTCGGTGACCATGTCCAGGGGAACTACGAAGTATTCGTTGCCGAGGCTGATCAGGAAACCGTCGATGATCGCCAGGGTCAGCGGCAGGCGGATGCGGAACGTACAGCCGGCACCCAGCACCGAGTCGATCTCGATGGTGCCGCGCAGGCCGTCGATGACGCTGCGCACCACATCCATGCCAACGCCGCGGCCTGAGAGATCGGAGACGCTGTCGGCGGTGGAGAAACCGGCGGCGAACACCAGCGCGTGGATGTCCTGTTCGGCGAGGTTGGCCTGCGCATCGATCAGGCCACGGTCGATCGCCTTCTGGCGGATACGCTCGGTATTCAGACCGCGACCGTCGTCGGCCACTTCGATGACGATCATCCCGGACTCGTGATAGGCATTGAGCTGCAGCTGGCCCTCGGCCGGCTTGCCTGCAGCCAGGCGCTGCTCGGCCGACTCGATGCCGTGATCGATGGCATTGCGCACCAGGTGGGTGAGCGGGTCGGCAAGCTTGTCGATCACCGACTTGTCCAGCTCGGTATCGGCGCCGCGGATCTGCAGGCGAATGTTCTTGCCCAGTTGCTGGCTGACGTCGCGCACCACCCGATGGAAGCGGTTGAAGGTGTCGCCGATCTCGATCATGCGCAGTTTCAGCGCCGCCTCGCGGATCTGCTCGACGTGCTGGTTGACGCTCTGGGTGCTCTCCACGCAGGCGGCATCGCCATGGGCCTGCGCGCGTAGCTGGGCGCCGGCGGCACTGATCACCAGCTCGCCGACCAGGTTGATCAGCTCGTCGAGCTTGTGCGCTGCGACGCGTATCTGAGTGCTTTCCTGGCTGCGTTTCTCGCGAACCGACTGCTGTTTGGCCAGGGCGGCATTGACCACTTGTGGCGGGACCATGCCTTCCTCCACCAGCAGACTGCCCAATGGCGGCTTTTCCGCTTCGGTCTTTGCCTGCAGGGCCAGGCCCTGATTCAGCTCGTGTTCGGTGAGCAGGCCGCTGGCGATCAGGATGCTGCCGATACGCTGATCGGTTTCCGGCAGTTCCTGAATCAGGCGCAGATAATCCTCCTGCGCGCTGTTGGGCGGCAGGATGCGCAGGGTGCAGAAGTCATGGATGAACTCGAACACCTCTTCGATTTCGAGCTTGCTGGCCTCGCTGCACAGATCGATTTCCAGACCGATGTAGCAGCTTTCCGGATCCATTTCGGCCAGCGAGGGCAGGGCCTCGTCGATGACTTCGAGGCGAAGTATGTCGCCCAGACGAGACAGGTACCGAACGAAGGAGGCGGGATCGAAACCGTTGCGTAGCAGATCGGCTTCGAATCGCAGGGAAATATGCCAGGCACCATCTGTGTCGCAGCTTGCGCAACGGGCGAAACGGCCTCGTTGCGCGCACTTGGCAGGAGACGAGTCAACAGCAATGACCTCAGGCTCGATGCGTGCGGGAGCACCATAGGCCGCCAGCGCGGCGATCAGCTCGTTCTGGTGGGTCTCGTCCACCGGCAGCTCACCGGTATCGGCATCGATCAGCCCCACCATGCTGGCGATCTCGTCCAGGCAGCGCAGCATCAGCGAGATCAGCGCTGGCTCGAGCTTGCGCTGGCCGTCGCGGACCGACATCAGCAGGCTTTCCAGGTGATGGGTGAAGCTGACCAGCGGTGTCAGCGAGAACAGCCCGGCGGAGCCCTTGAGGGTGTGCATGGCGCGAAACAGGCCATTGACGGCATCCTCGTCCTCGGGCGTCTGGTCCAGCTGCAGCAGGTACTCCTCGGCCTGTTTGATCAGGTCGCCGGCTTCGTCGATGAAACCTCGGAGCAACTGGCTCCATTGTTCTCCATTGAGCATCTGTGCCTCCGGCTCAGGCTTGCGCCGCGGGGTTGGCAGGAAGGAGCGAATGCAGGTGCAGTACCTCCAGCAGCTCGCGCGGACCTTCGGCGGCACTGAGCACTTCCAGGCGTGTCTGGCGCTCGCTCAACTGCCGCTGCAGGGCCAGCAACAGCTGGGCGCCGGCGCTGTCCATCTCCTCCAGCCGATCCATGACGAGTTGCCAGTGACCGCCTTCGCTGCTGCCCGTCAACGCAGCCAGAAGCGCCTCGTGGGCCTGGCGCACCTCGTAGATGGTCAGGCTGCCGATCAGTGTCAGGCGTTCGGGCTGCTGCTGCGGCTCGTGAATGAGTTCGAACATGTCAGCTGGCCAGCTTGTCCACGGCCGCCAGCAGTTGCTGTGGCTGGAATGGCTTGACGATCCAGGCCTTGGCACCGGCGGCCTGGCCTTCGGCTTTCTTGCCCTGTTCGCTTTCGGTGGTGAGCATGACGATGGGGGTGAAGCGATATTCGTTGCGCGCCTTCACTTCCTTGACCAGGCCGATGCCGTCGAGGTTGGGCATGTTCACGTCGCTGATGATCAGATTGATCTTCTGCCCGTTGAGCTTGCTCAGGGCATCGCGCCCGTCCACCGCTTCGATCACGGTATGGCCGGCGCCGGAAAGGGTCATCTTCACCAGTTGGCGCATTGAGAGTGAGTCGTCGACGATCAGAATGGTCTTGGCCATGCCGGGTTGCTCCTTGGCAAATCAGAAAAAGGTCACGTCGTCTTGCTGCTTGGTGCTGCGCCGGCCACCGTGGCGTTCTTCGTCGGTGGTGAAGCGGTCGCGCAGTTCGCGCAGCCAGCGCGTCGGGTTGGCGAGAATGCCGTCCTGCTCGCGTACCGCCTTCTGCAGGCGGTCGAGATCGATCTGCAGGTGGTCGAGCATCTGGTCGGTGCGGTCCTGGAATTGCAGGCTGACGATGATTTCCTGAATGTCTGCCTGGGTGGTGCGGGCGTCCTGCTGCAGCTGCAGCGAGCTGCTGGACAGTTCATCGAGGTTGGCGCTGAGGCGCTGCATCACTTCGCCGGCGACCTGGTCCAGATAGTCGAGATTGCTCTTCTCGCTGCCCGACAGTTCCTCGGCGGCTGTTACCGTGGCGCGAATTGCCTGGTTGATTTCACCAACCTTCTCGCCCATGCGCTGGCCGGTCTCGGCCGACAGGCTGGAGAGCTTGCGCACTTCGTCGGCGACCACCGAGAAGCCTCGGCCATGTTCGCCGGCGCGCGCCGCCTCGATGGCGGCATTGAGCGCGAGCAGGTTGGTTTGACTGGCGATGTCCTGCACCAGCTTGGACATCTTCTGCAGCTCGCTGGCATAACTGTCCAGGTGGGCGATGGTGCCGAGCAGCTCGGTCTTGCGCGCGCTCGCTCCATGGAACGAGGCGATGACTTCGTCCAGGCGCCGATGTGCCTCGCGCAGGTTGGCAGTCACGCCGCCGCCGCCGATGGCCTGCTCGGAGCTGTTCAGCGTCTGCTCCAGACGGCCGCTGAGCCCGGCGAAGCGCTCGAACAGACGCTGGATATTTTCCTGCACCAGCTGGCGCACGTGACCGAGGTTCTGGCTCCAAGCCGGCAGCACCTCCAGCAACAGTGGTTCGACGCTGGCAGGTTGCGTCGCGTCGACAGGAGCTTCATCTATGCTTGCAGCATTGCGCGCGGCAACCGGGCGCGCCGGGCGGTTAAAGCACGCGGCCAGTGCGCTCAGCGCACAGCCTGCGCCAGCCAGCCAGGGCATGCCGCTAAGAAGTCCGGCAAGGCTGACGGCGATTCCTGTCCATAGGGCGGTGTAGGCGATCACGTGGCGGATCTCTATCGGAAGTGAGGATGTAGCAACGATAGAGACGGGGGAGTTTTTGCGGTATCGGGGGCTCCCCTAGATGCCCCTAGGGGCGCCCCGATGTCGATTGTTTGCAGCGGGGCAGACTGGTATCTGTAGAGGGCAGCGGGTATGGTGGCAGAAAGCCAAGCTACGGCTTTTTCCGGGCCTGCCGATAACCTCGTGCCACGGCTCGCGCCTGGTCAGCATTCGTTCATATTTCAGCAGGAGCAGGCGATGGCCGGCATTCTCGATTCAGTAGATCAACGCACGCAACTGGTCGGCGAGAACCGCCTGGAAATCCTCATGTTCCGCCTGGCCGGCCGGCAGTTGTTCGCCATCAACGTGTTCAAGGTGCAGGAAGTCCTGCAGATGCCCAAGCTGACGCTGATGCCGCAACGCCACCGTTTCGTCTGCGGCGTGGTCAATCTGCGTGGCCAGACCCTCCCGGTAATCGACCTGTCGCAGGCCATCGGCATGCGCCCTCTGGTACCGGATGAGCGCAGCACCATCATCGTCACCGAGTACAATCGTTCGGTGCAGGCGTTTCTGGTCGGCAGCGTCGATCGCATCCTCAACCTCAACTGGGAGTCGATCCAGCCGCCGCCCGGCGGGGCTGGTAGTCAGCATTACCTGACCGCCATCACCAAGGTCGACGAGCAGATCGTCGAGGTCATCGACGTCGAGAAGGTGCTGGCCGAGATCGTGCCGATGAGCACCAAGGTCTCCGAGGAAAAACTTGCCGATCCGCTGCTGGAAAAGGCGCGCGGTCGCGAGGTGCTGCTGGTGGACGACTCCAGCGTCGCCCTCAGCCAGTTGCGCGATACCTTGTCGCAACTGGGCATCCGCCTGCATATGGCCAGCGATGGCCTGAAGGCGCTCAACTTGCTGAAGAAGTGGGCCGACACCGGCGAGGTGATGACCGACAAGCTGCTGATGATCTTCACCGATGCCGAGATGCCGGAAATGGACGGCTATCGCCTTACCAGTGAAATTCGTAATGACCCGCGCCTCAAGGACCTCTACGTGGTACTGCACACATCGCTGTCCGGCAGCTTCAACGAGGCGATGGTGAAGAAGGTCGGTTGCGACAACTTCCTCTCCAAGTTTCAGCCGGACAAACTGGTGGATGTGATCCGCCAGCGCCTCGCGCTGGACGAGCCAAGCTAGGCCGGCAGGTCCGCAGTGCTTGTGAGCGAGGGCGTCAGCTCGTATAACGGCGTTTTGCCAACAGGAAGCTGACCCATGCTGAGTCTCTCGGGGCTTTACCGTTATCCGCTCAAGTCCGGCCGCGGCGAGGCCTTGCAGCGCAGTGCGGTCGATGGTCTTGGGCTGCATGGTGATCGGCGCTGGATGCTGGTCGACGCCGATAACGGCCGCTTCATCACTCAACGCCTGCTGCCGCAGATGAGCCAGCTGAGCGCGCTGTACGATGCGCGCGGCGGCCTCACGCTGAGCGCGCCTGGTCGTGACGATCTTTCCGTTGCGCTGCCAGGCCCAGAGCAGGATCTGCGTGGCGTCATCGTATGGCGTGACAGCCTGCGAGTGCCGGATGCCGGCGATAAAGCCGCCGAGTGGCTAAGTGCCTTGCTGGGCAAGGCCTGCCGTCTGGTCCAGGTACCCGAAGGGCGCACCCGCCAGGTCGATACCGCCTATGCCCAGCCGGGTGATCGCGTGGCCTTCGCCGATGGTTTCCCGCTGCTGCTGATCGGTCAGGCCTCGCTGGACGATCTGTCCCGGCGTGTCGGCCAGCCGCTCTCGATGCTGCGCTTCCGTCCCAACCTGGTCGTTACCGGCAGCGAGCCCTACGCCGAAGACAGCTGGAAGCGCATCCGCATCGGTGAGGTGGAGTTCGAGGTGGCCAAGGGCTGCTCACGCTGCATTCTCACCACCATCGATCCGCAGACCGGCGAGCGAGACGCCCGGCGTGAGCCGCTGGCTACGCTCAAGACCTATCGTGAACGCGAGGGTGATGTGTTCTTCGGGCAGAACCTGTTGCCGCGAGGTATCGGCGAGCTGCAGCTGGGCATGCCGGTAGAAGTGCTGGAATAGAGCGGCTTGAGGCTACAGGCCGCAGGCTCCAGGAAAAAGCGGATCGCCTGCAGCCTGCAGCTGCCCTTATTGATCGTCGAAGAAACGCTCGTTCCACGCCACCAGTGGGTGCGGCGCGCCCAGCTTCTGACCGTAGATCACCGAGTAGGACAGCACGTTCTGCACGTACTGGCGGGTCTCGTCGAACGGAATGTTCTCCACCCAGACGTCGTAGCTCAGATGATTGGCGCCGCGCAGCCACTGACGTACACGGCCCGGCCCGGCGTTGTAGGCGGCCGAGGCGAGCACGCGGTTGCCGTTGAACTGGCCGTACACCTGGCTGAGATAGGCCGCACCCAGCTGGATGTTGGTGTCCGGGTTGAGCGCTTGTTGCGGCGACGCCAGGGGGATGCCGAACTTGCGCGCGGTTTCCTTGGCAGTAGCCGGCATCAGCTGCATCAGGCCCATGGCGCCGGCGTGGGAGCGGGCGTCGGCCATGAAGGCGCTTTCCTGACGGGTGATGGCGAATACCCAGCTCGAGTGCAGATCGCGGCGTCTGGCTTCGCGGACCAGTTCGTCGCGATGGGCCATGGGGAAGCGCACTTCCAGGTCGTCCCAGTACTGGGCCTGGCTGATGGTGCGGATGGCCGGGAAGTACCATTCCATTTCGTAGGCCAGGCGCGCCTGGGCCACCAGTTCGTCACGGCTGAACAGGCGGCTGACGTGATACCACTCGCGGCGACCGTCGACGATCTGGCCGCGCGCATGAAATTCCATGGCGCGCTTGATGCCGGCGGTGCTGCGCACTTTCTGCACGATCTTGGGGTCGAGCGCCAGTGGCTGGTTGTTCAGCGCGTAGGGCGCCTTGACCTGATCGGCTGCCATGAATCCGTAGAAATCACGCTCCTTGGCCAGGGCCTGGAACAGCACCGCTGGTTGTTGGCTGTTGGGCTGCGCCAGTTGCAGGCTGCGCGCGTTCCAGTAGCGCCAGCGGTTGCTGCTGGCCAGGTCGGACGGCATGCGCTGGGTCAGCTGGTAGGCCTCTTCCCAACGGCCATGGCGCAGCAGCAGGCGTGCACGCCACTCGCTGACGGTGTTGTCACGCAGCTGCGGATCGTACTTGTCCATCACCTGCAGGCCGCGCAAATCGAAGCGTTGCGCCAGGCGCAGGCCGATCTGCCGGGCGATGGCGACCTGTTCGTCGGCGGAGAACTTCATGCGCTGGGCATAGCCGTCGAGCAGGGTGAGGGCGTCTTCGGGATTCTGCCGGGCCAGGCGGCGCAGGCCGAGACCGACCACATCGCTCATGGCGTCATCGGCGGGGGTGAAGCGTGCGGTGTTCTTCAGCAGTTGCGGCTTCTGCGCCACTTCGACCATCAGTTTGCCGCGCTCGCCGAGCGTGGGCATGCCTTTGATCAGGAAGTTGGCCAGCCCGTAGTTGCCGCTTTCCACCGCCAGCTTGGTGCGTTGCCAGCGGCGTTGTTCGGTGAGCTGGCCATTGGCGGCCCAGCGTTCGAACAGCGGGTCGCAGGCGTTGGGCTGGGACTTGCCCACCAGCCAGAGCTTCTCGGCGGTGGCATTACCTTCGGCCGTCAGACCGTGGCTCATCTGGTATTGACCGTACAGGCAATCCAGTTCGGTGAAGTTGAGGTCCGGGTCGTAGTGATCGAGGAAGGGTTTCCAGTCGCCACGTTCGGCCAGCCAGCGCAACCAGCGCAGCTTCATCCAGTTCGCCTGGGGCAGGTCCCCGTGCTCGGCAAGAAACTTCTCGATCTCGGCGTTGCTCGCCGATTTGAGGCGATTGGTCAGCTCGTCATAGGCCAGATACGGCGTCAGCGGGTAATCGCGCAGTGCACCGGCGTACTGGCGATAAGGGCCGCTGTCGCCCTTGGCCAGGGCGCGCTTGGCTTCATCGTAGTACTGGCGCTGCTGGGAGAGGCTGGCGGCTTCGACACTGGCGATGCCAGTGGCGGTAAGAATCAGACAGGAAACTACAGAGAGAAAGCGACTGCGCATGGCATTTCCAGGGGCAAGCAAAGGTATGGGGCAACACGATCCGTGTCGTTGCATGCTTCTAGCTTAGCCTTTCACAAGGGCGCGGTGAATGCCGCCGGGCCGGATGGACACATACAGCAAAAATGCGCGTGCCTGCGTCAGCTTGTGTATGGGCGTCACGTCTGTCTCCCCGTGGAAACGGCAACAGTCGGCTGGCAACTCGGGTAGAATGCGCCGCCTGTTTCTGGAGATGCCCATGACCCTGCTCAAGTTTGCCGACGTATCCCTCGCCTATGGCGCCATGCCCCTGCTCGATGGAGTGTCCTGGCAGATCGCGCGGGGTGAGCGGGTGTGCATCATCGGCCGCAACGGCACGGGCAAGTCGAGCATGCTGCGCCTGGTCAAGGGCGACCAGATGCCGGACGACGGCGAGATTTGGCGTGCTCCTGGGTTGAAAATCGGCGAGTTGCCGCAGGAGCTGCCGCGCGCCGATGAGCGCACGGTCTTCGACGTGGTTGCCGAAGGCCTGGCCGGCGTCGGCGAGCTGCTGGCGCGTTATCACCACCTGGCGCAGAACATCCACGGCGATGACGATCTCGAGCAACTGATGCACGTGCAGCAGGAGCTGGAAGCCAAAGACGGCTGGCGTCTGCAGCAGCTGGTCGACAGCACCTTGAGCCGCCTGCAGTTGCCGGCGGACAAGACCCTGGCCGAACTCTCCGGTGGCTGGCGCCGTCGTGTGCTGCTGGCCCAGGCACTGGTGTCCGAGCCGGATCTGCTGCTGCTCGACGAGCCCACCAACCACCTGGATATCGGCGCCATCGCCTGGCTGGAAGAGGCGCTGAAGGACTTCGGTGGTGCCGTGCTGTTCATCACCCACGACCGCTCCTTCCTGCAGAACCTGGCCACACGCATTCTCGAACTGGACCGTGGCGGCCTGATCGACTGGAACGGCGACTACGCCAGCTTCCTGGTGCACAAGGAGCAGCAACTGGCTGCCGAGGAAACTGCCAACGCGCTTTTCGACAAGCGCCTTGCCCAGGAAGAGGTGTGGATTCGCCAGGGCATCAAGGCCCGCCGCACCCGCAACGAGGGCCGCGTGCGTGCGCTCAAGGCGATGCGTGCCGAGCGTGCCGAGCGCCGCGAGCGTCAGGGCAAGGCGAATATCCAGCTGGAGACCGCGGACAAGTCCGGCAAGCAGGTGATGGTGGCGGAGAACGTCAGCTTTGCCCATGCCGGTGGCCCGTTTCTGGTCAAGGATTTCTCCATGGTCCTGCAGCGCGGCGACCGCATCGGTCTGCTGGGTGCCAACGGTACCGGCAAGACCACGCTGCTGAAGCTGTTGCTGGGTGATCTGCAGCCAAGCAGCGGCAGCATCGAGGTCGGCACCAAACTGGAAGTGGCGTATTTCGACCAATTGCGTCACCAGCTCGATCCGGAAAAGACGGTGATCGACAACGTTGCCGAAGGCCGCGACTTTATCACTATCGATGGCCAGAACCGCCATGTGCTGAGCTACCTGGGCGACTTCCTGTTCAGTCCGCAGCGGGCCCGTACCCCCGTCAAGGCGCTATCGGGTGGCGAACGGGCACGACTGTTGCTCGCCAAGTTGTTCAGCAAGCCGGCCAACCTCCTGGTGCTGGACGAACCGACCAACGATCTGGACGTAGAAACCCTGGAACTGCTCGAAGAAGTGCTGCTCAATTTCCCCGGCACCGTGTTGATGGTCAGCCACGACCGTGCCTTCCTCGATAATGTCGTGACCAGCACCCTGGTGTTCGAGGGCGAAGGCAAGGTGCGCGAGTACGTCGGTGGCTATCAGGACTGGCTGCGTCAGGGCGGCTCGCCACGCCTGCTCGGGGTGGGTGAAAGCAAATCCGGCAAGGCCGAGCTGGCCACGGCCATCGTCGAAGCACCGACCCCGGTCGCAACGACTCCCGCGCAGGAGAGCTCGGAGCCTGCGAAAAAGAAACTAAGCTACAAGCTGCAGCGCGAGCTGGAAGCGATTCCCGGGCAGATCGACGCCCTGGAGCAGGAAATGGCCGCGGTACAGGAGCAGGTATCCGATCCTGCCTTCTATCAGCAGCCGGTGCAGATCACCACGGAAGTACTGGCGCGTCTCGACAGCTTGCAGAAGGAAATGGACGTCTTGCTCGAGCGCTGGGCAGAGCTGGAAGGCTGACGAAGGAACGAACGGGCAATGGCCATCGAGTACCGCATTACTCTCGACGACAATCATCAGTTCAGCTATCGGATCGAGTTGAATCGCGAATATGACCCCGCGCAGGCGCAGCAGGCACCCGCCTGGACGCGCCTCGGACATCAGCAGTGCAGCAATTGCCCGCTCAGTCGCGAGCAGTTCAGCCATTGCCCGGCTGCAGTCGATCTGCACCGGGTGATCGAGGACTTCCGTGGCCTGCCGGCATTCAAGAAGGCCAGTGTCTGGGTACGCACGCCGGAGCGTGAGTACACCAAGCATGTCGGCCTGGAGGAGGGGCTGCGCGCACTGCTCGGGGTGATCATGGCTACCAGCGCCTGCCCGGTGCTGGCTCGCCTGAAACCCATGGCGCAGCACCACCTGCCCTTTGCCAACAACCAGGAGTTCATCCTGCGCGCGGTATCGCTGTATCTGACGCGGCAGTACTTCAACATGCGCGAAGGGCGTCTGGCCGACTGGGAACTGAAAGGCCTGGTGCGCCTGTTCCAGCAACTCAAGCTGGTCAACCAGGCTTTCTGGCAGCGTATTCACGACACCTGTGAAGACGACTCCAATCTCAAGGCCTTTCTCACCTTCTTCTCGATGTCGTCGAGCATGACGGTGTCGCTGGAAACCCAACTGCAGAAGATCCGCCCGCTGGTCATGAGCGCGGGCGAGTCGTTCGAGTAGGGGCGAAGCCAAAAAACTCGCCGCTGAAGCGCCTCCCACGGGCAGAGCCAACGCGGCTACTGTGGGAGGGGCTTCAGCCGCGACGCGATCTCAAGCGCCTTTTTCCGCTTTCTTCAAACGCACGGCGAGCACATCGCAGGGCGCGCCGTGCAGCACGTCATTGGCCGTGGAACCCAGCAGCAGGGCCAGGCCGTGGCGGCCATGGCTGCCGACCACGATCAGATCGCAGCCTTGTTCTTCGGCCAGACGGTGGATTTCCTGACGCGGTTGGCCATACGCCAGATGGCGCTGGTCGGCGGTGAGTTCCGGGTACTTGCCTGTGAAGCTGTCCAGGCGCTCGCGGGCCTGCTCGAACTGCTGTTGCTGCAGCATCGACAGATCCATCGGCACGTCACCGCCAAAGGCCATGGCCATCGGCTCGACGATATGCACCAGGGACATCTTGGCACCGCTGGCCTGGGCCAGCTTCTGCGCACGGACCACTACGGGGTCGCATTCTTCGGTCAGGTCGACGGCGACCAGAATGTGCTGGTAGGGCATGGTTGGATCCTCCTCGAAGGGGCAAATGGCTATGTGGCAAGTATGGCCCCGTTGTGCACCATAAGGGGCGGATTGTCATCATTCGGGCAAAGAAAAGCCCGGTGCGAGCACCGGGCGGGGGCAGGGCCAGGCAGGCCGGAAATCATTGGCATCATTGTTGGCCGGCGGCGTACTGCGCTGCAACGCCTTCCAGGCCCTCGATGATGCTGTCGGAATACTTGCTGATCAAAAAAGGTACGGTGTTCTCATTGTAGTTGCGCAGAGATTTCTCGATGTAACGCCATTTGGTTTCGATGGAGCCCAGCGCAGCGCTGATCTGCGGGGTGTTCTGCTGGGCGGCGCTGAGGTTGTCGAGTTGACTGGCGAACTCGCCGACCAACTCATCGATGGCGCGCTCTTCGCCGCCGCCAAAGAAACTGGTGCCGACCGAGGCGCTGCGTGATGCATAGTCCAGCGCGATGTTCTGCATCAGCAGGCTCTGCTCGCGGCTCTTCTGAGTCAGTGGCGGTACGCTGAAGCCGCTTTCTTGCTGAATCTTCTGGTACAGCTCCTGACTAATGGCCATGAGGCGCTGGTTGTTGGCAGCCAGGTCGGCAATCGGCTGCAGGTCGGTGTAGCCCTGGCGCCGCATCGCTTCCATCACGGCCTGCAGCCCGCTGCGGTAGCTCTGCCAGCCGTTTTGAAGTTGAGTATGCAGCGCTCTGCTGGCGTCACCCGGCATCTCGCCCAGGCCGTCAAGGTGCGCCTGGCCCTCCTGCAGGGATTCGCCAATCATCCGGGCGTAGCGCTGGTCGCCTTCCATGCCGTTGTACATGTAGAAGTCGCCCAGGCTCTTCTGCGTCGCCAGGCGCAGTTGGTGCAGGCGCAGCAGATCATCGGCCGGTGCGGCGTTGAGTAGGGGGGAGGTGAGCGATGCCAGGAGGAACAGGAGCAGAGTGCTCAGCGGAAATGCAAGCGAACGGCGGCTCGACATTGGTGACTCCGTGTGGCCCATCTTGGGGCTCGATTTGTTTTTGTATTGCTCGCGGATGGCCCTGTGCCAGCCGAAAGTGAGACGAATGTACCCGTAGCTTGGGCGTTTGGCTAGGCGTTCGGATACGCCAGCAACACCCAGGAAAACTCGCGCAATGGCGCGATATTGACGCGGTTTATCGAAAGCCGCTGGAGCCCGCGAATGACCAGGCCTGCAGAAAACGTCGGGAAAACGACGAAAACTGGCCAATTGACAAGCGCAGGCTTTTCCCCGATGGTGTGCACACCCAAATCAAACGGGCGTATGAATTGAGCGTTTGCCTGGTCAGGCGCGCCGTTACAGCCCGAATATCGCGTCGGTGGGTGTGTCGTACCGATTGGAGCTATGCTCGCGGCTATGCCGAGAGTTGGCCTGCCGGTTGGCTCCGATGTGTACTGTTCAGCTTCCATACCGTGGAGATCAGTTGATGATTTACGAAGGTAAAGCCATCACGGTTAAGGCTCTTGAGAGCGGCATCGTCGAATTGAATTTCGATCTCAAGGGTGAGTCCGTCAACAAATTCAACCGTCTTACCCTCAACGAGCTGCGCGCCTCCGTCGACGCGATCAAGGCCGACGGTTCGATCAAGGGCGTGATTGTCACCAGTGGCAAGGACGTGTTCATCGTCGGTGCCGATATCACCGAGTTCGTCGACAATTTCAAACTCCCCGACGAAGAGCTGGTGGCTGGCAACCTCGAAGCCAACAAGATCTTCAGTGATTTCGAAGACCTCGCCGTGCCCACCGTAGTCGCCATCAACGGCATCGCCCTGGGTGGCGGTTTCGAGATGTGCCTGGCCGGTGACTACCGCGTAATGAGTGAAACCGCCAAGATTGGTCTGCCGGAAGTCAAACTGGGCATCTACCCGGGCTTCGGCGGTACCGTGCGTCTGCCGCGCGTGATCGGTACCGACAACGCCGTCGAATGGATCGCCTCCGGCAAGGAAAACCGCGCGGAAGAGGCGCTGAAAGTCGGCGCCGTCGATGCTGTCGTCGCCCCCGCCAAGCTCAAGGACGCCGCGCTGGATCTGATCAAGCGCGCCATCTCCGGCGAGCTGGACTACAAGGCCAAGCGTCAGCCCAAGCTGGAAAAACTCAAGCTCAATGCCATCGAGCAGATGATGTGCTTCGAGACCGCCAAGGGCTTCGTCGCTGGCCAGGCCGGCCCGAACTACCCGGCTCCGGTCGAGGCGATCAAGACCATTCAGAAGGCTGCCAACTTCGGCCGCGACAAGGCCCTGGAAGTCGAGGCCGCCGGCTTCGTCAAGCTGGCCAAGACCTCGGTCGCCGAGAGCCTGATCGGCCTGTTCCTGAACGATCAGGAACTGAAGAAGAAGGCCAAGCACCACGACGAAATCGCCCGCGACGTGAAACTGGCTGCCGTACTCGGCGCCGGCATCATGGGCGGCGGCATCGCCTACCAGTCGGCGTCCAAGGGCACCCCGATCCTGATGAAGGATATCCGTGAAGAGGGTATCCAGATGGGCCTTTCCGAGGCTTCCAAGCTGCTCGGCAAGCGCGTCGAGAAGGGCCGCATGACCCCGGCGAAGATGGCCGAAGCCCTCAACGCCATCCGTCCGACCATGTCCTACGGTGATTTCGGCAATGTCGACATCGTCGTCGAAGCCGTGGTCGAGAACCCCAAGGTCAAGCAGATCGTGCTGGCCGAAGTGGAAGACGTGGTGCGTGAGGACGCCATCCTGGCCTCCAACACCTCGACCATCTCCATCTCCCTGCTGGCCCAGGCGCTCAAACGTCCGGAAAATTTCGTCGGCATGCACTTCTTCAACCCGGTGCACATGATGCCGCTGGTGGAAGTCATCCGTGGCGAGAAGTCCAGCGAAGTGGCCGTGGCCACCACCGTGGCCTATGCCAAGAAGATGGGCAAGAACCCGATCGTGGTCAACGACTGCCCGGGCTTCCTGGTCAACCGCGTGCTGTTCCCGTACTTCGGCGGCTTCTCCAAGCTGCTGGGCTTCGGTGTCGACTTCGTGCGCATCGACAAGGTCATGGAGAAGTTCGGCTGGCCCATGGGTCCGGCCTACCTCTCCGACGTGGTCGGCATCGACACCGGCCACCACGGCCGTGACGTGATGGCAGAAGGCTTCCCGGACCGCATGGCGGTGGAAGGCAAGACCGCTGTCGACGTGATGTACGAAGCCAATCGCCTGGGCCAGAAGAACGGCAAGGGGTTCTACGCCTACGAGACCGACAAGCGCGGCAAGCCGAAGAAGGTCTCCGACCCTGAAGCTTACGAGCTGCTCAAGTCCATCGTGGTCGAAGAGCGCGAAGTCACCGACGAGGACATCATCAACTTCATGATGATCCCGCTGTGCCTGGAAACCGTTCGTTGCCTGGAAGACGGCATCGTCGATACCGCAGCCGAGGCCGATATGGGCCTGATCTACGGCATCGGCTTCCCTCCCTTCCGTGGCGGTGCGCTGCGCTACATCGATTCCATCGGTGTCGCCGAGTTCGTCGCCCTGGCCGACAAGTACGCCGACCTGGGCGCGCTGTACCACCCGACCGCCAAGCTTCGCGAAATGGCCGCCAAGGGCCAGAAGTTCTTCGGTTAACAGGCTGTTTGAAAAACGTGGACGAGGCGGCCAGTGCAAGGCAGAAACAGGCGAAAAAGCGGAGTTTACGTGTTGTAAATGAGCATTTTGAGCCTGTTTCTAACGCAGCAATGGCAACGCAGTCAGTTTTTCACCAGCCTGTAGCGCGCAACGACTAGAGTGAGAGTGAATATATGAGCCTGAATCCTAGAGATGCAGTGATCGTCGACTTCGGCCGCACCCCGATGGGTCGTTCCAAGGGCGGCATGCACCGCAACACCCGTGCCGAGACCATGTCCGCGCACCTGATCAGCAAAGTGCTGGAGCGCAACTCCAAGATCGACCCGGCTGAAGTCGAGGACGTGATCTGGGGCTGCGTCAACCAGACCCTGGAGCAGGGCTGGAACATCGCGCGCATGGCGTCGCTGATGACCCAGATCCCGCACACCAGCGCCGGTCAGACCGTCAGCCGCCTGTGCGGTTCGTCCATGAGCGCTCTGCACACCGCCGTGCAGGCGATCCAGACCGGTAACGGTGACGTGTTCGTCGTCGGCGGCGTGGAGCACATGGGCCACGTTGGCATGATGCACGGCGTCGATCCGAACCCGCACCTGTCGCTGTACGCCGCCAAGGCGTCCGGCATGATGGGCCTGACCGCCGAGATGCTGGGCAAGATGCACGGCATCAGCCGCGAGGCGCAGGACGCCTTCGGTGAGCGTTCTCACCGCCTGGCACACAAGGCCACCGTCGAAGGCAAGTTCAAGGATGAGATCATCCCGATGCAGGGCTACGACGAGAATGGTTTCCTCAAGATGTTCGACTATGACGAAACCATTCGTCCGGAAACCACCCTTGAAAGCCTGGCTACCCTGAAGCCTGCCTTCAACCCGAAAGGCGGCACCGTAACTGCGGGCACCTCCTCGCAGATCACCGACGGCGCTTCCTGCATGATCGTCATGAGCGCCCAGCGTGCTCAGGACCTGGGTATCGCACCGATGGCCGTGGTTCGCGCCATGGCCGTTGCCGGCGTCGATCCGGCGATCATGGGCTACGGCCCGGTGCCGTCCACTCAGAAGGCGCTCAAGCGCGCCGGTCTGACCATGGCCGACATCGATTTCGTCGAGCTCAACGAAGCCTTCGCCGCCCAGGCCCTGCCGGTGCTGAAGGATCTGAAACTGCTCGACAAGATGGAAGAGAAGGTCAACCTGCACGGCGGCGCCATCGCCCTGGGTCACCCCTTCGGTTGTTCCGGGGCCCGTATCTCCGGTACCCTGCTCAACGTCATGAAGCAGAACGGTGGCACCCTCGGTGTTTCCACCATGTGCGTGGGCCTTGGCCAAGGCATCACCACCGTCTTCGAACGCGTTTAAGCGTAAGCGGACAGAAACCGGGGCCCAGTGCCCCGGTTTTGCTTTTTAAGGCTTTTTTATCGGGAACCTCTCAATGCAGTTGCAGCCAGGACTCTATCGCCACTACAAAGGCCCGCAATACCGTGTATTCGGTGTGGCACGTCATTCCGAAACCGAGGAAGAGGTGGTGGTTTATCAGGCGCTGTACGGCGAATTCGGCCTTTGGGTGCGGCCGCTGAGCATGTTCTGCGAAGAGGTCGAAGTGGACGGCAGGCGCGTTCCACGCTTTGCTTTGATTCAGGCCGAAGTCAGTCCTATCGGCAGTTCGGAAGTCTGACTGAGCAGCCCCTGCGCTTGACCTTCGCTCGGTCGCCACTATATATAGCGGGGCCTCAAGGCTCCCTGCCTTCTATATTTCGCAATTTTAGGAATTCTCTGATCCATGGGCAAATCGCTGGTCATCGTGGAATCCCCGGCCAAGGCCAAGACCATCAACAAGTATCTGGGCAGCCAGTACGTGGTGAAGTCGAGCATCGGCCACATCCGTGACCTGCCTACCAGCGGCTCGGCAAGCGCCGCCAAGGAGCCGGCCAAGCGCGGCAAAGCCGCTGCCGAGGCGCCTGCGCTGTCGCCCAAGGAAAAGGCCAAGCGTCAGCTGTTCGCGCGCATGGGTGTCGACCCCGAGCATGGCTGGAAGGCCAAGTACGAGATCCTGCCCGGCAAGGAAAAGGTGATCGAGGAACTGCGTCGCCTGGCCAAGGATGCCGACACCATCTATCTCGCAACCGACTTGGACCGCGAGGGGGAAGCCATCGCCTGGCACCTGCGCGAGTCCATCGGCGGCGACGACAGCCGCTACAAGCGTGTGGTGTTCAACGAGATCACCAAGAAGGCGATTCAGGAAGCCTTCTCCAAGCCCGGCGAACTGGATATCAACCGTGTCAACGCGCAGCAGGCGCGGCGCTTCCTCGACCGCGTGGTGGGCTACATGGTCTCGCCGCTGTTGTGGGCCAAGATCGCCCGTGGTCTGTCCGCCGGCCGCGTGCAATCGGTGGCGGTGAAACTGGTGGTGGCGCGCGAGAAGGAAATTCGCGCCTTCGTCCCGGAAGAATACTGGGAAGTACACGCCGATCTGGGCACGGCGAAGAATGCCAAGGTGCGTTTCGAGGTGGTCCGTGAAGGCGGTGCGGCCTTCAAACCGGTCAATGAAGCGCAGGCCATGGCTGCGCTGGAGAAGCTCAAGGCCTCCAGCTACAGCGTGGTCAAGCGTGAAGACCGTCCGACCAGCAGCAAGCCGTCGGCGCCTTTCATCACCTCGACCCTGCAGCAGGCAGCGAGCAACCGCCTGGGCTTCGGCGTGAAGAAGACCATGATGATGGCTCAGCGTCTCTACGAGGCCGGCTACATCACCTATATGCGTACCGACTCGACCAACCTGTCGGCCGACGCGGTGGAGATGGTACGCGGCTTTATCGGCAGCGAGTACGGCGACAAATACCTGCCGGGCAAGCCCAATCTGTATTCGAGCAAGGAAGGCGCTCAGGAGGCGCACGAAGCGATTCGTCCGTCAGACGTCAACCTGCGTCCGACTCAACTGTCCGGTATGGAGCGCGATGCCGAGCGTCTGTACGACCTGATCTGGCGTCAGTTCGTGGCCTGCCAGATGCCGCCAGCCGAATATCTCTCTACCAGCGTGACCGTAGCCGCTGGCGACTTCGAGCTGCGCGCCAAGGGCCGCATCCTCAAGTTCGATGGTTACACCCGTGTGCTGCCGCAGCAGAGCAAGCCGGGCGAGGACGATGTCCTGCCGGAAATGAAGGAAGGCGAGGGGCTCAAGCTGATCCAGCTCGACCCCAGCCAGCACTTCACCAAGCCACCGGCACGCTACTCCGAAGCCAGCCTGGTCAAGGAACTGGAAAAGCGCGGTATCGGTCGTCCATCCACCTACGCGGCGATCATCTCCACCATTCAGGATCGTGGCTACGTGACGGTGCACAACCGCCGTTTCTACGCCGAGAAAATGGGCGATATCGTCACCGAGCGTCTCGACGAGAGCTTCGCCAACCTGATGGATTATGGCTTTACCGCCACCATGGAAGAGCATCTGGACGATGTGGCCCAGGGGGAGCGCGAGTGGAAGAACCTGCTCGACGAATTCTACGGCGACTTCAAGAAGAAGCTCGAAGCCGCTGAGGCAGGCGAGGGCGGCATGCGTGCCAACCAGCCGACCCTGACCGACATTCCGTGCCGCGAGTGCGGCCGGCCGATGATGATTCGTACCGCCTCCACTGGGGTTTTCCTCGGTTGCTCCGGCTATGCGCTGCCGCCGAAGGAGCGCTGCAAGGCCACCATCAATCTGGTGCCGGGCGACGAAATCGCAGCCGACGACGAGGGCGAGTCCGAATCCCGCGTGCTGCTGGGCAAGCATCGCTGCCCGATCTGCTCCACGGCCATGGATGCCTATCTGCTGGATGAAACCCGCAAGCTGCACATCTGCGGTAACAACCCGGACTGCACCGGTTACGAGATCGAGCAGGGGCAGTACCGCATCAAGGGCTACGAAGGCCCGAGTCTGGAATGCGACAAGTGCGGCAGCGAAATGCAGCTCAAGACCGGCCGTTTCGGCAAGTTCTTCGGTTGCACCAACCCGAGCTGCAAGAACACCCGCAAGCTGCTCAAGAACGGTGAAGCGGCGCCACCGAAGATGGACAAGGTGGAAATGCCCGAGCTCAAGTGCGAGAAGGTGGACGATACCTACGTGCTGCGCGACGGCGCATCGGGCCTGTTCCTTGCTGCCAGTCAGTTCCCCAAGAACCGCGAGACGCGCGCGCCATTGGTGCTGGAGATCGTCCCGCACAAGCACGAGATCGATCCCAAGTACCACTTCCTCTGTGACGCTCCGCAGAAGGATCCGGATGGTCGCCCGGCGGTGATCCGCTACAGCCGCAAGACCAAGGAGCAGTACGTGCAGACCGAGGTGGATGGCAAGCCGACTGGCTGGCGTGCGTTCTTTGATGGTGGCAAGTGGAAGGTCGAGGACAAGCGCTAGGGCTTTGCCCATGAGCTGGCAGGCGTCTGCCTGGTGATGGTCGCTCGCAAGATGGAAAAGGGCCTGAAAGGCTGACGAGATGCGCGTCTGGTTGGTAGTCGACGCGCGTATCATGACCCGATCTGTTGTGGAGGTCGCCGTAATGGCCAAAGAAATCTACACCCGCACCAATCAGAAGATCTTCTTCGCCGGCATTGCCCTGGATAACTGGCGCAAGGCCGAGGCCTCCTCCGCATTCAATGTTCAGGCGCTGGTGCAGGCCGAGCGCGAGGCCGC
This sequence comes from Pseudomonas sp. KB-10, assembly GCF_018221585.1. NCBI lineage: Bacteria > Pseudomonadati > Pseudomonadota > Gammaproteobacteria > Pseudomonadales > Pseudomonadaceae > Pseudomonas > Pseudomonas sp. KB-10. The sequence goes on from NZ_QYYB01000003.1 coordinate 241,633, forward strand.
GCTGTTTCACCTTTACGGCGGCCTGCTCGGGTTGTGCCATGAGATTGCCGGCTACTACCGCATGAACGACGCCGCGCCTTCGCGTGTCGAGGCTTTCGTTCAGCAGGCGGTGCTTGAGGGATCGCCCAGCCCGGAACTGGCTGAGCTGGTCGAACTGGCGCAGCAGCGTGAAACCTGGCTGGCGCAGTTGCTGACTGCCTATGCCGAGCTGTTCCAGCCGCCGCGCGAGGCGCGCAAGGCCAAGGTCGATCCGTCGATGCCGTTGATCACGGCTGTCAGCGTCGGCGAAGAACCTGTCGAGCTGAACCTCGATGATATCGATGCCTGGCGTCAGCAGCTCAAGGCCTTGGTGTTGCGTTTTCGTGAAGGCCTCAGCGAATGCTGATTGCGTTTAACTGGACCAGTGGGCTGGGGATGACTCCGGCTGGCTGTTATAATGTCGCGTTTTTGCACAGAGACTGAGCCAATGCCTACATCCTTTCTGGAAATCGTCGAACTGCCCGATGGGCGTATTGCCCTGCGTCGCGCAGAGGATGAAGAGGCATTGGTGACTCTGGACTTCTCCGCGGATGCCAAGGCTTTCCTGCAGGGCCAGCATATCGAGGTGGCCAAGGCCATGCTCAATGTCGGCGTGCAGATGGCCGGTCGAATGGCCGAGGGGGATTTCAGTAGCGAAGAAGATGAAGGGCCGCGCGTTCTGCACTGAAGCTGCTGCGACATAATGTAAACGGGGCTCCAATGGAGCCCCGTTTTCATTTGCTTGAATGCTTCAGCCCAGGCTGATATTCAGACTCTGCGCGCCACCGCTAGTGGCAGCCAGCGCCAGGCGCTGGCGAGTGCTGCGCTCTACCGGGTGCAGCCAGCTGATCACCGTATGGCTTCGGCCCAGCTTGAGCGCTTCCTCGGCCAACTCCAGAGCGCTTTGCCCTTGTCGCGGATGTAGCAGCAGGATGCGCTCTCGGTTCAGGCCTGCGTCGCGTAGCCAGGCCTGAGTCAGGCTTGCAGGCGGCGCCACCAGGCTCAGCCAGCGTGCATCCTGATTCTGACTCAGCTCGCGCAGAATCGGCGCCAGCAAATGCAGGCAGTGGCCGGTCGCGCCGCGTAGAGCCAGCTCGCTGAAAGCCTGATCATCCTCGCTATGGGCGATGTCCTCGGTAACCACTGGCTCGCCCGACACACCGGCAAGAAAGGCGTCGAAAAGGGGAAGTTGTGGGCGCACGAACGACGGCTGCATTTGCATGGCGTTTCCTCAGCGGCGAATTACACCGACACTCAAACCTTCGATGATCAGGTCCTGGTGCTCCAGGTCCACTTCGATCGGGGCGAATTCAGGGTTTTCGGCAATCAGCCAGACCTTGTTGCCCTCGCGCTTGAAGCGCTTGACCGTCACTTCGTCGTCGATGCGGGCGACGACGATCTGGCCGTTACGTGCTTCGCGTGTGGTATGTACGGCGAGCAGATCACCATCGAAAATACCGATATCCTTCATGCTCATGCCGCGGACACGCAGCAGATAGTCGGCCTTGGGCTGAAAGAATGCCGGGTTGATCTGGCAGGATTCCTCGACATGTTGCTGTGCGAGGATCGGTGCGCCGGCGGCGACACGGCCGATCACCGGCAGGCCTTCATCCTCGTTCGCGGCACCTGCCTCGAAACCTGGGATGCGGATGCCACGCGATGCGCCCGGGGTCATCTCGATGGCGCCTTTGCGGGCAAGGGCCTTGAGATGCTCTTCTGCTGCATTGGGTGATTTGAACCCCAGTTCCTGAGCGATTTCCGCGCGGGTAGGGGGGTACCCGTTGTCTTCCAGGCAGCGTTTGATGAAGGCGAGAATTTCGGCTTGGCGGGGCGTCAGTTTCAGCATGGCTGGGCTCTGTCTTTTTATACAGTGACTGGAATTATATACAGTAAGCGGAGCTTGGCAACGATCTATTTGCTGGCGCCTGTTACCCGGGCCGAGCAATCTTCGTCTCTGCTTGTTGTAAGCTGTGACCCGCCGGCCAAAAGACGGCTCATGCGGCTTGACAATGCAGTGAGCTGAAACGTATGTTTCAAACAAGTGTTTGTCAGGTGATATCTCATGGCTCAGTCGGAAACCGTTGAACGCATTCTCGATGCTGCAGAACAGCTGTTCGCGGAAAAAGGCTTCGCCGAGACCTCGCTGCGTCTGATCACCAGCAAGGCAGGGGTCAACCTGGCCGCCGTCAACTATCACTTCGGTTCCAAGAAGGCGCTGATCCAGGCGGTCTTCTCGCGTTTCCTCGGGCCATTCTGTGCCAGTTTGGAAAAGGAACTCGATCGTCGTCAGGCCAAGTCCGATACCCAGGTTTCCCTGGAGGAGTTGCTCGAACTGCTGGTCGAGCAGGCGCTGGCGGTGAAGCCGCGCAGTGGCAATGACCTGTCCATCTTCATGCGCCTGCTGGGCCTGGCCTTCAGTCAGAGCCAGGGACACCTGCGCAAATACCTCGAAGAGGTGTACGGCAAGGTTTTCCGCCGCTACATGCTGCTGGTACACGAAGCCGCACCGCGTATACCCCCGCTTGAGCTGTTCTGGCGCGTGCACTTCATGCTCGGCGCAGCCGCGTTCAGCATGTCCGGCATCAAGGCCCTGCGCGCCATGTCCGAAACCGATTTCGGCGTCAACACCTCGATCGAGCAGGTGATGCGCATGATGGTGCCGTTCCTGGCTGCGGGTATGCGTTCGGAAACCGGGGTCAACGATCCGGCACTGGCCGGCGCGCAACTCAAACCGCGTAGCAAGACGCCGAGCGCCGCCCCCAAGGTCTGATCGGTCAGCAGGTGGGCTTGGCTTCGCCCTTCGGCTAAGCTAGCGGCCCATGTCCGATCTCGATTTACTCCACATCTCCATTGCCGACCAGATGCTCTATGGCTTCAGTGCCGGGCAGTTATCGGTGCGTTTGCCTATATCTACCGCCCGTAACGGCGCGGGCGAGCGCAATGGCTCCGGTTGCACGCCGCGAGGACTTCATCAGGTGCGTGCAAAGGTTGGCGCCGGGTTGCCGCTGGCTGCGGTACTGCGCGGCCGTCGCTGGACGGGGGAGGTGTGGTCGCCGCAGCTGCACGAGCAGTTCCCCGGGCGTGACTGGATTCTTACTCGCATCCTCTGGTTAAGCGGTCTTGAACCAGGGCGCAACCGTATGGGCGAGGTCGATACCTTCCGTCGCTACATCTACCTACATGGCACGCCGGACACGGAACCCATGGGTGAGCCGTTGTCCCATGGCTGCATTCGTTTGCGTAACACCGACATGCTGGAACTCTTCGAACGCGTGCCGCTGAACTGCCAGGTGCGCATCGACGAGGCGCCGTGCCCGCGGTGGACTGCGAACCAGGATTTCAAATAAGGAATAGGTTCATGCAAGGTTCTTTGATGATGGACATTGCCGGCACCTGGCTGACTGCCGAGGATCGCCAGATGCTGCGCCAGCCCGAGGTGGGGGGGCTGATCATTTTTGCCCGCAACATCGAATCGCCGCGCCAGGTACGCGAGTTGTGCCAGAGCATCCGCGCCGTGCGCCCGGATCTGCTGCTGGCGGTGGATCAGGAAGGTGGTCGCGTGCAGCGGCTGCGTCAGGGTTTCCTGCGCTTGCCGGCGATGCGTGCGATTGCCGATAACCACAACGCCGAAGAGCTGGCTGAACATTGCGGCTGGCTGATGGCGACCGAGGTGCTGGCGGTCGGGCTGGATCTGAGTTTCGCCCCGGTACTGGACCTCGACCACCAGCGTAGCGCAGTGGTCGGCAGTCGCGCCTTCGAGGGCGACCCGCAGCGCGCGACGACGCTCGCTGCCGCGTTCATTCGCGGCATGCATCAGGCGGGTATGGCTGCGACCGGCAAGCACTTCCCCGGACACGGTTGGGCCGAAGCAGACTCTCACGTGGCCATTCCGGTCGACGAGCGCAGCCTCGATGAGATCCGGGCCTGCGACATGCAGCCGTTCAGGCGCCTGGCGAGCGAGCTCGATGCGGTGATGCCGGCGCATGTCATCTATCCGCAGGTCGATGAGCAGCCTGCGGGCTTCTCCCGTCGCTGGCTGCAGGACATCCTGCGCGGCGAGCTGGGCTTCGATGGGGTGATTTTCAGCGATGACCTGTCCATGGCTGGTGCGCACGTGGCCGGCGATGCCGGCAAGCGTATCGAGGCGGCGCTCGCAGCCGGCTGTGACATGGGGCTGGTGTGCAACGACCGTGGCTCGGCCGAATTGGCCCTGAGCGCACTGCAGCGCCTGCAGGTCAGGCCAGCCGAGCGCCTGCAGCGCATGCGTGGGCGTGGTCATGCCTGCACTGATTACCGCCAGGTACCGCGCTGGTCGGCGGCTGTGGCGGCGCTCAGAACTGCGCAGCTGATCGACTGAGGGGCAGGGCAGCCAGGCAAGGCTGCCCTGCGGCTCGCTCAAAGCGGGCTGATGCGCACCAGTGCGCCCAGGCTGCCATGATCCAGATAGGTCAGGCTGTTGTCCTTCAGTCGCTGGGCGATTTTCATGTGCTCGCTGCTTTCCAGCAGGCCGTCGGCGCTGAAACGGTTGATCCACAGTTCCAGATCCAGATCGGCGAAGCGATCCTGGGTGAAGGCGAGGGTGCCTTCGACCGGGTAGTGGCCGAGGTGCGCTTCGCCACTGCTGACCGCGACGCGGCTTGGCGTGCCGCTCAGCGTCTGGCTCCAGGCCTTGTGCAGCAGAACCTGATAGCCGTTGCCCGGATTTAGTTTGGTGGCTTCATTGTCGAGGCTGGTGGGGCGCTCGTTGCCGGCGATCGGCACTGCTGTGCCTGCCCAGTCGTCCGGAGCGGTCTTCGGCGCGATGACCGGGTCACCCGCCTGGCGGAATACCAGCAGTTCGACCTGGTACAGGCGTTCGGCGAAGGCGCTAGGTGCCAGCAGGCACAGTAACAGGGCGATCAGGTGCAGTGGGCGCATCATGTGAGAGTCCTTCAGGTGGTGGGCGCGAGGCGCTCGAACAGGGCTTCCAGGGTATTGAAACGCTCTTCCGCGCGTTCCATCGGCACCTGGATCTTGAAGACGGTGGCGCCTTCGAACTTGTAGCGTTTCGGTTGAGCCTGGATCAGCTTGATCAGGGTCAGCGGGTCGACGCTGGTTTCTGCGGCGAACTCGATACGGCCGCCCTGCGGGCCTGCGTCGACCTTGGTGATGCCCAGCTTATCGGCCTGCAGCTTGAGCAGGGTCAGGCGCATCAGGTGCTTGGTCGGTTCCGGCAACAGGCCGAAGCGGTCGATCATCTCAACCTGCAGTTCCTTCAGGCCGTCCTCGTCGGTGGCCGAGGCGATACGTTTGTAGAGGATCAGGCGCGCATGCACGTCGGGCAGGTAGTCCTCAGGGATCAGCGCCGGCACGCGCAGGTTGATTTCCGGGCCGCCACCCAGCGGCTGATCGAGATTGGGCTGTTCGCCTTTCTGGATGGCCTTGACCGCGCGCTCGAGCATTTCCATGTAGAGGGTGAAGCCGACGGCCTGGATCTGCCCGCTCTGGCCGTCGCCGAGCAGTTCGCCGGCACCGCGGATTTCCAGATCGTGCGTCGCCAGGATAAAGCCGGCGCCCAGGTCCTGAGCGCCGGCAATGGCCTCCAGGCGCTTCTGTGCATCGTCGGTCATGCTCTTGCGCGGCGGCGTGAGCAGGTAGGCGTAGGCCTGGTGGTGGCTGCGGCCGACACGGCCGCGCAGCTGGTGCAGCTGAGCCAGGCCGAACTTGTCGGCGCGTTCGATGATGATGGTGTTGGCGCTGGGTACATCGATACCGGTTTCGATGATGGTCGAGGCCACCAGCACGTTGAAGCGCTTGTGGTAGAAGTCGCTCATCACCTGTTCCAGCTCGCGCTCGCGCATCTGCCCGTGGCCGATGCCGATACGTGCCTCGGGCACCAGTTCGGCCAGGTCGGCCGCGCATTTCTCGATGGTCTTCACATCGTTGTGCAGGTAGTACACCTGGCCGCCGCGCAGCAATTCGCGCAGCAGCGCTTCCTTGATGGTCGGCTTGTTTTCTTCCATGACGAAGGTGCGTACCGACAGGCGCCGAGCCGGTGGCGTGGCGATGATCGACAGGTCGCGCATGCCGGCCACGGCCATGTTCAGGGTGCGCGGGATCGGTGTGGCAGTCAGGGTGAGGATATCCACCTCGCTGCGCAGCGCCTTGAGCTGCTCCTTCTGACGCACGCCGAAGCGGTGTTCCTCGTCGATGATCACCAGGCCCAGGTTGTGGAATTTCACATCGTCCTGCAGCAGCTTGTGGGTACCGATGACGATATCCACCTTGCCTTCGGCCAGCTGTTGCACGGCGCCTTCGACTTCCTTGGCGCTCTTGAAGCGGCTCATCACCTCGACCTTCACCGGCCAGTCGGCGAAACGGTCGCGGAAGCTGTTGTAGTGCTGCTGGGCAAGCAGGGTGGTGGGCACCAGCACGGCCACCTGCTTGCCGCTGTGCACGGCGATGAACGCGGCGCGCATGGCCACCTCGGTCTTGCCGAAGCCGACGTCGCCGCAGACCAGGCGATCCATCGGCTTGCCGGCCAGCATGTCGGCGCGCACGGCGTCGATGGCGGTCTGCTGATCCGGGGTTTCCTCGAAGGGGAAGCCGGCGCTGAAGGTGGCGTAGTCCAGGGCCGGGTCCTGGAAGGCGAAGCCTTCGCGAGCGGCGCGGCGGGCATAGATGTCGAGCAGCTCGGCGGCGACGTCGCGTACCTGTTCGGCGGCCTTGCGTTTGGCTTTCTGCCAGACCTCCGAGCCGAGGCGGTGCAGCGGCGCCAGAGCGTCATCGCTGCCGCTGTAGCGGGCGATCAGGTGCAGGCTGGCCACTGGCACATAAAGCTTGGCGTCGTCGGCGTACTGCAGGGCGAGAAATTCGGCGGCCTGGCCGTCGAATTCCATGGTCACCAGGCCCAGGTAGCGGCCGACACCATGATCGATATGCACCACCGGCGCGCCTTCGCGCAGTTCGGTGAGGTTCTTGATCACGTTGTCGCCGCCGTCGCGGCCTTTCTCGCGACGACGGCGCTGCATCACGCGCTGGCCGAACAGCGGGTTTTCCGGGACCAGCGCCAGATCGTCGAGCAGCAGGCCTTCGTCCAGGGGCGCGATGCAGATGTTCAGTCGTTCGCCGCTTTCGGCGAATGCCGGCCAGCCGTCGACTTCCCTGGGCTTGAGCTTGAGGCGAGCGAGCAGTTCCAGCAGCACTTCGCGGCGCCCGGCCGACTCGGCGCAGAACAGCACGCGGCCCTGATATTCCTCGATGAAGCGGCGCAGTGCGGCCAGCGGCTCGCCGGCCTTGGACTGAATCGCCAGATCGGGCAGGGCGCGGGCGTCGAAGCGGGTCTGGCCGACACCGGGCTCGATATCCTCGTGGTTGACCACGACTCGCGGCCAGTTCTTCAGGCGGGCAAAGCATTCGTCTACCGGCAGGAAAATGTCGGCGGGCGGCAGTAGCGGGCGCTCGGGATCGACGCGGCGGTCCTCGTAGCGGTTGCGCGCATCCAGCCAGAACTGCTCGGCGGCCTTTTCGATACCCGGCAGTGAGAACACCTGGGTGTCGCCCGGCAGGTAGTCGAACAGGGTGCCGGTTTCCTCGAAGAACAGCGGCAGGTAGTACTCGATACCGGCTGGTGTAATGCCCGAGGACAGGTCCTGATAAATGGGGCAGCGGCGAAAATCCACGTCGAAGCGTTCGCGAAAGCGCCCGCGAAAATCGCTGACCGCCTTCTTTTCCAGCGGGAATTCACGTGCCGGCAGCAGGCGGATCGACTCGACCTTGTCTACCGAGCGCTGATTTTCCGGATCGAAGGTGCGCAGGGTTTCGATTTCGTCGTCGAACAGATCGATGCGGTAGGGCACCTCACTGCCCATCGGGAACAGGTCGATCAGCGCGCCGCGTACGGCGAACTCGCCATGTTCGTACACCGTATCGACGCAGCGGTAGCCGGCGGCCTCCAGGCGCGTGCGCATCTGTTCCACATCCAGCTTCTGGCCGACATCCAGCACCAGGCTGCTACCCAGCAGGAAGCGCTTGGGCGCCAAGCGGTGTAGGGCGGTGGCAATCGGCACTACGAGGATGCCGCGGCTCAGCTGAGGTAGCCGATACAGCGCAGCGATACGCTGGGAAATGATGTCCTGGTGTGGCGAGAAGACGTCATAGGGGAGGGTTTCCCAGTCGGGAAAGTGCAGCACCGGAAGGTCCGGAGCGAAGAAGGCCAGTTCTTCCTGCAGGCGCTCGGCGCTCTGGCTGCCCTCGGTCAGCACCAGGGTGAAACGCCCGGCGTTACTGGCCGCTTCGGCTATCGCCAGGGAAAGGGCGGCGCCAGGCAGGTTGCCCCATTGCTGTTTGCCGGCATTGGCTGGCAGAGACGGAAGACGCAGTACGGACACGGGCGGCTCACGATCATTACGAAGGGCCGGGAATTGTAGCGGGGCTTGGTGGTCAATGTCAGTCACGACAGGCGCGCATTGCTCCCGCTCGCGAGCGCCGTCATAATGTAGCCCCTTTTTTCAGCCCCTACATGTGGAAGGTACTGCCCGTGACTCAGAAGCCCGACCAGTGTCTCGGTGAATGGATCGATCGTGAAGCCCTCGCGGAAGCGATGATTCCGCTGATTGGTCAGCTCTATCGCAACAACAATGTGGTGACCTCGATCTACGGCCGTGGCCTGATCAACCGTTCGGTCATCGACATCCTCAAGGCTCACCGTTTCGCCCGTCACCGCCTGGCTGACGAAGCCGAGCTGTCGGTACACGACACCTTCCCCATGCTCAAGGCCATGAGCGAGCTCAAGCTGGGCGCCGCCTCCGTTGACCTGGGCAAGCTGGTTGCCAAGTTCAAGGCCGAAGGTGCTGGCCGTGGCGTCGAGCAGTTCGTCAAGGACGAGCTGGCCGATGTGGTCGGCAAGCAGAACGGTTCGGCTCGTGAAGGCACTGACGTTGTCCTCTACGGCTTCGGTCGTATCGGTCGCCTGCTGGCGCGCATCCTCATCGAGAAGACCGGTGGCGGTGACGGCCTGCGCCTGCGCGCCATCGTCGTGCGCAAGGGTGCCAGCAACGATCTGGTCAAGCGTGCCAGCCTGCTGCGTCGTGACTCGGTACACGGCAAGTTCAACGGCACCATCACCATCGATGAAGAGAACAACACCCTGACGGCCAACGGCAACCTGATCCAGGTGATCTACGCCAAAGACCCGAAGGAAGTCGACTACACCCAGTACGGCATCAAGAATGCGCTGCTGGTGGACAATACCGGTGTATGGCGTGACGCCGAGGGCCTGGGTCAGCACCTGACTTGCCCGGGCGTCGATCGTGTGGTCCTCACTGCACCTGGCAAGGGCGCGCTGAAGAACATCGTGCACGGTATCAATCACGGCGAGATCACCGCCGAGGACAAGATCATCTCCGCCGCTTCCTGTACCACCAATGCCATCGTGCCGGTGCTCAAGGCGGTCAATGATCAGTACGGCATCGTCAATGGTCACGTCGAGACCGTTCACTCCTACACCAACGACCAGAACCTGATCGACAACTTCCACAAAGGCAGTCGTCGTGGTCGCAGTGCCGCGCTGAACATGGTCATCACCGAAACCGGCGCGGCTACCGCTGCTGCCAAGGCGCTGCCTGTGCTCAAGGGCAAGCTGACCGGTAACGCCATTCGTGTGCCGACGCCGAACGTGTCCATGGCCATCCTCAATCTGAATCTGGAGAAGGCCACCACCCGCGAAGAGATCAACGAGTACCTGCGCCAGATGGCCATGCACTCGGATCTGCAGAAGCAGATCGATTTCGTCAGTTCGCAGGAAGTGGTCTCGACCGACTTCGTCGGTTCGCGCCACGCCGGTGTGGTCGATGCCGAAGCCACCATCGCCAACGATAACCGCGTTGTGCTGTATGTCTGGTACGACAACGAGTTCGGTTACAGCTGCCAGGTTGTGCGCGTGATGGAAGACATGGCCGGGGTCAACCCGCCGGCTTTCCCGCGTTGATAGCTGAATAGCGTGAAGAAAACGGGAGCCTCGGCTCCCGTTTTTTATGCGCAAGATTTGCTTTGGCCGGGGCGGTCGGTTGACCTGAATCAGCATCGAGATTGTTGCGCCCTGTTACCGAAAAGCCAAAAAAAGCAAGCGCTTGGGTGGTCAGTGCGGGGGGGCGTCTTTATAATTGAGCAGATTTTTTACCCAGGTTTGGCGCCTTCCTCCACGCCCATATCGTATCGGTGTGGTTGGGTCTATTAGACTTTTGGTTGCGCCGCCTGTCCTATAAAAAGCTTTCTAAATCAGTGGTTAGGCAAACCTATGATCAAACTAAAGCATGGGCTCGATTTGCCCATAACGGGTGCGCCGACACAGCGTATCGAGGCCGCCAGGCCCGTGCGCAGTGTCGCCGTCATCGGCTTCGACTATCACGGGATGAAGCCGACGATGGAAGTGCAGGTCGGTGATCGGGTCAAGCTCGGTCAATTGCTGTTTACCGACAAGAAGACACCCGGCGTGCGCTACACCGCCCCCGCTGCCGGCGTGATCAGCGCCATTCACCGTGGCGAGAAGCGTGTTCTGCAATCCGTGGTCATCGATATCGATGGCGACGAGCAGGAGACCTTCGCTCAATACGCTGCCGATCAGCTCGAAGCGCTGAGTGACGAGCAGGTTCGCGAAAACCTGCAGCAGTCCGGTCTTTGGACCGCACTGCGTACGCGTCCGTTCAGCAAAGTGCCGGCGCTCGACGCCGTGCCCAGCTCGATCTTCGTCACTGCCATCGATACGCACCCGCTTGCCGCTGATCCTGCTGTGATCATCGGTGAATATGCCGCTGATTTCGAAAATGGCCTGAAGGTTCTCGGTAACCTGGGCAAGGTGTTCCTGTGCAAGTCCGACGGCGCCAGCCTGCCTGGCGAGAAGCTGGCCAAGGTGCAGAGCGAAGCTTTCGCCGGCCCGCATCCGGCCGGTCTGCCGGGCACTCACATTCACTTCCTCGACCCGGTCAGCACCAGCAAAAGTGTGTGGCAGATCGGTTATCAGGACGTGATCGCGGTGGGCAAGCTGTTCACCACGGGGCAGTTGTTCGTCGAGCGCGTGGTTGCCCTCGGCGGCCCGGTTGTCGAGCAACCCCGTCTGCTGCGCACCCGTCTGGGCGCCAACCTGGAAGAGTTCACCGCCGGTGAACTCAAGCCCGGCTTCAATCGGGTGGTTTCCGGCTCGGTGTTCGGCGGTCGTACCGCGCAGGGCGCTTTCGCCTTCCTGGGTCGTTACCACAATCAGGTGTCCTGCCTGAGCGAGGGCAACGAGCGCGAAATGATGCATTACCTGCGTGCCGGGGTTAACAAGCACTCGGTACTGAACATCTTCGTTTCCAAGCTGGCCGGCTCCAAGCTGTTCAACTTCACCACCACTACCAATGGCAGCCCGCGTGCGATGGTGCCGGTGGGCAACTACGAAGCGGTGATGCCGCTGGACATCCTGCCGACTCAACTGCTGCGCTACCTGATCGTCGGTGACACCGAGATGGCTCAGAAACTGGGTTGCCTGGAACTCGACGAAGAAGACCTGGCGCTGTGCACCTACGTGTGCGCCGGCAAGTATGAATATGGCCCGATCCTGCGGGACAACCTCACCCGCATCGAGAAGGAGGGTTAATCCGTGGGCATTCGTGCATTCCTCGACAAGATCGAGCACAACTTCGAAAAGGGCGGCAAGTACGAGAAGTGGTACGCCCTCTACGAAGCCATCGACACCTTCTTCTATCGTCCTGGCAGTGTGACCAAGACCACCGCTCACGTACGCGACGGCATCGACCTCAAGCGCATGATGATCACCGTGTGGTTGTGCACCTTCCCGGCCATGTTCTTCGGTATGTGGAACACCGGCTACCAGGCCAACCTGATTTTCGCCCAGAGCCCTGATCTGCTGGCGGTCCAGGATGGCTGGCGCTTCGCGCTGATCGGCTCGCTGGCCGGTTTCGATCCGAACAGCCTGTGGGACAACTTCATCCAGGGCGCGGCCTACTTCCTGCCTGTCTACGCGGTGACCTTCATCGTCGGCGGCTTCTGGGAAGTGCTGTTCGCTTCGATCCGCAAGCATGAAGTAAACGAAGGCTTTTTCGTCACCTCCGTGCTGTTCGCCCTGATTCTGCCGCCGAGCATTCCGCTGTGGCAGGTCGCACTGGGTATCAGCTTCGGCGTGGTGATCGGCAAGGAAGTGTTCGGTGGTACCGGCAAGAACTTCCTCAATCCGGCCCTGACCGGCCGTGCCTTCCTGTTCTTCGCCTATCCGGCGCAGATGTCGGGCGATGCGGTCTGGACTGCGGTCGATGGCTTCGCTGGCGCTACCTCGCTGAGCCTGGCGGCTTCCGGCGGCATCGAGAACGTGATCAACAACGGCATCACCTGGATGGACGCTTTCATCGGCACCATTCATGGCTCGCTCGGCGAAACCAGCACCCTGGCCATCGCTATTGGCGGCCTGGTCCTGCTGATCACCAGGATCGCTTCCTGGCGCATCGTCGCCGGCGTGATGCTGGGCATGATCGGTCTCTCCCTGCTGCTCAACGCCATCGGTTCGAGCTCCAACCCGATGTTCGCCATGCCCTGGTACTGGCATCTGGTGGTGGGCGGCTTTGCCTTCGGCATGTTCTTCATGGCCACCGACCCGGTGTCGGCCTCCATGACCAACACCGGCAAGTGGATCTTCGGCGCCCTTATCGGGGTGATGGTGGTGCTGATCCGTGTGGTCAACCCGGCCTTCCCCGAGGGCATGATGCTGGCGATCCTGTTCGCCAACCTGTTTGCACCGCTGATCGACCACTTCGTCGTTCAGGCCAATATCAAGCGGAGGCTGGCACGCAATGTCTAGTCAAAAAGAATCCACCGTCCGCACGCTGACGGTGGCTGTGCTGGTGTGCCTGGTGTGCTCGGTGTTCGTCGCCGGCGCTGCCATCGCACTGAAGCCGACCCAGGTTGAAAACCGTCTGCTGGACAAGCAGCGCAGCATCCTGGCCATTGCCGGCCTGGGCGAGCCGGGTATGTCATCGGCCCAGGTCAAGCAGGTGTTCGACGGCACCATCACCGCCAAACTGGTTGATCTGGAAACCGGGAAGTTCTCCGACGAGTTCGACCCGATTACCTTCGATCCGCTCAAGGCTTCCAAGGACCCTCAATTGTCTACGGCGCTGAGCAGCAGCGAGGACATCGCGGGCATCAAGCGCCAGGAGCGTTACACCACCGTTTATATGGTGGAAAAGGATGGCCAGGTGCAGACCCTGATCCTGCCGGTGCGTGGTTACGGCCTGTGGTCGACGCTGCACGGTTTCATTGCCGTGGAGGGCGACCTCAATACGGTGGTCGGCATGGGTTTCTACCAGCACGGCGAAACACCGGGTCTTGGTGGCGAAGTGGACAATCCGAAGTGGAAAGGCCAGTGGCCGGGCAAGACCCTATATGACGAAGATGGCAACCTTGCCGTTCAGGTCGTCAAGGGGGGCGTCGACCCGCAGAGCCCGCGAGCGAACCATCAGGTCGATGCACTCGCTGGTGCCACGCTTACCAGCAACGGGGTGGATCATCTGTTGAAGTTCTGGCTCGGCCAGAACGGCTTCGGTCCGTTTATCGCTAACCTGCGCGCAGGGGAGGCTTGATCATGTCGCAGCCGACTATTAAAGAAGTCCTGCTCAACCCGATCTTCAACAACAACCCCATCGGCCTGCAGATCCTGGGGATCTGCTCGGCCCTGGCGGTTACGTCCAATCTGCAGACTGCGCTGGTGATGTCTGCCGCGCTGACGTTGGTGACCGGTTTCTCCAACCTGTTCATCTCCATGATCCGCAGCCAGATCCCGGGTTCGATCCGTATGATCGTGCAGATGGTGATCATCGCCTCGTTGGTGATCGTGGTCGATCAGGTGCTCAAGGCTTATGCCTTCAGTCTGTCCAAGCAGCTGTCGGTATTCGTTGGTCTGATCATCACCAACTGCATCGTGATGGGACGCGCCGAAGCCTTCGCCATGCAGAACCCGCCGGTGTTGTCGTTCTTCGACGGTATCGGTAACGGTCTGGGCTACAGCGCCATGCTGATCGCACTGGGTGTGATCCGTGAGCTGTTCGGCGCCGGCAAGCTGATGGGCTACGAGATCTTCTCGGTGGTTAACGATGGTGGCTGGTACCAGCCCAACGGCATGCTGCTGTTGCCGCCTTCGGCCTTCTTCCTGATCGGTCTGTTCATCTGGGGTATCCGTAGCTGGAAGAAAGACCAGATCGAGAAGAACGCATACAAGATGGCGCCTCAGGTATCCAGCAAGGAGGCCTATTAATGGAACATTACATCAGCCTGTTCGTCCGTGCGGTGTTCGTCGAGAACATGGCGCTGGCGTTCTTCCTCGGCATGTGCACCTTCATCGCCATCTCCAAGAAGGTGGAAACCGCCATCGGTCTTGGCGTCGCGGTGATCGTGGTGTTGGGTATCACCATGCCGGTGAACAACCTGATCTACGCCAACATCCTCAAGGATGGCGCCCTGGCCTGGGCCGGTCTGCCTGAAGTGGACCTGTCGTTCCTTGGCCTGCTGACCTTCATCGGCGTGATCGCGGCGCTGGTACAGATCCTCGAGATGACCCTGGATAAGTACGTACCTTCGCTGTACAACGCCCTCGGTGTGTTCCTGCCGCTGATCACCGTGAACTGCGCCATCATGGGTGGCTCGCTGTTCATGGTCGAGCGTGACTACAACCTGGCCGAAAGCACCGTCTACGGTGTCGGTGCGGGTGTGTCCTGGGCGCTGGCCATCGCCGCGCTGGCGGGTATTCGCGAGAAGCTCAAGTACAGCGACGTACCGGCTGGCCTGCAGGGTCTGGGCATCACCTTCATCACCATCGGTCTGATGTCGCTGGGCTTCATGTCCTTCTCCGGCGTGCAGCTGTAAGGAAAGGATGAACAGATGAATTACGAAATCTTCCTCGCCATCGGCATGTTCACCGCCATCGTTCTCGCGCTGGTGCTGATCATCCTCGCTGCGCGCGCCAAGCTGGTGTCCAGCGGTGACGTGAGCATCGAGATCAACGGCGAAAAAACCATCGTGGTACCGGCTGGCGGCAAGCTGCTGCAGACCCTGGCCGACAACAACATCTTCCTGTCCTCTGCCTGCGGTGGCGGCGGTACCTGCGCCCAGTGCAAGTGCATCGTCGAAAGCGGCGGCGGCGAGATGCTGTCCACCGAAGAATCGCACTTCACCAAGCGCGAGGCTCGCGAGGGCTGGCGCCTGTCCTGCCAGACTCCGGTCAAGCAGGACATGAAGATCGAAGTCCCGGAAGAGGTCTTCGGCGTCAAGAAGTGGGAATGCACCGTGCAGTCCAACCCCAACGTCGCCACCTTCATCAAGGAACTGACGCTGAAGCTGCCGGAAGGCGAGAACGTCGACTTCCGTGCCGGTGGTTACGTGCAGCTGGAGTGCCCGCCGCACACAGTGCACTACAAGGACTTCGACATTCAGGAGGAGTATCGCGGCGACTGGGACAAGTTCAACCAGTGGAAGTACGTGTCCAAGGTCGACGAAACCGTGATTCGTGCCTATTCCATGGCCAACTACCCGGAAGAGCGCGGTCTGGTGAAGTTCAACATCCGTATCGCCTCGCCGCCCCCCGGCAAGGACGATCTGCCGCCGGGCAAGATGTCGTCCTACGTGTTCAGCCTCAAGCCGGGCGACAAGATCACCGTGTACGGACCCTTCGGTGAGTTCTTCGCCAAGGACACCGACGCCGAGATGGTCTTCATCGGTGGTGGTGCCGGCATGGCGCCGATGCGTTCGCATATCTTCGACCAGCTCAAGCGTCTGAAATCCAAGCGCAAGATCAGCTTCTGGTACGGTGCGCGCTCGATGCGTGAGTCGTTCTACAACGAAGAGTACGATCAGCTGGCTGCGGAAAACCCGAACTTCGAATGGCACCTGGCGCTGTCCGATCCGCAACCGGAAGACAACTGGACCGGCCTCAAGGGCTTCATTCACAACGTGCTGTACGAGAACTACCTGAAGGACCACCCGGCTCCGGAAGATTGCGAGTTCTACATGTGCGGCCCACCCATGATGAACGCCGCCGTGATCAAGATGCTGACCGATCTGGGTGTCGAGCCGGAGAACATCCTCCTCGACGACTTCGGCGGTTAACGCATGAGGTCTGCTGTACTCCAGCCCGTTATCGCTGTCGCCCTGGCGGCAGCCCTAACGGGCTGCTTGCATTCTGAACGGATCGAAGAGTTCGGTGGCCCGACCATGGGCAGCACCTATTCGATCAAATACGTCCGCAGTGAAGGTGTCGCGCCGCAAGCCGAACTCAAGGCCGCGACCGAGGCGATCCTTGCCGAGATCGATCTGCAGATGTCCACCTATCGCGATGATTCGCTGATCGAGCAATTCAATCGTGCGCCGGCCGGTACCTGTCAGGCTATGCCTGAGGGCGTGCTGGACCTAGTGCGAGCCGGTGATCGCCTGCATGAGGAAAGCCAGGGCTATTTCGACCTGACGCTGGAGCCTCTGCTCGACCTCTGGGGCTTCGGGCCCAAAGCGCAGGGCGAGGCGGTGCCAAGTGACGAAACGCTTGCCGAAGTGCGCCAGCGTGTCGGTCAGCAGCACCTGAGGATCGATGGCGAGCAGCTGTGCAAGGATGTCGACGTCGAAGTCGATTTCAACAGCATCGCGGCCGGTTACGCTGTCGACAAGATCGTTGCGCGTCTGGGCGAGCTGGGTGTCACCAGTTACCTGGTGGAGGCCACCGGCGAGCTCAAGGCGGCCGGCTTCAAGCCCGATGGCAGCCACTGGCGTATCGGCCTGGAAGCGCCGCGTGATGATCAGCGCATCGCACAGCGTATTCTGCAGCTCGATGGTTACGGTATCTCCACCTCGGGTGACTACCGCAACTACTTCGAGGAGAACGGCCAGCGCTACTCGCACACGCTCGATCCGCTGACGGGGAAGCCGGTCAACCACAAGCTGGCAGCTGTCACGGTGGCAGATCCATCGACCTTGCGCGCTGATGGCTTGTCTACCCTTTTGATGGTGCTTGGGCCGGAAGCCGGCATGGCCTTCGCCGAGCGCAACGATATCGCGGCGTTTTTCGTGACGCGTGAAGGCGAGGGCTTCGTCACACAGGGCACGGCCGCATTCGAGCAGCTATTCCCTGCAGGAGATGAGCAATGACTTTTTTGGTTGTATTTCTGGCCATGGTTCTGGTCGTCGGCATGATGGCCGTCGGCGTGATCATGGGGCGCAAACCCATCGCTGGTTCCTGCGGCGGTATCGCCAACCTGGGCATCGAGAAGGAATGCTCGATCTGTGGCGGTAGCCGTGAGAAGTGCGAAGAGGTCAATCGCGACAAGAGCGAGGCGCCCAACACCGACCTGGCCTACGACGCGAGCAAGCGCTAAGCCAGGCGGCATGCTATGAAAGCCGGCAGCGCTATCCGCTGCCGGCCCTGCCGAGGGTGCGCCACAAGCGCTCCGGCCTGATCTGAAGGAGTAAACATGGCGGTCTACAACTACGATGTGGTGGTGCTGGGTTCCGGCCCGGCGGGCGAGGGCGCGGCGATGAACGCGGCCAAGGCCGGGCGCAAGGTGGCCGTGGTGGACAACCGTCCGCTGGTCGGTGGCAACTGCACCCACCTGGGCACCATTCCCTCCAAGGCGCTGCGCCACTCGGTGCGGCAGATCATGCAGTTCAACACCAACCCGATGTTCCGCCAGATCGGCGAGCCGCGCTGGTTCTCGTTCCCCGACGTGCTGAAAAGCGCAGAGAAGGTGATCGCCAAGCAGGTCACCTCGCGTACCGGCTATTACGCGCGCAACCGCATCGACACCTATTTCGGTACCGCCAGCTTCGCCGACGAGCAGACGGTGGAAGTGGTCTGCCTCAATGGCATGGTGGAAAAACTGGTGGCCAAGCAGGTCGTCGTCGCCACGGGGTCGCGCCCCTACCGCCCGGCCGATGTGGATTTCACTCATCCGCGCATCTATGACAGCGACACCATTCTCAGTCTGGGTCATACGCCGCGCCGTCTGATCATCTACGGAGCCGGGGTCATCGGCTGTGAGTACGCTTCGATCTTCAGTGGCCTGGGTGTGCTGGTGGATCTGATCGACAACCGCGATCAGCTGCTCAGCTTCCTCGACGCGGAAATCTCCGATGCGCTTTCCTACCACCTGCGCAACAACAACGTGCTGATTCGTCACAACGAAGAGTACGAGCGCATCGAAGGCGTGGAAAACGGTGTGGTTCTGCACCTGAAATCGGGCAAGAAGATCAAGGCCGACGCCCTGCTGTGGTGTAACGGCCGTACCGGCAACACCGATCAGCTGGGCCTGGAGAACATCGGCATCGCGGTCAACAGTCGTGGTCAGATTCAGGTCGATGAGTACTACCGGACCGAGGTGAGCAACATCTACGCCGCCGGCGATGTGATCGGTTGGCCGAGCCTGGCCAGTGCTGCCTCCGACCAGGGGCGATCCGCTGCCGGCAGCATTGTCGACAACGGCAGCTGGCGGTTCGTCGATGATGTGCCGACCGGCATCTATACCATTCCGGAGATCAGCTCGATCGGCAAGACCGAGCGTGAGCTGACTCAGGCCAAGGTGCCTTACGAAGTCGGCAAGGCCTTCTTCAAGGGCATGGCCCGTGCGCAGATCTCGGTCGAACCGGTGGGCATGCTGAAGATCCTGTTCCACCGCGAAACCCTGGAAGTACTGGGTGTGCACTGCTTCGGCTATCAGGCCTCGGAGATCGTCCACATCGGCCAGGCGATCATGAATCAGAAGGGCGAAGCCAACAGCATCAAGTACTTCATCAATACCACCTTCAACTACCCGACCATGGCCGAGGCCTATCGGGTTGCCGCGTTCGACGGCCTCAACCGGCTTTTTTGAGCGGCTCCGGCCGGCGGCCTGAGCCGGTCGGGGAGGCGGGCTGGGAGCAGGCTTGCGAGTGGCGCTGGCCGAATCGGGAAAGCTTCTAGCGTCTCAGGCGGCAGTAAGCGATAAAACCGGCCTAGTGCCGGTTTTGTCGTTGTTGGGCGTTGTGTTCGTAGCCTGGATGCAATCCGGGTGCAGGACCGAAGACAAACCCGGATTGCATCCGGGCTACACGGCTTCGAGTAGGAGCGAATTTATTCGCGATGCTGGTGCGCTCGGTGTTGGCTGCGTATCGCGGATAAATCCGCTCCTACAAAGGCTAATCGTCTCAGCCTCGTAGGGTGTGCCGTGCGAACCGCCAGTTCGTAGCCCGGATGCAATCTGGGGAGGCTCTCTCTGCATCCCTCGAATTGCATCCGGACGACCCGCGAGCTGCTCTGGCTTGCTCCCCTCTCCCGCTTGCGGGATAGGGGCCGGGGGAGAGGGCGCTAAGGCTCAACCGCGCAGTGTCTGTACAGCCAGGCCGGGAAAGTCGGTGATGATGCTGTCGGCGCCAAAGTCGGCCAGGCGGCGCATCAGCGCGGCCTCGTTCACTGTCCACACCGACACGTGCAGCCCCTGTTTCTGCGCCTTGAGCAGGCGCTCCGGGGTGCACAGCGTCCAGTTCAGCGCCAGCAGGTGGCACTGGTGATGCGCGGCTACCTTCAGCGGGTCGAGCCAGGCGTACTCGGCGACCAGGCCCAGTTGCAGCTGTGGAGTCAGCTCGCGGGCGGCCTTGAGCACCTCGCGTGAGCTGGAAGTGATGGTGATCTGTTCGCGCAGGCCGAAGCGCTCGGCGAGTTCAGCGATGGCCAGTACGGTACGCGCGGCGCGCACCTTCGAGGCACTTTTCACTTCCAGCTGCCAATGCTCGAACCGGCATTGCTCGAACAGGTCCTGCAGGCGCGGAATGGGGCAGGGGTGCACCCAGCCCGGGCCGCCCTTGCGCGCGTCGTACCTGATCAGCTCGGCGGCGTCGTGCTCGACCACCTTGCCGCGCATGCCGGTGGTGCGTTTCAGGGTCGGATCGTGAATCACCATCAGTTCGCCGTCGCGTGACAGGTGAAGATCCAGTTCGCAACGATTGACACCATGCTCCAGGCAGCGCTGGAAGCTGGCGAGGGTGTTTTCCGGGGCTTCGCCCTTGGCGCCACGATGGCCGTAGATGAGGGTCACTGTTGCTCCTTGACGGTGTCGGAATGGCGCGGCCGGTGATGACGCACGCTGTTGATCACGTGATCGTATTCGAAGTAGACGCTGAACTCGCGGTAGTCCCAGCGGGTGATCGGTGGCTGGCCGACGGGCTTGTGCTCCTCATCGGCCAGACCGAAACGCTCAAGCACCGAGCGTTTGGACTCGCCTTTGTGCGGCAGGTTGCGCGCGTCGATATCGGCGCCCTGGCTGCCTAGCGGGATGGTCAGGGTGTCGGCGAACGAGAAAAGCGGGGCGAGCAGGGCGAGTAGCAGAGCGAAGCGGTACATGGCGGTTCCTTGGCGGCGTTCATTCGCGGGCCTGGCGACGTTCCAGGGCCTGTCTCTGCAGGATATGCCGAGCCAGCAACTGGCGCTGTGCGTCGGTCAACGCTTCGAACTCTGTGCCGATCTCGTACTGGCCGTCGCTGCGTGCGCTGCAGTGCACCACTTGAGCGCGCAGCATCAGACCGAGTGCCTGTGGCATCAGTACCATCTTGATCGCCAGGTGGCTGCCCGGTGCCACGGCCTGAGCATGGCTGAAGCTGATACCGCCTTCCGATAGCGATACCTGGCGTGGGGCGCCGATTTCGCGCAGCAGGCTCTGCGCCACTGCCTGGCCGAGCAGGTCGATGCGTTTGTTGATCACTTTCAGGTAGTTGGCCAGGGTGCGGTCGCGTTCGCTGATGTGGCGCAGCAGATGCTGCGACTCGAAGTCCATCAGATGCAGATCGCTGAGCAGATTGAACAGCGGCGACGGGTCGTGAAGCACGTCGCTGGCCTGGGCTTCGGCCCCCGACAGCAGGCTGAATTCCAGTGCGATCGTATCCTCGATACGGTAGTATTCGCGGCGATCATCTACATCGTTAGTCGACATGGCGAACCCATGAAAGCAGTGGTGGTCGAAGAGCCTGTTGAAGGCCTCGCGAACGGGATGCGTGCCAGGCAGGCATCGCCGGGCAAGCGCCGGTTACGAATGGTAAACGAGCATTTCTCGCTTCGCTCGCCCCTTCGGGGTCACACTGAAGTGTGGTGGCCATGAGTGGCTTTCCAAGTGTTTTTAACGCAGCAGGTCCGTTACGCAGCCCACCTCGAGTCGCTTCTGAGTGTAAGGCCGCTGACCGGGCCCCGCCACATGGACGTTTTTCTTTCCCCCGAATCTCTCCGACATGTTCAGACCTCTGTTCGTATTCATCGGCACGCGCTACACGCGGGCCAAGCGCCGCAACCACTTCGTCTCCTTCATTTCCCTGACGTCCATGCTCGGCCTCACCCTGGGGGTGATGGTGATGATCCTGGTGCTGTCGGTCATGAACGGTTTCGACCACGAGATGCGCACCCGTGTGCTGGGGATGATTCCCCACGCCACGGTCGAGTCGCCGACCCCGGTAAGTGACTGGCCTGCGCTGGCGCGTCAGGTCGAGCGCCACCCGCGTGTCGAGGCGCTGGCCCCCTTCACCCAGATGCAGGGCTTGCTGACGCATGACGGCAAGGTGCAGAAGGTACTGATCAACGCCATCGATCCCGATCAGGAGCGCAAGGTCTCGATCATCGATGATTTCTTCCAGCAGGGCAGTCTCGACAGTTTGCAGCCAGGCGATTTCGCCATGGTCATCGGCGACAAGGCCGCCGCCAAGCTGGGCCTGAAACTCGGTGACAAGGTCACCTTCGTCGCCCCCGAAGTCACCGTGACCCCGGCCGGCATGTTCCCGCGCCTGAAGCGTTTTACCGTCACCGGTATCTTTCACGTTGGTGCCGGCGAGATCGATGGTGCCCTGGCGCTGGCCAACATCAGTGACCTGGCGCGCCTGCAGCGCTGGCAGCCGGATCAGGTCCAGGGCCTGCGTCTGAAGTTCGATGACCTGTTCCAGGCGCCACGTAGCGCCTGGGAGATCGCCCAGACCCTCGACGGTGATTTCTACGCCCGCGACTGGACCCGCACTCACGGCAACCTGTACCAGGCCATCCGCATGGAGAAGACCATGATCGGCCTGCTGCTGCTGCTGATCGTCGCGGTGGCCGCCTTCAATATCATCTCCACCCTGGTGATGGTGGTGACCGACAAGAAAGGCGACATCGCTATCCTGCGCACCCTTGGTGCCACGCCGCGGCAGATCATGGCCATCTTCATGGTGCAGGGCACGGTGATCGGTGTGGTCGGTACCTTCATCGGTGCCGTGCTGGGGATTCTCGCGGCGCTCAACGTCAGCAGCCTGATCGCCGGCATCGAGCGTCTGCTGGGCATCAAGTTTCTCAATGCCGATGTCTACTTCATCGATTACCTGCCTTCGCAACTGCAGAGCGCCGACGTGGTGATGGTCTGTACCGCGGCGCTGCTGCTGAGCTTCTTCGCTACCCTGTATCCGGCCTGGCGCGCCGCGCGCACCCAGCCCGCCGAGGCCCTGCGCTATGAGTGAATCCATGAACCAGAACGCCATGAAACAGCACAATGCCGTGCTCAGCTGCCGCAACCTGAGCAAGCGTTACGACGAAGGCCCCGAGTCGGTGGTCGTGCTCGACGGGCTCGAACTGGAACTCTTCCCTGGCGAGCGCGTGGCCATCGTCGGCAGCTCCGGCTCCGGCAAGAGCACCTTGCTGAACATGCTCGGTGGCCTGGATACGCCCAGCGAGGGCAGTGTCTGGCTGGCCGGTGAGCAACTGTCGGCACTGAGCGAGACCGCCCGTGGGTTGCTGCGCAATCGGGCGCTGGGTTTCGTCTATCAGTTCCATCATCTGCTGGCCGAGTTCACCGCGCTGGAGAACGCCTGCATGCCGCTGCTGATCGGCAAGACCTCGATCGCCGAAGCGCGCCAGCGCGCGACGGCATTGCTGGAGCGCGTGGGGCTTGGTCATCGCCTCAACCACAAACCGGCCGAGCTGTCCGGTGGCGAGCGCCAGCGTGTGGCCATCGCCCGTGCCCTGGTCAATCGTCCGGGGCTGGTGCTGCTCGACGAGCCGACCGGCAACCTCGATCAGCACACCGCCGAAGGCATTCAGGAGCTGATGCGCGAGCTCAGCCGCGACTCCAATACCGCGTTCCTGGTGGTGACCCACGACATGCAGCTGGCGCGGCAGATGGATCGCGTGCTGAGCCTGCAGGACGGCAAGCTGGTGGCCCTCTGATGTTTCGTCCGCTGAGTATCTTCATCGGCGCTCGCTATACGCGGGCCAAGCGCCGCAATCATTTCATCTCCTTCATTTCGCTGACCTCGATGATCGGCCTGGCGCTAGGCGTACTGGCGATGATCGTGGTGTTGTCGGTAATGAACGGCTTCCAGAAGGAAATGAGCTCGCGGATTCTCGGTATGGTGCCGCATGCCATGGTCTATGGTGCCGATCCGGTTGCCGACTGGCGCGCCCTGGCCGGCAAGGCCATGGCCAATCCGCAGGTGCAGGCTGCCGCGCCTTATGCCGAGCTGGAGGGCATGCTTTCGCATCGCGGACTGATGCAGCCGATCCAGATCCACGGCATCGATCCGGCGGAGGAGGGCAAGGTGTCGATCCTGCCCGAACACATTCGTCAGGGCAGCCTGAACAATCTGCTACCCGGTGAGTTCGGTGTGGTGATCGGTGATATCACTGCACGGCGCTTCGGCCTGCAGGTCGGCGACAAGCTGACGCTGATCATTCCGGAGCTGAGTAACGCTCCCGGTGGTGTCACGCCGCGCATGCAGCGTCTGAACGTGGCGGCGGTGTTCAAGGTCGGCGCCGAGCTGGACAGCTCGCTGGCGCTGATCAACGTCGCCGACGCCGCAGCCATGCAGCGCCTGCCGGAGGGCACGGTGCCGGGCATCCGCCTGGCGCTGAAGGATCTCTACCAGGCGCCGCAGGTGTCCAAGGCGCTGCTCGCCGAGCTGGGTGCTGATTACCGCGCCGATGACTGGACCCACACCCAGGGCAGCCTGTTCAGCGCGATGAAGATGGAGAAGACCATGATCGGCCTGCTGCTGCTGCTGATCGTTGCGGTCGCTGCCTTCAATATCATCGCCACCCTGATCATGGTGGTCGCCGACAAGGGCGGTGATATCGCCATCCTGCGCACCCTGGGCGCCACACCGCGGCAGATCATGGCGATCTTCATGGTGCAGGGCTCGGTGATCGGTCTGGTCGGCACTCTGATCGGCACGGTGCTTGGCGTGCTGGCGGCGCTGAATGTCAGTGCCCTGGTGGCCTGGCTGGAATCTTTCGCCGGGCAGCAGGTGCTGAGCTCCGACGTCTACTTCATCAGCAGCCTGCCATCGGACCTGCAATGGCTGGACGTGGCGCTGATCTGCTCGGCGGCGTTGATCCTGAGTTTCCTCGCCACGCTCTACCCGTCCTGGCGAGCGGCACAGGTGCAGCCGGCCGAAGCGCTACGCTACGAATAAAAGCGGCGGCAGGCCTCAGGCTGCAGGTGAAAGCGGCCTGTAGCCTGCAGCTTGTGGCCTATTGCCGCTTTTGTCTGCTCTCTTGGCGCTTGCGCCAACTGCGCTGGACCCACCAGCGCCAGTAGAGCATGGTCAGCACATAAGCCAGCGCGGCCAGGATCAGGCCGCAGACGAAGGAGCCGAGGTAAAGCGGCTTCCACAGGATGGCGACCTCGGCCGTTATCCATTCCAGGCTCAGGGTCTGCGGCATGCGCACTGGCGGTGTCTGCATGATCCATGCACCGAGTTTGTAGGTGCAGTAGAAGATTGGCGGCATGGTGATGGGATTGGTCAGCCAGACCAGGCCGATGGAAATCGGCAGATTGGCGCGCAGCGGAATGGCCACGGCGGCGGCGGCGAGCATCTGCATCGGCATGGGAATCATGGCCCAGAACAGACCAATGGCCATGCCGCGTGCTACGGAGTGACGGTTCAGGTGCCAGAGATTGGGGTCATGAATCAGCTTGCCGAGAAAGCGCAGGGACTTGTTACCCTTGATGCTGTCGGGTGTGGGCATGTAGCGCTTGAATAAACGACGCGGCATGAAGAGTCTCTGGGCAGGCAAAAGCGCCGATATTATGCACGGATTCAGCAGGGCCAGCGTTTTCATATTGTGACCGAAGGTGAGCGCCGGACGCGTTCGCTGCAGCTCGATGAGCAGGGAGGATGGATGCGAACAGGGATGTTGGCGCTGGCCTTGGGGCTGCTCAGCTTGCGCTTTCTACCAAGCCTGCCGTCCGGCTGGCTGCTGCTGGTTGTGGCCTGTGCCGGCCTGGCTTTATTGCTCTCGCGTCTCTACCCGCTGGGGTTCTTTCTGTTGGGGTTGGCGTGGGCCTGCAATTCAGCGCAGTGGGCGCTGGACGATCGCCTCTCCCCGGAGCTCGACGGCCGCACGCTATGGCTGGAGGGGCGGGTGGTGGGATTGCCCGAGGTCTCCGATGGCGTGGTGCGCTTCCTGCTGGAGGGCGCGCACTCGCGTCGCGCCGAGCTGCCAAAAAGGTTGCGGGTGGCCTGGTATGGCGGGCCGAGGGTGCAGGGCGGCGAGCGCTGGCGTCTGGCAGTCAACCTGAAGCAGCCGCATGGGTTGGTCAACCCGCAGAGTTTCGACTACGAAGCCTGGCTGCTGGCGCAGCGTATCGGCGCCACGGGCACCGTCAAGTCCGGTCAACGTCTTGCGCCAGCCACGGGGCTGGGGAGCTGGCGCGACGGCTTGCGTCAGCAGTTGCTGGCCGCACCGGCTTTTCAGCGAGAAGGCGCTATCGCCGCTTTGGTACTGGGCGACGGATCGGGCTTGAGCACCGGTGATTGGCGCTTGTTGCAGCACACCGGCACGGTGCATCTGATGGTCATTTCCGGACAGCACATCGCGCTGTTGGCCGGCTTTCTTTATGGACTGGTGGCGTTACTGGCGAAGCTCGGCGCATGGCCGGCGCGCTGGCCCTGGCTGCCCTGCGCCTGTGCCCTGGCCCTGAGCGGGGCCTTGACCTACGGCTTGTTGGCTGGCTTCGAGGTGCCGGTGCGCAGGGCCTGCGTGATGGTCGCACTGGTGCTGCTGTGGCGTATGCGCTTTCGCCATCTGGGTGCGTGGTGGCCATTATTGCTGGCCTTGATCGTGGTTCTGCTGCTGGAGCCGCTCGCGTCGTTGCAGCCGGGCTTCTGGCTGTCGTTTTCGGCGGTGGCGATTCTGGCTCTGGTGTTTGGCGGTCGGCTCGGCGTCTGGGCTTGGTGGCGTGGGCTGACGCGTGCGCAATGGACCATGGCCATTGGGCTGTTGCCGATGATGTTGATCCTCGGCTTGCCGGTCAGCAGCAGCGGGCCGCTGGCCAACCTGATCGCCGTGCCCTGGGTCGGGTTGGTGGTTGTGCCTCTGGCCTTGCTGGGCACTTTGCTGCTGCCCGTTCCGATGCTGGGCGAAGGGGTGTTGTGGCTGGCCGGTGGCGCGCTGCATCTGCTGTTCGAGTTGCTCGGTATCATCGCCGGCTGGCTGCCCGCCTGGTTGCCCAGTGTTCTGCCGTTGTGGGCGTGGTTGCTGGCAGCAGTCGGCGCGGTACTGCTCCTGTTGCCAGCGGGAGTGCCGCTGCGTCTGCCCGGCCTTGCGCTTCTGCTGCCCGCGCTGCTGTTGCCCACGCCGCGTCTGGAGGATGGCCGTGCTGATGTCTGGGTGCTGGATGTGGGACAGGGGTTGGCGGTGCTGGTGCGCACCCGAGAGCACGCGCTGTTGTACGACGCTGGACCGCGCTTCGGTGATTTCGACACCGGCGAGCGTATCGTCCTGCCCTCCTTGCGTGCGCTTAACGTCCGGCAGCTCGACCTCATGCTGCTTAGCCATGCCGACAACGATCATGCCGGCGGCGCTGCAGCGATCAAGGCCGGGATGCCGGTATCAAGGGTGATCAGCGGTGAACCGCAAAGGCTGGCAGCCGCGCTCGGCGCCGAAGCTTGCGAGTCCGGGCAAAGCTGGCAATGGAACGAGGTGACCTTCAGGTTGTGGCAGTGGGAACGGGCCCGCTCCGGCAACCAGCTGTCATGTGTCCTGCAGATCGAGGCGGCGGGCGAGCGTCTGCTTCTGACCGGCGATATCGACGTGCAGGCCGAACGGGCGCTGATGCAGGCCGGCTTTCCCCTGGCCTCGCAGTGGCTGCTGGCGCCTCATCACGGCAGTCGCACTTCGTCCAGCCAGGCCTTTATCGATGCGGTCGAGGCGCGCCATGTGCTGATCACCCGCAGTCGCCATAACGCCTTTGGCCATCCGCACCCGCAGGTGCTGGAGCGTTACCAGGCGGCGGGCATCGACGTGCATGACACGTCGAATACGGGTGCACTGCATCTGCGCCTGGGTGAATGGCGAGCGCCTCGCGGGTTGCGAAGCGAGGCACGCTTCTGGAGGGAAAAATGAGAAGGAGCTGCGCCCTATGCTAGAGTGGCGCCACTTTTTCGAGGGGGATTCTCTACCGTGTGGGAACTGGTCAAAGCTGGCGGCTGGATGATGCTGCCGATCATTCTCTGTTCCATCGCTGCTGCCGGTATCGTTGCCGAGCGCCTGTGGACCCTGCGGCCCGCCCGCGTCACTCCGGCCAATCTGCTGGCCCAGGTATGGCGCTGGATCAAGGACAAGAAACTCAATAATCAGAAGCTCAAGGAGCTGCGTGAGGATTCGCCGCTGGGGCAGATTCTCGCCGCCGGCCTGGCCAACTCCAAGCATGGTCGCGAGATCATGAAGGAATGCATCGAAGAGGCCGCCGCGCGCGTCATCCATGATCTGGAGCGCTACCTCAACGCCCTCGGCACCATCGCGGGCATCGCACCGCTGCTCGGCCTGCTCGGCACCGTGCTGGGCATGATTGAAATCTTCAGCTCCTTCATGGGCTCGGGCATGGCCAACGCGCCAATGCTCGCCGGAGGCATCTCCAAGGCCCTGATCACCACCGCAGCCGGCCTGATGGTGGCGATTCCGGCACTGTTCTTCCATCGCTACCTGCAGCGCCGCGTCGACGAGCTGGTGGTGGGCATGGAGCAGGAAGCGATCAAGCTGGTGGAAATGGTCCAGGGTGATCGCGACGTCGACCTGGGCGAGGGCAAGGCGTGAAGTTCCGGCGTAAACCGCGGGAGAACGTCGAGATCAACCTGGCCTCGTTGATCGACGTGGTATTCATCCTGCTGCTGTTCTTCGTGGTCACCACCACCTTCACCCGCGAGACCCAGCTCAAGGTCGACCTGCCCGAGGCGGCCAGCGGCACGCCGCCGGAGCAGACCGAGCTCAAGCAGGTCGAGGTACTGATCGGTGCCGACGGCGCGTTTTCGGTCAACGGCAAGGCGCTGCTGGAAAGCAACCTGAGCAATCTCATGGCTGCCCTGCAGAAGGAATCCGATGGCGACAACAGCCTGCCGCTGATCATCAGTGCCGACGGCAAGACGCCGCATCAGGCGGTGATCACCGCCATGGACGCCGCTGGCAAGCTGGGCTTCTCGCACCTGCGCATCACCACGGTGGAAGCACAGGAAACTCCCTAAGTGAGCGCCGCCGATCGCCTGCTCGAGGCCTGGTACCGCGGCCACCCGGCGCTGGCGCTGCTGCGCCCGCTGGAGTGGCTTTACCGCCGCGTGGTGCAGGGCAAGCGCGCGCGGTTTCTCGCCGGCGAGGGCGACATCTACAGGGCGCCGGTACCGGTACTGGTGGTGGGCAACATCACCGTCGGCGGCACCGGCAAGACGCCGCTGATTCTCTTTCTGATCGAGCACTGCCGCGCCCGTGGCCTCAAGGTCGGCGTGGTCAGCCGCGGCTATGGCGCCACGCCGTCGAGCCTGCCGTGGCGTGTGCGTGCCGATCAACCGGCCGCACAGGCCGGTGACGAGCCGCTGCTGATCGTCCAGCGCAGCGGCGTGCCCCTGATGATCGACCCGGACCGCAGCCGCGCCGTGCGTGCGCTGCTGGCCGAAGAACCGCTGGATCTGATCCTCTGCGACGATGGTCTGCAGCACTACCGTTTGGCGCGCGATCTGGAGCTGGTGCTGATCGACGCCGCCCGCGGTCTGGGCAATCGCCGCTGCCTGCCGGCCGGGCCGCTGCGCGAGCCGGCCGAGCGTCTGGCTGAGGTGGATGCCGTGCTGTTCAATGGTGCCGACACCGATAGTGCCGAGGGTTACGCCTTTCGCCTGCAACCGTCCGCGTTGGTCAACCTGGCCAGTGGCGAACGTCTCGGCCTTGAGCACTTCCCACCCGGTCAGGCCGTACATGCGGTGGCCGGTATCGGCAACCCGCAGCGTTTCTTCAATACCCTCGAAGCGCTAAACTGGCGCCCGGTTCCGCACCCCTTTGCCGATCATGCGCAGTACGATGCCGCCCAGCTCAGCTTCGAGCCGCCGCTGCCGCTGCTGATGACGGAAAAGGATGCGGTGAAATGCCGGGCCTTCGCCGCCGCCGACTGGTGGTACCTGGCCGTCGACGCCGTGCCCACGCCGGCTTTCGTCGACTGGCTGGACAAGGAGCTGGCTCGCCTCATACCGGGGTCTTGATGACCTCACCAAGGACTGCGCCATGGACCTTAAACTGCTCGACATTCTCGCCTGCCCGATTTGCAAGGGCCCGCTGCAGCTCTCCGAAGACAAGACCGAACTGATCAGCAAGGGTGCCGGCGTGGCCTACCCGATTCGCGACGGCATCCCGGTGATGCTGGAAAGCGAAGCGCGCACCCTCAATACCGACGAGCGTCTGGACAAGTAAATGAGCGCAGCCTTCACCGTCGTCATTCCCGCCCGTTACGCCTCCACCCGTCTGCCCGGCAAGCCGCTGCAGGACATCGCCGGCAAGCCGATGGTGCAGCACGTCTGGGAGCAGGCGAGCAAGAGTTCGGCCAGCCGCGTGGTGATCGCCACCGACGATGCGCGCATCGTCGAGGCCTGTACGGCCTTCGGCGCCGAGGTGCTGCTGACCCGCGAGGATCACAACTCCGGCACCGACCGTCTGGCCGAAGTGGCGACCCAGCTCGGCCTGCCAGCCGATGCCATCGTGGTCAACGTGCAGGGTGACGAGCCGCTGATTCCCCCATCGATCATCGATCAGGTGGCGGCCAACCTGGCGGCCAACCCGCAGGCAGGCATCGCCACCCTGGCCGAGCCCATCGAAGACGTCACCGCGCTGTTCAACCCCAATGTGGTCAAGGTGGTCGCCGACAAGCATGGCCTGGCCCTGACCTTCAGCCGCGCGCCGCTGGCCTGGGCGCGCGATGCCTTTGCCAAGAGCCGCGACGTGCTGCCGCAAGGCGTGCCGTACCGCCGTCATATCGGCATCTATGCCTACCGCGCGGGCTTCCTGCATGACTTCGTCGCCTGGGGCCCGTGCTGGCTGGAAGACACCGAGTGCCTGGAGCAGCTGCGCGCGTTGTACAACGGTGTGCGCATCCATGTCGCCGATGCCCTCGAAGCACCGGCTGCCGGTGTCGATACCGCCGAAGACCTGGAGCGGGTGCGCCACCTGCTGGGGGCCTGATGAAGGTCCTGTTCGTTTGTCTCGGCAACATCTGCCGTTCGCCCACGGCTGAAGGCGTTTTCCGTCACAAGCTGCGTGCGGCAGGGCTGGACGACCGGGTGCAGGTGGATTCCGCCGGCACCGGCGACTGGCACGTCGGCAAGGCGCCGGACAGTCGTACGCGCCAGGCGGCGCTGCGCCGCGGCTATGATCTGTCCGCACAACGTGCGCGTCAGGTCGAGGCCGCCGACTTCCAACGCTTCGACCTGATCCTGGCCATGGATCAGAGCAATCTGCGCAATCTCAAGGCGCTGCGCCCGGCCGAAGCCCGCGCCGATCTGGATCTGTACCTGCGTCGCTATGAACTGGCGCTGGATGAGGTGCCCGACCCGTACTACGGCGGCGAAGAGGGCTTCGAGCAGGTGCTGGACCTGATCGAGCAGGCCAGTGACGCCCTGCTCAATGAGATCAAGGGGCGCCTGTGAGCCTGAATCTGCAAAGTGATGTGTCGCTCAAAGCCTTCAACAGCTTTGGTGTCGAGGTGCGTGCCCGGCTGTTTGCCGAGGCCCGTGACGATGCCGAGGTGCGTGAGGCGCTGAGCCTGGCCGAGCAACAGGGCTTGCCGTTGCTGGTGATCGGCGGCGGCAGCAACCTGTTGCTGACTCGCGATGTCGAGGCGCTGGTGCTGCGCATGGCCAGCCGTGGCATTCGCATCCTCGAGGACGATGGCGAGCAGGTGCTGGTGGAGGCCGAGGCCGGCGAGCCCTGGCATCCCTTCGTGCAGTGGAGTCTGGCTCAGGGGCTGAACGGCCTGGAAAACCTCAGCCTGATTCCCGGTACCGTGGGCGCCGCGCCGATGCAAAACATCGGCGCCTATGGTGTGGAGATCAAGGATCTGTTCGCCGGCCTGACCGCGCTGGATCGGCATACCGGCGAGCTGCGCGATTTTGCACTGGAGGAGTGCGCCTTCGCCTATCGCGACAGCCTGTTCAAGCGCGAAGCCGGGCGCTGGCTGATCCTGCGCGTGCGCTTTCGCTTGAGTCGCCTGGCTTCTTTGCGCCTGGACTACGGGCCGGTGCGCCAGCGCCTTGCCGAAATGGGCGTGGAAGTGCCGACTGCCAGCGACGTCAGCCAGGCCATCTGCGCCATTCGCAGCGAAAAGCTGCCCAATCCCGCTGAACTGGGCAATGCCGGCAGTTTCTTCAAGAATCCGGTGGTGTCGTTCGAGCTGGCCGAGCGCATCCGTGGCGAGCATGCCGATCTGGTCAGCTATCCGGCGGGCGATGGTCTGGTGAAGCTGGCCGCCGGCTGGCTGATCGAGCGGGCAGGGTGGAAGGGGGTGCGCGAGGGTGATGCCGGCGTGCATCGTCTGCAGGCGCTGGTGCTGGTCAACTACGGCAGCGCCACAGGTGCGCAAGTGCTGCAGCTGGCGCAGCGCATCCAGAGCGATATCTTGCAGCGTTTTGGCGTAGCGCTGGAAATCGAACCGAACGTGCTTTGAGCGTTGCCCCAGGCGTGATCCGGCAGCCGCCGCCCCCGGATTGCATCCGGGCTACCAGTGACGGAAATGAAAAAGGGGATGCCTAGGCATCCCCTTTTTAGTGACCGCAGGAGGATCAAGCCTGAGGCTTGACCTCCTCCTTGTCGGCTGGCGTTTCTTCTTCCGGCTGCGCTTGCTCTACCGCTTCGCTCACGCTTTGCTCGCTGACGACAGAGCTGGTTTCGGCCACAGCGACCGGCTCCACCGCAGGAGCGGTTTCGCCTGCAGCGGCTTCGGCTTCTGCCGGGGCGCTCGCTTCAGCGACCGGAGCGGCGTCGACTACTGGGGCAGCTTCTACAGCCGGGGCTGCAGCAGCGGCTTGAGCAGCTTCGCGGGCCAGACGCTCGGCTTCACGCTGACGGCGACGCACTTCGCGCGGATCGTTCGGTGCACGGCCGGTGGCATTGGCGGCTACTGGTGCCGGAGCGGCTGCCGGCTCGACCGGAGCCGGGGCAGGCTGAACGGCTTCGGCAACCGGCTCGGCCTGAACTGCAGGCTCAGCGGTCGGCGCTTCGGCGACAACAGGTGCTTCGGCTGCAGCAGCCGGTTCGGCTTCCTGCGCTTTCTCCGCGACCGGAGCGCTTTCGGCCACTTCCACCGCGACCGCATCGACTTTCACCTCGACCGCTTCAGCGGCTGGTGCTTCAGCTTGAGCCGGCGCTTCAGCAGTCGGAGCTTCGCTGGCGACGTTCTCGCTGCTGTCGACGCTTTCGGCAACCACTGCAGCGGCTGTCGCCACGGCAGCAGCTGGAACAGCTGCCTGAGCGGCAGTCTGAGCTTCGTTACCGGCGGCTTCGCTGTTCTCGGCGCTTTCGATCAGGTTGCCGTCGGCATCACGCTGACGCTCGCGACGGTTGCTGCGGCGACGCTGACCACGGGAGCGGCGGCGCGGGCGCTCACCGTCATTGTTGTCCTGCTCGTCATCCTGCAGCTGCTCTTCATTCGGCAGTGCTTCATCCTGCAGAGCCTCGGCCTGCTCGGCACGCGGCTGACGTTCTTCGCGCGGCGGACGCTGACGTTCCTGGCGCTCAGCACGCGGCTGGCGCTCGGCACGCTCTTCGCGTTGCTCGTTACCGGCGTCCAACGGCTCGCGCAGTTCACGTACGCGCTCTTCACGCGGGGCACGCTCTTCGCGCGGCTTGCGCTCGCGACGGTTTTCCTGGCCTTCGCGCGGCTCGCGTGGGGCACGCTCTTCACGCGGAGCACGCTCTTCGCGAGGTTGGCGCTCTTCACGCGGTTCACGGGCCTGACGCTCTTCACGCGGTGCGCGCTCTTCGCGCGGCTTGCGTTCGTCATCGCGGCGACCGCCACGGTTACGGCTCTGCTGGCGACCGTTGCGACGCTCTTCGCGCGGCGGACGCTCATTGCTCTTCTTCTCGGTAACCGCAGGCTGGGTCTCTTCTTCCTTGCCGGCGAAGAGACTGACCAGGGACTTCACCAGGCCCTTGAACAGGCTCGGCTCAGGCGATTTGGTCGGAGCCAGTGGTGCCGGTTGCGGTTCGGCGGCAACCGGAGCGCTGCTGCGCGGTGCGGCCTTGATCGCGGCTTCCTGGCGAACCAGGGTGCGGGTCGCTGCGGTCGGGTGAGCGGCAGCTTCCTCGTTTTCCGCGGTGGCGGCGATTTCGTAGCTGGTCTGGCCGCTCAGCGCCTCCGGGCTGTCGTCACGCAGACGCTGTACTTCGAAATGCGGAGTTTCCAGGTGATCGTTGGGCAGGATCACGATGCGCGCACGGGTGCGCAGTTCGATCTTGGTGATCGAGTTGCGCTTCTCGTTGAGCAGGAAGGCAGCGACCGGGATCGGTACCTGAGCGCGGACTTCGGCGGTGCGATCCTTCAGCGCTTCTTCTTCGATCAGGCGCAGGATGGCCAGCGACAGGGATTCCACGTCGCGGATGATGCCTTGGCCGTTGCAGCGCGGGCAGACGATGCCGCTGGTCTCGCCCAAGGACGGACGCAGACGCTGACGGGACATTTCCAGCAGGCCGAAGCGCGAGATGCGACCGACCTGAACGCGGGCACGGTCGGCGGCCAGGGCTTCACGTACCTTGTCTTCGACGGCGCGCTGGTTCTTGGTCGGCGTCATGTCGATGAAGTCGATGACGATCAGGCCGCCGATGTCACGCAGGCGCAGCTGACGGGCGATTTCTTCGGCCGCTTCCAGGTTGGTCTGCAGCGCGGTTTCCTCGATGTCGCTGCCCTTGGTGGCGCGCGCCGAGTTGATGTCGATGGAAACCAGGGCTTCGGTCGGGTCGATGACGATGGAGCCACCGGACGGCAGCTTCACTTCGCGCTGGAAGGCGGTCTCGATCTGGCTTTCGATCTGGAAGCGGTTGAACAGCGGCACGCTGTCTTCGTACAGCTTGATCTTGCTGGCGTATTGCGGCATCACCTGCTGGATGAAGGCAAGCGCTTCTTCCTGGGCTTCGACGCTGTCGACCAGCACTTCGCCGATGTCCTGGCGCAGGTAGTCGCGGATGGCGCGGATGATGACATTGGATTCCTGGTAGATCAGGAACGGGGCAGGGCGGCTGGTGGACGCCTCCTTGATGGCGCTCCACAGTTGCAGCAGGTAGTCGAGGTCCCACTGCATTTCTTCGCTGGAGCGGCCCAGACCGGCGGTGCGAACGATCAGACCCATGTCGGCCGGAGCGTTGAGGCCGTTCAGTGCTTCGCGCAGTTCGTTGCGCTCTTCGCCTTCGATGCGGCGAGAGATGCCGCCGGCACGCGGGTTGTTCGGCATCAGCACCAGGTAACGGCCGGCCAGGCTGATGAAGGTGGTCAGGGCTGCGCCCTTGTTGCCGCGCTCTTCTTTCTCGACCTGGACGATGACTTCCTGGCCTTCCTTGAGCACGTCCTTGATGTTGATGCGGCCGCCTTCAGGGGCCTTGGAGAAGTATTCGCGGGAGATTTCTTTGAGGGGGAGGAAGCCGTGGCGTTCTGAGCCGAAGTCGACGAAGGCGGCTTCGAGGCTGGGTTCTACGCGGGTGATGCGGCCTTTGTAGATATTGGCCTTCTTCTGTTCGCG
The DNA here is from genome assembly GCF_018221585.1 of Pseudomonas sp. KB-10. NCBI lineage: Bacteria > Pseudomonadati > Pseudomonadota > Gammaproteobacteria > Pseudomonadales > Pseudomonadaceae > Pseudomonas > Pseudomonas sp. KB-10. The sequence goes on from NZ_QYYB01000003.1 coordinate 276,676, forward strand.
GGCGCCGGACTCGATGTCCAGATCGTAGAGTTTTTGGCCATCTACCAGGGCAACACGCAACTCTTCAGGCTGAGTCGCGTTAATTAGCATTCTTTTCATGTGGTACCAATGGGTTCCGGGGCTAGCGGAAGCCACGTTAGGCACACACGACTCTCAGGGTCGGTGTCAGGCGCGTCAGAAACGGTCGTAAATCGTTCCACTGTCTAGCGACGGCCTGCCATCAGAGGCTGCGGTCGCGACGGACGTCTCCTGCTTGCTGTGGTGACAGAAGCACTCAGTCAGGAAGAGGAATCAACTGGCGGTAGCGGACGAGATGAGGCGTCTTTGATCAAGCGATATGCTACGCAGTCCGACAGTTGTACATCTCCACCCTACACGTATCGCTGAAAATCGGGTGCCGCGCGCGGATTCCGCAGCGGTTGTCATTTACCGCGACCGCCCTGCGGGCGAATCGCGCATCATACTCAAGGCTTTATTTCCGAAATCTTCATGGCCTTTTGCGGCCTTTCTAACCTGAAGAATCCGTGGGACGGCCTCACGTCCAAGTAAGGTTTGCGCGGGCAGGGGATGGCAAGTTTGGCAATCATCCACAAGCCAGGCCACTTTTGGCGGCGTTCGCGACTATAGCAGCAATGATTAAGTGCTTCAATTCCATAAAAAATTGTTATGATTGTGCGATGACTACTCCTGCCTCTCCAACCTCCGGCGTCCAGCTGATCGAGGTTGCACCGGAACTCGCCGGCCAACGCATCGACAATTTCCTTCGGGCTCAGCTCAAGGGCGTGCCCAAGACCCTGATCTACCGCATTCTGCGTAAGGGCGAAGTGCGTGTGAACAAGGGGCGGATCAAGCCCGAATACAAACTCCAGGCCGGCGATGTGGTGCGCGTGCCACCGCTGCGCCTTGCCGAGCGCGACGAGCCCGAGCCGCTGGCGCAGGGGCTGCTCGAGCGTCTCGAGGCAGCGATCGTCTACGAGGACAAGGCGCTGATCGTGCTGAACAAGCCGGCCGGCATCGCCGTGCATGGTGGCAGTGGCTTGAATTACGGGGTGATCGAGGCCTTCCGTCAGCTGCGCCCTGATGCCAAGGATCTGGAACTGGTTCATCGCCTGGATCGCGATACGTCCGGTCTTCTGATGATCGCCAAGAAGCGCAGCATGTTGCGTCATCTGCATGAGCAGCTGCGAGGCGATGGCGTCGACAAGCGCTACATGGCGCTGGTGCGCGGCCACTGGGCGACAGCCAGGAAGCAGGTCAATGCGCCGCTGCAGAAGAGCAACCTGCGCTCCGGCGAGCGCATGGTCGAGGTCGATGGCGAGGGCAAGGAGGCGCTGACGTTGTTCCGCGTGCTGCGCCGCTTCGGTGATTTCGCCACGCTGGTCGAGGCCAAGCCGGTGACCGGCCGCACTCATCAGATTCGCGTGCACGCCAAGCATGCCGGGCACTCCATCGCTGGTGACTCCAAGTACGGTGATGACGAGTTCACCCGCGAGATTCGCGAATTGGGTGGCAAGCGCCTGTTCCTGCATGCCTACGAACTGCATGTGCCGCTGCCTGAGGGTGGAGTGCTGAAGCTCGAGGCGCCAGTGGATGAGATGTGGGCCAGGACCCTGGAGCGGCTCAGTGCCTGACTATCAACTGCTGATCTTCGACTGGGACGGCACGCTGGTGGACTCCATCGGTCGTATCGTCGAAGCCATGCATCGAGCCGCTGATGTGACGGGCGTGCCGCGCTGCACGGATGTCGCAGTGCGCGGCATCATTGGGCTGGAACTGGGTGTGGCGATACGCACGCTCTATCCGGAACTCGATGAGCCGTTGCGTATCGAAGCCATCCGTAGCGCCTACAGTGAGCAGTATCTGGCGCTGGAAACCGAGCCTTCACCGTTATTCGACGGTGTGAGCGAGTCGCTCGAAGCCTTTCGCGAGCAGGGTTATCAATTGGCTGTCGCGACCGGCAAGGGGCGCAAGGGGCTGCATCGGGTACTGGCCGACAAGGGTTGGTTGGATTACTTCGATATCACCCGTTGCGCTGACGAGACGGCGAGCAAGCCCGATCCGCTGATGCTGCACGAGATTCTTGCACATTGCCGGGTGCAGCCTGAGCGCGCGCTGATGGTCGGAGACTCGACCTTCGATCTCTTGATGGCGCGCAATGCGGGGATGGATGCGGTTGCGGTGGGTTTTGGTGCGCAGCCGCTGTCGCTGTTGCGCGAATGCTCGCCGCGACTGGCGATCAACGAATTCAATGAGCTGCGTGCATGGCTGGAAGGCTATCGCGCGCAGCGTTCTGCAGAGGTGAGTGAGCATGTCGGATGAGTGGAAGTCATCGTCTTCGTCGGGCGAGGATGCCAAGAGCTGGAAGCTGCTGGAGAAAGCCCTGCTGTCCAGCGTTCAGGAGCAGCGCCGTTCGCGTCGCTGGGGCATCTTTTTCAAGCTGCTGACCTTTATCTATCTGTTCGGCGCATTGGCATTGGTGTTGCCGGCGCTCGATCTGAAATCGGCCTCGACCACCACCGCTCATACCGCGCTGATCGAAATTCGCGGCATGATCGCCGATCGCGAGGAGGCCAGTGCCGACAAGGTCGTGGGTAGCCTGCGTGCTGCTTTCGAAGATACCAATACCAAGGGCGTGATCCTGCGCATCAACAGCCCTGGCGGAAGTCCGGTGCAGTCCGGCTATATCTATGACGAGATTCGCCGCCTGCGCGGCGAGTACCCGCAGACCAAGGTCTATGCGGTGATCAGTGACCTGGGGGCCTCTGGTGCCTATTACATCGCCAGTGCGGCCGATGTGATCTATGCCGACAAGGCGAGTCTGGTCGGTTCCATCGGTGTCACGGCAGCCAGTTTCGGTTTCGTCGAAACCATGGAGAAGCTCGGCGTCGAGCGTCGCGTCTACACCTCGGGTGAGCACAAGGCATTCCTCGATCCGTTCCAGCCGCAGAAGGAAGAGGAAACCCGTTTCTGGAAAACCGTGCTCGATACCACTCATCGCCAGTTCATCGACAGTGTGAAGAAGGGGCGTGGTGATCGTCTCAAGGCAGACGAGCATCCCGAGTTGTTCTCGGGGTTGGTCTGGTCTGGAGAGCAGGCGCTGCAACTTGGATTGGTCGACGCGCTGGGCAGTGCCAGTTACGTGGCGCGTGAAGTGATCGGCGAGAAGGAAATGGTCGATTTCACCCAGCGTGACACGCCGTTCGACCGCTTCGCCAAGCGTCTGGGTACCAGTGTGGCCGATCGCATTGCGTTGTGGATGGGCTTCCAGGGGCCGACGCTGCGCTGAGTTACAAGAAGGCCCGTTCACAGGCCGTGTGAAAACGTAGCGAGCGAAGGTCAGACAAGGCAAAAAACGGCGAAAAAGCGCAGTTTACGAGCTGTAAATGAGCATTTTGAGCCGTTTTTTAACGCAGCATGGCCGAGCGCAGTAGTTTTCTCACAGTCTGCTCAGCGGGCCTTCTTCTTTTTATGGGTGGCTCAAGGGACTTCGATTCCCTCGTTCAGCAGCATGTCCACCAGGCGAATCAGCGGCAGGCCGATCAGGCTGGTGGCGTCCTCGCCCTCGGTGCTGCGGAACAGGCTGATACCCAGTCCTTCGGACTTGAAGCTGCCGGCACAGTCGAATGGCTGCTCGCGTTGCAGGTAGCGCAGAATCTGCTCGTCGCTGAGCGGGCGGAAATGTACGGTAAAGGGCACGCAGTCCACCTGGCACCTACCGGTACTGGTATTGAGCAATGCCAGGCCGGTCAGAAAGGTAACACTGCTGCCGCTGGCGGCGCGCAGCTGTTGCTGGGCTCTTGGCAGGTCGTGTGGCTTGCCGAGTATCTGGCCGTTGCCCAGTACGGCGACCTGGTCAGAGCCGATGATCAGGTGGTCGGGTTGGTCGGTGGCGAGGGCGCGGGCCTTTTCTTCGGCCAGGCGCTTGACCAGATCGATGGCCGCTTCGCCCTCTCGTCGGCTTTCGTCGATGCTGGGCGACTGCCAGGTGAAGGGCAGTCGCAGGCGTTCGAGCAGCTCGCGGCGGTAGGGGGAGCTGGAGGCGAGCAGCAGCGCGGGCATGTTCTTTTCCTTTTATATATGTCTGCAGGCGGGCGGGAAATTCTACTGATCGTTGCTATTGGACGACAGGCCGAATTTCCTTTGACATGGGCAGGGTGCATCCCTAGAATGCTGCGCCTATGTTGAATGGGCCGATTCCACCTCACGTTGATCCGCGCAAGCTCGCCGACCGCGAAGCTACCCTCGAAGGGCAGCTCGAACTGGCCAGCCTGCCGCGTCTCTGCGACCCGCTTGCCGATACGGCTGGCACGGTGCAGGCGAAATTTCATTTCGGGCGTGACGAGCAGAAAACTGTGGTGATCCGCAGTGAGCTCGAGGTTGAGGTCAAAATGGTCTGCCAGCGTTGTCTGGAGCTGGTCGCGCTACCCATCCGCAGCGAATGTGAATACGCGGTGGTTCGGGTTGGAGCGAACACTCAGTCCTTGCCGAAGGGCTACGACGTGCTGGAAGTGGGTGAAGAGCCGCTGGAGCTGCTCGGTCTGGTCGAGGATGAATTGCTTCTCGCCCTGCCGATCGTTCCTGCTCATGCCCCAGGTGATTGCCAGCAGCCGGACGGTCTCGATGAGCCCGAGCCGGGCGAGGACGAGGTATCGCGGTCCAACCCGTTCAGTGTATTGGCGCAGTTAAAGCGTGACCCAAACGTTTAGGAGTTAATGAGTTATGGCTGTTCAGCAGAACAAAAAATCCCGTTCCGCCCGCGACATGCGTCGTTCGCACGACGCTCTCGAGGCCAGCACCCTGTCCGTAGAGAAGAGCACCGGTGAAGTTCACCTGCGCCACCACGTTTCTCCGGAAGGCGTGTACCGCGGTCGCAAAGTGATCGACAAGGGCGCTGACGAGTAATCCTTGTCCGCCTCGATCATCGCGATTGATGCAATGGGTGGGGACTTCGGTCCCCACTGCATTGTTCCGGCCTGCACTTCTGCGCTGGCTGAATTCCCCTCGCTGCACCTGGCTCTCGTCGGCCAAGCTCCCCTCATCGAAGAACAGCTCGCTCGCCAGTCCGGCGTCGATCGCTCGCGCCTGCAGGTTCATCACGCCAGTGAAGTGATCGCCATGGACGAGCGTCCGGCTCAGGCCTTGCGCGGCAAGCCCGATGCCTCGATGCGCGTGGCCCTGGAGCTGGTACGTCAGCGTCAGGCGCATGCCTGCGTCAGTGCCGGTAATACCGGTGCGCTTATGGCGCTTTCGCGTTATGTGCTCAAGACGCTGCCAGGTATCGACCGGCCGGCCATGGTCAGCCCGATTCCGACCGAGCGGGGCCATTGTTACCTGCTGGATCTGGGCGCCAATGTCGACTGCAGTGCCGAGCATCTCTATCAGTTCGCGATCATGGGCGCCGTGGCGGCCGAGACGCTGGGTGTGTCTCGGCCGCGGGTCGCCTTGCTCAATGTCGGTACCGAAGACATCAAGGGCAATCAGCAGGTCAAGCTGGCCGCCAGCCTGCTGCAGCAGGCGAGCGGGCTGAACTTCATCGGCTATATAGAAGGCGATGGAGTGTACCGTGGCGAAGCCGATGTCGTGGTGTGCGACGGCTTTGTCGGCAACATCCTGCTCAAGTCCAGCGAAGGCCTGGCGAAGATGATCACTGGCCGGGTCGAGACGCTGTTCAATGAGGGGTTGTTCGCTCAGGCGGTCGGGGCTTTGGCGATGCCGCTGCTGCGCCGTCTCAAGGCCGACCTGGCTCCCGCTCGGCACAATGGCGCGAGCTTTCTCGGGCTGCAGGGCATCGTGGTCAAGAGCCATGGCGCGGCGGGGCAGGAGAGCTTTCAGAGCGCCATTCGCTGTGCGCTGCGTGAGGTGCAGGAAAATTTGCCGCAGCGACTGCATGGTCGACTTGAGGACTTGTTGCTGTAGACTCGTCGCGTTTTCAGGGTATGGGCTGCGGCGGAATGTGACCGCGGCACGCGGCCTGTCATCCAACTGTCAGTTTGCTGCGCCAGGCTCGCCTGGCGCTGGTTTTTCGACTCAAGGGACTTATTCATGTCTGCATCCCTCGCATTCGTCTTTCCCGGTCAGGGTTCGCAAGCCCTGGCCATGCTCGCCGATCACGGTGCCCAGCAGAAGCTGGTGCTCGATACCTTCGGCGAAGCCTCCGAAGCGCTCGGCTACGACCTCTGGGCGCTGACCCAGCAAGGCCCGGAAGAGCAACTGAACCAGACCGACAAGACCCAGCCGGCCATTCTCACCGCCTCCATCGCCCTGTGGCGTTTGTGGCAGGCCGAGGGAGGCGCCAAGCCGGCGTTCGTCGCCGGTCACAGCCTGGGTGAGTACTCCGCGCTGGTCGCCGCGGGCAGCATCGGCTTTGCCGACGCCGTGAAGCTGGTGGAGCGCCGCGGTCAACTGATGCAACAGGCCGTTCCGGCCGGGCAGGGCGGCATGGCCGCCATCCTCGGTCTGGAGGATGCCGATGTGCTGGCTGCCTGTGCCGAAGCGGCGCAGGGCGATGTGGTCAGTGCAGTGAACTTCAACGCCCCGGGCCAGGTGGTGATCGCCGGTAGCGCGGCTGCCGTCGAGCGTGCCATCGAGGCGTGCAAGGCGCGTGGTGCCAAGCGCGCCATGGCGCTGCCGGTCAGCGTGCCGTCGCACTGCGCGCTGATGAAGCCTGCTGCCGAGCGTTTCGCCGAGTCGGTCGAGGCCTTGAACTGGCAGGCGCCGCAGATTCCGCTGGTGCAGAACGTCAGCGCCGCCGTGGTGTCCGACCTGGCCACCCTGAAGGCCGACCTGCTGGCGCAGCTGTACAGCCCGGTTCGCTGGGTCGAGTCCATGGTGCGTCTGTCCGAGCAGGGCGTAACCGATCTGGTCGAGTGCGGCCCCGGCAAGGTGCTCAGCGGCCTGAACAAGCGCTGCGTCAAAGGCATCAACACCCACAGTCTGGATACCCCCGACGCTTTCGCCGCTGCTCGTGCTGCGTTGGCTTGAGAAAGGAGAACGAACATGAGTCTGCAAGGTAAGGTCGCGCTGGTCACTGGCGCCAGCCGCGGTATCGGCCAGGCAATTGCCCTGGAGCTGGGCCGTCAGGGTGCCATCGTCATCGGCACAGCCACTTCGGCATCCGGTGCCGAGCGCATCGCTGCCACGCTGAAAGAGCACGGCATCAGCGGTACCGGCATGGAGCTGAACGTGACCAGTGCCGAATCCGTCGAGGCCGTGCTGGGTGCTATCGCCGAGCAGTTCGGTGCGCCGGCCATTCTGGTCAACAACGCCGGTATCACCCGCGACAACCTGATGCTGCGTATGAAAGACGACGAGTGGTTCGATGTCATCGACACCAACCTCAACAGCCTCTATCGGCTGTCCAAGGGTGTGCTGCGTGGTATGACCAAGGCACGCTTCGGCCGGATCATCAACATCGGTTCCGTGGTTGGTGCCATGGGCAATGCCGGACAGGCCAATTACGCTGCCGCCAAGGCCGGTCTGGAAGGTTTCAGCCGCGCTCTGGCGCGTGAAGTCGGTTCGCGCGGCATTACCGTCAACTCGGTAGCTCCTGGTTTCATCGATACCGACATGACTCGCGAGCTGCCGGAAGCACAGCGCGACGCGCTGCTGACGCAGATTCCGCTGGGCCGTCTGGGCCAGGCCGAAGAGATCGCCAAGGTCGTCGGTTTCCTGGCTTCCGATGGCGCAGGCTACGTCACTGGGGCTACTATTCCGGTGAACGGCGGTATGTACATGAGCTAAAAAGGGCGCCTCCGACTGTCCGGAGGTTCTCGAATGTGACGCGAGCCATCAGAAAACTGTCATAGTGGCTGTCTAAAATCCGTTATAAAGCTGCAACAGGTTTATAGACAGATCGTTGAAGTGTACCTGGGGGCTCCCCGGCATTCAGCTTGAAATGCTAAAAACCCTTTCTATACACTTGGCCGCTACCAGCTGCCTGGATTTGTCCAATAGGAGTGAAAACAAGGTATGAGCACCATCGAAGAACGCGTCAAGAAAATCGTTGCTGAGCAACTTGGCGTCAAGGAAGAGGAAGTAACCAACAGCGCTTCCTTCGTCGAAGACCTGGGTGCCGACTCTCTTGACACCGTTGAGCTGGTGATGGCTCTCGAAGAAGAATTCGAGACCGAGATCCCGGACGAGCAAGCTGAGAAGATCACCACCGTTCAGGAAGCCATCGACTACGTGACTGCCCACGCGCAATAAGTCACAGTCAGCTTTCTGACCGAGAAAAGCCGCACTGCCCTTATCAGGCGTGCGGCTTTTCTTTACGTGCAAGGCGCATGTAGCGCCTGAGTAGAACAAGAGGAGATTGCTGTGTCGCGTAGACGCGTCGTGGTTACCGGTATGGGCATGCTGTCGCCGCTGGGTAACGATGTGCCGAGCAGCTGGCAGGGCATTTTGGCCGGGCGCAGTGGCATCGGTCTGATCGAGCATATGGACCTGTCGGCCTACTCCACCCGTTTTGGCGGGTCGCTCAAGGGCTTCAACGTCGAGGAGTACCTCTCTGCCAAGGAGGCGCGCAAGCTCGACCTGTTCATCCAGTACGGTCTCGCTGCCTGCTTCCAGGCCGTGCGTGATTCCGGGCTGGAAATCACCGACGCCAATCGCGAGCGTATCGGTGTGGCCATGGGCTCAGGTATCGGCGGCCTGACCAATATCGAGAACAACTGCAAATCGCTGCACGAGCAGGGGCCGCGGCGCATTTCGCCGTTCTTCGTGCCGGGCTCGATCATCAACATGATTTCCGGTTTCCTGTCGATCCACCTGGGGCTGCAGGGGCCGAACTACGCCATCGCTACGGCGTGTACCACCGGCACCCATTGCATCGGCATGGCCGCACGCAATATCGCCTATGGCGAAGCTGACGTCATGGTCGCCGGCGGCGCCGAGATGGCGGCCTGCGGCCTGGGCATGGGCGGCTTCGGTGCGGCGCGTGCGCTGTCGACTCGCAACGACGAGCCGACCAAGGCCAGCCGCCCATGGGACAAGGGCCGTGACGGCTTCGTGCTGTCCGACGGTTCCGGCGCCCTGGTGCTGGAAGAACTGGAACACGCCAAGGCGCGTGGCGCCACCATCTATGCCGAGCTGATCGGTTTCGGCATGAGCGGCGACGCCTTCCACATGACCTCGCCGCCCGAGGACGGCGCCGGTGCAGCGCGCTGCATGGCGGCAGCCCTGCGCGATGCCGGCATCAATGCCGACCAGGTGCAGTACATCAACGCGCACGGCACCTCGACCCCGGCTGGCGATATTGCCGAAGCCGCGGCGGTGAAGAGCGTGTTCGGCGATCACGCCTACAAGCTGGCGGTCAGCTCGACTAAGTCCATGACCGGTCACCTGCTGGGGGCTGCGGGCGCGGTGGAGGCGATTTTCAGCGTGCTGGCGATCCGCGACCAGGTCGCGCCGCCGACCATCAACCTGGACGAGCCGGACGAAGGCTGCGACCTGGACTTCGTCGCGCACCAGGCCAAGGCCATGCCGATCGAGATCGCCCTGTCGAACTCCTTCGGCTTCGGCGGCACCAACGGCTCGCTGTTGTTCCGTCGGTACCACGGCTGATGCTGAGCTGGGTCAACGGCGCGCCCGGCGAGCAACTGTCGGTTCGCGACCGTGGCCTGGCTTACGGCGATGGTCTGTTCGAGACCATCGCTGTGCGTGGCGGGCGCATCCCGTTGCTGGCGCGGCATATGGCGCGCCTGGCTGAGGGCTGTCGGCGCCTGTCCATTCCTCTCGATCTGCCGCTGATGGAAGGCGAGTTGCAGGCCTTTGCCGGGCAACTGGGCGAGGGCGTGGCCAAGCTGGTCGTTACCCGAGGTGAGGGCCAGCGCGGTTATGCGTCGCCACAGCCCTGCCAGCCGCTGCGCATCCTGCAGGCCGCACCTTTGCCGCAGTATCCCGCTGTGCACGCCGATCAGGGCGTGCGTCTGTTCCCCTGCGTGACACGTCTGGCCGAGCAGCCCTTGCTGGCCGGTCTCAAACATCTCAACCGTCTGGAGCAGGTGCTGGCGCGTGCCGAGTGGCAGGACGCCGAGTGTGCCGAGGGGCTGATGCGTGACAGCCATGGTCGGGTCATCGAAGGCGTGTACAGCAACCTGTTTCTGGTCATCGAAGGCGGGCTGGTGACGGCCGATCTGTCGCGCTGTGGCGTGGCGGGGGTGATGCGTGCGGAGATTCTGCAGCAGGCGCAGATGCTCGGGCTGGCCATCGAGTTACGCGATATTTCATTGGAAGAACTGCTGAGTGCCGATGAAGTCTTTCTCTGCAACAGCCTTTACGGCATCTGGCCTGTACGGGCGCTGCAAGAGCGACACTGGTCGGTCGGGCCGCTCACCCGTAAACTGCAGGCCATCGTCTGCGACCTACTGAGTAAATAACTGGTGCTACGCAAGATCTTGTTGCTGCTCGAGTGCGGTGTGCTGCTGGCTGCGCTGCTGGTGGTAGGGGCCGCCTGGCAGCAGCACAGAGCGCTGGAACAGCCTCTGCATCTGACTGAAGAAATGCTCCTGGAGGTGCCGTCCGGCGCCACGCCGAGCGGCCTGCTCAATCGTCTGGAAGCCGACGGCGTGATCGACAACGCTTTCTGGCTGCGCCTTTACTGGCGTTTCAATCTGCGTGCTCCGGCCATGCACAGCGGCGAATATCGCCTGCTGCCCGAGCACAGCGCGCGGGACATGCTCGGCCTGTGGCAGCGCGGCGAAGTGGTGCAGTACAGCCTGACGCTGGTCGAGGGCTGGAACTTCCGCCAGGTGCGTGCGGCCCTGGGGCGTCAGGAGCGCCTGGAGCAGCGTCTGGCCGATCTCACCGATGCCCAGCTGATGGAACGTCTGGGTCTGGCCGGACAGAATCCGGAAGGGCGCTTCTTTCCCGACACCTACCGCTATGTGCGCGGCATGAGCGACGAAGACCTGCTCAAGCAGGCCAACACTCGCCTTGAAGCCGTGCTTGCCGAAGAGTGGCAGAAGCGCGCCGAGGGTTTGCCCTACCGCGAGCCGTACGAGGCACTGATCATGGCCTCGATGATCGAGAAGGAAACCGGCGTGCCCGAGGAACGCGGCGAAATCGCCGGTGTGTTCGTCCGCCGTCTGCGCATGGGTATGCGTCTGCAGACCGACCCTACTGTGATCTACGGCATGGGCGAGCGCTACAACGGTCGTATCACTCGTGCAGACCTGCGCACGCCGACGCCCTACAACACCTACACCATCGACGGCATGCCGCCGACGCCGATCGCCATGGTCGGGCGTGAGGCCATTCACGCTGCGCTCAACCCGCTCGATGGCACCACCCTGTATTTTGTCGCGCGAGGCGACGGCAGCCATGTGTTCTCCAACACCCTGGATGAGCACAACCGCGCCGTGCGCGAATACCAGCTCAAGCGTCGCGCCGACTACCGCTCCAGCCCCGCGCCTCGCGCGGCGGCCGAAACTGAATAAGGGCAATCCGTGACCGGTCTGTTTATTACCCTGGAAGGCCCGGAAGGTGCTGGCAAGAGCACCAATCGCGAGTATCTGGCCGAACGCCTGCGCGAGCAGGGCGTCGACGTGCTGCTGACCCGTGAACCGGGCGGCACACCGCTGGCCGAGCGTATCCGCGATCTGCTGCTCGATCCCAGCGACGAGCCGATGGCGGCCGATACCGAGCTGCTGCTGGTGTTCGCCGCCCGTGCTCAGCACCTGCAACAAGTGATTCGCCCGGCCTTGGCCAAGGGCAGCGTGGTGCTGTGCGACCGTTTCACCGACGCCACCTACGCCTATCAGGGCGGCGGGCGAGGACTGTCCATCGAGCGCATTGCGCAGCTGGAGCAGTTCGTCCAGGACGAGCTGCGCCCCAACCTGACGCTGATTTTCGATCTGCCTGTGGAAGTGGGGCTTGCGCGCGCAGCGGCGCGCGGGCGCCTGGACCGTTTCGAGCAGGAAGGCCGTGGCTTCTTCGAAGCGGTACGCCAGGCCTACCTGCAGCGCGCCGCGCAGGCGCCGCAGCGTTATCGCGTGCTCGATGCCGGGCAGAGCCTGGTCCAGGTTCAGGCTGATATCGATACCTTGTTGCCGAGCCTGCTGGAGGCCTGCCGTGGCTGAGATCTACCCCTGGCAGCAACCGCTCTGGCAGCAACTGGCCGGGCGCAGCCAGCATGCCCATGCCTATCTGCTGCATGGTCCCAGCGGCATCGGCAAGCGCGCGCTGGCCGAGCGCCTGATGGCATATCTTCTCTGTCAGAGTCCGAGCGGCCTGGATGCCTGCGGCAACTGCAAATCCTGTCATCTGCTAGTTGCCGGCACTCACCCGGACAACTTCGTGCTCGAGCCCGAGGAGGCGGACAAGCCGATCAAGGTCGATCAGGTGCGCGAGCTGGTCGATTTCGTGGTGCAGACCGCGCAGCTTGGCGGGCGCAAGGTGGTGTTGCTGGAGCCGGCCGAGGCGATGAACCTCAATGCCGCCAATGCGCTGCTCAAGAGCCTGGAAGAACCGTCCGGCAATACCGTGCTGCTGCTTATCAGCCATCAGCCCAGCCGCCTGTTGCCGACCATCAAGAGTCGCTGCGTACAGCAGGCCTGCCCGCTGCCGAGTGAGGCGACGAGCCTGGCCTGGCTGGCCCAGGCGCTGCCTGAGCTGGGCGACGATGAGCGCGCCGATTTGCTGACCCTGGCAGCGGGCTCGCCACTGGCCGCTGTGCGCTTGCAGGCGCAGGGCGTGCGCGAGCAGCGCGCGCAGGCGGTGGAGGGGGTGAAGAAGCTGCTCAAGCAACAGGTTTCGCCAAGCCAGCTGGCGGAAAGCTGGAACGCGCTGCCATTGAATCTGTTGTTCGACTGGTTCTGCGACTGGGCACAGCTGATGCTGCGTTACCAGCTGACCAGGGACGAGGAGGGCCTGGGCCAGGCCGATATGCGCAAGGTGGTGCAATATTTGGCGGACAAGACGCCGCAGGCCAGGGTGCTGGCCATTCAGGAATGGCTGCTTGGCCAAAGGCAGAAGGTGATCGGCAAGGCCAACCTCAACCGTGTGCTGCTGCTGGAAGCCTTGCTTGTGCAGTGGGCCGCTCTGCCTGAGCAGGGGCGCGGCTGACCGAGGTCGCATCGGGATTCGGCAAGGCGTCACATTCTGCTGGCTGCGTGCCACCCGGTGGTTTGCGCCGGAGTATGAACAGGCCCTAGAATCAAGCATTAAGCAATAAACGCCAGGAATGTGCTGATGAGCCTGCCACCCAATCTGGGGCCCCGTAACGGAATTCTGTCCCTGACCATCAAGGACAAGTCCGTGCTGTACGCGGCCTACATGCCTTTCATCAAGAACGGCGGGCTCTTCATTCCCACCAACAAGAGCTACAAGCTCGGTGATGAAGTGTTCATGCTGCTCAACCTGATGGACGAGCCGGAGAAGATACCGGTGGCCGGCAAGGTGGTGTGGATCACTCCGAAAGGTGCCCAGGGCAACCGCGCTGCCGGGGTTGGCGTACAGTTCAACGATGGTGACAATACCGCCCGCAACAAGATCGAAACCTACCTGGCCGGCGCGCTGAAATCCGACCGCCCGACGCACACCATGTAATGCGCTGGCCGCGAGCGAACTCTCCTCGCGGTCAAAGCCCCTCCCTCTTGACGACCAGGCACCTGCCTCTTTCGATTACAATTCGGGCTTTCCCTTTGCCCGAGTTTTCCCGCTGTGCTGATCGACTCCCATTGCCACCTTGATCGTCTTGACCTCGCTGCCCATGGCGGTTCGCTGGATGCTGCCCTGGATGCGGCGCGTGCCGTCGGCGTCGGCCATTTTCTGTGCATCGGCGTAAGCGCCGACAACGCGGCCACGGTCAAGGGCCTGGCTGAGCGCTACGCGGACGTCGATTGCTCGGTGGGCGTGCATCCGCTGGACCTCGAGCCAGGCGCGGAGCCGGCGCTGGACTGGCTGCTGGGCGAGCTGGCGCATCCGAAGGTGGTCGCCATCGGTGAGACCGGACTGGATTACCACTACGAGCCGGAGTCTGCTGCATTGCAGCAGGCGTCCTTCCGTCTGCATCTGGAAGCGGCGCGCATCACCGGCAAACCGGTGATCGTACATACCCGCGAGGCTCGCGCCGATACTCTGGCCCTGCTGCGCGAGGTGGCGCTGCCGCAGGCCGGCGTGCTGCACTGCTTCACCGAAGACTGGGAGATGGCCAAGGCCGCGCTGGACATCGGTTTCTATATTTCTCTGTCCGGTATCGTTACCTTCCGCAATGCCGAAGCGCTGCGCGAGGTCGCCCGCCAGGTACCGGCCGACCGCCTGCTGGTAGAAACCGACTCGCCTTACCTGGCGCCCGTGCCGCATCGCGGCAAGCCCAATCTGCCGCAATACGTTCGAGAGGTGGCTGAATACCTGGCGGTGCTGCGTGGCGTCAGTTACGAGACCCTGGCCGAGCAGACCTCGAGCAACTTCAAGCGCCTGTTCCCGCTGGCCAGCGTGGCCTGACGCCGGACTACGGTTCGCGCTTCTGTCATCAGACCAGGCAAAAAAAACCCGGACTCTGGGGGATGAATCCGGGTTAAGACCATTAGGAGTAAATCAAGGTACGCGGTCCACGGTACCTTGGCTGGCGGGGCACTTGGGGGGAGATGCCGCACACCAGTAAGTTTCAGTATTGGTCATGTTGGGCGAGCGTCCAGGCAAAATCGTGTGTTTTTTAAACAGATTTGGAATACCGCGGTCGCTGTTGAGTCCTCACCCTTTTGCCAGCTGGGCTAGAAGCGCCAGCGTTTCCTCGATTACCTGCTCCTGGGTGTAGAAGTGCGGTGACAGGCGGACCCCGGGCCCGCGCTGCACACAGATCACCTGTTCTTCGCGCAGGCGCTGATACAACGCAGCATTGTCCCGGCCCGCCAGGCTGAAGTTGAGGATGCCGGCGCGGCGTTGCGTATCCAGCGGACTGTGCAGCGTAGCGCCGGGTAACCTGGCTATGCCGTCGGTCAATTGCCGCACACGTTCCTCCAGCAAGGTGCCGACGCGCTCCATGCCCACTTCCTCGAGTAGCGCCAGGCTCGCTTCCAGGGCGAAGGCGCCGAGCATGTTCGGGCTACCGCATTCGAAGCGCCGGGCGCTCCGTGCCGGTTGCCAGTCCTGGCGGGTATAGTCGCCGGCATGCTCCAGCATATGCCAGCCGTATTCGTGCAGCTGCAACTGATCACGCACGGCGGTGCGGCAATAGAACACGCCGAGACCTTCCGGGCCGAGCATCCATTTGTGGCCATCGGCCATGGCGAAATCACAGTCGTAAGCCTGCACGTCGAAGGGCAGGGCGCCCAGCTGCTGGATGGCATCCACGCAGAACAGCACGCCGTGCTGACGGCAGCCGCGGCCGAGGCGCGGCAAATCCAGACGCAGGCCGCTGGCGAACTGCACGGCGCTGATAGACAGCAAGCGTGTACGTGGGGTGAAGGCTGCGAGCAGCGCTGCTTCCGGATCGTCGCCCTTGAGGCTGACTTCGACCACCTCCACGCCCTGGGTTGCCAGCGCCAGCCAGACGATGCGGTTGGAGGGGAATTCCTCGTCACTGATGATTACCTGGTCGCCGGGGCGCCAATCCAGACCGAAGGCCACGAACGACAGCGCTTCTGACGTGTTCTTGACCAGAGCGATATCGCCGGTGCTTGGCGCGTTCAGCAAGCGCATCAGACGTTCGCGCAGGCTACGCTCCAGTTTCAGCCAGTCGGGATAATCACGCGCCCCGCTGGTCACGTTCGCTTCCGAGAACCGGCGCACCGCTTCGGCACTGCGTTTCGGCCAGGGGGCAACCGCGGCATGGTTCAGATAACGCAATCCACTTTCTTGGGGAAACTCATCATGAAACACGTACATGGTCGGATGATCCGTGCAATTTGGCTACATTTGGGCATAATAGGCGGCTTCGATTTTTGACCCCGCAGTCCCTTTATGCAGAAAGAACCCCGTAAGGTCCGCGAATTCCGTCGCCGCGAGCAAGAAATTCTCGACACCGCGCTGAAACTCTTCCTCGAACAAGGAGAAGACAGCGTCACCGTCGAGATGATCGCTGATGCGGTTGGTATCGGCAAAGGCACTATTTACAAGCACTTCAAGTCCAAGGCGGAGATCTACCTGCGCCTGATGCTCGATTACGAGCGCGATCTGAACGAGCTGCTGCATTCGGCTGATGTGGATCGCGACAAGGAAGCGCTGTCGCGTGCCTACTTCGAATTCCGCATGCGCGATCCGCAGCGCTATCGCCTGTTCGACCGCCTGGAAGAGAAGGTGGTCAAGGGCAATCAGGTGCCGGAGATGGTCGAGCAGCTGCACAAGATCCGCGCCTCCAACTTCGAGCGCCTGACCCAGCTGATCAAGGGGCGCATCGCCGAAGGCAAGCTGGAAGACGTGCCGCCGTACTTCCATTACTGCGCCGCCTGGGCGCTGGTTCACGGCGCAGTAGCGTTGTACCACTCGCCGTTCTGGAGCAACGTGCTCGAGGATCAGGAAGGCTTCTTCCAGTTCCTTATGGACATCGGCGTGCGCATGGGTAACAAGCGCAAGCGCGACTGAGTCGGCGCGGGGCGCCGAGCCGAGGCGACACTGACCTGCGGCAAATGCGACCCCGCTCATTCAGCCGGCCGATGGTCCATGTGCCACGGCCGGTTACGGCGATATACTCCAGTCATCCTGCTTGGAGTACGCCATGATCGTTGACCGCCAGGGCAGACGCTTTCGCAACCTTCGCGTCAGCCTGACCGCCGCCTGCAATTACGCCTGCACCTACTGCGTGCCGAATGGCAAGCGCCTGGTCGCCGCTCAGGACGAACTCTCCGCTGACGCCATGGCACGCGGTGTTGCCTACCTGATCGAAGCGGCCGGCATCGAACGTCTGCGCATCACCGGTGGCGAACCGCTGGTGAGCACGCGTCTGGAGCCTTTCCTGCGCCAGGTCAGCCAGCTCGGCCTCGATGACATCAGCCTGACCACCAACGGTCAGTTGCTCGAGCGCAAACTGCCGGTGCTGGTCGAATGCGGTATCCGTCGCTTGAACGTTTCCCTCGATACCCTCGATGCCGAGGCTTTTCGCGGCATCGCCCGTGGCGGGGACCTGGCTACCGTGTTGGCTGGCATGGAAGCGGCGCGTGATGCCGGGATGAAGATCAAGGTCAATATGGTGCCGTTGCGTGGGCAGAACCTCGACCAGGTGCTGCCGCTGCTCGACTATTGCCTGGAACGCGGCTTCGAGTTGCGCTTCATCGAGTTGATGCGCATGGGCCACCTCGCACGTGACCCCAACACCTTCAATCAGCAGTTCGTCGGCATGCCCGAGCTGCTGGAACTGATAGGGGGTCGTCACCAGTATGTCCAGGCCAGCGCTCCGGTGGATGCCACCGCGCTGCGCTACGCCATTCCCGGCGTGGGGCACTTCGGTGTGATCGCCAATGAAAGCGTACCGTTCTGCCGGACCTGTTCGCGCCTGCGCCTGTCCTCCACCGGCTGGCTGCATGGCTGCCTGTCGTCGAGCAATCGCCATTTCGTCGGCGACCTGCTGGACAAGCCGCGCCACCAGGCCCTGCCAGCGCTGCAGCGTCTATTGGTCAAGGCGCTGGGTGACAAACAGGACCTGGCTTTTTCCGGTGGCGTGACGGTGATGAAGATCATCGGCGGCTGAGCCGCAGGGCGCGCCATGCACAACGCTGGCGGCAAGACGGCTGGGGCGATGTTCGCCTGCTGCGATAGTCCGCGTGGCTCGGCAGTCACGTCCGACCCGGATACACTGCCGGGGCGTCAACCAACCGAGTGCCCTCCCGCATGTCCGCCACCTTTCCCATCGCCTACATCGAGCCGGTGTTCCGTCCGCCGAGCGAAGCCCAGTCGTTGATTTTGCCGGTCACCAATGGCTGCTCCTGGAACCAGTGCACCTTCTGCGAGATGTACACCGCACCGCAGAAGAAATTTCGCGCCCGTGACGAGGCGCAGGTGCTGGAGGAGATTCGTCGCGCCGGCGAGCAACTGATCGTCAGCCGCGTATTTCTTGCCGACGGCGATGCGCTGGTGCTGCCGACCCGGCGTCTGCTGGCCATACTGCAAGCCATACGTGACTACATGCCCGAGGTCCGCAGGGTCTCCAGCTATTGCCTGCCGCGCAATCTGCGTAAGAAGTCGGTGGAAGAGCTCAGGGAACTGGCCGATGCCGGGTTGAAGATGGCCTATGTCGGTTGCGAGTCCGGTGATGACGAGGTGCTGGCACGGGTCAACAAAGGGGAAACCTTCGACTCCAGCCTCAGCGCTCTGGACAAGCTCGGCCAGGCCGGCATCATCCGCTCGGTGATGATTCTCAACGGGCTGGGCGGCCAGGCGCTCAGCGATCAGCACGCCGACAATTCTGCGCGCCTGATGAACGAAGCTCAACCCGAGTACCTGTCCACCCTGGTGGTCAGTTTCCCCATGGGCGAGGCGCGCTTTCGCCAGCAGTTCGCCGATTACCAGCCGCTGACGCAGTTGCAGCTGTTCGCCGAAGTCGAGCGGTTGCTGCAGGGGCTGGAGCTGCAACAGACGGTGTTTCGCAGCGATCACGCCTCCAATTATCTGGTGCTCAAGGGCAACCTGGGGCGCGACAAGGAACGTCTTCTGGCCCAGGTGCGCAGCGCCATCGAGCGACCGCAGCAGGCGAACCTGCGTCAGGAGTGGCAGCGCGGGCTTTAACAAGGCTGGCGCAAAATCTGCATCTATGCCTCATTCGCCGGTTTTCCGTCACCGGCACGAGGAGGATTCATTCATGCGTAACCTGCTTCTACTGGTGGCCTTGCTGGGGCTGGCTGGCTGCATGAAGGTCAGCGATCTGGCCAGTGGCGCCGAGTACCACCTGCGCGATGCCGGTTTTCTCGATCATGGCCGCACCGAGCGCATGGCTTCGCGGCGCCTGCAGCAGGATTCGTTCATCTATATCGCCCAGGGCCATTTCGTACCGCCGGGCCACGGTTACCCGCGGCCCAACGTGGTGGCCGAGGAAGCCTTCAAGGGCTTCGTCGAATACTTCCCGTTGGTGCGCCGTGCCAGTCAGCCTGCAGGCCTGGATGAGGCCATGGCCGAGGCGCGTAGCGCTGGCGCGCACTATCTGTTGTATGCGCGCTTCGCCTACAGCGATGACCGCATCGGCACTCTGGAAGAATGGGAAGATCAGGAAGTGGTGGACCGGCTCGGTACCGACCGTGCTTCGATCCAGTTGATGCTGATCGAAACCAATACCCGATATCTGGTGGATACGGCGCGGATTCGTAGCCGTGGCGGATTCCTGACGTTTTACGATGCCAAACCCCAGGACCTGATCGGCCCGCCGCTGCATGACTATGCACGCAGCCTGATGGGCGTTGGGCGCTAAGGATAGGGGCAATCGGGGCGCCGGACTTGTGGGAGGGGCTTTAGCCGCCACAGGTGGCACGGTGTATCCTCTTCGGTTCGCGGCAATCTGAACGAGGAGAGAGCATGAGCGATCCAGGCAAGGCTGGCGACCTGCTGGCGCAGATCCCCGAGGGCGAAGGCAAGGGCCTGCCACCCGTTCACCTGTGGAACCCGGATTTCTGTGGCGATATCGACATGCGTATCGCCCGTGACGGCACCTGGTATTACCAGGGGACGCCCATTGGCCGCAAACCCATGGTGCGGCTGTTTTCCACCATCATCCGCCGTGACGGCGACGACTACTTCCTGATCACGCCGGTGGAGAAGGTCGGCATTCAGGTCGAGGATGCGCCCTTCGTGGCCGTGACCCTGCAAGTGGAAGGCGAGGGCGAGGCGCAGGTGCTGCGCTTTACCACCAATGTCGAGGATGAGGTGGTGGCCGGCGTCGAACACCCGATCCGTGTACAGATCGATCCTGCGACACTCGAACCCTCGCCCTACATTCTGGTGCGGCGTAACCTCGAAGCGCTGATTCACCGCAATGTGTTCTATCAGTTGGTAGAACTGGCGGTGGAGCGCGAAATCGACGGAGAGCCCTGGTTGGGCGTGTGGAGCAGCGGGCGGTTCTATCCCATAGGGCCATCTCCGGCCTGAGAGTGATTGGCTTGAGCGACTGCGACGGTGCGCGCGGGCACACCACTGGTATGAAGGGAGACGCAAATGGATGAGCAGCGCATCGAAACCGAACGCCTGACACTGCGACCGCCGCAGCCGCAGGATGCCGACGAGGTGCAGCGCCTGGCCGGTGATTTTCGTATTGCCGATGTCACCCGCAGCATTCCCCATCCCTATCCGCCCGAGCTGGCGCAGCGGTGGATCGAACGCTGCGCGCAGGAGTGGGCCAGCGGCGCGGCGGCCAACTTCATCATCACCGAGTCGGGCAGCGGCCAGCTGGTCGGCAGCATTGCGCTGAAGGATATCGGCCGCGGCGAGGCCGAGGTGGGTTACTGGCTCGGCGTGCCGTACTGGAGCCGTGGCTATGCCAGCGAGGCCTGCAATGCACTGGTGGATTTCGCCTTCCGTCAGCTGCGTCTGCGCCGCTTGCATGCCAGCCATCTGGCGCGCAATCCGCAGTCCGGGCGTGTACTGTTCAAGGCCGGATTTCGCCATCTCGGGCTGGGTCATAGCACGTGCGGCAGCCAGGGCAAGGTCGAGCCGGTGGAGTTGTACGAGCGCGTTTGCGGCGAGTGATCGTAGGGTGCGTCAGCGTACCCGGTCGCGACTCTGCACTGCCAGGTCCAGCGCCTTCTGCATATCCAGCCGTGCGGAGCGGCCTACGTCCTTGTCGCTCAGTTCATAGTTGCGCTCGGACGGCAGGATGGGTGCGGTCAGGTCCTCGGCGTCCATCGGCTCGAAATCGTATTCGCCGCCGATGGTCATGGCGCTGCGCCTCAGCAGCATGCGCACCTGCTCCGGTTGCAGGTCCGGGTTGATCGACAGCATGGCGGCGACCACGCCGGTCACCAGTGGGGTGGCGTAGGAAGTGCCGCAATGCACGTCGCCAGTGGCGTCAACTTCGCTGGTCGAAGCCTGAGCACAGGCGGCCGCGGTGATGTCGACGCGCATGTCGACGTTCGACGAGTTGCGTTTGACCACGTAGCCCGGGTCGTCTATTTCAACCTCGTCCTTCTTGCTGCGCTGGTGCCCGCCGACCACCAGCAGCTGTTCGGTGATGAAGGAGGAGGGCAGGCGGTACTCGTCTCTGCCGGAGTAGGAGGAGCCATTGCCGGCTGAGTTGATCACCATCACGTCCGGGTGTTCCTTGCGCAGCCAGAGGAAGAATTCCTCCAGCAACTCCTCATAGCCACTCATAGCGATGCCCGAGCGCACCAGCGAATCGATCTCGTCGCCTTCGACGTTGCGCGTGCCGACGCGGTGGATGCCCCAGCTCCAGTTGAGGACGCGTACGCCGTCTTCCACCAGATTGACCGACGCGGCGATATTGGCCGTGATGCCCGCATCCGAGTTGCGCTCGACTATGACGTCGAAGCCGTTGCTGGCCTTGTCCATCCCGCGCAGGAAACCGGTGTTGCCGCCCTTTTCCCAGTGCGCGGCGAGAATGCCGGCGACGGTGCTGCCATGGTTGTCCGGCTCGTCGGCGTCGCGCGCGTAGACGCAGGTGCGCGACTTGCCGTCCGGGCAGGCGCCCAGGTAGTCGGCAAAATCAGGCGCGTCGAAGTCGACGTTACGTTCGATCACGCCCACGCGGATGCGCTCGGCCTCGATGGGCGAGTCGCCTGCGGGAATGCGCCGCTGGTAGTAGTTCACCGCATCCATGAAACGGTTGGCGGCCCATTCCTCGGAGTTCTTTTCCGGTTTGCGTGCCGGCTTGCGCGCGGCTTCGCTCTCCTCGCCGCGTTCGGGGGCGCTTTCCTCCACGACCACGGCATCGACGCTGGTTTCGTTGCCGATACGCAGTACCAGCGCATCGCGCTCGGTAAGATCTTTCACTGGCAGGCGCAGCTGGTAGACGTTTAGCGGCGGGATGGCGCCGACCACCTTGGCGTCGTATTTCTTCGCCAGACGCTTGGCCTCTTCCAGGCCGTCGTGGCTTTCCTCGATCAGCAGGCTGACCAGATCGACGTAGGTGGTCAGGCCGTCCATGTTCTTCGCCACTTCATCGGGGCCGGCGGCGAGCACATGGCTGCGATGCAGTGACAGCCATACCGGGTTGCTCGCGCGGGCGCCGTCTGCCAGCCACAGTGGCGCGCTGCGGTGTTCGTTGCTGTTGAGCCGCAGGCGCAGGGTGTCGCCGCTGCGTTGCACCGCCGAGGTGGGCAGGGTGTCGTCGCCGAGGTGCAGCTTGGGCAACGTCTGGCCAAGGCCACGCACCTGCATGCACCATTGCTGCTGTTCACTGGCAAGCAGATCGCCACAGCGTTGCAGGCTCTGGATGCGCAAAGCTTCCTGCGCATCGGCAAGCGGGCTGAGCACAGCCATGACGAGAGCGGACAGAAGAACGCGGTTGGGCAGCATGGGGCGGGGCCTCCGTGGCGGATGTTCAGCTTTTCCGACTTTTTTCGGCCGCCTTCGTTCAGCTTGGGTGCGTGCGCTCGGTCGCTGTGAATCCTTGTGGCAGTGGCGCCGTTGCGCCTGATTTTGGTTATAGTATTACGTTTCAATCACGTCCTGCTCGAAGTCTTACATGCCCTCCAATCGTCTGCTTTCGATCGATGCCCTGCGCGGCTTGGTCATCCTCTTCATGCTGCTCGATCACGTTCGCGAAACCTTCTACCTGCATCAGCAGGTTGGCGACCCCATGGATGTGGCTGTCACGGAACCGGCGTTGTTCTTCAGCCGGACCCTGGCGCATCTGTGCGCGCCGGTGTTCATCCTGCTCACCGGGCTTTCGGCCTTTCTCTACGGGGAAAAGCAGATGAGCCGCACGGCGACCAGCGCCTTTCTGTTCAAGCGCGGGCTTTTCCTGGTGGTGCTGGAATTCACCCTGGTCAACTTCGCCTGGACCTTCCAGTTCCCGCCCACGGTGATCTACCTGCAGGTGATCTGGGCCATCGGCCTGAGCATGCTGGCGCTGTCCCTGCTGCTATGGCTGCCGCGCGCGTTGCTGGCCGTGCTGGGCCTGATGCTGGTGGCCGGGCACAACCTGCTCGACGGGCTGCACTTCGGTGTCCAGTCGGCCATGCACATTCCCTGGGCGATCCTGCATGACCGTGGCTGGCTCGAGTTTTCCGAGTCGCTGCGTCTGCGTACCTCTTACCCCGTGTTGCCGTGGATCGGTGTGATTGCCCTGGGCTATGTGATCGGTCCCTGGTTCCGCAGCTCGCGCGACCCGCGGCAGCGTCTGCACTGGCTGCAGTTGTCTGGGTTCGGCGCGCTGGCGTCGTTCGTGGTGCTGCGCCTGGTCAACGGCTATGGCGAGAAACCCTGGACGGTCGGGGAGAGCGGGTTGCAGACGCTGATGAGCCTGCTCAACATCACCAAGTACCCGCCGTCGCTGCTGTTCCTGGCGCTGACGCTGGGCGTCGGCCTGCTACTGCTGGCTGTTTTCGAGCGCCGCAATGAAGGGCGCATGGTGCGTACGCTGGCGGTGTTCGGCAGTGCGCCGATGTTCTTCTATCTGCTGCACCTGTATGTGCTGAAGCTGCTCTACATCGCCGCGTTCGCCATCTGGGGCGCAAACCAGGGGCATTATTTCGGCTTCGCCTCGATGGTCTGGGTCTGGGCCGCGACAGTGGTGCTGGCCGTGTTGCTGTTCCCGCCAACGCAATGGTTCGCGAGGCTCAAGGCGCAGCGTCGCGACATTCGCTGGCTGAAGTACTTCTGATCAGCAAATAGAAAAGGCCAGGGTTGTTCCCTGGCCTTTTCATTCGAGCTTCTGGCGCACCTGCGGCGCGGCGTGTTGGGCTTACAGTTTCATGTTCACCGACAGATAGGCCGAGCGACCCGGCGCCGGGGAGAACATCGGCTGGTCGTCACCGCCCCAGAAGAAGTTGTCGAACCACACGTACTCATACTCGCGATCGGTCAGGTTCTTCAGCTGCAGGTCGAGGCTGGTGGTCGCGGAGACCTGATAGCGCACGTTGGCATCGAGCACCGCGAAGCCGCCGTACTTGCCCTGTTCGTTGAGCGTGTCGATGTAGTAGTCGCCCTGGGCGCGGGCTTGCAGGCCGAAGCGCCAGGCGTCGTTGAACTGGTAATCGACACCGGCATTGCTGATGTAGCGCGGGGTGGAGATCACTTCGTTACCTGCCAGGGAGCGACCGCCGTCGGTGAAGGCGCTGCGTACCTTGGCTTGCTGGATGGCGTGCGAGCCCCATACCGTCCACTGCTGGTTGAGTTGCGCGGTGATCTGCATGTCGACACCGCGGCGGCGGGTTTCGCCGAGGCCGACCGTGGTACCGGTCGCGGGCATGTTGGAAACCTCGTCGGTGGCGTCCTGCTGCCATACGGCGATCCGCGCCTCGGAGCCGGCGAAGGGCTTGAACTTCACGCCCACTTCCTTGCCGGTGTTGATCGAGGGCTTGTACGCAGCCTGGCCGGCGGTCATGTAAGCCGGGCCCTCCGAACCCGTGAGAATCTGGAAGGTACGGCCCCAGTTGGCATATACGTTCGTATCCGGGGTGATGCTGTACACCACGCTGAGCTTGGGTTGCTCGATCCAGCCGTAGTCCTGCAGCTTGGCTTTCTCACCGCTCATCAACTCGGTGTTGCCGGAAAACTTGTCCACCCGGTAGGCCGGGATGATCTTCAGTTTTTCGATGGGCTGGATGATCGCCTGAGCGTAGGCACCGGTGTTGTACAGCGTGTAGCTGTCATCGTTCTGCGTACGTGCCGGCGGCGCGTCGAAGTCGGTGGGGATGCCGAAGTTGTAGCGATAGCGGCGGTACTCGTTGTTCTGCTGCTCGTAGTTGACGCCACCATCGAGGGTGAGCATCTCGTGGGCGCGCCAGGTCAGGTTGCTCAGCACGCCGGTCTTGCGTTCCTGCCACTGGCGGCGCTGGCGTGGGGCGTTGCCGACCGGGTAGTCGGTGAAGGTCACGGTGCGGTCATCGTCGTAGCTGTTGTAGTACAGCTTGTTGCTCAGGCTCAGGTCGTCGCTGAGCTGGAAATCGGCATGCCCGCTGAAGTGCTTCATGTCGCGGTCGTCGCCGTCGTTGGCGTTCTTCGCTGGCGACTGCGTGCGGCTGGCGGCCAGCTGCCGGGCGGTGAGAAAGCCCGGTTCCTCGGCTTCGTGATGATAGAGGCGGGCGACGACACCGAGCTTCATGGTCTGCTCGTCATCGGTGACGAACCACTTGCCGCCCAGTGAGTATTTGTTGGAGTCGCTATGGTCGCGGAAGCCGTCGGAGTCCTGCTTGGCCAGGAAATAGTTCTGCGCGAAGTTGCCTTCTTCATGGCCGACCGCCAGCTGGAATTCGCGGGTGTTGAAGCTGCCGTAGGTCAGGCGGCCATCGGTGTAGTTGCCGCCCTGACGGGTGACGAAGTTGATGTTGCCGCCAATGTTGTGCAGGCCGTAGCGCGGATCGTTGGTGCCGCGCACCACCTCGATGTAGTCGATGTCCAGCGGGAAGACCATGTCGATGAAGCGCTGGTTGCCGCTGTTGACGTTGCTCGGCACGCCGTCGATCAGGGTCTTGATGCCGTTGATGTAGCCCTCGCCGTTGAAGGCGCGGAAGGTCACCTTGCCCGATTCGGCGCCCATGCGCGTTTCGGTCAGCTGGATGCCGGGCATCTGGCCCACCAGCTCCCAGCTGTTCATCACGGTTTTGTCCTCGATCTTGTCGCTGCCCATGATGTCGACCGAGGTCAGGATATTGTCGGTGCGCAGCGTGCCGGTGGCGTCTGGGGTGACGTAGACCGAGCCGAGCGAGACGGTGGAATTGCCGGAGGAGGCTGCATGGATCTGAGGCGTGACCAGTGCGGTCATGACGGCGAGGGAGGCCGAAGTGGCTTTCATGGGTATTCCTAGCATTGCTTTTCTAAGTGTCGGGAGGTTGTTGCGTTGGCCTGCAGCGCGGGCTGGCGAATCTCCAGGCCGCAGCGAGCTGTCCGGTTGTGCCGGAGCGTTGCCAATTATGTGGTGATAAATATGTTATATCATAATGATTTTGTGGCGGACGGCCAGCCTTAAAGCCCCGTGGCCGGCACCCGCGGATACTCAGGCTAGACGCCTTGGTCACCTGGTGGCGCTGCAACGCCACCGACATTCACCTGAACGGCATACCGGAGCCAGTCCGTCATGAGCGTCGGGCGAAATTTCTGAATTACCAGTAGATGGATGCGCAGGGCTGACAACCGTACGCCTGGTGGACGGGGATTATGCAGCGGTGTTCAGTCAGGCGAGCCTGGAACTGGCCAGGCACGACGCCGCGCGCTTTCAGAGCCAACTGGCCCGTCAATCAAGCCAGCAGCCAGGAGAACCGATCTGCCTGGCCGCCAGCGTTGGCATCTCAACGCTCGATGCTAGCGTCGAAACTGCCTTGTCGCGCAGCGACATCGCCCAGTGCTGCGTCAGGCGCGGCGGGCGAAATCGCCTTGAGCACTTTTGATGGCCGACTCGATCAAGCCGCCCGCAACGCCTGGCTGATCGCATCGTTGAACGCAGGAATGTCGTCCGGGTTGCGTGAGGTGATCAGCGTCCAGTTCTGCCCCGGGCACACCTGCACTTCGGCGTCTACCCAGCTGGCGCCGGCGTTGGCCAGGTCCAGGCGCACGCTGGAATAGGAGGTCATCACCTTACCCGGCACCACGCCGGCATCGATCAGCAGCCAGGGCCCGTGGCAGATCGCCGCGACCGTCTTGCCGGCAGCCTTGAACTCCTGAACCAGGCGCTGGGCATCCTCGTCCTGGCGCAGGTTGTCGGCATTCACCGTGCCGCCGGGGATCACCAGCAAGTCGTAATTCTCTGCGCTCTGCCCCTTGATCTGCGAGTCCGACTGCACGGTAACGTCTTTCTCGCTGTCCTTGAGCCAGGTTTCGGCCTCGCCACCCTTGACGCTGGCATGGGTGACGCTCGCTCCCTGATCCTTCAGGGCCTGCATCGGCTTGAGCAACTCGTCGCGCTCGATGCCACTGTTGGCGGTGATAAACAGCACCTTTTTGCCTTGCAGATTCGAACTCATGATCGATACCTCCGCTGATGCGCCGCACGGACGCGATGAGTGGCCGCGTAGGTGAACGCGGCATGTATCAGGATTGAAAGGTTCGAGACGCAGAAGTTCGAATTGATTACTCGTCGTTGATGGGGCGCTGATGGCCAGCCTCGATTTCGACAACGTGGCCTCAGTCGCGCGTTTCGATCCGGCTAAGCACGAAGCGATGATCGAAGCGTAGCGGAAAACTATTGCGTGCCGGCATACCCTCCAGCAGAGGCGCCTGATAGTGAATGTTTCGGCAGAGCTTGCGCAGGCAGGCCTGCATGATGTCAAGCGTGACCCATTCTCCCGGGCAGCGATGCCCTGTGCCATGAGATCCGCCGCCCTGGGGGATCATCGTGTAAGGGTCTGGTTGCCGAGACAGGAAGCGTTCCGGGGCGAATACATTGGGATCATTCCAGGAATCGCGCTCGCGGTTGCTGCCATATAAATCGAGCAATACCCTCGCGCCTCGTTCCAGGCGCATGCCGCGCCATTCGAAGGGGCAAATCACTCGCGCAGCGACGAAAGGAAAAAAGGCGTACAAGCGCCGTACTTCCTGGATGAAAGGCAGTAGCCAGACGTCATCGCATCGCAGCCGCTCCTGCCAGATGGGTCGACGCGTGAGCTCTACCATGGCGTAGAGCAAAAAGTAGCTGATGGCCACGATAGGGCGCAGGAGGTTGAGTAATTCAACCGCTGCCACTCTTGGCGCCAACGGTTGGTCGTCCAGGTCCCGATAGTGCGCGATCTGATCTGCGGGGCTGCCGGCTGGCATCGCCCCTGAGCTATGGCGCTGTTGAAGGATTCGCTTGGCTCCCCAGCGTTCGGTCTCCCGGCGTGCCCAGCGCCCGCGCAAATGGTCCAGGCCGATACTGCCGGCGCCCTCGATCAGTTCTACGAAATGGCGTTGTCGCGTCTGCGAGATATCTTCCGGCAGCCCTGCCCAGGACATGGCGGAGCGGAACAGTACCGTTTGTATCTCGTCGAGAAAATCGACGGTTCCTGCCACCTTCCAGCGTGGCAGAGCCGCATCAAGTTCTGCTTCAACTCTGTGCGTCAGCTTGGCGGCCGGTTCGCCACTGAGCAGATCGAGAAATAGCGCTTTGCGCCGTTTGTGGGATGGACCATCCAGACCCTGAATTGCCTGACTGCCGAACAGTGTTCGAATAAGCATTCGCGGTGCGGCATTGACCCGGCTGAGATGCGGGCTTTCATAGAACATCGCGGCGGCGTCGTGCCCCTGTAGGCAGTAGGTGCGTTGCAGCAGGATCCGACTCTCGAAGATTGGACTACGTAGCTTCTGGACACCGTTGCCGATGAACTCGTAGCCCTCGCGTAGCAGCGCAATGGTGCTCTCTGGGCGTGGATCGCGTGGGATTTTCAAGCTATCGGCCCTCATCACAGGTACGATCCTGATGGCGTGTAGGGTACAAGCGTGAGGGGGAAGCCCGCACGATATGCCAGCTACCGCTGGTGCAGAACATCTCGGGTCGGTTAGTGCGGGCCGTTGCGCAGACGTAGCAAGCCCCAGCCGACCAGCAGAATAGCTGCCGTACCCACCAGCACGCCGGCACCCTTTAGATTGCCCGCCTGGGTGCGCCAGCCACCTTCGATCCGTCGCTCTCCTGACGGCGGTTGGAACAGATTGCCGGTAGAGCGCTGCGCGGGCTGCCCGCGCCTGATGGCACGCCCCACCAGCAGCGCTGAGATCTGCGCGAACCCTGGCACCAAGAAGTGGCCGAGGCGCAGCAGGGTCGCCGTACTGCCGACGGTTCTGCTGGGCCGTGGGTTCAGTGCCATCTTGACCATGGCTTCGGCTACGCGAGGTGGATCGTAACGGGGCGGGGGCGGGCTCAGCTCATGGCCGGTGAAGTTGCCGCCGTCACGGAAGCCGGGCGTGTCCATCACCGCCGGGTAGAGGTCGCAGACATGAATGTCCGGCCAGCTTGCCAACTCGCCCCGCAGCGCCTCGGTGAGGCCACGCAAACCGTACTTGGCTGCGGAGTAGGCTGCCGCGTAGGGCTGGGCGACCCAACTACCGAGTGACAAAGTGTTGATCAGTACACCCGAGGACTGGGCCTTGAAATAGGGCATGACGACATAGGCGCCGCGCAGGTAGCCGAGCAGATCGGTCTGAACCACCTGCTCATGTGCGGCCAATGGAGTGGCCTCGAAACTGCCCACCGCGCCAACGCCGGCATTGTTCACCCATATATCGATGCGTCCATTGCCAAACGCCGCGGCTTGCTCGGCCAGCTTCTCCATTGCCTCGTTACGGGTGACGTCGGTGGGTACAGCCAAGGCGTGTGCCCCGAGCCGTTCACATTCGTCGACGACGCAAGCCAGCGCCTCGCGGTCGCGTGAAGCCAGTACCAGACGCGCCCCGTGCCGGGCGAACTCGTGGGCGGCGCAGCGGCCAATGCCGCTCGAAGCCCCCGTGATCACCACCAGTGCGTCATTCAGTCGGGCTGAATTCATCGGTTTCTCCTGCAATGAGTCGGGAAGATTGACGGGGGACCGTTGCCGTCTGGGGCTCAGATAGCTTGGCAATAGCGGCGCAACAGCTTCTTGCTCGGACGCTTGACCGGCATTTCGCGCAGCTCCGCCAATGCGAACCAGCGGCAATCCGCTATCTCGTTCTGCGGCCGTGGCGTCTGTGTGTCAGCGACCGACTGGTGAAAGACATGATGCACACCTGCGCCGAACTCATGTCTTGCCAGGTATTCGAGGCTGCTGAAGCTGAGCCCCGTTTCTTCGTCCAGCTCGCGTAGCGCAGCTGCCGCGGCGCTCTCGTTCGCCTCGATCTTGCCTCCGGGCAGGTTCCATTTCGCCTCGGCCTTGCGTACCAACAGAAACTTGTCGCCACGTCGGCAGATGACGGTAGCGCGTACTTTGCTCGCTTTGCCCATCGATAATTCTCGACAGTCTGGAAAGGACAGGCCCTGAGCGACTTAGGCGTCTCAGGTCGCCATGGCGTTGCAGATCGATCACTTGCTAGGGTGAGGCGGTTATCGAGCCTTCACATGCCCCCTTGGCGGCATTGCTGCAATGATCGGATCAGTTCATATGCGAGCATGCCTGGCTCCCGAAGAGGCCCTTGCCGGGCCTCCTATCGGGTTAACGCTTATTGGTTGCGGCCGCCGTGGCTGTTCTGACCGCCTTTCTTGCCGGCCTCGGAAGCCTTTTCGCGATCATTGGCAAAGTTGCCGCCACTTGCCTGACCGCCCTTCTTGCCAGCCTCGGAGGCTTTTTCACGATCGTTGGCGAAATTACCCGGATTGTTGTTACCAGTGCTTTTGCTAGTGGTCATCTCGGTACTCCCGATTGCAGAGGCGGAATTGCCTCGTTAAGCAATGGAGGAAAATGCTGCCGCTAACGTTCAGCCTATTTCCACGCTGCGCTTGGCAAAAGCTGACGAACGGTGGAGCGGCGAAGGGCCAGCTCACAGATTCGCAGAGGGCAGTTGCAGCCAGAGGGAGAACAGGCCGAGCACGCTCCAGAACACGATGAACAGCCAGGGCGAGCGCAGAAAGAACAGCAGCGATTTGTAGGTGCTTTCCCTGCTTGCCTCCTGCTCGCTGAACAGCGGCGAATCGTCATAGGCATGGCCGAATTCCGGGTCGCTGCGCAGCAACTGCTCCTGCTTGTAGTGCCAGTGCTCGATGATCGTGGCGGAGGCTCTGATGCCAGGCCAGGCGTGCAGTGAGCTGATGATGCCCAGCAGCGTGAACAACGCCGGAACCACCAGGGTGAACACTGCTCCCCAGTTTTCGTTCAGATTGGCCATGGACGATGCATAGGCGATCACCAGAAACGACTGCGCGGTCAGATAGGAATTGGTACGTCCGGCCAGCAGGCTGGTTTCATACTGAATTTCCCGCCGATAGAAATCGAGTCGCTCCTTCGGCGTGCCGAAAATAAGCAGCTCCGCCTGCTTGTCCATCTTCGTGTCACGTGTGTCGGAGGTAATGATTCGTGAGGTTTTCATCGACGTGGCTCGACTGTTTGTTGGGCTTCGCCGCATAGCGAGAAGTAGCCGGGCAATAGGACGTTAGACTGCGGGGGCTGCAGTTATTCAGTGTTTTTATTGGGAGGGCTTGCGCCGCCTGACTCGCGGGTGATCTGTCGAGTCACCTGCGCAGGCTAGCCCCCTCGGCTTTGCCTACCGTTGATCGTGCGAGCCGAACCTGGGCATGGGGCCAGTGACCCAAACAAGGGTCATAAACCGAAGTGAGAACGCCCCCATGAAATCCATGCCAGTCGTCATTGCTACAGCCGCCTTGCTATTCGCTACCACTGCTCTGGCCCAGGCTCCTGCAGGAAGTCCGGATGCCGGACGAGGCTCGGCGCCGAGCCCGAGCGGCACCCCCGCGCCTCAACACGAGATGGATGTTCACCGGGAAGATGGCCAGTTGCGGACCGAGGAGGGGCACAAGGTGAACACCCGCGATGGCAATATGCAGAACGACGGTGGTCGTGATGGCTCTGCCGAACATTCCTCACCCGGCGGCCCTACCGACCCTTCCTCCGACCCCGGCTCACTCGAGTAGTGTGCAGCGCTCGCATCGGACGTTGCCCGCAATCGTTGAAACAGCCCGACCAGACGATTGCCTGATCGCGGCGGAACGGTTTCTGTCGATTAGTGCTTTGGGTCATTTTTTACCCACTGGCGAGTCGTTTACAGACCAGCGGGGCTGCGGCGTAAAGGCATGAGTAGTGAGAAAGTCCGTCCATACGCTCGATGCGTACGGGCAGTGGGAGGCGGCCGGCCAAACCCTCCGACATGCTGAAAGGCGACCAGTTGTCCTCGGTGCCGTGCCAAAGGCTGATGTCCGCCTCGCCGGAGAAAGCGTCGGCTGACCAAGGCTGGAGATACTGCTGGATGTCCCGTATATAGCCGGCTGCACCTGAGGCGAAGGCCTGCTGTAGCACTTGGCACAGCAGCGCTCTGAATTTCGGGTC
Source organism: Pseudomonas sp. KB-10 (assembly GCF_018221585.1). Classification (NCBI taxonomy): domain Bacteria; kingdom Pseudomonadati; phylum Pseudomonadota; class Gammaproteobacteria; order Pseudomonadales; family Pseudomonadaceae; genus Pseudomonas; species Pseudomonas sp. KB-10. The sequence goes on from NZ_QYYB01000003.1 coordinate 308,649, forward strand.
TTGCACCCGCTTGCAGTCCTGGCCTCTGGCGCTGGCGAACAGCATACGAAACAGAAGGGGGAATGCTCGCTTCGCCAGCAGCGCCTGACACCTAGCGAGCCAACCGAATAAACAAGGGCTTTGCCTGGCTAGTGAGAACACGGCCTTGCCGGCCATTTCATCGAGATAATCCCCTGCATCAAGAGGGGCGGCTGCTGATATCAAGTGCAGGTTGCGAATCTGGTCCTGCATAAGCGCGCCGACCTCCAGCGCAACATGGGTACCGAGGGAGAAACCGATGACGTCTAGGTGAGCGCCTTGTACTGCTTCGCTGATCGATTGAACAATATGTCGGTAGTAGTCGGTGCCGGTTATGGTGCGGTCGATGGCGAAGCGATTGAAACAGAGGATACGCAGACCGTGTTCCCGCGCTGGCGCGTCGAATAAGGAGCTCTCATGCGGCGAGCCCGGCACCCCGTGAAAGTAAATAACCGGTTTGCCTGCAGGGTCTCCGTAATCGGTGAAGTCCATTTCTTATTCCGAGGTGGTGGTACTGCGATCTAGTATCACTGCAGCGCTGAACCTGCGCTGGGACGAACTGCCGCATAGGCTGACGTAAGGGGCTTGAATGCAGTGGATAGGTGAACCCCGCCTATGAATATCGGCAGTCGCACAATCTCCAGCATTATATGTATGGCCGGAAAACCTCGTGCAGTTGCTGACGGGCGCAGGCGTATTCAAATAGCCCGGCTGACCGTCCTTTGCGAGAAGCCGAAAGGACTGGAACCTTTACTGCTCTAATCCTATCCCCGGATTGCGGTAGGCGCTCGGCGTTACGCCCACTTCCCGGCGAAAGACTTGCGAGAAATGGCTGGCGCTCGAGTAGCCCACTTCCAGTCCGATGTCGATCACGCTGCGCTCGGTTTCCAGCAGCAGTTGCCGGGCGCGAGCCATGCGCAGGCCAATGAAATAGTGCGACGGCGACAAGCCGGTAGCGCGTTTGAACAGGCGGCTGAAGTGGTACTCGCTCAGTTGCGCGGCCTGCGCCAGCGTGGCCAGGGAGAAGTCTTGCGCCAGGCGCTGGTTCATCAAGTCGAGGACGCGTCTTAATTTGTAGGCTTGCAAGGCATTGCTGCGCCTGCCGGTGGGCAGCGCGGCGCGATAGGTACGCACGAGGTGAATCGCCAGGGCTTGTGCCAGGCTGTGCACCAGCAGGCGGCTGGGCATACGGCTGTCGACAAGCTCCGAACGCAGCTGTTCGAGCAGCAGGCGAACCCAGTCGTCACGACCGCCGGATACGTCGACGAAATTTACCGGACCGGCCGCTCGGAGCCCAAGGTCGCGTGCCGCCTGCTCGATCAGCGCGGGCGCGAGATAAAGATGCATCACTTCGAAACTGTCGCCGCCCGTGGTCTGCCAGCGCATTTCGTAGGGCTGCGTGGTACTGGTCAGAAAGAAGTCGCCGATGCGTACCTCGCTCTTTTCCCATTCGCCGCCCGCTGCACGCTCTTCGACGATGGCCGATCCCGCCAGCACCATCACCAGCAGCGGCTCGGCCACGGCAGGTACGAGGATCGGTTCGGCGATGCTGCGGTGGGTGAACAGGTGCAGCACCACGTCCTGCGGGGCATGCGGCTGTGGCGCCGCGGGGGCGTCGCTCGGCAGGTATTCCGACATGGCCTCGGCCGTGATCCGCAGGGCGTCGGAAAGGGGGGCGGCAGGTTCGGATTGGCTCACCAGTAACGCGTCCATCGATGGGGCCCGATGTCAGGGCGGCGCTGGACAGGTTAGCGCACCGGCGCCGGGCTGCCAGCCGTGCATGCCTGAGCGGACTCATGCGGATTGCGCGCAAGATCGCGACAGCCCACGCAACGCGGCGAAAGCCGGCCATGGCCAACCGGGAGAGGATGAAACCGTCTTCTAACGCACCCTGTGTGCTCGCCGAATGAGGAGAAATCACCATGGCTGACATCAAGAACATCACCACCCAGGAAGTCGCGGGCAAAGTCGCCCTGATCACGGGCGCTGCCAGCGGCATCGGCAGGGCTACCGCGCTTTTGCTGCATGCTCGCGGAGCCAGGGTCATCGCCGAAGATATCGATCCTGCCGTGGAACAGCTGGCCCGGCCGGGGCTGGTGCCGCTGGTGGCGGACATCACCGAGGACGGCGCCGCCGAGCGTGCGGTGACGCTGGCGGTCGAGCACTTCGGTCGGCTCGATATCCTGGTGAACAATGCGGGCATCATCATCAACAAGGCGCTGGTGGAAATGACCCGACAGGATTGGGAGCGCATTCAGGCCGTCAACGCCACCGCCGCCTTTCTGCATTGCCGCGAGGCGATGAAGGTGATGATGCCGAACAAGGCCGGTGCGATCGTCAACATCGCCTCCTATGCCTCTTACTTCGCCTTTCCCACGATCGCTGCCTATGCCGCTTCGAAGGGGGCGCTGGCCCAGCTCACCCGCACGCTGGCGCTCGAGGCCATCGAGCATGGCATTCGGGTCAATGCCGTCGGCTCGGGGGACGTTGTGACCAACATCCTCAACGATGTGGTGGAAGACGGTCCGGCGTTTCTGGCCCAGCACGGCGAGAGCGCGCCGATCGGTCGTGCGGCTCAGCCGCAGGAAATTGCCGAAGTGGTTGCCTTCCTGGCGTCAGAACGGGCGAGCTTCATGGTTGGCGCCGTGGTCATGGTCGATGGCGGTATGACCGTGACGGCTGGCTGACCAGCCCTGGGTGATGCGCTGCGTCTTGCTGCGGCTGGGGCAGCGCATTGCCCTCGGATGAGCGTGCACGGCACCTTTGCGCCGAGGTTTCAGTTTGCATCAATCCGGCAGCCGGACCTTTTTCTTTGCCGCGAACAGATTCCAACTGGCGACGAACAATGCGGCCACCAGCGGGCCGATCACGAAACCGTTGAGGCCCAGCAAAGAGAGGCCGCCGAGGGTGGAAATGAGGATGAGGTAGTCGGGCATGCGGGTGTCCTTGCCGACCAGAATGGGACGCAGGATGTTGTCCACCAGCCCGATCACCAGTACGCCGAAGGCGGTGAGAATCACGCCTTGCCACAGGCTGCCGCTGAACATCAGGTACATCGCAACTGGCGCCCAGACGATACCGGCACCGGCTGCCGGCAGCAGCGACAGGAAGGCCATCAGCACGCCCCACAGCAGCGGGCTGTAGATGCCCAGCACCCAGAAGATGAGACCGCCTAGGGTGCCCTGTACCGCGGCGACTACCACGTTGCCTTTCACCGTGGCGCGTACCACACGGGTGAATTTGATCTGCAGGCGGCGTTTGGTGGTGTCCGCCAGAGGAATGGCGGTGCGGATCTTGCGGACCAGCTCCTTGCCGTCGCGCAGCAGGAAGAACAGCAGGTACAGCATGACAAAGAAGCCGATGAAGAATTCGAAGGTGCCCTGGCCGATTGCGAAGACCTTGGTGGCCAGGTATTGGCTCCCGGCCATGGCGCCTTTGGAGATCTGCTCGCGCAGGCCGTCGAGATCGCTCATGCCGACGCGATCGAGTTGTTCCTGTACCGAGGGCGGCAACATCTGGACGAAGCTGGTGACATAGGTGCCGATGTCCAGCTCGCCGGACTCCAGTTTCTGATAGAGGGCAGTGCCTTCGGCCACCACGGCAGAAGCGATGAAGATCACCGGCAAGATGGCCACCAGCAGACAGATGACCGACGTCAGCAGGGCCGCCAGATTGCTTCGCCCGCCAGTGCGGCGGATCAGGCGCTCCTGCAGGGGGGCGAACACCACCGCCAGCACCATGGCCCAGAACACCGCCCCGTAGAACGGCAGCAGTATCCAGAAGAAGGCGATGGTCACCAGCACGAGTAGCAGGATGAAGGCTTTCTGTTCGAAGGTCGGGTTCTGCATGTCGGGTCCGCTGGGAGTGGGCATGCCCGTTAGTCACCCGAAGCTCTGGCAAAGTGCCGACAAATTCAACATTGGCAGATCGCTCATTCCCGCGTTGTGGCTGATTCCATTTCGGGCCGGCGGGAGGGCTTGACAGCTCTGGGATACTGGAGAGCGTAAGGACGATCATTCGACGGAGGCTTCGCGATGCGTGACGAGGAAATCAAGGCGCTGTTCGACCAGCAGGCGGCAGGTTACGACCAGCAATGGGCAGGTATGGCGCCCATTCGCGAGGCGCTGTATCTGCTGCTCGATGCGCTGCTCATCGGGCTGCCGGCCGATGCGCGGATTCTCTGTGTAGGCGCCGGTACGGGGGCCGAGATCGCTCATCTGGCCGAGCGCTTTCCCGGTTGGCGCTTCACGGCACTGGACCCCTCCGCAGCGATGCTGCAAAAGTGTCGCCAGCGGGCAGAGCGCGGCGGTTTTGCCCATCGCTGCGACTTTCATGAGGGCTATCTGGAGACGCTGGCGGCAGGTCAGACCTATGACGGCGCCACCTGCTTTCTGGTATCGCAGTTTTTCACCGACGTGCAGAGGCGTACCGGCTTCTTCCGGCAGATCGCGCAGCGGTTGAAGCCAGGCGGGCTGCTGGCCAATGCCGACCTCGCATCGGATATCCAATCGCCAGCCTACGAGGTGCTGCTGCCTGGCTGGATGATGTTGATGTCATCGGCTGGCGTCGATGCGCAGATGCTGGAGCGGGTGCGAGCGGCCTATGCACGCGACGTCGCAGTGCTGCCGGCGCAGCAGGTGGCCGGCATCATTCAGGCGGGCGGCTTCACGGCGCCGACGCAGTTCTTCCAGGTCGGGCTGATGCACGCTTGGCTGTGCTCTCGCGAGGCAGCGGTTTGAAGGTCGCTCGCTACTCCTGGCGCTGGCTGCGGTCCCGGTCGCGCGGGTAGTGCCGGTTGAAGGGAAAGGGCGGCAGCCACGCCTCGCGGCGGATGGTCCAGAGTTCGTAGGTCGGAGTGAAACGGTCCGGTTCGTCCAGCGAGCCGACGTTCACTTCGATTTCATCCGCCGAGCGTCCGTATACCGATGAGCCGCAGCGCGGGCAGAAGTGCCGACCGGCGTACTGGCCGGTTTCGCCCTCTATCGTCACCGCGTCCTGCGGGAAGATCGCAGACGTATGAAAGAGTGCGCCATGGTGCTTGCGGCAGTCCATGCAGTGGCAAACGCCGACGCGATAAGGCTGGCCGCTGGTTTCGAAACGTACCTGGCCGCACAGGCAGCCGCCGGTGTGCCGATCCATGTCCTCGTCCTCCAGTGGTTTGGCATGCAGGAACTGAAAACATAGCAGGAGATGGCAGGAAGGCCGGGGAGCGATCAAGCCCTGCGCAATCTTGCCCGGTCCTTCGCCGGTCATGAGCCTTCCTGAAGCACAGTGCCAAGGCTGCATAACATCGCGAAGAGCCTGAGCATCGGCCGCAGACTGCTGCTCAGGCTCGGCGGCATGTATCATCGGGCACATAGTTGCGCGGCTCGATCTGCCTGTGAGCATCGGCCGTGAACGCACTGCTTTCTCACCCGGGGCCGGCGAGACCGGCCCGCCCTCTGCGAGTGATGACACCATGATCGAGGTAACCGAAGTTTCCATCGCCGAGCTGCGCGCCGCGCTGGAGTCCGGCCGCACCACGGCGGTCGAACTGGTCAAGGCCTACCTGGCACGTATCGATGCTTATGATGGCCCGAACACACCCACCAAACTCAATGCAGTGGTGGTGCGCAACCCCGATGCACTCAAGGAGGCTGAGGCTTCCGACGCTCGTCGCGCCCTTGGCGAAACCCTCGGTCCGCTCGATGGCATCCCTTACACCGCCAAGGACAGCTATCTGGTCAAGGGCCTGACGGCCGCCTCCGGCAGCCCGGCATTCAAGGATCTGATCGCACAGCGCGACGCCTTCACCATCGAGCGCCTGCGCGCCGCTGGTGCCATCTGCCTGGGCAAGACCAACATGCCGCCAATGGCCAACGGCGGCATGCAGCGCGGCGTGTATGGCCGCGCTGAAAGCCCGTACAACGCCGATTACCTGACTGCACCCTTTGCCTCGGGCTCGTCCAATGGCGCCGGCACGGCCACTGCTGCCAGTTTTTCGGCCTTCGGCCTCGCCGAGGAAACCTGGTCCAGCGGGCGCGGGCCGGCCTCGAACAACGGCCTGTGTGCCTATACGCCGTCGCGTGGGGTGATCTCGGTGCGCGGCAACTGGCCGCTGACGCCGACCATGGACGTGGTGGTGCCCTATGCTCGCACCATGGCCGATCTGCTCGAGGTGCTCGACGTGGTGGTGGCCGATGACCCGGACACCCGTGGCGACCTGTGGCGCATGCAGCCCTGGGTGCCTATCCCCAAGGCTTCCGATGTGCGCCCCGAATCCTATCTGGCGCTTGCCGCCAAGGCCGACGCGCTCAAGGGCAAACGCCTGGGCGTGCCGAAGATGTTCATCAACAAGGACGAAGCCGCCGGAACCAGCGAGTCGCCCGGCATCGGTGGGCCTACCGGTCAGCGCATCCACACCCGGCCGACGGTGATTGCCCTGTGGGAAGCCGCGCGTCAGGTACTGGAAGCGGCGGGCGCCGAAGTGGTGGAAGTGGACTTCCCGCTGGTGTCGAACTGCGAGGGCGACCGCCCCGGCGCGCCGACCGTGTTCAATCGCGGCATCGTCACGCCCGACTTTTTGCATGACGAGCTGTGGGAGCTGAGCGGCTGGGCTTTCGACGACTTCCTGCGTGCCAATGGCGACCCCAAGCTCAATCGCCTGGCCGACGTCGATGGTCCGCAGATTTTCCCGCATGACCCGGGCACGCTGCCGAACCGCGAGGGCGACCTGGCGGCGGGCATGGACGAGTACGTCAACATGGCCAAGCGCGGCATCAAACCCTGGGATCAGATCGCCACGCTGCCCGATGGCCTGCGCGCCCTGGAGCAGATTCGCAAGATCGATCTGGAAGACTGGATGGATCGACTGGGGCTGGATGCGGTGCTGTTTCCCACGGTGGCCGATGTGGGTCCGGCCGATGCCGACGTCAACCCGGCTTCCGCCGATATCGCCTGGAGCAATGGCGTGTGGGTCGCCAATGGCAACCTGGCGATCCGTCACCAGGGTGTGCCGACCGTGACCGTGCCGATGGGCGTGATGGCCGATATCGGCATGCCGGTGGGGCTGACCTTCGCCGGCCGTGCCTACGACGACAATGCGCTGCTGCAACTGGCGGCGGCTTATGAGTCTACCGGCAACAAGCGCCAGGTGCCGCCGCGTACGCCGCCTTTGGGCTGATCAGGCCCCGCTGGTCGCGCGCATTGCGTGTAGGAGCGAGCTCCGCTCGCGAATCGCTTTTCGCGAGCAGAGCTCGCTCCTACAGAGGGGCACCTAACGCCTCTTTCCATCGTGGAAAGGGAAGCAGCGCTGACTAAGTGGGAGCGGCTTTAGCCGCGATTGCTGTAGAGACCGTCGCCGCTAAAGCGCCTGCCACGGTTCGTGACGCGCCACGATCCAGTGCGTAGGGCGGGAGCAACCCGCCATATTCCGGCGGGTGGTGCCCAGCGCCCCGTCTTACTGGCGCAAATCCACCGCCGGTACGCCCTGACCTTCGAACAGCTGGCTCGGCTGGCTGGGCAGGATGCTTGGGCGGCCGTCGTTCCTGCCGCCATTGCCGATGATGCGGATATCGCTGTACTTCTTGCCGGAAAGCGCCGCCAGGCCGGCCCCGTCACGCACCACCGTGGGCCGCAGGAAGACCATCAGGTTGCGTTTGATGTGCGAGTCGCGCGTTGAGCGGAACAGGCCGCCGAGCAATGGGATGTCGCCCAGCAGCGGCACCTTGGAAGTGGCCTGGGTGACATCGTCCTGAATCAGGCCGCCGAGCACGATCACCTGGCCGTCGTCGGCAAGGATGGTGCTCTTGATCGAGCGTTTGTTGGTCACCAGGTCGACTGCCTGGGCGTTGAGCCCGGTACTCGGGGCGATGGAGGAAATCTCCTGCTCGATCTCCAGGCGCAGGGTGGCACCTTCGTTGATATGCGGGGTGACCTTGAGGGTCACGCCGATGTCCTTGCGCTCGATGGTGGTGAAGGGGTTGCCGGCACCCGAGGCGTCGGTGGTGTAGGAACCGGTCTGGAAGGGCACGTTCTGGCCGACGAGGATTTCCGCCTTCTGGTTGTCCAGGGTCAGCAGGCTCGGGGTGGACAGCAGGTTGCTCTTGCTGTTGGCCGACAGTGCGGTGATCAGCGCGCCGAAACGGTCGCTGCCGACACCGATGATGGCGCCGTCGGGCAGGGTGGTGTTTTCCGGTATCTCGCCGCTCTGCAGAATCTGCAGCACGGTGCCGACCGACAGGCCGGTACCGCCGAAATTCACCCCGCCCAGGCCGCCGGTCCGGCCGCGAGCATCCACCGCCCACTGCACGCCGAGGGCATCGGTGATGTCACCGGATACCTCGACGATGGCGGCCTCGACCATCACCTGCGCGCGCGGCACATCGAGCTGACGCACGATGTCTTCGAGGGTGGCGACCAGATCGGGTTCGGCCAGCAGCACCAGGGCGTTGAGGCTCTCGTCGGCGCGGATGAGGATATTCGACTGTCGGCCGGTGGTTTCGCTGCCTTCCTGATTCTTCAGCCCTTCGGAGATTTCGCCAAGGGTTTCGGCCAGGGATTTTGCGTCGTTGTGGCGCAGGCGAATCACTCGCGTATTGGCTGAGCGGCTGCTGGGACTGTCCAGCGAGCGGGCGAGGTCGGCCAGTTTGGCGCGGGCTTCCGGTGGGCCGAGCAGGATCAGACGGTTGGTGCGGGCATCGGCCACCACCTGAGTGGCACTGGTACCTTTGGCCTGGCCGCGGGCGATGGAGGCATTGAGCACCTCGGCGGCGTCCATCACCCAGGCGTGCTGCAGGGTGACCACACTGAAGTCCTGCGCGCCGCTCTGGTCGAGCTGGCGCATCAGGTCTTCGATGCGTGCGATGTTGGCGCTGCGGTCGCTGATGATCAGCGCGTTGGCCGAGGTAACGGCCGCCAGGTGGCCGTACTGCGGCACCAGCGGGCGGATCAGCGGGATCAGTTCGGCTACTGGCGCGTGCTGTACCTGGATCAGCCGGGTTTCCAGGCGATCCGGCGCCGGGCGGCCGGCATCGGCTTCGGCCTTGGCTTCGGCGTTGGGCACGATGCGTGCCTGGTCGCCCTGGGTCAGCACGCTGAAGCCATGGGTGGCCATCACCGAGAGGAACAGCTGATAGACCTCGGACAGCCCCAGCGGCGTGCTCGATACCACGTTGACCTGGCCCTTCACACGCGGATCGACGACGAAGGTCTGCCCGGTGATGCTGGCGATCTGGTCGATGAACTCGCGGATGTCGGCGCCTTTGAGGTTGATGGTCCAGCTTTCCTCCTGCTGATTGGCGCTGGCCGGCACCTGTTCGATCTGCGCGAGCAGGGGCAGGGGAGCAGTGGCCAGGCCGGCGGCGAGGAGGGCAAGGGTCAGTCGGCTTCGGAGAACATGCATCGGTTCAGTCGCTTTCCATGGGCTGTTCGGCGGGCGTTTCCTCCGGCGGGGTGCCGGAGGCTTCCATCTGTTCGCGCAGCTCTTGCATGCGCTGGCGCAGTTGTTCGAGGTTGTCCTGGTCGAGTTGATCGAGTTGCTGCAGCGAATCGTCTTCGCTGACTTCGACCGGCGGCGTATAGCTGTACTGGCCGCTTTGCTGGCGCGGGAAGGTGAGGCTTTCGCGGCGGCCATTGCGCAGCAGTTCGACGCGGTCGGCGTAAACGGCGTCCAGACGCACGCCGCTGTCCACTTCCGTGCCGACGCTGTAGCGCTGAGCGCTCTGGCCGTGGCGCTGGATCAGCGCGCTTGAGCGCTGCGGGTCACTGTGGACGAAGCTGCCGAGCAGGGTCAGCTGCAGGTTGGTGGCCGGTGGCGGGCCGCTATCGGTCTGAGTCGGGGTGCCGAACAGTTGGGCGATTGGCGCCTCGGCGCGTTGTTCGGTACTAGGCGCGTTCTGCGCGGTGGGCGGCTGAACCGGGCCGCGCACCAGGCGCAGCAGTTCAGCGCTCTGCCATGCCAGGCTGACGCTCAGGGCGATCAGCACGAGCATGCCGATCAGGCTCGGGGCATTGTCCTTGAGCCGTTGGGAAAGGGCCGGGGTGGGCAAAGGCATTACTCCGCAAACGACGTTTTATTTCTTCTTATGGCCTGGGCGTCGCGGGCTGATCATAGCAGTCTGCGCGCGCTTGGCATCCCCCAAATGGAGTGGGTGTGCACTTGAGGTCAATGTGTTAAAGATAATTTGATAACCATTACAAAAAAGACCGTCCTAGGTGTAGTCATTGGGTCAAACAGTCAGGTTAGGCTGTACGACTCGGGATAAGGTTCTGCTCTAAGGTCTCGCATGAACGCTTCGCTGCTCGAAACTCCGCTGCGCCGCCTGCCCTTCAGCTTCGCCAAGCGTCATGGCGTGGTGTTCGTCGTACATGACGGCCGCGCCAGCCTGGCTCATCGCGCCGATTGCGACCTGGTCGCGCTGGCCGAGGCGCAGCGCTTCGCCGGTCGAAGCCTGCCGCTGCAGGTGCTCGGCGCCCAGGAATTTGCCCAGGCGCTGGGCGCTGCCTATCAACACGACTCCGCTTCCATGCAGCTGGCCGAGGACATCGGCGGCAGCCTCGACCTGGCCTCGCTGGCCGATCAGGTGCCGGAAACCGAAGACTTGCTGGAGCAGGAGGACGACGCGCCGATCATCCGCCTGATCAACGCCATCCTCGGCGAGGCGATCAAGGAAAACGCCTCCGATATCCACCTGGAAACCTTCGAGAAGCGTCTGGTGGTGCGCTTTCGTGTGGACGGCATCCTGCGTGAGGTGCTCGAGCCCAAACGCGAACTGGCCGCTCTGCTGGTTTCAAGGGTCAAGGTGATGGCGCGGCTGGACATCGCCGAGAAGCGCGTACCGCAGGACGGACGCATCTCGCTCAAGGTCGGCGGGCGCGAGGTGGACATTCGCGTGTCGACCCTGCCGTCGGCCAACGGTGAGCGTGTGGTGTTGCGTCTGCTCGACAAGCAGGCCGGGCGCCTGTCACTGCAACATCTGGGCATGCGCGGCGAGGACCGCGCGCTGATGGAGCAGACCGTGCGCAAGCCGCACGGCATCCTGCTGGTCACCGGGCCCACCGGCTCGGGCAAGACCACCACCCTGTACGCCAGCCTGGTCAGCCTCAACGACCACACGCGCAACATCCTCACCGTCGAGGACCCCATCGAATATCACCTCGAAGGCATCGGCCAGACCCAGGTCAACACCAAGGTGGACATGACCTTCGCCCGTGGCCTGCGCGCCATCCTGCGCCAGGACCCGGACGTGGTGATGGTCGGCGAGATCCGCGACAAGGAAACCGCCGAGATCGCCGTGCAGGCCTCGCTGACCGGTCACCTGGTGCTCTCGACCCTGCACACCAACAGCGCCATCGGCGCCATCACCCGTCTGGTGGACATGGGCGTGGAGCCCTTTCTGCTTTCGTCCTCGCTGCTCGGCGTACTGGCCCAGCGCCTGGTGCGTGTACTGTGCCCCGCGTGCAAGGAACCTTACCCGGCCGATGCGGCCGAATGCGCGTTGCTCGGTGTGCCGGCCAGCCAGCCGCCGACGCTGTATCACGCCCGCGGTTGCGCCCACTGCCATCAGCAGGGCTATCGCGGGCGGACGGGTATCTACGAACTGGTGGTGTTCGACGAAACCATGCGCACCCTGGTGCACAGCCGTGCGTCCGAGCAGGACATGACCCGCCACGCCCGTACCCTGGGTCCGAGCATTCGCGACGATGGGCGGCGCAAGGTGCTGGAAGGGGTGACCACGGTGGAAGAAGTGCTGCGCGTGACACGAGAAGAATGATGCTGAGAGGGATACTGGCAATGGCTCTTGCAGGAGCGGCAGGGCGGCATTGCGCTTCAGCCGCGGGCCATTGTGAATCGCGGCTGAATCCGCTCCTACGCAGACAGCTGGGGCGACCTGTCGATGGCGGCCTTTGAATATATCGCCCTGGATGGGCGCGGCCGCCAGCAAAAAGGCGTGCTGGAGGCCGATAGCGCGCGTCAGGTGCGCCAGCTGTTGCGCGAGCGCCAGTTGGCGCCGTTGGAGGTCAAGGCCACCCGTAGCCGCGAGCAGGGCAGTGGCGGCGCTCGCCTGGGCTTTGCCCGTGGTCTTTCGGCGCGTGATCTGGCGCTGGTCACTCGCCAGTTGGCGACGCTGATCCAGGCGGCGCTGCCCATCGAGGAGGCACTGCGCGCCGCTGCCGCGCAATCCACCAGTTCGCGTATCCAGGGCATGTTGCTGGCGGTGCGCGCTCGTGTGCTGGAGGGGCACAGCCTGGCCGGTAGTCTCAAGGAATTCCCGGCCGCCTTCCCCGAGCTTTACCGCGCCACGGTGGCGGCGGGTGAGCACGCCGGTCACCTCGGCCCAGTGCTGGAGCAATTGGCCGACTACACCGAGCAGCGCCAGCAGTCGCGGCAAAAGGTGCAGCTGGCCTTGCTCTATCCGGTGATTCTGATGTGCGCCTCGCTGCTGATCGTCGGTTTCCTGCTTGGCTACGTGGTGCCGGATGTGGTCAAGGTGTTCGTCGATTCCGGGCAGACCCTGCCGGCCCTGACCCGCGGTCTGATCGCCCTGAGCGACTGGGTCAAGGCCTGGGGGCTGGTTGCGCTGGTCGCGCTGATATTGGCGGTGATCGCCTTGCGCGCAGCGCTGCGTGATGAGGCCTTCCGCCTGCGCTGGCATCGCTTTCTCCTGCGCCTGCCGCTGATCGGCCGGCTAGGCCGCGCCACCGATTGCGCGCGCTTCGCCTCGACCCTGGCGATCCTTACCCGCAGTGGCGTGCCGCTGGTCGAGGCGTTGGCAATCGCCGGCGAGGTGATCGGCAACCGGGTGATCCGTGGCGAGGTGCTGGTGGCGGCGCAGAAGGTGCGCGAGGGCGGCAGCCTGACCCGTTCGCTGGAGGCCACCGGGCAGTTCCCGCCGATGATGCTGCACATGATCGCCAGCGGAGAACGCTCCGGCGAGCTGGATCAGATGTTGGCGCGCACGGCGAAAAATCAGGAGAACGATCTGAGCGCGCAGATCGCCTTGCTGGTCGGCTTGTTCGAGCCGTTCATGCTGGTATTCATGGGCGCAGTGGTGCTGGTGATCGTGCTGGCCATCCTGTTGCCGATTCTTTCTTTGAACCAAATGGTGGGGTAATTAGGTGATACGCAGACAAGCAGGTTTCACGCTCATCGAGATCATGGTGGTTGTCGTCATTCTGGGCATTCTGGCAGCGCTCGTGGTGCCGCAGGTGATGAGCCGGCCGGATCAGGCCAAGGTCACCGCTGCGCAGAACGACATCCGTGCCATCGGCGCGGCGCTGGACATGTACAAGCTCGACAACCACAACTACCCCAGCACTCAGCAGGGGTTGGAGGCGCTGGTGAGCAAGCCGAGCGGCAACCCGCCGGCGAAGAACTGGAACAAGGACGGCTACCTCAAGCGCCTGCCCATCGACCCCTGGGGCAATCCCTATCAGTACCTGGCACCCGGCACCCGCGGCGCCTACGATCTCTATTCGCTCGGCGCCGATGGCAAGCAGGGCGGCAGCGACCTGAACGCCGATATCGGCAACTGGGATCTCTGACCCGACCATGCCGTCGTTCGCCTGTAGGAGCGAGTGCCGCGAGCGAAGCGTTCGACAACGCCCATGTTCGCGAGCAGAGCTTGCTCCTACAACCTCTGGCCAGCGCGGTTTCACCCTGATCGAGCTGCTGGTGGTGCTGGTCATCCTCGGCAGCCTGATCGGTCTGGCGGTGTTCAGTACCGGCATCGCGGGGCCGTCGCGCGAGTTGCGTAGCGAGGCCGAGCGGCTCAGCGGGCTGATCGGCGTGCTGGTCGACGAAGCGGTGCTGGACAACCGCGAATACGGGCTGAGCTTCACCCGTGAGGGTTACCGGGTGATGCGTTACGACCCGCTGCGCGCCGAGTGGCAGGCGCTGGATCGGCAGACACACCCCTTGCCGGAGTGGGCCGAGTTGGCGTTCGAGGTCGAGGGCGAGGCGCTCGCCCTGCCGGCAACGAGCAGCACGGGCGCACCGCAGCTGCTGATTCTCTCCAGCGGCGAGCTGACGCCCTTTCGCCTGAGTCTGGCCGAACGCCGGCGCGATGGTTTGCGCCTGCAATTGTCCAGCGACGGCTTCGGCCTGCCGCGTGTCGAGGAGCTGGGTACGGGGCGTGCGCGATGAAGGGCGCGCGCGGCTTCACCCTGCTCGAAGTGCTGGTAGCCCTGGCCATCTTCGCGCTGGTCGCCGCCAGCGTGCTGACCGCCAGCGCACGCAGCGTGCGTACCGCCAGTCAGCTCGAGGACAGGACCCTGGCCATGTGGGTGGCCGACAATCGCCTGAGCGAGCTGCAACTGGCCGATACGCCGCCGGCCGACGGTCGTGATCAGGGGCAGGTGGAGTTCGCCGGGCGTCGCTGGCTCTGGCAAAGCGAGATTCAGGCCACCAGCGAGCCGGCCATGCGTCGGGTGACGCTGTGGGTCGCCGCTGAAGAGCGTGGCGCCAGCGGTGATCTGCGTGAGCGGGCACTGGTCAGCCTCAGCGGCTTTCTGGGGGCGCCGCAGTGATTCGTCTGCCCTGTGGAAGCCAGCTTTGCTCGCGAAACGGTATGGATGCGGGTTCGCGGGCAGCGCTCGCTCCTACAAAACCATCTCAGCGCGGCTTTACCCTGTTGGAGCTGCTGATCGCCATCGCCATCTTCGCTCTGCTGGGCCTGGCCACCTACCGCATGCTCGACAGCGTGCTCAGCGCCGATGCCGTCACCCGTGAACACGAGCGCCAGTTGCGCGAGCTGACTCGTGCTTTGTCCGCTTTCGAACGCGACCTGCGGCAGGTGACGGTGCGGCCGATTCGCGATGCCTTCGGTGATACGCAGCCGGCGCTGCACAGTGATCTGGCCGACGCCACGGCGCTGGAGCTGAGCCGTGCCGGCTGGCGCAACCCACTCGGCCAGCCGCGCGCCGAGATACAGCGCGTACGCTGGCAGCTCAGTGGCGGCCAATGGCAGCGGCGTTACTGGCGTGTGCTGGATCGGGCGCAGGACAGTGCGCCGCAGATCCAGCAGGCGCTCGAGGGTGTCGAGTCGCTGAGCCTGCGCTACCTGGACAAGGACGGGCAGTGGCAGCCCGACTGGCCGCCGGCCAATGCGACGGGCGACGGCCTGCTCACCGAGCTGCCGCGTGCGGTGGAGCTGCGCCTGCAGCATCGTCGCTATGGCGAGCTGCGTCGTCTGTTGCGCCTGCCGGACCTGCCGGTGCAGAACCGCAGCGGTGCGCCGGCGGGCGATCCGGCCGAGGTGCCGCAGTCATGAGGCGCCAGAACGGGGTGGCCCTGATCACCGTATTGCTGGTGGTTGCCGTGGTCACGGTGGTCTGCGCCGGGTTGATCGCGCGGCAGCAGCTGTCGATCCGCAGCAGTGCCAACCAGTTGCACGTGACCCAGGCCTGGCACTACGCGCTGGGCGGCGAGACCCTGGCCAAGGCGGTACTGGAGCGAGATCTGCGCCGCGGCGATCCGCGTCAGCCGGTTGATCACCTCATGGAGCCTTGGGCCAGGCCACTGGTGTTCCCCCTGGATGAAGGCGGTGAGCTGCGGGTACGCATCGTCGACCCAAGCGGGCGCTTCAATCTCAACAGCCTGGTGCGCCAGGGGCGGCCCAATGAGTTGGCGGTGTTGCGCCTGCGTCGCCTGCTGCTGCGCCTGGGCATCGACAAACCTTACGCCGAGCGCCTGCTGGACTGGCTGGACCATGACAGTGAGCCGCAGGGCGGCAACGGCGCCGAGGACAGCCAGTACCTGCTGGCGACACTGCCGTACCGTGCGGCCAACCGCGAGATCACCGACGTCTCCGAGTTGCGCCTGTTGCTGGAGATGGAGGAGGCCGACTATCGCCGTTTGCTGCCCTTCGTCAGCGCGTTGCCCAGCGAGGCGCTGCTCAACGTCAACACGGCCAGTGCCATGGTGCTCTCCAGCCTGTCAGAGGGTCTGACGCCGGATGCGGCCATGGCACTGATCGCCGCACGGGGCGCCGAGGGTTATGCCAGCCCGGCAGCCTTCGCCGCGCAGCCTGCGCTGGCCGGGCTGGGGGGGCAGGTGGTGCAGGGCTTGGCGGTTGGCAGCCAGTATTTCGAAGTGTTCAGCGAGGTCAGCCTGGGCGAGCGCCGGGTGGTCTTGCGCAGCCTGTTGCAGCGCAGCAATGATGGCCAGGTCAGTGTCCTGGCGCGTGACCTGGGGCAGGGCGGGATGCCACCAGCACCGATCGAGGAAGAACAAGAATGACACCCCTATGGATCTTTCTGCCGCCCGAGGCGAGCCACGACCTCTCCGCGGACCTGTCCGTGCAGTGGGTCACGGCAGATGGCAGCCGTGCCCTGAGCCTGTCCGATGCCCTGGCGGATTTGCCGGCGCACTGGGAGCTGGTGCTGCCGGTGGAGGCCGTTGCCGCATGTGCCGTGCAATTACCGACGCAGAAGGCGCGCTGGATGCGCCAGGCGCTGCCGTTCGCAGTGGAGGAGCTGCTCGCCGAGGACGTCGAATTGATGCACTTGGCGCTGGGCGAGCGCCTGGCCGATGGCCGGCATCGGGTCTATGCCGTGCGCGCCGCCTGGCTGCGCGAGTGCCTGGCGCTGTTCGTCGCGCAGCCGCCGCAGGCCATCCGTGTCGATGCCGATCTGCTGCCGCGCCAGGGCAGCCAGTTGCTCTGGTTGCAGTCGCGCTGGCTGCTGGGCGGGGAATCGCCCTGGCGTCTGGCCCTGCAGCGCGAGGATTGGCCGGCGCTGGTGGCACGTTGCACGTCGCCATGCATCGCACGAGCGCCGGCCGGCCAGGCGCTGCCCGAGCCGGTCGACGAAGGCCTGCAGTTGCTGGATGCGCACCAATGGCTGGCGCAGCAGGGTGGTTCCGTCGATCTGGCGCAGGGCGCGTTCGCCCTGCGCCAGAGCGGCGAGGGTTGGCTGCGCTGGCGCCCGCTGGCCGGGGTGTTGGCGCTGTGCCTGGTCTTGCAGTGGGGCTTCAATCTGGCGCAGGGCTGGTACCTGCAGCGTGAGGCCGATGCCTATTCCGCGTCCAGCGAGGCGCTGTATCGCCAGCTGTTTCCGCAGGACAACAAGCTGATCAACCTGCGCGCGCAGTTCGATCAGCATCTGGCGCAGTCCGCCGGCAGCGACAGCCCGCTACTGGGATTGCTAGCCGAGGTAGCTGCCGCTTTGCATGCCGATGGCGCTGCGCAGGTGCAGGTCAACCAGCTCGACTACAGCGCGACTCGCGCTGATCTGTCGCTGCAGTTGCAGGCGCCCGGGTTCGCCGAACTGGAGCGCTTGCGCGAACGCCTGGAGGCGGCGGGGCTTTCCGTGCAGATGGGCTCTGCCAGCCGCGAGGCCGAGGGCGTCAGCGCACGCGTGGTAATAGGGGGATGAGCGGCATGTCGAAGATGAGCCTGAGCGAAAGCCTGCAGCAGCATTGGCAGCGCTCGCCGTTGGCACTGCGCTGGCAGGGGCTGCCGGCGCGTGATCGTCTGGCGCTGATGGCGCTGAGCGTCTTTCTGCTGCTGGTGCTGTTCTATCTGGCGTTGTGGCAACCGGCGCAGCGCCACGCAGATGAGGCACGCGCCGCGTTCGAGGAGCAGCGCGCCCTGTATGCGTACCTGCAAAGCCGTGCGCCGCAGGTACAGGGCCGTGACCTGCTGCCACGCCCCAGCCTCGACCCCGCGCGCCTGCAGGGTGTGGTCACAGCCACTGCGGCCGAGCAGGGGCTGGTAATCGAGCGGCTGGATACCGAAGGCTTTGGCGCCGTGCAGGTCAACCTGCAGCCGGTCGCATTCGCCCAGTTGCTGCGCTGGATCGAGGCGCTGGAAGAACAGGGCATACGCGTCGAGGAGGCCGGGCTGGATCGCGCCGAGGAGAACCGGGTGATCTCGCGCCTCAGCCTGCGCGTAGAGGGGTAGGGTGCGCCACGCGCAACGGCTTTTTGTGAGGGACGCTGGCGGGTGCTGCCGTGTGGGTGTGCTGCATGGTCACGGTAACATCGCGCACCCGATTGGGCGGTTAGGGAACGTTGGTGCCCGGTTAGGGTGCCGGTTTCAACGACGATGACCGGAGCGAGAGTCATTGGCGCCCATGAAATGGGCCTTTATTGATACCTGGCCTGAGTCTTGCTGTAGATATCCGTTTACCTTTTTCTGCTTGATCACCCCTTTTTGAAGCTGTCAATATCTTCGCCCGGCGCATCCAATGCTTCTGTAATTAGTTGTCGCATTGAGGAAATATCGCCTCATTGCCTGCCGCTAGAATGCCGCTCACCCAGCCAAGGCCCCTTTGTCGCCCGTCCACCACGACAGCGCAGCACTGCCTTATACAACCCATAAAAGGCCCGGGCCCCTCACTGCCATCGATGCCATACCCAATTCGAAGGAGCAAAGAATGAAGAAGATCGCACTGCTAGGCGCCCTGGCGCTGTCCCTGATGTCGCCCCTGGCGCTGGCTGAAAAGCCGCTGCGCATTGGCATCGAGGCGGCCTACCCACCCTTCGCATTCAAGACTCCCGATGGTCAGATTGCCGGCTTCGACTACGACATCGGCAATGCCCTGTGCGAAGAGATGAAGGTCGAGTGCAAGTGGATCGAGCAGGAGTTCGACGGTCTGATCCCGGCGTTGAAGGTGCGCAAGTTCGACGCCGTACTGTCGTCCATGTCGATCACCGAAGATCGCAAGAAGTCCGTGGACTTTACCGGCAAGTACTACGCCACTCCCGCCAAGTTGGCGATGAAGGCCGGTACCGAGTTCAAGGATCCGCTGGTCGACCTGAAAGGCAAGAAGGTCGGCGTGCAGCGTTCCTCCGTGTATGACCGTTACGCCACCGATGTCTTCGCCCCGGCGGGTGCCGAGATCGTGCGTTACAGCTCGCAGAACGAAATCTTCCTCGACATGCAGTCCGGCCGCCTGGATGCCACCCTGGCCGACTCGGTGAACATCGATGACGGCTTCCTCAAGACCGACGGCGGTAAGGGTTTCGCCTTCGTAGGCCCGGACTTCACCGACGTTAAGTACTTCGGTGAGGGCCAGGGTATCGCCGTGCGCAAGGGTGACAAGGCGCTGGCCGACAAGATCAGCGCAGCCATCCTGGCCATTCGCGCCAACGGCAAGTACAAGGAAGTGCAGGACAAGTACTTCGACTTCGACGTTTACGGCGAGTAAACGCGCCGAGGCAGATGAAGTGGCACTAACCTTTGCCGAGGTTGTGCCACTTTTTTCTTGGTTCATTCTCTAGGGATCGTTGCCTGTTCGCCTGTGCTGGCATTCAGGTGTGTTCGTCGCCCCGGCGACATCCATTTTCTTTGTGCGATACGGCGCCATCCTGGTGCCTGCGAGGTATTGGCGCATGCTTCAAGGCTACGGCTCGACCATTCTCGACGGTGCCTGGCTTACCGTGCAGCTGGCGCTGCTGTCGATGGCGGTCGCTGTCGCGCTTGGCCTGCTCGGCGCGGCTTTTCGTCTGTCACCAGTGAGATGGCTGGCCCTGATGGGTGAGACCTACGCCACGGTGATTCGCGGTATTCCCGAGCTGGTGCTGATCCTGCTGATCTTCTTCGGCGGCCAGGATCTGGTGAACCGCATCGCTCCGTTGCTGGGCTATGAGGATTACATCGACATCAATCCGTTCGTGGCAGGTGTCGGCACGCTGGGCTTCATTTACGGCGCCTATCTGTCGGAGACCTTCCGCGGCGCCTTCATGGCCATCCCCAAGGGGCAGGGCGAGGCGGGCTTGGCCTATGGCATGAGCCCGCTGCGGGTGTTCTTTCGCATCCTCGTGCCGCAGATGATCCGTCTGGCGATTCCCGGCATCACCAACAACTGGCTGGTACTGGTCAAGGCCACCGCACTGATCTCCCTGGTCGGGCTGCAGGACATGATGGCCCGCGCCAAGAGCGCCGGTGATGCGACCCGCGAACCGTTCACCTACATTCTCCTGGCGGCGGCCGTGTATCTGGCAATCACCAGTGTGTCGCTGCTGGTGTTGCGCTATCTCGAGCGGCGCTATTCGGTCGGCGTGAAAGCCGCCGAGCTCTGAGGGAGTGACCATGCTTTTCGATTACAACGTGGTACTCGACAGCCTGCCGCTGTATTTCGGTGGTGTGCTGGTGACCCTCAAGCTGCTGATCATCGCGCTGGCCGTGGGTCTGCTGCTGGCGGTGCCGCTGGCGATCATGCGGGTGTCCAGACAAAAGCTGATCAACTTCCCGGCGTGGCTCTACACCTATGTGATCCGTGGCACGCCCATGCTGGTGCAGCTGTACCTGCTGTATTACGGGCTGGCCCAGTTCGACGCCGTGCGTGAGAGTTTCATGTGGCCCTACCTGTCCAGCGCCACCTTCTGCGCCTGCCTGGCCTTCGCCATCAACACCAGTGCCTACACGGCTGAAATCCTCGCAGGCAGCCTCAAGGCCACGCCGCCCGGCGAGATCGAGGCAGCCAAGGCCATGGGCATGTCGCGCGGCAAACTGTATCGGCGCATTCTGCTGCCGTCGGCGTTGCGTCGCGCGCTGCCGCAGTACAGCAACGAGGTGATCATGATGCTGCACACCACCAGCCTGGCCTCGGTGGTGACCCTTATTGACATCACCGGTGCGGCCAAGACCGTCAGCTCGCAGTACTACCTGCCGTTCGAAGCCTACGTCACTGCCGGCCTGTTCTACCTGGCGCTGACCTTCATCCTGGTGCGCCTGTTCAAGCTGGCCGAACGCCGCTGGCTGGCCTACCTGGCGCCGCGCAAGGCCTGACGCCATGACGATTCAAGAGAACCCGAACATGTACAAACTCGAAGTTCAGGACCTGCACAAGCGCTACGGCAGCCACGAGGTGATCAAGGGCGTGTCGATGGCGGCCAAGGCCGGCGACGTGATCAGCATCATCGGCTCCAGTGGCTCGGGCAAAAGTACCTTCCTGCGCTGCCTGAACCTGCTGGAACAGCCGCATGCCGGCAAGATTCTGCTCAACAACGAAGAGCTGAAGCTGGTGCCGGCCAAGGACGGTTCGCTGCGCGCCGCCGATGCCAGGCAGTTGCAGCGCATGCGCTCGCGCCTGGCCATGGTGTTCCAGCACTTCAACCTGTGGTCGCACATGAGCGCCCTGGAAAACGTGATGGAAGCGCCGGTGCACGTGCTTGGCATACGCAAGGCCGAGGCGCGTGACAAGGCCGAGCACTACCTGGCCAAGGTTGGCGTGGCGCACCGCAAGGACGCCTACCCGGCGCACATGAGCGGTGGCGAGCAGCAGCGCGTGGCCATTGCCCGTGCCCTGGCGATGGAGCCGGAAGTGATGCTGTTCGACGAGCCGACTTCGGCACTTGACCCGGAGCTGGTCGGCGAAGTGCTCAAGGTGATGCAGGATCTGGCCACCGAAGGCCGCACCATGGTGGTGGTGACCCACGAAATGGGTTTTGCCCGCGAGGTGTCGAACCAACTGGTATTCCTGCACAAGGGGCTGGTGGAGGAGAGTGGTTGCCCGAAGGAAGTGCTGGCCAACCCGCAATCCGAGCGGCTCAAGCAGTTCCTTTCCGGTAGTCTCAAATAATAAGAAGCTAGACTGCGCACTTAACTGGTGCGCTGAACCTATTGAATAGACGCTAATGACCCCCCATCGAATCGGCTTTCTCTACTGGCCCGGCACCAAGGCTCTGACGTTGTCTCTGGCGGAGGAAGCGCTGCGTGTCGCTCAGCGTGTGCATCCGGAAGTGGTATACGAGCTGGTATTCCTCCAGGCCGAGCCGCTGGCGGCCGGTGACTGGCGTCTGCCGGGCGAACCCTGGGCCGGGCATCTGGAGGGGCTGGACAAGCTGTTCCTGCTGGCCGATGCGCCGCCGGCGCAGGTGTCCGCCGGCCTGGCGGCCGCGCTCAAGCAACAGGTGCGCAGCGGTTGCGTGATCGGCGGGCTGTCTGCAGGGGTCTATCCGCTGGCTCAGCTCGGCCTGCTCGATGGTTATCGTGCGGCGGTGCACTGGCGCTGGCAGGATGATTTTTCCGAGCGCTTCCCCAAGGTCATCGCCACCAGCCATCTGTTCGACTGGGATCGTGATCGCCTGACTGCCTGCGGCGGCATGGCCGTGCTCGATCTGCTGCTGGCGCTGCTGGCGCGCGATCATGGCGCCGAACTGGCCGGTGCTGTGAGTGAGGAGCTGGTGGTCGAGCGCATTCGCGAGGGCGGTGAGCGTCAGCGCATTCCGCTGCAGAATCGCCTCGGCTCCAGCCACCCGAAGCTGACCCAGGCCGTGCTGCTGATGGAGGCCAATATCGAGGAGCCGCTGACCACCGACGAGATCGCCCAGCACGTGTGCGTGTCGCGCCGGCAGCTGGAACGCATCTTCAAGCAGTATCTCAATCGTGTGCCCAGCCAGTACTATCTGGAGCTGCGCCTGAACAAGGCGCGCCAACTGCTGATGCAGACCAGCAAGTCGATCATCCAGATCGGCCTTTCCTGCGGTTTTTCCTCGGGGCCGCACTTCTCCAGCGCTTACCGCAACTTCTTCGGCGCCACGCCGCGCGATGATCGCAACCAGCGCCGCAGCAACAGCCCCTTCGAGTTGACCTCCAGCCCCGTCGAGCGCGGTTGATCAGCGCTGTCGCGGCTAAAGCCCTTCCCACGGTGCGCTAGCTGAAGCCCGGATGAAATCCGGGGGTATCTGACGTCGATCCCGGCTTTCATCCGGGCTAGGCGAGCAGGACTTTCGATACTGACCAGTCAGCCTGCGGAGATTTTTTCCGGCGGCGTGCTCCCGGCGGCGATCTGCGATTAAACTGCGCCTTTCCGACGCTTTCTGTCGCTTGGGCGACAACCCGCGGAAAACCTGGGGTGGCGCTGTAAGAAGTTGTCGCATGGCGACAATGCCGGCCCCGATTCAGTCCCTACAATCCTTGCATTCCCTGTCGTTTCGGGCGTTTCGTCGCCTGCCTGCGACCGGTATTTCTCATCAGGAGAGCTTTGATGTCCGTTCAGCACGATGCGGTGCAACGCGCCGACTTCGACCAGTTCATGGTCCCCAACTACGCCCCCGCTGCCTTCGTCCCCGTGCGCGGCCTGGGTTCGCGAGTCTGGGATCAGAGCGGCCGAGAGCTGATCGACTTCGCCGGCGGCATCGCCGTCAACGTGCTGGGCCACTGCCACCCGGCGCTGGTCGCGGCGCTGACCGAGCAGGCCAATACCCTGTGGCACATCTCCAACGTGTTCACCAACGAGCCGACGCTGCGTCTGGGCAAGAAGCTGGTCGAGGCGA
The DNA here is from genome assembly GCF_018221585.1 of Pseudomonas sp. KB-10. Lineage (NCBI taxonomy): Bacteria > Pseudomonadati > Pseudomonadota > Gammaproteobacteria > Pseudomonadales > Pseudomonadaceae > Pseudomonas > Pseudomonas sp. KB-10. The sequence continues at coordinate 331,870 of NZ_QYYB01000003.1, forward strand.
CCTTTGCCGAGCGCGTGTTCTTCTGCAACTCCGGCGCCGAGGCCAACGAGGCCGCGTTCAAGCTGGCGCGTCGCGTCGCTCATGACCGTTTCGGCGCGGAAAAGCACGAGATCATCGCCGCCACCAACAGCTTCCACGGCCGCACCCTGTTCACCGTCAGCGTCGGTGGCCAGCCGAAGTATTCCGACGGTTTCGGCCCGAAGATCCAGGGCATCACTCATGTGCCGTACAACGATCTGGAAGCGCTGAAAGCCGCCATCTCGGACAAGACCTGCGCCGTGGTGCTGGAACCCGTGCAGGGTGAGGGCGGGGTGCTGCCGGCGGACAAGGCCTACCTGGAAGGCGCCCGTGAGCTGTGCAACGCGCACAACGCGCTGCTGGTGTTCGATGAAGTGCAGAGCGGCATGGGCCGTACCGGCGAGCTGTTCGCCTATATGAACTACGGCGTAGTGCCCGACATCCTGTCCAGCGCCAAGAGCCTGGGCGGCGGTTTCCCCATCGCGGCGATGCTCACCACCACCGACCTGGCCAAGCATTTCTCGCCCGGCACCCACGGCACCACCTACGGCGGCAACCCGCTGGCCTGTGCGGTCGGCGAGGCGGTACTGGACATCGTCAACACCCGTCAGACCCTGGATGGCGTCAAGGCCAAGAGCGAACAGTTCAAGACTCGTCTGCTGGCGCTGGGCAAGCAGTACGGCCTGTTCGAGCACGTGCGCGGCATGGGCCTGCTGCTCGGCTGCGTGCTGAATGACGCATGGAAGGGCAAGGCCAAGCAGGTGCTCGATGCCGCCACGGCCGAAGGCCTGATGATTCTGCAGGCCGGTCCGGACGTGGTGCGTTTCGCCCCGAGCCTGGTGGTCGATGAGGCCGATATCGAAGAGGGCCTGGCCCGGTTCGAGCGTGCGCTGAGCAAACTGACGGTGGCCTGAGTCCTTGCTGACTCGCTGTGAGATGGGCTTTGGCCGCGAATATCGCCGCTCAAGCGCCTCCCACGGCGGTGTGCCCGAGCCTGACTACGAATCTTGTAGCTTCCGTGTTTAGAAGGAGTGACCCATGCTGGTGATGCGCCCTGCGCAAATGGCGGACCTGGCGGATGTGCAGCGACTGGCTGCGGACAGCCCGGTGGGTGTCACTTCCTTGCCGGACGACGCAGGCCGGCTGGGCGACAAGATCGCCGCATCGGAGGCGTCCTTCGCCGCCGAAGTCAGTTTCAACGGTGAGGAAAGCTACTTCTTCGTCCTCGAGGATACCGACAGCGGCCGACTGGTCGGCTGCTCCGGCATCGTCGCCTCGGCTGGCTATTCCGAGCCCTTCTACAGCTTTCGCAACGAGACCTTCGTGCACAACTCGCGCGAGCTGAAGATCCACAACAAGATTCACGTGCTGTCGCTGTGTCACGACCTGACCGGCAACAGCCTGCTCACCAGCTTCTATGTCGAGCGCCCGCTGGTCAGTAGTGCGTTCGCCGAGCTCAATTCGCGCGGGCGCCTGTTGTTCATGGCCGGACATCCGGAACGCTTCGCCGACGCGGTGGTGGTGGAGATCGTCGGCCATAGCGACGAGAACGGTGATTCGCCGTTCTGGGATGCGGTGGGGCGCAACTTCTTCGATATGACCTACGCCGAAGCAGAGCGTCTGTGCGGCCTCAAGAGCCGTACCTTCCTCGCCGAGCTGATGCCGCATTACCCGATCTACGTGCCGCTGCTCTCCGACGAGGCGCAGGAGGCCATGGGGCAGGTGCATCCGCGGGCGCAGATCACCTTCGACATTCTCATGCGCGAGGGCTTCGAGACCGATCATTACATCGACATCTTCGACGGTGGCCCGACGCTGCATGCGCGCACCTCTGGCATTCGCAGCATTGCACAAAGCCGCCTGGTGCCGGTGAAGATCGGCGAGGCCGTGGCCGGTGGCCGCCAGTACCTGGTCAGTAATGGTCAGCTGCAGGATTTTCGCGCCATCGTCGCTGACCTCGACTGGGTGCCGGGCAAGCCTGTGGTGCTCAGCGCGCAGGCGGCCGAGGCACTGGGTGTCGGGGAAGGTGCCAGCGTCAGGTTGGTAGCGGTTTAACAGGCTCTTCTCCGGTTGGAGAGGGCGCCCTTCGAGGGCGGATGAGAGCGCCGAGGGTGCTCTTGAGGAATCTGGAGGATTTATGATCGTTCGTCCCGTGCGCAGCGCCGATTTGCCGGCCCTGATCGACCTGGCTCGCAGTACCGGCGCAGGCCTGACCACGCTGCCGGCCAACGAGCAGCGCCTGGCGCATCGGGTCGGCTGGGCAGAGAAGGCCTTTCGCGGTGAGGCCGAACGTGCCGATGCCGACTACCTGTTCGTCCTCGAAGACGATGCCGGCAAGGTGGTGGGCATTTCTGCGGTGGCTGGCGCCGTCGGCCTGCGCGAGCCCTGGTACAACTACCGCGTCGGCCTGACCGTTAGCGCTTCGCAGGAGCTGAACATCCATCGCCAGGTGCCGACGCTGTTCATGGCCAACGACCTGACCGGCAATTCCGAATTGTGCTCGCTGTTCCTGCATGCCGATCACCGCAGCGGCCTCAATGGCCGCCTGCTGTCCAAGGCACGTCTTCTGTTCATTGCCGAGTTTCGCGAGCTGTTCGGTGACAAGGTCATCGCCGAGATGCGCGGGATGTCGGACGACCGCGGGCGTTCGCCGTTCTGGGAAAGCCTCGGCCGGCATTTCTTCAAGATGGAATTTTCCCAGGCCGACTACCTCACCGGCGTCGGCAACAAGGCCTTCATTGCCGAGCTGATGCCCAAGTTTCCGCTTTACACCTGTTTCCTTTCCGACGATGCGCGGGCCGTGATCGGTCGCGTGCACCCGGACACCGAGCCGGCGCTGACCATGCTCAAGGCTGAGGGTTTCAGCTATCAGGGCTACGTCGACATATTCGATGCAGGCCCGGCCATCGAGGCGCAAACCGCAAAGATTCGCGCCGTGCGCGACAGTCAGAACCTAGTGCTGGCCATCGGCACGCCAGGCGACGACGCCGAGCCGTTCCTGGTGCACAACCGCAAGCGTGAGGACTGCCGCATCACTGCCGCGCCGGCGCGCATGGCGGCCGGCACGCTGGTGGTCGATCCACTGACTGCCAAGCGCCTGCGCCTGTCTGCTGGCGATCAGGTGCGCGCCGTGCCGCTGGCGGCGCACGGCTGAGTTATGGATTTGTGCAGCGGTCCAGGCAGGCCGCTGGAAAATGCTGGGAGTGGTAGAACAAGATGAACACTCATTACATCGCAGGTCAGTGGCAGCCCGGTCAGGGCGAGCCGCTGCAATCGCTCGACCCGGTCAGCCAGGCCGTGCTCTGGCAGGGCCAGGGCGCCACCGCAGCGCAGGTCGATGCAGCCGTTGCCGCTGCGCGTGGCGCTTTCTCGTTGTGGGCGGCGCATTCGCTTGATGGCCGCATCGCCGTGCTGGAACGCTTCGCCGCCTGCCTGAAAACGCGTGCCGACGAAGTGGCGCGGGCGATCGGTGAAGAGACCGGCAAGCCGCTGTGGGAAGCTGCCACCGAAGTGAACAGCATGGTGGGCAAGGTCGCCATTTCCATCCAGAGCTATCGCGAGCGTACCGGCGAGAAGAGCGGCCCGCTGGGCGACGCCACCGCTGTGCTGCGGCATAAACCACATGGCGTGGTGGCGGTATTCGGCCCCTATAACTTCCCTGGGCACCTGCCCAACGGCCACATCGTACCGGCATTGCTGGCCGGCAACTGCGTGCTGTTCAAGTCTAGCGAGCTGACGCCCAGGGTGGCCGAGCTGACCGTGCAATGCTGGATCGAGGCCGGGCTGCCCGAGGGCGTGCTCAGCCTGCTGCAGGGGGGGCGCGAAACCGGCGTGGCGCTGGCTGGTCACCCCGGTATCGACGGATTGTTCTTCACCGGCTCCAGTCGCACCGGCAATCTGCTGCACGCCCAGTTCGCCGGGCACCCGGACAAGATACTGGCGCTGGAGATGGGCGGTAACAACCCGCTGATCGTCGATCAGGTGGCCGATGTCGATGCGGCGGTCTACACCATCGTCCAGTCCGCATTCATCTCTGCCGGCCAGCGCTGCACCTGTGCCCGTCGCCTGCTGGTGCCGCAGGGGGAGTGGGGCGACACCCTGCTGGCGCGCCTGGTGCAGGTTGCCGGGCAGATCAGGGTCGGTCGCTTCGATGCGCAGCCGGCGCCTTTCATGGGCGCGGTGATTTCCCTGCAGGCCGCCGCTCAGCTGATGCAGGCGCAGCACAACCTGCTGGCTGGCGGCGCCACGGCGCTGCTGGCAATGACCCAGCCTGAGGCGGGCGCTGCGCTGTTGACGCCCGGCATCCTCGATGTCACATCGCTTGCCGAGCGTCCCGACGAGGAGTTCTTCGGCCCCCTGCTACAGGTAATCCGCTACGACAGCTTCGAATCGGCCATTGCCGAAGCCAATGCTACTGCTTACGGCCTGGCTGCGGGGCTGCTGTCCGACTCGCGCGCGCGCTTCGAGCAATTCTGGCTGCATAGCCGCGCCGGCATCGTCAACTGGAACAAGCAGCTCACCGGGGCCGCCAGCACTGCACCCTTCGGCGGTATCGGCGCCTCGGGCAACCACCGCGCCAGTGCCTACTACGCCGCCGACTATTGCGCCTACCCGGTGGCGGGGCTGGAGAGCGAAAGCCTGGCCCTGCCCGCGACTCTGACCCCGGGAGTGACCCTGTGATGGCCGCCTATGAGATGAACTTTGACGGTCTGGTCGGGCCGACTCACAACTACGGCGGACTGTCTTACGGCAACGTCGCCTCGCAGAGCAACAGCCAGGCCGTGTCGAGCCCCCGGGAAGCGGCGAAGCAGGGCCTGGCGAAAATGAAGGCGCTGATGGACATGGGCTTCAAGCAGGGCGTACTGGCCCCGCAAGAGCGCCCGGATGTCGCTGCGCTGCGCTGCCTGGGCTTCACCGGCAGCGATGTCGAGGTAATCCGGCGCGCAGCGCGCGAGGCCATGCCGCTGCTGGTGGCAAGCTGCTCGGCATCGAGCATGTGGACGGCCAATTCCTGCACTGTCAGTCCCAGCGCCGATACGGCGGACGGGCGCGTGCACTTCACCGCCGCCAATCTCAACTGCAAGTTCCACCGCAGCATCGAGCACCCGACCACCAGCCGCGTGTTGCAGGCGATGTTCGCCAATCAGGCGCACTTCGCTCATCACCCGGCGCTGCCTGCAGTGGCTCAGTTCGGTGACGAGGGTGCGGCCAATCACACGCGCTTCTGCAAGGGCTATGGCGATGCCGGGGTCGAGTTCTTCGTCTATGGACGCAGCGCCTTCGATACCCGTTACCCGGCGCCGGCACGTTACCCGGCGCGGCAGACTCTGGAGGCCAGCCAGGCCGTGGCGCGCCTGCATGGGCTGAGCGAGGCCGGCGTGGTCTATGCCCAGCAGAATCCGGCGGTGATCGATCAGGGCGTGTTCCACAACGACGTGATCGCCGTGGGCAACGGCGAGGTGCTGTTCTATCACCAGAACGCCTTCCTCGATACCGACAAGGTCCTGGCGGAGCTGGGCGACAAGCTGGCGCGGCGTGGCGGCAACTTCCAGGCGGTGTGCGTGCCGGGCTCTGCCGTCAGCGTGCAGGATGCAGTGCGTTCCTATCTGTTCAACAGCCAGCTGCTGAGTCGAGCCGATGGCGGCATGCTGCTGATCGTGCCGGAAGAGTGCCGCAACAATACCAGTGTCTGGCGCTATCTGCAGCAGCTGACCACCAGCGGCGGGCCAATTCGCGAGGTGCGCGTATTCGACCTCAAACAGAGCATGCAGAACGGTGGTGGTCCGGCCTGCCTGCGCCTGCGTGTGGCGCTCAACGAGCAGGAGCTGGCGGCGGTCAATCCGGGCGTGGTGATGAGCGATGCCTTGCACGACACCCTGGTGGCCTGGGTCGACAAGCACTATCGCGACCGCCTGAGCGAAGCCGATCTGGCCGACCCGCAATTGCTGACCGAATGCCGCACGGCATTGGATGAACTGACGCAGATCCTTAAACTGGGCTCGGTCTATCCTTTCCAACTGAACTGACCCACAGGGTGGATGTCGCTTGTTACATCCACCTCAGAACTCTCCCGGAGATTTTATGAGCGACGCGCTGCAACTGATTCTTGAAGATAACGACGGCACCCAACTGGAAACCTCCTGCAGCCGCTTCGCCGTGGTGTGGCAGGGCAAGGAGCTGTGGGTCCAGGCCGTTGGCGATCAGTTGCTGATCGGTGTCGATGTGGAGGAGGGCGATACCGAGTACGCCAACCTGCTGCTGCGTCCGCAGGCCACCAACCTGGTCAGCCTGCAGCTCGAGATGGAGCCGGCGCTGGCTGATGAGGACGATCATGTTCATGGTCCGGACTGCAATCACTAAGCCCTGAGGAGTGTGCGATGCTTGCCCTCGGCAAATTGCTTGAACTGACCCTGGCCGGCCATGAGCCGTCGGCGAAGATTCAACTGACGCCCGATGGCACGCGTCTGCGCTGGCTGGATGAAGGTGCGCTGGAGGTGACCCCGCCTGCAGCGCGCGACAAGGGTCTCGACCTGCTGCTGTCGGCCGGCATTCACGGCAATGAAACCGCCCCCATCGAACTGCTCGACCGTCTGCTGCGTCGCATTGCACGCAACGAGCTGCATCCGGCGGTACGCATTCTCTTTCTGTTCGGCAATCCCGAGGCCATGCGCCGTGGCGAGCGCTATGTCGAGCAGGATCTCAACCGCCTGTTTAGTGGCCGTCACGAGCAGTCCAGTGGCTTCGAGGCCATCAGGGCATGCGACCTCGAGCACCTGGCCGTCAATTTCTTCGGCAAGGATACCGGCCGCACGCGCCTGCATTACGATCTGCATACTGCCATTCGAGCCTCGAAGATCGAGCAGTTCGCCCTCTATCCCTGGCAGGAGGGACGCGCGCATTCCCGCCGCGAGCTGGAGCGTCTGCGCGCCGCCGGTATCGAGGCGGTGCTGCTGCAGAACAAGGCCTCGACCACCTTCAGCGCCTACACCTACGCGCAGCTTGGTGCCGAAGCCTTCACCCTGGAGCTGGGCAAGGCCCGTGCCTTCGGGCAGAACGAACTGGTCAATCTCGATCTGCTGGAGAGCGCGCTGCATGCGCTGATCGAAGGGCGCGAGGTGATCAGCGGCGAGCCCACGCTCGATGGCATGCAGCTGTTTTCGGTTTCGCGTGAAGTCATCAAGCACAGCGACAGCTTCCAGCTGCACCTGCCGACGGATATCGAGAACTTCACCGAGCTGGAGCCTGGCTACCTGCTCGCCGAGGATATCGCCGATACCCGCTGGATAGTGGAGGAGCAGGACGCGCGCATCATCTTCCCCAATCCCAAGGTCAAGAACGGCCTGCGTGCCGGCATCCTGATCGTCCCCGACGACGGCACCGGCTTGGTGTAATGCTGCTGTGGGAGGGGCTTTAGCCGCGACGCTGCGGCCTCTTGATCACCGCTAAAGCGCCTCCCACGGTTTTTGCCCTCAACTGTATCTGTCGCCCTTCGGGCGACCTCTTTAGCATGGGCCTTTCGCCAATCAATCGGAAAGCCAGCCATGCCCCTGATCGACCTGCGTAGCGACACCGTCACCCAACCCACCGCCGCCATGCGCGAAGCCATGATGACAGCCGGGCTGGGCGACGATGTGTACGGTGAAGACCCGACGGTGAACCGCCTGGAAGCCTGGTTGGCGACGGAGCTAGGCTTCGAGGCTGCGCTGTTCGTGCCCACCGGCACCATGAGCAACCTGCTGGGCCTGATGGCGCATTGCGAACGCGGTGACGAATACATCGTCGGCCAGCAGGCGCATACCTATAAATACGAAGGCGGCGGAGCCGCGGTGCTCGGCTCCATCCAGCCGCAGCCGATCGACGGCGAGGCCGATGGCTCGCTGGACCTGGCCAAGGTCGAAGCGGCGATCAAGCAGGACGACTTCCACTTCGCCCGCACCCGCCTGCTGGCGCTGGAAAACACCATGCAGGGCAAGGTGCTGCCGCTCGACTACCTGGCTGCCGCCCGCGAGCTGACGCAGCGCCGAGGTCTGGGCCTGCACCTGGACGGCGCGCGGCTGTACAACGCCGCTGTCAAACTGGGCGTACCGGCACGGGAGATCACCCGGCATTTCGATTCCGTCTCGGTGTGCCTGTCCAAGGGGCTCGGCGCGCCGGTCGGTTCGGTGCTGTGCGGCAGCGCGGCGCTGATCGGCAAGGCGCGGCGTCTGCGCAAGATGGTCGGCGGCGGTATGCGCCAGGCCGGCGTATTGGCGGCAGCGGGGCTTTATGCCCTGCAACATCAGGTCGAGCGCCTGGCCGAGGATCACGCCAACGCCGCACGTCTGGGCGAGGGCCTGGCCGCACTGGGCTACAGCGTCGAACCGGTGCAGACCAACATGGTTTATGTGCAGCTCGGCGAGCGCGCCGGACAGATCACGGCTTTCATGGCCGAACGCGGCATCGCCGTCAGCGCGGCGCCGCGCCTGCGTCTGGTCACTCATCTGGACGTCAGCGCCGAGCAAATCGAGCAGGTGATCGAAGCCTTTGCCGTTTTTCGCTCGCTTTGAGTCGCAACCGCAGCGCCCGATAGGCGCCTGCTATCAACAAAGGCACTAGCCGCGCGCGGTAGGCCCGATATAATGCGGCCCTTTGCAGACTGCGTGAAAACTACTGCTCTCGGTCATGCTGCGTTAAAAACCGGCTCAGAATGCTCATTTACAGCCCGTAAACTGCGCTTCTTCGCCGGTTTTTGCCTTGCCTGACCTTCGCTCGCTACGTTTTCACTTTGTCTGCCTCGCCGGCTTTTGCCGTGGCCGCCTGATTCCGTGGATATCCCTATGAAAAGCGCAGAAATCCGTGAAGCCTTCCTGAGCTTCTTCGAAGAAAAAGGGCACACCCGTGTCGCTTCCAGCTCGCTGATCCCGGCGAACGACCCGACCCTGCTGTTCACCAACGCGGGCATGAACCAGTTCAAGGACTGCTTCCTGGGCCTGGAAAAGCGCGCCTACACCCGCGCCACCACCAGCCAGAAGTGCGTGCGTGCCGGCGGCAAGCACAACGACCTGGAAAACGTTGGCTACACCGCGCGTCACCACACCTTCTTCGAAATGCTGGGCAACTTCAGCTTCGGCGACTACTTCAAACGCGATGCCATTCATTACGCCTGGGAATTTCTGACCTCCGACAAGTGGCTGAACCTGCCCAAGGAAAAGCTCTGGGTCACCGTCTACGCCACCGATGACGAGGCCTTTGATATCTGGACCAAGGAAGTCGGCATCCCCACCGAGCGCATGATCCGCATCGGTGACAACAAGGGCGCGCCCTATGCGTCCGACAACTTCTGGGCGATGGGCGATACCGGCCCGTGCGGCCCCTGCACCGAGATCTTCTTCGATCACGGCGAGCACATCTGGGGCGGCCCACCCGGCAGCCCGGAGGAAGATGGCGACCGCTACATCGAGATCTGGAACAACGTCTTCATGCAGTTCAACCGCACCGCGGACGGCGTGCTGCACCCGCTGCCGGCGCCGAGTGTGGACACCGGCATGGGCCTGGAGCGCATCAGCGCGGTGTTGCAGCACGTCAACTCGAACTACGAGATCGACCTGTTCCAGAATCTGCTGTCCGCCTCGGCCAGGGCCATCGGCTGCGCCAACGAGGGCCAGGCTTCGCTGAAAGTGGTGGCGGACCACATCCGCTCCTGCAGCTTCCTGATCGCCGACGGCGTGACCCCGTCCAACGAAGGTCGCGGCTACGTGCTGCGCCGCATCGTGCGTCGCGCCTGCCGTCACGGCAACAAGCTGGGCGCCAAGGGCAGCTTCTTCTACCAGATCGTCGCCGCCCTGGTGGCCGAGATGGGTGAAGCCTTCCCCGAACTCAAACAGCAGCAGGCGCACATCGAGCGCGTGCTGAAGACCGAGGAAGAGCAGTTCGCCAAGACCCTGGAGCAGGGCCTGAAGATTCTCGAGCAGGATCTGGCCAGCCTGCAGGGCTCGGTCATTCCTGGCGATGTGGTGTTCAAGCTGTACGACACCTACGGCTTCCCGGTCGACCTGACCGCCGATATCGCCCGCGAGCGCGAACTGTCGGTAGACGAAGAAGGCTTCGAGCGTGAGATGGAGGCGCAGCGTGAGCGCGCCCGTTCCGCCAGCGCCTTCGGCATGGATTACAACGCCCTGGTCAAGGTCGACGCCGACACCCGCTTCCTCGGCTACGAGGGCACCAGCGGCAGCGGCAAGATCATCGCCCTGTTCAAGGCCGGTGCCGCGGTCGACAGCCTCGCTGAAGGCGAAGAGGGCGTGGTGGTGCTGGATCAGACCCCGTTCTACGCCGAGTCCGGTGGCCAGATCGGCGACTGCGGCTATCTGGAAGGTGCAGGCGTGCGTTTCGACGTGCGAGACACCACCAAGGCTGGCGGCGCCTTCCTGCACCACGGCGTGGTCACCAAGGGCGGCCTCTCCGTCGGTACCAGCGTCAAGGCCGAGGTTGAGGCCGAGGTGCGCCAGGCCACTGCGCTGAACCACTCGGCGACCCACCTGCTGCACGAAGCCCTGCGTATGGTGCTTGGCGACCATGTGCAGCAGAAGGGCTCGCTGGTCAACAGTCAGCGCCTGCGTTTCGACTTCAGCCACTTCGAGGCGATCAAACCCGAGCAACTCAAGCAGCTCGAGGACATCGTCAATCGCGTGGTGCGCGAGAACACGCCGGTAGAGACTGAAATCACCGACATCGAGACCGCCAAGGCCAAGGGCGCGACCGCGCTGTTCGGCGAGAAGTACGGCGATCAGGTGCGCGTCCTGAGCATGGGCGGTGACTTCTCCGTCGAGCTGTGCGGCGGTACACACGTGGCCCGCACGGGCGACATCGGTCTGTTCAAGATCGTCAGCGAAGGTGGTGTGGCGGCCGGCGTGCGTCGTATCGAGGCGGTCACCGGTGCAGCCGCGCTGGCGTACCTCAATGGCGCAGAAGAGCAGCTCAAGGAAGCCGCTTCCCTGGTCAAAGGCAGCCGCGACAACGTACTCGACAAACTGTCGGCGCTGATCGAGCGTAACCGCCAGCTGGAAAAGGAGCTGGAGCAGCTCAAGGCCAAGGCCGCCAGCGCTGCGGGCAACGACCTGGCCGGCTCGGCGGTGGACGTCAAGGGCATCAAGGTGCTGGCGTCGCGTATCGATGGCCTGGACGGCAAGGCGCTGCTGGCGCTGGTCGATCAGTTGAAGAACAAGCTGGGCAGTGCGGTGATTCTGCTCGGCGGCGTGTTCGAGGACAAGGTGGTGCTGGTCGCTGGTGTCACCCAGGATCTGACCGCCAAGCTCAAGGCCGGTGACCTGATGCGTCAGGCCGCTGCGACCGTGGGCGGCAAGGGCGGCGGTCGCCCCGACATGGCCCAGGGCGGCGGCGTCGATGCCGGCAAACTGGATGAAGCCCTGGCCCTCGCCGCGACCCTGGTCGAGCAGGCTTCGTAAAGAGCGTGAAAGCGGGGCCCGCAGTGCGTCCGGCGGGCCTTGGCAGTGTGACCCGATGCGGGTTTAATGGGCGCCCTTGAGGAATCAGGCGGCTTTTTGAAATGGCTTTGATCGTACAGAAGTTTGGGGGCACCTCAGTCGGCACCGTCGAGCGTATCCAGCAGGTGGCCGAGAAGGTTAAGAAGTTCCGCGAGAAAGGCGACGACATCGTCGTCGTGGTGTCCGCCATGAGTGGCGAAACCAACCGCCTGATCGATCTGGCCAAACAGATCACCGACGGCGAGCCGGTACCGCGTGAACTGGATGTAATGGTGTCCACCGGTGAGCAGGTGACCATCGCGCTATTGGCCATGGCACTGATCAAGCGCGGTGTGCCAGCGGTGTCCTACACCGGCAACCAGGTGCGCATTCTCACCGACAGCGCCTACAACAAGGCGCGCATTCTGCAGATCGATGACCAGAAGATTCGCGCCGACCTCAAGGCCGGTCGTGTTGTCGTCGTCGCCGGTTTCCAGGGCGTGGACGAACACGGCAGCATCACCACCCTCGGCCGTGGCGGTTCCGATACCACCGGCGTGGCTCTGGCTGCGGCGCTGAAAGCCGACGAGTGCCAGATCTACACCGACGTCGATGGCGTCTACACTACCGACCCGCGCGTGGTGCCCAAGGCGCAGCGCTTGGAGAAGATCACCTTCGAAGAAATGCTGGAAATGGCCAGCCTCGGTTCCAAGGTGCTGCAGATTCGCTCGGTGGAGTTCGCCGGCAAGTACAACGTCCCGCTGCGCGTCCTGCACAGCTTCCAGGAGGGGCCGGGCACCCTCATTACCCTTGATGAAGAGGAATCCATGGAACAGCCGATCATTTCCGGCATCGCTTTCAATCGCGACGAAGCCAAGCTGACCATCCGTGGGGTACCGGATATCCCCGGCATCGCCTTCAAGATTCTCGGCCCGATCAGCGCCGCCAACATCGAGGTGGACATGATCGTGCAGAACGTCTCGCACGATAACACCACCGATTTCACCTTTACCGTGCACCGCAACGATTACAACAACGCGCTGGGCGTGTTGCAGAAGACCGCCGACGAGCTGGGCGCCCGTGAAGTGGTGGGCGATACCAACATCGCCAAGGTTTCGATCGTTGGTGTCGGTATGCGTTCCCATGCTGGTGTTGCCAGCCGCATGTTCGAAGCGCTGGCCAAGGAGACCATCAATATCCAGATGATCTCCACCTCCGAGATCAAGGTGTCCGTAGTGATCGAGGAGAAGTATCTGGAACTGGCGGTGCGTGCTCTGCATACTGCCTTCGAGCTGGACGCTCCGGCCCGACAGGGTGAGTGATTGATCTGATCCGAAAGGCGCGGCTGGTTCCGCGCCTTTCGTTTTTTTGACCGATTCGCGGGAACTTTCTTTCTGCGCGGGCTGGTCAATACTTGGGTGGAGGCTTTCAGGCTTGTGGTAGCAGGGAGCCGGCACCATTTTCTTTTTGCAGACTGTTGTCCTGAAAAAATGTAATCCGTGAAGGAGAAAGGAATGCTGATTCTGACTCGCCGGGTCGGAGAGACCCTGATGGTCGGTGATGATGTGACTGTCACCGTGTTGGGCGTGAAAGGTAACCAGGTGCGTATTGGTGTCAATGCGCCGAAAGAGGTTGCCGTACACCGTGAGGAAATCTACCAGCGTATTCAGAAAGAGAAGGGTGACGAACCAAGCCACTAATTTTTCTACAAATTTTTGTTTGCAAACGGGGAAAACATGTTTATCATGCGCCCCGTGTTGCGGAGAGGTGGCCGAGTGGCCGAAGGCGCTCCCCTGCTAAGGGAGTACACCTCAAAAGGGTGTCGGGGGTTCGAATCCCCCCTTCTCCGCCATTATTCAGCGAGTCGGGCGTAAGCCAGGCTGGCGAATCACCAGAGGTGATCTGGTATAAAAGCACCAACAAGCGGACTCATAGCTCAGCTGGATAGAGTACTCGGCTACGAACCGAGCGGTCGGAGGTTCGAATCCTCCTGAGTCCGCCATATTCAAATGGCTTGCATCGCTGCAAGCCATTTTGCTTCAACCAGCGGTGATCTGGTCTAAAAGCGCCAACGTGTGGACTCATAGCTCAGCTGGATAGAGTACTCGGCTACGAACCGAGCGGTCGGAGGTTCGAATCCTCCTGAGTCCGCCATATTCAATGGCACTGCAGCGATGCAAGGTCATGTTTCAACCAGTGGTGATCTGGTCTAAAAGCGCCAACGTGTGGACTCATAGCTCAGCTGGATAGAGTACTCGGCTACGAACCGAGCGGTCGGAGGTTCGAATCCTCCTGAGTCCGCCATATTCAATGGCACTGCAGCGATGCAAGGTCATGTTTCAACCAGTGGTGATCTGGTCTAAAAGCGCCAACGTGTGGACTCATAGCTCAGCTGGATAGAGTACTCGGCTACGAACCGAGCGGTCGGAGGTTCGAATCCTCCTGAGTCCGCCATACCCAAAGGGCCTGCAGCAATGCAGGCCCTTTTTCTTTGTGCGTCATTTCTTCACGCAGCCGGCTTCGTCGAAGCTGACCTGGCGGCTGTTGCCGCCTTTGCGCTTTTCACGATAGTGGTAGCGCTCCTGGCCATTGCTGGCCGTGACTCTGTCCGGCTTGCCCAGGCTGCTTTCCACGTCGGCGCGGCTCATGCCGCGGCGGATTTCCTTGCGGATGATCGCCTGGCGCCTCTCGCTACTGCTCAGTAGATTGCCGCAGCCATCATCCTGCTGACCGACAATCACCAGTTCGCCGGAGCTCGCGCTCGCATGTGCCTGGCGCCTGCCGGGGTCGGCCAATGGGATGGGTTTGCCGCTGCTGGGCGTATGGTTGCGTGCATCCTGCAGATGCTGTTCCTGATCGGTGCTGCAGCCGTGCCGGGTGAAGGTGACATGGCCGTCAGCATCCACGCAGCGGAACACGCTGGCGGCCGAGCTGTCTTCAATAGGGGAGAGAAGCGCAGCGGCCAATAGCGCTGCCAGGTGTCTTCCTTGCATGAATCGTCCTCCATGACGTTGCAGATTTCAGGTTAGACCGTTTTTTCGCCCATGCCAGGGTGTCCTGGCGTTGACGGCTGGCGTCGCATAGCCAGGTTTTCATGCGGGATTGAAGTTTGCGATGCAAGCAGTTGTTCTTGCCGCGCTTTTGTCACGTACAAAGCTGTTTGGCGGTGTTATCATTCGCCGTGTCAGCCCCGCCGGGGCTTGTGGAATACCACCATGGACTTACCCAGTAGTTACTCAATACTCCCCTCGAACAATCGTGTAAGACCTGATTGATCCCCTTTGGCGTGCCCGCCAACTGGGGGTGGAGCGCGCTATGACTGAAGTAGAAGCCAAAAAGCCGCAAGAGAGCTTGCAGGATCGCCTGGCCCAGGTGATTGAACTGCTGCATCGGCACAAACTGGTCGAAGACCTGACCCATCGTCAGGAAGGCCAGCACCACGATCGGGTCGAGAGCCTGGTTCATCGGCAGAACCTAGCCGAGCTACAGCGCAAGCTCGACGACCTGCACCCCGCGGATATCGCCCACATTCTCGAAGCCCTGCCGCTCGATGAGCGTTTGACCGTCTGGCAGCTGGTCAAGGCCGAGCGCGATGGCGACATCCTGCTCGAAGTATCCGACGCAGTGCGGGAAACCCTGATCGCCGACATGGACGATCACGAGATTCTCGCTGCGGCCAAGGACCTGGACGCCGACGAACTCGCCGACCTGGCACCTGAGCTGCCGCGTGACGTTGTGCACGAGCTGATGGAGTCGCTCGACGCCCAGCAGCGTGAGCGTGTGCGTTCGGCGCTGTCCTACGAGGAAGATCAGGTCGGTGCGCTGATGGACTTCGAGATGGTCACCATCCGTGAGGACGTCAGCCTGGAAGTGGTGCTGCGTTATCTGCGCCGTCTCAAGGAGCTGCCGGGGCATACCGACAAGCTGTTCGTGGTCGATTACGACGGCGTGCTCAAGGGCGTGCTGCCAATCAAGCGCTTGCTGGTCAATGATCCGGAGAAGCAGGTCGGCGAAGTCATGGCCGACGATCCGGTGAGCTTCCATCCCGATGAGGACGGCTACGATGCCGCCCAGGCGTTCGAGCGTTACGACCTTATCTCCGCGCCGGTGGTGGACAAGAACGGCAAGCTGATCGGCCGTCTGACCATCGACGAGATGGTCGACCTGATCCGTGAGGAAAGCGAAAGCGAAGTGCTGAACATGGCCGGTCTGCGCGAGGAGGAAGATATCTTCGCCTCGGTGTGGAAGTCGGTACGCAACCGCTGGGCCTGGCTGGCGATCAACCTGGTGACTGCCTTCCTCGCCTCGCGGGTAATCGGCCTGTTCGAAGACTCGATCGAGAAACTGGTCGCGTTGGCGGCGCTGATGCCCATCGTTGCGGGGATCGGTGGTAACTCCGGCAACCAGACGATCACCATGATCGTACGCGCCATGGCCTTGGATCAGGTCAGCACCGGTAATACCAAGCGCCTGCTGCGCAAGGAGCTCGGGGTTTCCCTGATCAACGGCATTCTCTGGGGCGGGGTGATCGGTGCCATTGCCTATGCGCTCTACGGCAGCTGGTCGCTGGGCGTGGTGATGACGGCGGCGATGACCCTCAATCTGTTGCTGGCGGCGCTGATGGGAGTGCTGATCCCCATGACCCTGGCACGCCTGGGACGTGATCCGGCCATGGGGGCCAGCGTGATGATCACCGCAATGACCGATAGCGGTGGCTTCTTCATCTTCCTGGGGCTGGCTTCGATCTTCCTCCTTTAGATCACTCCATCAACTGCACCAATCGCCAGGTATCGAGAAAGGCCGTGACCCGCGTGATTCGGCCATTCTCCAGCTGCATATGCCAGGAGTAGCTGTTCTCGTAGTGGCTGCCGTCCTTGGCGGTCGCCTGGCCATCCCAATGCACGATCACGTGAGGCCCCTGCGCCACGATCTGGCGGACGGTGGGCACGATGGGCGTGGCCAGTTTGTCGGTGATGGGTTTGACTGCATCTTCCATGAACGCCTCGCGCGTGCGGTAAGTCCCGGAGTAAGGGCTGCTGCCGGCCACGACCCAGACGGCATCATCGGCTAGCAATTGGAAGATGCCGCCCTGGCCGGCGCGCCAATCATCGAAGGCTTTCTGAATCAGGGCCTGATTGGCCGCGGTGTTGTCACTTGCCCAGGTCGGCAGGCAGAGCGATACGCTGAGCAGTAGCGCGGCGACAGCTTTTTGCATGTTCATAAGCTTCTTTCCTTGGCTGGTGGGTTGCCTTACTCAGTTGGAGTGCTCTTGCGGCGCAGCACCATGCCGCCGTGGTAGAGCACGTCATCGATGAACTCACCGTCAGCGGTAAAGCCGGTGTCGTCGACGTAATCGATGTGGTTGCCGGTGACTCGGTAGCTGCCCCGGTAGGCGCTCTCGCGGTTCCCACGTGCCTCGTCATAACGGCCGTTGGCCAATAGCTCATGGCGGACATGGCCATCGTCCGTTACCCACATGCCCGCGTAGGGATGTGAGCTTTCCGCTTCCGCGCTTGCCGCGCCGGGTAGCAGGGCGCCGCTGATCAACAGCACCGCCAGGCTGTTTTTCGCTGGCATATTCACCTCCATCAATAAGGACTGGCGGTCGGGCGCACGATGACTTCGCTGACATCGACGTCGTCCGGCTGCTCGACTGCATAGGCCACCGCACGGGCGATGGCGTCCGGTGTGATGGCGATACGGCGGAAGGCCTTCATCGCATCGCGGGCGCTGGCGTCGGTGATGCTGTCGGCCAGTTCGGACTCGACCACGCCGGGGCAGATGGTGGTGACGCGGATGCGCTCGTTTTCCAGGCGCAGCCCCTCGGAAATGGCCCAGACCGCGTACTTGGTGGCGCAGTACACCGCAGCGGTCGGTGATACGGCATGGGCACCGATGGAGGCAATGTTGATCACCTGGCCGCGCCCGCGTTGCTCCATGCCCGGCAGCACCGCGGCGATGCCGTGCAGGACACCGCGTATGTTGACGTCGATCATGCGGTTCCACTCGTCGACCTTCAGGGCGTTGAGCGGTGACAGCGGCATCACACCGGCGTTGTTGATGATGACGTCGACCGGCCCGTGCTGTGCCTCGGCGCGTTCGACGAAGGCCTGCATATCGGATAGCTGGCTGACGTCGAGGGTGCGGCAGGAGGCGCGTTGACCTTGCGCTTGCAGTTCGTCTACCAGTGCCTGCAGGCGTTCGATGCGGCGGGCGCCGAGTACCACCTGATGGCCCTGGCTGGCGAGGTGGCGGGCGATGGCTTCGCCGATGCCGCTGCTGGCACCAGTGATGAGGATGACCTTGCTCATGGCGATCTCCACTGTTGTTGGGAGGTTCCATGCTAGGTGGAGGGTGGATGGTCGCTAAGTCCGGTTACTCTTTGGATATTGCCTGTTTCTATTGAATGCTTCTTAAATGCCCCAGTGTTCAGCCCGAGCCGATACCCGAGTCATGACAACGACACCCGAGAGCATGAAGCAGCGTATGGTCGAGTTGATGCTGCGGCTCGCCCCCGAGGAAGGCTACACCGCGGCGCAACTGGACGGGGTTACCTTCATGCGTTCCGACCGGCCGCTGCCTGTAACGCCTGCGCTGTACGAGCCGAGCATCGTCATCGTGATTCAGGGGCGCAAACGCGGGCTGCACGACGGCACGCTCTACGTCTACGATGCGCAGCATTATCTGGTGCTGGCGCTGCCGTTGCCTTTTTCCATCGAAACCGAGGCCAGTGCCGAAGAGCCCATGCTGGGCGTAGCGCTGCGGGTCGATCCGCTGCTGGTGGCCGAGCTGGCGATGGAACTGGACGAGCCTCAGGCTGCCGAGCCGGCAACGCTCTATTCCAGCCCGATGGATGTACGCCTGAGCGACGCCACGCTGCGTCTGCTGGAAGCGCTGGCCGACCCTGATGAAGTGCGTCTGCTCGGCCCCTCGATCATGCGCGAGATCGTCTTTCGCGTGCTGCAGGGGGAGCAGGGTAGTGGACTGCGTGCGACTCTTGCGCAGAACAGTCATTTCGGTCGTATCGCGCGCGTGTTGCAACGTATCCACCGCGATTATCAGGAGTCGCTCGACGTGCCCTCGCTGGCCGAGATCGCCAGCATGAGCGTGCCGGCTTTCCATGTGCACTTCAAGGCGATGACCAGCCGCTCGCCTTTGCAGTACCTCAAGGCCATACGCCTGCACCAGGCGCGTCTGCTGATGATTCGCAACGACATGAGCGCGATCAGCGCGGCGCAGCGCGTCGGCTACGAAAGCCCGTCGCAGTTCAGCCGGGAATTCAAGCGGCTGTTCGGGCGCACTCCGGGCGATGAGACCCGTCATTTCAAGCAGCTGCTGGCGCTGGCGCCCGCGGTTGATACCGGTGTGCGCTCGGCCTCCTGAGCGCCGTCTCGCAGAACCTTGCCCCCTGTTTGGTAGTGGGGGTGCAAAAGCCACTACATAAATGGCGGTTCGGTGTTTGCTTCAAACGCTTGTTTCAGGCTAAGGTTCGGCAGCTCTGCCCGGGCGCTGACCCTGGGCGCTCCTGATCAATAATGAATGCAGCCCGCGAGCTGCTGGCCAAAGGAGCCAAGATGACCCCCAGTGAACTCCTGCTCGAGGGTGTCGAACTCATGCTGTTCGGCATGGGTTTCGTGTTTGTCTTTCTGGTGTTGTTGGTGGGTGTGGTCAGCCTGATGTCGCGTCTGATCGCGACCTTCGCTCCACCCGCGCCAACCCCCGCCGTTTCTTCCCCAGCGCACAGCGCCAAGCCGGCCAGCCACGAGCCGGATGCAGAAACGCTGGCCGCCATCCAATCCGCTATTGCCCAGCACCGCGCCCGTCGCGGTTGATCAGGTTCAGAGGGAGTACCTGTATGACTGCCGTTAAACAAGCACTCGGGATCACCGATGTGGTGCTGCGTGACGCCCACCAATCCATCCTGGCCACCCGAGTGCGCCTGGAAGACATGCTGCCGATCGCGGCCAAGCTCGATCAGGTCGGCTTCTGGTCGGTGGAATCCTGGGGCGGCGCCACCTTCGATGCCTGTATCCGTTATCTGGGCGAAGACCCCTGGGAGCGCATCCGCGAACTGAAGAAGGCCATGCCCAACACCCGTCAGCAGATGCTCCTGCGCGGGCAGAACCTGCTGGGCTACCGCCACTACGCCGACGACGTGGTGGAGAAATTCGTCGAGCGTGCCGCGGTCAACGGCGTCGACGTGTTCCGCGTGTTCGATGCGATGAACGATCCGCGCAACCTGGAAACCGCACTCAAGGCCGTCAAGCAGCAGGGCAAGCATGCCCAGGGCACCATCTCCTACACCACCAGCCCTGTGCACACTCTGGACATGTGGGTCGACCTGGCCAAGCAGATCGAAGACATGGGCGCCGACTCGGTGGCCATCAAGGACATGGCGGGCATCCTTACCCCCTACACCGCCTTCGAACTGGTCTCGCGCCTGAAGGCCAGCCTGGCCATCCCGATTCACATGCAGTGCCACGCCACCGCCGGGCTGTCGTCCGTGGCGATTCTCAAGGCAGTTGAAGCCGGTATCGACAATGTCGACACCGCCATTTCCTCGCTGTCGATGACCTATGGCCATTCGCCGACCGAGTCGGTCGTGGCCATGTTCCAGGGCACCGAGCGCGATACCGGGCTCAACCTGGAGCTGCTGGAGGAAATCGCCGCCTACTTTCGCGAGGTGCGCAAGAAGTACGCTAAGTTCGAGGGCAACCTCAAGGGCGTCGATTCGCGCATCCTGGTCGCCCAGGTGCCAGGCGGCATGCTCACCAACATGGAAAGCCAGCTCAAAGAGCAGGGTGCCCAGGACAAGTTCGACCAGGTGCTGGCCGAGATTCCGCGCGTGCGCGAAGACCTCGGCTTCATCCCGCTGGTAACGCCAACCTCGCAGATCGTCGGCACCCAGGCGGTGATCAACGTGCTCACCGGCGAGCGCTACAAGTCCATCACCAAGGAAACCGCCGGCGTACTCAAGGGCGAGTACGGCGCCGCGCCTGCGCCCTTCAATGCCGAGCTGCAGGCGCGCGTGCTTGACGGTGGCGAGGCCATCACCTGCCGTCCCGCCGATCTGCTCGATGCCGAGATGGACAAACTGACCGCCGAACTCAAGGGCATCGCCCGGGAGAAGGGTATCAAGCTGGCCGCCGACGAGATCGACGACGTGCTGACCTACGCGCTGTTCCCGCAGATCGGCCTGAAATTCCTGGAAAACCGTGGCAACCCGGCGGCCTTCGAGCCGGCGCCGACCGGCAAGGAAACTCCGGCTCGCGAAGCTGGCAAGCCCGAGGTTTATACCGTCGAGGTCAACGGCAAGTCGTTCGTCGTACAGGTCAGCGAAGGCGGTGATGTCGAAGGCATCAAGCCTGTCGGGGGGGCGGTAAGCGCCGCGCCGGCTGCTGCCCCGGTCGCGGCCGGTGGTGGCGAGCCGCAAGCGGCGCCACTGGCCGGCAATATCTTCAAGGTGCTGGTGCAGCCCGGCCAGACCGTCGAGGAGGGCCAGCTGGTGATCATTCTCGAAGCGATGAAGATGGAAACCGAGATCCGTGCCTTCAAGGCGGGCACCGTCGGTGCCGTCAACGTCAAGGTCGGTGATGCAGTGGCGGTGGGCGACAGCCTGCTGACCATCGGCTGAGGAGCGCACCATGGAAAAGCTGCTCAAGCTCTGGCAAAGCACCGGCCTGTACCATCTGGAGCCCGGCCAGGCCTTCATGATCGCGGTATGCCTGCTGCTGATCTACCTGGCCATCAGGAAAGGTTTCGAGCCCTTGCTGCTGGTGCCCATCGGTTTCGGCGGTCTGCTGTCGAACATCCCGGTGGCCAACATGGCCGAAGGTGCCGGCTTTCTGCACCTGATCTACGAAGTGGGATTGCCGACCAGCATCTTCCCGTTGCTGATCTTCCTCGGCGTCGGCGCCATGACCGACTTCGGCCCGATGCTGGCCAACCCGAAAACCTTGTTGCTGGGCGCCGCCGCGCAGTTCGGTATCTTCGGCACTCTGATGGGCGCGCTGGCGATCACCGCACTGGGCATCCCGGGCATGGAGTTCACGCTCAAGGAGGCGGCGTCCATCGCCATTATCGGCGGGGCGGATGGGCCTACCTCGATCTTCGTCACTTCCAAGTTGGCGCCCGACCTGCTCGGCCCCATCGCCGTGGCGGCCTATGCCTACATGGCGCTGGTGCCGCTGCTACAGCCGCCGATCATGCGTGCGCTGACCAGCAAGGAAGAGCGCGCCATCGTCATGCAGCAATTGCGTCCGGTGGGGCAGACCGAGAAGATCATCTTCCCCATCGTGCTGTGCATCCTGGTCGGTCTGCTGCTGCCCGATGCCGCGCCGCTGATCGGCATGTTCGCCCTTGGCAACCTGCTGCGTGAATGCGGGGTGGTCGAGCGCCTGGCCGATACCTCGCGCAACGCGCTGATCAATATCGTCACCATCTTCCTCGGCCTGACCGTAGGCTCCAAGCTGTCGGCAGAGGCCTTCCTGCAGCTCAAGACCCTCGGCATCCTGATGCTCGGCATGGTGGCGTTCTGCGCCGGTACGGCGGCTGGGGTATTGATGGCCAAGCTGATGAACCTGTTCAGCAGCAACAAGGTCAACCCGCTGATCGGTTCGGCAGGTGTATCGGCGGTGCCGATGGCGGCGAGGGTGTCGAATAAGGTGGGCCTGGAGGCCAACCCGCAGAACTTCCTGCTCATGCATGCGATGGGGCCGAACGTGGCCGGGGTGATCGGCTCTGCCGTAGCGGCGGGGGTACTGCTCAGCTTCGTTGGCTGATGAAGGCGCGGAGTTCGATCCGCGCTTCGCCTATTGCCCGGCAGTGCTGCTGGCAAATATGGCAGGAATAAAAAAACCGGCTCTAGGCCGGTTTTTTAATGGGTTCGCCTCAGGCTTCTTCGGCGGCCATTTCCACGTCATGGGCAATCAGAGCGACCAGCGCGTTCTGCTGGCGGCGCGACAGCTGACGAAAACGCTGCAGCAATTCACGCTCATGAAGGCTCAGTTCGGGGCTGTCGAGACGCAGACTGAGATCGTCATCCAGAGCGCCTTCCTGCAGCATGCTCTGCTCCAGGCGGGCGATGATTTCCGAGTTCATGCTGCGGTGATGGTTGCGTGCTACGTCAGCAATACGCTCACGCATGCCATCTGGCAAGCGAACGACAAATTTGTCAGCCGTGCGGCTGGAATAAATAGCCTGTTTCATAGGGCGCATACATTACCGGTTAGTTCAGGGAGCGATACTGGTAATCAGTGTCGATATTGTCACCGGTTTGACCGTGTCTCGCACTAGCCGTTCAACCGGTATCGCGTTCTGCGTCATTACGACCCGAAGGTCATCTGAACAGTTCCTTGACGCCAAATACGTGGCACATTGTGATCGATATACGGGCGTTGTGCCAGCACCGGTCGTCAGAAATGAGTAGCAATTGGCACAAGCGTCCACTTCGACGTTTCTCATTGGAAAAAATTCCAGCGCCTTCATCCAATCGTCACCTGCATTTAACCGCTCTGACATGGAAGCTGCCTACCTTGGTCTACACCAGATGGCGGTCGCGTCGCCTTCTGATCATTGATGATAGTAGAGGGCCAGCATATGAGCGCAGCGATTCGAGTCGACCGTCTGAACAAGAGCTTCGGCCGTAAACAGGCCTTGTTCGACTTGGCGCTGTCGGTGCAGCCGGGTGAGATGGTGGCGCTGATCGGCGCTTCCGGTTCGGGCAAGTCGACGCTGCTGCGTCATCTCGCCGGACTGGCCCGCGGCGATGCCGGCAGCATCGAAGTGCTCGGGCGCCAGGTACAGGCCGATGGCCGCCTCAATGGCGACGTGCGTCGCCAGCGTGCCGATATCGGCTACATCTTTCAGCAGTTCAATCTGGTCGGCCGCCTAAGCGTGCTGCAGAACGTACTGCTCGGCGGCCTCGGTCGCATGCCGCGTTGGCGTGGCAGCCTCAGCCTGTTCTCGGTGGAAGAAAAACAGCGCGCCATGCAGGCGCTGGAGCGGGTCGGTCTGGCCGAGTTCGCTGCGCAGCGCGCTTCCACTCTGTCCGGCGGCCAGCAACAGCGCGTGGCCATCGCCCGCGCGCTGTGCCAGCAGGCCGAGGTGATTCTTGCCGACGAGCCGATCGCCTCGCTTGATCCGGAGTCGGCGCGCAAGGTGATGGAAATTCTCGCTGACATAAACCGTCGCGACGGCAAGACGGTGGTGGTGACCCTGCATCAGGTCGACTACGCGGTGCGCTATTGCCAGCGCGCCGTGGCGCTCAAGGGCGGGCGCATTCATTTCGACGGCCCCACCGACAGCTTCAACCCCGATTTCCTCAACGACCTCTACGGCGGCGATCTCGATATCAGCCTGCTGCTGCCGCAAGGGCAGCGCCCGCGTGCCGTGGAACGTCCGCTGACGCTGGCCAAGGCCTGACGTCACTTCCTCATTCGAAAAACCAACGCCAACCCGCAACAGGAGTGTGCTCCATGTTCAAACGCATCGGCCAGGTGCTGGCTGCCTCTGCGCTCGTCACCGGTTCCCTGCTGGGCTCGGCCCAGGCCGCCGAGGAACTCAATTTCGGCATCATTTCCACCGAGTCCTCGCAGAACCTCAAGGCCATGTGGGATCCCTTCCTGGCCGACATGAGCAAGCAGACCGGAGTGAAGATCAACGCCTTCTTCGCGCCTGATTACGCCGGGATCATCCAGGGCATGCGCTTCGACAAGGTGGACGTGGCCTGGTACGGCAACAAGTCGGCGATGGAAGCGGTTGACCGCGCTGGTGGCGAGATCTTCGCCCAGACCGTGGCGGCCAACGGTGCGCAGGGCTACTACAGCCTGCTGGTGGCGCACAAGGACAGCCCGATCAACTCGGCCGAGGACATGCTCAAGAACGCTTCGAGCCTGACCTTCGCCAACGGTGATCCCAACTCCACCTCCGGCTATCTGGTGCCTGGCTACTACGTATTCGCCCAGAACAACGCCGACGCCAGCAAGATCTTCAAGCGCTCGCTCAACGGCAGCCACGAGGTCAACGCCTTGTCGGTGGCCAACAAGCAGGTCGATGTCGGCACCTTCAACAGCGAGGGCATGGAGCGCCTGGAAGTGACTGCGCCGGACAAGGCGGCGCAGCTCAAGGTGATCTGGACCTCGCCGCTGATCCCGTCGGACCCCATCGCCTGGCGCAAGAACCTGCCGCAGGAAACCCGCGACAAGCTGCGCAACTTCTTCATGACCTACGGCGCCAAGCCGGAAGAGAAGAAGGTGCTCGAGGGCCTGCAGTGGGGCCAGTTCAAGCCTTCGGATAACGATCAGCTGCTGCCGATTCGTCAGCTCGAGCTGTTCAAGAAGCGTACCGAAGTGGCCAACAACGACAAGCTCAAGGACGCCGACAAGCAGGCTCAGCTCAAGGAGCTGGACGCCGAGCTGGCCAAGCTGGAGCAGCGCATGGCCGAACTCGAGAAGAAGAACGGCGCCAGCGCCGGCTGACCCCGAGAGCCGCCGCGCTTCGGCATGGCGGCTCGTTTTGAGTGCGTGAACGAGAGTTACCCATGACCACAATGACCACCGCCACCCCGATCGCCGAGACCAAGCGCAGCTGGCTGCAGTTGATCGGCTGGGGCCTGTTCTTCGCCGTGCTCGCCTGGTCCTGGCGAGGCGCGGAAATGAACCCGCTGGCGCTGGTGCGCGATGCCGGCAACATGGCCACCTTCGCCGCCGATTTCTTCCCGCCGGACTTCAGCAACTGGCAGCACTACGTCAAGGAGATGGTGGTCACCGTACAGATCGCCCTCTGGGGCACGGTGCTGGCCATTCTCTGCGCCATTCCGCTGGGCATCCTCTGTTCCGAGAACATCGTGCCCTGGTGGGTGTATCAGCCGGTGCGCCGGGTGATGGATGCCTGCCGTTCGATCAATGAAATGGTCTTCGCCATGCTCTTCGTCGTCGCGGTTGGCCTCGGCCCCTTCGCCGGCGTGCTGGCGCTGTTCATCAGCACCACGGGGGTGCTGGCCAAGCTGTTCGCCGAGGCGGTCGAGGCCATCGATCCGGGCCCGGTCGAAGGCGTGCGTGCCACCGGTGCCAGTGCCCTGCAGGAAGTGATCTTCGGCGTCATCCCGCAGGTGCTGCCGCTGTGGATTTCTTACTCGCTGTACCGCTTCGAGTCCAACGTGCGCTCGGCCACGGTGGTCGGCATGGTCGGCGCCGGCGGCATCGGGGTGATTCTCTGGGAGGCGATTCGCGGCTTCCAGTTCGCCCAGACCTGCGCGCTGCTGATCGTGATCATCCTGGTGGTGAGCGCCATCGACATCCTGTCCCAGCGCCTGCGCAAGCTCTTTATCTGAAGGAGGAGGAGGGCGCCCGCGTGCGCCCTTTTCAAACGATGAACTTGTCTAGACAAAGCGAACCGCTGTACCGCGAGCTGGCCGCCGTGCTGCGCGAAGACGTGCAGCGCATGAGCCCGGGCGACTACCTGCCGGGCGAGATGCAACTGGCCGCGCGATTTTCCGTCAACCGCCACACCCTGCGCCGCGCGGTGGACGAGCTGGTGCTCGAAGGCCGCCTGCTGCGCCGTCAGGGTAAAGGTACCCAGGTGCTGGCCAAGCCACTGGTGTACCCGGTGGAGGCGGGCAGTGCCTTCAGCCAGTCGCTGTCGGCGCTCGGCCACCGTGTCGAGGCCAGGCTGATCGAGCGCCTGCGCCGCACTGGCAGCACCGAGGAATGCCGCCACCTGCAACTGCCCGACGGCAGCGAGCTGATCGAGCTGACCACCCTGCGCCTGCTCGAGGGCCAGCCGCTGAGCCTGATCCGCCACCGCTTCTGCGCCAGCCTGGCACCACAGTTGGCTGACTACCAGGGCGGTTCGCTGCGCCAGCACCTGGCCGAGCGCGACCTGCCGCTGACGCGCACCTTCAGCCTGATCGGTGCGCGCCTGCCCAGCCGCGAAGAGGCGGCGCACTTGCTGATGCCACGCCATGCGCCGTTGCTCAGCGTGCTCACTTTGTCCCGCGATCCCGCTGGTCGGGCGGTGGAGCTGGCGCAGTCCAGCAGCCGCGCCGACCGCTTCCAGTACCAGGTAGCGACCTGATGGAGACCCGCATGAACGAAACCGACCCGAACATCGCCGCGCGCCAGCGCTGGATGGGCGTGCTGGCCCGCGCCGGCAGCGCTCTCGACGCCCATGAGGCGGCGCTGAAGGACAGCGCCTACCAGCTGATCCGCGCCCCCGAGGTGGGCATGACCCTGGTGCGCGGGCGCATGGGCGGCACCGGCAGTGCCTTCAACCTGGGCGAGATGACCGTGACCCGCTGCGTGGTGCGCCTGGCTGACGGCCGCACCGGCTACAGCTACCTGGCCGGCCGCGACAAGCGCCGCGCCGAGCTGGCCGCCCTGGCCGACGCCCACCTGCAGGGCAGCGACCAGGCGCGCTGGCTGAGTGACCTGATCGAACCCATGGCTCGCCAGCAGCGCGAGCAGCGCCTGGCCCGGGCCGCGCGCAGCGCCACCACCCAGGTGGAATTCTTCACCCTGGTCAGAGGAGAGGATTGATGACTACGCCGCACAGCTCGCACTGGCTGCAACCGGCTTTCGACGACCCGGTGCTCGATGCCCAGGTCAGCTTCCGCGCCGCCCTCGGCGCCCTGGCCGAACCGGGTCTGCCACGCGCCATGGACCGCGCCCATGCCCTGGGCGACCTGGCCCCGGCCACCTATGGCCTGTGCCTGGCCTTTCTCGACAGCGACACGCCGCTGTGGCTGGCCCCGCGCTTCGATACGCCGCTGATCCGCGCCAACCTGGCCTTCCATTGCGGCTGCCCGATCGTCGCCGAGCGCGAGATCGCCCTGTTCGCCCTGCTCGATGAGAGCGAACTGGATGATTTGTCGGACTTCGACAATGGCAGCGAACGCTACCCGGATCAGTCCTGCACGCTGCTGATCCAGCTGGGTGATCTGCACGCCGGCCCGGCCTTGCGCTGGCGCGGTCCGGGTATCAAGGACGTGCGCAGTGTCAGTCTGCCGCTGCCGGCCTCGTTCTGGCAGCAGCGCCAGGCGCGCAGCGCCTTTCCCCGTGGCCTGGACTGCTTCTTCGCCGCGGGCGGGGAAGTGATCGGCCTGCCGCGCAGCACCCGCGTGCTGATCGAAACCGAGGAGGCTGCCTGATGTATGTCGCCGTCAAGGGTGGCGAACGCGCCATCGACAATGCCCATCAGCTGCTGGCCAACCGTCGCCGCGGTGATACCGCCGTTGCCGAACTGGGCGTTGAGCAGATCCGCCAGCAGCTGCCGCTGGCCGTGGCCCGCGTCATGAGCGAGGGCTCGCTGTACGACGAGGAACTGGCCGCGCTGGCGATCAAGCAGGCGGCCGGTGACCTGATGGAAGCCATTTTCCTGCTGCGCGCCTACCGCACCACGCTGCCGCGTTTCGGCGCCAGCGAGCCGCTGGATACCACGGAGATGCAGCTGGAGCGGCGCATCTCTGCCACTTTCAAGGACCTGCCCGGCGGTCAACTGCTCGGCCCGACCTTCGACTACACCCACCGCCTGCTGGACTTTGCCCTGCTGGCCGAGGGCGACTATCCGGCGCCAGAAGCGGCTGTTACCGATGAGCCCAGGCCTTGTCCGCGAGTGCTGGATTTTCTCGCAGGCGAAGGTCTTATGGCCCGCGAAACGGACGACGGCGCGCCGGTGCCCGACATCACCCGCGAGCCGCTGGCCTTTCCCGCCAGCCGCGCCGAGCGCCTGCAGGCGCTGGCCCGTGGCGACGAGGGCTTCCTCCTGGCGCTGGGTTATTCCACCCAGCGTGGTTACGGACGCAACCACCCCTTCGCCGGGGAGATCCGCATCGGCGACGTCGAGGTGTGGATGACGCCCGCCGAACTGGGCTTCGCCGTGCCGCTGGGCGACATCGAAATCACCGAGTGCGAGATGGTCAACCAGTTCGTTGGTGAACGTGCCGAGCAGGCGCAGTTCACCCGCGGCTACGGCCTGGCCTTCGGCTACGCCGAGCGCAAGGCCATGGGCATGGCCCTGGTCGATCGTGCCCTGCGTGCCGGCGAGTACGGCGAGGAAGTGTCGGGCCCGGCACAGGAGGAGGAGTTCGTGCTGATGCACTGCGACAACGTCGAGGCTGCCGGCTTCGTCTCGCACCTGAAGTTGCCGCACTACGTCGACTTCCAGGCCGAACTGGAACTGATCCGCAAGCTGCGCCGCCAGGCGTCGGCAGAGGAGAACCGCTGATGAACCTTTCCACTGCAAGCGGCGCCCGCGAGGCGTCGGCCTATAACTTCGCCTATCTCGATGAGCAGACCAAACGCATGATCCGCCGTGGCCTGCTCAAGGCAGTGGCGATCCCCGGCTACCAGGTGCCTTTCGGTGGTCGTGAGATGCCGCTGCCCTACGGCTGGGGCACCGGTGGCATGCAGCTGACTGCGGCCATTCTCGGTACGGACGACGTGCTCAAGGTGATCGACCAGGGCGCTGATGACACCACCAATGCGGTGTCGATCCGCCGCTTCTTTGCCCGCACCGCCGGCGTCGCCACCACCGAGCGTACGCTGGAAGCCAGCGTGATCCAGACCCGTCACCGCATCCCGGAAACCCCGCTGTCGGCCGGGCAGATCATGGTCTATCAGGTGCCGATTCCCGAGCCGCTGCGCTTCATCGAGCCGTCCGAGAGCGAGACGCGGACCATGCATGCGCTGGAGGACTACGGCGTGATGCACGTGAAGCTGTACGAGGACATTGCCACCTTCGGCCATATCGCCACTGCCTACGCTTACCCGGTGACGGTGGACGAGCGCTACGTGATGGACCCGTCGCCGATCCCGAAATTCGACAACCCCAAGCTGAACATGAGCCCGGCGCTGATGCTGTTCGGCGCCGGTCGCGAGAAGCGCCTGTACGCGGTACCGCCCTTTACCCGCGTGGTCAGCCTGGACTTCGAGGATCACCCCTTCGCCGTGCAGCGCTGGGACGAGTGCTGCGCCTTCTGCGGCAGCAGCGAGTCCTTCCTCGACGAGCTGATCGTCGACGACGCCGGCAGCAAGCGCTACGTCTGCTCCGACACCGACTACTGCCGCCAGCGAACCGAGGAGAACCTGCAATGAGCGCCGCTGAACGTCTACAACCTGCCGTGGCAGCGGCCGAGCCGCTGTTCTCGGCGCGCGACCTGACCCGCCTGTACGGCCCGGACAAGGGCTGCCAGGGGGTGAGCTTCGACCTCTATCCCGGCGAGGTGCTGGGCATAGTCGGCGAGTCCGGCTCGGGCAAGTCCACCTTGCTCAGTCTGCTCTCCGGGCGCTGCCCGCCGGATCGCGGCAGCGTGAGTTATCGCGCGCGCAGTGGTCAGTGGCTCGACCTGTACAGCGCCAGCGAGGCCGAGCGGCGCACGCTGCTGCGCACCGAGTGGGGCTTCGTCGAGCAGAACCCGCGTGACGGCCTGCGCATGGCGGTATCGGCCGGCGCCAACATCGGCGAGCGGCTGATGGCCCAGGGCGTGCGCCACTACGGCGAGCTGCGCGCCGCCGGGCTCGACTGGCTGAGCCAGGTGGAGATCGACCCGGCGCGTATCGACGACCTGCCGCGCACCTTCTCCGGCGGCATGCAGCAGCGCCTGCAGATCGCTCGCAACCTGGTCTCCGCGCCGCGCCTGGTATTCATGGACGAGCCAACTGGAGGGCTGGATGTGTCGGTGCAGGCGCGCCTGCTCGACCTGCTGCGCGGCCTGGTGCGCGAGCTGGACCTGGCGGTGGTGATCGTCACCCACGACCTGGCGGTGGCGCGCCTGTTGGCCGACCGCCTGATGGTGATGCGCCGCTCGCGCGTGGTGGAGGCGGGGCTGACCGACCAAATTCTCGACGACCCGCAGCATCCCTATTCGCAGCTGCTGGTGTCGTCGGTGTTGCAGCCTTGATTCCGTCTTGTGGGAGGGGCTTTAGCCGCGATCCCTTTTGTCGCGGCTAAAGCCCCTCCCACGCACGCAGAGATTATTGACCATGAACAACCTGATCGAGGTCAGCGGCCTCAGCAAGACCTTCACCCTGCACCAGCAGAACGGCGTCGTCCTGCAAGTGCTGCGTGACCTGAATTTCGCCGTGCGCGGCGGCGAGTGCCTGGTGCTGCATGGACAGTCCGGCGCCGGCAAGTCGACCCTGCTGCGCACCCTGTACGGCAACTACCTGGCGGCCGGCGGCAGCATCCGCATCCGCCACCAGGGCGAGCCGGTTGAGCTGGTCGGCGCCGAGCCGCGCCAGGTGCTGGCGGTGCGCCGGCAGAGCCTGGGTTACGTCAGCCAGTTTTTGCGGGTGATCCCGCGCGTGTCGACCCTGGACGTGGTGATGGAGCCGGCGCTGGCCCGCGGCTGGACGCGCAGGGACGCCGAGGCGCGAGCCAAGGCCCTGCTGAGCCGGCTGAATATTCCCGAGGCGCTGTGGCAGCTGGCGCCGGGCACCTTCTCCGGCGGCGAGCAGCAGCGCGTCAACATCGCCCGCGGCTTCATGGTCGAGTGGCCGGTGCTGCTGCTCGACGAACCCACCGCCTCGCTGGACGAGGCCAACCGTCAGGTGGTGCTGGAGCTGATTCTTGAAGCCAAGGCGGCCGGCAGCGCGCTGATCGGCATCTTCCACGACCGCATCGCCCGCGAGGCGGTGGCCGACCGTTACCTCGACATGAGCGCCGCCGCGGCGCAACCGGAGTACGTCTATGTCGTCTGAACAGATTCTCAGCAACGCTCGTATCGTCACCGCCGAGCGCGAGTTCCTCGGCACCCTGCTACTGCGCGACGGGCTGATCGCCGCAGTGGACGAGGGCGCCAGTCGCCTGCCGCAGGCCCAGGATCTGGGCGGCGACTACCTGCTGCCGGGGCTGGTGGAGCTGCACACCGACAACCTGGAAAAACACATGAGCCCGCGCCCTGGCGTGGATTGGCCGTCGACGTCGGCGGTGCTGACCCATGATGCGCAGATCGTCGCCGCGGGCATCACCACGGTGTTCGATGCGCTGTCCATCGGTGACATCAACCCGCGTGGTCGGCGCATGCAGCAATTGCCGGCGATGATCGAAGCCATCGCTGCCAGCGAGGCGGCGGGGCAGACCCGCGCCGAGCACCGCCTGCACCTGCGCTGCGAGCTGTGCCACCCCGATGCCCTGACCATCTACCGCGACCTGGTGGAGCACCCGTTGGTGGCGCTGGTGTCGGTGATGGATCACTCGCCCGGCCAGCGCCAGTTCGCCAAGGTGGAGAAATACCGCGAGTACTACATGGGCAAGTACCACCTGAGCCCGGCGGAAATGGAGGATTTTCTCCAGGAGCAGATCGCCAATTCGCGCCAGTACAGCGACCGCCAGCGTCGCGCCATCGTCGAGGATTGCCACGTCCGGGGCATTTCCGTGGCCAGTCATGATGACGCGACCCTGGCCCACGTGCAGGAGTCGGCCGGCTTCGGCATGGCCATCGCCGAGTTCCCCACCACCCTGGAAGCGGCCAAGGCCAGCCACGAGCTGGGGTTGAAGGTGCTGATGGGCGCGCCGAATGTGGTGCGCGGCGGCTCGCACTCGGGCAATATCGCCGCCGCCGAACTGGCGCGCCACGGTGTGCTGGATATCCTTTCCAGCGACTATTATCCGGCCAGCCTGCTGCATGCGGCCTGGCTGCTCGTCGGGCAGGACAACGACTATGATCTACCTGCGGCCATCGCCACCGTGAGCCGCGCGCCGGCCAGGGCGGCGGGACTGGATGACCGCGGCGAGATCCGCGTCGGTCTGCGCGCCGACCTGGTGCAGGCCAGGGCGCATGGCGAGCAGCCGGTGATCCAGCAGGTGTGGCGCCAAGCACGAAGGGTATTCTGATGCAGGGCAGGTTGATCTATCTGATGGGGCCTTCGGGCTCGGGCAAGGACAGCCTGTTGCAAGCCGCGCGTGCGCCGCTGGAGGCGCACGGCTGCCGTTTCGCCCGGCGGGTGATTACCCGCAGCGCCGAGTCCGTCGGCGAGGACGCGTTGGGGGTCAGCCCCGCGGAGTTCGAGCGCCTGGAAGGCGAGGGTGCCTTTGCCCTGAGCTGGCACGCCAATGGCCTGGCCTACGGTATCCCGCGCGAGATCGACGACTGGCTGAGCGCCGGTCAGGATGTGCTGATCAATGGCTCACGCGGTCATCTCGAGGCTGCGCGCCAGCGCTATCCGGATCTGCTGGCGATTCTTCTGCAGGTCGACGAGGCGGTGCTGCGCCAGCGCTTGCTGGCTCGCGGCCGCGAGACGCCGGAGCAGATCGAGCAGCGCCTGGCGCGCAGCCGCGAATTTGCTTACTCCCCTCTCCCATTTATGGGAGAGGGGCCGGGGGAGAGGGGCGATCAGGCCGACACTATCGTCTTGGACAACTCCGGCCCCCTGCCGCACACCGTCAGCCGCCTGCTGCAGCTGCTCGACGAGATGAGTCGATGCGCCTGACCCTGCTCGGCACCGGCGATGCCCGTCAGGTGCCCGTGTACAACTGCAGTTGCCCGGCCTGCGATGCGGCGCGCGTGTATCCGGCGCGGCGCCGTGGCCCCTGCTGCGCGCTGATCGAATGCGGCGCGCAGCGCTGGCTGATCGACAGCGGCCTGACCGATCTCACCGAGCGCTTCGCGCCGCACAGCCTCAGCGGCATCCTGCAGACCCACTACCACGCCGACCACGCCCAGGGTCTGCTGCACCTGCGCTGGGGCCAGGGGCTGATCATCCCGGTCCATGGCCCGAACGACCCCGAAGGGCTGGCCGATCTGTACAAGCACCCCGGCATTCTCGACTTCAGCCAGCCATTCGCCGCTTTCGAGCGCCGTCAGCTGGGTGAACTGAATGTCACCGCGCTGCCGCTGACGCATTCCAAGCCGACCTTTGGGTACTTGTTTGAAGGGCTGGGGTTCGAAGGGCAGAGCAGGCGTATCGCCTACCTCACCGACACGGTTGGCGTGCCCGAGGCCAGCTGCGCCGAGCTTGAACGTGCGCCGCTGGATCTGCTGGTGCTCGATTGCTCCACCGCGCCACAGCCGGTGGCACCGCGCAACCACAACGACCTGACCCGCGCGCTGGAGGTCGTCGAGCGGTTGCAGCCGACGCAAGCGGTGCTGACCCATATCGGTCACAGTTTCGATGCCTGGCTGCTGGAGCATCCCGACGCCTTGCCGCCTGGTGTGACGCTGGCGCGTGACGGTCTGGTGCTGTGAGTCCGTATCGCCCGTAACCGAGAAACTCAGGCTGGCCTGGCCTGCCCTTACAGGGTCAGGCCTTCGGATTTGTTTTCCGACAGTCAAGAGAACCCATGAACGCCCGCCGCATTACCCTGTTGCTGTGTACGGCCGAAACCCTGGGCATGGCCGGCTTTGCTCTGTTCGCCGCACTGCTGCCGCAATTCCAGGTGCTCTGGGGCTTGAGCAATACCGAGGCGGGCTGGATCGGCGGCGGCTTCTTTCTCGGCTATATGCTGGCCGTGCCGGTGCTCACCGGTCTGACCGACCGTTATGACGCCCGGCTGATCTACCTGTGGGCCATGCTGCTGACGGCGGTGGCCAGCGCCGGCTTCGTCTTCGCCGATGGTTTCTGGTCGGCGCTGCTCTGGCGCGTGCTGGCCGGCATCGGTCTGGCGGGCACCTATATGCCGGGGCTCAAGGCGCTGTCGGAGCGCATCGACGGCGCCTCGCAATCGCGTGCCATCGCCTTCTACACCGCCAGCTTCGGCCTGGGCACGGCACTGTCCTTCACCCTGTCCGGTGAACTGGCCAAGCTCGGCGGCTGGCAGCTGCCGGCACTGCTTAGCGGCGCCTGCGCGCTGCTGGCCTGGGCGTTGGTGTACTGGGGGCTGGCGCCGAAACCGGTGGCAGCGCATGCACCGCGCAAGCTACTGGATCTGGCACCGCTGAAAAGCCGTGCGGTGTTGGCCTACTGCCTGGCCTATGCGATGCACAACCTGGAGTTGTTCGCGCTGCGCGCCTGGCTGGTGGCCTTCGTGGTGTTCTCCGGGCATTTTCAGGGCGTCGATCCCTGGCTGTCCGGTACCTGGGTGGCGATGCTGGCGACGCTGATCGGCATGCCGTCGAGCATTCTCGGCAATGAGCTGGCGCTGCGTTTCGGTCGGCAGCGCTGGCTGATCGGCGTGATGCTTAGTTCTGCTCTGCTGGCGGCCCTGGTCGGCCTGGGAGCGGCGCTGCCGTTCTGGGTGATGCTGGGGCTGGTTATGCTCTATGCGGTGACCGTGACGGCCGACTCCGCCTCGCTGACCGCCGGGCTGGTCAGCGTTGCCCCAGCCAGTCACCGCGGAGCAGCAATGGCGCTGTATTCCTGCACCGGTTTCACCGGTGCCTTTCTCGGGCCATTGTTGTTCGGCATGACCCTCGATGCCCTGGGCGATCAGCAGTTGCTTGGCTGGTGGGCGGCGTTCGCCTTGATGGGCCTGTTACTGACGCTGGGGCCGTTGGCGTTGTGGTGGGCGGGTAGTGGGCAAGAGGGCAGTACGCATCCGTAGAGAGGCGCCTGCTCAGGTTCACGCCTTTGTGCCCAATGCTTCCGCTTTACGCAGCCAGCTCTGGCGTTGTTCCTCGCTGGCCGGCCGCACCGGAGCGAATTCGCTCAGGCGGCGGGTCCTTATGCCGCAGAAACCGAGGATAGTGCGCACCATCTGCCGATGGGCCGGAGCGCCATAGATCCAGCGGAAGTACCAGGGTGGCGTGTCCATGGTCACCAGCAGGTCGGCGCTGCGCCCGCTGAGCAGCTTGTCCCAGAGTTGCGAGCGGTTGCGGTACTTGAAGGCGAAGCCGGGCAGGAACACCCGGTCGAAGAAGCCCTTGAGCAAAGCCGGTATACCGCCCCACCACACGGGGTAGACGAACACCAGATGCTCCGCCCAGTGAATCAGACGCTGGGCCTCGAGCAGGTCCGGCTCCAGGCTCTGGCTCTGTTCGTAGCCGTCGCGCAGTATCGGGTCGAACTGCATTTCGCCCAGCTTCAACTGGCGGACCACATGGCCCTTGCTGCGTGCGCCTTGGCTATAAGCCTCGGCCAGAGCATGGCAGAGGCTGTCCTTCTTCGGTGTGCCTAGAATCAGCAGGATTCGTTTGCCATCGCCTTCCAGCGGTGTGGCGCCGCTCTTGCCCTCAGTCATGCCGCGCGGCTCCGAGCATGTCCTGAGGCCTGACCCACTGATCGAACTGCTCTTCAGTCAGATAACCGAGCTGCAGTGCAGCCTGGCGCAGGGTACTGCCCTCGGCATAGGCCTTTTTGGCGATCTCCGCGGCCTTGTCGTAGCCGATATGCGGGTTCAGTGCGGTGACCAGCATCAGGCCGTTCTCCAGATGCGCGGCCATCTGTGTGGCATCCGGCTGCAGATCGGCCACGCAGTGCTGCTGGAAGTTGCGGCAGCCATCGGCGAGCAGGCGGATCGACTGCAGCAGGTTATGGATGATCACCGGCTTGAACACGTTGAGCTGCAGGTGCCCCTGGCTGGCGGCGAAGCTGATGGTCGCATCGTTGCCCAGCACCTGGCAGGCAAGCATCGACAGCGCTTCGCACTGGGTCGGGTTGACCTTGCCGGGCATGATCGAGCTGCCCGGCTCGTTGGCCGGCAGGCGCACTTCGGCAAAGCCGGCTCGTGGGCCGGAGCCGAGCAGGCGCAGGTCGTTGGCCAGTTTCATCAATGCCACGGCCAGTGTTTTCAGCGCCCCGGAGAGCTGCACCAGCGGCTCGTGCCCGGACAATGCGGCGAATTTGTTCGGTGCGCTGGTCAGCGGCAGGCCGGAAAGGGCCGCAAGCTCGGCGGCGATGGCCTCGGCGAAACCGGTCGGCGCATTCAAACCGGTGCCGACCGCGGTGCCACCCTGGGCCAGCTCGCAGACGGCGGGCAGGGCGGCGCGAATCGCCGCTTCGGCATGGCCAAGCTGGGCGACGAAGGCGGATAGTTCCTGGCCGAAGGTAATGGGCGTGGCATCCATCATATGGGTACGCCCGGTCTTGACCAGGTTGGCGTGGCGCTGCGCCTGCTCCTGCAGGCCGTCACGCAGCTCGGCCAGCGCCGGCAGCAGGCAATGACGTACGCCCTGGACGGCGGCGATATGCATGGCGGTGGGGAAGCAGTCGTTGGAGCTCTGTGCGCGGTTGACGTGGTCGTTGGGGTGTACCGGGCTCTTGCCGCCACGCTGGCCACCGGCCAGTTCGTTGGCGCGACCGGCGATCACCTCGTTGACATTCATGTTGCTTTGCGTGCCGCTACCGGTCTGCCAGACCACCAGGGGGAATTGCGAGTCGTGCTGGCCTTCGAGCACTTCATCGGCTGCCTGCTCGATCAGCCGGGCGATGTCTGCCGGCAGTTCGCCGCTGCGGCTGTTGACCCGCGCAGCAGCTTTCTTGATCAGCGCCAGGGCATGCAGTACTGCCAGCGGCATACGCTCCTGGCCGATGGCGAAGTTGATCAGCGAGCGCTGGGTTTGCGCGCCCCAGTAAGCGTCGTTGGGGACTTCAATGGGGCCGATGCTGTCGGTTTCGGTGCGGCTCATGGCGTTCTCCGGGCATGTTCGAGGTTGCTGGCAGTTTAGGTCGCGCCGCCGGAGACTGGTTCCGCAACTTATCTATCGCGTCGATTACCAGCGGGCGTGGGTTTCACCCAGCCACCCCAATGCACTGTCTACTGGGACGCGCTCGCCCTTCGGGCCGCGCAGCACTCCATCGTAGTGGCCGAAGCGCTGCATGGTGTGGGCGTGGAAGGGGCCGAACTTGGGGCAGGCTCTATGTAGCTGGCGGGGGGTGAACCGCAGGGACACCCGGTCGTCCTCGCTGTCCAGGCGCCAGGGGGCCAGCGGCGCCTGCGAGCTGCGGACGATATGCAGCGGGCTATCGAGCAGTTGTACTTCACCGCCGAACCAAAGCGTGTTCTCCGATAGGCCGCTGTGGTCCAGCCAGCCCGTGCCGAAGTTGCCGGCGATACCCCCGGCAGCGGCGAAGGCCGCTCGCTGCCAGTGACTGTGCAGCGGCCAGACGCCGCGGCCGAAGTCCAGCGCGGCGAAGCTTTGCCCCGGCACGCAGCTGTACTGCTTGCTACCCAGTTGCAGGCTGCCTGCCGTGGGCAGGCCCAATTGGCGGCTGGTGGCATGAAAACCGCCATTTTGCAGTGGGGCCACCAGGTTGACCGACTGCAGGTGGGCAGGGCGCTGAATGTCCAGGGCGATTTGTAGCGGCTGGCCGCCGATGTCAGGTGCCGATGCGGTAAGACGCAAACGCCCCGGGTGCTCGTCGGCGCGCAGCTGCAGGCGGGAATGATTGAAGGCGTGGCTTTCCAGTGGCAGATCGGGCAACTGGCAGCCCAGGGCAAAAGGACGGAACTGGGCTCGGGCAACCGACTGGCCGGATTGCAGATCGAGAAAGTAGGCGGCGCCGTAGCCGAGGTAGTCAAGATCGGCCAGGGTTAGCGCGAGCATCCATTGTGGCGTGGTGATGCACCAGTGATTCCAGCGTTTGCGCCGTCCCAGGTGGCCGTGCAGAGCGCAGTCCACCAGCGGGCGGCTGGACCAGCCGATGGCCTCGTCCTGCAGGCGACCCTTGCTGTCGCATAGAGGTTGAAGTGGAAAGGGGGCATGTGAGGTGAGGCTGGTCATCGGGCACGTCCATGTATGTGCGCAGGCTGGCGTTCAATTGCCGGGTCGGGAGTGCGCATGCCTTGATAAGACTGGCGAATATGACGCAGGATGCCGAGCTGGCCCAAGCATGGGCAAGTACTGGCAATTTGGCAACTGACCAGTGGGTGCGCCAGTGTGCAGGGCGTCTGTGAGCTGGTGCACAACTCGCCTCCCTTGAGGGATTTTGGCGCAGGGCACAAAATGCTGCCTTCGTAGTCTACCCAGACTCATTCACAACCACTGGACGCTCTCCATGCTCCGTTTTTCCAAACTCTGCACCGCCGTTCTGCTCAGCGCGAGCGCATCCCTGGCCATGGCCGATGCTGCCAGCCACGCCGCCGATGCCGAGCGTTTTCTCAAACTGGCCCATGCCGACAAGCTGACCGTGCCGGTGTACGGCCAGGTGCAGCAGATGTTCGCCCAGCGTTTCGCCGAGGCGCCGAGTGGCAAGAAGGCGGTGCTGGAAAGCTATCAGGCCAAGGCCAATGCCGCGCTGGACAAGGCGGTGGGCTGGGACAAGCTCAAGCCTGACATGGTCAAGCTCTACACCAGCAACTTCAACGAGCAGGAGCTCAAGGACCTGATCGCCTTCTATGAGTCGCCGCTGGGGCAGAAGGTGCTGCAGAAGATGCCGACCCTGACCGCGCAATCCGCGCAGATCACCCAGAGCAAGCTGGAAAGCGCCGTGCCCGAGGTGAACAAGCTGCTGGCGGACATGAGCAGCGAGCTCGGCCTGCCGAAACAACCCTGATGGAGCCCAAGATGTCCAAGCAAGACCTGATCACCGCCGCCCTGGCCGCGCTGCAGCCTGAGCACCTGGAGGTGCTGGACGAAAGTCATATGCACAGCCGCGGCTTGGAGACCCACTACAAGGCGGTGATCGTAAGCCCGGCGTTCGCTGGGCTGAATGCGGTCAAGCGACATCAGAAGGTCTACGCCACCGTCGGCGAACTGATGGGGCAGATCCATGCCCTGGCCCTGCATACCTATACCCCACAGGAATGGGCAGAGCAGGGCGTAGCACCGGCCTCGCCGACCTGCCGCGGCGGTCATTGAGGTCGCTCGGATGCAATCCGGGTAAACCCCTAGGCAGTTCCCGGATTGCATCCGGGCTACGTGACAGGCTGTCGCGCCTTGTCGCCAACCCGCCCCGGCGATTCTCTGCTTTGCTACAATCGCTCCCGCGCCGGCCCACGCCGGCGCTTTCGTTTAGGTTCTCGATCTAGCGAGCTAGAGCCATGCAAGGTGCAACGACCAACGGGAGTAACAGCCTCCGGCTGGTCAAAGCAGGCGAGGAAGCGCAGTGTACTTTTGTACATGAGCATTCCCAGTCTGTTTTTAACGCAGCAGGGCCGACGCGCAGCTGATCGAGTCCAGTCCGCCCTTTACGTGGGCGACTACTGAGAGAATATTCATGACCGACAAGATCGTCGTCGCGGCGCTGTACAAATTCGTCTCCCTGCCGGATTACCAGGCGCTACGCGAACCCCTGCTGCAAACCCTGCTCGACAACGGCATCAAGGGCACCCTGCTGCTCGCC
Source organism: Pseudomonas sp. KB-10 (assembly GCF_018221585.1). Classification (NCBI taxonomy): domain Bacteria; kingdom Pseudomonadati; phylum Pseudomonadota; class Gammaproteobacteria; order Pseudomonadales; family Pseudomonadaceae; genus Pseudomonas; species Pseudomonas sp. KB-10. Next base: position 371,504 of record NZ_QYYB01000003.1, read on the forward strand.
GAAGAGGGCATCAACGGCACCGTGTCCGGCAGCCGCGCCGGCATCGACGCGCTGCTCGCCTGGTTCCGCCAGGACGCCCGCCTGGCCGATATCGACCACAAGGAATCCTATTGCGATGAACAGCCGTTCTATCGCACCAAGGTCAAGCTGAAGAAGGAAATCGTCACCCTCGGCGTGCCGGGCGTCGACCCCAACCAGCGTGTCGGCACCTACGTCGAACCGCAGGACTGGAACGCCCTGATCAGCGACCCCGAGGTGCTGCTGATCGACACGCGCAACGACTATGAGGTGGCCATCGGCACCTTCGAGGGCGCCATCGACCCCAAGACCAAGTCGTTCCGCGAGTTTCCCGAGTACGTCAAGGCCCACTTCGATCCGAGCAAGCACAAGAAGGTGGCGATGTTCTGCACCGGTGGCATCCGCTGCGAGAAAGCCTCCAGCTACATGCTCGGCGAGGGTTTCGAGGAGGTCTATCACCTCAAGGGCGGCATCCTCAAATACCTCGAGGAAGTGCCGCAGGAGCAGACCAAGTGGCGCGGTGACTGCTTCGTCTTCGACAACCGCGTGACCGTGCGCCACGACCTGTCCGAAGGCGACTACGATCAGTGCCACGCCTGCCGCAATCCGATTTCCGTGGAAGATCGCCAGTCCGAGTTCTACAGCCCCGGCGTCAGTTGCCCGCATTGCTGGGATTCGCTGCCGGAGAAGACCCGTGAAAGCGCCCGCGAGCGGCAGAAGCAGATCGAGCTGGCCCGTGCGCGCAACCAGCCGCACCCCATCGGCCGTGACCCCCGCCAACTGAACGAGGCCTGACCATGGCTAGCCGCCTGCTCTACGTGATGGACCCGATGTGCTCCTGGTGCTGGGGTTTCGCACCCGTGGTCGAAGCCCTCGCCGAGCAGGCGGCTGCGGCCGGCGTGCCGCTGCAGATCGTGGTGGGCGGCCTGCGCCGCGATCAGGTGGCGATCGATGCCGCAGCACGGGTGCGTTACCTGGGCTACTGGCAGGCGGTCAACGCCAGCACCGGGCAGCTGTTCGACTTCGACCGCGGCCTGCCCGAGGGCATGGTGTACGACACCGAGCCGGCCTGCCGCGCACTGGTCACCGCGCGCAACCTCGACGTGCCCAGCGCCTGGACGCTGCTCAAGCTGGTCCAGCGCGCTTTCTACGCGCAGGGCGCCGACGTTACCCAGGCCAGTGTGCTGGTCGAGCTGGCCGAGCGGGCCGGCATTCCGCGCATCGAATTCGCCGAGGCTTTCGACAGTCAGGCCATGCATGAGGCTACCGCCGCCGATTTCAGCTGGGTGCAGGATCTGGGCATCGCCGGTTTCCCCACCTTGCTGGCCGAGCGCGATGGCCAACTGGCGCTGCTGACCAACGGCTATCAGCCACTCGAGGCGCTGTCACCGCTGCTGGGCCGCTGGCTGGAGCGCGCTGCCAATGCCTGATCGGTTGAGCTGGGCAGAAGTCCGTCGCCTGGCCCTGCGTCACAAGAAAGCGCTGATTCTGGCCAACCTGGTCGCCGTGCTGGCCACCCTGTGCAGCGTGCCGATCCCGTTGCTGTTGCCGCTGCTGGTTGACGAAGTGCTGCTGCACGACGGCGATGCGGCGCTCAAGGTGATGGACAACTTCCTGCCTGCCGAGTGGGAAACTGCCGCCGGCTATATCGGCCTGATGCTGCTGCTGACCCTGCTGCTGCGCGGCTCGGCGCTGATCTTCAACGTGCTGCAGGCACGCCTGTTCGCCAGACTGTCGAAGGACATCGTCTACCGTATCCGTATGCGCCTGATCGAACGGCTAAAGCGCATTTCCCTCGGCGAGTACGAGAGCCTGGGCGGCGGCACCGTGACCACCCACCTGGTCACCGATCTGGACACCCTGGACAAGTTCGTCGGCGAGACCCTCAGCCGCTTTTTGGTGGCGATTCTGACCCTGGTCGGCACCTCGGCCATCCTGATCTGGATGCATTGGCAGCTGGCCCTGCTGATCCTGCTGTTCAACCCGCTGGTGATCTACGCCACCGTGCTGCTGGGCAAGAAGGTCAAGCACCTGAAGAAGCTGGAGAACGACAGCACCTCGCGCTTCACCCAGGCGCTGACCGAGACCCTGGAAGCGATCCAGGAAGTGCGCGCCGGCAACCGCCAGGGCTACTTCCTCGGCCGTCTCGGCGGGCGGGCGCGCGAGGTGCGTGACTACGCCGTGGCCTCGCAGTGGAAGAGCGATGCCTCCAACCGCGCCAGCGGCCTGCTGTTCCAGTTCGGTATCGACGTGTTCCGCGCCGCGGCGATGCTCACCGTGCTGTTCTCTGACCTGTCCATCGGCCAGATGCTCGCGGTGTTCAGCTACCTGTGGTTCATGATCGGCCCGGTGGAGCAGCTGCTCAGCCTGCAGTACGCCTTCTATGCAGCAGGTGGTGCGCTGACGCGCATCAACGAGCTGCTGGCGCGCCAGGACGAGCCGCAGTACGCCGGGCGCGTCGATCCCTTCAAGGGGCGTGATACGGTCGGCATCGAGGTTCGCGGGCTGACCTTCGCCTATGGCGAGGAGCCTGTGCTGGATCGTCTCGACCTGTCCATCGGCCCGGGTGAGAAAGTGGCGATCGTCGGCGCCTCTGGCGGCGGCAAGAGCACCTTGGTGCAGTTGCTGCTGGGACTGTACACGCCGCAGGCCGGCAGTATCCGCTTCGGCGGCAGCGCGCTGGAAGAGATCGGCCTGGACGGCGTGCGCGACAACGTCGCAGTGGTGCTGCAGCACCCGGCGCTGTTCAACGACACGGTGCGCGCCAACCTCACCATGGGCCGTGAGCGCAGCGACGAGGCCTGCTGGCAGGCGCTGCGCATCGCCCAGCTTCACGACACCATTGCGCAACTGCCGCAGGGCCTGGACAGCGTGGTCGGGCGCAGTGGCGTGCGCCTGTCCGGCGGCCAGCGCCAGCGCCTGGCCATCGCCCGCATGGTGCTGGCAGAACCCAAGGTAGTGATCCTCGACGAGGCCACCTCGGCACTGGATGCGGCGACCGAGTACGCCCTGCACGAAGCGCTGGCGCAGTTTCTCGAAGGCCGCACCACGCTGATCATCGCCCACCGCCTGAGTGCGGTGAAGCAAGCCGATCGTGTGCTGGTGTTCGACGGCGGCAGCGTTGCCGAGGATGGCGACCATCAGCAACTGATTGCCGAAGGTGGGCTATACGCCAAGCTCTACGGGCATTTGCAGCAGGGGTGAGGCTGGCGGGCTTTGTACGCATTGCAGCAACCGGGATTTCGCGGCTGAAGCGCAATGCCGCCCAGCCGCTCCTACAGGTGGACAATGTTCATTGACCGCTGCCACCGTGGCCCCGGATTTCATCCGTTTTACACAGCGGCTCGAATCACGTAGCCCGGATGCCATCCGGGGCGCTTTGTAGACGGATACCCACGGGCCCTGACCTGTCGCGGCTAAAGCCCCTCCCACGGGAGCGGTTGCTCTGCTTCTGTGGGAGGCGCTTCAGCTGCATCGTAGGAGCGGCTTCAGCCGCGATGCTCTTTTGCGCTGTCAACGTCCCCGGATTGCATCCAGACTACACAGCTTCCTGGCCTGTCGCGGCTGAAGCCCCTCCCACAAGATTTCGTTGCTGCAATGACAGGCTGCTCCCTTTCTGTGGGAGGCGCTTTAGCGGCGACGCTTTGCTTTAGTCACTGTTCATCAAGGCCTTGCCCAGTTCCTCGAACAGCGTCTGCACCGAACGCAACGCCCGGCAGTCGGGGCGGGTCAGCAGCCAGAGCTCGGTGTCGCAGCCGGTCAGCGGTGGGCCGAGTGCCTTGAGTTCGGGATGGGCGCGCAGCACGAAGTCGGGCAGGGCGGCGACGCCCAAACCTGCGCGCGCCAGTTGCGCCACGGCGTACATGCTGCTGCAGCGGTAGTTCGGAGTGACGCCCGGCAACTCGCGCAGGCGCCACAGTACCGTGGCGTGATCCGGCATCGCCTCGTCCGGGGCGATCCAGCTCTGGCGGGCCAGGTCGCTGCGGTCCTGGCCATCATCGCGCGCGCAAACGAGGTAGGACACCTTGGCCAGACGCCGGCCCACCAGATGCTCCGGCGGCTCGTTGGTCAGGCGCAGGGCCAGGTCGGCGTCGCGCCGGCTGAGGTTGGCGAAGTCATTGGACGTCACCAGCTCCAGCGCCAGGGCCGGGTAACTGGGCATGAAGCGCGCCAGCGCCGGTAGCAGCAGGCTGCTCAGTACGGCGTCGGTACAGGTCAGGCGCACCGTGCCACTGACCACCTGCTTGCCCAGCTCCAGCGCCACTCGCGCGGCATCCAGCGCCTGTTCGGCGCGTTCGGCCTGTTCCGCCAGGGCGCGAGCGGTCTCGCTGGGTTCGTAGCCGCGCCGGCTCTTTTCGAACAGCGCCACACCCAATGCCGCTTCGAGCCGGCGTACGGCGCGAAATACGGTGGAGACGTCCACCTGCAGCAGTTCTGCTGCCCGCGCCAGGGACCGGCCGCGTACCAGAGCGAGCACCAGCGAGAGGTCGGTGTGGTCGATTTGATATTGCAAGGCTGCAATCTCTGCTTGTCTATTCGCCAATTATTATTGCGTAAGCGCCATCTTATAGTGGCAAGGAGGCTGCCATGCAAGGTGGAGGAGAGCGTATGTACAGCAAGTGTCGAGTCAAGGTTGCGCTGGTCGGTGAATACGATCCGGCGATCGCCGCGCACCGGGCCATCCCCGAGGCGTTGCGCCTGGCCAGTGAAGCCCTGGGAGTGGAGGTCGAGCATGACTGGCTGGCCACCGCCGGCATTCTCGAGGATGCAGCCCTGATGGCCTATGACGGCATCTGGTGCGTGCCTGGCAGCCCCTATGTCGCTACCGAGGGGGCGCTGCGCGCCATTCGCTTTGCCCGCGAGCAGGGTGTGCCATTTCTCGGCACCTGTGGCGGCTTTCAGCACGCGCTGCTCGAATACGCACGCAACCGCCTGGGCTGGACCGATGCCGAGCACGCCGAATTGTCGCCGCAAGCGCAAAAGCCGCTGATCGCGCCCCTGGCCTGTGCGTTGCTGGATGTCAGCGAGCATGTGCATCTGGTCTCCGGCTCGCGCATTGCCGAACTCTACGGCGTACGTGAGATCAGCGAGCAGTACCTGTGCCGCTACGGTCTCGTCGATGCCTTCGTCGAGCCGCTGATGGCCCAGGCGCTGAAGGCCTCCGGGCATGACCAGGCGGGCGCTGTGCGGGCGATCGAACTGGAGGACCATCCGTTCTTCATCGCCACCCTGTTCCAGCCCGAGCGCGCGGCATTGGAAGGTCGTCTGCCGCCGGTTGTGGCCGGTCTGGTCGGCGCCTGTGCGGTGCAGTCGGTGCATGAGGCTCATCTGGCGGTAGCTTCGTGATTGCCGCCACACCGCAGCCACCTTACTACGTGGTGATCTTCACCTCGCTGCGCACCGAGGTGGACGGCGGCTACGCCGAAGCCGCACAACGCATGCTGGAACTGGCCGCTGAGCAGCCCGGCTTTCTCGGCGTGGAGTCGGCGCGCAGCGATGGCCTGGGCATCACGCTGTCGTACTGGCAGAGCGAGGAGGCTATCCGCGCCTGGCGTGAGCACGCCGAGCACAGCGCCGTGCGTGAGCAGGGGCGAGCCGATTGGTACGCCGCATTCGCCACACGGGTGGCCAAGGTCGAGCGCGCCTACAGTTTCTCACGCTCTGACTGAGTGCCAGCGGCAAGCCGGTAGACCGGACTGTAAGGTTTTCTTTACGCCAAGCGGGGCGTTGTCTGCATGAGTGGCTTGGCGTAACGAAAATTTGCCGGTGCTGTGCTTGGCTGCTGTGTCGAAGTGTCGCAAGCCATCTTGAGAGCGGGTCTGCGCTCGGTTGTCATGAGGTTGTCCGCAACGCATTCGTGCGACTGCCATAACAATGACAATCAGGAGGCGAAATGACCGCCGTGGCCAAGATCGAGCAGCACAACCCCATCGGAACCGACGGTTTCGAGTTCGTCGAATTCACCGCACCGACTGCCGAAGGCATTGAGCAACTGCGCCAGTTGTTCACCGCCATGGGTTTCACCGAGACCGCCAAGCACCGCTCGAAAGAGGTGTGGCTGTTCCAGCAGAACGACATCAACATCGTGCTCAACGGCAGCCCCACCGGGCACGTGCGTGCCTTCGGCGAGAAGCATGGCCCCAGCGCCTGCGCCATGGCCTTCCGGGTCAGGAACGCCGCCCAGGCCGCGGCCTACGTCGAGCAGCAGGGCGCCAAGCTGGTGGGCAGCCACGCGAACTTCGGCGAGCTGAACATTCCCTGCGTCGAAGGCATCGGCGGCTCGCTGCTGTATCTGGTCGACCGCTATGGCGACAAGACCATCTACGACGTCGACTTCGAGTACATCGAAGGCCGCAGCCCCAACGACAACGCCGTCGGCCTGCAGTGCATCGACCACCTGACCCATAACGTGCGCCGCGGGCAGATGGATGTCTGGTCCGGCTTCTACGAGCGTATCGCCAACTTCCGCGAGATCCGCTACTTCGACATCGAAGGCAAGCTCACCGGCCTGTTCTCCCGCGCCATGACCGCGCCGTGCGGCAAGATCCGCATCCCGATCAACGAGTCGGCCGACGACAAGTCGCAGATCGAGGAATTCATCCGCGAGTACCACGGCGAGGGCATCCAGCACATTGCCCTGTCCACCGACGACATCTACGCCACCGTGCGCCAGCTGCGCGGCAACGGCGTGGACTTCATGACCACCCCGGACACCTATTATGAAAAGGTCGACAGCCGCGTCGCCGGCCATGGCGAGCCGCTCGAGCAACTGCGCGAACTGAACCTGCTGATCGACGGAGCGCCGGGCGACGACGGCATCCTGCTGCAGATATTCACCAACACGGTGATCGGCCCGATCTTCTTCGAGATCATCCAGCGCAAGGGCAATCAGGGTTTCGGCGAGGGCAACTTCAAGGCGCTGTTCGAGTCGATCGAGGAAGACCAGCTGCGTCGCGGTGTGATCAAGGCCGAGGAGTGACGCCATGAGCCGCCAATGGATCCGCTTTCCGCTGCGTGAAGGCGAGTGCTCGCGCCAGGCTCACTGCGACCTGCCGCAGGGCACCTACGAGCGCGAGATGGGCCGCGAGGGCTTCTTCGGCCCCACCGCGCACTTGCATCACAAGCATCCGCCGACCGGCTGGATCGACTGGGAAGGCCCGCTGCGCCCGCATGCGTTCAACTTCAACGACATCCCCAGCGAGCGCGACTGCCCGCTGGCGGCGCCGCTGACCCTGCACAACGCTGACGTCAAGCTGCGCGTCTGGCGCACCCACGGCGCCATGCGCCACCTGGTGCGTAATGCCGACGGTGACGAGCTGCTGTTCGTCCACGAGGGCAGCGGGCATTTCTATTGCGACTTCGGCCACCTGGAGTACCGCGACGGTGATTACCTGCTGATCCCGCGCGGCACCGCCTGGCGCATCGAGGCCGGCACGCCGAGCTACTTCCTGCTGATCGAGAACAGCGACGGCGCCTACCAGCTGCCGGACAAGGGCCTGCTGGGTCCGCAGGCGATCTTCGACCCCGCCGTGCTCGATCATCCGCGGCTCGACGAGGCCTTCAAGGCGCAGCAGGACGAGAACACCTGGCAGATCCGCATCAAGCGGCGCAATCAGATCAGCACCGTGACCTACCCGTACAACCCGCTGGACGTGGTCGGCTGGCACGGCGACAACACCGTGGTGCGCCTGAACTGGCGCGATATTCGCCCGCTCATCAGCCATCGCTACCACCTGCCTCCTTCGGCGCACACCACCTTCGTCGCCAATGGCTTCGTGGTCTGCACCTTCACCCCGCGGCCGGTGGAGTCCGACCCCGGTGCGCTCAAAGTTCCTTTCTTCCACAACAACGACGACTACGACGAGGTGCTGTTCTACCACCGCGGCAACTTCTTCAGTCGCGACAACATTGAGGCCGGCATGGTCACCCTGCATCCCTGTGGCTTCCCCCACGGGCCGCATCCCAAGGCATTGAAGAAGAGCCAGGAGGACCCGGCCACCTTCATCGACGAGGTGGCGGTGATGATCGACACCCGTCGCGCCCTGGAGGTGAGCGATGCCGCTGGCGCGGTGGACGTGGCCGAGTACGTCAACTCCTGGCGTGCGCCGGGGTTGTAGGGTCAAACAAACCTGTAGGAGCGAGCTCCGCTCGCGAAGCTTTTTGTTCGGTCAGGGTTCGCGAGCAGAGCTCGCTCCTACCTCAGAATTCGAAGGATTACCGATGAAACTCGCATCACTGAACCAGGGCCGCGATGGCGTGCTGATCGTCGTTTCCCGCGATCTCACCCGCGCGGTACTCGTGCCACAGATCGCCATTACCCTGCAGGCCGCGCTGGATGACTGGCGCGTCGCTCGACCCAGGCTGGAAGCGGTCTATCAGCGTCTTAACGACGGCCTGGAGGAAGGCGCCTTCGCCTTCGATCAGACGGCCTGCCACAGTCCGCTGCCGCGCGCCTACCATTGGGCCGACGGCAGCGCTTACGTCAATCACGTCGAGCTGGTACGCAAGGCGCGCGGTGCCGAGATGCCGGAGTCCTTCTGGCACGATCCGTTGATGTATCAGGGCGGCGCCGATGCCTTCATTCCACCACACAGCCCGATTCGTCTGGCTGACGAGGCCTGGGGCATCGACCTTGAGGCAGAGCTGGCGGTGATCACCGACGACGTGCCGATGGGCGCCACGCCAGCCGAGGCGGGCGGCCACATTCGTCTGCTGATGCTGGTCAACGACGTGTCGCTGCGCAACCTGATCCCTGGTGAGCTGGCCAAGGGCTTTGGTTTCTACCAGAGCAAGCCGTCGTCGAGCTTCTCCCCGGTGGCGGTGACCCCGGACGAGCTGGGGGAGAGCTGGAAGGACGGCAAGGTGCACCGGCCGCTGGTTTCGCATATCAACGGCGCGTTGTTCGGCCAGCCGGATGCTGGCGTGGACATGACTTTCAACTTCCCGACGCTCGTGGCACACGCCGCCAAGACCCGACCGCTGGGCGCCGGCACCATCATCGGTTCGGGCACCGTGTCCAACTACGACCGCAGCGCCGGATCGAGCTGCCTGGCAGAGAAACGCATGCTGGAAATCGTCGAGCAGGGCGAAGCGAAGACGCCGTTCCTCAAGTTCGGCGACCGTGTGCGTATCGAGATGTTCGACGCAGCCGGCCAGAGCATCTTCGGCGCCATCGACCAGGTGGTGGAAAAGTACGACGTCCGCTGATTCGTAGGAGCGGCTTCAGCCGCGATTCGTCTGAAGACGCTAAAGCATCGCGGCTGAAGCCGCTCCTACCAAGTCGCGTTTCGAAGGAGTCCGTAATGCTGAAACTCTACGGCTATTGGCGCTCCAGCGCCGCCTATCGTGTGCGCATCGCCCTGAATCTCAAGGGCCTGGTCTATGAACAGGTACCAGTGCACCTGGTCAAGGATGGCGGCCAGCAGCACGGCGCCGATTATCGCGCGCTGAACCCGCAGGGCCTGCTGCCGCTTTTGGTGGACGAGGAAAATGGCGGCGTGCGCATCGCCCAGTCGCTGGCGATCCTCGAATACCTCGAGGAAATCTTCCCGGTACCGGCGCTGCTGCCGGCCGATCCGGCCGAGCGCGCGCAGGTGCGGGCCTTGGCGCTGCATCTTGCCTGCGACGTGCATCCGCTGAACAACCTGCGCGTGCTGCAGTACCTGAGCGGTGAGCTGGGCGTGGACGACGACGCGAAGAACGCCTGGTATCGGCACTGGGTCGCACTCGGCCTGGCGGCGCTGGAGGAGGGTCTGGCGCCGTTCGACGGACGTCTGTCGCTCGGTGAACGCCCTGGATATCTGGAAGCCTGTCTGGTTCCGCAGCTGTATAATGCGCGGCGTTTTAACTGTGACCTTGCCGCGTACCCACGCATTGTCGCCATGGCGGCGCGCTGTGAACCCCTGGAGGCCTTCCAATTGGCCGCGCCGGAGGTGCAAGCCGACGCCCAGTGACCCCTCTGGCTTAACCCCAAGCCTTGCATTCCGCTGCGCCACGAGCGCGGCGGGTCCGATTCCGTCACAGATAAAAACAAGCAGGTGACGCATGACCCGTGAAAAACCGAAGAACCTCTGGCTCTCGCGCTGGGGCTTCATCCTCGCTGCAACCGGCTCGGCCGTGGGCCTGGGCAATATCTGGAAATTCCCCTATATCACCGGCGAGTACGGCGGTGGCGCCTTCGTGCTGATGTACCTGGCATGCATCCTGGCCATCGGTATTCCGGTGATGATGACCGAGATCGCCATCGGCCGCCGTGGCCGTGGCAGCCCGATTGACGCCATCGGTCGTGTGGTTCGCGAGAACGGCGGCAACCCATTGTGGAAAGCGGTTGGCGGTATGGCCATGCTTGCGGGTTTCATGATCCTGTGCTTCTACGTGGTGGTCGCCGGCTGGGCCTTCGCCTATACATGGAAAATGCTCGATGGCTCGCTGGCTGCTACCAGCGTCGAGGCCCTCGGCGGGGTGTTCGAGGCGCACAATGCCAATCCCTGGCAGCTCGGTGGCTGGAGCGTGCTGGTGGCGCTGTTGACCCTGTGGATCGTGGCCAAGGGTGTACAGAAGGGCATCGAGAATGCCGTGCGCTGGATGATGCCGGGCCTGGCCCTGATGCTGGTGGTGCTGGTCGGCTACGCCTTCACCAGCGGCAGTTTCAAGGCCGGTTTCGATTTCCTGTTCCATTTCGATGCCTCGAAGATCACCGGCGAGGCGCTGCTGGCTGCATTGGGACACGCCTTCTTCACCCTCAGCCTGGCTTCGGGCGCCATCCTGACCTATGGCTCGTACATTCCCGACGGCCAGTCCATCGCCCGCACCGCTTTCCTGGTCGCCATTTGCGATACCTGCGTGGCGCTGCTGGCGGGGCTTGCGATCTTCCCGATCATCTTCGCCAACGGCATGAGTCCCGGAGCTGGGCCAGGTTTGATTTTCATGAGCCTGCCGCTGGCCTTCCAGCAGATGCCATTGGGTACCGCTTTCGGCGTGCTGTTCTTCGCCATGGTGTCGATCGCCGCGCTGACCTCGGCCATCTCCATGATCGAAGCCACAGTCGCCTACCTTAACGAGAAGCACGGTATCAGCCGTCTGCGCGCAGCGCTGGCTTCCGGCGCCGTGCTGCTGGTGATCAGCCTGCTGGCGATGTTGTCGTTCAACCTGCTGTCGGGCTGGACACCTTTGGGCAAGAACTTCTTCGACTGGCTGGACTACCTCACCTCGCGCTGGATGATGCCGCTCGGTGGCATCCTCATCGTCCTGCTGGCCGGCTACGCGCTTCGCAGCGAGATCATGCGTGAAGAGCTGGACCTGCCGCCCGCCGGTTACGCCCTGTGGCTGTTCATGGTGCGCTACGTCAGCCCGGTGCTGATCATGGTGGTGTTCCTGCATGCGTTGGGCTGGCTGCTGTTCGATCCGGTCGCGCAGTGGTACTGGATCGCGGGTGCCATCGGTCTGCTGGCTGTGGCTGGCGAAGGCCTGCGGCCTCGGGTGATGCCGGTGCTGATTGGGCGCTGATGCGCAGTTGAGTCGAAAGGGCGCAGTTTCGTCAGAGACTGCGCCTTTTTTATGGCAGCTAACCCATGGTATCGGCGGTTAATCGCCGTTAATGGGTGGCCAATAAGCGGATAATTGCCGAGTACTCCCGTCTTTGCGTAAGACATTGCCTACGCCGCGAGTAGTGGATTGGCGAATTGCCAGCACTCAAGCGGCTCCGACTTCCTGCCGATAGGCTGTACGCTCAATGGCACAGCTGTTGCGTATTCAGTGGAAAGGTCGTGCCCACAAGGTGCGGCTGCAATAAGAAGAACTCGGAGCTACCCCCTTTATGTTCAAGCCTGCCACACGTCTTTTCGCCAATCTTGCCGTGGGCAAGAAACTCCTCATCGGTTTCGGGCTGGTGCTGTTGCTGACAGCCGCCATGACCGTAAGCGGCTATCTCGCCGTCCAGGCGGTATTGAAAGGGCATGAGCAAGTCGGGGAACTGGCGCAGGTGAACCAGGAAATCCTCCAGGCACGTCGCCTCGAGCGCAATTTCGCCATCGAGCAGACCCAGGAAAGCGCCGAGCGCGTGCGCGAAAGTCTGCTCAAGGTGCAGGGCATGCTGGAGCATCTCGGTCAGGATGTGGCCGAAAACGCGCGCATTCAGACCATGCAGCAAGCCACTGCCGAGTACTTGAAGCAGTTCGACAATTATGTCGAGCAGCAGGGCAAGGCGCGCGAAGCCCGCCAGGACATGCGTACCGCAGCGGCGGAAGCTCGCGATCAGTTCGAGGTGATCGAACTGGACATGTACGACGCGGTGCGCGAGCTGCGCTTGCAGGGTGATCGCCTGCGTGGCAGCGATCCGCTGACCCTGGCAGAAACCGCATCCGGTCTGAGCAAGCGCATGCTCGATCTGCGCAGCCAGGAAAGCCTCTACATCATCGATGGTTCTGCCGAGGCGCTGCAGGAGTGGGAATACGTCAGCGACGACCTGCAGACCGTTGCCGGCAGTCTGAAAGTCTGGCTCGACGACGATCAGAAAGCGGCCATCGATACCGCCTTGCAGGCGCTGACCCTTTATCAGCGTTCCTTCCTCTACTACCAGCAGCTTCGCGAGCAGAACCAGGCGACCGAGAAGGCCATGATCGAGCGCGCGCGTTCGGTCGTCGATCTGGCCGAGTCGGCTCAGGCCAGCGCCGAAACTCATATGCTCGCCGATACCCAGCGGGCACTGGTGATGCTCGGCATCATGGGCGTCGCTGCGGTGGTGCTGGGGCTGTTCGCCTCGCTGCTGATCACCCGCCTGATCGTCACGCCGCTGCGCCAGACCGTCAGTTACGCCCAGCGTATCGCAGCGGGCGATCTCAGCCAGGATATTCCGCAGGACCGACGTGACGAAGTCGGTCAGCTGCTTGCAGCCATGCAGGATATGACTCTCAGCCTGCGCAACCTGGTCGGTCGCATCGGTGGCGGTGTCGGGCAGATCGCCGCGGCTGCCGAGCAGTTGTCGGCGATCACCGCGCAGACCAGTGCCGGTGTGCAGACGCAAAAGGTGGAGACCGAGCAGACCGCCACCGCCATGCACCAGATGGCGGCGACCGTGCAGGAGGTCGCGCAGAATGCCGAACAGGCCTCGCTGGCGGCGCGTGATGCCGATCTGGAGGCGCAGCAGGGCAACCGTGTGGTACAGCAGGCCGTGGATCAGATCGACAGCCTGGCCAGCGAAGTGGAGCAGTCGGCCAAAGCCATCGCCGACCTGAATCAGGAGAGCGCGCGTATCGGCACTGTGCTGGAGGTGATTCGCAACGTCGCCGAGCAGACCAATCTGCTGGCGCTCAACGCTGCCATCGAAGCGGCGCGAGCGGGTGAGCAGGGCCGCGGTTTCGCCGTGGTCGCCGATGAGGTGCGGGCGCTGGCCAAGCGCGCTCAGGACAGCACCGAGGAGATCGAAGGGCTGATCGCCGGCCTGCAGCGCATGGCCAAAGGCGCTGTGCAGCAGATGGACAGCAGTCGTGATCTGACCCGCCGCACCGTCGAACTGGCCGGTGAAGCCGGTGATGCCCTGGGTCGCATCACCCAGGCTGTCAGCACCATCGAACAGATGAACCAGCAGATCGCCGCCGCCGCCGAGGAGCAGAGTGCGGTAGCCGAGGCGATCAACGAGAGCGTGACCCGCGTGCGCGACATCGGCGAGCAGAGTGCCGCGGCCAGCGAGCAGACCGCCGCCTCCAGCGCCGAGCTGGCGCGCCTGGGCGTGGAGCTGCAGGGATTGGTGCGACAGTTCCGCACCTGACCCTCAGCCCAGGTGAAAACCGCCGTCGATGGGGATGATGGCGCCGGTCATGTAGGCACCGGCGCTGCCGGCCAGGCTCAGCGCCAGCGCGGCCATCTCGTCCTCGCGACCCCAGCGCTTCATCGGGATCACCGCGGTATCGGCAGCCAGCGCCGCTTCGTCCTCGGCGATGAAACGGGTCATCTTGCTCGGGAAGCGCCCCGGCGCGATCACGTTGACGTTGATGTGCTCGCCCACCAGCTCCCTGGCCAGCATGCGCGACAGCTGATGCAACGCGGCCTTGCTGGGGCCGTAGGCGTAGGCTTGCTCGCCCATCGCGCTGATGCCGGCTACCGAGCCGATATTGATCACCCGCGCCGGGCATTGCGCCGAACCTGCCTTGCGCAGCAGTGGCAGTAGCTGCTGGATGCAGCCGAACACCGAGGTGACGTTGAGCTGCATGACCTTCTCCCAGCCCTTGGCTGGATAGCTTTCCAGCGGCGCGCCCCAGGTGGTGCCGGCGTTGTTGACCAGAATATCCAGCTGATCGATGCGCCCGGTTAGTTCGCCAGCCAGCGCCTGCACACCTTCCTCACTGGCCAGGTTGGCGGCTATTCCCGTGCACCGGCCCAGCGCAGAGAGCTCTGCCGCGGTCTGCGCACAGGCTTCGCTGTCACGGGCGCAGACGTAGACATGGGCGCCGGCCTCGACGAAGGCCCTGGCGATCATCAGGCCGATACCGCGGGTGCCGCCAGTGACCAGGGCGATGCGGCCGACAAGGGAGAAATACGGATGCATGAGAAGGCCTCGATGAATGATGAGGTCTTCACCCTAGGGCCTGGCTCCGAGGAAAGCAGGCATCATTGCCGGCCGAAATGACGATTCATGCGTTTTGTCTTGTCGCGGCTAAAGCCCCTCCCACGCAATCGATACTCTGTGGGAGGGGGCTTTAGCCGCGACTCGCCATCTGCACATCCAGCACACGAATACGCCCTGGTTGCGGGTAATGCCAGTGCACGTCCAGATCCCAGAAGCGCGCGCCGTAGCGCCGCTCCGGCTGTGGTTGCTGGTAGGCCGGGCGCGGATCCTGCGCCAGACATTGCTCGATCAGCGCCACCAGAGGTTCGTCCAAACGCAGCCCGTGACTGCGCGCAGCTGCCAGGGCGTCGTCCTGCCAGTCCACCGGAATCAGCGGCGGCGGGGCATCGGCCATCTCGTTGCGCGCGTCGGCCACAGCATCGGCGTAAGGTACGTAAGGCTTGATATCCAGTACCGGCGTGCCGTCGAGCAGGTCGATGCCCGACAGGTGCAGGCGCCCCGGCTCGACTCGCTCCAGGCGCACCACCGACTGGCCTATGCCGTTGGGACGGTGGGTAGCGCGGGTACTGAATACGCCTACCGCCTGGTTACCGCCCAGGCGCGGCGGGCGCACTTTCAGGCGCGGCTTGTCTTCCAGTGCCTGGTGAAAGAGAAACAGCAGCCAGACGTGGCTGACCTGCTGCAGGCCCTGGACGGCCTCGCCCTGATCGAAGGGCGGCAGCAGTTCCAGCACGCCGCGCGCTGCGGGGGCCAGATGCGGCTGGCGGGGAATGGCGAACTTTTCCCTGAAGCAGGAGCGGACGATACCGACCGGGGAGACCAGATGCTGCATGGCGTCCTGCTTAGCGGCGGTTGACGGGCGCGTCATGCGCCACCCGGCAGCCGGCATCGCGGAATGGGCCGGTGAAGCGAATCCAGCCCTCGCCGGGGCTGGTCTGGGCGCAGGTCAGGTGACCATCGACCTTGCTCTGCCAGAGAAAGAAAGGCGCTGGGGCAGCGAAGCTGGGCAGGCTCAAGGCGAGCAGGGCGGTCAGAAGCAGGATGCGCATGAGGGTGGTCTCCAGAGCGTGATGGGCACAGCCTAACACGGCCTCAGAATCGTTCCTTGTCGCCCAGGTAGCGCCATTGTCCGACCGGCAGCTTGGCCATCGGCACGCCGCCGATACGGATGCGCTTCATGCCCAGCACTTTCAGGCCCAATGCCGCGCAGATCTGCCGCAGCAGGTCGGGTGCCGGGTTCTTCAGGGCGAAGCGCAGGCGCTGTTCGCTCTGCCAGCTGGCCTTGCACGGCGGGAACTGCGTGCCCTTGTGCAGCAGGCCTTTCTTCAGGCGCTCCAGGGCGCTGGCCGGCAGCTCGCCAGCGACATCGACCAGGTATTCCTGCTCCAGCTTGGCGCCGTCCTCACGCAGCTTGCGCTGTGCACGCCAGTCCTGGCTGAGCACCACCAGGCCGCTGGCGCCGTTCTGCAGCGGCAGACTCTGTTCCTGACGCAGGAAATGGCCATGCAGAATGCGCTGGGCGTGCGGATCTTCCTCCCAGTGCCGCTCGCGCGCGAGCAGGTGCTGCAGTTGCGCGGCGCTGGCGCCGGCCGGGCAATGCACCAGCAGCGTGACCGGTGCTACCGGGTCGAGGCTGGCGCCGGGCAGCAGCTCGACACGCTGCGCCTGGACCTTGAACTGCGGCGTTTCGACCACCTGGCCATCCACCGTGACCCAGCCGCCAGTGATGTACAGGTCAGCCTCGCGTCGGGAACAGCCGAACAGTTCGATGACGCGTTTGGACAGGCGGGTGGGTTCGCTCATGGGATGGCTCTGCAAAAAGGCTGTCATTGTAGCGCCGTGTTTGTCGGGGCGTGCACAAAACGATGCCGATCCGCGGCTGGAAGGACTTGAGGATCAGCGCCCACCTTATGTGGCGAACTCTTTTTACCGTACGGGCGTCAATACCCTTGGCCAACGGAAGCTTGTAGTCAAGGAGCTGCGCATGTCACTCAAGGTACAGATGGTCTTCGGCACTCGTCCCGAGGCGATCAAGATGGCGCCTCTGGCACGTGTTCTGAAACACTGGCCCGGGATCGATCTGTTCGTCTGCTCCACCGGGCAACACCGCGAAATGCTTCAGCAGGTACTCGACGCTTTCGAACTGAAAGTGGACGAAGACCTCAATGTCATGACTCAGGGGCAGACCCTGAACGGCCTGTCGCAGCAGTTGCTGCAGCGGCTCGACGAGAGCTACGCGCGGGTGAAACCGGATATCGTGCTGGTACACGGCGATACCACCACCAGTTTCATTGCGGCCTTGGCCGCCTATCACCGGCAGATCGCCATCGGGCACGTCGAGGCGGGCCTGCGTACCGGGAATCTGCGCTCGCCCTGGCCAGAGGAGGGCAACCGCACCCTGACGGGCGTGCTGGCCGATCTGCATTTCGCCCCAATCGGCAAGGCGCGCGACGACCTAGTGCGGGAAGGGCGCAGCATCGATCAGATCGAGGTGACCGGTAATACGGTGATCGATGCGTTGTTGTGGATGCGCGATCACCTGCAGCGAAGTCAGTGGCAGCCCGCAGCGGATTCGCCGCTGGCGACATTGCATCCGCAGCAGCGTCTGGTGCTGATCACCGGCCACCGCCGGGAAAACTTCGGCAAGGGCTTCGAGCATATCTGCCAGGCCTTGGCGGAGCTGGCCGGACGTTACCCGGATGTGCAGTTCGTGTATCCGGTTCATCTCAATCCGCAGGTGCAGGGGCCGGTGCACGCGCTGCTCGGCGGCTACGGCAACATCCACCTGATCGCGCCACAGGACTATCAGCACTTCGTCTGGCTGATGGATCGCGCCTATCTGATCCTGACCGACTCCGGCGGGGTACAGGAGGAAGCGCCAGCGCTCGGCAAGCCATTGCTGGTACTGCGCGAGGTGACCGAGCGGCCCTCGGTACTGGAGGGCGGTACGGTGTTGCTGGTAGGCACTGACCCACAGCGAATTGTCGAACAGACTGCGCGCCTGCTGGACGATGCCGAGGCTTACACTTCGATGAGCCGGGTATTCAGCCCCTATGGTGACGGCCATGCCAGCGAGAAGATCGCTCAACGCCTGACACATTGGGCCGCAGAACGCCAGGGCAAGTGAGGCGCGCATGAGTCTGGAACTGGTCGATCTGCTGGCCTATGTACTCTATGGCCTGAAGTTCCTCGCCATCGCATTGGCTGCGCTGATGTTTCTGCTCGGTCTGGATGACCTGTTCATCGACCTGGTCTACTGGGGGCGCGCGCTCATTCGGCGCTTTCGCATCTATTCCGGGCGCAAGCGCGCCGATGAGAAGCTGCTTTACGGTACGCCGGAAAAGCCGCTGGCGATCATGGTGCCGGCCTGGCAGGAGGTCGGTGTGGTGGGCGAGATGGCGCGCCTGGCCGCCTCGACGCTGGACTACGAGAACTACCAGATCTTCGTCGGCACCTATCCCAACGATCCCGACACCCAGCGCGATGTCGACGCGGTTTGTCTGCATTACCCCAACGTGCACAAGGTGGTATGCGCGCGGCCGGGGCCGACCAGCAAGGCCGACTGTCTAAACAACGTGATCGATGCCATTTTGCGCTTCGAGGCTGAGGCGCGGGTGCAATTCGCGGGCTTCATCCTGCACGACGCCGAGGACGTGATCTCTCCGCTGGAGCTGCGTCTGTTCAACTACCTGCTGCCGAACAAGGACCTGATCCAGGTCCCGGTCTATCCCTACGCGCCCGAGTGGAGCGGCTTCACGGCGGGGCATTACGTCGATGAGTTCGCCGAGAACCATGGCAAGGACGTGGTGGTGCGCGAGGCACTTACGGGCCAGGTGCCCAGCGCAGGGGTCGGCACCTGCTTCAGCCGGCGCGCTGTCGCCGCGTTGCTGGAGGAGGGCGACGGCATTGCTTTCGACGTGCAGAGCCTGACCGAAGATTACGACATCGGTTTTCGCCTGAAGGCTAAGGGCATGAAATGCATCTTCGCCCGCTTCCCGGTCAGCGATCCGAAGCTGGCCCTGGCTCAGGAATCGGGGTGGGGCATGAGCAAGCGCTTCTCTCAGGTGATTTGCGTGCGCGAACACTTTCCGCGCACCTGGTCGCATGCCGTGCGGCAGAAGTCGCGCTGGATCACCGGCATCGTTTTTCAGGGCACGACCAATCTCGGCTGGAGCACACGCAAGACGCTCAACTACTTCCTCTGGCGCGACCGCCGCGGCTTGCTCGCCTACCTGCTGAGCTTTCTGGTCAACATGCTGCTGGTGGTATTGCTCTGCATGTGGCTGTTTGGCCTGTTCAATCCCGACGCCTGGCACTTCCCCTCGATTCTGTCCGGCAGCCCGCTGCTCAGCACGCTGCTTTGGCTCAATGGCGTGCTGCTGCTCAATCGCCTGTTTCAGCGCGCTTACTTCGTCACCCGTTTCTATGGCATCGGCCAGGGGCTGTTGTCCGCACCGAGGATGATGTGGAGCAACTTCGTCAATTTCTTCGCCAATGTGCGGGCGCTCAAGCAGGTGCTGGCGATGGGCGATTCGCGACGGGTGGCCTGGGACAAGACCACTCACGAATTTCCTTCGCTGGGCCAGAACCAGCAAACGCCACTGGGTCAGCGCCTGGTCGAACAGGGGGTGCTCAGCGAAGAGCAACTGGCCGCCGCGCTGACCAACCCGGTGCGGCGGCGCCTGGGGCGGCAATTGCTGCTCGACGGGCTGCTCGACAGTCGGCAACTGGTGCAGGCATTGGCCGAACAGTTGGACGAGCCCTGGGCACCTCTGGACCCGTTTCGCCTTGAGCGTCGCCTGATCGAAGCCTTTCCCCGGCGTCTGGCGCTGCGCTATGCGGTGTTACCGGTGGCCGAGGAGGGGCAGACGCTGGTGTTGGCCAGTGAACGCCTGCTCAGTCAGGTTTCTGTCGGGGCGATCAGTCGTCAGCTCGGCCGGCCCGTGCGTTGGCAGTTGGCGCCACAGGGCCGGGTAACGCTTGGTTTGCGTTACTGGTATGGCGGCCGCCACGCCGGCGAAGAGGTGAGCAGAATGCTGAACATGCTTGAGCGTCATGCCGGGGACGAGGCCCTGCTGGAAGAGGTTTGCAAACATCAGGTGCTGTTTGGCGATCTGTTGCAGGTGCGTGGCTTGCTTCCGCCCTCGTTGTTCAATCAGGCACTGATCGACTTCGACCCCGAGGCGCATTCACTCGGTCAGCATCTGCTGCAGCGCGGGGTGATCACTGAAGACGTACTGCAGCAGGCATTGCGCGAGCAGGCCGAAGAGCAGCACGAGTCTTATCGCATCGTGGAGGCCCTGGCATGAGGCATTTGCTTGGTTTTTCCCTGGCGGCCTGCCTGATTGCACCTACGACATTCGCTGCCGAAGCGTTGACGGGGTTTCAGCAGTTTCGCAGTTATCCTTTTCTCGATCGCGCCTACCGTGAAGCTGAACGGCAGAACTGGGCGGAGGTGGAGCGGCTCATGCGCCAGCTGCTCGAGCGCGTGCCAAACAACGACGAAGGGCGCAGCCTGTTGGTCGAGGCGCTGGCCAAGCAGCGGCGTTACCGGGATTCCGAAGAGCTGGCGGCGCAACTGAGCGACAGTCACCGGGCACTGTTCGAGCTGCGTATGGCCTGGATCGAACAGGACCCGCCCAGCAGCGAAGTGGTCGAGCGTTGGCTGGAAGAGAGTGAAGGTGACCAGCGCGTGCGTTTGTGGCAGGCCTACAGCCTGACCCTGGCCAAGTTCGGCGGGGCCAAGCGCGCA
The DNA here is from genome assembly GCF_018221585.1 of Pseudomonas sp. KB-10. Lineage (NCBI taxonomy): Bacteria > Pseudomonadati > Pseudomonadota > Gammaproteobacteria > Pseudomonadales > Pseudomonadaceae > Pseudomonas > Pseudomonas sp. KB-10. The sequence continues at coordinate 391,837 of NZ_QYYB01000003.1, forward strand.
CTGGACTGGCTCAATCAGGTGCCGGTACGTGGTGACGGTATCGCCATGCGTATGGCGCGCGCCAACTGGGCTGAGCAATTGCGCGATTGGCAGGCCAGCGAGGCGCAGCTGGCGCCACTGGAGGCGCAGGGTAACCTCGCTCCCGAAGAGTGGCAGCGCCTGGCCAATGCCCGTGTGCAGTTGCTCGATGAGGCGGGGCTGCAGCGCCTTCTGAAGCAGCCGCCGTCAGCCGAAGCAGAAAAACGCGTGCGTTTGGCGATGCTCGACCGCGCCGTTGCATTGGGACGCCCGGATATGGCGCAACGCTGGTTGAACAGCCTGCCCGAGGAGGATCGCGATACGCTGCAGGAGCGCACCCGTGTCTGGGAACTGGCGCGTCAGGGAGGCAACAGCCAGCAGGTGCGTGAACTGAGTGAGCAACTTGGTCGCCCGTGCCTGGAAACGGCCGAATGGCTTTCCCGCCATGATCGCGACTCGGCCCTGCAGGAGTTGCGTGGCTGTCGCGCGGAAGAGGATCCGCAGACCTGGCTGGTGCTCGCCCAGCGTCTGGGGGCCACCGATCTGTTGGCCGGTCAGACGCTCCCCGGCCCGTGGGAGGCTTCGCGTCAGGAACGACTGCTGGAAGCCTGGCACGCACAGGGGCGCGACGATCTGGCCCTGGCCTGGCTGGCGCGCCAGCCGCAAACACCGGTGTTATCTCGCCGCCGAGCAGAGCTGCTGCAGGCCACCGGGCAATTGCAACAGGCCGAACACCAGTGGCTGGATTATTACCGGCGCACCGGCGATCTGCAGGGGCTGGATCAGGCCAGTTTTCTCGCGCTGCAGCATGGGCGCCGGGACGAGGCTCTGCAGTGGCTCGAGCAGGCGCTCGATAGCCGCCAGGGCAAACTGCCGGCTTCCCTGCTGCAACGCCTGGCCGGGCTCTATACCGATACGGGGTCGACCTTCGATGCGAGTCGCGCACGCGCGCTGCTGCCCCAACTGGACGCGCAGGGCCGAGTGGCGTTGCTTGGGCGACTGGCGGAAACCGGCGACTGTGCCTGGGTACGCGAAAGTATTGGCGATTCACCGCAAACGCCCGGCGAGCTGCGTGTGCTCGGACGTTGCGCCATGCCTCAGCGGCCTGGTGAGGCGGTGGTGCACTATCGTGCTGCGCTGGCGCAGGGCGATGAAGCCAGTCGTCTGCCATTGGCCTATGCGCTGGAGGCAGCCGGTGATGCGCCTGGTGCCTGGCGCATCTGGCGCCAGTTGCCCCTGCAGCAGCTCGACCATATCGCCCGTCTGACGGCGGCCCGCAGTGCACTGGCTGTGGGAGATTCGGCGGCTGCTGAACGATACTGGCGCAGCACCGCGCCCGGCTCGGCTGACGACTGGGCGCTCGGAGCCGCCATCGCTCAGGATCGTGGCGACCTGTCTCTGGCCTTGGAGCGCCAGCGTACGGCGCTGACCTCGCAGCCGAATGCCGGCCACTACTACGGCGCTGCGGCGACGGCACAGGCTGCAGGCGATACACGGCAGAGCCGCGACTGGCTGGCGGAGGCCGTACGCCTGGACCCGGATAACCCGCGTTATAACGCCGATTACGCCATGCGCCTGGCCGCTGCCGACACGCCGGAGCAGCGACGTAGCTCGATTGCGAGGCTGGAGCGGGCGACGCGTGACTATCCCGAGGATTATCGCCTGGGCGAGACGCTGGCCTGGCGCTACGACGAAGCCGAAGACAGCGCAGCGGCGCGCGGCGAACTGCGCCGGGTGATCGATCTGGAGCAGAATCCGGTCGCTGCGGACGACGACTTCGGCAGCATGGAGGCGCGCCGTTATCGCCAGCGTCGCGCCCATGAAACGCTGGCGCGACGTGACAGTTTCACCCTGGCCAGCACCTGGTCACCGGCGGGCGTGGCGACCGTCGCAACGCCCAGCGGTGGTTCCCGGCGGGCCTCTTCGCAGAACGTGCAAATGGCCGTCTGGGATCACGCGCTGGGCGAAGAGCCAACGCGCAACGGTAGCAGCCTGTCCGTCTATGGGCGTGCGCTGGCCGGAGCCAATGGTCGCAAACTCTACAACCAGTACCTCGCCGCGGGCGTTGGGCTGCGCTACAAACCGCTGGGTGACTACAACCTCAACCTGTACGCGGAGCTGTACAAGCAGAACGCATATCCGGACGGCGGCTTCGACGGCGAGCGCTGGAACAAGCTCTGGACGCCGGAGAAATTCGAGCGGCACATACGTGACCGTGATCGCTATGCGCAGACCTCCACCGACTACCTGCTACGCGCCACTGCGTCGTTCCTCGATCAGGGCGAATATCGCAACGACTGGCGCGTCGACGAGCAGGACTGGAACGAGCGCTCGCTCTATCTGGATGCCGCCTGGTGGACCAAGGCCGGCGATCATCAGTGGCTGTCGCGCTTCCAGCAAGGGCGCGTATGGAAGCTGCACACCGAGGGTGCGCAGACGCTGATGCTTTACGGGTTCGGTGAATTCAGCACGCAGGATCCGGATAACGACTGGCGGCAGGACCTGCGCAGTGGAATAGGTCTACGCTGGCAACTGTGGTACGGCGACAGCCTTTATAACGCTTTCCCTGCCCATGTCACGGTACGCACCGAGTACCAGTTCGGCCTGGGAGGCAATCTTTACGAGCGGGCCAATGGCTGGCTGCTGGGCATGGAGGTCAACTTCTGATGCGCCGTCTACTGATAGGCATCCTGATGAGCCTGGCCATGCTCCAGGCCCAGGCTGAGGAGCGCCTGTTCTTTCAGCCGCTGAACGTGGACAGCAGTCTCGATCAAAAGACCTGGAGGAGCATCTGGCGTGACACCGCCAAGGCCGGGGTGAAGGTGGTGGTGGTGCAATGGACGGCCCACGGCGAGTCGAACTTCGGCGGACGCGACGGCTGGCTGGCCAACAGCTTGCGCGCCGCTCAGGAACAGGGCCTGCAACTGGTGCTGGGCCTGTACATGGACCCGGCCTACTACCAACGTCATGCAGAGTTGGATGGTCCGGGGCTGGAGACATACTGGCAGCACCAGCTGGGCCTTTCCCTGGCGCAGCAGCGTCTGCTGCGGGATCAGTGGCAGCTGCCGGTGGCTGGCTGGTATCTGCCGATGGAGCTCGATGATCTGCAGTTCCAGGCGGTTGAACGGCGCCGGGTGTTGTACCGCCAGTTGCAGGATTTCGCCGCCAAGCTGGACGCGCCTCTGCACGTGAGCGCCTATACCGGTGCGCAGTTGGCTCCGGATATCTATGCCGCCTGGCTATACGAACTGCAATCGCTGGGATTGACGGTGTGGTGGCAGGATGGCGAAGGCACCGGCAACCTGTCCAAGGCAGTGCGCCGGGCCTACGGTCAGGCGTTGCCCTGTGAAGTCGGGATCGTCAGGGAGGCATTCCGTCAGGTCAGTGCCGATGGCGAACCGTTTCGCGCCGAGCCGGCCGAACCGAAGCGCATTTACCCCGACTGCCATGACGAGGCTGTATTTTCTCTGAGCTATCGTCCCTGGGGCGCGCCGCTGCGCGCCAACAGATAAAACAAACCCCGCATCGAGCGGGGTTTGTTTTAGTCGGCGGGTATCAGACCAGCTCGCCCCACATGTCGTATTCATCGGCGTCGACGATGCGCACACGCACCTTGTCGCCCGGCTTGACGCTGGTGGAGTCGATGAACACGCTGCCGTCGATTTCCGGGGCGTCGGCCCAGGAGCGGGCCACGGCGCCTTCGCCGTCCACTTCATCGACCAGCACGTCCATTTCCAGGCCGATCTTGGCCTGCAGGCGTGCCGAGCTGATCGCCTGCTGGTGCGCCATGAAGCGCTCCCAGCGCTCCTGCTTGACGTCATCCGGTACTGGTTCCAGGCCCAGGTCGTTGGCCGGCGCGCCTTCTACAGGCGAGTACTGGAAGCAGCCGACGCGGTCGAGCTGCGCTTCGGTCAGCCAGTCCAGCAGGTACTGGAAGTCTTCTTCGGTCTCGCCGGGGAAACCGACGATGAAGGTGGAGCGGATGGTCAGCTCCGGGCAGATCTCGCGCCACTTCTTGATGCGCGCCAGGGTCTTGTCTTCGAAGGCCGGACGTTTCATCGACTTGAGCACTTTCGGGCTGGCGTGCTGGAAGGGGATATCCAGGTACGGCAGCAGCTTGCCGGCGGCCATCAGCGGGATCACGTCGTCGACGTTGGGGTAGGGGTAGACATAGTGCAGGCGCACCCACACGCCCATCGACGACAGCGCCTCGCACAGCTCGAGCATGCGCGTCTTCACCGGCTGGCCGTTCCAGAAGTCCAGCTTGTACTTCATGTCGACGCCGTAGGCGCTGGTGTCCTGGCTGATCACCAGCAGCTCCTTGACTCCGGCCTTGACCAGGCGCTCGGCCTCGCCGAGCACATCACCCACCGGACGGCTGACCAGCTTGCCGCGCATCGACGGGATGATGCAGAAGCTGCAGGTATGGTTGCAGCCTTCGGAAATCTTCAGGTAGGCGTAGTGGCGTGGGGTCAGCTTGATGCCCTGCGGCGGCACCAGGTCGATCAGCGGGTTGTGGGAGGTAGCAGGCGGGATGACCTCGTGCACCGCGCTGACCACCTGCTCGTACTGCTGCGGGCCGGTGACGGCCAGCACGCTGGGGTGCACATCGCGGATGCTGTCCTCGGCCACGCCCATGCAGCCGGTGACGATGACCTTGCCATTCTCGGCCAGTGCCTCGCCGATGGCGTCCAGCGACTCGGCCTTGGCGCTGTCGATAAAGCCGCAGGTATTGACCACCACCACGTCGGCATCCTGGTAGGTCGGTACGATCTCGTAACCTTCCATGCGCAGCTGGGTCAGGATGCGTTCGGAGTCGACGGTGGCCTTGGGGCAACCCAGGGAAACGAAGCCGACTTTCGGTGTGGCGGTGGACATGCGGGCTAACCTCTAAGGGCGCCTGGGTGGCGCCTCTGATCAAAAAGTGCGCAATTCTAGCGGCGGATCATACGCTTGACCAGTGCTGGTCAGGGGGCGGAAACGAAAAAGGCCACTCGTTTGAGTGGCCTCTTTCTGAAGGTGGTTGCGGGAGCAGGATTTGAACCTACGACCTTCGGGTTATGAGCCCGACGAGCTACCAGACTGCTCCATCCCGCGTCGACAATTCTACGCTTGCTTAAAGTCTTGTCAATCGATTTCTTACTTATGATCGAAAAAACTAATTCTCGCCAAAGCAAAAAGGCCACTCAGTGAGTGGCCTTTTCGTGAAGCTGGTTGCGGGAGCAGGATTTGAACCTACGACCTTCGGGTTATGAGCCCGACGAGCTACCAGACTGCTCCATCCCGCGTCTGTGGGGCGGCATTCTACAGCCAGATGCTCGGGTGTCAACCGCTATTTATAAGAAAAGTGTTTTCAACTCAGGTGCTTAGCGTTAAACAGCTGTTAGACTTTAGTGCTCCAGGCCAGGCCGGACAAGGCTTCCGAGGATGTTGTGCGTAAGATAATTCATGTGGATTGCGACTGCTTTTACGCTGCCATCGAGATGCGTGACGACCCGAGCCTGGCCAATCGTCCGCTGGCTGTCGGCGGTTCGGCGGACCGTCGCGGGGTGATCGCTACCTGCAATTACGAAGCGCGTGCCTACGGTGTGCGCTCGGCGATGTCGTCGCGGCATGCATTGAAGCTGTGTCCGGACCTGCTGATCGTCAAACCGCGCTTCGAGGTCTACCGCAGCGTGTCGCGGGAGATTCACGGCATCTTTCGCCAGTTCACCGATCTGATCGAACCGCTCTCGCTGGATGAGGCCTATCTCGACGTCAGTGACTCGCCGCATTTTTCCGGCAGCGCCACGCGCATCGCCCAGGAGATTCGCCGAAGGGTGGCGCAGGAGCTGCACATCACCGTATCGGCCGGCGTGGCGCCGAACAAGTTCCTGGCCAAGATCGCCAGTGACTGGCGCAAGCCCAACGGATTGTTCGTCATCACGCCGGATCAGGTGGATGATTTCGTCGCCGAGTTGCCGGTGGGCAAGCTGCATGGGGTCGGCAAGGTCACAGCAGACAAGTTGACGCGCTTAGGGATTCGTACCTGTCTGGATCTGCGTGACTGGAACAAGCTGGCGCTGGTGCGTGAGTTCGGCAGTTTCGGTGAGCGCCTGTGGCGCCTGGCCCACGGCATCGATGAGCGCGAGGTGAAGGTGGATAGCCGCCGCCAGTCACTGAGCGTGGAGCACACCTACGATCAGGATCTGCCCGATCTGGACGCCTGTCTGGAGAAACTGCCGGCGCTGCTCGAGGAAATGAACGGCCGCCTGCAGCGCCTGGACGCGAGCTATAAGCCGGACAAGCCCTTCGTCAAAGTGAAGTTCCACGACTTCACCCAGACCACTCTGGAGCAGGCGGGCGCCAGCCGGGATCTGGAAAGCTATCGGCAATTGCTCAGCAATGCTTTCGCCCGGGGCGACAAGCCGGTGCGGCTGCTCGGGGTGGGGGTCAGGCTGCACGATCTGCGTGGCCGGCAGGAGCAGCTGGAGCTGTTCGCCTAGTTGCCGTTGTGGGAGGGGCTTTAGCCGCGAGGTTTTATCGCGGCTGAAGCCGCTCCTACAGGAGCATTGCGTATCCTGGATGAAATTCGGGGCTGTTCTTGAGCCTGGGCCCGGATTGCATCCGGGCTACGGATGGTGCGTGCGATGAATGTGGGAGGCGCTTTAGCGGCGAGTTGTCATCGCGGCTGAAGCCGCTCCTACAGGAACAGTGCGCGTCCTGTAAGCGAGCGTCGTGTTACTCGGCCCAGAGGCGGATCGGCTTGCCGCTTGCCGGCCACAGCTGCAACTGGCCGATGCCGTTGAAGTCCCAGCGCTGCACCTCGCCGAGCGCCGCGAGGAAGCGCTGTTCCTGTTCCATCAGAGCAGGAGCGCACATCTTGCGGGTGCTGCCGGCCGGCTCGAAGCTGAGCGTGTCGCCATTGAGCGTATAGCCGGCGAACCAGTGATTGCAGCCCGCGTGGCCATGGGCGCGGCCGTCAGCGGCGAAGGTGATGGTCAGGTGGCTGCGATCGATCAGCGGGCGTTCGCCGATCCACTCCACACGGTAGCTGCGCTCGGTTTCCAGTTGCGGCGCGTCGCTGGCGCAGCCGGCCAGTGCGGCGGCGAACAGGGCGAGGGGCAGGGCGCGGTTCATGGTGTCAGGCCTCCTGGCAGGTGCGGCATAGATGACGGCCAGCGTCGTTGCGCCAGCCCAGTTCGGCGATGCGGGCCTCGGCTGCCGGCGCCTGCGCCGCCTTGCCGAGCGCCGCATCGACGGCGAATTCGAAATCCAGCTGCTTGCCGCAACCGTCGCAGTTCACCTGCCAGTTATGAATGGCCAGTTCCTTGAACTGCGGCCCTTTGCACACGGCCAGCCACTGGCCGGGCGGGTTGATCAGGTGGCGAACCTTTTCCACATCCAGGCGCATGTGCAGGTCGCGGCTGCCCTTGAGGGTGACCAGCAGCGTGTCACCCGCCTGGATCGAACCGCCGTTGCCGGTGACCTGGTAGCGGCCCGGCGCCAGGGCGCGGCATTCGGTGAGGGTGTGTTGCGGGTTGAGCAGGGAATAACGGAAATCGTGTTCGGCCATGGGTCCTCCGGTTCAGCCGGCATGCTATCACGCGGTGCTGTGCGCTACGGCTTCTGCTTGGAGCGGATGTGTCCGCGAAATTCGCGCTGTGATGGTGAATGAATTCGCTCCTGCAAAGATGCGTAGCCCGGATGAAAGCCGGGAAACGCAGCCAGCCGGCCCCGCAACGCAGCCGGGCTACAGCTCTGGCCCTACGCGCTCTGGGCAGCTGCTTCGGTCAGGCGCACTATGGCGTCGTCCAGTTCGTCAAGTGCGCGTTGCGCCTCGGGATCATCCTGCTTGAGCAACGTTTCGCTGCGCTGGCAGGCGGCGCGCAGTTGCGGCACGCCACAGTAGCGGGTGGCGCCGTGCAGCCGGTGAACCCGCTCGATCAGCGCGGTGCGCTCGCCTGCATCGCGCGCCTGGCGGATGGCCTGACGATCTCCAGGCAGGCCGGCCAGCAGCATGCTGAGCATGTCCGCCGCCAGGTCGGCCTTGCCGGCGGCCAGGCGCAGGCCCTCTTCGGCGTCGAGCACCTTGGGCTGCAACTGAGGCGGCGCAGCTGGGGCGATTCTGTGACTCGGCTGGTTGCGCAGATTCAGGCCTGTCCACTTGAGCACCACCTGGGCCAGCTGGCGTTCATTGATCGGTTTGGTCAGGTAGTCGTCCATACCGCTTTGCAGCAGGGCGCGCTTCTCGTTGGCTAGGGCGTGGGCGGTCAACGCAATGATCGGCGTGGCGCTGCAGCCTTCTTCACTTTCCCACTGGCGAATCGCTTCGGTGGCTTCACGACCATCCATGCCGGGCATCTGCACGTCCATGAACACCAGGTCGAAGCTGCCTTGCTGAACGGCTTCTATCGCCGCGTAGCCGCTGTCCACTGCCTTGACCTGGGCACCCAGGTCGTCGAGCAGGGTTTGCACCAGCAGCAGGTTGGCCGGGTTGTCATCGACGCAAAGGATTTGCGGTCGGCGCGTGTCGCCAATGGCGACCGGCTCGCTGGCCGAGCGCTGTGGGTTGACCATTTCCGTGAGCGCCTTATGCAGCTTGCGCGTGCAGGGAGGCTTGGCCTGCAGCTGGGTGTAGGCGTCGGGCAGCGATTCGTGGAACAGCCCCAGCTCGGTGGTCGGGCATAGCACCAGGGCTTTGCAGCCAAGACGATCGAGGTCGTGGATACGCTGGCCGAGTTCTTCGGGTGGCATCTGACTGGCGGTGATGCCCAGCACTGCCAGGCTCAGCGGTGGTTCGCGATGCCGCTGGTCGTTCACCGCCTCGAAGAGCTGGCTGGCATCGGCAAAGCTTTCCACCACCAGACCGCAGTCTTCGAGCTGATGGGCCAAGGCTTGACGCGCCAGCTCGTGGCTTTCCAGTACGGCCACGCGGCGGCCCTGCAGAGCGGCGCGCGGCAGGTCCTCGGCATCGTCCCGGGCCTTGGGCAGGGTCAGGGTGATCCAGAATTCCGAGCCTTCGCCCGGCGTGCTGTCGACACCGATCTCGCCGCCCATCTGTTCGATCAGGCGTTTGGAAATCACCAGGCCGAGGCCGGTGCCGCCCGCCTGGCGGCTGAGCGAGTTGTCGGCCTGGCTGAAAGCCTGGAACAACGCGCGCAGGTCTTCATCCGACAGGCCGATGCCGGTATCCATCACGCTGATGCGCAGCTGCGCGGTGTCGGCGCTCTCGTCCTCGACCATGGCGCGCATGACGATGGTGCCTTCGCGGGTGAACTTGATCGCGTTGCTCACCAGGTTGGTCAGCACCTGTTTCATGCGTTGCGGGTCGCCGCGCAGCGCCAGCGGAGTGTCGCGGTAGATCAGGCTGACCAGCTCCAGCTGTTTTTCATGAGCGGCGGGGGCGAGGATGGTCAGGGTGTCCTGCAACAGGTCGCGCAAATTGAAGGGGATGGATTCTAGCACCAGCTTGCCGGCCTCGATCTTGGAGAAGTCGAGCACTTCGTTGATGATGCCGAGCAGGCTGTCGGCGGATTTTTCGATGGTCGACAGGTAGTCCTGCTGGCGCGGGCTGAGCTCGCTTTTTTGCAGCAGGTTGGTGAAGCCGAGAATGCCATTGAGCGGGGTGCGGATCTCATGGCTCATGTTGGCCAGGAATTCGGACTTGATGCGGCTGGCCTCCAGGGCTTCCTTGCGCGCGAAGTCCAGCTCGATGTTCTGGATTTCGATGGTTTCCATGTTCTGGCGCACGTCCTCGGTGGCCTGCTCGATGCTGTGTTGCAGTTCTTCCTGGGCATTTTGCAAGGCTTCGGCCATGCGGTTGATGCCGGCGGCCAATTCGTCCATCTCATGGCTGCCCAGCGGCGGCAGGCGGGTTTCAAGACGGCCGTCCTTGAGCAGGGCGACGCCGGCCTTGATCTCGCGCAGCGGGCCGTTGATGCTGCGGCTCATGCGCAGGGCGAGCAGGGCGGTGACGGCAAGGCCTGCGGCGATCAGCAGCAGGCTGGCGAACAGGCTGCGATAGCCGCTGAGCAGCGTGCCCTGGTGCGAGAGCTCCAGCTCGACCCAGCCGAGCAGCTCCAGCTTGCGCTCTTCACCCCGTAGGTCGCTGAACACCAGATGCTGGTCGTAGACGGGCAGCAGAAAACGCGTGGCGTCCTGGCCGCTGAGCAGGCTGATCCCCGGCTGTCCGGAGGGAGAAGGATTCAGCATGCTCGGCCCGGCATGCGCCAGCAGGGCACGTTCGGGGGCAAGAAAACCGACTGCACGAACGTCCGGGTGCTCCAGTGCCTGCTGAGCGATGCGTTCAAGTTTTTTTACATCGTTCTGTTCCAGCGCCGGGGCCGCGAGGGGCGCCAGGTGTTCGGTCAGCATCTCGCCGCGCTGCAACAACTGAGTCTGCAGGTCCGACAGCTGCACCCAGGTAAAATAGCCACCCAGCACCAGCGCCAGCAGGCTTGTGGGTAGCAAGGTGAGCAGCAGCACGCGCCCTTTGATGCTGAGATCCTTGAACACGACCTTCCTCCTTCAGAACGTCCGAGCAGTGTAGCGATTCGGCGCGGGGGAATCTGTAGGTGAGTGCTCGTCGTTTAATAGGTAGAATTGTTCTCATTCTGCCTGTTCGGTTTTCACCATGATGACTCCTGTTTCTACCTCGGCTCGAATTCTTGCCGTCGAGGACGATCCGATGCTTGCCAGTCACCTGCAGGCCCACCTGACGAGGTGTGGGTTTGACGTGACGCTCAGCCATGACGGCAGCGAAGGTCTGCAGCTGGCTGAAAGCGAAGATTTCGACCTGATCCTGATGGATATCCTGCTGCCTGGTACCAACGGCCTCGAGGCGCTCCAGCGCCTGCGTCGGCAGCGCAGTGTGCCGGTGTTGCTGATGTCGGCGCTGGGCGACGAGCAAAACCGCATCGCCGGTTTCAGCCAGGGCGCCGATGACTACCTGCCCAAACCCTTCAGTCTGGGTGAACTGAGCGTGCGGATAGAGGCGATTTTGCGGCGTGTGGCCTATGAGCGACGTGAACTGCGGCCGAGCACCGAGGACAGCGGCCTGCAGTTCGACGAAGGGCGCAGCGATGTCGCCTTCCGTGACAGCTGGGCTGGCCTGACACCCAGCGAATACCGCGTGCTGGAGCTGCTCTGGCGGCACAAGGACGAGGCTTTGAGCAAGCCCTTCCTTTATCAGCAGGCGCTGCGCCGCGCCTACGCCCAGCACGACCGCAGCCTGGACATGCACGTCAGTCATATCCGTCGCAAGCTGCAGGCCATTGGTTACGCTGCGGCCCGGGTGGAAACGGTCTGGGGCAGGGGGTACATACTGGTGCAGGTGAGCGCGTGACCCTGCCCGGCAGGCATTCGCTGCTGTGGCGCCTGACCGGAGCGCTGGCGCTGTTCTGCCTGTTTCTGACGAGTCTGTACGCCGATCTCGGGCGATTCGTGACCGAGGCTTCGTCCTATCTGTCGGACTCGAGTCGGCAGGTGCTGCTGGATTACGCCGAGGAGGCAGAGCATGCCTGGCGCCGCGATGGCGCCGAGGGTGTCGATGCTTTCCTGATGCGGCTGCGCGCGCGCGAGTCGGTCTGGGCCGTGGTGGTCGATAACGGCAAGAGATCGCTGTCTTCACGGCCGCTGGATGATGAGGAATCGCAGCGTCTGGATTTCGTGCGTCGCCTGGATTTTCCAGTGGGCCGTCCTGACGGAACGCCCTCTTTTTACATCCCGTTCAGCGACGGCCAGGGCCGCCTGGTGATGGACCTTCCCTGGCACCTGAGTCCAAGGCGCTACAGCGATTTGTGGAACCTGCTGTTGGAACGCCTACTGCCAGCACTGCTGGCGGTCTTGTTTGGTGTGGTGCTGTATCGCGTATTGATCGCGCCGCTGTCCATCATGCGGCGGCAGGCAGCGGCTCTCAGTGCGGGCGATCTTTCGGCTCGACTGGGACCGGAGATGGTCAAGCGTCGCGACGAGCTCGGCGAGCTGGCGCGTACCTTCGATCATATGGCTGAGCGCCTTGAAGGTACGGTGGCCTACCAGCGGCAGTTGCTGCGAGCGCTCTCACACGAGCTGCGTACACCATTGGCTCGCCTGCGTGTTGCGGGCGAGAGCGAACAGGACCTTGCGGCGTTGCGCCAGCGCCTGGAGCGTGAAGTACAGACCATGGAGAAGCTGGTGGGGGATGCCCTCGAACTGGTCTGGCTGGATACCGAAAGGCCTAGTTTGCCGCTAGAAGAGGTGGATGTTGTAAGGCTCTGGGATGTTTTACGGGAGAACGCGGGGTTCGAAACGGGATGGCCCGCCGAGCGCATGCCCTGCGACCTGCCTGCCAACTGCCGCGTGATGGGTAATCTCAACGGGCTGGCGCAGGCATTGGAGAACATCCTGCGCAACGCTATTCGTCATTCGCCGCAGGGCGGTGTCGTGCGCTTGCAGGGGTGGCTGGAAAATGGTCGCTGGCATCTGCAACTGAGCGATGAAGGATGCGGTGTGGATGAGTCAGAGCTGGAGTTCATCTTCAAGCCCTTTGCGCGCCTTGATGATGCGCGCCCTGGTGACGGAGGCTTCGGCCTCGGACTGAGCATCGCGCGTGGCGCCATCGCCTTGCAGGGCGGGCAGATGTGGGCGACGAGTCCGCAGCGGCGCGGCCTGCATATGCACGTTTTGCTGCCCGCGGCCCTTGACGCGACCTAATTGTATAGAATGTAAATTCAATTTACTCGCAAATGATATTAAGTATCGTTTGGCTTTTCCTGCTGCCTGACCGAAGGCAGCAATAGTCATCGTTTCAGGCTCTGCATGGTTGTGTTTGATCCATGCATGGCTTTGATCGGGATATGGATCGCCAAGGAGATACTTATATGTTGCGTTTTTCTCGCAGCCGGCTGGCATGCGCCATCAGCGGCGTTGCCATGACCTGTACGGCTGCGCATGCCCAGGACGCCATTGAGCTGCAAAGCGTCAAGGTGGTGAGTGCTGCTGGTTACGAGCAGAACATAGCCGACGCGCCGGCAAGCATCTCGGTGATTTCTCGTGAAGAACTGGAGAAAAAAGCCTACAAGAACGTCGTTGACGCGCTGAAAAACGTGCCGGGTGTCTATGCCTCGGGTGGCAGCACCTATCAGGACATCTCCATCCGGGGCATGGCTAGCGACTACACGCTGTACCTGATCGATGGCCGTCCCATGCAGGGTAATGATGCCTTCAGCCCCAACGGCATGGCGGGCGGCACCCAGATCGCCTTCCTGCCGCCGCTGGAGATGATCGAACGCATCGAAGTGATCCGCGGGCCGATGTCGTCGCTGTACGGCAGCAACGCCATGGGCGGCATCATCAATATCATTACCCGTCGCGCGCCTGACCAGTGGACTGGCTCCGTTTCCGGCGAGTACACCACGCCTGGCAAGAATAACCAGATCAACGAAGATGGCTGGCAGACCAATGTCTATGCAGCCGGGCCGCTGATCGACCAGTTACTGTCGCTGCAGGTCAATGGCGGCTTCCAGCGTATCGAAGAAAGTCACTTTCAGGGTGGCGGCAAAGATGCCTCCAGCGATCCGAAGTTCACCCGCAAGCAGGGCGGTCTGAAGCTTACCCTGACGCCGGATGAAGAGAACGATATCTCCCTGGCTTATGACTTTTCGCGCCAGGAGCGTGAAGCCAATGCCGGTGTTTCCAGTACGGCTGACGCATTTACCCGTGGTGATCGCGAAGTGTTCACCCTGGCGCACGACGGTCGCTATGGCCAGCTTCAGATGAGCAGCTACATCAAGTACGAGGAAACCGAGAATCCCAGTCGCGGCAGTGAGACCACCGGGCTGCGCGGCATATTCTTCGACACCCTGACGGCCAATTCCCAGGGCACTTATTTCTTCGATCGCCACACTCTGACGCTTGGCGTGCAGTACATCAGCGAAGAGCTCAAGGACCGGGCGACCAATGCGCTCAACGACCGTGGCCCGATGACGGCTGATCGCTGGCAGTATTCGCTGTTCATGGAAGACGAGTGGCAGGTCACCGATGACCTGGCGATCACCGCTGGTCTGCGCATGAATCGCGACGAGAACTACGGCACGCATATCTCGCCACGCCTGTACGGCGTTTATCATCTGACCCCGGAGCTCGCGCTCAAGGGCGGAGTATCCACTGGCTACCGCACACCGACCCTGCGCGAGTCGGCTCCCAACTACGGAGCCGTTACCGGTGGAGGTCGGCTGGCCTATCCAGGCGCAGTGATCATCGGTAATCCGAATCTCGATCCGGAAAAGAGCACCAGCTACGAATTCGGCTTCGTCTACGACAGCCCCGAACTGGGCTTGAACACCAGCGCCATGCTGTTCCTCACCAAGTTCGAGGACAAGATTACCGAGAATCGCCTGTGTTCCAGTGCGGACGGCGGAGGCGTTTCTTCCAACCCGGCGAGTTGGGGCGTGGGTGCCAATGGCTGCTCCACGAATTATCAAGGCACCAACTACTGGTTCGTCAGCGAGCAGATCAACGTAGACGAAGCCGAGATGCAGGGTGTCGAGCTGACCCTGGACTATGACCTGCTACGCAATCTGCGCCTGGGCACCAGCTATACCTTCACCGATTCCGAGCAGAAAAGCGGCAGTTTGAAAGGTGAGCCGCTGAACAAGATTCCCAGGCACATGTTCAATGCGCTCCTGGATTACCAGCTCAGCGACCGTATCGGCCTGTGGACCCAGTATAACTACCGTGGCCGTACCTCCGACTACCTGAGTCGTACCTCGATCGCCGAGGGCACCCCGGGCTACGGCTTCGTCGACCTCGGTGCGACTTGGCAGGTTACCGGCAGCACCCAGCTCAAGGCCGGCATTTACAACCTCGACAACAAACAGGTGACCAACAGCGACTACGGCGTGGTACTCGACGGGCGTCGCTATACCCTGGGCTTTACCACCACTTTCTAAAAGAGGCACGGCGGCGAATACCGGTCCTGGCGTCATCCGCCGTGTTGCCGTCGCCAACCCCTGGGCGTTTCACAACGTTCATGGGTAGCCCTTCTGACCTTCAATTGATAACAAATACAAGGAGAGAACATGATCTCGCTTCGCTGGGTTCTGGCCAACGTGCTTATGATCTTCAGTTCGCTGGTCCTCGCGTCGGCCCAGGCGGCCTATCCCGTTACGGTTAGTCATGCCCAGGGCAGCCTGACCTTGAATGAAGCCCCCAAGCGGATTGCCGTGTTCGACCTGAGCACACTGGACACGCTCGATGCGCTCGGCGTATGGGCGGCCGGAGTGCCGCAGATGGTCGGTCCGGCCTATCTGCAGAAGGCTTATGCCGGACGCGAGGTGGTCGACATCGGTACCCTGTTCGAGCCTGACTATGCCGCTTTGCAATCCCTCGAGCCGGATCTGATCATTATCGCCGGGCGTTCCAGCGCCGCTTACGAAAAGCTCGCGCAGCTGGCGCCGACCATCGACCTCAGTATCGCTCCGGAAAGCTTCCTTGCGGGCGTGGAGGGCAACCTGCAACTGCTGGGAGCTATCTTCGACAAGCAGGAGCAGGCCGCGAAACTCAGTAGCGAGCTTGAACAGGCGCTGGCAGCGACGCACGAGAAGAGCAAGGGGCTGACCTCGCTGACACTGTTCACCATCAACGATGCCCTGATGCTGCATGCCCCGGGTGAGCGTTTCGGTATGCTGTACGAGGTGTTAGGTACCCGCTCCGTTGCTGAGGCGCTGGACCCGGCCAGCGTGCCGCAGGAGCGCCCGGCGCCGGATTCGCCGGAGGCCAGGCAACTGCGCGAACAGCAGCAGGTGCGCCTGGATGCGGCCTTGCAGGCTGAGCCGGACTGGTTGGTGATTCTGGATCGTGGTGCGGCAACCGGGGGTGACGGCAAGGCGGAAGAAACCCTGGGCAAACACCCGGGAATCGCCGCAGGCAAGGCCTGGACAGCAGGCAAGGTGTTCTACCTCGATCCGGCCACCTGGTATATCGCGACAGGCGGTTATCAGGGACTGATGAAGACCTTGAAGGATTTCTCCGCCGCGCTGTGAAAACTAGCGGCAGCCCTGGTGGCTGCCGGCTTGCGGCACGACATGACAGCGATCATGGCGTGATGAAGTCACGGGTTCGGCGTATCATGACGCCCCTTCGCGTCAGTCTGGATTCGAGCGACCCATGACCCTGCAATTTCCCACCATCGCCGACTGCATCGGCAATACGCCCCTGGTACGCTTGCAGCGCCTGGGCGGCGACACCAGCAACACGCTGCTGGTCAAGCTGGAAGGCAACAACCCGGCCGGCTCGGTCAAGGACCGGCCGGCGCTGTCGATGATCAACCGCGCCGAACTGCGCGGCGACATCCGCCCCGGCGATACCCTGATCGAAGCCACCAGCGGCAATACCGGTATCGCCCTGGCCATGGCGGCGGCGATCAAAGGCTACAAGATGATCCTGATCATGCCGGACAACTCCACCGCCGAGCGCAAGTGGGCGATGACCGCCTACGGCGCCGAGCTGATCCTGGTCAGCAAGGAAGAGGGCATGGAGGGCGCGCGTGATCTGGCCGAGAAGCTGCAGGCCGAAGGGCGCGGCAAGGTGCTCGATCAGTTCGCCAATGGCGACAACCCCGAGGCGCACTACAGCGGCACCGGCCCGGAAATCTGGCGCCAGACCGGCGGGACCATCACTCACTTCATCAGCTCCATGGGTACCACCGGCACTATCATGGGCACCTCGCGCTACCTCAAGGAGCAGAACCCGGCGATCCAGATCGTCGGGTTGCAGCCGCAGGAAGGCTCGGCCATTCCGGGCATCCGTCGCTGGCCCGAGGAATACCTGCCGAAGATCTATCAGGCCGAACGGGTCGATCAGGTGATGGACATGGGCCAGGCCGAGGCCGAGCACGTCATGCGCCGTCTGGCGCGGGAAGAGGGCATCTTCTGCGGCGTTTCCTCTGGTGGCTCGGTGGCCGGCATGCTGCGCCTTTCGCAGCAGGTGGAGAACGCGGTGCTGGTGGCGATCATCTGTGATCGCGGCGACCGCTACCTGTCCACCGGCGTTTACCAAGAACCGGCGCACTGATGGCCAGACGCAGCTCCAACCTGCGCTTTCAGCCCAGCGGCGGCAGTCGCGCGGCGCAGGTTCCGGTCGGCAAGAAGCAGAAGCTCGCCATCGAGCGCCTGGCTGGCGACGGTCGCGGCATCGCCTTCGAAGGCGGGCGTACCTGGTTCGTCAGCGGCGCCCTGGCCGGCGAGCAGGTCGAGGCGCGGGTGCTCAGCGCCCGCAGCCAGACCATCGAAGCGCGCGCCGAACGCATCATCGCTGCCAGCGGCGAGCGCCGTGAGGCGCCTTGCAGGCATGCCGATCGCTGCGGCGGTTGCAACTTGCAGCATATGCCGCATGCCGATCAGCTTGCCCTGAAACAGCGCACGCTGGCCGAGCAGCTGTCACGCCTGGGCGGTGTTCAGCCGGACGAGTGGGCAGCTCCGTTGACGGGCCCCGAACTCGGCTACCGCCGCCGCGCGCGCGTTGCCGTGCGCTGGGATGCCAAGGGACGTCAGTTGCAGGTCGGTTTCCGCGCCGAAGCCAGCCAGGACATCGTCGCCATCGACCAATGCCTGGTACTGGTACAGCCCTTGCAACCTATTTTCAGCGCCTTGCCGGCGTTGTTGCACAGTCTGGAAAAACCGCAGGCGGTTGGGCACGTCGAGCTGTTCAGCGGCAGCGCCGAAGCCGTGCTGCTGCGCCATACCGCCGCGCTGCTGGAAGCTGATCTGAGCCGCCTGCGCGCCTTCTGCGACGAGCATCGCGCGCAGCTGTGGTTGCAGGGCGAGGGACAGCCACAGCCGGACGATCCCTCCGCGGTGCTGGGGTTCGAGCTGCAGCGCTGGCAATTGCAGTTGGCCTACCGTCCGGGAGATTTCGTACAGGTCAATGGTCTGGTCAATGAGGCCATGGTCGCTCAGGCGCTAGACTGGTTGGCAGTACTACCTGGCGAGCGGGTCCTGGATCTGTTCTGCGGCCTGGGCAACTTCGCTCTGCCGCTGGCGCGCCAGGCGGCCGAAGTGGTGGCCGTGGAGGGCGTCGAGGCGATGGTGCAGCGGGCTGCAGGCAACGCGCAGAACAACGGCTTGGACAATGCGCACTTTTATCGTGCCGACCTGTCCAACCCGCTGGCCAATGAAGCCTGGGCGCGCGGTGGTTTCGCCGCGGTGTTGCTCGACCCGCCGCGCGACGGGGCGTTTGAGGTGGTACGTGGGATGAGCGAGCTGGGCGCGCGGCGTCTGGTCTATGTATCCTGCAACCCGACCACGCTGGCGCGCGACGCCGCCGAGTTGGTGCAGCAGGGTTACCGCCTGCGCCGCGCCGGGATTCTCGATATGTTCGCGCAAACCGCGCATGTCGAGGCGATGGCTCTGTTCGAGAAACCCGAGATCTAGGTCTCGGGCCAAAGCGGTACGTTCGGTACCGCAGGGATGTGCAGGACGCGCATCCTTTCAGTTAATCCGACCGGCTCAGAGAAGGCCGGCGACTGCTCGGTGTGGCCTATGCGCACCGTAGGGAAGGTAAGACGATGGTTCAAGTGAGAGCGCATCAGCCAGTCAACGACGACGGCAGCATCAATCTTGAGGCCTGGCTGGATCATGTCACCCGCGTCGATCCGGCGCTGGATCGCAAGGCGCTGCAAGAAGCCTGTGAGTTCGCCCGCGATCTGGAGCAGCAGGCCAACACTACCGAGCATCATTGGAGCGAGGGCGCATCGACATTTCGCGCCGGCCTCGATATCGCGGAAATCCTCGCCGATCTTAAACTCGATCAGGATTCGCTGGTTGCGGCGATCATTTATCGCGGGGTGCGTGAGGGCAAGATCACTCTGGCGGCGGTTCATCAGCGTTTTGGCCCGGTGGTGGCCAAGCTGATCGAAGGCGTGCTGCGCATGGCGGCGATCAGCGCCAGTATCAACCCGCGCGAGTCGGTAGTGGTCGGCTCGCAGACGCAGGTGGAGAACCTGCGCAAGATGCTGGTGGCCATGGTCGACGATGTACGCGTGGCGCTGATCAAGCTGGCCGAGCGTACCTGCGCCATTCGCGCGGTCAAGGAAGCGGACGAAGAGAAGCGTCAGCGCGTCGCGCGCGAGGTGTTCGACATCTATGCGCCACTGGCTCACCGCCTGGGCATCGGCCATATCAAATGGGAGCTGGAAGACCTGTCGTTCCGCTACCTGGAGCCGGAGCAGTACAAGCAGATCGCCAAGCTGCTACACGAGCGTCGTCTGGATCGCGAGCAGTACATCAATGATGCGATGGATCATCTGCGCCAGGAGCTCGACGCCACCGGCATCAAGGCCGACATCAGCGGCCGGGCGAAACATATCTACTCGATCTGGCGCAAGATGCAGCGCAAGGGCCTGCAGTTCAGCCAGATCTACGATGTGCGTGCGGTGCGCGTGCTGGTGCCGGAGGTGCGCGACTGCTACACCACGCTCGGCATCGTGCACACCCTGTGGCGGCACATCCCCAAGGAATTCGACGACTACATCGCCAATCCCAAGGAAAACGGCTACCGCTCGCTGCACACCGCCGTGCTCGGCCCGGAAGGCAAGGTGCTGGAGGTGCAGATCCGCACCCACGCCATGCACGAAGAGGCCGAGTTGGGCGTCTGCGCGCACTGGCGCTACAAGGGCACCGACGTCAAATCCGGCTCCAATCACTACGAAGAGAAGATTTCCTGGCTGCGTCAGGTCATCGAGTGGCATGAGGAGCTGGGCGATATCGGCGGTCTGGCCGAACAGCTGCGCGTGGATATCGAGCCGGACCGGGTCTACGTCTTCACCCCCGACGGCCACGCCATCGACCTGCCCAAGGGCGCGACGCCGCTGGACTTCGCCTACCGCGTGCACACCGAGATCGGCCACAACTGCCGCGGCGCCAAGATCAACGGGCGAATCGTTCCGCTGACCTACAGCCTGCAGACTGGGGAGCAGGTGGAGATCATCACCAGCAAGCAGGGCTCACCGAGTCGCGACTGGCTCAACCCCAACCTGGGCTACGTCACCACCAGCCGTGCGCGAGCCAAGATCGTCCACTGGTTCAAACTGCAGGACCGCGACCAGAATGTCGCCGCCGGCAAGCAGTTGCTCGAGCGCGAGCTGGCGCGGATGGCACTGGTGGGCGCGGACTTCGACAAGCTGGCCGAGAAAGCCAATCTCAAGACTGCGGAGGACCTGTTCGCGGCCCTGGGCGCCGGTGATGTTCGCCTGGCTCATGCGGTCAACCTGGCGCAGCAACTGGTCGAGCCGGAGCGCAGCAGTGAGCAGCTCGAACTGATTCCGCGCAAGGCGCAGGGCTTTAAACCGGGCAAGCGCGGCGATATCCAGATTCAGGGTGTCGGCAACCTGCTGACGCAGATGGCCGGCTGCTGTCAGCCGCTGCCTGGCGACCCCATCGTCGGTTACATCACCCTCGGGCGTGGCGTCACCATCCACCGTCAGGACTGTCCCACAGCCTTGCAGCAGACCGCGCGCGAGCCGGAGCGGATGATCCAGGTGAGCTGGGGGCCGGTGCCGGTGCAGACCTACCCGGTGGAAATCGTCATCAAGGCCTACGACCGCTCCGGTCTGTTGCGTGACGTCACCCAGGTGCTGCTTAACGAGAAACTCAACGTGCTGGCGGTCAACACCCGCTCGAACAAGGAGGACAACACCGCCTCCATGTCGATTACCGTGGAAATCCCGGGGCTCGATGCGCTCGGTCGTCTGCTGGCGCGTATCGGCCAGTTGCCCAATATCATCGAGGCGCGTCGTCACCGCGTGGCATAACAGGACGTATTCATGTACCAACTCGACGACCTGCTGCACCTGATGGCACGCCTGCGCGACCCGCAACACGGCTGTCCCTGGGACCTCAAGCAAAGCTACGCGAGCATCGTGCCCTACACGCTGGAGGAGGCCTACGAAGTCGCCGACGCCATCGAGCGCGGTGATTTCGATCACCTGCCGGGGGAGCTGGGCGACCTGCTGTTTCAGGTGGTCTACTACAGCCAGCTGGCGCAGGAGGAGGGGCGCTTCGACTTCGCCCGGGTGGTCGATGGCATCACCCGCAAGCTGATCCGCCGTCACCCCCACGTATTCCCAGACGGTGACCTGTATGGTGCGCCGGATGCGGCCAAACTGGAGGAGGCCGCGGTCAAGCAGCACTGGGAAGAGCTCAAGGCGCAGGAGCGCGCCGAAAAGGCCGCCGCCCCCGAACAGCTGTCGCTGCTCGATGACGTACCCACTGCGCTGCCGGCGCTTTCGCGCGCCGCCAAGTTGCAGAAGCGCGCCGCCCAGGTCGGTTTCGACTGGCCCGAAGCGCTGCCGGTGGTGGACAAGGTCCGCGAAGAGCTGGACGAAGTGCTCGAAGCCATGAGCGAGAACGATGCCGAGGCGGTGGCCGAGGAGATTGGCGATCTGTTGTTCGTGGTGACCAACCTGGCGCGGCACCTGAAGGTTGATCCTGAAGGCGCGCTGCGCGCCGCCAATGGCAAGTTCGAGCGACGCTTTCGCTTTATCGAGAAAAGCGTGCGCGAAGCCGGGCGCAGCCCTGGCGACTGCTCGCTGGAAGAACTGGACGCGCTGTGGGGCGAGGCCAAGAAGCTGGAAAAGCAGGCGCCAGGCTGTTGATGACGTAGCCCGGATGCAATCCGGGAAATGCCTAGCTCGTGCCTCCCGGATTGCATCCGGGCTACCGTTGGGTTTTCGGGCTGGAGCCGCTGCGTCTTAGCCCTTATGCTGGGCGCCTTGGACTGGCAGCGCGAATCTGCGTTGCTGCCGCAACAAAATCATGTTCGGGATCTTTAGTCATGGGTCTTTCCCTGCGCGACCAGCTGCTCAAAGCCGGCCTGGTCAATGAAAAACAGGCCAAGCAGGTTGGCAAGCAGCAGCAGAAGCAGAAGCGCCTGGCGCACAAGGGCCAGGCCGAACTGGACGACAGCACGCGCCAGGCAGCACTGCAGGCTCAGGCCGAGAAGGCTGCGCGCGATCAGGAGCTGAACCGCCAGCAGCAGGAAAAGGCCGAGCAGAAAGCCCGTACGGCGCAGATCAAGCAGTTGATCGAGCGTTCGCGCCTGCCCAAGCTCGATGGCGAGGACTACTACAACTTCGTCGATGACAAGAAGGTCAAGCGCCTGCCGGTCAACACCATGGTGCGCAACAAGCTGTCCAACGGCTGGCTGGCCATCGTTCGCCATGGTGGTGGTTATGAAATTATTCCGCGTGAAGCCGCGCTGAAGATCCAGGAGCGCGATGCCTCGCGCATCGTTCTGCTCAATACCCATGTCGAAGAGCCGGATGCCGACGATCCTTACGCGGCCTATCAGATTCCCGACGATCTGATGTGGTAATGCAGCGTTACCTGGGCGTTGCGCTCAGCAGCGCTTGCCGCTCAACAGCACCCGGCCGAAGCTGGCGCCCGGATCCTGCGGGGTGATCGCCAGCAGCCGATCCATGCGCAGACGCTGCTCGCCATCGGTCGTCCGTAGCAAGAGAAATTCCTCCTTGCTCGCGGCGGTTTCCGTGGTCAGCGCCTGGCCCAGCAGGCGAGTGCCGTCGACCAGTTCGACATCCAGCTGATAACCGTGCATGCAGGCGATCTCGAGGTAGTCGTAGAGGTCGCAGGCCAGGGGTTGGTAGTCGTCCATCGCGTTATCCTCCAGAGTCGCTGGAGCCTGGTCGAGATAAGGCTCCGACTGTTCTCGGCAAGACCAAAGGCGCCGCAACCCGGTACTGGTGTTGCGGCGTCTAGGTGTTGCTGGAACGTTTACATCAGCGGGATGGTGTAGCTGACGATCAGGCGGTTCTCGTCAAGGTCACCGATACTCGCGTTGGAGCGTACCATCGCGTTACGCCAGCGCACGCCGAGGTTCTTCAATGGGCCTTCCTGAATGATGTAGCTGATATCCACGTCGCGTTCCCATTCCTTGCCGCTGGCGCCGCCGACGCCGTCGAAGCTGTCGCCGGTAACGTAGCGCACGAAAGCCGTCAGCCCGGGAATGCCGTAGCTGGCGAAATTGATGTCATAGCGCGCCTGCCAGGATTTCTCGTCCTTACGGGTGAAGTCGAGAATCTGCAGGTAGTTGACGATGTAGGGGTCGGTTTCGGCCAGGAAGGGGAAGGCATTGTCGCCGCCGACCTTCTGATAGCCCACGCGGAAGGTGTGCGCACCGATGCCGGCCCAGAGGTTGACCGAGGTCAGGTCGTTGTCGAGATTGCCGCCGAGTTTGCGGCCGTTGTCCTGAGAGTCGAAGTAGGCCAGGTTGGCGCCCAGTTTCCAGTCTCCGATCGGTTGCACATGGATTAGGTTGTACAGCTTCTGGTCGTAGATGTCTTCCAGCTCGCCGTACCACAGGCCAACGGTGGTGTTGCCACCGTTGAACTTGTAGTCGCCGCCAGCGAAATTGTAGCGATCGCTCTCGCCGCCGACGTTGGTGGCGGTGATGTCCTGGCTGTTGGTGGAATTGCGGAAATTCACTTCGCGCAGTTGTCCGCCGTTGAGCGTCAGGCCATCGATTTCCTGTGAGGTGATCATCCCGCCGTTGAAGACCTGCGGCAGCAGGCGCGAGTCGCCCGAGGAGACAATGGGGAGCTTGGGCATCAGGCCGCCGACTTTGCCCACGGTCTTGGACATGCGCACTTTGACCGCGCCGGTGGCTTCGGAGTATTCGTCCGGGCCTTCGTTGCCAAAACCATTGGGCAGCAGGTTGGTGCCGGCGCGCTCGTCCGAAGAGTCGAGTTTCAGGCCCAGGCCTGCGTAGGCATCCAGGCCGAAGCCGACGGTGCCTTCGGTGAACCCTGATTCGGCCTTGAAGATGAAGCCTTGAGCCCATTCTTCGCGCTTGGACTGCTGAGCCGCCGTAGTGTCGCGCAGATCGCGATTCATATAGAAGTTGCGCAGTTCCAATGTTGCTTTGCTGTCGCCGATAAAGTCAGCCTGTGCCAGGGTTGGCAGCGTCAGGCAGGCGCCCAGCGTGGCGAGGGCCACGGCGCGGGCGAGGGGAGTCTTGCTCATTATTGTTGTCTCCTCGTTGTTATTAGCAGCTCGGCCACCATGTGACCGATCAGTTACGGCGCGATGAAATAAAGCATCTGGATAGCGAGTCGACTGTAAGACTTTAGTCTGGCGGGGCTTCAAGCGAAGCGGAGGCTGGACGGGCGCAGGCTCTAGACCGCGGCTATGGGTATTTTCGGAGGGCGCCATCGATCAGAAAAAATGCGCCCACGGGAAATCGACCTGAGAAAAATCGGTAACCGTTGGTCGATAAAAGTTAAAGGTAGCTTTCCACAGGCCGTTAAGTTCGGCAGATAACCTATTCGGGTACCCAGCCATGAATCCTCTGAGCTCACTCAATTCTGCCGCGTCCCGCGCCGCGCAAACCAGCCCGTCTGTGGCAGCGCGCAACAGTTCCGCCGATCCGCAGGCTACCCTGGCCAATCGGCTTGCCGAGAAACTGGGCGTGCAGCCGGGGTCGCTTTCCGGGCCGCGTGATGACTACACGCCAGAGAAGGTAGCCGGGCGTATTCTCGGTTTCATCGAGCAGCGTCTGCAGAGTGAGGCGGCCGCCGGGGCCGATCCGGCCAAGCTGGACAAGCTGCTGACCCAGGCGCGCGACGGCGTGGAGAAGGGCTTCGCCGAGGCACGCAAGATTCTTGATGGTATGGGCGTGCTCAAGGGGCAGGTGGCCAGCGATATCGACGACACCTACAAGCGCATTCAGGATGGTCTTGGCGATCTCGACAAGCGCTTCGGTAGTGCCCCGAGCGAGTCTGGCAAAGTTGCGGTAGCTGGCTACAGCGAGCGCTTCAGTGCATTGGCAGAGACGTTCGACCTGTCCGTGACCACACGTGATGGCGATCGCCTGCGTATTTCCGTAGCGCAGGCTTCTGCCAGCTGGTCACAGAGCAGCTTCGCAGCCTCCAGCGACGGCAAGTCCACCACCGTAGCGGGTAGCAGCCAGTCCGGCAGCATGCGCATCGGCGGCTGGCAAGTCGATGTCGAAGGTGAGCTGGACGACGACGAGGTCAAGGCGCTGGAGAAACTCTTCAGCCAGGTTCAGGATCTTTCCGACAAGTTCTATGCCGGTGACCTGGCTGGCGCTTTCGACCGCGCCATGGCATTGGAAATGGACAGCGAGCAGTTGGCATCGATGTCTCTGCGTCTGACCCAGACCAGCGTGCGCCAGGCTACCGACGCCTATGGTGCGGTGGCCGGACAGGGTGCCAGCGCGGTCAATGGCGGGCTGCAGGAGTATGCGCAGGGGTTGCTCGATGCGCTGCGTACTGCCGGTGATCTGAGCAAGGATGCTGGCGGCCTGCTCAAGGATCTGCTCAAGGGCGGTTTCTCGCTCGATGAGCGCTTCGACCTGCCTCGTCTGGAAAAGGCCGACAGCCTCAATCGCAGCCTGCTCGACGGCTTGCAGTCGCTGCTCGCCGGTCAGGCAGGCAAGGGCGGAGACGTGAGCTGATCCAGCCCGGTGTTAAACTGCGCACCTTGCGGATAGTGAGGTGCGCACATGACGCCTGAATGCCAACTTTTCGGAACCCTGGGGTGTCATCTCTGTGAGGTGGCCGAGGCGTTGCTGATGCCGTTCGTCGAGAATGGTCTGCTGGTCGAGTTGATCGACATTGCCGAGCACGAAGGAATGGTCGAACAGTACGGTTTGCGCATTCCAGTGCTGCGCCGTTGTGATACCGGTAGTGAGCTGAACTGGCCATTCGATGCCGATCAGGTGGCGGGCTTTTTGAGCTGAAAGGCTGACGCCGAGAAAGCTGCAGGCAATAAAAAACCCGCCGGTTAAGGCGGGTTTTTGATTTGGTCGGAGAGACAGGATTCGAACCTGCGACCTTCTCGTCCCGAACGAGACGCGCTACCAAGCTGCGCTACACTCCGAATGAGGCGTATTCTACCGAAAAACTTTTACCGCACAAGGGGTTAGCCTGAAAAAATCTGCAGGCTGATCCGCCGTTTCTGCAGCCGGGGCGAACCCGGTGCTAGTCGGTCGCGCCTCTGGTCTGGTCTCAGAGATCCTTGACGGTCTGCACCTGATCCTTGTTGATCGTGGCGCGCTTGCCATCAAGTTGCTCGAATTCGTAGAAGCCGGATTCCTCATCGAATTTTGGCTTGTCCACGGTCTGGATCTCACGCCCGTCGTTCAGCGTGATCACCGACGGCGTAGAGCAGCCGGCCATTACAACGAAGCCGAGGGTCATCAGCAGGGCGGGGATGATCCGTTTGGTCATGGTCTTTCTCCTTGCATTCAAATGGGTGCCATACCTTCGCTCAGACGTAAAACTGTTTTGCGAGTTCCGCAGCGGGCGTTTGGCTTCAGCTTGCAGGTGCGCTTTTTGCCAGCGTTTCGGGGGTGTTCAGGTTGGCCAGCCGCGCATCGTCCGGCGGGCAAACGACGGCGATGGGGGAAAGTTTGCCGAACCAGCGTTGCGGGCTGCGCTCGCCGGACTGCCAGGCGTGCTCCAGATCCTCCTTCAATCGAGTCGGCAGCAGGCAGAACAGGGGTTGCCAGTAGTTGCCCTGGCGAATCACCACCGGCTGGCTGCCGGCGTGGGCGAGCAGTGATTCGATCAGTGCACGGTCCACCAGCGGGGCATCGCATGGCAGCACAAGCATCTGCTCGTGGCGTGCCGCGGCCATGCCGGCACGAATACCGGCCAACGGCCCTTGAAAGTCGTGGTCCGGATCGGCGACCAGTTGGTCGGCGTAGGGTGCGTAGCTTTCGCTATTGCGGTTGCAGGAGATGATCAGATCATCGCTCAACGGCCTGACCAGGTCGTGCAGCCAGGCGATCAGCGGCCGGCCGCGCCATTGCACCAGCCCCTTGTCGCGCCCGCCCATTCGCTGGCCGCGGCCGCCGGAAAGCAGCAATACAGAGCAGGTGAGTGGGGAGTTGGGTGCGGGCATGCGGGCAGTCTCCGAAGGCAGTCTGTGTGATATAACAGGCTCATTCTCTCGCAATTGGATGTCTGTCATGAACCATAAGGCCGAGGCGGTTTTCGTGCCGCTGAATATTGCCGTGCTGACCGTCAGCGACACGCGTACGCTGGAGACCGATACCTCGGGACAACTGCTGGTCGATCGCCTGACCAGCGCAGGCCACCAGTTGGCTGCCCGGGTGCTGCTCAAGGACGATCTGTACAAGATTCGCGCTCAGGTCGCGACCTGGATTGCCGAGGATCAGGTGCAGGTCGTGGTGATTACCGGCGGTACCGGTTTCACCGGGCGCGACAGCACGCCGGAGGCAGTCGCCTGCCTGCTGGACAAGCAGGTCGACGGTTTTGGCGAGCTTTTCCGGCAGATCTCCGTGGCCGATATCGGTACTTCCACCGTCCAGTCGCGCGCGCTGGCCGGCCTGGCCAACGGCACGCTGGTGTGCTGCCTGCCGGGTTCGACCAACGCCTGCCGCACCGCCTGGGACGGGATTCTCGCCGAGCAGCTGGATGCGCGGCATCGTCCCTGCAATTTCGTGCCGCACCTGAAGCAAGCCGCCGCCTGCGAGACGCGCGGATGACCTGCTGCGATCATCCCGGCCTGTTGCCCATGGAAGCGGCGTTGCAGCGCCTGCTGGCACTGGCCGACGCTGCGCCCATCGAGCAGGCCGAACAGGTTGCGCTGGCTGAGGCCGATGGCCGGGTACTGGCTGAGCCGCTGATCGCTGGGCTGGATCTGCCGCCCTGGGCCAACAGCGCCATGGATGGCTATGCCCTGCGGCTGGCTGACTGGGAGGGCCAGCCGCTGCCGGTCAGTCAGCGTATTCAGGCCGGTACTGCGCCTGAGCCCCTGCAGCCGGGCACCTGCGCGCGTATATTCACCGGTGCGCCATTGCCAGAAGGCGCCGACACCGTGGAGATGCAGGAGAACGTCGAGGTCGATGAAGCCGGGTGCGTGCATTTTCGCGAGGCGCTGAAAGCCGGGCAGAACGTCCGTAACCAAGGTCAGGAAACTCGCGCGGGAGAGTGCGTGCTGCCTGCCGGTACGTGTTTGGGCCCTATCGAGCTTGGGTTGGCGGCGTCTCTGGGAGCGGCGCAGCTCGCTGTGCGTCGGCGCTTGCGCGTGGCCGTGCTGTCCACGGGCGACGAGCTGGTGGAGCCGGGGCGGACGCTCGGTCCAGGGCAGATCTACAACAGCAATCGGCGCCTGCTGATCGCCTGGCTGCAGCGTCTGGGCTGCGCGGTGGTGGATGCGGGGATATTGCCCGATGACCTGCAGCGCACCCGTGAGGCGCTGGGCTCGTTGGGCGCGGTCGATCTGATTCTTTCCACGGGCGGTGTGTCGGTAGGCGAGGCCGACTATCTCGGCCTGGCGCTGCGTGAGGCGGGCGAGTTGGCGCTGTGGAAACTGGCTATAAAGCCGGGCAAGCCGCTGACTTTCGGCCATTACCAAGGGGTTCCGGTGATAGGCCTGCCGGGCAATCCGGCCTCCACACTGGTCACCTTCGGTCTGTTGGCGCGTCCTTATATACTGCGTCGCCTTGGTGTGCAGCGGGTCGAACCTCTGGGTTTCGTTGTGCCGGCGGGGTTCACCTGGAACAAGCCGGGCAAACGTCGAGAGTACCTACGCGCACGCCTGGAGAATGGTCGTGTGGTGCCTTACGCCAACCAGAGTTCTGGCGTTCTGCGCAGTGCCGCGTGGGCCGAAGGTCTGGCTGAGGTAGTGGAGGGCAGCACGCTGGCCGAAGGGGACGCGCTGCGTTTTATTCCCTTGAGCGAGATTCTCGGCTAGTGCCTGATTCGTCCGGCTGTGCGACAGCCGGGCGCGTTAGATGGCGCGGCAAAACCACTGGGTCACATTTCCAGCGATAGAATTTGCAAATGAGCGTTATAGAGGGCATAGTCGCCGACTTGTAAATCAACCGACACGGTCGTGCCCATGCTAAAACGCTTCGCACCCCTCGTGCCTCTTGCACTGACAGTCTTTCTCGCTGCCTGCGCCGGCCATTCGCCGCAGTCGCAGATCAGCGAAGCCAAGGTCGAGCCGGTTGCTCGTCCGCTCTCTCATCAGGCCGAGCCTGCTGATGATGAAATCAGCGCGCTGATCGACGACAAGCCCTATGAAATGCCGCAGCTGGCCGACAGCCTGCTCGATCTCGGGCGTTCGCTGATCGGTACGCGCTATCGCTACGGTGGCACCTCGGTGCAGTCCGGTTTCGATTGCAGCGGTTTCGTCGGTTATCTGTTCCGTGAGGAAGTCGGCCTGGAGCTGCCGCGCTCCACTCGCGAGCTGATCAACCTCGACGCGCCCAAGGTTGCGCGTGCCGATCTGGAACCGGGCGATCTGATCCTGTTCAACGACCGCGGTCGTGGTCGCGTCAGCCACGCCGGTATCTACCTGGGCGATGACCAGTTCATCCATTCCAGCAGCAGCCGCAGCGGTGGCGTGCGCATCGACAGCCTTGACGACAGCTACTGGAACCGCAGTTACCTGCAGGCCAAGCGTGTTCTTGCGCTGGCTCCGGTGGAGGAGCAGGTGGCAGCCAAACGCCACAATTGATGTGTCACGGCGTAACCCCAGGGTTGCGCCGTTTGTCTGCAATCGGCAGAGTAGGGCGCATTCAGGCTTTGGATTGCCTCGCTTATGCGCCTCACGCCCCGCGTCGTCCTCATTTCTTTCGCCCTGCTGCTGAGCGCCTGTAGCGGTCGCGCTCCAGCTCCCCAGCCCGTCTACCAGCCACCGGTCTCTTCGTCCTCCTATCAGGGCGGCGCCGAAGACGTATTGTTCCGCGCTCTGGGGCTTGTCGGTACCCCTTATCGTTCTGGTGGCAACACGCCGGAAGGTGGTTTCGACTGCAGCGGTTTGATCGGCTACGTCTACCGCGATGCTGCCGGTATCAGTCTGCCTCGCTCGACACGTGAGTTGAGCGCGATGCGCACCCCAGGCGTGCGCCGCGATGCCTTGCAGAGTGGTGACTTGGTGTTTTTCGCCACCAATGGCGGGCGCGCCGTGAGCCATGCAGGTATCTATGTCGGCGAAGGGCGTTTCGTACATGCGCCATCCAGTGGCGGTACCGTGCGCCTAGACAGCCTCGACAATGTTTACTGGCAGCGCGTCTATCTCGATGCCAAGCGGGTGATCACGCCCGAGCTTGCCCGCAACCCCTGAGGCGCCATGGCCGAGCCTATCCGTCTGCCGCCTCAGCCCGAGGTCTGCGAGCTTTGCGCGCGGCCTGTAGCACTCACCCGTCACCATCTGATTCCCAAGGCGCTGCACGACAAGGCTTATGTGCAAAAGCGCTTTGCCCGTCACGAACGTATTACCGCCACGCTCTGGGTATGCCGGGCCTGCCATAACCAGATTCATCGGCTGTTCAGTGAAAAGGAGCTGGCGCTGAGCTACAACAGCCGGGACGCGCTGTTGGCGGATGAGCGCCTGCGTACCTTCGTCGAGTGGCTGGCCAGCAAGCCGCCGGGTTTCACGCCCCGGCATTAGCGGTATCGGCGTTGACGGGCAGGGCTGCCAGCCTCTACCCTGCGCGCCTTGCTTCAGGTGCCCCGCGCCGTTTCCATCGACGGCGCCGGGGTGAAACAGGGAAGCCGGTTCCAATGCCGGCGCTGCCCCCGCAACGGTAGGTGAGTCAAACGCTGCATAAGCAGACCGTGTGAAAACGTAGCGAGCGAAGGTCAGGTAAGGCAAAAACAGGCGAGAAAGCGGAGTTTACGAGCTGTAAATGAGCATTTTGAGACTGTTTTTAACGCCGCATGGCCGAGCGCAGTAGTTTTCACGCAGTCTGCAAGGCCACTGTGTATTCGCACGGGAAGGCGCAGCGTCGAACCTTTCAGGTTCGCTCACGAGCCCGGAGACCGGCCTGTCGCAGTTCCACGGCATCGCGGAGGGCGTTGTCCGGCCAGTGCTCCGGTTCTACCGGGGCCTCGGTGTTGCCCGCCTTCCGCTCGCCTGACCAGCCATTGGCGCCTGTATGAGGTCGCGCGGATCATCGCGATTCTTCATTGTCGTTCGCACTGTTCCTGAAGCAGGCAACGCGGGCACCTGACTTGCAGGAGCACAGCATGAGCGAATCCGCCGAACGCGACGCCCGCCACAAGGCGCGCATGCAGCGCAAGAAAGCCCTGATCGACGAGAAGATCGCCCAGGCCCAGGATGAATACGGCCTGCTGCTGGTGCACAGCGGCAACGGCAAGGGCAAGAGCAGCAGCGCCTTCGGCATGGTCGCGCGCGCCCTTGGTCATGGCATCAGGGTCGGGGTGGTGCAGTTCATCAAGGGCGCGGCCAGCACCGGTGAGGAAACCTTCTTCCGCCGTTTTCCCGAGGAAGTCAGCTATCACGTGATGGGCGAGGGCTTCACCTGGGAGACCCAGGATCGCCAGCGCGACATTGCCAAGGCGCAGGAAGCCTGGGCCGTGGCGCGACGCTTGCTGAGCGACGAGTCCGTCGGCCTGGTGGTGCTGGATGAGCTGAATATCGCTCTCAAGCACGGTTACCTCGAACTGGATGCGGTGCTGGCCGATATCGAGGCCCGGCCGCTGCTGCAGCACGTGGTGGTGACCGGCCGCGGGGCCTTGCCGGGGATGATCGAGGCGGCCGATACGGTCACCGAGATGAGCCTGGTCAAGCATGCGTTCAAGTCTGGCGTGAAGGCGCAGAAGGGCATCGAATTCTGATGACGACACGTCACTGCCCGGCGTTGCTGATCGCCGCCCCGGCTTCCGGCCAGGGCAAGACCACCGTCACCGCTGCGCTGGCGCGTTTGCATACGCGCCAGGGACGACGCGTGCGGGTGTTCAAGTGCGGGCCTGATTTTCTCGACCCGATGATCCATGCCCGTGCCAGCGGCGCGCCGGTGTACCAGCTCGACCTGGCCATGGTCGGTGAGGCGGAGAGCCGTCGCCTGCTGTGGCAGGCCGCGGGCGAGGCGGATCTGATCCTCATCGAAGGGGTGATGGGCCTGTTCGACGGCAAGCCCTCGGCGGCGGACCTGGCGCGTCATTTCGGCGTGCCGGTGCTGGGCGTGATCGACGGCGCGGCCATGGCGCAGACCTTCGGCGCCCTGGCCCATGGCCTGGCCACCTTCCAGCCCGATCTGCCCTTTGCCGGTGTGCTCGGCAATCGGGTTGCCAGCACGCGCCACGGCGAAATCCTGCGCGATGCCCTGCCGCCGAGCATTCGCTGGTTCGGCGCCTTGCCGCGCAGCGCCGCGGTGGAGCTGCCCAGTCGCCATCTGGGCCTGGTGCAGGCCGCCGAGCTGGCGGATCTGGATGCGCGCCTGGACGCCGCCGCCGATGCGCTGGCGGCCAGTGCCGATGTCGACCTGCCGCCGGCGGTGAGCTTCGCCGCGCCGCATATCAATGAACTCGCGCCCTTGTTGAAGGATGTGCGCATTGGCGTGGCGCGCGATGCGGCGTTCGCCTTCCTCTATCAGGCCAATCTCGACCTGCTGCAGGGGCTGGGGGCCGAGCTGCGCTATTTCTCGCCGCTGGCCGATAGCGCGCTGCCCGAGGTAGACAGCCTCTATCTGCCTGGCGGCTACCCCGAGCTGTACCTGGCCGAGCTGGCGGGCAACCAGGCCATGGCCGCAGCCATCCGTGCCCATCATAAGGCCGGCAAGCCGCTGCTCGCCGAATGTGGCGGCATGCTCTATCTGCTCCACGAGCTGCGTGACAAGCAGGGCGCCAGCGGCCGTATGCTCGGCCTGCTGGCCGGCAGCGCCGCATTGCAGCCGCGCCTGACCGCGCTGGCCCTGCAGGAAGTGACGCTGCCGGAGGGCGAGCTGCGTGGCCATAGCTACCATCACTCGCGCCTGGACAGCCCGCTCGAGCCGCTGGTACGCGGGCGCTGTCCGAACGGCAAGCCGGTGGCCGAGGCGGTGTATCGCCTGGGGCGACTGACCGCCAGCTATATCCACTTCTACCTGCCGTCCAACCCGGAGGCAGCCGCCGCGCTGCTGCGTCCATGAGCGAGCACGCCTTCAGCCCCGAGGAGCGCTCAGCGGTGTACCGCGCCATCGCCGAGCGCCGCGACATGCGTCATTTCAGCGGTGGAGAGGTATCGGCGGAGGTGCTGGCGCGCCTGCTCGAAGCCGCTCACCACGCGCCCAGCGTTGGCCTGATGCAGCCCTGGCGCTTTGTGCGCATCCGCGATGCGCAACTGCGCGAGGCGGCTCATGCGCTGGTGGAGGCCGAGCGGGTACGCACCGCGGAGGCCCTGGGCGAGCGCAGCGACGAATTCATGCGGCTGAAGGTCGAGGGCATCCGCGATTGTGCCGAGCTGCTGGCGGTGGCGCTGATGGACGGACGCGAGGCACATGTCTTCGGGCGACGCACGCTGCCGGAAATGGATATGGCCTCGGTGGCCTGCGCGATTCAGAATCTGTGGCTGGCCGCGCGCGCCGAAGGTCTGGGGCTGGGCTGGGTGTCGCTGTTCGATCCCGCAGCGCTGGCCGAGCTGCTGGCCATGCCGGCCGGCAGCAAGCCGGTGGCGCTGCTGTGTCTGGGGCCGGTGGATGCCTTCTATGAAAAACCCATGCTGGTGCAAGAGGGCTGGGCCTCGCCTCGACCGCTGAGCGAGCTGCTGTTCGAGAATCGATGGGGAGTGCAGGGTGACTGAACGATGAGCCTGGCGCTGATCACCTGCGCCGGTGTGGCGCTGGACGCCGTGCTGGGCGAGCCACGCCGCGCGCATCCGCTGGTGGCCTTCGGGCGCCTGGCCGATTGCCTGGAGCAGCGTTTCAACCCGGCCGGTGGTGGCTGGCGCAGCCATGGTGTCACCGCCTGGTGCCTGGCAGTACTGCCGCTGACTCTGCTCACCTGGCTGCTGGTGCAGATCAGCGGGTTGGGCTGGGCGGTGGAGATCTTCGCCCTGTATTTCGCCATTGGCCTGCGCAGTCTTTACGAGCACGCGCAGCCGGTGGCCCGCGCGCTGCGTCTGGGTGATCTGCAACTGGCACGCGAGCGGGTCGGCTGGATGGTCAGCCGCAACACCGCCGAGCTGGACGCCACCGGCGTGGCCCGCGCCGGTACCGAGTCGGTGCTGGAGAACGGTTCCGATGCGGTATTCGCTGCCTTGTTCTGGTTCATCGTCGCCGGTGCGCCCGGCGTGGTGCTGTACCGCCTGAGCAACACCCTGGACGCCATGTGGGGCTATCGCAACGAGCGCTTCGAGCGCTTCGGCTGGGCGGCGGCGAAGATCGATGACCTACTCAATTACATCCCGGCGCGCCTGGTGGCGCTGACCTATGCGCTGCTCGGGAATACCCTTCTGGCGCTGCGCTGCTGGCGCCGGCAGGCACCGTTGTGGGACAGTCCCAATGCTGGCCCGGTGATGGCCGCTGGTGCCGGCAGCCTGGGAGTGAGTCTGGGCGGCGCCGCCGAATACCACGGCGAGCTGCATGAACGCCCGCAGCTGGGCGAGGGCCCGGCGCCGCGCGCGCGGGATATCGAACGGGCGATGAACCGGGTCGCTGCCGGCGTTGGCCTGTGGTTACTGTGCCTGATGATCTGGGAGGTGCTGGGTGCTTGAACACGGAGGTCGACTGCGCGCGGCGGCGCAGCGCTATGGCATCCCCCTGGAGGACTGGCTGGACCTGTCCACCGGTATCGCCCCCTATGGCTGGGATCTGCCGCCGGTTCCGGCTCAGGCGTGGGCGCGCTTGCCCGAGGTCAACGATGGCCTGGAGGCGGCGGCGCGCGATTATTACGGCGCCGCCAGCCTGTTGCCGGTGGCCGGTTCGCAGGCGGCGATCCAGGCTCTGCCACGCCTGCGCACGCACAGCAGCGTGGGCATCCTCGCGCCGACCTACGCCGAGCATGCCGCGGCCTGGCGCCGCGAGGGCCATCGCATCACCAAGCTCAGCGAAGGCTCGGTGCATCGCGCGCTGCCGCAGCTCGACGTGCTGCTGGTGGTCAATCCCAACAACCCGACCGGGCGCCTGATCGAGCCGGCGCGCCTGCTCGACTGGCACGACGAGCTGGCCGAGCGCGACGGCTGGCTGGTGGTCGACGAAGCCTTCATCGACTGCACGCCGCAGCACAGCCTGGCGGCCTACAGCGACATGCCGGGGCTGATCGTGCTGCGTTCGTTCGGCAAGTTCTTCGGTCTGGCCGGCCTGCGTCTGGGCTTCGTGCTGGCGGCGCAGGCCTTGCTGGATGAGTTGGAGGCGCTGCTCGGGCCCTGGGCGGTCAGCGGTCCGGCGCGCAGCATCGCCCGCCAGCTGCTTGCTGACAGCGCCGGCCAGCGCCGCCAGCGCGAGCGTTTGCTGGCCGATGGTGAGCGTCTGGCGGCGCTGCTGCGCGACTGCGGCCTGCCGCCTACCGGCGGTTCGGCGCTGTTCCAGTTCTGCTGCACGCGCCGCGCGGTGCCCTGCATGGAGCTGCTGGCGCGACGCGGCATTCTGATCAGGCTGTTCGCCGAGCTGGACAGCCTGCGCTTCGGCCTGCCGGCAGACGAGGCCGGCTGGCTGCGCCTGGAGCAGGGCTTGCTGGACTGTGCGCCGATCCTCGCCAGCCTCGAGGAAACCTCCTGATGCCAACCCTGATGGTGCAGGGCACCACTTCCGATGCCGGCAAGAGCACCCTGGTGACGGCACTGTGCCGCTGGGCGCGGCGCCAGGGCGTGTCCGTGGCGCCATTCAAACCGCAGAACATGGCGCTCAACTCGGCGGTGACCGCCGATGGTGGCGAGATCGGTCGGGCCCAGGCGGTGCAGGCGCAGGCCGCCGGCCTGGCGCCGCACACCGACATGAACCCGGTGCTGCTCAAGCCCAACAGCGACATGGGCGCCCAGGTGATCATCCACGGCCGCGCCATCGGCAACATGCAGGCGCTGACCTACCACGGCTACAAGCCGGTGGCCATGGCGGCAGTGCTGGAGTCCCATGCGCGGCTGGTCGAGCGCCACCAGCTGGTGCTGGTCGAAGGCGCCGGTTCGCCGGCCGAGATCAACCTGCGCGCCGGTGACATCGCCAATATGGGCTTCGCCGAGGCGGTAGACTGTCCGGTGATTCTGATCGCCGACATCGACAAGGGCGGCGTGTTCGCCCATCTGGTCGGCACCCTAGAGTTGCTCAGCCCCAGCGAACAGGCGCGGATCAGGGGCTTCGTGATCAATCGTTTTCGCGGCGATATCGCCCTGCTCGAACCGGGGCTGGATTGGCTGGAGCAGCGTACCGGCAAGCCGGTGCTCGGCGTGCTGCCGTACCTGACGGATTTTCACCTGGAAGCCGAGGACGCCGTCGATACCCGTCAGCAGGCCAAGAGCGCGCAGGCGCTGCGCGTGGTGGTGCCGGTGCTGCCGCGCATCAGCAACCATACCGATTTCGACCCGCTGCGCCTGCATCCGCAGGTGCAGCTGACCTTCGTCGGGCCGGGCCAGGCCATCCCGCCGGCCGACCTGATCATCCTGCCCGGCTCCAAGAGCGTGCGCGCCGACCTCGCCCGGCTGCGCGAGCAGGGCTGGGACACGGCCATCGCCCGCCATCTGCGCTATGGCGGCAAACTGCTGGGCATCTGCGGCGGCCTGCAGATGCTCGGTCGGCAGATTCACGACCCGCATGGCCTGGAAGGCGCTGCCGGCAGCAGCGAGGGCCTCGGCCTGCTGGATTTCGAGACGCTGCTGGAGCCGGAGAAACAGTTGCGCAACGTGCGTGGCCAGCTGTGCCTGGAGCAGGCGCAGGTCAGCGGTTACGAGATTCACGCTGGCGTCAGTCGCGGGCCGGGCCTCAATGGCGCCGTGCAGCTTGACGACGGCCGCAGTGACGGCGGACTCAGCGCCGACGGCCAGGTGCTCGGCACCTACCTGCATGGCCTGTTCGAGCAGCCTTCGGCGTTCGCTGCACTACTGCGCTGGGCGGGCTTGGATGAGGTGGAACAGGTGGACTATCAGGCGCTGCGCGAGCGCGATATCGAGCGCCTGGCCGACCAGGTGGAACTGCACCTGGATAGCGAAAAACTCAAAGTGCTTTGCGGCCTATCGGTAGAAATGAATGTGGATTGAATCATGCTTGAACTGATTCTCGGCGGTGCCCGTTCCGGCAAGAGCCGCCTGGCCGAAAAACTGGCCGACGAGTCCGGGCTGGAGGTGGTTTACATCGCCACCAGCCAGCCGCTCGACGGCGAGATGAACCAGCGCGTTGCCCAGCATCGCGCGCGGCGTCCGGCGCACTGGGCGCTGGTGGAGGAGCCGCTGGCACTGGCCCGTGTGCTGCAAGAGCAGGCCGCCTCCGGGCGCTGCCTGCTGGTGGACTGCCTGACCCTGTGGCTGACCAATCTGCTGATGCTGGAGGACGCGCAGCGCCTGAATGCCGAGCGCGAGGCGCTGCTCGCTTGTGTAGTGCGATTACCCGGCCGCATTCTGCTGGTCAGCAACGAAACCGGACTTGGCGTGGTGCCACTGGGCGAACTCACCCGTCGTTATGTCGATGAGGCCGGCTGGCTGCACCAGGCCTTGGCCGAACGCAGCCAGCGCGTGCTGTTCACCGTCGCCGGTCTGCCGATGACCCTCAAGGGAGATGCCCTATGAGTCTGCAATGGTGGCAGGGGCCGTGCCAACCGCTCGACCACGTGGCTCGGACCAAGGCTGAAAACCGCCAGCAGCAGTTGACCAAGCCCGCCGGTTCGCTGGGGCGTCTGGAAAAATTGGCGATTCATCTGGCCGCGCTGCAGGGGCGCGAACGGCCGAGCCTGGACAAACTGTGGATCGCCATTTTCGCTGGCGACCATGGTGTGGTCGCCGAAGGTATTTCTGCCTACCCGCAGGCGGTGACCGGGCAGATGCTGGCCAACTTCGTCAGCGGCGGTGCGGCCATCAGCGTATTGGCGCGTCAGCTGGACGCGGCGCTGGAGGTGATCGACCTGGGCACCGCCGAGCCGCTGCCGCCGTTGCCTGGCGTACGCCACCTGCAAGTGGGTGCTGGTACCCAGAACTTCACCCAAGGCCCTGCCATGACCCTGGCTCAGGCGATGATCTGCCTGGAGGCGGGACGCGACAGCATTCAGCGCGCCCGTGCTATCGGGTGCGACCTGTTCGTGGGCGGCGAGATGGGCATTGGCAATACCACGGCGGCAGCGGCGCTGGCCTGCTGGCTGCTGGATTGCCCGGCGAGCGAACTGGCCGGCCCCGGCACCGGCCTGGATGGCGCAGGTGTGGCGCACAAGGCGCGGGTGATCGATGCGGCGTTGGCCCTGCACCGGGCGCAGATCGGCGACCCCTTGCAAGCGCTGGTCCACCTCGGTGGCTTCGAAATCGCTGCGCTTACCGGGGCATACCTGGCCGCCGCGCAGCAGGGCATCGCCGTTTTGGTCGACGGCTTTATCTGCAGCGTCGCGGCCTTGCTGGCGGTGCGCCTCAACCCCGCCTGCCGCCAATGGCTGCTGTTCGCCCATCACGGCGCCGAGCCGGGTCATGTGCGCGTGCTGCAGGCATTGGGCGCCGAACCCTTGCTGGAGTTGGGGCTGCGCCTGGGCGAGGGCAGCGGTGCGGCGCTGGCGGTGCCGGTGTTACGCCTGGCCTGCGCATTGCACGGGCAGATGGCGACATTCGCCGAGGCCGCGGTAGCCGAGAGGCCGCGTTGATGCTGCAGCTCGAATTGCTGCGCCACGGCGAAACCGAGCAGGGGGGCGGGCTACGCGGCAGCCTCGATGATGCGCTGACCGAGCAGGGCTGGACACAGCTGCGCGCCGCCGTGCAGGGAGCGGGGCCCTGGGATCGGCTGATCAGCTCGCCGCTGCAGCGTTGCGCGCGTTTCGCCGAGGAAGTGGCGGCGGCTCATGGATTGCCGCTGCACTACGAGCCGGGCCTGCAGGAGCTGCATTTCGGCGACTGGGAAGGGCGTAGCGCCGCGCAGCTGATGGAAACTCATGCCGAGGCGCTGGGCCAGTTCTGGGCTGACCCTTACGCCTTCACACCACCTAACGGCGAGCCGCTGCTGCAGTTCGAGGCCCGCGTGTTGGCCGCGCTGCAGCGCCTGGTGCAGGCGTATGCCGGTCAGCGTCTGCTGCTGGTGACCCATGGTGGGGTGATGCGTCTGCTGCTGGCACGTGCCCGCGGCTTGCCGCGCCAGGACCTGCTGCAAGTCAACGTCGGCTATGCCCAACGCTTTCGCCTGAGCCTGGACGCAGACGGACGCCTGGCGGAGCTGCCATGATTGCACTGCTGATCGCCTTGCAGTTCCTCACCCGCCTGCCGGTCAGCCTGCCGGGCATGCCGACGCCCGAGCAGATCGGCCGCTCGCTGCTCTGGTATCCGGTCGTTGGCTTGCTGCTCGGTCTGCTGCTGTGGGGCGCGCATCTGCTGTTGGGGCAGACCTCGGCCCTATTGCAGGCTGCGATCATTCTGGCGCTGTGGGTGGGGCTGAGCGGCGGGCTGCATCTGGACGGCCTGGCCGACACTGCCGACGCCTGGGTTGGGGGCTTCGGTGATCGCGAGCGCACCCTGGCGATCATGAAAGACCCGCGCAGCGGCCCCATCGCCGTGATGGTGCTGGTGCTACTGCTGTTGCTCAAGTTCGCCGCGCTGCTGACCCTGTTGCAGGCCGGGAAGGGCAGCTATCTGCTGCTGCTGCCCTGGTTAGGGCGCAGCCTGCTGCCGCTGCTGCTGGCAACCACACCCTATGTGCGCGCCGGTGGTCTGGGCCAGGCGCTGGTCGATCATCTGCCGCGCGGGCAGTTACCCTGGGTGCTGGGTGGGCATGTGGCGGCCATGTTGCTGCTGGGCTGGGGTGCATTTATTGCCCTGGCCACGGCCCTGGCACTGTTCGTCTGGCTGCGCCGCGCGCTGTTACGGCGCCTGGGCGGCACTACGGGCGATACCGCCGGTGCTCTGGTCGAGTTGGCCGAGTGTGCTGCGCTGTTGGCTCTGGCATTGAGCCTCTGAAACAACTGTTATGGCGACGCACCAGGTAACTGTATGAGTGCCAATCGCTGATGCGGGTATATACCTGTATGCATGTTGCCGACTTCCTGTCTCTGCACCCAACTGCGTCGCGCCAGCCGTGGCGTGACCCGCCGATACGACGACGCCCTGGCTGCCGTCGGGCTCGGTGCCGCGCAGTTTTCCCTGTTGCGCCACGTACAGCGGCTCGGACAGCCGAGCATTTCAGTGCTGGCCGAGGCCATGGGGCTGGATCGCAGTACCCTGGGTCGCAATCTGCGGGTGCTACAGGAGCAGGAGTTGCTGCAGCTGGGAGAAGGGCGCGATTTGCGTGCTCGCGAGGTACGGCTCACAGAGGCCGGCCTGCAACGTATCGAACAGGCGCTGCCGCTGTGGGAACAGGTGCAGCGTGAGCTGAATGCTCGGCTCGGCGAGGATCGCCGCGCCGAACTGATGGCTTTGCTCGACCAATTGGCCTGATGGCCTCTTTTACTGCCTGAGCGGCTGCGTGCGGCCGTCTGTTGGAGATCACGATGACAACTGCATGGCGTTCAACCACCTGGCTGCTGCTCGGCGCCTCGCTGATTCTCGCGCTGTCGCTTGGCACTCGCCATGGTTTCGGCCTGTTCCTGCCGCCGATGAGTGCGGAGTTCGGCTGGGGGCGCGAGGTATTCGCCTTCGCCATCGCTCTGCAGAACCTGATCTGGGGGCTGGCGCAGCCGGTCACCGGTGCGCTGGCCGACCGCTTTGGCGCACGCAAGGCCATCGTCGTCGGCGGTGTGCTCTATGTACTGGGGTTGCTGTGCATGGGTATGGCGGACTCGCCACTGTCGTTGTCGCTGAGCGCCGGTCTGCTGATCGGTATCGGTCTGTCCGGTACCTCGTTCTCGGTGATTCTCGGCGTGGTCGGCCGTGCCGTGCCGGTGGAGAAGCGCAGCATGGCCATGGGCATCGCCGCCGCGGCAGGGTCCTTTGGCCAGTTCGCCATGCTGCCGGGTACGCTGGGGCTGATCGGCTGGCTGGGCTGGTCGGCAGCCTTGTTGGCGCTGGGCCTGCTGGTCGCTCTGATTCTGCCGCTGGCCGCGATGATCAACGAGACGCCACCACCGGCGAGTACCGGGCCGCAGCAAACGCTGGTCGAGGCGCTGCGCGAAGCGGCCGGGCATTCGGGGTTCTGGCTGCTGGCGCTGGGCTTCTTCGTCTGCGGCTTCCAGGTGGTGTTCGTTGCCGTGCACCTGCCGGCTTATCTGGTCGATCACCATCTGCCGGCGCTGACCGGCACCACGGTGCTGGCGTTGGTTGGCCTGTTCAATATCTTCGGCACTTACATCGCCGGCTGGCTAGGCGGGCGCATGGCCAAGCCGCGCCTGCTCAGCGCCCTGTACCTGCTGCGCGGGGTGGTGATCACGCTGTTCATCGCAGCACCGCTGACGCAGTGGAGCGCCTACCTGTTCGGTATCGCCATGGGCCTGCTGTGGCTGTCGACCGTGCCGTTGACCAACGGTACCGTGGCGACCCTGTTCGGCGTGCGCAACCTGTCGATGCTCGGCGGCATCGTCTTTTTGTTCCACCAGCTCGGTTCTTTCCTCGGCGGCTGGCTGGGCGGCTATCTCTATGACACCACCGGCAGTTACGACCTGGTCTGGCAGATTTCCATCGGCCTGAGCGTGATGGCCGCGGCGCTCAACTGGCCGGTGCGTGAGGTGCCGGTGGCACGCCTGCAGGGGGCGCCGGCGTGAGCCGCAAGTTGCTGACGTTCAGCGCCGTGGCAGTGGGCCTTGGCCTGCTGCTGGCGCTCGCCTGGTGGGGCTGGCGCCAGGGCGGGCTGGCCCTGCTGCAGCTGGGCGTGGGCATTTGCTAGTTGCCTGGCGCATGCCCTGCGAGTAGCGTGGCAAGACTGCGTTATCGCTCGAGGTCATCGTCATGTCGTTTCATCGTCTTGCCTGCTCCTTGCTGCTCTTCAGTCTTGCTTTGCCGGCGCTGGCCGCCGAGTGTCCGGCGCTGCTGCAAGGGGATTTGCCCAAGCTGCGTGCCAAGGGTGAGAGCGTCGAACTCTGCCAGTTCGCCGGCAAGCCGCTGGTGGTGGTCAATACCGCCAGCTTCTGCGGCTTTACCCCACAATTCAAAGGGCTCGAAGCGCTTTATCAGCGTTACAAGGATCAGGGCCTGGAAGTGCTGGGCGTGCCGTCCGACGACTTTCGCCAGGAATCCGCGGATAGCCAGGAGACGGCTACCGTCTGCTATGTCAACTACGGCGTGACCTTCGCCATGACTGAGTCGCAACCGGTATCCGGCAAGGCCGCGATTCCCCTGTTCAAGGGGCTGGCCGAGCAGAGCAGGGCGCCGCGCTGGAACTTCTTCAAGTACGTGGTCGATCGTCAGGGCAAGGTGGTGGCCAGCTTCTCCAGCCTGACCAAACCGGATGATCCCGAGCTGATCGCTGCCGTCGAGAAGGCCATCGCTTCAAAGCCCTGAATTCGCCTAGCTGCGGTAGGGCTAATTCGGCCGTCCCTGGCCGTGTTCCGGATCCGATCAGAAGCGGTAACTGAGCGAAGCGCCCAGACCGTGTGCGCTGTTCTTGTAACGTGCGCGGTAGGTGCCACGGGTATCGCTGGCGTGGTTAACGTCCACCGATTCTTCCTGCAGGTAGGAGTACGCCAGGTCGATGGTCACGTCCTGGTTCGGACTCCAGCCCGCGCCGACGCTGAAGATGGTGCGGTCGCCGGACGGCACGCGTGGCGAGCGGTCGACGTTGTTGGTCGGTGACTGGTCGATGGCGACCCCGGTACGCAGCGTCCACTGCGGATTGAGCTTGTAAGACAGACCGATCGCATGGGCCCAGGTGTCATGCCAGTTCTGCTCCTCGACGATGGTGGAGAGGTTGGCTGGCAGCGTCGCCGAGTCATTTTCCACGCGGATTTCCTTGAAGCGGCTCCAGCGTGTCCAGGTGCTGCCGAGGTGCAGCGTGAGGGCATCGGTCAGATCGTGGGTGATCGACATATCCACCGACTCGGGGGTGGTCAGGTCGAGATTGGCGTCGTATTTGCCAGCTACGCCAGCCAGAACGCCGCTGCCGGAAACGCGGGTATCACCTTCCAACTCGTACTTCACGCGCGAATGGTAGGTCAAACCGGCACGGGTGCCGGGGGTGAACTCGTAGAGCACACCGACGTTGAAACCAACGGCAGTGTCGTCGCCCTTGACCTTCACCTTGCCGTCGTTGCTGCCGGGGCTCAGCGGGTTGAGCACCGAGGAGGTCAGCTCCCCTTCGATATGGTTGAAGGTGGGGCCGAAACCGACCGACAGCTTGTCGTTGAAGCGATAGCTCAAGGTCGGCTGCACGGTGATTACCCGTACATAGCTTTTATCGGCGTGATAGCGCCCCTGAAAGTTGCTCTCGTAATCGGTCATCAGACCGAACGGTACGTAGATACCCAGACCGAAGGCGACCTTGTCGTCCAGTGGCTTGACGTAGTAGCCCATCGGTACGCCGGTCGTCGGCACCATATCGCCGTCATTGCTGCCGGACAGCGCCAAGGGACCTGCGTTGGCGCTGGCGTGGCTGATATCGCTCTTGGCATGGATCGCCGCGGCACCGACATAGATCTCGTCGCGCTTGAGGCGCGACATGCCGGCCGGGTTACCGAACACGGTGCTGGCGTCGTCGGCGGACGACGAGCGCCCGGCGAAGGAGGTGCCCATGCCGGAAATGCTTTGTTCGTTGAGGGCGAAGCCGCTGGCGAAGCCATGGCTGGAGGTGGCGGCAATGGCGACGGCCAGACCGGTCTTGAGAAGACGTTTGCTCACGGGGAAGCTCCTTTGGTGAGGCGAGGGGGGCACGCTACAGTTTTTCCTGACCCTTGCCAAGACGCTGAAGTTCCCGAAATAGAGCGTATTGTCGGACAATTGGCGTAGAT
Organism: Pseudomonas sp. KB-10; assembly: GCF_018221585.1. Lineage (NCBI taxonomy): Bacteria > Pseudomonadati > Pseudomonadota > Gammaproteobacteria > Pseudomonadales > Pseudomonadaceae > Pseudomonas > Pseudomonas sp. KB-10. The sequence goes on from NZ_QYYB01000003.1 coordinate 435,584, forward strand.
TTGTGCAGAACTTCATCCGGTGTATTTCTGACGGATTGGTCAGGCTACCCGGCTTACCGGTTCGATGCAGCGCTGCCAGGCTTCGAGAAAGTCACCTTGACGACCTTGTGGCTGAAAAACTCGGCACCAGATCCGGCCCAGCGCCAGCAGGTCATCAGCGGCTGGCAGCTCCAAGTGTTCGGCTTCCACCAGCAGCCAGGCGACGGCTGTGGCGTAACGCAGGTTGACGGTGAGCTCCAGATGCGGCGCTTCGAGGAAAGCGTGCTGGCTGGCGAGGCCGCGGACACGGCTGGCAAGTTCTGGATCGAAGGCTAGATGCCGATCCCATAGGGTCTGGTGGCGCTGCTCGCTGATGCGATACAGGCCGTGGCCTTGTGGGGTGTCCAAAGCGCTGCCGAGTGCCGACTGACAGGCCGCAGCCCCCAGTAGCAAGGCTTCGGCCGTGGCACTATGACGCTGCAGATAGAGAAGGGTAGGGCGGATCACATGCTGGCTGAGATCGCAGGCGGCTATTCCCATGACATCCTCGCGGAGGGTGCCGGTGGGGCCGGGCGCGTGGCAGCTTTTCTAGTGGCTCTTCGATAAAGGCCCCACCGGGAGCGGGGTTAGCCGCTCATTTTCAAGTCTAGTGCGATATTTCAGCTGTAAAGGGCTGTTTTTAAATTGATTCCAGATTTGAGTTATTGGGCATATTTCGATTGGTGCTTAAAACTCTGCGTCAGTCGCCGGTGGCTATCGGGTGTGACGGATCGGTGATCCATTCACTCCAGGAGCCCGCATACAACTGCGCCAGCGGATACCCGGCGAGGCTCATGGCGAACAGGTTGTGGCAGGCCGTGACTCCGGAGCCGCAGTAGGCCACCAGGTTTTCCAGCGGGCGGTCACCACGCAGTTTGTCGAAGCGCTCGCGCAACGTTTGCGCCGAAAGAAATTTGCCATCGGCTCCGAGGTTGTCGGTGAAGGCTGCACATTGCGCTCCGGGAATGTGTCCGGCGACCGGGTCGAGTGGCTCGACTTCACCGCGAAAGCGCGGCAGTGCTCTGGCGTCGAGCAGGGTGAGATCCGGATTGCCCAGGCGCAGGGCCAGTTGTTCGGCACTCAGCAGCAGGTTGCTGTCGGGTTGCGCCGAAAAATCACCGGGGGCGCTCTCCGGTGGGGCAATCGTCAGTTCCTGGCCGGCCTCGCGCCAGGCCTTCAGACCGCCGTCGAGCAGGTACAGACCGTCGCGCTTGCCGAGCCAGATCAGCAGCCACCATGCCCGCGCGGCGAAGGCGCCGGGACCATCGTCGTACAGCACTACCTGGCTGTCTGCCCGCAGGCCGCAGTTGCGCAGGCGTTCCACCAGTGCGCTGGGGTCCGGCAGCGGATGGCGCCCGGTTACGCCCTTGATCACCGGGGCGGACAGGTCCTGCTCGAGATCGAGGAAGTGGGCGCCGGGAATATGCCCGTCAAGGTAGCTGCGACGGCCATAGGCCGGGTCTTCGAGGGCGAAGCGGCAATCCAGAACTACCAGATTGTCCTGCTCCTGACGCCGTTGAAGGTGTTCCGTGCTGATCAGCTGAGCGAGTGGCATGCTGCCTCCTGTGTCCTGGAAAGGTTTGCCAGCATCATAGCGCCTAGCCCACGCCCTGCCCCCGGATCGATCTTCAGATTAGTAAGGAGCCGCTTCATGCTGAGCCTGCAACCCATCGCCCGTAGCGCGAATATGGCCCGCCGCGTCGGCGTGGTGCTGGGGACCCTGAGCGTGACGCTGTATTTCTGCCTGCTGGTGATTGGGCGTGCCGCCATCGGCCGGCTGCGCCGCGAGCATGTAGACGGTTATACCCGTGCCTGGTCTGCGGCCTTGCTGCGGCTGGTGCGCATGCGTATGACGGTGCACGGCCAGTGTCCGGATTTCAATGATGGCCGGCGTTACCTGATTCTCTGTACGCACTCCAGTCATTACGACATTCCAGCGAGTTTCGTCGCCATGCCCGGGTCGATTCGCATGCTGGCCAAGAGCGAGTTGTACCGTATTCCCTTTCTTGGCCGGGCCATGCGTGCGGCGGAGTTCCCCTCGGTGGATCGGCACAATGCGCAGCAGGCCAGGCGTGATCTGCAGCGCGCCCGTCAGATGATGGAGAGCGGTGTCGTGCTGTGGGCCGCGCCGGAGGGAACGCGTTCGGCCGATGGCAGCCTGCAGCCGTTCAAAAAGGGCTGCTTCCACCTGGCACTGGACACCGAAGCGGTGATCGTGCCGGTGGCCATTCGCGGTATTCACCACGTACTGCCGGCGCGCACCTGGCGCCTGAATCTCGATCAGCCGGTGCAGTTGCTCATCGGCTCTGCGATCGACGCCAGTCGCTATGATCGGGAACGCCTCGCTACCCTGATGGCTGACACACGGCAGAGCATGGAAATGCTGTTGCAGGGCGCCGAAGCCGCACCGGAAGCGGGCCTCGAAGTGGCGGGCGTGATCGAAAACTGTGCGCAGCGAGGCTGATTTTGGTGCGTGCCTTAGCCTTTATAAAACGCCATAAAATGCGGAGTTGGATGCTTCTTCTCAGGTCAATGCACTAAAAAGTTTCATCAAAGCGACATTCTGATCTGTTTTGGTGCTTTGCTGCCTGCTAGAGTGCCGGCCACTTTGTCTCTGTGGTGTCGAGGTGCCGCATGTCGTTGTCCGTCGATTCTTTCCTGGCGCGCCTGAAACAGCGCGATCCCGATCAGCCGGAGTTCCACCAGGCGGTGGAAGAGGTAGTGCGAAGCCTCTGGCCCTTTCTGGAGGCCAATCCGCGTTATCGCGATGCCGGCATTCTCGAGCGCATGGTCGAGCCTGAGCGCGCCATTCTGTTCCGTGTGCCCTGGGTCGACGACCGTGGCCAGGTGCAGGTCAACCGCGGCTACCGCATCCAGATGAGCAGCGCCATCGGCCCCTACAAGGGTGGCCTGCGCTTCCACCCCTCGGTGAACCTGGGCGTGCTCAAGTTCCTGGCCTTCGAACAGGTGTTCAAGAATTCGCTGACCTCGCTGCCCATGGGCGGCGGCAAGGGCGGTTCGGACTTCGACCCCAAGGGCAAGAGCGAGGGCGAGGTAATGCGCTTCTGCCAGTCGTTCATGAGCGAGCTGTACCGCCATATCGGGGCTGACCTGGACGTGCCGGCCGGCGACATCGGCGTCGGTGGCCGTGAGATCGGCTACCTGTTCGGCCAGTACAAGCGCCTGTCCAACCAGTTCACCTCGGTGCTTACCGGCAAGGGCCTGAGCTACGGCGGCAGCCTGATCCGCCCGGAAGCGACCGGCTATGGGTGCGTGTATTTCGCTCAGGAGATGCTCAAACGCATCGGTCAGGGCTTCGAAGACAAGCGTGTGGCCATCTCCGGTTCCGGCAACGTCGCCCAGTACGCGGCGCAGAAGGTCATGGAGCTGGGTGGTCGCGTCATCTCGCTGTCCGACTCCGAAGGCACTGTGCATATCGAGAGTGGCCTGAGCGATGAGCAGTGGTTGTACCTGATGGATCTGAAGAACGTGCGCCGTGGTCGTCTGCGCGAGATGGCCGAGCACTACGGTCTGCAGTTCCTCGCCGGTCAGCGCCCCTGGGACCTGCCGTGCGATATCGCATTGCCCTGCGCGACGCAGAACGAGCTGGACGGCGACAACGCCCGCGCGCTGCTGAACAACGGCTGCATCTGCGTGGCCGAAGGCGCCAATATGCCCTCGACCCTGGAAGCGGTGGACCTGTTCGTCGAGGCCGGTATCTGCTACGCGCCGGGCAAGGCCTCCAACGCCGGTGGCGTGGCCACCAGTGGGCTGGAAATGAGCCAGAATGCCATGCGCCTGCACTGGAGCGCCGGCGAGGTGGATGAGCGTCTGCACGGCATCATGCAGAACATTCACCATGCCTGCGTGCACCATGGTGAAGAGAACGGCCGCATCAACTACGTGAAGGGCGCCAACATCGCCGGCTTCGTCAAGGTCGCCGATGCCATGCTGGCCCAAGGTGTGGTCTGAGGTTCGATACTTCGCGATAAAAGAAAGCCCCGGTTATCCGGTGATGGTATTCACATAAGGTTGTGCGCGCCTTGCTCCCCTCTCCCATTTATGGGCGAGGGGCTGGGGGAGAGGGCTGAAATCGCCGCGAGTCTGCCGGCCCCCCTCTCCGAACGCGGCCCGCCCTAACCCTCTCCCCAGAGGGGCGAGGGGACTGATCGCGCCCAACCGCTTAAGTGAACAGCATTACGGTCATCCGGGGCTTTTTTCGTCAGTGCAGTTCCAGGCGACCGATGCGGTCGTTGTCCAGACTACCGAAGTACAGGTAATCACCCACCGGCTTCACCGACGTGACCATGCGCAGATGCGTGCCGCTGGTGTCGTGCAGGCTGTGAACGATGTTGCCCTGTTCATCGAGTGCGATGGCGAAGCCGTAGGGGATCGCTTTCGGCCACAGCGCGCGCGGCAGCTTGGCCAGTTGCGCCTTGAGCCAGGGATGGCGATGAAGGAAGTCGGCGTCGGCCTTGCGCGGGGTGGGCAGCGCCACCCAGAAGGTGCCCTTGCGGTCGCCCTGCAGGTTGTCCGGCAGACCAGGCAGGTTGTCGATGAATATGTCGTGCTGGCCGGCCTTGTCGCCCTTGAGCCAGTAGCGGGTGATGCGGTAGCGATAGGTCTCGTTGACCAGCACGAAGTCCTCGTTCGCCGACAGCGCCACGCCGTTGGCGAAGTACAGGCCATCGAGCAGCACGCGGGTTTCGCCGCTGGCCGGGTTGTAGCTCAGCAGGCGTCCGTGCGGGCGTGCTTCGAGCAGATCGAGCAGGTAGTCCGGTTGCTGGAAGCGCGAGGAGGCGTCGCTGAAGTAGATGGTACCGTCGCTGGCGATATCCAGGTCATCGGTGAAGGCGAAGGGCAGGCCTTCGGCCTCGGTGGTCAGCACCTTGATCGCACCCTGCGGGTCGATGCTCAACAGGCCTTTGTAGGCGTCGGCGACGATCAGGTTGCCATCGGCATCGAAGTTCATGCCCAGCGGGCGGCCGCCGGTTTCGGCGAAGGTTTCCAGGCTGTCGTCTGCCAGAACGCGGACGATGCGCCCGTCATGCAGGCCGGCGTAGACGCGGCCCTCGGCATCTACGGCGGTATCCTCGGGGCCATGGACCTGGCCGCGCGCCAGCAGCTCGGCCTTCATCAGGGTGTCGTTGGGTTCCAGCACGCCAGTCATCGCCGGGGCCGGCGCCGCGTCCCAGGGCAGCGGATCGATCGGGCTGGGCGTTAGGGCCAGGTAACCAGCCGCTGCGGCCAGCAGCATGACGAGCAGGGCAAGCAGTTTCTTCAGCATTGTTGTTCTTCCGTGTCGGAGGTGGTGCGCGGCACAGATTACACAGTTCCGCTGATCGGCGGCAGGCCGCGCCCCGTGCGAAGGCCTGGGCATATATACTGCGCGGCATTGTTCATGGGAGAGCCGCGTGGCTAACGACATTCACTGGATTCTCGACGACGCCAGCCTGGCCGAGCATTGCGCCGCCTGGCAGGCATTGCCTTTCGTCGCGCTGGACACCGAGTTCATGCGCGTCGACACCTTCTACCCCATCGCCGGGCTGCTGCAGGTCAGCGGCGGCGACGGCGCCTATTTGATCGACCCCTTGCGCATCAGCGACTGGCGACCTTTCGCTGCGCTGCTCGAAGCGCCGAACGTGGTCAAGGTGCTGCATTCGTGCAGCGAAGACCTGGAAGTCTTCCTGCGCCTGAGCGGCAGCCTGCCGGCGCCGCTGTTCGATACGCAACTGGCGGCCGGTTATCTCAACCTCGGTTTTTCCATGGGCTACTCGCGCCTGGTGCAGGCGCTGCTCGATATCGAACTGCCCAAGGGCGAAACCCGCTCCGACTGGCTGCAGCGGCCGCTGTCCGAACTGCAGGTGCGCTACGCCGCCGAAGACGTGCTGCATCTGGTCGAGGTGTACCGTGCGCTGATGGCCCGCCTGGCGCCGCAGAAGGTCGAGTGGATACTGGAGGACGGTGCCGAACTGGTGGCCAACCTGAGCCGTGAAGTGGCACCGGAGGACGCCTGGCGCGAGGCCAAGCTGGCCTGGAAACTGTCGCGTCAGCAACAAGCGGTGCTGCGCGCCCTGTGCGCCTGGCGCGAACGCGAGGCGAGGGCGCGCAATCAGCCGCGTAATCGCGTGCTGCGCGAGCATTCGCTGTGGCCGCTGGCACGTACCCAGCCGGATAACCTGGTGGCGCTGGCGCGTATCGAGGACATGCACCCGAAGACCGTGCGCCAGGATGGCGAAACCCTGCTCAAGCTGATTCGCGAGGCCGCGGCACTGCCACCCGAGCAATGGCCCGAGGCCTTGCCCGAGCCGTTGCCGGTCGAAGCCTCGGCGCTGCTCAAGAAGCTGCGCGCCGTCGGCCAGCGCGAGGGCGAGCGCCTGGATATCGTGCCCGAGCTGATGCTGCGCAAGAAAACTTTGGAGGCCCTGCTGAAAAGCGGCTTTCCCAACGGCCCTTACCAATTGCCCGATTCCCTGCGCGGCTGGCGCCGGGAGTTGATGGGTCAGGCTCTTCTGGACTGCCTGGCCGCTGAAGGAGAATCCGCGTGAAACGCATCTGTTCCATCTACAAGAGCCCGCGCAAGAACGAGATGTACCTCTACGTGCTCAAGGCCGAGGCCCTGACCCGCGTGCCCGAGGGTCTGCTCGCGGTATTCGGCCCGCCCGCGCACGCCTTCGATCTGGTGCTCAGCCCGGAGCGCCAGCTGGCGCGGGAAGACATCGCCACGGTGCTGGAGAATCTCGATAAGCAGGGTTATCACCTGCAGATGCCGCCGCCCGAAGAAGACTACATTCAGCACCTGCCTGACGAGTTGCTGTGTCGTAACGACCCGGTTTGACGCATGCGCCTGCTGATCGCAGAAGATGATCATGTGTTCTATGCCGAACGCATTCGTAGCGCCTGTCCCGAACTGCAGCTGGTAGCCAGCACGCAGCCCGAACAGCTGCATACGCTCGCCAGCGAATGTGACCTGTGGTTGGGGCAGCCTGACCTGCTCGCGCCCTTGCTGCGCGCAGGGCTGCGTCCGCAGTGGCTGCAGTCGACCTGGGCAGGCATCACGCCGCTGCTGGCGGCGGGCCTGCCGCGTGATTATCGCCTGAGCCGCGCCGTTGGCATCTTTGGCCAGGTAATGGCCGAATACGTGCTCGGCCATATGCTGGCCCACGAGCGGCGTCTGTTCGCGCGGCTGGCGGCGCAGGTCGAGCAGCGTTGGGATCACAGCCTGCCGCGTAGCCTGCGTGGGCGCCGGGTGCTGGTGGTCGGCTGTGGCGATATCGGTCAGGCCGTGGCCACTTTTCTGCAGCCATTCGCTGTGGAGCTGCGTGGCGTTGCCAGCCATGCCCGAGAGCAGGCGCCTTTTGCCGAAGTGGCAGCCATGGACGGCTTGCCACGGCTGATCACCTGGGCCGACTACGTGATCAACCTGCTGCCGGACACGCCGGCAACCCGCGATCTGTACGATGCCGATCTATTGGCCCATTTCCGTGAAGAGGCCGTGCTGATCAACGCCGGGCGTGGCGTCGCGGTGGTCGACGCCGACCTGGTCGCCGCGCTCGAGCGACATCAGCTGGCGGGTGCAGTGATCGATGTGTGCCGCGAAGAGCCTCTGCCGCCAGGCCATCCGTTCTGGACGGCGCCGCGTCTGCTGCTCACCGGTCACAGCTCGGCGCCCACCGATCCGGCGCTGATGAGAGACTTGTTCATCGACAACCTGACGCGCTGGAAAACGGGAAAGCCGCTGCGTGGTGAAGTGGATTTCGCCCGCGGTTACTGATGCCGTTGGGCCAGGGCCGCTTGGCCGCACCTGCCGCGCGAGCTAGACTGCCGCGCTTTTTTCACCTGAGTCCATACTGCTCTCATGGCCGCCAACCTCGAACCCTTCTGGAAACGCAAGACGCTCGCCCAGCTCGACCCGGGCGAGTGGGAATCGCTGTGCGACGGTTGCGGCCTGTGCTGCCTGCAGAAGCTCGAGGACGAGGACGACGGCGCCGTCTACTACACGCGTATCGCCTGCAAACTGCTGGACCTGCAGAGCTGCCGGTGCAGCGATTATCCCAACCGGGTCAAGCATGTGCCCGATTGCATCCAGCTCACGCCGGCGCAGGCCGATCAGTTCCAGTGGCTGCCGCCGACCTGCGCCTATCGTCTGGTCAGTGAAGGCAAGGATCTGCCGCACTGGCATCACCTGGTGAGCGGTGATCCGGATGCGGTGCATGCCGAGCGGATTTCCCAGTCGGGACGTATGCTCAGCGAGAACAGCGTGGCCGAAGAGGACTGGGAAGATCATCTGATTTTCCGGGCGGGTTGATTGCCGCGCAGCTTCGTGGCAAATCTGTCTTCCGCCCATGGAATTTGCTCTGTGGCGCGGCGGTCATATGCCGCCATGTCACGCATCAGGAGTGTTGCTCGATGTCCCTTCGCTTGCCGTTGTACGCGTCTCTGCTGCTTCTGAGCCTGCCGGCCGTTGCCGCCGCGCAGAAGGTCGATCTGGATTACCACGTGCGCTTTCTGCCCGAGAGCAATCAGGCCGAGGTCAGCATCACGCTGGAGAAGGGCGAGCGCGTGCGTAGCCTCGATTTCAATCTTGGCGAGGACGGACGCTTCAGCGACTTCAAGGCCGATGGTCAGTGGTCGCAGGAGGTTGCCGGGCGAGGCAAATGGCAACCGGGCGAGGGCAAGAGCGTGCTCAGCTATCGTGTGTTGATCGACAACGAGCGCAAGCCCGGCCGTTACGACGCCAGGATGACCGAGGACTGGGCGCTGTTTCGCGGTGATGATCTGGTGCCCGCGGCCAGGCTCGATCAGCGTGACAAGACCGAGCTGGTAGCGCGCCTGCAATTCGAGTTGCCCAAGGGCTGGAAGAGCGTGGAAACCGGCTGGCCGCGCATCGGCAAGAATCGTTTTCGTATCGACAACCCGCAGCGCAAGTTCGATCGCCCGACCGGCTGGATGCTCGCCGGCAAGCTGGGTACCCGCCGCACGCGCCTGGGTGATACCGAAGTCGCCATTTCCGCGCCGGTCGGTGAGGGCATGCGGCGCATGGATATCATGACCTTCCTGACCTTCGTCTGGCCGCAGATGCAGCAGGTGTTCCCGCGTGATCCGGACAAACTGCTGATCGTCGGTGCTGGCGATCCGATGTGGCGCGGCGGCCTGTCGGCGGCCAACTCCTACTACATGCATGCCGACCGTCCACTAGTCAGCGAGAACGGCACCAGTTCGCTGGTGCATGAGCTGGTGCATGTGTTCGGCCGGATCTATGGCCGTGATCGCAGTGACTGGATCGCCGAAGGCCTGGCCGAATACTACGCCATCGAATTGATGCGCCGTGCCGGTGGCATCAGCGAGGACCGCTATCAGAAGATCCGCGAGCAGTTGATTCGCTGGAGCAAGCCGGTCAACAGCCTGCGCACCGACAATGCCAGCGGCCAGGTCACCGCCCGTGCCGTGCTGCTGTTGCAGGAGCTGGACCGGGAAATCCGCCAGAAGACCAAGGACAAGGGCAATCTCTCGCTGGACGACGTCACCCGTGGGCTGATGCGTCTGGACCGGGTCAGCACCAAGGACTTCGTCGATATTACCGAGAACGTCATCGGCGGCCCGTCGAAGACCCTGGACACACGCTTGCTGCGTTGAGTCCTGGTGCAGTCTTGTAGGAGCGGCTTCAGCCGCGAATTGCGAATGAATTCGTTCCTACAGGGCCGTGACGCCTGATCCCGCTGCCGGGGACGTTCCGCAGCGTTGAGAGCCGCCAAGCATGACGCGCAGCTGTCCACGCGCGACCTGGTTGACCTCGGATTGGTGCACGCTACCGACTCCGTAGGAGCGGCTTCAGCCGCGAATCGCGAATGAATTCGCTCCTACTGTCCGCGGTCAGTCCTTTTTAGCGTCCGCCTGGCCGAGCAGTGCGGCCAGGCCTGCCAGCCCCTTGTGCGTGACCTTGCTGCCGGAGCCCGCGCTGGCGGCCTCTTCCTTCTGGTAGTGCAAGTCGACCTGACGCTGGTGTTCGTTGTCGTGGCAGTACAGACACAGCAGCTCCCAGTTGGAGCCGTCTTCCGGGTTGTTGTCGTGATTGTGATCGCGATGATGCACGGTCAGCTCGCTCAGGCGCTTGCCGCTGAACTCGCGGCCGCAGCGGCCACAGATGTGTGGGTACATGCGCAGCGCCTTTTCCCGGTAGCTGGTTTCGCGGCGTTGCTGGGCTTCGGCGAGAATCTTGTCGAGCTTGCTGGTCGGATTCATGGAGCGATTCGCTGGAACGTTGGTGGGCAGGTGTTGCCAGAATAGAACGAAAGCCTGTCGAGCAGGAGAGCCATCATGCGTATCCCCATTCTTGCCGCGATGATCCTGGCGTCCAGCTTCGCCACGCTGGCATGGGCGCAGCAGCCCATGCGCATGCCGTCAGCTCCGGAGCCCGGCTCGCCGGGCACGGCGACGCCACAGCCCTATGGCCAGCCCTCTACCGCAGTACCGATCAAGCGCCAGGGATCGGCGCCCCTTCTTCCGCCGCCTCAGGGCCAGCCCCTGCCCGGTGCGCCTCGCTCCAACGGTGATCAGCCGATCCCGCAACTGGACGAGCAGATACGCCGCAACAGCCAGGGGCTGGAAGGGCAGCGCAAGCAGGACTGAGCGTCGTTTTCCTGCAGGAGCGGCTGGCGCATTCCGCTTCAGCCGCGATGCTTGGGCAATCGCGGCTGAAGTCGCTCCTAGGCGTGCGCTATCCCGAGCACACGGAACAGGAACGCATACTCCAGCGCCACATCCCTGATGCCCTGATAACGCCCACTCATGCCGCCGTGGCCTGCGCCGAGGTCGGTCTTCAGTAGCAGCAGGCTGTCGTCGGTCTTGTCGCGGCGCAATTTGGCCACCCACTTGGCGGCTTCCCAGTACTGCACGCGGCTGTCGTTGTAGCCCGCCACGGCGAGAATCGCCGGATAGGCCTGGGCGCGCACATTCTCGTAAGGCGCGTAGGCCTTGATGCGCTCGAAGACCTCGGGCTGGTTCGGGTCACCCCATTCGTCGTACTCGGTCACGGTGAGCGGCAGGTCCGGGTTGAGCATGGTGTTGAGCACGTCGACGAAGGGCACTTCGGCAATGGCAGCGGCGAACAGCTCGGGGCGCTGGTTGAGCACAGCGCCGATCAGCAGGCCGCCGGCGCTACCGCCGCTGATCGCCAGCTGCGAGGCGGTGGTAAGACCTTCGGCGATCAGGCGTTCGGCGCTGGCGATGAAGTCAGTGAAGCTGTTCTGCTTGTGCGCAAGCTTGCCGGCGCGATACCAGGCTTCGCCCATCTCGCCGCCGCCGCGTATGTGGGCGATGGCGAAGACGAAGCCGCGGTCGAGCAGGCTCAGGCGCGCATGGGAGAACCAAGGGTCAAGGCTCGCGCCATAGGCGCCATAGCCGTAGAGATAGAGCGGGGCCGGCTGGCCTGCGGCGAACACCTCGCGGCGCGCCACCAGGCTGATCGGGATCTGCGTACCGTCGGCTGCGCTGGCCCAGAGACGACGGCTTTCATAAAGGTCGGCATCGAACGGGCCTTCTACCGGCGTCTGCTTGAGCACCTGCTGCGCACCCGTGGCCAGTTCCAGCTGACGTACCTGGGCGGGGCGGTTCAGCGCTTCGTAGCGCAGGCGAATCACCGGGCTGTGAAACTCCAGGCTGTCCTGCACATAGAGGCTGTAGGCCGCATCCGGCAGCTGCACGCGGTATGCCATCTGGCCCTGCGGCTGCACTTCGAGGATCGGCAGGCCACCTTCGCGCAGCGCCAGGACGATGGCGCGCTGGTTCAGCGTGGCACCTTCTAGCATCACCTGCGGGTCATGTGGACGAATCTGTTGCCAATGCGCGCGCTGCGGCTTGCCCTCGGTGGCGCGGTACAGCGCGAAGTTGATCCCGCTCTGGTTGCTGCGGATCAGCCAGCACCACTCGCCGTTGAGCATGCCGTGGTCGACGTCGTACTCGTGATTTTCCTCGCGGGGCGCCAGGCAGGTGAAGGCGTCTTGCGGGTTATGGGCGTCCAGCACCCAGACTTCGCTGGTGGTCTTGCTGCCCAGTTGCAGAATCAACTGGCGCTCGGAGCTGGAACGATAGCAATGCAGGAAGAAACGGCCATCTGTCTCCTCGAATACCGCTTCGGCTGCGGCCTCGCCGAGGCGGTGACGATAGAGCTTGTAGGGGCGGTGGGTGTCGTCCAGTTCGGTGAAGAACAGCGTCTGGCTGTCGTTCGCCCAGGTCATGCTGCCATCGCAGTCGTCGAAGGGCAGCTCGCTGATCTGGCCGCTGCCCAGCTCCTTGACGAACAGGCGGTAGATCTCGTCGCCGCTGCTGTCGAGGCTGTAGGCCAGGCGTTGCTGGTCGGGGCTGATGCTGAATGCACCCACGGAAAGAAAGCCGCCACCGGCCAGCTCGTTGGGGTCGAGCAGCAGCGTTTCGCTGGCGCTGTCGACCTGCAGCGAACCATCGGCAGGGCGACGGCAGCGATAGTGCCGTGGATATTCGTCACCAGCGGTGGTGCGCTGGTAATAGAGGTAGTCGCCCCAGGGCGTGGGCAGCGACAGGTCGGTCTCGCGGATGCGCCCCTTGATCTCCTCGAACAGCTGCTCGCGCAGCGCCTGCTGTGGCTCCAGTACGCTCTCCAGATAAGCGTTCTCTGCCTGCAGGTACGCCAGCACCTCTTCGCTGTCGCGGTTCTCCAGCCAGCGATAGGGATCGTTGCCGGCTTGCTGGTGGGCGATGGGGGCAGAGGACATGGCGAAACTCCAGATCGGCCTGGCCGGCAAGAGCGCCGAGCCGGGTAAAAACCGCTATCATAAGCGCCCCTTTGCCAGACCTGCCACGCCGGCGCCTGCTTATGATGAATGAAAACGACTACCTCATGGCCTGGGCGGCCTACGGGATTGCCGCCCTGGGTTGCCTGTTGGTATGGATGCGCCTGACCAGCTGGATGTGGCGCTATCTGCGCGAGCCACTTGCCGTGCTGGTGGCGGTATTGCTGTTCAGCCCGACCATCGTCGACCCGACGCGTGAGCTGTTCGCACCAGCACTGGCGGTTACCGCCATGGACGTTTTGCTCAAGGTCGGCAACAACGCCTGGCGCGCCGTGGCCGATCTGGCGCTCTACAGCCTGATCGCGCTTGCCGTTTACCTGCTGTTCGTCGCCATTCGCTGGCCCATCGAGCGATGGTGGAAGAACCGCCATGGCCAGGCGGCCGCCGAGCCTGACGAAGACCCCCGTACTCTGCGCGAGCGCATGGAAGAGGACGACGATCTACCGATTCGCGATTACGGGCGCGATCGCAGCGGTCGTATGGAACCGCGTATCTGATTTGCCCCTTGCGCCTGCAGGTCCGTGCGTTCAGCATGATGACCTTGCGCAAGGGAGGCCCGATGGATTGCGTGTTCTGTGCCATTGCCGAGCGACGGCTACCCGCTCATCGACTTTACGAGGACGATGATTTCATCGTTCTGCTGGATATCTTTCCCATGCGTCCGGCCCATGTGCTGATCGTCAGCCGCCTGCATGCGCCGTTTCTGCGTGACCTGCCTGTGCCGGTTCGTGAGCGCCTGCTGACCTTGTCGGAACGCGTGGCCGGTGCGCTGCGTGAGGCGGGCTACGGTGTCAACGGCATAAACCTGCTGATCAATGATGGCCCGGACTCCAACCAGCACGTGCCTCATCTTCATTTACACCTGATTCCGCGTCGGCCGGGCGACCTGCCGGCGCTGCTATGGCGACTGCTGGTGCGTTTTCTGCCGCAGGGCCGCAAGCGACTCGAAGCGCGTCTGCAGGACGAAGCCGAGCGCCTGCGTCTGATCCTCGGCAAGGAGAATTGATTCGATGTGCGAATTGCTCGGCATGAGCGCCAATGTACCCACCGATATCGTCTTCAGCTTTACCGGGCTGATGCAGCGCGGCGGCCGTACCGGGCCGCACCGCGATGGCTGGGGTATCGGTTTCTACGAGGGGCGTGGCCTGCGTCTGTTCCAGGACCCGCGGGCGAGCAGCGAGTCCGAGGTCGCGCAACTGGTGCAGCGCTACCCGATCAAGAGCGAGGTGGTGATCGGCCACATTCGCCAGGCCAATGTCGGTCAGGTTTCACTGGTCAATACCCATCCTTTCAGCCGCGAGCTATGGGGACGCAACTGGTGTTTCGCGCACAACGGTCAGCTCGCTGGTCTGCAGGGCTCCACCAGTTTCTATCGACCGGTGGGCGAGACCGATAGCGAAGCCGCCTTCTGCGACCTGCTCAACCGCGTGCGGCGCGCGTTTCCCGAGCCGGTCTCGGTGGAGGTGCTGCTGCCGGTGCTGGTGGCAGCCTGTGCCAGCTACCGCCAGCTTGGCGTGTTCAACTGCCTGCTCAGTGATGGCGACTGGTTGTTCAGCTTCTGCTCGACCAAGCTGGCGCATATCACCCGGCGTGCGCCTTTCGGCCCGGCGCAGCTCAAGGACGCCGATCTCAAGGTGGACTTCCAGTCTGAAACCACACCCAACGATGTGGTGACGGTCATCGCCACCGAACCTCTGACCGACAACGAACAATGGTCGCTGTACCAGCCGGGCGAATGGCGCCTGTGGCGCCGCGGCGAAAGCATCACTCACGGCAAGGCCTGATCCCATGCTTAGAAGCTACCTGCGTCTGACGCTGTTCGCCTTCGGCCTGTTGCTCGGCGTACAGGTGCCGGGCTTCATCGATGATTATGCCAAGCGGGTCGAAGCGCACCGTCTGGAATCGCAACAGAGTCTCAAGGGTTTCCAGGAAACCGCACAGAAATTCTTCAAGGGCGACATGGACGCGCTGGTGGCGCACTACCGCGTAAGCGACGACCCGGTGATGCGTAGCGACGCCAAGAGCGTCGGGCACCTGGTACAGCGCTCGGCCTTGCTCGAGCGCGAGTGGCAGGCCATGCAGGGGCCCTGGTACGCCCAGGCCTGGCACCTGGCGACTGGCGCCGATCACGAGCTGTTCCAGGAAACCCTTCGGGCGTACCGCTATCAGGTATTGTTCACCCCGGATGCCATCCTCTGGGGTGTGATCAGTGCGTTGCTGCTGGCCTGGCTGGCGGAACTGCTGGTGCTGATGTTCGGCTGGCTGTTCGGGGCAGGGCGGACCAGACGCGCTCAGCAGCGCCACTGGCGCTGAATCGGTCAGCCCGCGAGCGTTCCTAGGCGCAAGCCGAAGGGGGCAAAAGGTGCGCTGGTTCGCCAGATGTGCAGGCAGGGTATGTTAATGTAATACCGCGTTACATTTATCCCAAACCCCTGTAGCACTGGAGTTTCCATGTCGATCAAGGATTCGATCCTGGCAGCCGCGCTGGCTGCCGTTCTTCCGCTCACGTCCGCTGCATACGCCAATCCCGAGACCGAGCCTGAGAGTGCTGCGGTCAGCGAGGAGGTCACCGAGGGTGACGATTCGGCGCAGTACATCAGCCCCGAAGAATTCGTTGCCAGCCTGGAGTTCAAGACCGGGCGAGTGGTGATCGGCAACGATCTGGCCACCCTCAACCTGCCCGATTCGCTGGTATTCCTCGATGGCCAGAATGCCCAGCGCCTGCTGGTCGATGGCTGGGGCAACCCGCCGGACGATGTTCCGCCGCTGGGCATGATCCTGCCGGCCGGAGTATCACCGCTGGCCGAGGAGTCCTGGGGTGTCACCGTCGAATATGAAGACAGCGGTTATGTGTCCGACGAGGACGCCGCCGACATCGACTACGGCGACATGCTCAAGGACATGCAGGCCGACATGCGTGAGGCCAACACCTGGCGTGAAGAGAATGGCTACGAGCCGGTTCAGCTGGTCGGCTGGGCCGCTGCGCCACGCTACGATGCCGAGGGCAAGAAGCTGCACTGGGCCAAGGAGCTGAAGTTCGGTGACAGCGAGACCAACACCCTGAACTACAACATCCGCGTGCTGGGCCGTAAGGGTGTGCTGGTGCTGAATTTCGTCGCCAACATGGATCAGCTTGCAGAGATCGAGGCCAACGTGCCGGCCGTGCTGGCAGCCACCGAATTCAACCCAGGCCAGCGCTATGCCGAATTCGATCCGGACCTGGACACCGTAGCCGCTTACGGCCTGGGCGCGCTGGTAGCCGGCAAGGTGGCGGCCAAGACCGGTCTTCTGGCCATGCTGCTGGTACTGCTGAAGAAGTTCTGGTTCATCCCGGTGGTGGTGATCGGCTGGCTGTTCAAGCGTATCGGCCTGAGCAAGAAGGACACCGCGAGCGAAGAATCGAGTGCACCGGCTGCTCCTGTGGCAGCGCCAGCCGAGGCCAAGGTCGAGGAGCCGGTACAGGCCCCGGCGCAGACGGTGATGGACCTGAACAAGCCGGACGACGCGGACAAGCGTTGAGCTCGAATCTCGCGTAGCCTGGATGCAATCCGGAGCCGAGGTTCATAAGTACCCGGATTGCATCCAGGCTACAAAAACGCCGCGAATCCTTAACCGGATTCGCGGCGTTTTTTGTTGCGGCTCTAGCCTTACTTGGACAGATACTTCATGCCGTCTTCCAATCCCTGCAGGGTCAGCGGGTACATGCGATCTTCGATCAGCTCGCGTACCAGATTGGTGGAGGCGGTGTAGTTCCAAGTGTCCTTGGGGTAGGGGTTGATCCAGATGATCTTCTTGAACTTCTCGGTGAAGCGCTTCATCCAGACGTAGCCGGCTTCCTCGTTCCAGTGCTCGACGCTGCCGCCGGCCTGGGTGATTTCGTAGGGCGCCATGGCCGCATCGCCGACGAACACCACCTTGTAGTCGGCGCCGTACTTGTGCAGCAGGTCCATCGTCGAGGTGCGTTCGCTGGTGCGACGCATGTTGTTCTTCCACACGCTCTCGTAGATGAAGTTGTGGAAGTAGAAATATTCCAGATGCTTGAACTCGGTCTTGCAGGCGGAAAACAGCTCCTCGCAGACCTTGACGTGGGCATCCATCGAGCCGCCGATATCCAGCAGCAGCAGGAGTTTGACCGTGTTGCGCCGTTCCGGGCGCATCTGGATGTTGAGCAGGCCGCCGTCTTTCGCCGTGTGGTCGATGGTGCCGTCCAGATCCAGCTCTTCGGCAGCGCCCTGGCGGGCGAACTTGCGCAGGCGGCGCAGCGCCACCTTGATATTGCGCGTGCCCAGTTCGACCTGATCGTCGAGGTTCTTGTATTCACGCTGATCCCACACCTTGGCGGCCTTGCCCTGGCGCTTGCCCGCATCGCCGACGCGGATGCCTTCCGGGTTGTAGCCGCCGGAGCCGAACGGGCTGGTGCCGCCGGTGCCGATCCATTTGTTGCCGCCGGCGTGCTTCTCTTTTTGCTCTTCGAGGCGCTTCTTGAATTCCTCGATCAGCTTGTCGAGGCCGCCCAGGCTCTGGATCTGCGCCTTTTCCTCGTCGGTCAGCAGGCGCTCGAACTCCTTGCGCAACCACTCCTCGGGGATCATCGCCTCGATGTGCTGGTTGAGGTTCTCAAGGCCGTTGAAGTAGGCGCCGAAGGCACGGTCGAACTTGTCGAAGTGACGTTCGTCCTTCACCAGGATCGCGCGCGCCAGGTAATAGAACTCGTCCATGTCGGCGAACACGACGTTGTGCTTGAGCGCGTTGATCAGGTCGAGCAACTCGCGCACCGACACCGGCACCTTGGCCGCACGCATTTCGTTGAACAGGTTGAGCAGCATGGCTGCGGGTCTCCCGGTGATGCACGAACGGTTCCCTCTCCCATTCATGGGAGAGGGTTAGGGAGAGGGGCCTTTCAGGCCGTATCGACGCAGCCGGCTACCCTCTCCCCCCGGCCCCTCTCCCGCAAGCGGGAGAGGGGAGACAAGCCTAGCGGCTAGCGCGGCGGGTCATGAAGGCCAGGCGCTCGAGCAGTTGCACATCCTGCTCGTTCTTCACCAAGGCACCGGCCAGCGGCGGGATGGCCTTGGTCGGGTCGCGCTCGCGCAGCACGGCTTCGCCAATGTTGTCGGCCATCAGCAGTTTGAGCCAGTCCACCAGTTCGCTGGTCGAGGGCTTCTTCTTCAGGCCCGGCACCTTGCGCACGTCGAAGAACACATCCAGCGCCTCGGCCACCAGCTCGCCGCTGATGTTGGGGTAGTGCACGTCGACGATCTTCTTCAGGGTCTCGCGATCCGGGAAGGCGATGTAGTGGAAGAAGCAGCGGCGCAGGAAGGCGTCCGGCAGTTCCTTCTCGTTGTTCGAGGTGATGATGATGATCGGGCGCTGCTTGGCCTTGATCGTCTCGTTGGTCTCGTAAACGTAGAACTCCATCTTGTCGAGTTCCTGCAACAGGTCGTTGGGAAACTCGATGTCGGCCTTGTCGATCTCGTCGATCAGCAGGATCACGCGCTCGTCGGACTCGAACGCCTCCCACAGCTTGCCCTTCTTGATGTAGTTGCGAACATCGTGGACCTTGTCGGAGTCGAGCTGCGAGTCGCGCAGGCGGCTGACCGCATCGTATTCATACAGGCCCTGATGCGCCTTGGTAGTGGACTTGATGTGCCAGGTGATCAGGCGGGCAGAGAAGGCCTCGGCCAGTTGCTCGGCGAGCATGGTCTTGCCGGTGCCCGGCTCACCCTTGACCAGCAGCGGGCGTTGCAGGGTGATGGCGGCGTTGACCGCGAGCTTGAGGTCGTCGGTGGCGACGTAGGACTGGGTGCCTTCGAACTTCATCGGAAAATCCTCGAAACGGTAACGCGCGGGCCGGCCCGCAGCAGAAATTCAGAGCGCGACTATAACGCGCAGCTCCGGTGGCTGTGAACGCAGACGCAGTATTCAGTCACTGAATGGGCGGTCACCGCTGCTTTCGGCTACAGCTCAGCTGCCGTCCTGCTGAGGTGGCGGGCGTTCGTAGCGGGGCGTGAAGGCTTCGACGAAACCATTGCGCAGGATGCCGATGAAGGCCTGGAAGGCGCTGATATCCTGCTGGCGCGTGCTACCGCTGAGTTCGACACGGGTGGCGATCTGATCCTGACGCTGGTTCTTCAGGACCTTCTCGCTGCCACCGACCAGAGCCTCCCATATCGAGCGCAGAAAGCCCTTGTCCTGGTCTTCCACGTCCTGCTGCCAGTCAAACACCTCGACGTTGCGTAACAGCGGCTTGATGTAGCCACTGAGCTGAGCATCCTCGGCGGAGGCTTCGACTACCAGATCGCCATTGCCGCTTTTGAAGTCGAACTTGCCATAGGCGTTGGCCAGGTCGTTGAGGCGCGTTAGCTCGATACCGGTGGCGCGTACGCGGAACTCGAAATCCTCGAAGTTGTGAAAGGGATCGAACACTGCCGTGGCTTCCAGTGGCGCGTGATCGAGCAGTTGCGCCGTGCCCTCGAAACGGGCGACGCGATCGCCCTGTTCGTCGGCCACGTTGGTCAGGTTGTAGAGGCTGGCGTCGATCGCATTGGCATGCAGCTTCACCGGTGGTGCGACGCTGAAATTGTAGAAGCCCAGCGTACCGTCGAGTACGCGCACTTCGTTGAGGGTGATCGGCAGCAGCTTGTTCAACTGCTCGCGCCAGTCGACGCCTTCACCGGTCTGGGTGTCATCGCTGTTTTGCCCGTCGACGAAGTTCACTTGCGGCCGGTCGAAGATCACCCTGGCCACCACGGCCCGCTCCTGCCACAGCTCGCGCCAGCTCACAGAAATATCGATGCGCGGCGCCTCGACGAACGGCACTGGCACCTGCTGCTCGGCCTTGACGATGTTCAGGCCGTTGATGCGATAGGCGCCGCGCCAGAGCGCGATGTCGATGTCTTCGATCTGCCCGCGGTAGTTGCCCATGTTCGCGAGCTTGTCATTGAGGTAGTCGCGAATGACGTAGGGCAGGGCGACGTGCAGCACCACCAGCAGCGCGAGCAGGCTGAGGCAGATCCACAGCGGCAGGCTGTAACGGCGTTTCATCGGGTGTATCCGTCAGGTCTGATTCTCCACAGGTTGACTGCGCTAGCCGGGGCAGAGTTCGACCTTCCTGACGCTGGACGCGATGATTCATCAGGCATAGGCTGGTGAGCTCCGCAACGACAAGGAATCGATGCACCATGAGCCGCATTTTCGCAGACAACGCCCAGGCCATCGGCAATACACCGCTGGTGATGATCAACCGTCTGGGTCCGAAAGGCGTGACCATCCTGGCCAAGATCGAGGGCCGCAACCCGGCGTATTCGGTCAAGTGCCGTATCGGCGCCAGCATGATCTGGGACGCCGAGGAGCGCGGTGTGCTCAAGCCGGGCATGACCATCGTCGAGCCGACCTCCGGCAATACCGGCATCGGCCTGGCGTTCGTCGCTGCCGCGCGCGGTTACAAACTGGTGCTGACCATGCCGGCCTCGATGAGCCTGGAACGGCGCAAGGTGCTCAAGGCGCTCGGTGCCGAGCTGGTGCTGACCGAGCCGGCCAAGGGCATGAAGGGCGCGATCGAGAAGGCCAACGAGCTGGTCGCCGCCAATCCTGACTATTACCTGCCGCAGCAGTTCGAGAACCCGGCCAACCCGTCCATCCATGAAAAGACCACCGGGCCGGAGATCTGGCGCGACACCGAAGGTGCTATCGATGTGCTGGTGGCTGGCGTTGGTACCGGCGGCACCATTACCGGCGTTTCGCGTTACATCAAGCAGACTCAGGGCAAGCCGATTCTGTCGGTGGCGGTGGAGCCGGTGGGCTCGCCGGTGATCAGCCAGACCCTGGCGGGTGACGAGGTCAAGCCGGCACCGCACAAGATCCAGGGCATCGGCGCCGGTTTCGTGCCGAAGAACCTCGACCTGGCGATGGTCGATCAGGTCGAGCAGGTCAATGACGATGAGGCCAAGACCATGGCCCTGCGCCTGATGCGCGAGGAAGGCATTCTCTGCGGGATTTCCTGCGGCGCGGCGATGGCCGCGGCGGTGCGTCTGGCCGAGAAGCCGGACATGCAGGGCAAGACCATCGTGGTAATCCTGCCGGACTCCGGTGAGCGCTACCTGTCGAGCATGCTGTTCAGCGATCTGTTCACCGAGCAGGAGCTGCAGCAGTAAAGCGGCAGGGCTAGGGTGGATCGATGAAGCGCGATCCACCCTACGGCTTGGCCTGACCGCCAGTCCGTAGCCCGGATGCAATCCGGGGATTCACGCCGCCTGCGCCCCGGATTTCATCCGGGCTACGCTCTGCTCACGCTCGGCCTGACCACCAGCCACAGGGCCAGGGCGATCAACAGGCAGCCGGGCAGGTAGTCCCAGCTCAGGGGCTCACCCAGCAGCAGGGCACCCCACAGCACGCCGAATGGCGGGATCAGAAAGGTCGTGGTACTGGCCCTGATCGGTCCGATATCGGCCAGCAGGCGGAAGTACAGCACGTAGGCGAACGCCGTACAGAGCAGACCGAGACCGGCCAGCGACAGCCACACCTCCATGCCACCCCAGCTTGGCGGTGGCTGCAGCGCCAGGCTGCCGGCGAACAGTGGCAGCAGGAACAGGCTGGCCCCGACCAGGCTGGCGAAGGCGGTCAGGCGGTTGTCCAGGCCGCCCTGCTGGCCGATCCAGCGCCGGGTGAGAAAGCCGGCGAAGCCGTAGCAGGTGGTGGCCACCAGACAGGCACCTGCGCCCAGCAGCAGGTCGAGATCGAAGGCCACCGGGCCGGTACGGGTCAGCACCGCCACGCCGAGCAGGCCGAGAAACACGCCCGCCGCCTTGCTCGGGGTGATGCCTTCATGGAAGAACAGCGCGCCGATCAGCACGCCCATCAGCGGCGTGGTGGCGTTGAAGATCGCCGAGTAACCGGCGGGCAGGATCAGCGCCGCCAGGCAGTACATGGCTGAAGGCAGCCCGGCGTTGATCACGCCCAGCCCCAGGCAGATGCGCAGCTTGCCGCGAAAGTCCCAGTCACTGCGCAGCAGCACAAGCACGGCGAGCAGCCCGAGTGCGCCGAAGCTGGCGCGAAAGAAGGCGGTCGGCATGCTGCCCAGCACCGGTGCGGCAACGCGCATGAACAGGAAGCTGGCGCCCCAGATGGCAGCGAGCAGCAGCAGGCGAAGCAGATCGGCGGTACGCACGGCGAAGCATCCAACAGGGTGGGGGCGAGAGTGTTGCCGCTGGGCAGGGTTCTGGCAATCCGCATTGCACTTTTGAATGATTGGGTAGGACTCGGTGGCAGGGACGGTGTGGGAGGGGCTTTAGCCGCGACCTGCAATGGTGGAGGCTTTGGCAATCAAGATTGCATCCAGGTCGGCGTTGTCGGCTAAGCTCGGCTGATCACTGCGGATGAGGCATGCGTAATGGGGCAACAATGGCCGGCCGGCGAGATCGCTCGCCTGATCCTCGACGGCTTCGACGACTACCGCGAGCACTTTCGCCAGATCACCGATGGCGCCCGCCTACGCTTCGAGCAGGCGCAGTGGCAGGAGGCGCAGCAGGCCTCGGCAGCGCGGATCAACCTGTACGAAGCGAAGGTTGCAGAAACCCGCGAACGCCTGCTTCAAGGATTCGATGCTGCGCTGTTGGAGGTAAGCCAGTGGCCGCTGGTCAAGAGCGCCTATATCGCCCTGATCGATCGGCGTTTCGACGACGAGCTGGCGGAAACCTGGTTCAACTCGATCTTCTGCAGCCTGTTCAGCCATGACCAGATCAGCGATGGCTGCATGTTCATCCATACCACCCGGCCGTCGCTGCGCAACCAGCCCAGCGCCGCGCAGACGCGCAGCTACCGGCCCGCCGGAGAACTGCATCAGGCGCTGCAGGCGATCTTCGAGGATTACCGTTTCGATGTGCCTTACGAAGACCTGCCACGCGACCTGCAGCGCCTGGAAGAGCAACTGCGCGCCAGCCTGCCGGACTGGGTCTGCAAGGACCCGGAGCTGTGCATCGAGCTGTTTTCCTCGGTGCTATATCGCAACAAGGGCGCCTACCTGATCGGGCGCATCTACACCCGCGACGAACAATGGCCGCTGGCGATCCCGCTGCTGCACCGCGAAGGGCAGGGCATCCAGGTCGATGCGGCGATCACTGACGAGGCGGAGGTGTCGATCATCTTCTCGTTCACCCGCAGCTACTTCATGGTGGACGTGGCGATCCCAGCCGAGTTCGTCGGTTTTCTCAAGCGCATCCTGCCGGGCAAGCATATCGCCGAGCTGTACACCTCGATCGGCTTCTACAAACACGGCAAGTCTGAGTTCTACCGTGCCTTGATCGGCCACCTGGCCAGCACCGACGACCGCTTCATCATGGCGCCGGGTGTGCGCGGCATGGTCATGAGCGTGTTCACCCTGCCGGGCTTCAATACCGTGTTCAAGATCATCAAGGACCGTTTCGCGCACGCCAAGACGGTGGACCGCAACACGGTGATCGAGAAGTACCGCCTGGTCAAAAGCGTCGACCGGGTAGGGCGCATGGCCGATACCCAGGAGTTTTCCGATTTCCGTTTCCCCAAGGCCAAGTTCGAGCCCGAATGTCTGGCCGAACTGCTGGAAGTAGCGCCCTCGACCGTGGTGGTGGAAGGTGACACCGTGCTGGTTCGGCACTGCTGGACGGAGCGGCGCATGACGCCGCTGAACCTCTATCTCGAAGGCGCCAGCGAGGCCCAGGTGCGCGAGGCGCTGGACGACTACGGCCTGGCCATCAAGCAACTGGCGGCGGCCAATATCTTCCCCGGCGACATGCTGCTGAAGAACTTCGGCGTCACCCGACATGGCCGCGTGGTGTTCTACGACTACGACGAGATCTGCTTTCTCACCGAAGTGAATTTTCGGCACATTCCGCCGCCGCGTTTCCCCGAGGACGAGATGAGCTCCGAACCCTGGTATTCGGTGGGGCCGATGGACGTATTCCCCGAAGAGTTCCCGCCATTCCTGTTCGCCGATATCAAGCAGCGCCGGTTGTTCAGCCAACTGCATGGCAATCTCTATGACGCCGATTACTGGAAACGATTGCAGGAGGCGATCCGCGCGGGCAAGGTGATCGACGTGTTCCCCTATCGGCGCAAGAGTCCGGTGATTTGACGGAGGCTGGTTGAAATCCGTTTGGCCCGGCCTAATCTGATAAGTGAGCCGCCGGCTCTTCCCTTAACTTGGCAGGAGGTCGTACCCATGCTCGCCAAGCTGCAAGAACAACTGCAAGCCCTGCTGCAGGCCCTTGGCCTCGTCCCGCAACCTCAGCCGATTCGTATCAGCGAGGCCGAGCAGGAGCGCCTGCGGCGCGAAGCGCGTCAGCGCCGCTGAAGCTGTTCAGTCGAGATGGTGGGCGTCGAACCAGGCGTCTATCAGCTCGCGCATCCGCTGCCCCGAGAAACTCGCGAAATGCCCGCCATGCACGGTGCGCACGGGCAGTTCGCGCAAGCGTGCCAGACTCTGCGCGTAATCTTCCAGGTTCGAATGGTAGGCGTCCTCGATCAGCGGGCCGTCGTAGAGGATGTCGCCGGAAAACAGCGTTTGTGTACTCGCTTCCCACAGGCTGATGCCGCCCGGTGAGTGGCCGGGTGTGTGCAGCACCTGCAAGACCCGATTGCCCAGATCCAGCACGTCGCCATCCTCGATCAGACGCGTGGCCGGCGCAGCCCGTACGCGGTATTCGGCGTAGCACAGCGGGCAATCCGGGTGCGCCTCGAACATCTCGTCGCCGACGAAATCGGTGGCCAGGGTATTGGCGCCGTCCGGTGCTGCGAGGATATCGGCCTCGGCCGGATGCACCAAGCGCTCGGCGAATTCGTGATGCCCGGCGATATGGTCGAAGTGGCAGTGGCTGGCTACGGCCAGCAGCGGCTTTTCGGTCAGCCACGGCAGTTGCTCGCGCAGGCTGACCAGCCCGGAGCCGGAGTCGATCAACACGTCATGCTCGCGCCCCTGCACATGCCACATGTTGCAGCGGTAGAAGGAGCGAACGTAGGGCTCGTGGATCAGGCAGATGCCATCGTGGCGGTGTTCCACCTCGAACCAGCGGTCACGGCTGACGATTTTCATGATGGGGACTTGCCTCATTGGCGGGTTGCACCCGCCCGACAGATTCGTATGGCGGGTAGGGCGGGTGCAACCCGCCACGATGTTCATCACGCTACGCCAGCTGCGCCCGTGGCACCAGCACCCAGCGGCGCAGGACCGTGTAGCTGGCGGCGGTGATCAGGAACACCGGCAGCGACGCGCCCCAGGCCAGCGGCGAGATCCAGCCCCAGTAGTAGGCCAGCACTGCGCCCAGACCATAGGCGACGAAGGCGGCCGGGTTGAAGCCGTTCAGGTAACGGTAGCGGCCGCCGTCTTCGCTGAGCAGTTCGTCCACTGCGTAGTGGCCTCTGTGGATCAGGAAGTAGTCGGCGATCAGCACGGCGAAGGCCGGGATGAACACGCTGCCGATCACCAGCAGGAAATTCTGGAAGTTGTCGAGAATGCCGGGGATCTGCGAACCCAGGATCGACAGTACGCCGATGGCCAGCGCCGGCTTCCAGAACGGAGTCTTCGGGCTGATGTTGAGGTACGAAAGCGAGGCGCTGTAAACACACATGACATTGGTGGTCATCACCGAGAGGAACACCACGATGGCCGCCGGCAGGCCGAAACCGAAGCCTGCAAGAAGCACCGCCGGGTCGTAGGTCTGCTCCATGCCGGTGAGTACCGAGAAGCCCGAAACCGTGGCGCCAAGGCCCATGGCCAGCAGCGTGGCCGCGACATAGCCGACCCAGGTGCCCACCGCCGCCACGCCCTGGGTGCGGCAGTTGCGGTTGTAGTCGGCGGCCAGCGGAATCCAGGAGAACGCGGTGGCGATGACGATATCGAAGGCGATCCCGGGGGTAATCTCGTTACGTGGCTCGGTAGGCATGGCCAGGAGGCTGGCGAACTCGAACTTCTGCCCCATCACGTAGAACACCGCGCCGGCCAGCAGGAGCATGCCGATGGCCGCCCAGCGCTCGACCCGCTCGATGCCCAGATGGCCGCGCAGGGCGATCAATAGCACCAGGGTCTCGCAGAGGATGGTGAACAGCGGCAGGTTGGAGTAGCCGGTCAGGTGCTCCACCGCATAGTTCAGGCTCATGCCGGCCAGCAGCGCCTGGATCCAGCTCCAGGCCAGCAGGGTCAACAGGTTGACCAGCGAGGGTAGCTTGGCGCCGCGCGAGCCGTAGCTGCCGCGCGCCAGCACCATGGTGGTCAGGCCCGAACGCTGGCCCATCAGGCCGACCAGCACCAGCGGCAGAATGCCGATACCCGAACCGATCAGCACGATAAGCATGGCCTGGGTGAATTTCAGATCCGGCACCAGCAGCATGCCGGTGAGGATGGTGGTGACCACCACGTTGGCGCCCAACCACAGAGCGATGGTGCCGCCCAGGCCGAGGCTGCGATGGCCCTTGTCCGTAGGTGCGAGGCCGTCCTGGCCGAAATACTGGCTGAGATGCTTGAACATGGAACGACTCCCCGATGCTTGTTTATTGGTGTTGTAGGTACGGCAGTCAGTGATGCAGCTGAATCTTGTGGTTATGTCGGTAGCCCCGATGCAATCCGGGGCGGGATGTCGCGGCTAAAGCCCCTCCCACAAGGGGCACCTCGATTTCCGTGGGAGGGGCTTTAGCCGCGATCAATGTCGTCAGGGGTGAAAGGGCGCGGCCTCCTGCACTTCGATGATCAGCGGGTGATCCTGCGGCGCGCTGCGTAGCAGCTCGGCCAGATGCGCATGGTCGCGCGCTCGTTCGGCGGCGCAGCCGAAGCCGCGGGCGATGGCCAGCAGGTCTGGGGTGTAGATGTCGACGCCGATCGGCTCGATCTCGCGGCGCTGCATGTAGCGCTTGATCTCGCCATAACCGGCGTTGTTCCACAGCAGCACGATGATGCCGACCCGCGCTTCCACGGCGCTGGCCAGCTCGGGCAGGGTGAACTGGATACCGCCGTCGCCCATCAGGCTGATCACCGGGCGCTGCGGCTCGGCCAGCTTGGCGCCGATGGCCGCCGGCAGGCCGTAGCCGAGGGTGCCGTAGCCGGTGGAGGCGTTGAACCAGCGCCGCGCGCCGTCCAGTTCCACCAGATGGTTGCCGCTGTACACGGTCTGCGTCGAGTCGCCGACGAAGCGGGCATCGGGCAGGGCATCCAGGATGCAGTCGAACAGCTGGCGGTAGTGCGCCCAGCCGCTGAAATCCTCGTTCAGGCGTGCCTGCGCGGCGGCGGTGCGCCGTGCGCCGGGGCTGTCCGCACGGGGTTCGCCGGGGTTGAACTCGGCCAGCAACATGCGCATGGCCACGCGAGCATCGCCCTGGATCGCCAGGTGCGGAGTGAAGTTGCGCTGCAGCTGCTGGGCATCGATGTCGATGCGGATCAGCCGACCGGGCAGGCGGAAGTCGCCGTCGAACACCACGTCATAGTCGGTCTCGCCCAGCTCGGTGCCGATGGCCAGTACCACATCGGCCTCCAGCGCCAGGTCGCGCACCGGGCGCAGCGACTGGTTGCTGCCCAGCAGCAGCGGGTGGCCTGGCGGCAGCAGACCCTTGGCATTGATGGTCAGCGCGGTCGGTGCATCCAGCGCGGCGGCCAGGGCGCGCGCTTCGGCTTCGGCGGCGACGCAACCACCACCGAGCAGCAACAGGGGGCGCTCGGCCTGCTTGAGCAGGCCGGCGGCTTCGCGGATCAGCGTGCGATTCGGTGCCGGGCGGCGCACGGTCGGCCGTGGCGCCACGGCCATATGCGTGGCGTCGGCGGTGATGATGTCCAGCGGCAACTCGATATGCACCGGGCGCGGCCGCTCGCCCTCGAACACGGCGAAGGCGCGGGCCAGCACGCTGGGCAGCTCCTCGACGCTCATCAGGGTATGGCTGAAGGCGGTGACGCCCGCGGTCATTGCCCGCTGGTTGGGCAACTCGTGCAGATAGCCCTTGCCCAGGCCCAGGCGCGCCCGCTCGTTGACGCTGGAGACCACCAGCATCGGGATCGAGTCGGCGTAGGCCTGGCCCATGGCGGTGAGGATATTGGTCATCCCCGGGCCGGTGATGATGAAGCACACCCCCGGCTTGCCGCAAACTCGGGCATAGCCATCGGCCATGAATCCGGCGCCCTGTTCGTGGCGCGGCGTGATATGGCGGATGCCGCTGGCCGGCAGGCCGCGGTACAGCTCCACGGTGTGCACGCCGGGAATGCCGAACACGGTATCGACGCCCCAGGCCTCGAGTTGCCTGACGAGAAATTCGCCACAGGTGGTCATGGTCATTCCTCCTGGCATCAGCCGACGATCCAGTGCGCCATCAGCGCGATGATCGGCAGGGTGATCAGGGTGCGGATGATGAAGATGACGAACAGCTCCAGCAGGTTCAGCGGCAGCTTGGCCTTGAGGATCAGCACGCCGACTTCGGACATGTAGATCAGCTGGGTCAGCGACACACAGGCGACCACGAAGCGCGTCAGCTCGCTTTCGATGCCCTTGCCCAGTACCGCCGGCAGGAACATATCGGCAAAGCCCACCAGCATGGCCGGCGCTGCCTTGGCCGCTTCCGGCAACTGCAGCAGCTCGAGCAGGGGCACGAAGGGGTAGGACAGCCAGTTGAAGATCGGTGTGAACTCGGCGATCGCCAGGGAAACGGTGCCGATGGCCATGACCAGCGGCAGCAGACCCAGCCAGATGTCGACCACGTTGTGCACGCCGATCCTGACCATCTGCGCTGGCGAGGGGTTGGCATTGGCGCGCTGAACCGCCTGGGTCAGCCCCCAGCGCAGCAGCGAGGTGCCGGCCGGCACGTCTTCCTGGATCTGCTTGCCGACGCCGGCGACGTATTCGTCCTTTTTCCACGACAGTGGCGGAATGCGCGGGGTGATGATCGCGGCGGCGAGGCCGGCGACCACCACGGTCAGATAGAACGGTACGAACAGGTGATCGATTTTCATGAAGCTGGTGATCAGCAGGCTGAAGGCGATCGAGGCGATGGAGAAGTTGGTCGCGATCACCGCGGCTTCCCGTGCACTGTAGAAACCTTTCTGATACTGCTGAGCCGTAATCAGCACACCAACGGTGCCGGAGCCGAGCCAACTGGCGATGGCGTCGATGGCCGAACGTCCGGGTAGGCCGAAGATCTTGCGAAACACATTACGCACGATGGTGCCGATGAACTCCATCAGACCGTAGTCGGTCAGCAGCGGCAGGATCAGGCCGGCAACCAGGAAGAAGGTGATCAGTACCGGCGCCAGGTCTTTCAGCACCACGCCGCCAGTGTTGGCGCTCCAGATCCATTCCGGGCCGAACTGCCAGAAGGTCATGGCGGCGAACAGCGCGCCGAGCACACGCAGGCCCAGCCACAGCGGATGCAGCACGAACAGGTCCTGCAGCGGTTGGCGCTCGCTCAGCCAGCGCGGCTTGAGCAGGCTGCCGAGGACGCCCAGCACGGCCGAGAGGATCAGCAGTGCGGTGGCGATAGCCGGCAGGTGGTCGTTGAACGCAGCCTTGAGCGCATCGGCCATCACGCCAAGGCCGATGGTCACCTTCTCTTCATAGACGATGGGGGTGAGAAACAGCAGTACGCCGAGCAGCGAGGGGATCAGGAAGATCAGAAACTGGCGCAGGTTGTAGGGCTGTGCGGCAAGGTCGTTGGCTGGCGGCTGCTTGTCCAGCGTTGGAGCAGCGTCTTCTCGATTCATCAGGGCACCCTAATTCTTGTTGTATGAACGTGCCGGGTGCCGCTATGGACACCCGTGCGGGTATAAAAAGCCGTGGGTCAGCGGCGCTGAACCCCCGGCAGCACGCAGAGCATTTCGTAGAGCAGGTTGGCACCGAGCAGCGAGGTGTTGCCGGTGGTGTCGTAGGGTGGCGAGACCTCGACCAGGTCGCCACCGATCAGGTCCAGGCCCTGGCAGCCACGGATGATCTCCATCGCCTGGATGGTGGTCAGGCCGCCGATTTCCGGGGTGCCGGTGCCGGGGGCCCAGGCCGGGTCGATGCCGTCGATGTCGAACGACAGGTAGACCGGGCCGCCGCCGACCTTCTCGCGTACTTCGGCCATCAGCGGCGCCAGCGACTGGTGCCAACACTCTTCGGCCTGCACCACACGAAAGCCCTGCTTGCGGCTCCAGTTGAAGTCCTCGGCGGTGTAGCCCTGGGCGCGCAGGCCGATCTGCACCACGCGCTGGCTATCCAGCAGGCCTTCTTCCTGGGCGCGGCGGAAGGTGGTGCCGTGGGCGATCTTCTCGCCGAACATGTGGTCGTTCACATCGGCATGGGCATCGACGTGCACCAGGCCGATCTTGCCGTACTTCTTGTGCAGGGCACGCAGGATCGGCAGGGTGATGGTGTGATCGCCACCCAGGGTCAGCGGCTTGATGCCGTACTCGACGATCTCGTCGTAGGCCTCTTCGATGATGCGCACGGCGTCGAGCAGGTTGAAGGTGTTGATCGCCACGTCGCCGATGTCGGCCACGTTCAGCGAGTCGAAGGGCGCGGCGCCGGTGGCCATGTTGTATGGGCGGATCATCACCGACTGGGCGCGGATTTCGCGCGGGCCGAAGCGGGTGCCGGAGCGCAGCGAGGTGCCGATGTCCAGCGGCACGCCGACGAAGGCGGCGTCGAGCTGGCGTTTTTCCTCGGGGCTCTGGATATGCGGCAGGCGCATCATGGTGGCGATGCCGCCGAAGCGGGGCATTTCGTTGCCGCCCAGGGGCTGATGATAAGCGTTGTCCATGGGAGGGCCTCACGGTTGTTGTGTTTGTAGGAATCGTTGCCGCGGATTCTTGGTCAGCTGTTCATCAGGAAAAATCGGTTGAGGCAAAAACTTAGTTCAGAGATTTCTAAACTAACCGTTCGGTACTAGACTGATCGACCTCAGCTCCGAAGCCGCCGCCGTTATCTGTCAGCCTCAGTGCGGCGGCGTGTGGGGGGTGTTGCGTCTGAGACTGAACTGACGGCGAGGAAGCCCGGATGCCGCTAACCGCTTACCGCGCCAATAGTCTGCGCCTTCGGCTGTGCGCATCTCTCACGGTAGGAATGCTGCCGATCGTACTCGGCCTGATATTTCTGTACGTGCAGGCCGGAATCGTGCTGCGTGATATCAGTCGTACCAGCGCCGCCGACGCCGTGCGCCAGATCGACCTGATGCTCGACAATGCTGGCTTGGCCGCCGGTGAGGTATTGCCGCAGGTCGGCAGACCCTGCGAAGAGGTCGAACTGGTACTGCGCGAGCAGGTCGCCACCGTGCCCTTCGTGCGCTCTGTCAACCTGATGGATGACGGACGGCTGTACTGCTCATCGCTGTTCGGCGCATTCGAGGAGCGGATCGATTCTGCCGCTTACGTAGCCGGGCGGCTGCGGCTGCTGGCGGGCAATCCGGTCACCCCGAATCATTCGTTGCTGGTGTATCGCGACGTCGTGGACGAGCGCGGCGCGCTGGTGGCGATCGACGGACGTTACCTGGCCAACGTGTTGCAGTCGGTGGACCGCGGTGCCTTCATGCAATTGCTGGTGGGGGAGCAGTGGATGCCGCGCAGCGGGCTGGTGCGGGCGGGGCGCCTGCCCGAATACCCCCTGGCTCAGGTCGCGCTGAATTCGGCGCGCTATCCCTATCAGGTGCGCGCGGCGTTTCCCGGAGGCGCGCGGCTGCGCTACATGGGCGAGCAATATCCGGTGCTGTTCGTGCTGCTGGGGCTGCTGGGTGCGTTGGCCGGCCTTGGCACCCACTGGTTGCTGGCGCGCTCCAGCTCGCCCAGCATCGAATTGCGCCGTGCGCTGCAGGCCGGGGAATTCATTCCCTATTTCCAGCCGCTGGTGCGCAGCGGTTCGCAGCAGTGGATAGGTGCCGAGGTGCTGATGCGCTGGCAGCACCCGCGCGAGGGCCTGGTGCGTCCGGATTTGTTCATTCCCTTGGCGGAACGCTCCGGCCTCATCGTGCCCATGACGCGAGAGCTGATGCGGCAGACCGCCGACTTGCTGGCGCCGGTGGCAGATCGACTCGGCGGTGGTTTTCACATCGGCATCAACATCGCAGCCGCACATTGCCGTAGCCGCGAACTGGTCGAGGACTGCCGGAGCTTTCTGCAAGCCTTCGTACCGGGTCAGGTGGTGCTGACGCTGGAACTGACCGAACGCGAACTGCTGGAGCCGGACGCCTTCACCGATCAGCTGTTCGCCGACTTGCACGAGATGGGCGTGAAGATCGCCCTGGACGACTTCGGCACTGGTCACTCCAGTCTGAGTTACCTGCACAAGCTCAAGGTGGATTATTTGAAGATCGACCAGAGTTTCGTTGCCATGATCGGCAAGGATGCTCTGTCGTTGCACATTCTCGATAGCGTGATCGAGCTGTGTGCCAAGCTGCAACTGGAGGTGATCGCCGAAGGGGTAGAGGATGAACAGCAGCGCCGCTACCTGGCCGACCTGCAGGTCGACTATCTCCAGGGTTACCTGATTGGCCGACCGCTTCCGGCCGGCGAGTTTCTCTCCCGTGCGTGTTCTGACCTGGCTGCAACCAATCCGTCATAACACTAGACTGCTCAGCATGCTGACTCATTCCTCTTCGCTACCCGATCTCAAACTGCTTCGCGTCTTTGCCTGTGTGGTGCGCCACCAGGGCTTTGCCGCTGCGCAGCAGGAGCTGAACCTGTCCACCTCGGCCATCAGCACCTACATGAGTCAGCTGGAAAGCCAGCTCGGCATCGTGCTTTGCCATCGCGGCCGTGGTGGCTTCAGCCTCACCAGCAAGGGCGAACTCTTCCATCAGGAAACTCTGCGCCTGCTGAGCGAGCTGGAGGATTTCGAGCGTTACTCGGCGGCGCTCAAGGGGGAGCTGCGTGGCACACTCAATCTTGGAGTACTGGACTCGACCGTCAGCGATCCTGCACTGCCGCTGCCTGACGTGATCGGTGCATATAGTCAGGAACACCCCGGCGTGCATCTGCATCTGTCGGTAATGAGCCCATACGAGCTTCAGCTGGCGGTACTGGACAACCGTCTGGATCTGGCCATCGGCGCTTTTTCCACGCGAATGACCGGCCTGGTCTATCAACCGTTGTACCGCGAGCAGCACTGGCTCTATTGCAGCGAGCGGCATTCATTGTTCGAGCAGCGCCGTATTCCCGCCGAAGTGATCACCCAGCAACGTATGGTCGGCCGCGGCTACTGGAGCCAGGCGGAGCTTGCCCGACATGGGTTCAAGCACAGCGCGGCCACCGTGGAGTCGATGGAGGCGCAGCTGATTCTGGTGCTCTCCGGCGCCTATATCGGCTATCTGCCGGAGCATTACGCGCAGCCCTGGGTCGATCAGAAACGCCTCAAGGTACTGCTGCCCACCACCTTCGGCTATCAGGCACCGTTCTCCCTGATCCTGCGTCGAGGCCGCTCGCGTGAGCCTCTGATCCAGACGTTCCGAGATTTGCTCAAGACGCAACTGCAACAGATCTGAATCGGCATCGGCGCTATTGTCCAAAAGGCTTACAGCCTAACGCTGGCGCGCTTATTAGGCTGTGCTAGTACTTATTCATACGTCTGCCTCAACTCCAATGCGAACAGGGAAGCCTCGATGCGCCAGAACCTGCCCGTGACTCAGCGGGAAAGAACCTTCCCCGCGGAAGAACGCCTGATTTCCACCACCGACCTCAACAGCAAGATCACCTACTGCAACGATGCATTCGTCGAGATCAGCGGCTTCACGCGTGAGGAGTTGATCGGCCAGCCGCATAACCTCGTGCGACACCCGGACATGCCACCGGCAGTGTTTGGCCATATGTGGGACACGATCAAGCAGGGCAAACCCTGGATGGGCATAGTCAAGAATCGTGCGAAGAATGGCGATTTCTATTGGGTCAGCGCCTATGTCACGCCGGTATACGAAGGTGGGCGCATGGTCGGTTACGAGTCGGTGCGTTCGCTGCCGACCCAGGCGCAGAAGCAGCGCGCCGAGAAGCTTTACGCCCGGCTGCGCGAGGGCAAACCAGCGGTGCCGGCTATTGAACGCTGGACCTATAGCCTGGTGCGTTCCTGGCCGCTGATTCTGGCGGCAGCGATCATTTTGGTTGCCGAGACGTTCATGAGTGGCGGGATACTGATTGCCTTCACCTTCGCGATGATGATCGCTCTGGGGGCATATCAGTTGCATCGTGCCCGGGCGTTGATCATGCGTACGCTCGACGATCACCCGAAGGCCTTCACCAGTGATCTGGTGGCGCTGACCTACAGTGACAACCGTGGCGCGCAGGCGTTGCTCGATATGGCCATGATCAGTGAGGAGGCACGCCTGCAGACTGCGCTGACTCGTCTGGAAGATGCAGGCGAGAACGTCAAACGCCGGGCCGCGCAAGCCTCGCAGTTGGCGACCGCGGGGGCCGGCCTGCTCGATCAGCAGCGCGCTGAAACCGACCAGTCGGCGACGGCCATCAACGAGATGGCGGCGACCATTCAGGAGGTCGCGCATAACGTGCAGAACACCTCGCACGCTGCCGAAGAGGCTGACCGTCTGGCTCGTGAAGGGCGTGATCTGGCCGTGGGCAGTCTCGACTCCATGCGGCAGATGGCCAGGGCCGTCAGCGATATCGGTCAGGCGGTCAACGAGCTGGCCAACTCCACCCAGTCCATCGGCAGCGTGGCCGATGTGATCACCTCGATCGCCGAGCAGACCAACCTGCTGGCACTCAACGCAGCCATCGAGGCGGCGCGCGCAGGCGAACAGGGCCGTGGTTTCGCGGTGGTGGCCGATGAGGTGCGTTCGCTGGCTTCGCGCACACGTCAGTCCACCGAACAGATCCACCAGATCATTTCCGACCTGCGTGCCGGCGCCGAGCGTGCGGTGCTTACGGCGGGCAAGGGGGAGGAAATTTCCCGCGGCAGCGTAGAGAGCGTGGAGTCGGTGCGCGATGCGCTGGAGGGCATCAGCTCGGCGGTGACGCGCATCACCGGCATGAGCCAGCAGATGGCGGCGGCGTCCGAAGAGCAGAGTCATGTGGCCGATGACATCAGCCGGCAGATCACTCGTATCGCTCAGCTTTCCGACCACAGTGCCGGTCAGGCGCATCAGGGCGCGGCCATCAGCCGTGAACTGGAGGAAATGGCCGACTACCTGCACAGCCTGGCAGAGCGCTTCAACCGCTGATTCTTTAGCCCGGCTGCAATCCACGGCATGATTCGGATTGCATCCGGGCTACGCGCGGGCAGGGGGTTCTGGCAAACTGCGCGGCATGCCTCGTCCGACCTGTCCCCGTTGTCAGCGCCCCCTCAGCCTCTGTCTCTGCCCGCTGATTCCCGATCTCGATAGTCGTACTCGTGTGCTCATCCTGCAGCACCCGAGTGAGGTCGGTCATGCGCTGAATACCGCTCGCCTGGCTGCGCTTGGCTTGCGCAATGCGCAGCTGCGCGTCGGCGAGGTATTCGAGGATCTGCCGCAACTGCTCGCCCAGCCTGATTACCAGGCCTGCCTGCTGTTTCCCGGTGAAGAGTCCGTCGCCCTGAGCGCTTATGCGCCCGACGAGAGACCCTTGCTGTTGGTGGTGCCCGATGGCACCTGGCGCAAGGCGCGCAAGCTGCTGCACCTCAATCCGCTATTGGCGGCATTGCCCCGCGTCAGCCTTAACGGCGCTGCGCCGTCGCGTTATCGCCTGCGCAAGGCGCCGCAAGAGGGGGCTCTGTCGACCATCGAGGCGATCACTGCCGCGCTGGATGTGCTGGAAGCGCCAAAGCGTTTCGATGCGTTGCTGCGGCCCTTCGATGCGCTGATCGAAGGGCAGATCGCGGCGATGGGGCAGGACGTGTACATGCGCAATCATCAGCGCTGACGGAGAGCTCCTTGAAGTGCCGCCTCGGTCGCACAGTCCATGTTTTCGTTGTTGCGTCAGTGAAGTTGCCAAATCTCCTCAGTACCAGCAGCGAAACCGTGGATAAGACTACCGCTGGAGGTGATCGAAGGTATGCCGGGCCATCATCATCTGGTCGTCCTAACGGGACACTAGGGCTGTCGCCCCTGCGTCGAGGGCTTCTTCGCTGAATTTGTCCCGTCCTGAATAAGGTTTACACCTTTCACCCGAGAATCTGGAGGTTTCGATGGAGCAAGATGTTAAGCGTACGCAGCGTGATTATTCGCTGACTTTTAAATTGGCCGTGGTCGATCAGGTCGAAAAGGGCGAGTTAACCTACAAGCAGGCCCAGGATCGGTATGGCATCCAAGGCCGGTCCACCGTTTTGGTATGGTTGCGTAAGCATGGTCGGCAGGATTGGAGCCAGGGGGCCTCGCTTCGCGCCGATAGGAGCCATACGATGACCGATCCCAAAGACCTGACGCCTGAGCAACGCATCAAGGAGCTAGAGCAGCAGCTGCAGTTCATGAGCCAGAAGGCCCAGTTCTTCGAAGCCGTGGTCGATGTGTTGAAGAAGGATTACGGCGTTTCGATCGTAAAAAAGCGACCCGGCAAGTCCTCTCGCAAGAGCAAGTCCAAGGGCTGACTGTCGTTAGGGCTTGCCAGTTTCTTTCCATCAGCCGCCAAGCTTACTACAAGTGCAACCGTGTTGCCGACCAGCGTCATAGACAGGGTGAACAGGTCGCACAGCATGTCCGGTTCATAAGGCTGCGCCAGCCGCGGATCGGCACGCGCAAGTTGCATCACCTTCTGCACAGCCAGTCCAACGCCAGCCTGAAGGTCGGTCGTGACCGGCTATTTACGATCCTGGCCGAGCACCGCCTGCTGGTGTCACCCAAGCGTGCGTTTCACAAGACCACGCATAGCTTTCATCGTTTTTATCGGCATCCGAACCGGCTTAAGCCCGGTCCTGGACAGATCACGGCGGCAGCGCCTGAGCATGTGTGGGTGGCGGATATCACGTATCTACCGGCGCGAAGCGGCCCTTTGTATCTGAGCTTGGTTACTGACGTCACTCACGAAAGATCGTCGGCCATCATGTCCATGAGAGTTTGCATGCCGAGTCGGTGGCGGTCGCCTTCCGGCAGGCACTACGAGGGCGTCAGAGTAAACAAATGCTCGTCCACCACTCTGATCGCGGAATCCAGTATTGCTCAGCGCTTTATCAGGCACTGCATAAGCGCCACGGTGTGCAGTGCTCGATGACCGACGGCTACGACTGCTATCAGAACGCGCTTGCGGAACGGGTCAATGGAATCCTCAAGCATGAGCTACTGCTGCGCAGGCCCAATGACTTGGAGCAGGTCAGATCGATGGTCAGCGAGGCGATCAGGGTCTATAACACAGAGCGGCCACATCTGGCCCTGAAATACAGAACGCCCGATGCAGTGCATCGGGCGTTCTAGATACCGCAAATCTAGCTGAAACGGTGTAAACCTATTTCAGGACTAGACAATTAGCGGCCAGAGTTTCCTTAACTGCCGCACTCAACTAGAGTAGGCCCGCCACCCGCTACGGGAACAGGCTTTTATGGCGTTTGCTGGAGGTACCGATGGTTTACGCACAGCGCGACTCGTTCGGGCGTTTGTTGCGGGTTGAGTACGAGCCCTTCGAGGGGATGACGGAGAATCTGGCGGTCGAGAGCGAGGAGTTGCATAACTGGTTGGCTGCCAAGGAGGAGGTCAGGGCGCGTCTAGACAGCCTGAAACAATCCGACTTGGAGTTGGTGCGTGTACTCGAGGACGTCGTTAGTGTGCTGGTCGAACGGGGCGTTATCCGTTACACCGACTTGCCCGAGGCTGCGCGGCAGAAACTAGATCAACGCGCCATCGCCCGTGCCGAGATTGAAGGTTTGAGTGGTCTGCTTGGTGATGACGAACACCGTTCTGTGTAGAATGACGCGCAGCTTTTCGCTGGGAATGCCGAGGCGGCGCAGGGTGAAGTACTTGGCGATGGAGTAGTCCTCGCAGTCGCCGGCGCCCTTGACCAGCATTTCCACCGGGGTGGCCCAGTAGTCGTTTTTCGCGCCAGAGCTGAATGTCGTCGACGAAGCGTACCTTGCGGTTGAAGAAGCGGTTGACCTCGTTGAGCTTGCCAGACTCCGGCAGCGCCGCGCTGGTCTTGATCAGCTCTTCCCAGTCGAGCAGGCGGGTTCGCGCCGGGCCGAGGTTGCCGTAACGGTTCTCGGCGTTTTTGATGATCAGGGCGAAGTCCCAGTCCGCCAGTGACAGCCCGGCCAGCAACCCGCCGCCGATCCAGAGGATCAGCAGTCGCCACCGCCATCGCTGAATGCGCAGCCGTCGCATGGGTCGAGTCTCAGGGCCTGATCGCCGAAGTCTAGGCGAGGTGTCGATTTTTTGCCGGCCGCTTCGCTGGAGCAAGGAAAGGGTGTCAAAAGGCTGTCGAAAAGCAGGAGGCAGCCCGAAATTCACTGCCCCCGGATTGCATCCGGGCTACGTACACTCAGGGATTGGGCAGGGTTTTCTGGCGCAGGATGTAAATGCTCACCAGCACGGCACTGATGAGCATGAAGGCGCGCGCCCAAGGCAGGGGCACCAGGTAGCAGGAGAAGGCGATGCTCAACCACATCAGCGTAAGCGCGTAGAGCTTGGCCTTGAGCGGGAGACCTTCACCATCCAGATAAGGCACTATCCATGGCCCCAGGCGAGGATGATCGACCAGCCATAGATAGAAACGCCGCGAGCTGCGCATGAAGCAGGCTGCTGCCAGCAGCAAAAAAGGTGTGGTCGGCAGAACCGGCAGAAAGATCCCGATGACCCCGAGCGCCACGCTCAGCCAGCCGATGCCCAGCAGCAGATAGCGGACACTGCGATGGCGGCTTGGCTGAATGTCACGCGGCATGGGCAGTCTTGGCGGCCGCCGGGGCGTTGCCCCGGCTTACGGTCAGTGACGGGGTTTGAGCAGCGCGGGTTTTTCTTCCGGAGCCTGGCACAGCAGGAACAGGGCAGTGAGCAGCTCGGGAATCTGATCGATCATGCTGTCCACCAGATCGCGATCACGGGCGATCTCGGCGAACTCCTGCTGCTCGTCGAACAGGCCAGAGCCGACCATGATCGGCAGGAGCAATTCGCTGACTTCGTCCTCGGCATCCTCGAACCACACGGCTTCGCGCAGGAACACGCCTTCCATGAAGCCGATGCACCAGCCGCGCAGGTCGGAATCGTCCGGCTCGTCGCCGAGGTCCAGGTCGCAGGGCAGTTCGGGTTCTTCTTCACCAGCGAGCTGACGCGCGATATGCGCCTTCAGATGGATCAGGGTGTTCTCGATCTCTTCGCGCTCGGCGTCGCTGCGGTAGTGCGGCGGCTCGGCGAACAGCGCATCGATCCACTCGCGCTCCGGTACCTGATCCGGGCAGATCGCCAGGGCAGTCAGGTAGCCATGAGCGGCGACATAGTCCAGCGCTTCCTCGTGCAGCTCGTCGGCATCGAGAAAGGCTTGCAGGCGGGACAGTTGCTCGGCGAAGGACATCGTGTGGCTACCTTGAAGGAGTAAACGAGGCTGGATTCTAGTCTACGCGGGGCTCTGCGGCCATAGCGACGGGCCGCCGCGGCACGGAAAAGACTGCAGGCGAAACGCTCATTCACCGCCAATCGGATGGGCCGACGCCCTGCTGAGGGTCATCCTGCGGCATAATGCGCGGCTCGATTTGGAGGCCTTCATGCTTGACCACGCCCTGCGCATTCTCAAAGACGTTTTCGGCTACGACGCCTTTCGCGGCAACCAGGCCGCGATCATCGAGCGCGTGGCAGCAGGCGGTGATGCGCTGGTACTGATGCCCACCGGCGGCGGCAAATCGCTGTGCTATCAGGTGCCGGCATTGATGCGCGAGGGCCTGGCGGTGGTGGTTTCGCCGCTGATCGCACTGATGGACGATCAGGTGGCGACACTCGATGAGCTGGGTGTGGCCGCGGTGGCGCTGAACTCCACGCTGAGCGTCGATGAACAGCGCGAGATCGCCGACCGTATTCGCCGCGGGCAGATCAAGATGCTCTACCTGGCGCCGGAGCGTCTGGTGCAGCCACGCATGCTGAGCTTCCTGCAGGGCCTGGACATCGCCCTGTTCGCCATCGACGAGGCGCACTGCGTATCGCAGTGGGGCCATGACTTCCGCCCGGAATATCTACAGCTTGGTCAGCTTGCCGAGCTGTTCCCGCAGGTGCCGCGTCTTGCCCTGACCGCCACGGCAGACAAGCGCACCCGCGAGGAGATCGTCCAGCGCCTGCACCTGGACAACGCCGAGCGCTTCCTGTCGAGCTTCGACCGGCCCAACATCTTCTACCGCATCCAGCCCAAGGATCAGCCGCGCAAGCAACTGCTCGGCTTTCTCGCCGCGCGCAAGGGCGATGCGGGCATCGTCTACTGCCTGTCTCGCAAGAAGGTCGAGGAGGTCGCTGACTTCCTCAGCAGCCAGGGCTTCCCCGCGCTGCCTTATCACGCCGGCTTGCCCAACGAGCTGCGTGCCTATCATCAGAAGCGCTTTCTCAACGAGGAAGGTCTGATCATGGTAGCGACCATCGCCTTCGGCATGGGCATCGACAAACCCAACGTGCGCTTCGTCTGCCATCTGGATCTGCCCAAGTCGCTGGAGGCCTATTACCAGGAAACCGGTCGCGCCGGCCGTGACGGCCTGCCAGCCGATGCCTGGATGGCCTACGGTCTGCAGGACGTGATCTTCCTCAAGCAGATGCTGGCCAACTCGGATGGTGACGAGCGCCACAAGCGCATAGAACAGCACAAGCTCGATGCCATGCTCGCCCTGTGCGAGGAAACCCGCTGCCGTCGCCAGGCGCTGCTGGCCTATTTCGACGAGGAACTGCCTCAGCCTTGCGGGCACTGCGACAATTGCATCGACGGCGTCGAGACCTGGGACGCCACCGAACCGGCGCGCCAGGCGCTGTCGGCCATCTACCGCAGTGGCCAGCGCTATGGTGTCGGCCATCTGGTGGACATCCTGCTCGGCCGCGACAACGAGAAAATCCGCGCCGCCGGCCATCAGCACCTGGCGGTGTTCGGTGTGGGCAAGGGTTTTTCCGAGGTGGAGTGGCGAACCCTGTTCCGCCAGCTGGTCGCCCGTGGTCTGGCCGATGTCGATCTGGAAGGGTTTGGTGGTCTGCGCCTGGATGAAAGTTGCCGGCCGCTGCTGCGTGGCGAGGTCAGCCTGCAATTGCGTCGTGAGCCCAAACCGGCTCAGGCGGCCAAGGCCTCGAGCAGCGCTGCAAGCCAGCTGGTGCGCGGCCATGAGCGGGAAATGTGGGAGGCGCTGCGCAGCTTGCGGCGCAAATTGGCCGAGGAGCACAGCGTACCGCCTTATGTGATCTTCCCCGATGCCACGCTGCTGGAAATGCTGCGCAGCCAGCCCGGCTCGCTGAGCGAGATGGCCGAGGTCAGCGGTGTGGGCGCGCGCAAGCTGGAACGTTACGGCCAGGCTTTTCTGGAAGTGCTCAATGGCAATGCTGCGGACGATGCCCCGGCTCCGGTGGCCGATCTGCGCCACGAGCTGGTCAGCCTGGCACGTGCCGGGATGACGCCCGCGCAGATCGCCGGGCAGCTCAATTGCACCGAGAAGAACGTCTACAGCCTGCTGGCCGAGGCCATCGCCGAGCAGCAACTGACCCTGGAGCAGGCGCTGGATCTGCCCGAAGAACTTCTCGGCGAGATTCAGGAAAGCTTCCTCGACGGCGAGGGTGAGCTCCCTGCCGTGAGCGAGATCGCGCCGCTGTTTGCCGGGCGTGTCGACGAGGCGGTGCTCTACTGCGTACGCGCGGCCCTGCAGGCCGAGTTCGAACTCTGAGGTATCTGGACGTGCAGCTTGCCGGGGCGCTTCTGGCAGCATTTCACCGACGAGGCTAAGGTGTGGGCAGGCCGCCAGATGACGAGGTGAGGGTGCCCAATTATCACGCCTGGCTCGATGAAGTTCGTCCGAGCCCCTATGCCGATCAGCTCAGCCTGGGCTTTCGCTGGTTGCGTTTTTTCCGCGCGCTCGAGCGTGAATACCGTGCCCACATGCTCGAAGACAGCTTCGAGCTTAAGCGTATCGCCCTGAGCGTCGCTACGGCCATCTGGCTGGCGCTGGCAGCGCTGGATGTGCTGGTGGTGCCCGCATCGCATCTTGGCTGGGTGATCGCCATGCGGGTGGTGGTGCTGGTCATCCTGCTGGTATGCGGCGCGCTGATCCTGCAGCGCCGACACATCCATTTGCTGCTGCCATTGAGCATGGCCTGCATCCTGGTGCTT
This sequence comes from Pseudomonas sp. KB-10, assembly GCF_018221585.1. NCBI lineage: Bacteria > Pseudomonadati > Pseudomonadota > Gammaproteobacteria > Pseudomonadales > Pseudomonadaceae > Pseudomonas > Pseudomonas sp. KB-10. Next base: position 477,575 of record NZ_QYYB01000003.1, read on the forward strand.
GGCGTGGGCGCAGCGGTGATCGTCGGCATCGCCCACCGTGCCGACCCCGGCTATCCCTATGAAGGCCTGCTGCTGGTAAGCATGGCGGCCTACTTTCTGGTTGGCCTGCGTCTGAGCGAGGCATTGGCCTGCTCGCTGGTCGTGCTGCTTGCGTACGTGCTGGCCGAATGGTTCGCAGGGCTGCCCATGCCAAGGCTGGTCAACAACGTGCTGTTTCTCGCGTTCGGCAATCTTATCGGCGCGGTCGGCTGCTATCTGCTGGAATACAAGTCGCGCGAGCATTTCCTTATAAGCCGCCTGATGCGCCTGCTCGCCTATCACGACAGCCTGACCGGCCTGCACAACCGACGCAGCTTCAATCGACAGTTCGAGCGCCTGTGGCGTCAGGCGCAGCGCGACGGCAAGTCACTGGCGCTGCTGCTCTGCGATATCGACCACTTCAAGGCCTACAACGACTGCTACGGTCACCAGGCTGGCGACGTTGCGCTGCAGCGCGTTGGCGCCTTGATCGAGCAGGCCGCCCGGCGGCCGCTGGACATTGGCGTGCGGCTCGGCGGCGAGGAGTTCGCTCTGTTGCTGTTCGATATCGGTGCCGACGAGGCCCGGCAGCGTGCCGAGGCCCTGCGTCAGTCACTGGAGGAGGCGGGCATTGCCCACCGCGGCTCCGACAGTGCCGATGTGCTGACCATGTCCATCGGTGTCGCCTGCCTGAGCCCCGAAACCCAACCCGAGTTGAGTCAGCTCTATGAACAGGCTGACCGCGCGTTATATGAGGCCAAGGCGTTCGGCCGCAATCAGGTCGCGGCCTGACTCGCTGCAGCGTTGCAGGCGTTCGGTCGCATTCTGCAACGCTCGCGACGCAATCTGCGCTTGCCCTGCGCATCGGGTTATGGCTAGCTAGCTAATAATTAGTTTTTGACCTTTGTATGAGCCCGCTAGCCCATGTCTTACCCCGATCAACACCGCTTTGCCATGCAAGTCGCCCAGCTGTCACGCGCCTGGCGTTCCGAACTCGATAGACGCCTGGTCGGCCTCGGCCTGTCCCAGGCACGCTGGCTGGTGCTGCTGCACCTGGCGCGCTTTACCGAAATGCCAACCCAGCGTGAACTGGCACAAAGCGTCGGAGTGGAAGGGCCGACCCTGGCACGTCTGCTCGACAGCCTGGAAAGCCAGGGCCTGGTGACGCGTGTAGCCGTACCCGAAGACCGCCGCGCCAAGAAGATTGCATTGCAGCCCAAGGCGCAGCCGCTGATCGAGAAGATCGAGGCAATTTCCACCCAGCTTCGTCAAGAAGTCTTCGCCGGCATCGATGAAGAGGATTTGCGCCGCTGTCAGCAGGTGCACGCTCGAGTGCTCGGCAACCTGACGAAGTGATCTCGCCAAAACCGTCAAATTGCGATCACTTTCTTGATCGATGGCATTTCGTGCCTAACTTTTGACTGATGGAGCTTGATGGCACCCTGCTTTCGTCGGCAAACTGGCGTCCAATCCGCTACTTTGTGAATTAGTAGCCATAATGCTATTCGAGTCGACCTCGACAAGGACCTTGTCGAACGTTCTCGGAACTTTCAAGGGCGCCAACCTCCCGGCCAAGGGAAGCTAAGACAGGAAGTCGAGGAGGTGGCGTTCGAGCCGGATAACCCTGGAGGTCACATGGCTCGGGTGCGTCAGTTGATGTTGGGTTTGGCGTCGGGGTCTGCTCTGTATTCGGGGATGGCGCCGGCGCTCGGTTTGGGTGAGATCACGCTGCATTCGGCGTTGAATCAGCCTTTCGAAGCCGAAATCGAGTTGCTTGAAGTAGGGGATCTGGGTGCGCAGGACTTGCGCATCGGCCTGGCACCCGCCGATGTGTTCAACCGCGCGGGTGTCGAGCGTTTCTATTTTCTCAACGATCTGCGCTTTACACCGCTATTGCGCGGTTCGCGTAGCGTCATCCGCGTGGTCTCGAGCCGTCCGGTGCGCGAGCCCTACCTGAATTTCATCGTCGAAGTGGCGCGTCCCAACGGTCAGTTGCTACGTGAGTACACTGTGCTGCTCGATCCACCGGGCTCCTCGGCTTATACCTCCGTGGCGGCTGCGCCGACCGCGGCGCGCGTAACGCAAGCGTCCAGTTCCGCTGCGACTGCGCCTGCGTCGGTCAGAACGGTGACGCCACCCAGTGCGGCCGCGGGCCATCGTCATCAGGTCGCTCGTGGCGACAGTCTCTGGCTGATTGCCGCGCGTCTGCGTGAGCAGGGCAGTACGCTGTCCCAGCAAGCGTTGATGGAAGGTATTGTCGCGCTCAACCCGAACGCCTTCGCAGGCGGCGATCCAAGTCGCTTGCAAGCCGGTGCCGACCTGCTGCTGCCGGATGCCGCTCGCACTGCAGCCGCAGTTGCGGCGGTCGCTCCGGCAGCTCCGGCGTCGGCAGAGGTTCCCCCTGTCGTTGCCGCAGAGAGCAGCGCCGAAGGCCCGGTGAGTGCACCTGCGTCATCCGTAGAGCCTGCGCCGGAACAGACCGACAGCCTGCTGCAACTGGCAGAGAGGCAGCGCCAGGTCGATCAGGAACTGGCCAATCAGGCCGCGGAGAACCAGCAACTGCAGCAGGGATTGGCGCAGCTGCAGTTGCAATTGCAGCAGTTGCAGGAGCAACTGGCGCAGAAAGACGCTCAGTTGGCCGAGCTGTCGGCGCGTACACCGGTCGAACCGGCCGCTGAATCCGCTTCCGCAGCGCCAGTAACCGTCGAGGAGCCGGTGGCCGCAGAACGCGGCTGGTGGTCGACACTGCTCGCTGGTGGCATCGGGCTGCTGTTGTTGCTCGGCGCTCTTTTGTGGGCCGCTCGGCGGCGTGGGGAAAAATCCAAGCCGGTGGTACAGGTTCAGCCCAAACCGGATGTGCAGCAGCCTGTCCGTGCGCAAAGCGCTCCCGTCGCCGCTGCGCCGGTGACCAAAGTGGTGCCTGCTCCGGCTCCTGTGCGTCCGCAAGGTCCTGTCGATCCGCTGGAGGCCGCCAATGTCTACATCGCCTATGGCCGTATCAGCGAGGCCCGTGGCGAGCTGAGCAAGGCCCTGGCTCAGCACCCGCAACGCAGTGACCTGCGCTTCCGGCTGCTGGAGGTTCTGGCCATGTTGGGTGATGGTGCGGGTTTCGCCCGCGAAGAGGCGGTGCTGCGTGCCGAGGCGTTCGATTGCGCACGCATCGATGCCCTTAAGGAGCGCCACCCGAATCTGCAGACAGCGCAGCAGGCCTGGAGTGAACCTGTCGCGCCGTTGCAGCCAGCGGCCGAGCCCGCGCCTGAAACCGATTTCCAGCTGAACCTCGATGACCTGTCGCTGGACGCCGACTGGGATCTGGTCAGCCCGTTCCCGGCCAAGGCCAAAGCCAAGCCCAAGGCGCCCGCCGAGCCGGAGTTCGATACGTCATTTGCCAGCAATCTGCAGGAACTGCCCGAGGTGTTCGAATTGCACCACGAAGACGAGCAGTTGAGCGCCTTCGGCGAGATGGAGATGGTGCTGAGCGACGAGGTGGATGACAACTTCCTCGACGCCTTTGCGGGCGATGCCGATCCCACCGCTGCACTGCAGGGAGATATCGATCAGTTGGCGGGCAATCCCGAGCACATGACCCTGCTCAACCAGGCCCTGGCCTATATCAAGCAAGGCGATATCGCCACCGCCTGTGACATTCTCAACGAGGTGATCGACCACGGCGACGACGAACAGAAGAAGGCCGCACGCCAGTTGCTGGCGGAAATCGCCTGATTGGCGCTGTTGGACCCAACGAGGCCGCGCTTATGCGCGGCCTCTTCGTTTCAGAAACTCCTGCCGAGATTCAGGTACAGCGCCTTTTCCCGCTCGTCGTTGAAACCGTAGCTGAAGTTCAGCGGGCCGAGCGGGGTGTCCAGGCCGAGGAAGATGCTGGCCGCATTGATGTAACCGCTGTCGAAGGCATTGTCGTTGTTCCAGGCGCGGCCGCGCTCCAGCGACATGCCCAGGTACAGCGGGAAATTCAGCGGTAGCAGCGAATTCTGGGTCATGCGCCGGTAGTAGATCATCCGAGCCAGTGCCATGTTCTGGCCGCTCAGCGAGTCCTGGCGAAAGCCGGACAGCTCCTGCGCGCCACCGAGGATGAAACCTGAAGTGACCACCTCGGCTTCATCCAGGGTGCGCCCGTAGCGGCCGCCGAACAGCCAGGTATTGGGACCATGGCTGTAGGCCTTGTCCAGTTTCAGCTGCCACTGGCGATAATCGTCGTCCGAACCCAGGCCGCGGTCATACTTGCGCAGCATCAGGCCTATGTCCTCACCGGTGCGCGGGAAGTCAAGGTTGTCGAGCGTGTCGAAGGAGTACAACAGCTCGTAGTAGCCCTCGCTGAAGCTGAAACTGGGCAGTTCGCGCTCACCGACGCGTACGTCCGCCTCGCCCCAGGCCTGGCCGATGCCGAAGCGAATCTCGCCGTTGTTGGCGATCTGCCGGCCCAGGTTGAGGCCGTAGCCGTAGCGTTCCAGGCGGTACTCGGCGATGGGGTCGTTGTCCATGATCGCTTCGACGTTCTGCGCCTCGCCGAACAGATAGGGTGCGACGAAGTAGCGTGAGCCGGCATCCAGCGGCTGATAGAACTCGCTGTAGAGCTCCTGGCGGTCGCCCAGCTGCAACCGCGTCAGCCACTCGGCGCCCAGTTCGTTGATGCCGTTGATGCGGTAACTGGCGCCGATGTTGAAGGCGCTGTCGCCGCGCATGTCATCGGACAGGTTCAGCCCCAGACGCAGATAGTCGGTGCCGGTGCGTTTACCCCGGGCATCGATCACCAGGGCGCTGCCGCGCTCGTCCAGTGGCTCCACGTGGTACTGCACGCGTTCGAAGTAGTCCAGGCCGTAGAGCGTGCCCATGTCCTTTTGCAGTCGCTCCATGTCCAGCGGCTCGCCCAGAGTCTGGCGGATGTGTCGGCGAATCACCTCATCGCCGACTTTCGAGTCATTCTCCACGCGAATCTCGCGGATCACCGGGTTGCGCTGCTCGCGGGTGCGGGCCATGGCCAGCGCCGGGTTGCCGGCGCTGCTGGTGCGCAGGCGGGCCAGCTGTTCGGCCTTGATCAGCGTGGCGCGGTAGCCGGCCTCCATCATCTGCTCGCCACGGTTGAAGTCGGCGACGCCGAAGCCGGCCAAGGGTGGCTGGATCAGCACATCGTCAGTGGTCACTGTCCGTAACTGCGCTTCGGAGTTTCTGCGCATCATCAGGTTGATCGACTGGTTCATCACGTCGACCACGGTGAGCAACTCCTTGGCCGGTTTCAGCGGCATGCCCAGATCGACGACGATGACATGATCGACGCCCATCTGCCGTGCGACATCGATCGGCACGTTGTTGACCATGCCGCCGTCGACCAGCAGGCGGCCATCCACCTCAACCGGGGCGAATACCGCAGGGATCGACATGCTGGCACGCATCACCTGCGGCAGGTGGCCGGTGCCCATGATCACTTGCTCACCCGTGACCACGTCGGTCGCGACGGCGCGATAGGGGATAGGCAGCTGATCGAAATCGCGCGTGGCGCTGCGGTGCACCAGCAGGCTCTCCAGCAGCAATGCCAGGTTCTGGCCCTGGATCACCCCCAGCGGCAGACCCAGGCTGCCATCGTCACGGAAACTGAGCTTCTGCTTGATCAGAAAGTCGCGGTCGTCCTGCTTGCGCCGGAAAGGGACATCCTCACGTGGCGGCGAGTCGGAGAGTGCCTGCTGCCAGTCCAGTTCCAGGGCCAGACGTTCCAGCTCGGCCACCGAATAGCCGGCGGCATAGAGCCCGCCAACGATGGCGCCCATGCTGGTGCCGGCGATGGCATCGATACGGATACCTTGCTCCTCCAGGGCCTTGAGCACGCCGATGTGCGCCAGCCCGCGGGCGGCGCCGCCCGATAGCACCAGGCCGACACGTTCGGCGGCGATGGCAGGCAGGCTGGACAGGGCGAACAGGCAGAGCAGCGAAACGAGCAGGCGACGCATGGCAGTTTCCGGCAGGCGCAGAGAAAAGGCCGTTATTATAGGCGCCAAGCCCCTGCGTAGAGCCGCTGTCATGCCCGATCAGAAGCCTGAAATCGTCATCACCTATTGCACTCAGTGCCAGTGGTTGCTGCGCGCCGCCTGGTTGGCTCAGGAGCTACTCAGTACCTTCACCGACGAGCTGGCGCGAGTCAGCCTGGAGCCCGGTACTGGCGGGGTGTTTCGCATCCTCTGCGATGGCCGGCAGATCTGGGAACGCAAGGCCGATGGTGGCTTTCCCGAGGCCAAGGTGCTCAAGCAGCGGGTGCGCGACCAGATCGACCCCGGGCGCGATCTGGGCCATAACGACCGTTAGAGTCTCGGTTCAGCGCGCCATCCGCGCCGACACGAAAATGGCGCTGACGATCAGCACGCCGCCGGCGAGCATGCGCAGTGTCGGCTGTTCGCTGAACAGCCACCACGCGAACAGGATGCCGTAGACCGGCTCCAGGGCGAAGATCACCGCCGTGGTGCGCGCCTTGAGCACCCGCAGGCTGGCAACGAACAGGCTATGGGCCAGGCCTGTGCAGAAGATGCCGAGCATGGCCAGCCACAGCCAGTCCATCGGGCGCAGGTCGGGCAGCCATGGCCAGGCCAGGGGCAGGAAGCACAGCAGCACGGTGATGTTCTGGTACAGCGCGGCCTTTACCGGGTCGATGCCCTTTGTGCTGGCGCGATTGAGCAGCGACAGCAGGGCGAACAGAAAGCCTGACAGCACCGCCCATAGCAGCCCGACCGTGGCGCCGCTGTCCAGACTGAACTCGGGGGTGACCAGAATCAGCCCCACGCAAACCACGCCGACCATGGCGAATTCGCCGGGGCGGGTGCGCTCGCGAAACAGCAGGCCCTCCAGCAATACGGTAAAGGCCGGGAAGCTGGCAAAGCCGAGGGTGGCGATGGCCACGCCGGAGATTTTCACCGCTTCGAAGAAGCTGACCCAGTGAGCGCCCAGTAGCAGGCCTCCGAGTGCCAGCAGGGCCATCTGCCGCAGGCTTGGGCGTACCGCGTTGCGGCTGCGCCAGAGCAGGGCGGCCAGAGCCAGGGCGATGACGGCGAAGAAGGCGCGGCCGCCTGCGATCATGTTCGGCGTGGTGGCAGCGAGCTTGCCGAAGATGCCGGACAGGCCGAACAGCAGTGCACCCAGATGAATCGCCAGCAGGGCGTTGCGTTCGTTCATGCCAGTCGCGCGCCATTGGGCAGTGGCTTGTCGAAGCCGGCCAGCACCACTCGGTTGTCGCTGTCATAGGCGCCCGTGACCAGCACTTCGGAGCGCACGCCGGCAATGCGCTTGGGGGCGAAGTTGCACACGCACAGCACTTGGCGTCCGACCAGCTCGTCACAGGTGTAATGCGCGGTGATCTGGGCACTGGAGGTCTTGAGACCCAGTTCGCCGAGATCGACTTCCAGCACATAGGCCGGCTTCACCGCTTTTTCATTCGCACGGGCGCTGCGAATGGTGCCGACGCGCAGCTCCACGTTTTCGAAGTCCTGCCATTCGATGGTTTGCATGAGGTACTCCTTCAATGATGCGGCGCAGTCTAGGTGTCGCAGTCGTTACCTGTCTGTCGCGGGAGTGATGAGTTTTGTCGTCAGACTCTCGCTACCAGCCGTAGCCCGGATGAAGTCCGGGTGCGCTTTACGGGCGGTGTCTGGAGGATGGCTAACGAGTGCGGCGTAGCTGTCGCGGGGTCATGCCCAGATGGCGGGAGAGGGCGGCGGTGAATGCGCTTTGCGAGCTGTAGCCTACCCGGGCCGCGATTTCGCCAACAGCCAGGTCGCTGCCAAGCAGCAGCTGCTCGGCCAGGTGCAGACGTCGCTGGCGAATGTGCTCCATGGGTGTGTGTCCGGTCGCGGCGAGGAAGCGGGCGTGGAAGCGCGCCACCGACAGACCGGCCAGGCGCGCCAGATCCGCCACCTGCAGTGGATGCGCGGCGTGCTGGTCGATGTAGCGATCCAGGGCTGCCATGGGCAGCCAGGTGATCTCTGTCTGCTGGCGACTGCAGGCCAGGCTGCCGAGCAGCAGGGCCGCGCCCTGGCCGGCGATGATAGGGTCATTGATCGGGCTGCTGGCCAGCCAGTTGAGCAATTGGCCTTGTGACGAATCGAGCTGCAGGGCGCTGGGTTTGTCCAACAGGCGCTGGATATCGCTCGCATGATGACCAAGCTGGCGTTCGATCCAGTCATTGGCCGGCAAGTCCAGTACCAGGCATTGGCTGCCGCCCGGGCTACCGCAGGTGTGGCGCGATTCGGCCGGCACCACAGCCAGATGATGACGCAGCACTCGGCTGCCCTGACCGTCCACTTCGAACTGCAGCTCGCCGGCCAGGCCGAACACCAATTGCGCATGGTCGTGGCTGTGGCAGAGCATTTCGTGGCTGTAATGGCGCAGGGACAGAACTGGACGCATGAAAATTTCCTCGGTAACGGTCGCAGTGTAATGCCTGGCCGGTGGCGATGCTGCGTCATTGAACGGTCTTTTGCCTGTCACAAGCCCTTCACCGCAACGCCTCAAGCTCGTCTAAACCCAGCCGGAGGCCGCCCATGACCAGCGCCCAGCTCGCCAAGCCCAGCCGCAAGCAACGTGTCCGTACCCTGTGGATTTCCGACGTGCACCTCGGCACGCGCGACTGCCAGGCCGAGCATTTGGCCGCCTTCCTCAAGCGTTACCATGCCGACCGCATCTACCTGGTGGGTGACATCATCGATGGCTGGAAGCTGCGCGGCGGCATCTACTGGCCACAGGCGCACACCAACGTCATCCGCCGTCTGCTGACCATGAGCAAGCGCGGCACCGAAGTCATCTACGTCACCGGCAACCACGACGAATTCCTGCGCCGCTACTCCAGCCTGCTGCTGGGCAATATCCAGCTGGTGGACGAGGCGGTGCACGTCACGGCCGATGGCCGCCAGTTGCTGGTGATCCATGGGGACCAGTTCGACGTGATCACCCGCTACCACCGCTGGCTGGCCTTCCTCGGCGATTCGGCCTACGAATTCACCCTGACGCTCAACCGCTGGCTCAATCACTGGCGCAGCCGCTGGGGCTACGGCTACTGGTCGCTGTCGGCCTATCTCAAGCACAAGGTCAAGACCGCGGTGAACTTCATCAGCGACTTCGAGGAAGCCATCGCCCACGAGTGCGTCAAGCGTGGCCTGCAGGGCGTGGTCTGCGGGCATATCCACCATGCCGAGATTCGTCAGGTCAGCGGTGTGGAGTACATGAACTGCGGCGATTGGGTGGAATCCTGCACGGCGCTGATCGAGCACTGGGACGGGCAGATCGAGCTCTATCGTCTGGCCGAGGCGCAGGCGCGGCTGGCCGGTGAGGAGCGGACTGTCGCCCTCGAGACCAGTGCATGAGACTACTGATCGTCTCCGACGCCTGGTCGCCCCAGGTCAATGGTGTGGTCACCAGCCTGGCTGCGTTGGTCGCCGAACTACGCGGGTTGGGGCATCAGGTCAAGCTGTTGTCACCGGCGGATTTCCGTACCGTGCCGTGCCCGACCTACCCGGAAATTCCGCTGGTATGGGATCTCTGGCGAGTGGGCAGCGCAATTCGCGACTTTCGCCCCGACAGTGTTCATCTGGCCACGGAAGGCCCGCTGGGCTGGGCAGCGCGGCACTGGTTGGTCAAGCGTGGCCTGGCCTTCACCACCGCTATTCATACGCGTTTTCCCGAATATGTCAGTACCCGCTGGCCCTGGATCGCGCCGCGCTGGGGATACGCCTATCTGCGAGCTTTCCACCGTCCCAGCCAGGCGGTACTGGTGACCACCGACCGCCTGCGCGAGGAGTTCGCGAGCTGGGATCTGCAAAGGCTGAAACTCTGGCGCAAGGGCGTCGATACACGCCTGTTTCGCCCGGACGAGGAGCGCCGCCGGCCCGTGCGACCGGTATTCCTCTATGTCGGGCGCATCGCTGCGGAAAAGAACCTGCAGGCCTTTCTCGATCTGGACTTGCCTGGGGACAAGCGCGTGGTCGGCGATGGCCCCCAGCGCGAAATGCTGCAGCAGCAGTATCCGCAGGTGCGCTTTCTCGGCTATCGCCATGGCCAGGCATTGGCCGAGACTTACCAGGGAGCCTCGGTGCTGGTGTTTCCCTCACGTACCGATACCTACGGCCTGGTGATGCTGGAGGCGCTGGCCTGTGGCACGCCGGTGGCCGCTTTCCCGGTGCCAGGGCCGCTGGACGTGCTGCTGCAGGGGCAGAGCGGCGTGATGGCGGAGGACCTGCGTACTGCCTGTCTGGCGGCGCTGGAGCTGGATCGGAGTCGTTGCGCGGAGCTGGCTGCGGCCCAGTCCTGGCGAGCTTCGGTACTGGAGTTTCTGGCCCTGCAGCCGCTGATCGACGGCGAGCCGGCGCTGAGGCACGAGGCGTTGCCCGATACCGCGCTGTTTCGCGGCTGAAGCCGCTCCTACGTTAATGCAAGCGCCGACCTAGCTCATGTAGGAGCGGCTTCAGCCGCGAAGCGCTGCCAAACGGCTTGCCTCAAAGAATGACCTTGTCGCGCAGCTTTTCGGCAGCCTGATTGAGCGCCTGGATCACCCGTTCCTTGTCGAAGTTCTGGATGCCGTTGGTGTCCAGATACATGGAGAAGCCCGGCAGCTCGTGCTCGACGTAGCTGGAAGTGGCGCCCAGGTCACGGCGGAAATCCACCACCTGATAGATCTGAACCGGGCGGGTAAAACCCTTGACGGCGATCTGACCCTTGTCGCGGCACATGATCACGTCCTTGACCAGCGAATAGGTTTCGTGGGAGATCAGGATCTCGCCTGACTCGGCAGCGCTTTCCAGGCGGCTGGCGAGGTTCACGTCGCGACCGATGATGGTGTAGTCCATGCGCGTGTCGGCGCCGAAGTTACCCACCGTGCAATAGCCGGTATTGAGACCCATGCGGATTTCCAGCGGCTTGGTGATGCCCTGGGCGCGCCACTGCTGGCGCAGTACCTTCATATGCTTGCGCATGGCGATGGCCATGGAAACCGCAGCGACCGCATCCTTCTTTGCACCGTTGCTGCTGGGGTCGCCGAAGAACACCATTACGCAGTCACCGATGAACTTGTCGATGGTGCCGCCATATTTCAGGCAAATCTTCGACATCTCGTTGAGGTAGGTGTTGAGCAGGTCGGTGAGCGCTTCGGCCTCCAGCTCTTCCGACAATTCGGTGAACCCCTTGATGTCGGAGAAGAACACCGTGAGCTTTTTGCGCTGGGTTTCCAGGCGCACGCTCTTCTTGCCGGTGAAGATCGACTCCCACACCTGCGGCGACAGGTACTTGGCCAGGTTGCGCGCCAGGCGCGCGGCCTTTTCCTGTTCACGCTTGATCTCGACGCGTACCTGCGCCAGGCGCAGTCCCTGCTGGTTGACGAAGTATGCGGTGATGCAGATATACAGCGTGGCGAAGAGGATGCTGACCAAGGCCACCAGCGTCGGTGTTTCCGGATTGGGTTGCACATCCACCAGTGCTGCACACAGTGCCATGCCACTGGCGGCCACCAGCAGTGACAGGCCCAGATAGCGCAGCCCGCCGATGACCAGGGCACTGAAACTCAGCGTCAGCAGGAACATCAGGCTAGGGACGACGGAGAAGCTCAGCAACACGCAGGAAGCGCCTGCATGCAGGGCGTCGACGAACAGCAGCGTCAGGTCGGTCTGCTGTGGATGGTCGCGTTTGAAGCGGCGGCTGAGGTTGTGCGCGAGATGAGGATACAGAAGGGCGTACGGCACCATCCACAGAATGTCGTAGTTGAAGTGCCCCACGTAGGTGCCGGCGGCGATGCTGGCGGCCGTGGCGATATAGGCCAGCACGCGCGAATAGTATTCGCGCAACGGCGGCGTCGGCAGCCCGTTGGCGCGACTGGTGGTTGCTGGCTTCATCTGCTGGAACTGTCCCTGCTGGATTTCTGGCGCCTCTGCTGGACGCCTGGCTGGTCGGCAAGACCTGAGCCAGAGGCTCGTTGGGCGGGGATCATAACCAAGGGGTGGCGGCCAGCCAAGCATGGCCGCCGAACGGTGGCCTAACAGTGGCCAGCGGTCAGGCGCCAGTGCTGTCCATTGCCGCCAGGTAGATGGAATTCTTCGGCCGGGCGAAGACGCGCTGCAGCATGGGCTCGAAGAAGCTCAGCGGCAGGCTTTCGTAGTCCGGGTCGAAGGCGGCCGCGTCGTACCTGGCGCAGAAGTCGATGGTCGCCTGGTACTGCGGGTGATCCTTGAATTGCTCGCGCAGGTGGCGATCCATACCCAGGTGATGGAAGAAATAGTAACCCTGGAAAATGCCATGTTTCTCCACAATCCAATGGTTCTCGGCACTGACGAAGGGCTTGAGGATGGCCGCGGCTATGTCCGGGTGGTTGTAGCTGCCGAGGGTGTCGCCGATGTCGTGCAGCAGCGCGCAGATGACGTATTCCTCGTCTCGGCCGTCGCGATGGGCGCGGGTGGCCGTTTGCAGTGAGTGGGTCAGGCGGTCGACAGGAAAGCCGCCGAAGTCGCCATCGAGCAGGCGCAGGTGGTCGAGGATGCGCGCGGGTAGCTGGGCGGCATAAGCGGCGAAGTCCTGGGCGATGATGGCCCAGTCCTCGGCCTGGCCATCCTGCATATGGATGAAACGGGCTCGGTCATTCATGCTTCTTCTCGTTGTTAGGCTCTGTAAGAAAAGTGCCTGTGCTCGGAGATGCGGCGTTACATACAGGCTGGAACGCCAGCCCGGTCAAATGCTCATTTACGGCACATAAACTGCGCTTCGCTTCTGCGCCTGTTTTTGCGGGGCCGCCATCGTTATTGCCTGATCTTCTCGGCGATTTCGTACAGGCCTTGGGTGAGCAGCCGGTTCCTAGAAACGGATACGACCGGTAAAGGCATCCTTGAGCATCACCCAGTCACCCATCAGGCTGTACAGCGGGTATTGGAAGGTGGCGGGTCGGTTCTTCTCGAAAATAAAGTGGCCGACCCAGGCGAAGCCGTAGCCAGCCAGTGGCATGGCCAACAGCCAAAGCCATTGCTGAGTGAACAGGGCATAGGCGAGGATCGCCAGCACCAGCAGGCTGCCAGCGTAATGCAGGCGGCGGCATACCGGGTTGCTGTGCTCCTGCAGGTAGTAGGGGTAGAACTCGGCGAAGCTCTGGTAGCGTTCGGTGGTTTGGGCGGTCATGGCGCACCTCCTGTTATTGTCACGGTCAGTGTAAGTCGGCTGTCTCCGTGGGCCACTGACTTAAGGTGCCAGTCTAGTATCCTTGCGCCGCCAATCATGGCCTTGCTGATTGATCATAAGAACAAGACGATGAGCGAAAGAACCACCTCTTCCAACTGGGCATTGGCCATCGTGCAGGCGCTCGAGCTGGGCGGCGTCGACTGTGCCAGCCTGTTCGCCGAGCTGGGGATGGATTACGCCGCCTTGAACGATCCCGACGCGCGCTTCCCGCAGGATGGCATGACCCGTCTGTGGCAACGCGCCGTGGCGCTGTCGGGGAACCCGGCAATTGGCCTGAACATGGCGCAGGTGGTGCGCCCGGCGTCCTTCCATGTGGTGGGCTACGCGCTGATGTCCAGCCGCAATCTGCGCGACGGTTTCACCCGTCTGGTGCGCTATCAGCGCATCATCGGCGAGGGCGCGGACCTGAATTTCCTTGCGCAACCCGGTGGTTATGCGCTGACTCTGGCCATTCATGGAGATCGCCTGCCACCGGCCCGGCAGAGCGCCGAGGCGTCACTAGCCTACTGCCTGGCGTTCTGCCGCTGGATGACCGGCAAACCCATCCGTCCGCGTGAAATTCGCCTGCAAGGTCCGGCACCTGCCGATCTGGGGCCTTATCAGCAGGTGTTCCAGGCGCCGCTGAAGTTCAACGCCGAACACTATGGACTGATCTTCGAGCGCGCCGACCTAGAGGCGCCGCTGCCCAGCGCCAATGAGGCACTGGCGCAACTGCATGATCGCTTTGCTGGCGAATACCTGGCGCGCTTCTGCAGCAGTCGTGTCACCCATCAGGCGCGCCAGGTGCTGTGCCGCCTGCTGCCACAGGGCGAACCGCGGCGCGAAGTGGTGGCGCAGACGCTGCACCTGTCGCAACGCACGCTGCAAAGACGCTTGCAGGAAGAGGGCACCAGCTATCAGCAATTGCTCGACGATACCCGTCGTGAGTTGGCCGAGCAGTACCTCGGGCAGGTCGACCTGACCCTGCTGGAGGTTGCCTATCTGCTGGGTTTCGCTGATCCGAGCAACTTCTTCCGGGCGTTTCGCCGCTGGTTCGGCGAAACGCCGGGCGAGTACCGCAGCCGCCGAGGGCTTGCTTAGCGGGCGTGCTCAGTGGCGCCAGAAGGCCGGGAACAGCAGTACCAGCACCGTGAGGATTTCCAGGCGCCCGAGCAGCATGCCGAAACTCAGCAGCCATTTGGCCAGGTCGGGAATGGTGGCGTAATTGCCGGCGGGGCCGACCATCTCCCCCATCCCCGGGCCAACGCCGGACACCATGGCCGCTGCGCCGGTCAGTGCGGTGATCCAGTCCACCCCGCACATGGCTACCGCCAGCGCCAGGGTGGCGATGGTGATGGTGTAGAAGAAGGCGAAGGCGAGGATCGAGCGAACGATATCCTCATCCAGTCGGTGACGGTTGTACTGTTGCTTGATGACCGCGCGAGGATGGATGAGCTGCTTGAGGTTGGCCTTGAGCAGGATGTAGGCGACCTGGAAACGGAAGATCTTCAGCCCGCCCGCGGTGGAGCCGGAGCAGCCGCCGACGAAGCCCAGGTAGAAGAACATCATGCTGGCGAACGGGCCCCACAGGTGGTAGTCACCTACGGCGAAGCCCGTGGTGGTCATGATCGAGGTGATGTTCACGGCGACCAGGCGCAGTGCATCGAGCCAGTACAGGTCGGTGGTCAGCCATTTCCAACCGGCCAGCACGAACCAGCTGCTCACCAGCAACAGCAGAAAACCGTGCACCTGGGCATCGCGCAGCAAGGCGCGGTAGTTTCCACGAAGGGCGCTGACGTACAGCACGAAGGGCAAGCTGCCGAGTACCATCACCACAACCGCGACCCAGTGAATGGCCGGTGCCTGCCATTTGCCCAAGGAAGAGTCCGATGTGGAGAAACCGCCGGTGGCGATGGCGGACATGGCGTGGTTGATCGAGTCGAACAGCCCCATCCCCGCCAGCCAGAAGGCCAGCACTGCCAGGGTGCTCAGACCGACGTAGGCCAGCACCATGTATTTGGCGACCATGTGCGAGCGCGGCATGACCTTCTCCGAACGGTCCGAGGACTCGGTCTGGAACAGGCGCATGCCGCCAATGCGCAGCATCGGCAGGATCGCCACGGCCATGCCGATGAAGCCGATGCCGCCCAGCCAGTGCAGCAGCGAGCGCCAGATCAGCGTGCCGGGGGACATCTCGTCAAGCCCGCTGAATACCGTGGCACCGGTCGCGGTAATGCCGGACATGCTCTCGAAATAGGCATCGGTGACGCTGGCGCGTTCGGCGAAGATGAACGGCAAGGCGGCGAAGATCGACACCATCACCCAACTCGACACCGTCAGCATATACATGTCGCGTGGACGCAGTTGCGTTTGCTTGGGCCTGCCCTGAGCGATCATGGCCAGGCCAACGAGTGCGGTGATCAGGCTGGACCAGAGGAAGGCATTGATCTTTTGTGGCTGTTCGAAGATCAGCAGGGTGATCACCGGCACCAGCATGCTCAACGCCAGCGTGATGAGGAAGATGCCATTGATGAAGGCGAGGATGCGCAGGCTTGCTAAGGGCATCGGTCAGTGCTTCCAGAAGCTGCGGGTGACCAGCACCAGTACGGTCAGAATTTCCAGGCGGCCAAGCAGCATGCCGGCACTGAGCAGCCACTTGGCCGAATCCGGCAGACTGGCGAAGTTGCCGGCCGGGCCGATGATCGGTCCAAGGCCCGGGCCGACGTTGCACACGGCGGTGGCAGCGCCGGTCAGCGCCGTGACCCAATCCAGGCCGACCAGGGTCAGGGCCAGCGCCAGTACGCCGATGGTAATGGTGAAGAAGAAGGAGAAAGTGATCAGCGAGCGGACGATCTCTTCATCCAGGTTGTGATTGTTGTACTGCTGCTTGATCACGGCGCGAGGATGCACCAGCTGCATCAGGTTGGCCTTGAGCAGCACGTAGGCGACCTGGAAGCGGAAGATCTTCAAACCCCCGGAGGTGGAACCGGAGCAGCCGCCGACGAAGGTCAGATAGAAGAACAGCAGCACAGCGAAGCTGCCCCAGGTGGTGTAGTCGCCGAGGGCGAAGCCGGTGGTGGTGACCACCGAGGTGACGTTGACCGCAACGATGCGAAAGGCGTCGAGCCAGGTGTAGTCCGAGTTGATCCACAGCCAGGTGCCGAATACCAGCCAGGTCAGCAGCAGAAAACCGACGAAGCCGCGGACCTGATGATCCCTGAACAGCGCCTGGCGATTGCCGCGAACGAAGGCGACATAGAGCATGAACGGCATGCCGCCGAGCAGCATCAGCACGACCGCCGTCCAATGCACGGCCGGTTGTGGCCAGTGCGCCAACGATGCGTCGGAAGTGGAGTAGCCACCGGTGGAGATCGACGTCATCGCATGGTTGACTGCATCGAAGGGTTCCATTCCCGCTGCCCAGTAGGCCAGCACCCCGAGCAGGGTGATCGCGACATAGAGCAATAGCAGGTATTTGGCGGCCATGTGCGAGCGCGGCATGACCTTCTCGCCCCAGTCCGAAGACTCGGTCTGGAACAGGCGCATGCCACCGACGCGCAGCAACGGCAGAATCGCCACCGCCATGCCGATGAAGCCGATGCCGCCCAGCCACTGCAGCATCGAGCGCCAGATCAGAATGCCGGGCGACATGCTGTCGAGACCGGTCAGCACGGTCGAGCCAGTCGTCGTGATACCGGACATGGTCTCGAACATGGCATCCGTGTAGCTGATGTGGGCGATCAGCATCAGCGGCAGCGCGGCGAAAGCGCAAACCAGGGTCCAGCTTCCGGTCGTCAGCAAATACATGTCGCGCGGGCGCAGCTGCGCGTTCTGCGGACGACCGGGAATCACCAGAGCAAGACCGGCCACCAGGGTTATCAGGCTGGACCATAGGAAGGCAGTGAGATCTTCAGGATGCTCGAAGATCAGCAGGGTCAGCATGGGAATAGCCATGCTGACCGCCAGGGTAATCAGGAATATGCCGATGATGAAACCGATGATGCGCAGCGTCGGCAAGGCCATGTAGAGGGCTCTGGCGGGTTGTAAAAATGCGCCATTCTACCCGCGGACGGGCGGCTGTAAACCGGCACAGTCGGGCTGTGTGAAAACGTAGCGAGCGAAGGTCAGGCACGGCAAAAACAGGCGAGGAAGCGCAGTTTACGAGCTGTAAATGAGCATTTTGAGCCTGTTTTTAACGCAGCCTGGCCGAGCGCAGTAGTTTTCACACGTGCCCGGTGAAGGGGCTTTACAAGCGTATAGCCAAGCATAGAATAGCCGCCAGTTGCCGGCGTCCGCCGGTTTCCGAGTCCTCCCCAAATGTCCGAAGCCAATCCCTGCCTCACGTGCGGCGCCTGCTGCGCGTTTTTTCGTGTGTCCTTCTTCTGGGGCGAGTGTCAATCCGCGGGCGGTAGCGTTCCGGACGAACAGGTCATCCAGATCAGCCCCCACTACGTTGCCATGCGTGGTACCGAGAGCAAGCCGGCACGTTGCACGCAACTGCTCGGTGACGTTGGCTGCGGTGTGCGCTGCACCATGTACGAACAGCGTTCCAGCAGTTGCCGTGAGTTCGAGGCGTCCTGGGAAAACGGCGTGCACAACCCGCGTTGCGACGATGCGCGCAAGGCCCATGGCCTACCGCCGCTGACGCCACCGGTGCAGCCGGTGATATCGCCTGACCGGGTAGCCTGACGCGGCTGCAGGCCAGCGTGTAGCCCGGATGCAATCCGGGGCAGCGATCCCTCGACTGCATCCGGGTTGCGGCTCCAGGCATCCGAATGTAGGCATCGGTCAGCTTGCAGTGCGCCGCTTGCAGCATCGAGAATGCGCCTTCTTTGTTTCAAGGAGGTGGCCGATGGAGGCTCTCGACGCTCTGCTCAACCGTGTATCCGTTCCCCGTCTGGTCGAGCCAGCCCCGGATGCTGCACAACGTGAGCTGCTCTTTCGTGCGGCGTTGCGTGCGCCGGATCATGGCCAGCTACGCCCATGGCGCTTTCTGACCGTAGAGGGGCAGGCGCGTGAGCGTATGGGGGAGTTGTTCGCCGAGGCCTTGCAGATTGCCGATGCGCAGGCTGCGCCGGAAGCTCTGAACAAGGCACGTGGTATGCCGCTGCGTGCGCCGTTGCTGGTGGTGGTGATCGCCCGCGTACAGGCTCATCCCAAGGTGCCCGCCTCCGAGCAGGTGATCGCTGCCGGTTGTGCTGCGCATGGCATCTTGCTGGCGGCACATGCTCAGGGCATAGGTGCGGTCTGGCGTACCGGTGACATGGCCTATAACGCTCATGTGGCCAAAGGTCTGGGCCTGGCGGCAGGCGAGCAGATCATCGCCTATCTCTACCTTGGTACGCCGGAACGCGAGCTGCGTCGCGCCCCGGAAGTCAGCGTCGAGGATTTCGTCAGCGCCTGGCACGGCTGAGCCCTCGACACTCAGGCTGTCTGTTGCCTGGCCGGCAGCCTGAGAGTGGCGACGAAACCGCCTTCGGGGTGGTTATTCAGCAGCAGTTCACCGCCATGACGCTGCGCCGCGCGACGTGCAATGGCCAGCCCCAGCCCATGGCCGGAACCACTCTGGCCCGGCGCGCGGAAGAAGGGTTTGCCCAACTGCGGCAGGTGCTCGCTGGCGACTCCAGGGCCGTGGTCGCGCACGCTGAGCAAAACCTCCTGCCCCTGGCGCTGCACGCCGATGACCACGGGCTTGTCCGGCGGGCTGAAGCGCAGGGCGTTACGCAGCAGGTTGTCGAGTGCGCGCTCGAGCATGTCCGGCCAGCCTTCCAGGTGCGCTCCCTGATCGAGGTCGATCTGCAGCAGCTGCTGGGGCGTTGTCAGACGCGCATCTTCCTGCAGGTTGCCGAGCAGTGCACGCAGATCTACCGGCTGCGGGGCTCCGGGGTCGGCATCCAGTCGGGCGAGGGTGAGAATTTCGCTGATCAGCGCTTCCAGCCGATCACATTCCTGGCTTAGCCGTGGCCAGAGCTTTTCCCGTTCGGTGGCATTCGCGCGTTCTGCGAGCGCCAGGGCGATGCGCAGGCGCGCCAAGGGCGAGCGCAGCTCGTGGGACACATCGCGCAGCAGCTGACGCTGGCTGCCGATCAGCCCCTGCAGACGTTCGCCCATGCGGTTGAAGTCCTTGGCCAGCAGGCCCAGTTCGTCACGGCGGGTGGCCAGGCGTGCCAGGCTGTTTTGCTGATAGGCAGTCTGGCCCAGGTCATGCACGGCGCCGCGCAGGCGATCCAGCGGACGGGTGATCGACAACGTCAGCATCAGGCTGAATAGCGTCAGGACTACCAGGGCAATGGCCAGGGCGCTGAGCGGCCAGAACAGGCTGCCACGGTGCCAGGCCGCCAGTTCAGGGTGCGGAATACGATAGATGAACAGATAGCTTTCGCCGCTTTGCGGGCTGGTGTATTCCGCGGTCAGGCGGCGCCAGGGCAGACGGCGGTCGTCGCCATGACGGGCTTCGAAAGCCGCGGCGCGCGACGGAAACGTACCTTTGACCAGCTGCTGGCCACTTTCGCCAAGCACCTGGGTGTCGATGCGGTACCTGCGCTTGCGCCGTTCGAGAAAGTCCTGCGCCGCGGCCGGTCCCTGCTGTTCGTAGCGTTTGACCCACTCGCTGTCGATGTCATCAAGGCCCGGATGCAGGCTGAGAATCCAGGCGTCCTGGTTCAGGGCGCGGCCAAGCAGCAGCGACAGACCGGCCACCAGAGCGATGGCCAGCCAGAAGGTCGCGAGAATGCGCCAGAACAGTGAACGCACGGTGATTCCTCATGCAAAAGCCGCCGGGCTCGGTGAGCGCGGCGGCGGGTCTAGGGGGCGATCAGTTGTTTTTGCTGTCCTTCTCGGCTTTCCAGGCCTTGAATTCCGCCATTTCGGCGCGGCGAGCTTCCATTTTCTTCTGATGCTCGTCGAAGGCTTTCTGCTGCTCGGGGTTGAGCAGGTCACGCAGTGCCTTGTGCTGGTCGGCGCGAGCCTGCTCCAGCTCCTTCTTCATGGCCTGCTTCTCGGCCTCAGGCAGCTTGTCCAGATAGCGCTTGGTGATGTCGCGATGGGCTTTCATCTGTTCGCCCATCAGCTTGCGGAACTCCTGGCGCTGTTCCTTGCTCAGGTTCAGCTCCTTGAACATGCCGTGGTCGCGGTCATGGTGGCGTGGGCCACCGTCCGGCATGGCCAAGGCCAGGGTCGGCAGAGTGGCGGCGAGCAGCAGGGCGGTGAGGGTCTTGCGCATGGTGATTCTCCTTGTCTTGAGAACCTGTTTTACGATCTAGCGAGCTAGAGTCATGCAAGGCGAAAACAGACGAGGAGGCGGAGTGTACTGTTGTACATGAGCATTTCCGAGTCTGTTTTCAACGCAGCAGGGCCGACGCGCAGCAGGTCGTAAACAGGTTCCGAGGCCGGTAAGTACCGGATGGGCTCATTATGCGGCGGTCAAGGTCAAGGGCAGTCAGGCGTGGGTAAAGCTTGGGTAAAGACGATGTTGCAGGTCGTTTACGTAAGGGCGGCAAACGATCACGGCGCGTAGTAATAGCCGCGGCTACGCAGTGCGAGAATGCGTGGGCGACCATCGGGGTGCGGGCCGAGCTTCTTGCGCAGGTTGCTGACGTGCATATCCAGGCTGCGGTCGTACAGGGTCAGTTTGCGGCCCAGGGCGAGTTGCGCCAGCGACTGCTTGTCCACCGGCTCGCCCGGCTGGCGCAGCAGAGCCTCCAGCAGACGGCTTTCGGAAAGCGTCAGCGGAACGTCATGCTCACCGATGCTGACCACTCCGCGGTTGGGGCTGAAGCTGAGATCACCCAGCTCCAGTTGGCTGCTGGCCGGGGCGGGGGCGGTACGCCGGAGTACGGCACGCAGGCGTGCGGTCAGCTCACGCGGATCGCACGGCTTGGCCAGGTAGTCATCCGCGCCCAGCTCCAGGCCAAGGATGCGGTCCAGCGGCTCGCCGCGGGCCGACAGCATCAGCACCGGCAGATCAGGATGTTCGCCACGCAATTGCTTGAGCAGCTCCAGGCCGCTGCCATCCGGCAGCATCACGTCGAGCACCACGGCATCAGGCGCTTGTGCGGCAAGGGCCTGACGCGCACCGCCAGCTTCATGGCAGGCGATGACCTGGAAGCCTTCCTGGGTCAGCCAGCTGGCAAGCAGCTCGCAGAGTTCCTGGTCGTCATCAATCAGCAGCAATCGGCTCATGGCGTCAGTTGATCCATTCGCGGCGAGTCTTGCGCGAGCCTCGCAGCAGGGTGCCAAACAGCATTGAAGCCAGGCTCAGGGCGGCGCCGAGGGCGAACCAGGTCTGCTCTTCACTGAGCACGCGTGGCTGGGCCTGTGCCTGGCTCTCCTTGAGCTGCGTGCGCAGGCGCTGATTCTCCTGGCGCAGGCGTTGCAGTTGCACGGCGCTGCTGGCTTGCTGTTCATTGCGCAGCTGCTCGCTTTGCGCCAGGCGCTGCTCCAGTTCCTGGCTCAGGGTGTCCACACTTGCCGCCTGAGGAGGCGGTAGAGCGACTTCTTCTGCCTGCAGCGACGCGCAGGTCAGCAACAGGGTGACCAGCAGGGACAGCGGGGTCGTGCGCATCGCGATTCCTTGTAGGCGAAAGCCGCGTGAGTGGTACCGCGTCAGGGCAGCACTTTCTTGAAGGGTTTGACCACAACGCTGGCATACACACCGGCTGTGCGGTACGGGTCGGCATCGGCCCATTTCTGCGCAGCTTCAAGGGAGTCGAATTCGGCAACGACCAGGCTGCCGCTGAAGCCCGCCGGGCCTGGGTCATTGCTGTCGATGGCCGGATGCGGGCCGGCCAGCAGCAGGCGACCTTCCTGCTTCAACTGTTCCAGGCGGGCTAGGTGAGCAGGGCGTGTGGCCAGACGATTTTCCAGGGAGTTTTCGACGTCGGTGGCGATGATGGCGTAGAGCATCTCAGTCCTTAATTCAGGTCGAAGCGGGGAGGGAATGGAGCGTTTGCGCCATACGGCGTCTGCCTTGCGGCGGATGTGGGGCATAATAACAAACATCAATCTCAACGAAAGCGCCGCCATGATTGTCGATCTGCACTGCCACAGCACCGCCTCAGATGGCGCCCTGGCGCCCGCCGTACTGGTGGCGCGGGCGCACGAACGCGGCGTGCGGCTGCTCGCATTGACCGACCATGACACCCTCGAAGGGCTCGATGAGGCGCACCTCGCGGCCGAACCGCTGGGCATGAAGCTGATCAACGGCATCGAGCTGTCCTGCACCTGGGGCGGGGCGACCATTCATGTGCTGGGCTACGCCTTCGAGCGGGAGGCTCCAGCCCTGCGGGCTGCCATCGAGGCTTTGCACCATGGGCGCTGGCAGCGTGCCGAGGAAATCGACCGACGCCTGGCGGTCAAGGGCATGCCCGGCGCACTTGAGGGTGCGCGTGCTGTCCAACAGGAATTGGGCGATAGCGGCAACGCACCGGCGCGCCCCCATTTTGCCGAGTTTCTGGTGCGCGCCGGGCATGTGCGTGACCGTGCCGAGGCGTTTCGCAAATGGCTGGGCTCGGGCAAGTTGGGCGACGTCAAGCAGCATTGGCCTATGCTGGAAGAAACCGTTGCCACCTTGCGTTCGGCCAATGCCTGGATCAGCCTGGCGCATCCGTGGCAATACGACTTTACTCGCAGTAAGCGCCGACGCCTGGTTGCCGACTTCGCAGCGGCGGGTGGTCATGCCCTGGAAGTGGTGAACGGCATGCAGCCCGCCGAACAAGTAGGTGGCCTGGCGATTCTGGCGCGCGAGTTCGGCTTGATGGCCAGCGTCGGCAGCGATTTCCATGCGCCGGGCGACTGGTCCGAGCTGGGCATGTACCGCCCGTTGCCCGATGACCTGACCGCGCTCTGGGAGCGCTTCGAACATGCACAGCCATCCGCTGTCACTTCATGAGCAGGGAGCAAGCGTGAGTCAATTTTTCCAGGTTCACCCGGAAAACCCCCAGGCACGCCTGATAAAACAGGCCGTGGAAATCATTCGTGGCGGCGGCGTGGTGGTTTATCCCACCGACTCGTCCTACGCGCTGGGCTGCGCCATCGGCGACAAGAATGCGGTCGAACGCATTCGCCGCCTGCGTCAGCTCGACGACAAGCACAACTTCACCCTGGTCTGCCGCGACCTGTCGCAGATCGGTCTGTTCGCCAAGGTCGACACCGCCGCTTTTCGCCTGCTGAAGAATCACACCCCGGGCCCCTATACCTTCATCCTCAATGCCACCCGCGAAGTGCCGCGCATGCTGCTGCATCCCAAGCGCCGCACCATTGGCATCCGCGTGCCCAGCCATCCCATCGCCCTGGCGTTGCTGGAGCAACTGGGCGAGCCGTTGATGAGCGTCAGCCTGATCATGCCGGGTGATGAACTGCCGATGTCCGACCCCTACGAAATGCGGCAGATTCTCGAACACCATGTCGACCTGATCATCGACGGTGGTTTCGGCGGGCTGGAAGCCTCCACCGTGGTCAATCTCGCCGAGGATAGCCCGGAAATTCTGCGCGTCGGATGCGGCGACCCGACGCCGTTCCACGATCTCTGACGCCGGCTTTTCCGTTGTGGGCCTAGCTACCCTATACTCCCTGGCCTTGTCTGAATTTTGGATAGAACGGTTTGAGCCTTAACGACTCCGAACGTCGGGTGCTGTCAGGGATGCGTCCCAGCGGTCGTTTGCACCTCGGGCACTACCACGGCGTGCTGAAGAACTGGGTCAGGTTGCAGCACGAGTATGACTGCTTCTTCTGCATCGTCGACTGGCATGCGCTGACCACCGAATACGCCGATGCCGGCCAGCTTTCCCAGCACGTCATGGATATGGCGGTCGATTGGCTGGCCGCGGGTGTCAGCCCCAGCTCCGCTACGTTGTTCGTGCAGTCGCAAGTACCGGAACATGCCGAGCTGCACCTGTTGCTGTCGATGATCTGTCCGCTCAGCTGGCTCGAGCGGGTGCCTTCCTACAAGGAGCAGCTGGAACGACAGACCGGCAAGGATCTCTCTACCTACGGTTTTCTCGGTTATCCGCTGTTGCAGGCGGCGGACATCCTGCTGTATCGCGCCGGCCAGGTGCCGGTCGGGGCCGACCAGTTGCCTCATGTCGAGTTTGCCCGCGAAGTGGCGCGCCGGTTCAACCACCTCTACGGCAGCGAGCCGGATTTCGAGCTGAAGGCTGAAGCCGCCATTGGCAAGCTGGGCAAGAAAGTCGGCAAGCTCTACCGTAACCTGCGCAAGGCTTATCAGGAGCAGGGTGACGCAGAGGCGCTGGAGACGGCGCGGGCCCTGCTCAAGGAGCAGACCAGCATCACTCTGGGCGATCAGGAGCGCCTTTACGGCTATCTGGAAGGTGGCGGCAAGGTGATTCTGAGCGAGCCGCAGCCGCTTCTCGCCGAGTTTTCACGGGTACCAGGTCTGGATGGGCAAAAAATGGCCAAGTCCAGCGGCAACACGATATTCCTGCGCGACAGCGATGCCGAGATCGAGGAAAAGCTGCGGCGCATGCCGACCGACCCCGCACGCGTGCATCGCGACGACCCCGGTGAGCCACAGCGCTGCCCGGTCTGGTCACTGCATCAGTTGTATTCCAACGACGAACAACTGCATTGGGTCATTGAGGGCTGCCGAAGCGCTTCGATTGGTTGCCTCGATTGCAAGAGCGCGCTGTGCTCGTCTCTGCAGGCAGAGTTGACTCCTCTGCAGCAGCGTGCCGTCGACTACGAGGAAAACCCCGATCTGGTGCGCAGTATCCTCGCCGAGGGTGCCGAGCATGCTCGTGACGAAGCACGCAATACCCTGGCCGAAGTGCGCATGGCCATGGGCCTGAATCATCGTTGAAGGAGCCGCGGCTGATGAGTGAATCCGCCACGCCAGTCGTGGACAGCCAGGCCGGCGCGCAGCAGGAGCTGCCGTTCGCCCTGGTCTACGGCGAGGCGGTCACCGAGTTGCCGCTGGACCTGTACATCCCTCCGGATGCGCTGGAAGTCTTCCTCGAAGCCTTCGAAGGACCGCTCGACCTGCTGCTCTACCTGATTCGCAAGCAGAACATCGACATCCTCGACATTCCGGTGGCTGAAATCACCAAGCAGTACATGGGCTATGTCGAGCTTATGAAATCGGTGCGCCTGGAGTTGGCCGCCGAGTACCTGGTCATGGCCGCCATGCTCGCCGAGATCAAGTCGCGCATGCTCCTGCCGCGTTCGGCCGAGGCCGAGGAGGAAGAGGACGACCCGCGTGCCGAGTTGATCCGCCGTCTGCAGGAGTATGAGCGCTTCAAGGCCGCTGCCGAAAATATCGATGAGCTGCCGCGCGTCGGCCGTAACGTGACCGTACCCAGGCTCGACGCTCCCGAAGCCCGCGCGCGCAAGCTGCTGCCGGACGTGAGCCTGGAAGAGGTGCTGCTGTCGATGGCCGAGGTGCTGCGCCGCGCCGACATGTTCGAAAGCCATCAGGTCACCCGCGAGGCACTGTCCACCCGCGAGCGCATGAGCGAAGTGCTGGAGCGCCTCAAGGGCGGGGCTTTCGTGCCGTTCGTCGAGCTCTTCGCTGCTGAAGAGGGGCGGCTTGGCGTGGTAGTCACCTTCATGGCGGTGCTCGAATTGATCAAGGAATCCCTGGTAGAGCTGGTGCAGAATGAGCCCTTCGCTGCCATCCACGTCCGAGCCCGTGCCGAATGAACCTGAATGACCCCCAAGACCTGGCCCAGTTGCTTGAAGCCTTTCTGCTGGCTTCGGGGAAGGCGCAATCGCTCGAACGCCTCTACGAACTGTTCGAGGAGGGCGAGCGGCCCGAACCCGAGCAATTCAAGGCGGCGCTGGAAATCCTGCGCCAGTCCTGCGAGGGCCGCGCCTTCGAGCTGAAGGAAGTGGCCTCGGGCTACCGCCTGCAGGTGCGCGAGCGCTTCGCTCCCTGGGTCGGTCGGCTCTGGGAAGAGCGGCCGCAGCGCTATTCCCGTGCGCTGCTGGAGACTTTGGCGCTGATCGCCTATCGCCAGCCGATCACTCGCGGTGAAATCGAGGACGTGCGCGGCGTGGCGGTCAACAGCAACATCACCAAGACGCTGCTGGAACGTGAGTGGATTCGCGTGGTGGGCTATCGCGATGTGCCAGGGCGCCCGGCGATGTTCGCCACCACCAAGGGATTTCTCGATCATTTCAATCTGAAGAGTCTCGACGAACTGCCGCCGCTCGCAGCGCTGCGCGAACTGGAACCCGAGCCGGAGCTGGCGCTGGATGAGGACGCCGAAGTGCCGGCAGGCTTGCAGGCGCGCGCCGACCTGGCTTTGCAAGAAGAAGGAGAGGCCGTCGAGCCGCGCGAGGAAGTCAGCTTCCGCAGCCTGCTGGCCGAGCTGGACGACATGGAGCAAGGGCTCAAGACCGACTTCGACGACCTGCGCCTGGTCGAGGAAGCAGACGAGCCTGCCGAAAGCTACCTGGCCGACCTGGACGGTGACGAGCCGTTGCATTGACGGCGTTTAAGCCGGGTATCGAATCCTTCAATCACTCCTGCCTGACCAGACCCTTATGCTTGCCAGCATCCGACCCGTACTGTCGAGGAGGCGTAATGAGCAAGAGTCCCTGCATCAAGGTCTGTGAGTTCGAAAAGGACATATGCCTGGGTTGCGGCCGCAGTCGCCAGGAGATTAAGGGCTGGAAGCGCCTGGACAAGCACGAGCGTCTGGCGCTGTTGGCCGAAGCCGATATGCGCTTGCTGGCGCTGGCGGCGACCGGGCGACGCAAACACTGAGGCAAGTTCTTGCTCTGGTCGCGCCTTGCGGATTTATCTGCCTCTTGTCTCGGCGCGGTGAGTGTCTTGTTCGGACGAATGCCGCAGCATCATCTACCCTAAGAGCTCTCCAGTGCGTATGATGCGCGCCCTTCGTTCATCCATTACTACACCGGGAGGTGCCCAAGATGACTGAGCACGAACAACCGCGTCCTGCAGGCGAGAAACTGCAGAAAGTTCTGGCCCGCCTCGGGCTGGCCTCGCGTCGCGAGATAGAGACCTGGATCGCCGAAGGTCGGGTCAAGGTCAATGGCGCCGCTGCGACCCTGGGTCAGCGCGTCGATGCCAACGATGCCATCGCCCTTGATGGCCGCCTGCTCAAGCGCGAAGAGATCACCGGTTCGGTTCGTCGTGTGCTGATCTACAACAAGCCGGACGGTGAGATCTGCACCCGTGACGACCCGGAAGGTCGCCCCACCGTATTCGACCGCTTGCCGCGCCCGAAAGAGGGCCGCTGGATCAACATCGGGCGTCTCGATATCAATACCACCGGCCTGCTGCTGTTCACCACCGATGGTGAGTTGGCCAACCGCCTGATGCACCCGTCCTATCAGATGGACCGCGAATACGCGGTGCGTGTGCGTGGCGAGGTTACCGAAGAGATGCTCGAAAACCTCAAGACTGGCGTCATGCTCGAGGACGGTCCGGCCAAGTTCACCGATATCAAGGAAGCGCCCGGTGGCGAGGGTTTCAACCACTGGTATCACTGCGTGGTGATGGAAGGGCGTAACCGCGAAGTGCGCCGTCTGTGGGAATCCCAGGGTTTGGTGGTCAGCCGCCTGAAGCGTGTGCGCTTCGGTCCGGTGTTCCTCACCTCGGAGCTGACCATGGGCCGCTGGCGCGAGATGGACCAGCGCGAAGTGGACATTCTCAGCGCCGAAGTCGGTCTGGCTCCGCAAGCGCTGCCGGCGATGAAGGAGAAGACCCGCGACAAGCTCGACCGTCTGCAGCGCAAATCGGCCAAGCCGGTCGATGTCCGTGGCAAGCGGGTGCTGCGTCCGGCCAAGGACGAGGCTGGCGCGGAGGGCGCCCGCCCGAGTCGCGCGCCGCGCCGCGAAGATGCCGAGCAGCGTGCCCCGCGCAGCCGCAAGGAAAGCGGTGAGCGTCGTGAGGGCGGTCGTGGTACGCCGGTTGCCGAGCGTCCGGGCGACGTGAAGAAGCGTCAGCCACGTCCGGCGGTGGAACTGTCCGAACGTCCGGCACGCAAGCCGCGACCGGCTGCGCCAGGCAAGCGCGCACCATCGGGTGATGGCCAGCGCCCCGGCTTTGGCCGCAAGCGCTGATAAACGAAAAGGGACTCCGCGGAGTCCCTTTTTTCATTCTGGTGCGGATTTCATCCGCCTTGGGCAGTCAGCCTCTAGCCCGCCATGGACAGGCGATTGCGTCCTTCACGCTTGGCTACATAGAGCGCGTTATCGGCACGGCGCAGCAGGCTTTCGGCAGATTCACCCGGCAACAGGCTCGAACAGCCCAGGCTGATGGATACGTCGATGGGGCGCCCGGCATCCAGGCATTGCAGTTCCAGTACGGCAAAGCGCAGGCGCTCGCCCACCAGCGCTGCTCCCTCCCGGCTGGTACCTGAGAGAATCACCAGAAACTCTTCGCCGCCGTAGCGAAAGACCATATCGATATTGCGCAGCTGGTTCTTCAGGGTCTGCGCGACCGCTTTCAGCACCTGGTCACCGAGTGCATGGCCATGGCTGTCATTGATGGTCTTGAAGTGGTCGATGTCGAGCATAAGCAGGGACAGCGGCTGCAGATTGCGGCGGGCCAGATCCACCTCGCGCTGCAGCACCTGATCCATGGCGATGCGATTGCCGGTATCGGTCAGCGGGTCGCGCAGCGCACTGTGCAGCGCGGTGCGGTAGAGCAGGGCGTTGCGCAGCGGGAAAAGCAGGCTGGCCAGCAGTGACTCCAGCTGAATCAGCTCGTCCTCGGCGAAGCGCTGCTTGCGACGGAAGATCAGTTCACCCAGGTATTCCCCTTCATGACTGAGGCGATAGCCAGCCGAGTGCGGTGCGCGTTCACCCAATTCCAGGCGCAGATCCTGGGAGGGATGCTGAAAAGCCAGCGCGTCAAGCGGCACCAGACGTTGCACTTCGCGAAAGAACAGGTTGAGGATGCGCTCCACATCCAGGCTGGTCTGCAGTTGCAGGCTCAGGTGGTGACGTAGCTCCGCCAGGCTGATGGGCTTTAGTGGCAGATCGCGATTGCCGGTAACGCCGAGACGCTGCAATTTGGCGGCATCGAAATCGATGGTATTGGAGTGGCTGGGGGGGACCATGGAGCAGAACCTCTGGCGCGGTGGTGCGACGAGAGGGTTAGAGCGAATTTCGTGCCAACTGGTTCATGCTGGCATAAAGCCTTTTTAAATCAATTGCTTAGGTGATATTGAAGGCGCTGTTCGGCAAGCGGTTGCCGGTAGTCTGGCGGTATTGGTGGCAATGTGCTGCCGTGCGGCAAAGGGCGTGGCGGATTTCTGTCGCATCAGGGCCCGCTCGCTGGCGGGCCCTGATGTCCTGCTTATTGAGCGTCGAAGGCCTGGCCGTTGACGCCCTTGCTATCCGGCCCCATGAGGTAGAGATACAGCGGCATGATCTCTTCGGGCAGCGGGCGGGTTGCTGGGTTTTCCCCAGGGTAGGCCTGTGCGCGCATGGCGGTGCGGGTCGCGCCCGGGTTGATGCTGTTGGCGCGCACGTTGGCGATACCGTCCAACTCATCGGCCATCACCTGCATCAGGCCCTCAGTGGCGAACTTGGACACGGCGTAAGCACCCCAATAGGCGCGGCCCTTGCGGCCAACACTGCTGGACGTGAAGGCAACGGAGGCGTCCTGCGACAGCTTGAGCAGTGGCAGCAAGGTGCTGCTGAGCATGAACATGGCGTTGACGTTGACGTGCATTACGCGCATGAAGTTGTCGCCGGAGAGCTGTTCCAGCGGGGTGCGTGGGCCGAGGATGGAGGCGTTGTGCAGCAGGCCGTCGAGGCGGCCGAATTCGTTCTCGATCATCACTGCCAGCTCGTCGTACTGGTGCGGCAGCGCGGTTTCCAGGTTGAAGGGAATCACCACCGGCTGCGGATGACCGGCCGCCTCGATTTCGTCGTATACCTGGCTCAGGTTGGCTTCGGTCTTGCCCAGCAGCAGTACGGTGGCACCGTGGGCGGCAAAGCTCTTGGCGGCGGCTGCGCCGATACCGCGGCCGGCACCGGTGATCAGGATGACGCGATCCTTGAGCAGGTCTGGGCGGGCGGTGTAGTCGAACATGTTCAGGGTCCTTCGCGATGCTTAAATGGGGCGGGGCTGGCCCGCCAGAACAGGGAGAGGCGGCTTAGCAGCTGCACAGGGCTCGATCGAGTACGGCGCGCAGTTCCGCTGGATGATCGACGACGACGTCGGCGCCCCAGTTACGCGGGTTGTCTTCGGGATGGATATAGCCGTAGGTGACGGCGGCAGTACGGCAGCCGGCGGCGCGTCCGGACTCGATATCGCGTTCGTCGTCACCGATGAACAGTACCTCCTGCGGCTGTACGCCGATCTTCTCGCAGGCCAGCAGCAGCATGTCAGGTGCGGGCTTGCTCAGTGCCACGTGATCCGGGCACACCAGCACTGCCGAGCGCTCGGCCAGATTCAGGCGTTGCATGATCGGCTCGGCATAACGTACCGGCTTGTTGGTGGCCACGCCCCATGGTAGGCGCGCCTGCTCGATGTCGGCGAGCAGTGCTTCGATGCCGTCGAAGGGGCGAGTCAGCACCGCGCAATGCTCCTGATAGCGCTCGAGGAACTCCTGGCGCAGGGCTTCGAAGGCGGCCGAGTCCGGGGCCTCGTCGAAGGCGCAGGCAACCATGGCGCGTGCGCCGCCGGATACCTGGTCACGAATGATCTTGTCTGCCAGTGGCGGCAGGCCGCGAGCGGCACGCATGGCCTGGGTAATGGCGATGAAGTCCGGCGCCGAGTCGAGCAGGGTGCCGTCCATGTCGAACAGTACAGCGCGCAAACGCATCAATCTTTCCTCAGCGTCTGGATCATGTAGTTGACGTCGACGTCGGCTTCCAGTTTGTAGTGCTTGGTCAGCGGGTTGTAGGTCAGGCCGATGATGTCCTTGACCTCGAGGCCGGCCGCGCGACTCCAGGCGCCCAGTTCCGAGGGACGGATGAATTTCTTGAAGTCGTGGGTGCCGCGCGGCAGCAGGCGCAGGATGTACTCGGCGCCGATCACGGCGAACAGATATGCCTTGGGGTTGCGGTTGATGGTGGAGAAGAACACCTGGCCGCCCGGCTTGACCAGCTTGTGGCAGGCGCGGATCACCGACGACGGATCGGGCACGTGCTCGAGCATCTCAAGGCAGGTGACCACGTCGAACTGGCCCGGCATTTCCTCAGCGAGGGCTTCGGCGGTGATCTGCCGGTAGTCGACCTCGACGCCGGACTCCAGCTGATGCAGCTGCGCCACCGAAAGCGGCGCTTCCCCCATGTCGATGCCGGTGACGCTGGCACCGCGCTGGGCCATGGCCTCGCTGAGAATGCCGCCGCCGCAGCCGACGTCCAGGACGCGCTTGCCGGCAAGGCCGACACGTTCGTCGATCCAGTTGACTCGCAGCGGGTTGATGTCGTGCAGGGGTTTGAACTCGCTCTCGCGGTCCCACCAGCGGTGTGCCAGGGCCTCGAATTTGGCGATTTCGGCGCGGTCGACGTTGCTCATAAGCATCTCTTCAAAGCAGGAAAGCGTATTGCCGCTATGTTGCCAGTTTAGGAGCAGGCATGGGGCGGCGCGGATTCGGTCAATGTATGTCAGTTTGTCGCAGTGCGGGTGCCGTCTTGCGGCGATCACTTGGTGGCAATTTTCTCGCCCCAGGCTCGCGCTTTGGTGATCAGCTCGCCTTCGTCCATGCGCGTCAGGCGGCCATCCTCCAGCAGTTGTTTGCCGCCGACCCACAGGTGCTTCACGCAGTCGCGGCCGCTGGCGTAGATGAGTTGCGAAACCGGGTCGTAGATCGGTTGCTGGGCCAGGCCGGAAAGGTCGAAGGCGACGACATCGGCCAGTTTGCCCAGCTCCAGCGAGCCGGTCTGTGTCTCCAGGCCCAGTGCGCGAGCACCATTGAGGGTGGCCATGCGCAAGGCGCTGTGAGCATTGAGGGCAGTGGCAGATCCGGCGACGGCCTTGGCCAGAAGCGCCGCGGTGCGGGTTTCGCCGAGCAGGTCGAGATCGTTGTTGCTGGCCGCGCCATCAGTGCCGATAGCGACGTTGACGCCGGCCTGCCACAGGCGCTCGACCGGGCAGAAGCCGCTGGCCAGTTTCAGATTGGATTCCGGGCAATGCACGATATTGCAGTTGTGCTCCACCAGCAGCGCCAGGTCCTCGTCATCTATCTGCGTCATGTGCACCGCCTGGAAGCGCGGGCCGAGCAGGCCGAGGCGTGCCAGGCGCGCCAGCGGGCGCTCGCCGTGTTTGGCAACGGCTTCGGCCACCTCCTGAGCGGTTTCGTGCACGTGCATATGAATGCCGGCATCCAGTTCATCAGCCAGCACGCGAATCTGCTCGAGCTTGTCGTCGCTCACCGTGTACGGCGCGTGGGGGCCGAAGGCGATGCGGATGCGTGGGTGCTGCTTGAGGTCATCGAACAGTTGCAGGCCCTTGCGCAGCGCCTCGGCAGCGTTGAGCGCGCCGGGCACCGGGAAGTCCAGTACGGGAACGGTGATTTGCGCGCGCACACCGGCGTTATGCACGCATTCGCAGGCTACCTGCGGGTAGAAGTACATGTCCGAGA
This sequence comes from Pseudomonas sp. KB-10, assembly GCF_018221585.1. NCBI lineage: Bacteria > Pseudomonadati > Pseudomonadota > Gammaproteobacteria > Pseudomonadales > Pseudomonadaceae > Pseudomonas > Pseudomonas sp. KB-10. Next base: position 510,301 of record NZ_QYYB01000003.1, read on the forward strand.
AGCAGCTGATGCCGCCCTTGATCTGCTCGGCGATCGCCAGGTCGGTGCCGTCGCGGACGAAATCCTCGTCGACCCATTGACCTTCGGCAGGCCAGATGTGCTCGTGCAGCCAGGTCATCAGCGGCAGGTCGTCGGCAATGCCGCGCAACAGTGTCATCGCCGCGTGGCCGTGGGCGTTGATCAGCCCCGGGGCGAGCAGGCATTGGGGGAGTTCCCGCACCTCCGTTGCCGGATGGCGCAGTGCCTCGGCCCGCGGCGCGATCAAGGCGATCTGCCCGTTGCGGATGCCCAGGCCATGATCGCGCAGCACGACGCCGGCTGGCTCCACGGGCACCAGCCAGGTGGGCAGCAGCAACAGGTCGAGAGGGGCTTCGGGCATAGGCTGGGTCCGTGTGACTGGATCGGTCTGGGAAGGTCGCCAGTGTATAGATGAACGCGCGCAGCTTGAAGTCGTGAGGGCATGGCGGATTGTTCGGCTGGTGTCTGCTGGTCTAGGTATAATCCGCGGCTTTTTTGGCGGTTACAGGGTGGAGTGCGATGCGCGAGCAATTGCTGGCGGTGGAGAAGGCTCAGGCGATCGAGTGGCGCGATGGCGCGTTGTATCTGCTCGACCAGCGCCTGTTGCCGCATCGGCAGGTCTGGCTGCGCTTCGATACCACTGCGGAGGTGGCCGATGCGATTCGCGACTTGGTGGTGCGCGGCGCGTCGGCGATCGGTATTGCCTGTGCCTATGCGCTGGTGCTGGGTGTGCGCGCCCGGCTGCAGGCGGGGGGAGACTGGCGTGGGGCGCTGGAGGCGGACGTTGAACTTCTGGAGCGTTCGCATCCTACGACGGTATACCTGTCCAGGGCGCCACAACGCATGCGTGAGCGTCTGGCGCGAATCAAGGATGGCGACGATGCCCTCGCGCTGCTGGAGGCCGAGGCGGTCGGTATTCATGTCAGCGACCGTGAAGCGAATCTGGCCATGGCGCAGCTGGGTATGGAGCTGATCCGCAGGCATCAGGGCAATTCGCAGGTGTTGCTGACCCACGGCAATGCCGGTGCGCTGGCCACGGGGGGCTTTGGCACGGCGCTTGGGGTGATCCGCGCGGCGCATCTCGAGGGGCTGATCGAGCACGTCTATGTCGGTGAAACCCGTCCCGGTCTGCTGGGGGCGCGGCTGAGCGCCTGGGAGCTGGCCGGCGACGGTGTGTCGGTCAGTCTCAATGCCGATGCGGCGGCGGCACACTTGATGAAAGCCAAGGGCGTCACCTGGGTGATCCTCGGCGCAGAGCGCATCGCCGCCAATGGTGATGTGGTCAATACCATCGGCACCTATCAGTTGGCGGTCAACGCCATGCATCACGGCGTGCGCCTGATGGTGGTCGCGCCGAGCTCGACCATCGACATGGGGCTTGAGAGCGGTGAGGACATCCTGCTCGAGGAGCGTGACGGGCGCGAGTTGCTGGAGGTGGCGGGGCAGGTAGTGGCCGCGGAGGTGCATGCCCTCAATCCGGCCTTCGATGTGACGCCTGCCGATCTGGTTGACTACATCGTGACCGAGAAGGGTGTAGTCGAACGTCCCGATAGCGCCAAGCTGGCGCAACTGATGTGCCGCAAGCGTCTGCATTGAGCTGGCCGTCCAGGCCCCTTTGCGGGGTAGGTGTGTGGCACGCTTTGTGATAATCTCCGGCAGTTTTCAAGGGGGCTGACCACAGCCACCTTCACTGCATCGAATCGTGACATAACTCGTTGATTTGTCGTGAGTCGCTGATGGCCTGACGCTATCGCGACGTGCTCCATGGCGTTCCGGAAGAATGACGCGGAGTTTCACCAGAAAAAGGAACCAGGCTTCTCATGGGCGAACTGGCCAAAGAAATCCTCCCGGTCAATATCGAAGACGAGCTGAAACAGTCCTACCTCGACTACGCAATGAGCGTGATCGTCGGTCGTGCGCTGCCGGATGCGCGCGATGGCTTGAAGCCGGTCCACCGTCGTGTGCTCTACGCCATGAGCGAGTTGGGCAACGACTGGAACAAGCCCTACAAGAAATCCGCCCGTGTGGTCGGTGACGTGATCGGTAAATACCACCCGCACGGCGACACCGCGGTATACGACACCATCGTGCGTATGGCGCAGGACTTCTCCCTGCGCTACCTGCTGGTCGACGGCCAGGGCAACTTCGGTTCGGTGGACGGCGACAACGCCGCGGCCATGCGATACACCGAAGTGCGCATGACCAAGCTGGCGCATGAGCTGCTGGCCGACCTGGACAAGGAAACCGTCGACTGGGTGCCCAACTACGACGGCACCGAGCAGATCCCGGCTGTCATGCCGACCAAGGTGCCGAACCTGCTGGTCAATGGTTCTTCCGGTATCGCCGTGGGCATGGCCACCAATATCCCGCCGCACAACCTCTCCGAGGTGATCGATGGCTGTCTGGCGCTGATCGACAACGCCGACCTGACCGTCGATGACCTGATGCAGTACATCCCGGGCCCGGACTTCCCTACTGCGGGCATCATCAACGGCCGTGCCGGGATCATCGAGGCCTATCGTACCGGCCGTGGGCGCATTTACATCCGCGCCCGCGTCGAGGTCGAGGACATCGACAAGGTTGGCGGTCGCCAGCAGCTGGTGGTCACCGAGCTGCCTTACCAGCTGAACAAGGCGCGCCTGATCGAGAAGATCGCCGAGCTGGTCAAAGAGAAGAAGATCGAAGGCATTACCGAGCTGCGTGACGAGTCCGACAAGGACGGCATGCGCGTGGTGATCGAACTGCGTCGCGGCGAAGTGCCGGACGTGGTGCTGAACAACCTGTACGCCCAGACCCAGATGCAGAGCGTGTTTGGCATCAACGTGGTGGCGCTGGTTGACGGTCAGCCCAAGACCATGAACCTCAAGGACATGCTCGAGGTGTTCGTCCGTCACCGCCGTGAAGTGGTGACCCGTCGCACCGTCTACGAGCTGCGCAAGGCGCGTGAGCGTGGCCACATCCTCGAAGGTCAGGCGGTGGCGCTGTCCAACATCGATCCGGTGATCGAACTGATCAAAGCCTCGCCGACCCCGGCCGAAGCGAAGGAGCGCCTGCTCGCCACTGCCTGGGAATCCAGTGCGGTGGAAGCCATGGTCGAGCGCGCTGGCGCCGACTCCTGCCGCCCGGAAGGGCTGGATGAGCAGTACGGTCTGCGTGACGGCAAGTACTACCTGTCGCCGGAGCAGGCTCAGGCCATTCTGGAGCTGCGTCTGCACCGCCTGACCGGTCTGGAGCACGAGAAGCTGCTGGCCGAGTACCAGGAAATTCTCGCTCTGATCGGCGAGCTGATCCGTATCCTGACCAGTCCCGAGCGTCTGATGGAAGTCATCCGCGAGGAGCTGGAAAAGGTCAAGGCCGAGTTCGGCGACAAGCGTCGTACCGAGATTATCGCTTCGCGTCAGGACCTGACCATTGCCGACCTGATCACCGAAGAAGAGCGTGTCGTCACTATCTCCCACGGCGGCTACGCCAAGAGCCAGCCGCTGGCCGCCTACGAGGCGCAGCGTCGCGGTGGCAAGGGCAAATCCGCCACCGGGGTGAAGGACGAGGACTACGTCGAGCACCTGCTGGTGGCCAACAGCCACGCGACCCTGCTGCTGTTCTCCAGCAAAGGCAAGGTCTACTGGCTGCGCACCTTCGAAATTCCGGAAGCCTCGCGTACTGCGCGCGGCCGTCCGCTGGTCAACCTGCTGCCGCTGGACGAGGGTGAGCGCATCACCGCGATGCTGCAGATCGATCTCGAAGCGCTGCAACAGAGCGCAGGTGCAGACGAAGACCTGGACGATGAAGGCGTGGTGATCGAAGGCGAAGCCACCGAGGTGGTCGAGGCCGAGGAAGTCGAAGAAGTCGAGGGTGAAACTCCCGAGCTCGTCGCCGAACCGACTGGCGCATACATTTTTATGGCTACCGCCTTCGGTACCGTGAAGAAAACCCCGCTGGTGCAGTTCAGCCGTCCACGCAGTGCCGGCCTGATCGCGCTGAAGCTGGAAGAGGGCGACACCCTGATCGCTGCTGCCATCACCGATGGTGCCAAGGAAGTCATGCTGTTCTCCGATGCCGGCAAGGTGCTGCGTTTCGCCGAGAGCAAGGTGCGCACCATGGGCCGTACCGCACGCGGCGTACGCGGCATGCGTCTGGGCAAGGATCAGCAGCTGATCTCCATGTTGATCCCCGAGTCCGGCGCGCAGATCCTCACCGCTTCGGAGCGCGGCTTCGGCAAGCGTACGGGGCTGGGTAAGTTCCCGCGTCGCGGCCGCGGCGGCCAGGGCGTTATCGCCATGGTCACCAGCGAGCGTAACGGCAAGCTGGTCGGCGCCATCCAGGTGCAGGACGGCGAGGAAATCATGCTGATTTCCGACCAGGGCACCCTGGTGCGTACCCGTGTCGACGAAGTGTCCAGCTCGGGCCGTAATACCCAGGGTGTGACCCTGATCAAGCTGGCCAAGGACGAGATCCTGGTCGGCCTGGAGCGCGTACAGGAGCCGACTCCGGTAGAAGATGACGAGCTGGTGGAAGGCGAAGAGGGCGCGGAAGTTGCCGAAAGCACCGACGCACCGATCACCGACGCCGAGGAAGGCAGCGAGGAATAAAGTTGGGCTCCGTGGGAGGGGTTTTGGCTGCGACTGTCGCCGCTAAAGCGCTTCCCTCGGAAACCGGGATGGGTTGAGCGCAGCGATACCCATCGGCAAGCGGTGTGACATGCCATCGCCTGGTGGTGGCGTTCTGTGAATCTGAGAGAGACAGACGTGAGCAAGCGAGCTTTTAACTTCTGCGCCGGCCCGGCCGCGCTGCCGACCGCTGTACTGCAACGCGCCCAGGCCGAGATGCTCGACTGGCAGGGCAAGGGCCTGTCGGTGATGGAGATGAGCCATCGCAGCGACGATTACGTGGCCATCGCCAGCCAGGCCGAGCAGGACCTGCGTGATCTGCTCGCCGTGCCCAATGACTACAAGGTGCTGTTCCTGCAGGGCGGCGCGAGCCAGCAGTTCGCCGAGATTCCGCTGAACCTGCTGCCGGAGGACGGCGTGGCGGATTACGTCGAGACTGGCATCTGGTCGAAGAAGGCCATCGAGGAAGCCCGTCGCTACGGCGCCATCAATGTGGCCGCCAGCGCCAAGGCACACGACTATTTCGCCATTCCCGGGCAGAACGACTGGCAGCTGTCGAAGAATGCCGCCTACGTGCACTACTGCAGCAACGAAACCATCGGCGGTCTGCAGTTCGACTGGGTACCGCAGACCGGCGACATCCCGCTGGTGGTGGATATGTCTTCGGACATCCTTTCGCGGCCCATCGATGTGTCCCAGTTCGGCCTGATCTATGCCGGTGCGCAGAAGAACATCGGCCCCAGCGGCCTGGTGGTGGTAATCGTCCGTGAGGACCTGCTCGGCCGTGCCCGCAGCGCCTGCCCGACCATGCTCGACTATCGTGTCTCGGCCGATAACGGCTCGATGTACAACACCCCGGCCACCTATTCCTGGTACCTGTCCGGCCTGGTGTTCCAGTGGCTGAAGGAGCAGGGCGGTGTCGAGGCCATGGAGCGTATCAATCGCGCCAAGAAGGACCTGCTGTACAAGACCATCGACAGCAGCGATTTCTACAGCAACCCTATCGCTCACAACGCACGCTCCTGGATGAACGTGCCGTTCCGTTTGGCTGACGAAAAGCTGGACAAGGCCTTCCTCGCTGGCGCCGATGAGCGCGGCCTGCTCAACCTTAAGGGCCATCGTTCGGTCGGCGGCATGCGTGCCTCCATCTACAACGCCGTCGGCCTGGATGCGGTCGAGGCGCTGGTGGCCTACATGGTCGAGTTCGAGAAGGAGCATGGCTGACATGTCGGAGCAGGAACTGCAGGCGCTGCGTGTGCGCATCGATAATCTCGATGAGCGCATTCTCGAGCTGATCAGCGACCGCGCGCGCTGCGCCGAAGAAGTGGCGCGGGTGAAAATGAAGGAACTGAAGGAAGGCGAGTCGCCGGTCTTCTACCGCCCTGAGCGCGAGGCTCAGGTGCTCAAGCGCATCATGGAGCGCAACCAGGGCCCGCTGGGTAACGAGGAGATGGCGCGGCTGTTCCGCGAAATCATGTCCTCCTGCCTGGCCCTGGAGAACCCGCTGAAGGTTGCCTACCTCGGCCCCGAGGGCACCTTCAGTCAGGCCGCGGCGATGAAGCACTTCGGCCACGCCGTGATCAGCGTGCCGATGGCGGCCATCGACGAGGTGTTCCGCGAGGTGGCTGCCGGTGCGGTGAACTTCGGCGTGGTGCCGGTGGAAAACTCTACCGAAGGCGCAATCAACCACACCCTGGACAGTTTCCTCGAGCACGACATGGTGATCTGTGGTGAGGTGGAGCTGCGCATCCACCATCACCTGCTGGTAGGCGAGACCACCAAGACCGACAAGATCACCCGCATCTATTCTCATGCCCAGTCGCTGGCGCAGTGCCGCAAGTGGCTGGACGCGCACTACCCGAACGTCGAGCGCGTGGCGGTCTCCAGCAACGCCGACGCCGCCAAGCGGGTCAAGAGCGAATGGAACAGCGCGGCCATCGCCGGCGATATGGCCGCCAATCTGTATGGCCTGACCAAGCTGGCCGAGAAGATCGAAGATCGCCCGGACAACTCCACGCGATTCCTTATTATCGGCAGTCAGGAAGTGCCGCCGACCGGCGACGACAAGACCTCGATCATCGTCTCCATGCGTAACAAGCCGGGCGCGCTGCACGAACTGCTGGTGCCGTTCCATAACAACGGCATCGACCTGACCCGCATCGAGACCCGTCCGTCGCGCAGCGGCAAGTGGACCTACGTGTTCTTCATCGACTTCATCGGCCACCACCGTGATCCGCTGATCAAGGATGTGCTGGAAAAGCTCGCGCAGGAGGCCGTGGCACTGAAGGTGCTGGGCTCCTATCCCAAGGCGGTGTTGTAACCCGCGCCCCTGTAGGAGCGGCTTTGGCCGCGATATTCGCGACTGAAGTCGCTCCTACAAAGCCTGTGGCGCTCGGTCGAGACAATGAGGTTGTGTAATGACTTGCGATTTCCTGACCCTGGCCCAGCCAGGCGTACAAAAGCTGTCCCCCTACGTACCAGGCAAGCCAGTCGATGAGCTGGCTCGTGAACTGGGGCTCGATCCGGCCGGTATCGTCAAACTGGCCAGCAACGAGAATCCGCTCGGCCCCAGCGACAAGGCACTGGCGGCGATTCGTGCCGAGCTGGACGAGCTGACTCGCTACCCGGATGGCAATGGCTTCACCCTCAAATCCGCCTTGGCTGATCGCTACGCTGTCGATGCGGCGCAAGTCACTTTGGGCAATGGTTCCAACGACATCCTCGAACTGGTCGCTCGTGCTTATCTGGCGCCTGGCCTGAACGCCGTTTTCAGCGACTATGCCTTTGCTGTTTACCCCATCGCTACCCAGGCGGTCGGCGCGCAGGGCAAGGTCGTGCCGGCCAAGGACTATGGTCACGACCTGGACGCCATGCTGGCGGCCATCGACGACAAGACGCGCGTGGTGTTCATCGCCAACCCCAACAACCCGACCGGGACCTGGTTCGGCCCTGAGGCACTGGAGGCCTTCCTGGCCAAGGTGCCTGAGTCGGTACTGGTAGTGCTGGACGAGGCATACATCGAGTACGCCGAAGGCGACGAACTGCCGGACGGCCTCGAGTATCTGGCGCGCTATCCCAATCTGCTGGTCTCGCGCACCTTTTCCAAGGCCTATGGCCTGGCATCGTTGCGGGTCGGTTACGCGATCAGCTCGCCAGCCATCGCCGATGTGCTCAATCGTGTACGCCAGCCGTTCAACGTCAACAGCCTGGCTCTGGCCGCTGCCTGCGCTGCGCTGAGTGACACCGACTACCTGGCCGAAAGCCGTCGTCTCAACGAAGCCGGCATGCAGCAACTGGAAGATGGCTTGCGCGCCTTGGACCTCGGCTGGATTCCCTCCAAAGCAAACTTCATCGCCGTCGACTTTGGCCGCGATACCGCTGCGATCAACCAGGCACTGCTGCGTGAAGGGGTAATCGTGCGGCCAATGGCCGGTTACCGCATGCCCAACTTCCTGCGGGTCTCCATCGGTCTGCCGAGAGAGAATGCACGTTTCCTCGATGCTCTGGCCTCGGTGCTGTCCGCGTGACTGTCACTGCAGTGCAATCGACTGGTCCTAAGATCGGCCGCCTGGTGGTGGTAGGTCTCGGCCTGATCGGTGGGTCCTTTGCCAAGGGGCTGCGTAAACGGGGCCTGTGCCGGGAAGTGGTTGGTGTCGATCTGGATGCCGAATCGCGTCGCCTGGCCGTCCAGTTGGGCGTGGTTGACCGTTGCGAGAGCGACCTGGCTGCCGCCTGTCAGGGGGCGGAGGTCATTCAGTTGGCCGTGCCTATCCTGGCGATGGAGAAGGTGCTTGCGCAGTTGGCCGGGCTGGATCTTGGCGATGCCGTGCTCACCGATGTGGGGAGCGCCAAGGGCAATGTCGTGCGTGCCGCGCGCCTGGCTTTCGCCGGCAAGCCTGTGCGCCTGGTGCCGGGGCACCCCATCGCGGGTTCCGAGCAGAGTGGTGTAGAGGCCGCCAATGCCGAGCTGTTCCGTCGCCACAAGGTGATTCTGACGCCCTGCGAGCACAGCGATGAAGCCGCTGTGGCGCTGGTCGAAAACCTTTGGCGTGAGCTCGGCGCAGATGTCGAGTCCATGGACGTCGAACATCACGACCAGGTGCTGGCTGCTACCAGCCATCTGCCGCACTTGCTGGCCTTTACCCTGGTCGACTCGCTGGCCAAGCGCAGCGAGAACCTGGAAATTTTTCGCTATGCCGCCGGTGGTTTCCGCGATTTTACGCGGATCGCCGGCAGTGATCCGGTGATGTGGCACGATATCTTCCTCGCCAATCGCGAGGCCGTGTTGCGCACACTGGATACGTTTCGCGACGATCTCGACGCCTTGCGCGACGCGGTCGACGCCGGGGATGGGCATCAATTGCTGGGCGTATTCACCCGCGCCCGCGTGGCCCGCGAACACTTCAGCAAAATTCTGGCCCGCAGGGCCTATGTGGACGCTATGCACTCGACCGATCTGATTTTCCTGGCAAAACCTGGTAGCAGCCTGTCCGGACGTATCCGCGTACCCGGTGACAAATCCATTTCGCACCGTTCAATCATGCTGGGTTCGCTGGCAGAGGGTACCACCGAGGTCGAAGGCTTTCTCGAAGGTGAGGACGCCCTGGCCACCCTGCAGGCGTTCCGCGACATGGGCGTGGTCATCGAAGGGCCGCACCATGGCCGCGTGACCATTCACGGTGTCGGCCTCAAGGGCCTGAAGGCTCCGGCGGGCCCCTTGTACATGGGCAACTCCGGCACTTCCATGCGCCTGCTCTCCGGCCTGCTCGCCGCGCAGTCGTTCGACACCACCCTGACCGGCGATGCTTCGCTGTCCAAGCGCCCGATGAATCGCGTGGCCAAGCCGCTGCGTGAAATGGGCGCAGTGATCGAGACCGGTCCGGAAGGCCGTCCGCCGCTGACCATCAAGGGCGGCCAGCGCCTGACCGGCATGGATTATGAAATGCCCATGGCCAGTGCCCAGGTCAAATCCTGCCTGCTGCTGGCCGGCCTGTACGCTGCGGGCCGCACCTCGGTGACCGAACCGGCGCCGACCCGCGATCACACCGAACGCATGCTGCGCGGCTTTGGTTACCCGGTCAGTGTCGAGGGCAGTACCGCCAGCGTCGAATCCGGCCACAAGCTGACCGCTACCCGCATCGAAGTGCCGGCCGACATCTCCTCGGCGGCCTTCTTCCTGGTCGCGGCCAGCATCGCCGAAGGTTCCGAGCTGGTGCTGGAGCACGTCGGCATCAACCCGACCCGTACCGGAGTGATCGATATCCTCAAGCTGATGGGCGGCGATATCACCCTGGAAAATCAGCGCGAAGTGGGCGGCGAGCCAGTGGCCGATATTCGTGTACGTGCCGCCAAGCTCAAGGGCATCGACATTCCCGAAGACCTGGTGCCCCTGGCCATCGACGAGTTCCCGGTGCTGTTCGTAGCTGCGGCCTGTGCCGAAGGTCGCACCGTGCTGCGCGGCGCCGAGGAGCTTCGGGTCAAGGAATCCGATCGCATCCAGGTCATGGCCGACGGTCTGATTGCGCTTGGCGTCAAGGCCGAGCCGACCCCGGACGGCATCGTCATCGAGGGCGGCGCCATTGGCGGCGGCGAAGTCTGGGCGCATGGTGACCACCGTATCGCCATGTCCTTCAGCGTCGCCTCGCTGCGCGCCAGCGCGCCGATCCGTATCCATGATTGTGCCAACGTCGCTACTTCCTTCCCGAACTTCCTCGCCCTGGCGGCGCAAGTGGGGATCAATGTGGCTGAAGAGGGCAAGGCATGAACGCCCCGGTAATCACCGTCGACGGGCCGAGCGGGTCGGGCAAGGGCACCCTCTGCGCATTGCTGGCCAAGCAACTGGGCTGGAATCTGCTCGACTCCGGCGCGCTGTATCGCCTGCTGGCCTTCGCTGCAGGCAATCACGGCATCGATCTGACCAACGAGGAAGCGCTCAAGCAATTGGCGGCGCACCTGGACGTACAGTTCATCGACAAGCGCATCATCCTCGAAGGCGAGGAGGTGACCGATGCCATCCGCAACGAGCAGGTGGGTGCGGGTGCCTCCATGGTTGCATCGTTGCCAGCGGTGCGCGAAGCGCTGCTGCAGCGTCAGCGGGCGTTTCAGGAAATGCCTGGCTTGGTGGCTGATGGGCGGGACATGGGCACCGTGGTGTTCACCGATGCGCCGCTCAAGGTTTTCCTCACTGCCAGTGCCGAGGAACGTGCACGCCGCCGCTACCTGCAGTTGAAGGCCAAGGGCGATGATGTTAATCTCGCGAGTCTTCTCGATGAGATACGGGCACGCGACGAGCGCGATACCCAGCGCGCGGTGGCACCGCTCAAGCCTGCTGCTGACGCAATCCTGCTGGATTCGACCGAGCTTTCCATCGAGCAGGTGCTTGAACGAATTCTGCGTGAGGTCGCCGATCGCGATCTCGCCGGCTAAGGACTTTCGGTTGCTTTAAATCGAAAAGTCCGCAAGGAGGCATGCGGGAGACCAGTCCTTGTCCCGCAGGCCTCTTTTTACATGAACGAACCCACATGGTCTGGAATGTGGTTTGGGCGAATCCCCGCCCTTGATCAACAGGAATCAACATGAGCGAAAGCTTTGCAGAACTTTTTGAAGAAAGCCTGAAATCCCTCGACATGCAGCCGGGTGCCATCATCACCGGCATCGTGGTCGACATCGACGGTGACTGGGTTACCGTTCACGCCGGTCTGAAGTCCGAGGGCGTCATCCCGCTCGACCAGTTCTTCAACGAACAAGGCGAGCTGACCATCAAGGTCGGTGACGAAGTCCACGTCGCGCTGGACGCGGTTGAAGATGGCTTCGGTGAAACCAAGCTGTCCCGCGAGAAAGCCAAGCGCGCTGAATCCTGGCTGGTTCTGGAAGCTGCGTTCAACGCTGAAGAAGTGGTCAAGGGCGTTATCAACGGTAAGGTCAAAGGCGGCTTCACCGTTGACGTCAACGGCATCCGCGCGTTCCTGCCGGGTTCCCTGGTTGACGTCCGTCCGGTGCGTGATACCACTCACCTGGAAGGCAAAGAGCTGGAATTCAAGGTCATCAAGCTGGACCAGAAGCGCAACAACGTTGTCGTTTCCCGTCGCAGCGTCCTGGAAGCCGAGAACAGCGCCGAGCGCGAAGCTCTGCTGGAATCCCTGCAGGAAGGCCAGCAAGTCAAAGGTATCGTCAAGAACCTCACCGACTACGGTGCGTTCGTTGACCTGGGCGGCGTAGACGGCCTGCTGCACATCACCGACATGGCTTGGAAGCGCATCAAGCATCCGTCCGAGATCGTCAACGTTGGCGACGAGATCGACGTCAAGGTTCTGAAGTACGATCGCGAGCGCAACCGCGTATCCCTGGGCCTGAAGCAACTGGGCGAAGATCCGTGGGTTGCCATCAAGGCGCGTTACCCGGAAAACACCCGCGTCATGGCGCGCGTCACCAACCTGACCGACTACGGCTGCTTCGCTGAGCTGGAAGAAGGCGTTGAAGGTCTGGTGCACGTTTCCGAAATGGACTGGACCAACAAAAACATCCACCCGTCGAAGGTCGTCAACGTCGGCGACGAAGTGGAAGTCATGGTTCTGGACATTGACGAAGAGCGTCGTCGTATCTCCCTGGGTATCAAGCAGTGCAAGACCAACCCGTGGGAAGACTTCTCCGGCCAGTTCAACAAGGGTGACAAGATCTCCGGCACCATCAAGTCGATCACCGATTTCGGTATCTTCATTGGTCTGGACGGCGGCATCGACGGCCTGGTTCACCTGTCCGACATCTCCTGGAACGAAGCCGGCGAAGAAGCCGTGCGTCGCTTCAAGAAGGGCGACGAACTGGAAACCGTCATCCTGTCGGTTGACCCGGAGCGCGAGCGCATCTCCCTGGGTATCAAGCAGCTGGAAGACGATCCGTTCAGCAACTACGTTTCCCTCAACGACAAGGGCACCATCGTCCGCGGCGTTGTGAAGGAAGTAGATGCCAAGGGCGCGATCATCGACCTGGGCAACGAAATCGAAGCCACTCTGAAAGCCTCCGAAATCAGCCGTGACCGCGTTGAAGATGCGCGCAACGTCCTGAAGGAAGGCGACGAAGTAGAAGCCAAGATCATCAGCGTCGACCGCAAGTCCCGCGTCATCAGCCTGTCCATCAAGTCGAAAGACGTCGAGGACGAGAAGGACGCAATGAAGGAACTGCGTAACAAGCAAGACGTTGAAAGCACCGGCCCGACCACCATTGGTGATCTGATCCGTGCTCAGATGGAAAACCAGAACTAAGTTCGGGTAATTCATCAAAAAGGCGACCTTCGGGTCGCCTTTTTCATTTCTGCGTCCTTCCACGCAACGCCGCCCCTGTAGGAGCGGCGCCCCGCCGCGAACAGCGGTCATTCCTCCGGGCTCGCCGGAAAAAGCTTCGCCCCGAGGCGGGGCTCTTACATAAAATCAAAAAAACGCCGCAATCCTCCTGTAGGAGCGGCGCCCCGCCGCGAAAAGCGCTCTTCCGCCATGCCAGGGCCCGCTCCATGAATTGCACTTGGACATTCATATCCAAATTGCATCCCAATGCGGATAGTCTCCAATACGCTCTGCTAGTCCGGCTCTTAACGGATTCGCCACCACATATCGCGCCACGTTCCGAACATCCTCTTCCTGGCGTAACGCGTGATCATGAAAGCCCCTCTGCCATGTAGGTCTGCCGAGGCGCTTTGCTGAAATTGATTTGACTCGCCCGACCAGGCTCGTTAGGTCTTCACTTTGTAGTTGCAGCAACCAATGCAGGTGATCCGGCATCACAACAAAGCAGAGCGTTTGGTGTGACCCAAGAAGCTCATCCTGACGAATGATCTGTATTAGCGTGCGTGCTGCAGAAAGATCGGCAAATACCGGTGCGCGATCCTTGGTTACGGTCGTAACGAGATAGATTTGTCCTTCACAGGACCATCGGCCCTTACGAAGCTTATGAGCGGCATACAGTTTCTCGTCCATCGGACTCCCTTCCATGGATGTTTCCTAGCCAAGTCTAGTGACAAAAGAAGCTTCGCTTGTTGTGGTCAACGAAAACTGGACACTGGTTTAGGTTTATCCGGCCAGTGATTCGGTTTCCGCTGGCGTTCTGTATCCGTTGTAGCTGTGTGGTCGTTGATGGTTGTAGTAATCCGTCAGGTAGCGCAGCACATCAGCCTCAGCTTGTCCTTGGCTGGAATAGCCATGCTCGGGCATCCACTCCGTTTTCAGGCTTCTGAAAAAGCGCTCCATCGGTGCATTGTCCCAGCAGTTACCGCGGCGGCTCATGCTCTGCTTGATGCGGTAGCGCCAGAGCATCTGGCGGAACTCAATGCTGGTGTAGTGGCAGCCTTGGTCAGAGTGAAACATCAGTTGTTGCGGACAACCTCGGGACTCGTAGGCCACGCGTAACGCGCGCGTCGTGAGCTGCGAGTCAGGTCGATTGGACAGTGCCCAACCGACAATGCGGCGCGCATACAACTCCATGACTGCTGCCAGGTAGATCCAGCGATTACCCGCCCAGATGTATGTCACATCACCGCACCACACTTGGTTGGGGCCGCTTACTGCGAATTGCCGATCCAGTGTGTTGGCCGCAATGGCGCTTTCGCCATCGGCCTTGCGGTAGCGATGCTTGCGACATTGCGAGCTCAATAGCCTGGCTGGCTTCTTTCATCAGGCGCCCAGCCAGAAAGCGGCCAACCTGCACGCCCTGCATTCGCAGCGCTGCCGACAATGTTCTGGCTCCTGCGGAACCACGACTTTGTGCATGAAGCTCGGCAGCCAGCTGACGCAAGGCAATTCGCCTGTGATCAACTCGGCGACGGCGTTTGCATGCTTCGTAAACGCTACTGCGCTGCACATCAAACACTCGGCACAGTTCGGCTCGTGGATACCGCTCACCCAATGCCTCAATCAGCGCTACTGATCGAGGGAGTCCGACATCAAGAGAGCGGTAGCCTTTTTTAGGATCTCCTTCTCCCGCTCCAGGCGCCGAACCTGGGCTTCCAGTTCCTGTATGCGCCTTTGCTCAGGCGTCAGGGCTTTGCTGCGTGGTGGTGTAATGCCGCCACGCTCGCTGCACAGTTGCTCTACCCAGCGACGCAATGCAGTCGGGCCTACGCCTATCGACTTACAGGCTTCGGGAATGGAGTACCCCTGGTCCAGAACCAGGCCGGCTGCTTCGAGTTTGAAATCTGTACTGAATGATCTTCTGGTCACGCAAACACCTCATGGCTGGGCGAAGCTTAACGCCCTATCGGGGTGTCCAGAATCATTGAGCCACAACAGCTCCGAGGCGGGGCTCCTACACCAACCAAAAAACGCCGCAGTCCTCCCGTAGGAGCGGCGCCTCGCCGCGAACAGCGCTGTTTCGGCAGCCCTGGTCAACTTCTCTACCATGTCGCTCGGGGCGTCATTCGCACCCGAAATCGGCTATTTCCCATATTGCGCTAAGACATTGTTTTTTAGGCTGTTCAAAAGCTGACCAGCGTGCTAAAACCGAACCGTCGAGTCTTCTAGCCGCTTGAAAAAGAAGGGAAAACCATGACCAAGTCGGAGTTGATCGAAAGAATTGTCACCCATCAGGGGCAGCTCTCCTCCAAGGATGTCGAGCTGGCCATCAAGACCATGCTGGAGCAAATGTCCCAGGCGCTGGCGACGGGGGATCGCATCGAAATTCGCGGCTTTGGCAGCTTCTCGCTGCACTATCGTGCTCCGCGCGTGGGGCGTAACCCCAAAACCGGCCAGTCGGTGCGTCTGGATGGCAAGTTCGTGCCGCACTTCAAACCGGGCAAGGAGCTGCGCGATCGAGTTAACGACGATGAGTGATCTGGGATGGTGAGTCGGCCCGGTGGTACGTAAATGGCGTCATTCATGCATACGATTTTTTGTCGTTACATAAAAATATTCTGTTCGTTGTATAACCGTTGGTCTCAATAGAGCCCCACTGCGGGTCGCCAACAACCGGTATAGGAGCGGCGTCTGTTCCAGATGTCTGCGCATTTCTGAATGAGCGAGTTCTGTTCTAGTTGCCCTTATATCGCGGCTAATGCCTGCGCTGAAGCCTAAGGGCGAGCGCAGTATTCAATGAGGGCAATGACCTCCACAGAGTTGCTTGCGGAGCTGGAGAATGGCAAGGTAATTGGCCGATCGGATTAGAGCTTTACTTAGCAGCATCTTTCAGTATCGTTATTGAATGATTCAGCTCTATTTTCAGTCACTTCTCAGGTTGATACTAGTGCGTGAGTTTTTGATTGCTTTACCCAGGCGGCAGAAGCGTTTTTTGCAATTGGCAGCTGACACGCTGTTGATCTGGGTTGCGCTTTGGCTGTCCTTCGCAGTTAGGTTGGGCGACTTTTTTGCAGCTAGCCCCTTCGACGGCCATGGTTGGTTGTTTATCACTGCCCCACTTATCGCATTGCCGATATTCATTCGCATGGGGATGTATCGCGCGGTGATGCGTTATGTCGGTAGCGACGCACTCCTCACTATTGCCAAAGCGGTTACCTTATCGGCTCTTGTATTGACCCTTGCTGTATATTGGTACGCTGGCCTTACGGCGATAGTGCCTCGCTCTATGGTTTTCAATTATTGGTGGCTTAGCCTCCTGCTGTTGGGCGGCTTGCGCTTGGCGATGCGTCAGTTTTTTATCGGTAATTGGCTGGATCCGCTGAGCCAGCAGGTTGATTCTGGCAATGGAGTGGCGCGAGTAGCCATATATGGTGCTGGTACTGCAGGTAATCAGCTACTAGCCGCCTTGCGCTTGAGTGCAACGATGCGTCCCGTGGCATTTGTGGATGACGATGCCGGGGTTGCCAATCGTGTCATCGCCGGACTGCGTGTTTATACCCCCAAGCACATTCCACAAATGATCGACGAGACGGGGGCTGATGAGATTTTGCTCGCTATGCCTTCGATCTCGCGCGCCCGCAGACGACATATTCTTGACAGGCTGGAGCGTTATGCTTTGCATGTGCGAAGCGTGCCAGGATTTAATGATCTGGCAAGTGGGCGAGTAAAAGTTGAGGATATACAAGAAGTAGATATTGCTGATCTTCTAGGTCGTGATAGCGTTCCACCTTGCCAGGACCTCCTCCAGCGCTGCATAAAGAACCAAGTAGTTTTGGTGACCGGGGCTGGCGGCTCCATCGGTTCTGAGTTGTGTCGTCAGATTCTGACGAGCGGTGCTCGTGTGCTGCTGCTTTTCGAGCACAGCGAGTTCAATCTCTACAGTATTCATGGCGAATTGCAGCAGCGAAGCGAGCGAGAGTCGCTGCCGATCAAGCTGGTACCGATTCTCGGGTCTATCCGTAACTTTGAGCGTTTATTCGATATTCTGCAGACTTGGCGGGTGAACACCGTGTATCACGCTGCTGCGTACAAGCATGTGCCGATGGTCGAGCATAACGTTGCTGAAGGGGTGCTGAATAACCTCGTGGGAACCGTCAATGCCGCGCAGGCTTCTATCAAGGCTGGCGTAGCGAACTTCGTCCTCATCTCCACCGACAAGGCGGTTCGGCCTACCAATGTGATGGGGAGCACCAAGCGGTTGGCTGAGATGGTGCTACAGGCGCTGAGTCGTGAGCCGGCACCGCTGTTATTCGGTGATGAGCATGGTGTTCGTCACCTCAATAAGACCCGTTTCACCATGGTGCGTTTTGGTAATGTTTTGGGCTCTTCTGGGTCGGTGATTCCGCTGTTCAGGGAACAGATCAAGCAGGGCGGGCCAGTGACGGTGACGCATCCGAACATCACGCGCTATTTCATGACGATTCCCGAGGCGGCGCAGCTGGTCATTCAGGCTGGTTCGTTAGGGCAGGGGGGCGATGTATTTGTGCTGGACATGGGCGAACCGGTGAAGATCGCTGATCTTGCTGAGAAAATGATTCGTCTGTCTGGGCTGAGTGTGCGCGATGAACGTAATCCGCATGGCGATATTGCTATCGAGTTCACCGGGTTGCGCCCTGGTGAGAAGCTCTACGAGGAGCTGCTGATAGGTGAGGATGTTAAGCCTACCGAGCATCCTATGATCATGCGCGCGGAAGAGGACATGTTGCCTTGGGACGAGTTCAAGGCCCGCTTGCGGGAGCTACTGTCTGCGGTCAATGAGGATGATTACGCGCGTGTGCGAATGCTTCTTCGCGAAACCGTGCATGGCTACGTACCGGAGGGTGAGATCGTTGACTGGATTCATCTCAGGAACCGGGAGCGTTGAGGCTTTTGGTTTGACAGCTGGGTGATAGCGTCTAGTTTGAAAAGCGAGGCCATGGTTGTCTCGCTTTTATAAACAAAGGAGTGTTTCCCATGCTGAAAATCCGCCTATCTTCCGTTCTGTTCGCCGTTCTCGCTTCCTTTTCTCTGGCTGCCGCCGCAGCTGAAACCTCGAAAGCCGAAAGCGCCAAACCGACTGCCGTTCAGGTGGAGCAGGTTGCCGTGGTCAATCTGAACACCGCCGATGCTGCAACACTGCAGCGTGAGCTGGCGGGGATTGGTGCGACCAAGGCGCAGGCGATTGTGGTTTATCGAGAGGAGCACGGTGATTTCGCTTCGGTCGATGAGTTGCTGGAAGTGAAGGGAATTGGGGAGGCCACGCTGGAGAAGAATCGCGGCAAGTTGAGCGTTAACTGACGCTCGTTGGCGTTTCTCTCTAGGCCGGTCGTTGACCGGCCTTTTCGTTTCTGTAGGGCGACGATTGGGCAACGCAATCTGCGCTTTTTGTAGGAGACCCACCTCGGGGCGAAGCTTCTGCTTTTGCGGTGTTTTGGCGAACGATTCGCGGCGGGGCGCCGCTCCTACAGGGGCGGTAAATGGTCTCGCGGGCATGGTCCCTGGTGAGAGTCCTGCAGACAATAAAAAACCCAGCGGTTAGGCTGGGTTTTTGAATTTGGCTCCGCGACCTGGACTCGAACCAGGGACCCAATGATTAACAGTCATTTGCTCTACCGACTGAGCTATCGCGGAACAACGGTGCGTATGTTACTGATTAAAAAGGGGAAGTCAACACTTTGTGGCGACCTCTGGCGGGGAGAATTCGGCGGGATTGGTGTTGGCGCGTGGGAGGGGCTTTAGCCGCGACGGTAAGTGGTGGATCGCGGCTGAAGCCGCTCCTACAGGCCTGGCGGTGCCCGCGGTGTCTGTGTAGGAGCCCCGCCCCGGGGCGAAGCTTTGGCTGTTGCTGCTCACCGTCGAACGATTCGCGGCGGGGCGCCGCTCCTACGCTGATTTGCGGTGCATGCAAAAACGCCGGCACATGGGCCGGCGTTCTTTGGTTGTTACTCTGGCTTACAGCACCGCGTGAATCGCGCGGGTGACGCTGTCCAGGTTGCCTTTGTTCAGCGCGGCGACGCAGATGCGGCCGGTGCCGACGGCGTAGATGCCGAACTCTTCCTTGAGGCGTTCCACTTGCTCCACGGTGAGGCCGGAGTAGGAAAACATGCCACGCTGCTGCGCGACGAAGCCGAAGTCGCGCTTGGCGCCCAGGGCGGCCAGTTGTTCGACCATGGCCAGACGCATGCTGCGAATACGGTCGCGCATTTCGCCCAGTTCGGCTTCCCACATGGCACGCAGCTCGGGGCTGTTGAGCACGCTGGCGACCACGGTGGCGCCGTGGGTCGGCGGGTTGGAGTAGTTGGTGCGGATCACGCGCTTGAGCTGCGAGAGTACACGAGTCGACTCTTCGCGGCTGCTGGTGACCAGGGACAGCGCGCCCACGCGTTCGCCATACAGCGAGAACGACTTGGAGAAGGAGCTGGAGACGAAGAACTCCAGGCCCGATTCCGCGAACAGGCGCACGGCTTCGGCGTCCTGGTCAATGCCATCACCGAAACCCTGATAGGCGATGTCGAGGAAGGGCACGTGCTCGCGCTCGCGCAGTACTTCCAGCACGGCTTTCCAGTCTTCCAGCTGCAGGTCGACGCCGGTCGGGTTGTGGCAGCAGGCGTGCAGCACGACGATGGAACGAGCCGGCAGGTTGCGCAGGTCTTCGAGCATGCCGCCGCGGTTCACGCCGTTGCTGAACGGATCGTAGTAGCGGTAGTTCTGCACCGGGAAGCCGGCGGATTCGAACAGGGCGCGGTGGTTTTCCCAGCTCGGGTCGCTGATGGCCACGGTGGCGTCCGGCAGCAGGCGCTTGAGGAAGTCGGCGCCGATTTTCAATGCGCCGGTACCGCCCAGGGCCTGGGTGGTGATCACGCGGCCGGCTTCGATCAGCGCTGCGCCCTTGCCGAACAGCAGTTCCTGTACGGCCTTGTCATAGGCGGCGATGCCTTCGATCGGCAGGTAACCACGCGGTGCGTGCGCCTCGATACGTGCCTTTTCGGCTTCTGCGACGGCGCGCAGCAGCGGAATTCGCCCCTCCTCGTTGTAGTAGACGCCCACGCCAAGGTTGACCTTGGTGTTGCGGGTGTCCGCGTTGAATGCTTCGTTGAGGCCCAGGATGGGATCGCGCGGAGCCATTTCGACGGCAGAGAAGAGACTCATGATGGGTGCGGCAACTCGAGTGAGGGGTGGGAGGCCAGGCGTCCCCGACAAAAGCGCTAGGGGGCGCGTAAACGGGGCGTTAGTATAACGACCCTGAATCCAGGGGGCGACAGCGCAAAGCCCTGAATTAAGGCCTTTTGCCAGGTAATTCGACTCTACTTGGACCTATCGGCCAATCGCCCCGCAATTCATGGCTTTTGACGCAGTCCGAAAAGAAGCGTCACAGTCATTCGTCGAGGTACTGCATGTCCGAGTTTCAGTTGGAGACCCGCTTCAAACCTGCCGGCGATCAGCCCGAGGCAATCCGGCAGATGGTCGAGGGGCTGGAGGCCGGGCTTTCGCACCAGACCCTGCTGGGCGTGACCGGCTCGGGCAAGACCTTTTCCGTGGCCAACGTGATTGCCAAGGTGCAGCGCCCGACTTTGGTGCTGGCGCCGAACAAGACCCTGGCCGCGCAGCTGTATGGCGAGTTCAAGGCGTTCTTTCCGAACAACGCGGTGGAGTATTTCGTTTCCTATTACGATTACTACCAGCCGGAAGCCTATGTGCCGTCGTCGGATACCTTCATCGAGAAGGACGCCTCGATCAACGACCATATCGAGCAGATGCGCCTGTCGGCGACCAAGGCGCTGATCGAGCGCAAGGACGTCATCGTGGTCTGTACCGTGTCGTCGATCTACGGCCTGGGCAGCCCCGAGGAGTACCTGAAAATGGTGCTGCACCTCGACCGTGGCGACAAGATGGATCAGCGCGCGCTGCTGCGCCGGCTTGCCGAGCTGCAGTACACGCGCAACGACATGGATTTCGCTCGTGCCACTTTCCGCGTGCGCGGCGATGTGATCGACATCTTCCCGGCCGAATCCGACCTCGAAGCCATTCGTGTCGAGCTGTTCGATGACGAGGTGGAAAGCATCAGCGCTTTCGATCCGCTGACCGGCGAGGTGATCCAGAAGCTGCCGCGTTTCACCTTCTATCCCAAGAGTCACTACGTCACTCCGCGCGAAACCCTGCTCGAGGCGGTGGAACACATCAAGGCCGAGTTGCAGCAGCGTCTGGAATACTTGCGTGGTGCCAACAAGCTGGTGGAGGCGCAGCGCCTGGAGCAGCGCACGCGCTTCGATCTGGAGATGATCCTCGAACTGGGCTACTGCAACGGCATCGAGAACTACTCACGTTACCTCTCCGGCCGTCCGGCGGGCGCACCGCCACCGACGCTGTACGACTACCTGCCGGACGAGGCGCTGCTGGTGATCGACGAGTCCCACGTCTCGGTGCCGCAGGTCGGCGCGATGTACAAGGGCGACCGCTCGCGCAAGGAGACGCTGGTCGAATATGGCTTTCGCCTGCCTTCGGCACTGGATAACCGGCCGATGCGTTTCGAGGAGTGGGAGTCGGCCTGCCCGCAGACCATCTTCGTTTCCGCTACGCCGGGACCTTACGAGGCCGAGCATGCCGGGCGGGTGATCGAGCAGGTGGTGCGGCCCACAGGCCTGGTCGACCCCGAAGTGGAGGTGCGCCCGGCGCGCACCCAGGTCGACGATCTGTTGTCGGAGATTCGTTTGTGTGTCGCGGCGGGCGAGCGTGTGCTGGTCACTACGCTGACCAAGCGCATGGCCGAGGACCTGACCGATTATCTCGGCGATCACGACGTCAAGGTGCGCTACCTGCACTCGGATATCGATACCGTGGAGCGGGTGGAGATCATCCGCGATCTGCGCCTGGGCACCTTCGATGTACTGGTGGGCATCAACCTGTTGCGCGAGGGCCTGGATATGCCCGAGGTGTCGCTGGTGGCGATACTCGATGCGGACAAGGAGGGCTTTCTGCGCAGCGAGCGTTCGCTGATCCAGACCATCGGCCGCGCGGCGCGTAACCTTAACGGCCGGGCGATTCTTTACGCCGACAACATGACCGGCTCGATGCAGCGCGCCATTGGCGAGACCGAGCGTCGACGCGAGAAGCAGATTGCGTTCAACGAGGCCAATGGCATCGTACCCAAGGGCGTACAGAAGGACATCAAGGACATCCTCGAAGGCGCCGTGGTGCCGGGCGCGCGCAGCAACAAGCGCAAGGGTATGGCCAAGGCGGCGGAGGAGAGCGCCCGTTACGAGAACGAACTGCGCTCGCCGAGCGAAATCACCAAGCGCATTCGTCAGTTGGAAGAGAAGATGTATGCCCTGGCGCGCGACCTGGAGTTCGAGGCCGCGGCGCAGCTGCGTGACGAGATCCAGAAGCTCAGGGATCGGTTGTTGCAGGTGTGAGGCTTCAGTGCGCGTGATGTCGTGGGAGGCGCTTTCGACTCTGGCCTTCTGCCTCCATGCAGCCGTAGCGGCGGCGGTCGCGGCTGAAGCCCCTCCCACAGATCTGGCGGTGTCTGCGGCGTCTGTGTAGGAGCCCCGAATCGGGGCGAAGCTTTTGCTTTTGCGATGTTTTGTCGGGCGATTCGCGGCGGGGCGCTGCTCCTACAGTGGGGGCGGTGCCTGCGGAGTTTGCGTAGGAGCCCCGCCTCGGGGCGAAGCTTTTGCTTTTGCGGTGTTTTGTCGAGCGATTCGCGGCGGGGCGCCGCTCCTACAGCGGGGGACGGTGCCTGCGGCGTCTGTGTAGGAGCCCCCGCCTCGGGGCGAAGCTTTTGCTTTTGCGGTGTTTGTCGGGCGATTCGCGGCGGGGCGCCGCTCCTACAGCGGGGGGGGGGGCGGTGCCTGCGGTATTTGCGTAGGAGCCCCGCCTCGGGGCGAAGCTTTTGCTTTTGCGGTGTTTGTCGGGCGATTCGCGGCGGGGCGCCGCTCCTACAGTGGGGGCGGTGTCTACGGTGTTTGTGTAGGAGCCCCGCCTCGGGGCGAAGCTTTTGCTATTGACGTTAATGCCCTGCGCCACCGCCTGCCATGTTCTGTGGCAGCTTCCGCGTCAGCAGGATCGCCAGCATGCTCACACCCAGGGCGATGCCGATGAAATGGAAGGCATCGTTGTAGGCCATGATGGTTGCCTGCTCATGGACGATCTGGCTGAGCCTGGCCAAGGCCGCCTGCTCGCTGCCCAATGTCTGCGTCAGCAGGTGCAGGCGCTCCTCCACCTGTGGGTTGGTTGGCACGATGGACTCGCGCAGATAGTCGAAATAGAGCTTGGCGCGGGCATCGAGCAGCGTGGCCAGCAAGGCGATGCCGATGGCGCCGCCGAGGTTGCGCAGGATGTTGAACAGACTGGACGCGGAGCCGGCATCCTGCGGCATGATGTAAGCGGTGGCGATCAATGAAACGGTGACCATGATCAGGGGTTGGCCAAGCGCGCGAATGATCTGGATGTGATGGAACTGTTCCCCCGCGAAGTCAGGGTTGAGCACGCCGGAAAAGAAGCTCGCCGCACCGAACAGGGCGAAGCCCAGCGCGCACAACCATTTCGGCGAGATGACCTTCATCAGTTTGGGCACCAGCGGGATCAAAAACAGCTGCGGCACGCCCATCCACATGATCACTTCGCCGATCTGCATGGCGTTGTAACCCTGGATCTGCGCGAGATACAGCGGCAGCACGTAGATCGAGCCATACAGCCCCACACCGAGCCCCAGGCTGGAAATGCTGGCCAGGCCGAAGTTGCGCTCGCGCAGGACGCCAAGGTTGATCAGTGGGTTGGGGCGTGACAGCTGCAGGATGACGAACAGGATCAGGCTGACCAGTGCCACGCTGCCCAGGCCGACGATCAGTTGCGACTCCAGCCAGTCCTTGCGGTGGCCTTCTTCGAGAAATACCTGCAGGCAGCCCAGGCCCATGCCCAGGGTGACGATGCCGGCGTAGTCGGTGGTCTTCAGCAGCTCCCAGTGCGGCGCCTTCTTTTCCAGGCCGTAGAGCAGGCCGGCGATCATGATCAGGCCGGGCGGCACGTTGATGTAGAAGATGTATTCCCAGCCCCAGTTCTCGGTCAGCCAGCCGCCGAGTGTGGGGCCGATGGAGGGCGCGAAGGTGGCGGTGATGGCGAACAAAGCCATGCCCTTTGCGCGATGATGCTCGGGCAGCTTGATCAGCGTCATGGTGAACGCCAGGGGGATCAGCGCGCCACCGGTGAAGCCCTGCAGGGCGCGGAACACGATCATGCTCTCGAGGCTCCAAGCCATCGAGCACAGCAGCGAGGCAATCAGAAAACCTACCGAAACCCACACTGCCAGGCGTCGCGCCGAGAGCAACTGCACCAGCCAGGCGGTCAGCGGGATCATGATGATCTCGGCCACCAGGTAGGAGGTGGAGATCCACGAACCTTCCTCCAGCGTGGCGGACAGCGCGCCCTGGATGTCCTTGAGCGACGAGTTGGTGATCTGGATATCCAGTACCGCCATGAAGGCACCGAGCATGGTGCTCATCACCGCGATCCAGTCGCGCCGGCTGGGCTCCGCCGTGGGGCGGATCAGCGCATCACCCGCCATGGCTGTCGTCGCTACGCAGATCCACGGTCACTTCCACCGACATGCCGGGGCGGATCAGCCCGCGCAGCGGGTTGTCTGCGGCGAAGGTCAGTTTGACCGGGATGCGCTGCACCACCTTGGTGAAGTTGCCGGTAGCGTTGTCCGGCGGCAGCAGGCTGAACTGCGCGCCGGAGGCGGCGAACAGGCTGTCGATGCGGCCTTCGATGGGCGTGTCGGGATAAGTGTCGAACAGCAGTTCGGCCGTCTGCCCGGGGCGCATGCGGCCGATCTGGGTTTCCTTGAAGTTGGCCTGGATCCAGATGTCCTGGTCCGGCACCAGCGACAGCAGGTAGGCGCCACTTTGCACCACCTGGCCTTCACGGGCCGAGCGCTGGCCGACCATGCCGCTGATAGGCGCGTGGATCTGCGTGCGGGAAAGATTGAGATCGGCCTGCTCCAGGTCGGCTTGGGCGGAGAGAATGAGCGCGTCCAGGCGTTTGAGCTCGGCTTCCAGGCTGGCGACCTGTTGACGCTGCGCCTGCAGGTCGGCCTGGGCCTTGGCCACTTGCGAGCGGGCCACGCGGTTGTCGGCGGCCAGGGTGGTAACGCGTTCTTCGGAGACATAACCCGGCTTGCGCAGGGTCTGGGCACGGCCAAGATCGAGCTTGGCGCGTTCCAGCGTGGCCTGACTGGCGGCGACGTCGGCCTGGCTGGCGGCAATCAGGCTGGCCTGCTGGTCGAGCTTGCTCTGCGCCTGGGCGCGCTCGGCCTGGTGGGTTTCCAGAGCGGCAAGGGCGCGCTGGCGCGCCAGACGGAAATCCGCGTCTTCCAGCTTGACCAGCAACTGACCGGCTTCCACGTGCTGATTGTCGCGCACCAGCACCTTTTCGATGCGCGCATTCAACTGGCTGGAGACGCGGGTGATCTCGCCCTGTACGTAGGCGTTGTCGGTGCTCTCGTGATAGCGGCCAACCAGCAGCCATTGAGCGAGCAGGGCGCCGACGATAAGGGCCAGAAGGATTGCGAAAACGAGAAGGCGGCGTTGCAGTTTGGCGGGCATGCTTGAGGCTCAGGATGCGACAAAGAAATGTAAGTAAATTTAACAGTGTTCCCTTTGTGCCAGTAGACTGCGGGCCTGGCATGCTTTGTTGCGTATGAGGAACAATCATGGGGCTGGATGACGCACTGATCTTTACCCGCGTGGTGGAATGCCACAGCTTCACCCAGGCGGCGACCAGCCTGGGGATGCAGAAGTCCACGGTCAGCCGGCGTATCGCCTTGCTCGAGGAGCGTCTCGGTGTCCGTCTGCTCAATCGCACCACGCGCAAGTTGCGTCTGACCGAGGTGGGGCAGGCCTATTACGAGCGTTGCCGGCAGATCATGCTCGACTTCGCCGAGGCCGAGCAGGCGGTGATGCAGCTGCAGCGCGAGCCGTCGGGGTTGCTGCGCATCACCTCGCCCATCGAGTTCGGCCAGCTGTTTCTCGGGCGTGTGTTGGGCGAGTTCATGCGCCAATACCCCCAGATCAATGCCGAAGTGGAGCTGACCTCGCGCTTGGTCGATCCGTTGGAGGAGGGCGTGGATATCGCCATTCAGGTCGGCCAACCGCAGGACTCGACGCTGATCGCACGCAAGCTGTTCGAGAGCGGCCGGCGCCTGTGCGCGAGCCCGGCCTACCTGGCCGCGCACGGTACGCCGCGCAGCGTCGCCGAGCTGGAGGGGCATCGGGCGATTCTGTTGCAGCACGATGCGCCGCGTTATTGGCCGCTGCTGGATGAAAACCTGCCGTGTCAGCGGGTGATGACCTGCAACAACATCACCTTCGCCCGCGAGGCGACCCTGGCGGGCGCCGGGATTTCGGGGTTGCCGGTGATGATCAGCGAGGAGGCGGTGCGCAGCGGGCGCCTGATCGAGCTGCTGCCCGAAGCGCGTCTGCCGGTAGGCGAGGTCTATGCCATCTATCCGTCGCGGCGCTTCCAGGCGATGAAGGTCAAGACCTTCCTCGACTTCCTCATCGCCAGCTTGCCGATCACTCGTGGTGGGCTGCTGGAGCCCGGGGCCGTCGGCCTGCTAACATCGTCTGCTTGATTCAACACCTCGTGTCTTCCTTCCGAGAGCATTCATGACCACCGTCCGTACCCGTATCGCGCCATCGCCGACCGGCGATCCCCATGTCGGCACCGCCTACATCGCACTGTTCAACCTGTGCTTCGCTCGCCAGCACGGCGGTCAGTTCATCCTGCGTATCGAAGACACCGACCAGCTGCGTTCGACCCGCGAGTCCGAACAGCAGATCTTCGACGCCCTGCGCTGGCTGGGTATCGAGTGGGACGAGGGCCCGGACGTAGGCGGCCCGCATGGCCCGTACCGGCAGAGCGAGCGGGGCGAGATCTACAAGCAGTATTCGGACGAACTGGTCGCCAAGGGTCATGCCTTCCCGTGCTTCTGTTCCGCCGAGCGCCTCGATGAAGTGCGCGCGCAGCAGATGGCCAACAAGGAAACCCCGCGCTACGACGGTCACTGCATGCACCTGGACCCGGCCGAGGCGCAGCGCCGCATCGCCGCGGGTGAATCGCACGTGGTACGCATGAAGGTGCCGAGCGAAGGCGTCTGCGTGGTGCCGGACATGCTGCGTGGCGATGTCGAGATCCCCTGGGATCGCATGGACATGCAGGTGCTGATGAAGGCCGACGGCCTGCCCACCTACTTCCTGGCCAACGTGGTCGACGACCACCTGATGGGCATCACCCATGTGTTGCGTGGCGAGGAATGGCTGCCGTCTGCGCCCAAGCTGATCAAGCTTTACGAGTACTTCGGCTGGGAGCAGCCGGCGCTGTGCTACATGCCGCTGCTGCGTAACCCGGACAAGAGCAAGCTGTCCAAGCGCAAGAACCCCACCAGCATCACCTTCTACGAGCGCATGGGCTACCTGCCGCAGGCCATGCTCAACTACCTGGGGCGCATGGGCTGGTCGATGCCGGACGAGCGCGAGAAGTTCTCGCTGGCCGAGATGATCGAACACTTCGACATCAACCGCGTATCGCTGGGCGGGCCGATCTTCGATCTGGAAAAGCTCTCCTGGCTGAACGGTCAATGGCTGCGCGAGCTGCCGGTGGAAACCTTTGCCGCCGAAGTGCAGAAATGGGCGCTCAACCCCGAGTACCTGATGAAGATCGCGCCGCACGTGCAGGGCAGGGTGGAAACCTTCAGCCAGATCGCTCCGCTGGCTGGCTTCTTCTTCTCCGGCGCGCTGAACCTGGACGCCAAGCTGTTCGAGCACAAGAAGCTCTCGCCTGACCAGGTACGCCAGCTGATGCAGTTGATCCTGTGGAAGCTCGAAGCGCTGCGTCAGTGGGAAAAGGAACGCATCACCGGCTGCATCCAGGCTGTGGTCGAACATCTGGAGCTGAAGCTGCGTGATGCCATGCCGCTGATGTTCGCCGCCATCACCGGCCAGGCCAGCTCGGTGTCGGTACTCGATGCCATGGAAATCCTCGGCCCGGATCTGACCCGCTTCCGCCTACGCCAGGCGCTGGAGCTGCTCGGCGGCACCTCGAAGAAGGAAGCCAAGGAGTGGGAGAAGCTGCTGGCGAGCATCGGCTAAGTTGAGGCGCGCAGCCGTGGGAGGGGCTTTAGCCGCGATGATTGGATTTTGTCGCCGCTGAAGCGCCTCCCACGGTTACGGCTCACTCTCCATGAGCGGAGGCTCTAAGTAATTGTTCTAGTGGCAAAAACTTTTGGCTGGCAGGAAAAATGTTGTTGACAGCCACTCAGGGCGCTCTTAACATGCGCCCCGTCCTCGAGATGGGGCTATAGCTCAGCTGGGAGAGCGCTTGCATGGCATGCAAGAGGTCAACGGTTCGATCCCGTTTAGCTCCACCAATCACGACTCCTTCGGGAGTGCCAGAATCGGTCTGACCGATTCGCGATCAGGGGTTTTGCGTCCCCTTCGTCTAGTGGCCTAGGACACCGCCCTTTCACGGCGGTAACAGGGGTTCGAGTCCCCTAGGGGACGCCACTTATTCCAGCCGCAGCGCGCAGGCGTTGCAGCCAGGCCGAAAGGTTTCGGGGCTATAGCTCAGCTGGGAGAGCGCTTGCATGGCATGCAAGAGGTCAACGGTTCGATCCCGTTTAGCTCCACCAAACACTGACAAGGCCAGCGCGAAGCTGGCCTTGTTCTTCGAAGGTTCTGTCCCCTTCGTCTAGTGGCCTAGGACACCGCCCTTTCACGGCGGTAACAGGGGTTCGAGTCCCCTAGGGGACGCCACTTTCCAGTCGCAACGCGCAAGCGCTGCGAGCCGACCGCAAGGTTTCGGGGCTATAGCTCAGCTGGGAGAGCGCTTGCATGGCATGCAAGAGGTCAACGGTTCGATCCCGTTTAGCTCCACCAATCACGCTCAAGGCCAGCCTAGTGCTGGCCTTGTCGTTCGAAGGTTTCGTCCCCTTCGTCTAGTGGCCTAGGACACCGCCCTTTCACGGCGGTAACAGGGGTTCGAGTCCCCTAGGGGACGCCAATTTTCTTGCCGCATTTGCGGAACCCAGGGGCTGCCTCTTCAGAGGCGGCCCCTTTTTGTTTCTGCATTGTCTGTCTCGGCTCTGTGCGCCGTCGCATTACCAGCGGACCAACGGTCGCTGCAGTAACTTGCAAATTAATATGATGGTCGTAATATTGTGCCCATCATATGAAGAGGGTTGGCCATGAGCGACGGCAAGAGTGAAACCCGTAAACGCATTCTCGCTGCTGCGCAGCGCGTGCTTGCAGAGCGTG
The DNA here is from genome assembly GCF_018221585.1 of Pseudomonas sp. KB-10. Lineage (NCBI taxonomy): Bacteria > Pseudomonadati > Pseudomonadota > Gammaproteobacteria > Pseudomonadales > Pseudomonadaceae > Pseudomonas > Pseudomonas sp. KB-10. The sequence continues at coordinate 539,548 of NZ_QYYB01000003.1, forward strand.
GCCCCAGCGATCCCGCGGTTGCGGAGGTGATGGCCGCTGCAGGGTTGACGGTGGGTGGTTTCTACGCCCATTTCCCCAGCAAGGATGCCCTGATGCTCGAGGCCTTTCGCCAGTTGCTCAGCGTGCGGCGCGAGGGGGTGGCCGCGGTCGATCCGAAACTCGCCGGTGTGGAGCGCAGGGCCCTGATGGCAGCCTTCTATCTGTCGCGTCGGCACCGCGACACGCCTGAAGCCTGTTGCCCGCTACCCAGTTCGCTGGCGGAAATCGCACGTATGCCGGACGGCTTTCGTCAGGCCCTGGCCGAGCACATTGAATTGATGGTGGCGCAGATGAGCAGTGCGCCAGAGGAGGCGAATGCAGCGCTGGCCGACCTGGCGCTGATGGTGGGTGGTCTGGCTCTGGCCCGGGCGCTGGGCCCCGGCGAGCTGTCCGATCGTGTGTTGCGTGCTGCCAAGTCGGCAATGGTGTGAATCAGGCTCCAAGGAGAAGATGATGAACCAGATGACATGGGTACGTGGCGTCAATGCAACCCTGGGCAGAGTAGTTCCGCAAATGGTCGCCAGCCGTCTGCGCGAGCGTTTCATGACGCCGCGCAACCTACCTCCGCGGGACTGGGAGCTGCCGCTGCTGGTCAGCTCCGAGCGCATCACCTTGCGTTTTGGGTTGTCTGCCTTGCGCTGGGGCAGTGGGCCAACGGTCTTGCTGATGCATGGCTGGGAGGGGCGGCCCACTCAATTCGCTGCATTGATCGGCAGCCTGGTGGATGCCGGTTATGGCGTTGTTGCGCTGGATGCCCCGGCGCACGGGCGTTCCCCTGGGCGTGAGGCCAATGTGGTGCTGTTTGCACGAGCCCTGCTCGAGGCCGCTAGCGAGCTGCCGCCGCTCAAGGCCGTGATCGGGCATTCCATGGGCGGGGCCAGCGCGCTGTTGGCAACGCAGATGGGGCTACGTACCGAGGCGCTGGTGAGCATCTCCGCGCCAAGCCGGATACTTACCGTGCTGCGTGGCTTCGCCCGTTTCATGGGGCTGCCGGCGGTGGCGCGTTCGCACTTCGTGCGCCAGGTGGAGAGGACTGCCGGCATTCCGGCGGCGCATCTCGACGTGCAGCGCTATCAATTGGAGCTGCCGGGCCTGGTGGTACATGCCGAGGATGATCAGGTGGTGCCCGTGAGCGAAGCTGAGCTGATTCACGCCGCCTGGTTCGACAGCCAGTTGCTGCGTTTGCCGGCCGGCGGGCATCAGCGGGTGCTGGGCGATCCGCTGCTTCTGCAGGCGGTGTTGGGGCTGCTCGGTGAGGTGCGTCAGGCGCCGTCCAGGGCGTTGGCTTCGTAGCTCACGACCTGGTTGCGGCCGCCTGCCTTGGCGCGATACAGGGCGCGGTCGGCCAGCTCCAGCCAGTGCTCACCGCAGCCCGGATCATGCGGTACGCCGGCGTGCAGCCCGATGCTCAGGCTCAGCGCTATCGATTGCTGCTGGTAGTGGCAGGGATTTCGGGACAGGTCTTCGCGCAACTGTTCGGCGAGGTCGAGCGCACCGGTGAGATCGGTGCTGTCGAGCAGGGCGACGAACTCCTCGCCGCCGAAGCGTGCCAGCAGGTCGCTGCTGCGCAGGCGTTGCTGGATGCGCTGGGCCGCATGGCGCAGGCAGGCGTCGCCGGCCAGGTGGCCATAGCGGTCATTGACCTGCTTGAAATGATCCAGGTCCATCATCAGGATCGCCAATGGCTGTCGGCTACGCTCGCCACGGGCGCAGGCGCGCGCCAGTTCCTCGCTCAGCGTTTGACGATTGAACAGGCCGGTGAGGCCATCGCGGCGATTCAGCTCCGCCAGGCGCAGGTTGGCGTTGGACAGTTGCTGCAGGGTGTCCTGCAGGGTCGCGGTGCGTTCCTGTACGCGCTGCTCCAGGCTTTCGCTTATTTGCGTTTGCAATTGCAGATGCTTGGCCTGCTCGTTGCGCAGCCGTCGCTCCTGCTCGATCAGCTTGGCTTGGGCCTGGTGCTCGGCTTCCTGTGCATGGCGGATGCGAGCGGCAAGGGCGATGGAGAAGACCGTCATCTCTATGAGGCCGCCTACCTGCTGCGCGTGAAGGGACAACAAGGAGTAAGGCAGCAGGCCGGTGCCGGTCAGAATGCTGGCCAGGCTGGCGGTGATCAGCACGAACCAGCCCAGCGCGAACAGGCGTGCGGCTGCGTAGCCATCACGCCAGCGCAGCAGAGTGATGACGAAGGCGGCCACGGCGCAGGCTATCACCAGTACGAAGCTGCCAATCAGCGCAGGTGTATAGGGGCCGATGAGCGCCATGCCCATGACCAGCCAGGAACATCCCTGCAAGACACGGGCGACCCAACGGTAAGGACTCGCCGCCTTGTCCAGCTCCAGCACGCCATACGTGAAGTGAATGCCGAACAGCGTGGCCAGCGCTGAACTGAACGGGAAACTCATTTGGTGCCAGGTCAGGGCATTGGGCCACAGCCACTGCAGGGCGAAGCCGAGCTGGATGAACTGATAGAGCGTGAAACTGGCGACGAACAGGCTGTACCAGAGGTAGTTTCGGTCACGTGTGATGCAATAGATGCTCAGGTTGTAGATCAGCATCGCGATCAGGGCGCCGAAGAACAACCCCTGCAGCAAAAGGCTGCGTTGTTCCTCATGGTCGAAGGTGTCGTGTGTCATCACTGTGGCGCTGAGGTTGGCCGAGCCTGCCGTCTGCATGCGCAGCCAGATTCGCAGTTGCTCGCCTGCCTCGAGGTTCAGTGGAAGCACCAGTTGCCGGTGTTCGATCCAGCGCCAGTTGAAGGGGCGCTGGTCTCCCGCCCGGTAGACGCGCGTGCCGTCCAGGCCGTAAGCGTCAAGCTGGTCCAACAACGGGTTGCCGATTACCAGCATCCAGCCAGGCGCGCGATGGTGAGGGTTGTGAACATCCAGACGCAGCCAGTAGGTGCTGCCGCCGTAGCCGAAGCTGGCATCTCGCCGGTTTATGGCTTGCCAGGCGGAGTCGGGTAGGGCGCGGACCTCCGAAAATTCGGCCTGGCCGCTCGGGTCTTCCCAGACTTCCATGTAGGGGCCGGGCAGCACCTGCGTCTGGCCGCTTGGCAACGGCAGGCTTTGCGCCCACGTCAGTGTTGGCAGCAGCAGAAGGATCAACAGGCGCAGGAATGCAGGCAATTGCTCGTTCTCGGGCTCGGGGCGAGTGGCGCATTATGGCGCGCCGCGTTGAAACGATGAAAGCTCGACGCTACATCGAGTGACTGGTCGGCGTATCATGCGGCCCCTGACCGGGCGGTTGTCGAAGATGCTGGCGGCCATGCTCTTGAACTGGATCACTCAGCTTGGCGCGAGCCCTTGTGCCGGCTGCAAACCTGGAGGTACCGCCATGAACTGGGAGTTGCCCAGCCCCTTTGTCATCGATCTCGAAGTGACGGCAGAGGATATCGACGGTCTCGGCCACGCCAACAATGCAGTGTACGTCAGCTGGCTGGAGCGCTGCGCATGGCGCCATTCGCAGTTTCTGGGGCTGGATCTGACCAAGTATCGCCGCCTGGATCGGGCCATGGCCGTGGTGCGCCACGAGATCGATTACCTAGCCAGCGCCTATGAAGGGCAGCAACTGCAGATGGGGACCTGGATCATCGAGTCCGATCAGCGGCTGAAGATGGATCGTCGTTTCCAGCTGGTGCGCCCCGAGGATGGGCTGACGCTGCTGAGGGCCAAGACCACGTTCGTCTGCATCGAGCTTTCCAGCGGGCGCCCCAAGCGCATGCCGGCGGAATTCGTCGACGGATATGGCAAGGCCTTGATGCAGCCTTATCCGCTGGAGCTATAGAGTCCTCAGTCGATCAGCGGCGCGAGAAACACCTGGTGCGGCTCGACCATCACCGCGAACTGACGGGTTTCTCCTGGGCGCAACAGCACCGACTGTGCAACTTCCGGCCCGCGGCCGCCGCAATAGCCGTCCGGTGACAGGGCGGTAGCGACGCTCACTTCGCCGCTGGGCAGGTCCAGGCTGGTGCGCTCACCCGGGCCAAGCTTCGCCACCACCAACTGGTTGACGTAAAGCTCCACGTCGCAGGCGTTCGGCGAGTTGCTGTCGCGGCTGAAGATCAGGCGCGCCGGTGCGTCGGCGACCGGGGCCGCCGGCATTTGTTCGATACCCTGTGGCAGAGCGTCTTCGGCCTGTGCGCTCAACCACCATGTAACCGCAACGATCAACGCGAGATGACGCATAGCGAGCTCCCTGTTTGCTGACGTGCCAGTGTGGCCCATCTTGCGCCTTGCTCGCGACCCCTTAAACTGTGCGCCCCCATTTTTCCGGACTACCTCATGCAAATCGCTCTGGCACCCATGGAGGGGCTGGTCGACGAGATCCTGCGCGACGTGCTGACCCGTATCGGTGGCATCGACTGGTGCGTGACCGAGTTCATTCGGGTGAGCGAGCGACTGTTGCCCGCGGCCACCTACCACAAGCTGGCGCCCGAGCTGTTCAACGGCTCGTGCACTCGCGCCGGCACGCCGATGCGCGTGCAGTTTCTCGGCTCCGACCCGCAGTGCCTGGCCGACAACGCTGCGTTCGCCTGCACGCTCGGCGCGCCGGTGATCGATCTCAATTTCGGTTGCCCGGCCAAGACGGTGAACAAGTCGCGCGGCGGCGCGGTGTTGCTCAAGGAGCCCGAGTTGTTGCACTCCATCGTCCGTGAGGTGCGGCGCACGGTGCCGGCCGAGATTCCGGTGACGGCGAAGATGCGCCTGGGGTTCGAGGGCAAGGAGGGCGCGCTGGACTGCGCGCGGGCACTTGCCGAAGGCGGTGCAAGCCAGATCGTCGTACATGCGCGCACCAAGGTCGAAGGCTACAAGCCACCGGCGCACTGGGAGTGGGTGGCGCGGGTGCAGGAGGTGGTCGACGTGCCGGTGTTCGCCAATGGCGAGGTGTGGACGCTGGATGATTGGCGCCGCTGCCGTGAAATCAGTGGCGTGGATGACATCATGTTGGGCCGCGGTCTGGTATCGCGCCCCGGCCTGGCGCGACAGATCGCGGCGGTCAGGGCGGGTGAGGCGCCCGAGGAGATGAGCTGGGCCGAACTACAGCCGCTGCTGCTCGATTTCTGGCAGCAGGCACGGCGCAAGCTGGCGCCGCGCTACGCGCCGGGGCGCCTGAAGCAGTGGCTGGCGATGCTTACGCGTACCTACCCGGAAGCTGTCGCGCTGTTCGCCGAGGTGCGCCGCGAGCAGGATTGCGAGCGTATCGATCAATTGCTTGCCCCATCTATCTAGGCGTCTTGTTTCGGGGCCGAGCTTTGGCTTTGAAGGCGTTCTGTTGAATGATTCGCGGCGGGGCGCCGCTCCTACAGGCTGTGGGCAATGTCTGCGCCATTGATGTAGGAGCCCCGCCTCGGGGCGAAGCCGTTGGCCCTGAGCCCTGCGCGAAGAGGGGGATGAGCGTACCTTTTGGCAGCCTTGAAATTCTTCTGACCGACCCTAGATAAGTGACTGCGGGATGCCGAAGTCGGGTTCCGCGATATGAACCTTGCTGAAATTTTCAGGAGAATACTCATGAGCAACGTACTGTCTCTGGCCCCTCTGTTCCGCCAGTCCGTCGGTTTCGACCGTTTCAACGATCTTTTCGAATCTGCCCTGCGCAGCAATGACGCCGGCAGTTCCTACCCGCCCTATAACGTCGAGAAGCACGGCGAGGACCATTACCGCATCGTGGTCGCGGCTGCCGGCTTCGAGGAAGACGACCTGGAGTTGCAGGTCGAGCGCGGCGTACTGACCGTGGTCGGCAACAAGCGCGATCGCAGCGCCGAGAGCATCAGCTACCTGCATCAGGGTATCGCCCAGCGCGCGTTCAAGCTGTCCTTCCGCCTGGCCGACCATATCGAGGTCAAGGGCGCCAATCTGGTCAACGGTCTGCTCCATGTCGAACTGGAGCGCATCGTGCCGGAAGAGGCCAAGGCCAAGCGCATCCCTATCGGCAGTCAGCGTCCTGCGCTGGAAAGCTGAGTCGATGCGGATGAAAAAGGCGCCCCACGGGGCGCCTTTTTCGTTCGGCTTGGTTTCAGCCGTGCTGTAAGTTCAGTAGCGCTCGAAAGGCTTCCTGCGCCAGCGGCTTGCTGAACAGGTAGCCCTGGTAGAGATGGCAGCCCTGCGACTGCAGGAACTCCAGTTGGTCCTGCTGCTCGACGCCTTCGGCGATCAGCGCCAGACCCAGGCTGCGCGCCATGGCGACGATGGCGCGGATGATCTCGGCATCGTTGGGGTCGTTGGTCGCGTCGCGTACGAACGACTGGTCGATCTTCAGCATGTCCACCGGCAGGCGCTTGAGATAAGTCAGCGAGCTGTAGCCGGTGCCGAAATCGTCCATGGCGAAGCTGACGCCGTGTTTCTTCAGGCGCAGCATTTTGCCCACGGTGTCGTCGATGTTCTGAATGACGATGCCTTCGGTGATCTCCAATTTGAGGGTGGCGTTGGGCAACTGGCTGTCGCGCAGGCTGCTGGCAACCCGCTCGACGAAGTCGTGCTGGCGGAACTGCCGGGGGCTGATGTTGACGCACAGGCTGAAGCGCTCGCCATCGACCAGGCCGTCAGCCAGCAACCGGGAGCAGAAATGGCAGGCTTCGGCCAGCACCCAGCCACCGACTTCGACGATCAGCCCGCTTTCTTCCAGCACCTGAATGAACTGCGCCGGTGACTGTGGCCCCAGTTGCGGGTGCTGCCAGCGCAGCAGCGCTTCCGCGCCGACCACCTTGCCGTCACGCGCGTCGACCTGGGGCTGGAAATGCAGTTCGAATTCGCCGCGCGCCAGGGCCAGGCGCAGATCATTCTCCAGGCGCAGGCGGGCGCTGGCGGCGTCCTGCATGGTGGTACGAAACAGCTGGATGGCGTTGCGGCCGGAGTCCTTGGCGCGGTAGAGGGCGATATCGGCGCGCTTGAGCAGATCTGCCGGGGTGTTGCCGTGGTCGGGAATCAGGGCGACGCCGATGCTGGGTGTCACCTGTAGGCGATGGCCGTCGAGCAGCATCGGTTCGGCGAGCAGCTGGCGCAGTTTGTCGGCCACCTGGCGGACGTGGCGGGTGACTTCCGAGCGTTTGCCCTCCAGGCCCGAAAGCAGCACCACGAATTCGTCGCCGCCCAGGCGCGCCACGGTGTCCTCCAGGCGCACGCTGGCCTCCAGGCGCGCGGTGATCAGACGCAGCACGGAGTCGCCGACAGGATGGCCGAGCGAGTCGTTGATGTGCTTGAAGTGGTCGAGATCGAGAAACAGCAGGGCGCCGCGCAGGTCATGGCGCTTGAGCAGGGCGATCTGCTGCGTCAGACGGTCCATCAGCAGGGCGCGATTGGGCAGATTGGTCAGCGCGTCGTGATAGGCCAGGTGCTGAACCTGCGCCTGGGCCTGCTTCAGCTCGCTGATGTCGCGCGCGGTCAGCAGCAGGCATGCCACGCCATTGAGCTCGATGGGTTGTACGGAGACGTCGACCAGGCGAATCTCGCCGTCTCGATGCAGTCCGTGCATCTCCATATGCAGCACCTGGCCCTGCTGGCCCAGGTGCTCGATCATGCGCGCGCGTTCTTCGGGGTAGGCCCAGATATTCATCTCGAACGCCGTGCGGCCGATCACTTCGTCTGGCAGGTAGCCGGTGAGGCGGGTGAAGCCTTCGTTGACCTCGATGTAACGGGCCGTGTCGCGTTCGGTGATGGTGATGGCATCCGGGCTGGAATGAAATGCCTTGGCGAACTTCTCCTCCGAAGCCTTGACCCGCTGCTCGCGCATGACCCGCTCGCTGATGTCGACCAGCGTGCCGACCATCCGCAGCGGCCGGCCGCCATCATCGAGTTGCAGCTTGGCGGTGCTTTCGAGATAGCGCAGACCGCCATTTTCCAGTTGCACGCGGTAGGTGACCTGATAGTGGCTGCGGCGTTGTTCGACCATCTGCTGATAGCGCTGGCGCAGGTTGTGCCGATCCTCCATCGGTACCTGGCGGAAGAAGTCGAGGAAGGCGCCTTCGAATGCTGCCGCCTCCAGTCCCTGTAGTTGCGAGGCCCGCGCACTGGCAATCAGCCGGCTGCTGGGTATATGCCAGTCCCAGGTGCCGAGGTCAGCGGACTCCAGCGCGAGACGCAGGCGCTGCTTGCTCTCGTTGAGCGCCAGTTCCTGAGCCCGCTGTTCGGTGATGTTGCGCACGGTGAGCACCAGGCAGGTGGCGCCGTTGAGTTCGATTTCGCCGCCGAACAGCAGGTTGCTGGTAACGCTGCCATCACGGCTGAACAGGCGCACCTCGAGGTTGTCCAGGCCGCCGCGGCGCAAAGCTTCGAGCATGCGCTGACGGTCACCCGGGTCAGCCCAGATGCCCAGCTCCAGGGACGTGCGGCCCACGGCCTCGGCGGAGCTCCAGCCAAATTGCTGTTCGAAGCTCGGGTTGACCTCGATGAAGCGACCAGTTTCGCGATCGCTGATGGCCACCGCATCCGGCGTGTGCATGAAAGCCTTGGCGAATTTTTCCTCGCTGGCGCGCAATGCATTTTCCGCGCGTTTGCGTTCGCTGGTATCGAGGAAGGTACAGAGCAACAGGCGGTCGCCCTGCAGTTCGATGTACTGGCTCGACAGCACGCCGTCGAGAATGTCGCCGGCGCGGGTGCGTAGCTGGACTTCCTCGATCACCGGTTCGCGGCTCAGCGGTGCCTTTTGGCGCACCTGTTCACGTTGGCTGGCATGCACCCACAGGTTCAGCTCATGGGTAGGGCGACCAAGGATTTCACTGGCCTTCCAGCCAAAGGCATGAGTGAAGTGCTGGTTGACCTCGATGATCTCGCTGTTGTCGTAGCGCACCAGCATCATGACATCCGGGCTCAGGCGGAACAGGCTGGCGAAGCGTTCCTCCGAGGCGCGCAGGGCCTCGGCACGTTCCTGCTGGGCAGTGATGTCGCGGATCACGCCGAACATCCGTGGCCGGCCGTCAGCCTCGCGCTGCAGGCTACCGGTGATCTCCAGCCAGTGCAGGCTGCCATCCGGCCAGCGGATACGGTGGCGCAGGGCGTTGGCGATCTGCTCGCCTTTGAGGATGGCGTTGAATGTCGCCAGGACCTCGGCGCGCTCCTCTTCGGGGATCAGCTCGATGTAATGCAGTTCCCGCGATACCGGGCGATTGGGATCGAGGCCGAACAGGGCCTGGGCGCCGCGCGACCAGTTCACCTGACCGCTGCGAATGTCCCAGTACCAGGTGCCGAGATGCGCGCCGTTCAACGCAGCCAGCAAACGCGGTGCGTCTTGCCAGGTTTGCTCGAATTCGGCGGGGTCCATCGCCGGGATATGTGGCAGGGGCGGGGTCTGGTCAGTCGATCTGGCCATGGCCGAACCGTTCTCCGGAGGGCGCTATGCGCGGGGCGGGCATTAATGGCATGTAGACAGTTTTTTTATCCTTATGTCGCCACGTTAGTCTGATGCCGGCGACCTATGCAAGGTCGTCGCGCTGGCTGTCGAGCAGATCCATGAATGCCCGCGCCGCATTGGACAGCGTGCGTTCGGTATGCAGGATGTAGCCTAGCTGGCGGGTCAGCTGAATGCCGGGTATCGGCAGGCGCGCAACCTGTTCGTCGAGCATGGTGCGTGGCAATACGCTCCAGGCCAGGCCGATGGAAACCATCATCTTGATGGTTTCCAGGTAGTTGGTGCTCATGGCGATGTTCGGTGTCAGGCCCTGCGCCTCGAACAGGCGCTGCACGATGTGATGAGTGAAGGTGTTGCCGCCGGGAAACACCGCCGGGTGCTGCGCCACATCGGCCAGGCTGATCACCTGGCTGCGCGCCAGCGGATGTTCCGGCGCGGCAACGAAGTCCAGCGGGTCGTCCCACACCGCCACGGCACGGATCGGCTCGCGGGTTTCCGGGGCCAGAGTAATCACCGCCAGCTCGGCGCGACCATGCAGAACTTCTTCGTAAGCCACTTCCGAATCGAGGAACTGGATATCCAGCGCCACCTGCGGGTGGGCGCGGGTAAAGGCGCGCAGCAGGGCAGGGAGGCGGTGCAGGCCGATATGGTGGCTGGTGGCAAGAGTCAGGCGGCCGCTGACCTCGCCTGAGAGGTTGGTCAGCGCGCGGCGCGTATCGTCCAGTACGTTGAGGATCTGGTAGGCGCGTGGCAGCAACGCGCGGCCAGCCTGAGTCAGGCCGATCTCACGACCGAGGCGATCGAACAGGCGGACGCCCAGTTGCTGTTCCAGGCCGGCGATGCGCTTGCTCACGGCCGGCTGGGTCAGGTGCAGGCGCTCCCCGGCTTCGGAAAAGCTGCCGGTTTCGGCAATGGCGATGAAGGCGTTGAGGTTGGCCAGATCCATGGAGCGCTCCGGGTGTTGAAGATCAGCTGAGCATACATTCCGATGCGGAATCCTTTGAATAAAAAATATGAATTTGAGTTATTTCGTGCCCGGCAATAGCATTCTCCCCATAAGCCGAAGGGCCATTTGCCCGGGCATAGAAATGGGTACTTCCGACGCTTGGCGGTGACAACGCAGGCAGCTCCGGAAGTGTCCGAAAGGCGCTGATGAGGTAAGGCTGATGACTGGCAAGACGCTCTACGACAAGCTCTGGGAAATGCACGAAGTGAAACGTCGTGACGACGGTTCCTCGTTGATCTACATCGATCGTCACATCCTCCACGAGGTGACCTCGCCCCAGGCATTCGAAGGCCTGCGCCTGGCCGGGCGCAAGCCGTGGCGCATCGACGCCAACATCGCCACGCCGGATCACAACGTGCCGACCACCAAGGCCGAGCGCCAAGGCGGCCTCGACGCCATCGCCGACGAAGTTTCGCGCATTCAGGTACGGACCCTGGACGAGAACTGCGATGACTTCGGCATCCTCGAATTCAAGATGAACGATGTGCGTCAGGGCATCGTTCACGTGGTCGGGCCGGAGCAGGGTGCCACTCTGCCGGGCATGACCGTGGTCTGCGGCGACTCGCACACCTCCACCCATGGCGCCTTCGGGGCGTTGGCCCACGGCATCGGCACTTCCGAGGTCGAGCACGTGCTCGCTACCCAGTGCCTGGTGGCCAAGAAGATGAAGAACATGCAGGTACGCGTCGAAGGCAAATTGCCGTTCGGCGTAACCGCCAAGGACATCGTGCTGGCGGTGATCGGCAAGATCGGCACTGCCGGTGGCAACGGCCATGCGCTGGAATTCGCCGGCAGCGCGATCCGCGATCTGTCGCTGGAAGGGCGCATGACCATCTGCAACATGTCCATCGAGGCTGGTGCCCGTGTAGGTCTGGTGGCGGTGGACGAAAAGACCATCGCCTACGTCAAGGATCGCCCGTTCGCACCGAAAGGCAGCGACTGGGACAAGGCCGTGGCGCAGTGGCAGAACCTGGTGTCCGACGCCGATGCGGTGTTCGATACCGTGGTCGAGCTCAAGGCTGAAGACATCAAGCCGCAGGTCAGCTGGGGCACCTCCCCGGAGATGGTCCTGGCCGTCGACCAGAACGTACCGGACCCGGCTGCCGAGGCCGACCCGGTGAAGAAGGACTCGATCACCCGTGCGCTCAAGTACATGGGCCTGAGCGCCAACCAGCCGATCACCGATATTCGTTTGGATCGCGTCTTTATCGGCTCCTGCACCAACTCGCGTATCGAAGACCTGCGCGCCGCCGCCGAGGTGGCCAAGGGGCGCAAGGTCGCCAGCACCGTCAAGCAGGCGCTGGTGGTGCCGGGCTCCGGTCTGGTCAAGGCGCAGGCGGAGGCCGAGGGGCTGGACAAGATCTTCATCGACGCCGGTTTCGAATGGCGTGAGCCGGGCTGCTCCATGTGTCTGGCGATGAACCCGGACAAGCTGGGCAGCGGCGAGCATTGCGCGTCCACCTCCAACCGCAACTTCGAAGGCCGTCAGGGCGCCGGTGGCCGTACCCACCTGGTGAGCCCGGCCATGGCTGCCGCTGCGGCGGTGACCGGCCGCTTCATCGACGTTCGCGAATTGATCCAGGCCTGAGGAGAGTTCTGATGAAAGCCTTCACCCAACACACCGGCCTGGTCTGCCCGCTCGATCGAGCCAACGTCGATACCGACCAGATCATTCCCAAGCAGTTTCTGAAGTCGATCAAGCGCACCGGCTTCGGCCCCAACCTGTTCGACGAGTGGCGCTACCTGGATGTCGGTCAGCCGAATCAGGACAATTCCAAGCGCCCGATCAACAAGGATTTCGTGCTGAACTTCCCGCGCTATCAGGGCGCCAGTGTGCTGCTGGCCCGCGAGAACTTCGGTTGCGGTTCCTCGCGCGAACACGCGCCGTGGGCGCTGGACGAGTACGGCTTCCGCACCGTCATCGCACCGAGTTTCGCTGACATCTTCTTCAACAACAGCTTCAAGAACGGCCTGCTGCCGATCATCCTCAAGGATGAAGAGGTCGATGCGCTGTTCGAGCAGGCCGAGGCCACCGAGGGTTATCAGCTGACCGTCGACCTCGAGGCGCAGACCGTGACTCGTCCCGATGGCGTGCAGTACAGCTTCGAAGTCGATGCCTTCCGCAAGCACTGCCTGCTCAACGGTCTGGACGACATCGGCCTGACCCTGCAGGATCAGGACGCGATCAAGGCCTTTGAAGCCAAACACCAGCAGAACAGCCCCTGGCTGTTCGGCGCGATCAAATAACAGCGGCTGCAGGCCGCAAGCTACAGGCTGCAGGCTTTTTGCTTGCGGCCTGAAGCCTGTGGCCTGCAGCCTGTAGCCTTTTCCAAGGAAAAAAGATGAGCAAACAGATTCTGGTTCTTCCTGGCGACGGCATCGGCCCGGAAATCATGGCCGAGGCGGTCAAGGTGCTGAACCTGGCCAACGACAAGTACGCCCTGGGCTTCGAACTGAGTTTCGATGACCTGGGCGGCGCCGCCATCGACCGTTACGGCGTGCCGCTGGCCGACGAGACCCTGGCACGCGCCAAGGCCGCCGATGCCGTGCTGCTCGGCGCCGTTGGCGGGCCGAAGTGGGACGCCATCGATCCGGCCATCCGTCCCGAGCGCGGCCTGCTGAAGATCCGTTCGCAACTGGGCCTGTTCGGCAACCTGCGTCCGGCCATCCTCTATCCGCAACTGGCCGAGGCCTCCAGCCTCAAGCCGGAAGTGGTCGCCGGCCTGGATATCCTTATCGTCCGTGAGCTGACTGGCGGCATCTATTTCGGCCAGCCGCGCGAGAGCAAGGTGCTGGAAAACGGCGAGCGCATGGCCTACGACACCCTGCCGTACAGCGAGAGCGAAATCCGCCGCATCGCCAAGGTCGGCTTCGACATGGCCCGCGTGCGCGGCAAGAAGCTGTGCTCGGTGGACAAGGCCAATGTCCTGGCGTCCAGCCAGCTGTGGCGCGCCGTGGTCGAGGAGGTGGCCAAGGACTATCCGGACGTCGAACTGAGCCACATGTACGTCGACAACGCTGCCATGCAACTGGTGCGCGCGCCCAAGCAATTCGACGTGATGGTCACCGACAACATGTTTGGTGACATTTTGTCTGACGAAGCTTCGATGCTCACCGGTTCCATCGGCATGCTGCCATCGGCATCCTTGGACGCCAACAACAAGGGCATGTACGAGCCGTGCCATGGCTCTGCGCCGGACATCGCCGGCAAGGGCATCGCCAACCCGCTGGCCACCATTCTCTCGGTGTCCATGATGCTGCGTTACAGCTTCGGCCAGGTGGCCGCGGCCGATGCCATCGAGAAAGCTGTGAGCCTGGTGCTGGATCAGGGCCTGCGCACCGGTGACATCTGGTCCGAAGGCAAGACCAGGGTCGGTACCGCTGCGATGGGTGATGCAGTAGTCGAAGCGCTGCGTAGTCTGTAATCTTCCCAGCCCCGCCGGGGTGGTTCCGGTGGGCTGTTTATATAGGTGTAGTCGTTATGAAACGTGTAGGTCTGATCGGTTGGCGTGGCATGGTCGGTTCCGTGCTCATGCAGCGCATGCTGGAAGAGCGGGACTTCGACCTGATCGAGCCGGTGTTCTTCACCACCTCCAATGTCGGCGGCCAGGGCCCGGCCATTGGCAAGGACATTGCTCCGCTGAAGGACGCCTACAGCATCGAAGACCTGAAAGGCCTGGACGTGATCCTGACCTGTCAGGGTGGCGACTACACCAACGAAGTCTTCCCCAAGCTGCGTGAAGCCGGCTGGCAGGGCTACTGGATTGATGCTGCCTCGTCGCTGCGCATGGATGATAGCTCGGTAATCGTGCTCGATCCGGTCAACCGCAAGGTAATCGATCAGGCGCTGGACGCCGGCACCAAGAACTACATCGGCGGTAACTGCACCGTCAGCCTGATGCTGATGGCGCTCGGCGGTCTGTACGAAGCCGGTCTGGTGGAATGGATGAGCGCCATGACCTACCAGGCGGCCTCCGGTGCCGGCGCGCAGAACATGCGTGAGCTGATCAAGCAGATGGGCGCGATCAATGGTGCCGTCGCCGATGAACTGGCCGACCCGGCCAGTGCCATCCTCGATATCGACCGCAAGGTCGCTGACGCCATGCGCAGCGAAGCCTTCCCGGTGGACAACTTCGGCATGCCGCTGGCCGGCAGCCTGATTCCGTACATCGACAAGGAGCTGCCGAACGGGCAGAGCCGTGAGGAGTGGAAAGCCCAGGCCGAAACCAACAAGATCCTCGGTCGCTTCAAGAGCCCGATCCCGGTCGATGGCATCTGCGTGCGTATCGGCGCGATGCGTTGCCACAGCCAGGCGCTGACCATCAAGCTGAACAAGGATGTGCCGATGGCCGACATCGAAGGCCTGATCAGCCAGCACAACCCCTGGGTCAAACTGGTGCCGAACCACCGCGAAGAATCCATCCGCGACCTTGGCCCGACTGCCGTGACTGGCACCCTGAGCGTACCGGTCGGTCGTCTGCGCAAGCTGAACATGGGCTCGCAATATCTGGGGGCATTCACCGTGGGCGATCAGTTGCTGTGGGGCGCCGCCGAGCCGCTGCGCCGCATGTTGCGGATTCTGCTGGAGCGCTAAGCGCCAGGTGTCCGTAGTCAAACAAGGCCCTTCTGTTTCGGCAGAGGGGCTTTGTCTTTTATGGCACACGTTAGCCGATTGCCCGGACGTGGGGCGTGCAGTTACAGTGCCGCTCCTTCTGTGTTGTAGGTCCGTCCATGAGTCAGCCCATCAATGTCGCCCTGATCGGCGCCACCGGTAATGTCGGCGAAGCGCTGGTCGAGTTGCTCGGAGAACGTGAGTTTCCGGTCAAGGATCTGCACCTGCTGGCCAGCAGCGAGTCGGTAGGGCAGAGCCTTTCATTTCGTGGTCGCCAGGTACGGGTGCGGTCGCTCGAGGCGTTCGATTTCTCTCAGGTGCAATTGGCATTCTTCGCCGCCGGTGCAGAGGTTACGCGCGCTTGTCATGAGCGTGTGCTGACGGCCGGTTGTTCGCTCATCGATCTGAGTGCCGCGTTGCCGCTGGAGCAGGCCCCATGCGTGCTGCCCGAGCTGGGTGTCGAGGGATTGCCCGCATTGCGCAGACCGTGGTGCGTCAGCGCACCGACCCCTTCAGCGGTTGCCTGTGCGCTGGTACTGGCAGCATTGAAACCTGTATTGCAGCCGCAACGGCTCCACCTCACCGCCATGCTGGCCATCTCGACCCTGGGGCGCAGTGGTGTGCAGGAGCTCGCCCGGCAGACCGCCGAGTTGCTGAACGCACGCCCGTTGGAGCCCAGGACGGTAGATCGGCAGATCGCCTTCAATCTGTTGGCGCAGGTCGGTGAGGTCGATGAGCAGGGGCATGCGCAGCTGGAGAAGCGTCTCGCCGCCGAGGTTCGGCAGCTATTGGGGTTGCCCGAGCTTCCAGTGGCTGCTACCTGCGCCCTGGCGCCGGTATTTTTTGGCGACAGTCTGGCACTTGGTGTGCAGACCGATGCGGACATCGACGTTGATGCCGTGCAGCAATTGCTGGAGGCCGCGCAGGGTATCGAGCTGGTCGAGGCGGGCGACTACCCGACCGCCGTTGGCGATGCGGTGGGGCAGGACCACGTCTATGTCGGGCGGGTTCGTCGTGGCGTCAGCGATCCAGGGCAACTCAATTTGTGGATTGCGTCTGATAATGTGAGAAAAGGCGCCGCACTCAATGCTATAGAGATAGCCGAGTTATTGATAAAACACTATCTGTAAAAGATACTTACCTAGAAATTTGAAGAATCTTTCTAGCTTGGCAATACTGGCTGAGTTGATTGCTGAATGGGGAGCCGCTCCTGGAGCGGAGGCAGGCAGCAATTCTCAAGACCCTCTCGCATGTCGAGAAAAAAGCTAAAACAAGGGATAACGCTATGGTTCGGGTTCGCAAACTGGTGCTGGCAATCGCAGCCGCTTCCGCGCTGTCTTCCGGTATGGCGCATGCGCTGGGTTTGGGTGAAGTTACCCTGCAATCCTCGCTGAATCAGCCGTTGGTAGCGGAAATCGAATTGCTGGAGGTGCGCGATCTTGCCTCCAATGAGGTAATTCCAACCCTCGCGTCCCCTGAAGAGTTCGTCAAGGCGGGTGTCGATCGTCAGTACTTCCTGACCGATCTCAAGTTCACTCCTGTATTGAAGCCTAATGGTAAAAGCGTTATTCGCGTTACTTCGAGTAAGGCCGTACGCGAACCTTACCTCAACTTCCTGGTGGAAGTGCTCTGGCCGAACGGCCGCTTGCTGCGTGAATATACCCTGCTGCTAGACCCGCCACTTTACTCGCCGCAAACCACCGTAGCCGCTGCGCCTCAGTTGCCGATCGCCGCTCCTGCGCCGCGTCCCTCCGTGGCTCCGGCACCTGCGCCGCGCAGTGCCGCTCCAGCTCCCGCTCCGCGTCCTAGCGCGCCGGCCCCGGCTTCGCGCGCCATTTCCGGTAACGAATACAGAACCACTGCCAACGATACGCTTTGGGAAATCGCCCAGCGCGTCGGCGGTGGTTCTTCGGTCAATCAGACCATGCTGGCTATCCAGGATCTGAACCCGGATGCCTTCATCGGCGGCAATATCAACCGCATGAAGAGCGGTCAGGTACTGCGTCTGCCGGACGAGCAGCAGATTCGCAGTCGCAGCAATGCCGAGGCGGTCGCCCAGGTAGCCGAGCAAAACGCCGCCTGGCGCGAAGGGCGCGCCGTCGCTTCGCGTCAGCTGGATGCCACGCGCCGTACCACCGCAGGTTCCGCACCGGCCACTGCCGAGTCCGCCGACAGCCTGAAGCTGGTTGCAGCTGAAGCTGGTCAGTCCACTCGCGGTAGCGATACCGGCTCGGCCAACAGCAAGGCGCTGGCCGACAAGCTGGCCGTGACCCAGGAAAGCCTGGACTCGACCCGTCGCGAGAATGCCGAGCTGCAAAGCCGAGTCAGTGACTTGCAGAGTCAGCTGGACAAGCTGCAGCGCCTGGTCGAACTCAAGGACAACCAGCTGGCAAAACTGCAGGCCGATCTGTCGGCGGCTCCGGCCGCCGCGGATGAGCCGGCTGCGCAAGCCCCGGCGGTGGAAACGCCGGCTGCGGAGCCCGAGACCGCGCCTCCCGTGTCGGAGGCGGCAACGCCACCGGCCTCGCCGCCTGAAGAGGCGGCACCCGACTACAACTATTCCGAGGAGCCTGCTGCGCCTGTCGAAGACAGCGCCGCCGCCACCGAACAGCCGGCCGAGGAGCCGGCTGCTGCCGTTGAGTCTGCCGCTCCGGCCAAGCCGGCTGAAGAAGCCAAGCCCGCGGCGCCCGCTCCGGCGCCTGCCCCGGCCCCGCAGAGTTTTATCGATGACCTGATGGCCAGCCCGATGACGCTGGGCTTGGCAGGTGGCGGCGCACTGCTGCTCCTGCTGGTTGCGCTGATGGCTTTGTCGCGCCGCAATGCCATGAAGGAAGCCGAGCAGCAGGACGAGCTGGCTGATGAGCTGTCTGAGGATCAGGCATTCGCATCGGATCTGGATATGCCGCAGGACAGCTTCGCGGGTCTCGATGACGAGCCTGTCCAGGCTGCAAGCGAAGAGCGCGTTACGGCACAGACTGGCGACGCGCTGGGCGAGGCGGATATCTATATTGCCTACGGTCGTTTCAATCAGGCAGCCGAGCTGCTGCAAAACGCGATCAACGACGAGCCGCACCGTACCGATCTGCGTCTGAAGCTGATGGAAGTTTATGCCGAGCTGGGCGATCGCGAGGGTTTCGCCCGTCAGGACAATGAACTGCGCGAGATCGGTGGGGTGAATGCCGAGGCTGAGCAGTTGAAAGCCAAATACCCGGCCATCGCTGCCTTTGCAGGTGCCGGCGCAGTAGCTGCTGCGGCGTCCGCTGAGGATGACATGAGCGAGTTCAGCCTGGATGACCTCAGTCTGGACGAGCCGGCCGCAGAAGCGCCTGCTGCCACTGCTGGCGACCTGGACGCGTTCGACCTGAGCCTGGATGATCTCGAGGCTGATCTGGAGAAAGACCTCCAGGCCGCCAAAGCCGATGAAGCACCGCTGTCGCTGGACGATGATCTGGATTTCGGTCTGATCGACGAGCCAGCCGCGCCGGCCGCTTCAGCTGATGACGATCTGGATTTCGATCTGGCCCTGGGCGACGACAAGGTCGAACTGTCCCAGCCGGCTGACGACCTCTCTGCTTTCAACCTCGATCTGGACGAGCCCGCTGTGGCTGCCAGCGACGAGGCCGATGATTTCCTGCTGAGCCTCGACGATGATGCGCCGCTGAGCCAGCCTGTCGATGACCTTTCCGGTCTGAACCTCGACCTGCCGGAGGAGACGCCGGCTGCCGATCTCGACCTCCCGGCCGACTTCGATCTGTCGCTCGAGGACGAAACTCCGGCTCAGCCTGTCGCCGAGCCTGACAGTTTTGCAGCGCAGCTGGACGAAGTGACTGCCGAGCTGGATCAGTTGTCCACTGACTTCGAAGAGCCGCACGCCGCGCCGCTGGCACCGGTCGACAGCCTGTCCGGTGGTCTGGATGGCGACGATGACTTCGACTTCCTCTCCGGCACCGACGAGACCGCGACCAAGCTGGATCTGGCGCGTGCCTACATCGATATGGGCGACACCGAAGGGGCTCGCGACATTCTCGATGAAGTGGTCGCCGAAGGTAACGAAGCACAGCAGCAGGAAGCTCGCGAGATGATTTCCAAGTTGGTTTGATCGATTCCATGTCTGAAGCAGTACCTGTAGCGGCCGCCGAAATGGCGGCCGCTGGCTTTTCCAGAGTCGCCCTGGGCCTCGAATACAAGGGCGCACGTTATCGCGGTTTCCAACGTCAGAGCGGCAATGTCGCCTCCATCCAGGGTTGCCTGGAAGATGCGCTGTCGAAAGTGGCAGGTGGTGCGCCTGTCACCATTCATTGCGCGGGCCGAACCGATGCATCGGTGCATGCCAGTGGTCAGGTGGTGCACTTCGACACCCGCGTTGAGCGGCCGTTACATGCCTGGATCATGGGCGCCAACCTGAACCTGCCCAAGGACATCAGCGTGACATGGGCCAAGGTAATGCCGGCGCATTTTCATGCGCGCTTCAGTGCCATGGCGCGGCGCTATCGCTACGTGATCTACAGTGATCCGATTCGCCCGGCGCACCTGGCCGAGGAGGTGACCTGGAACCATCGGCCGCTGGATGCCGCGCGCATGCGCGAGGCGGCCCGTGCGCTGATCGGTACCCATGACTTCAGTTCCTTTCGCGCCGGTCAGTGCCAGGCCAAATCGCCGATCAAGACCGTCCATCATCTGGAAGTGATCGAGCATGGACGTTTCATCGTGCTGGATATTCGGGCCAACGCCTTCCTGCATCACATGGTGCGTAACATGGCCGGTGTGCTCATGGCCATCGGTGCCGGTGAGCGCCCGGTGGAGTGGGCGAGCGAGGTGCTGGCTCGCGCGGAGCGCCGCAGCGGCGGTGTGACCGCGCATCCCTACGGGCTCTATCTGGTGCAGGTGGAATACCCCGAGGAGTTCGATTTGCCTTCGCGTTATCTCGGTCCGCATTTTCTCTCCGGTCTGGTAGATGTGCGGCAAGGCTGAGCCTTTGTTACCATCGGGCGTTCGACAGAGAAAGGTGTGAAGCGAATGCACGTGCGCAGCAAGATTTGCGGCATTACCCGAGTGCAAGATGCGCTGGCCGCCGTAGAGGCTGGAGCGGATGCCATCGGCCTGGTGTTCTATGCCAAGAGCCCGCGTGCGGTGAGTGTCGAGCAGGCTGCCGCTATCGTCCAGGCCTTGCCGCCATTTGTGACCTGCGTCGGTCTGTTCGTGAACATGCCGCGTGACGACGTGCAGGCGGTACTGCAGCGAGTACCTCTGGACCTGTTGCAGTTTCATGGTGATGAATCGCCTGTCGATTGTGAGGGATACGGTCGTCCCTACATAAAGGCGCTGCGTGTACGCCCAGGCGAGGATCTGGCTGCCACCATGGCGCTCTATGCTGGTGCGCGCGGCATTCTGCTCGACACCTTCGTCGAAGGCGTGCCCGGTGGGACCGGGGCTGCCTTCGACTGGTCGCTGGTGCCGCCGGATGTTGCCAAGCCGATCATCCTTGCCGGCGGCCTGGAGGCGAGCAATGTCGCTGCCGCCATTCGCCAGGTTCGGCCCTATGCTGTCGATGTCAGTGGCGGGGTCGAGGCCAGTAAAGGCATAAAGGATGCAGACAAGATTCGTGCGTTCGTGCAGGCCGTGCGTAATGCGCAATGTGACGGCGATTGAGGCAGGGCCGTCAATTAGCCTGTTACGCCGCCGTGGCCCATTTCGATGGGTGCGATGCGGCAGAAAAGAATTGCTGGAGATGGGCGCTCACGATGACGCGTTCATCCGAACCAACGGTTATGGAGAAATGACAGCATGAGCAACTGGTTGGTAGACAAACTCATTCCCTCGATCATGCGTTCCGAGGTGAAGAAGAGCTCTGTGCCCGAGGGCCTGTGGCACAAATGTCCGTCCTGTGATGCCGTGCTTTATCGCCCCGAACTGGAAAAGACCCTCGACGTCTGCCCCAAGTGCAACCACCACATGCGCATCGGCGCGCGCGCGCGTCTCGACATCTTCCTCGATGCCGACGGTCGCGAGGAGATCGGCGCTGATCTGGAGCCGGTGGATCGCCTGAAATTCCGCGACAGCAAGAAGTACAAGGATCGTCTGGCCGCCGCGCAGAAGCAGACCGGCGAGAAGGATGCACTGATCTCCATGAGTGGCACCCTCGAAGGCATGCCGATCGCCGTTTGCGCATTCGAATTCTCCTTCATGGGCGGCTCCATGGGCGCCATCGTCGGTGAGCGTTTCGTTCAGGCGGCCAATGTCGCGCTGGAAAAGCGCTGCCCGCTGGTGTGCTTCTCCGCTTCCGGTGGTGCGCGTATGCAGGAGGCGCTGATCTCGCTGATGCAAATGGCCAAGACCTCCGCTGCGCTGGCGCGTCTGCGTGAAGAGGGGCTGCCGTTCATTTCCGTGCTGACCGACCCGGTTTACGGCGGCGTATCGGCCAGCCTGGCCATGCTCGGTGACGTGATCGTGGCCGAGCCCAAGGCGCTGATCGGCTTCGCCGGTCCGCGCGTGATCGAGCAGACCGTGCGCGAGAAGCTGCCGGAAGGCTTCCAGCGCAGCGAGTTCCTGCTGGAGCACGGCGCCATCGACATGATCATACCGCGCAACGAGCTGCGTCCGCGTCTGGCGCGCCTGTTGGCGCAACTGATGAATCGTCCTTCCCCGGTTTCCCTGCCGGCCACTGCATGACCGAACGTAGCCTGGGCGAGTGGCTCGCCTACCTCGAACAGCTGCACCCCTCGGCCATCGACATGGGCCTGGAGCGTTCGCGCGAGGTAGCGCGCAGGCTTGGGCTCGGCAAACCTGCGCCGCTGGTGATCACCGTCACGGGTACCAACGGCAAGGGTTCCACATGCGCCTTTCTTGCCAGCCTGATCGCTGCCCAGGGCCAGCGCGTCGGTGTCTACAGCTCGCCCCATCTGCTGCGTTACAACGAGCGTGTGGTGCTGGATGGGCGTGAGGCAAGCGACGAGGCGTTGTGCCAGGCGTTTGCAGCGGTGGAATCCGCGCGCGGTGAGATATCGCTGACCTATTTCGAGATGGGCACACTGGCAGCCTTCTGGCTGTTCGAGCGTGCCGGGCTGGACGCCGTGGTGCTCGAAGTCGGTCTGGGCGGGCGTCTGGATGCGGTCAATCTGGTGGATGCCGACCTCGCGTTGATCACCAGCATCGGCCTGGACCATGCCGACTGGCTGGGCGACACCCGTGAGTCGGTCGCCTTCGAAAAGGCCGGAATCATGCGTGCAGGCAAGCCGGCGCTGTGTGGTGACCTTGATCCGCCACAGCCGTTGCTGGAGCAGGTGGCGTTGCTGGACGCACCGTTTTTCCTGCGCGGGCGCGACTACGATCTGAGTGTTCGGGGGCAGCAATGGTCCTGGTATGGCCTCGATGCCCAGGGTCAGGTGTTGCACCTGGAGCAGTTGCCACTTCTCGATTTGCCCATGGAAAACGCTGCGCTGGCATTGCAGGCCTACGCGCTTCTGCCGCTGCCCTGGGATCAGCAGCAGATCGCTCAGGCGTTACTGGCCACGCGGGTGACCGGGCGGCTGGATCGCCGCGCGCTGGATTGGCGAGGCAAGTCACTCACGCTGTTGCTCGATGTTGGGCATAATCCCCATGCTGCCGACTACCTGGCGCAGCGCCTGGAGAGTCGCTCTACGACCGGTAAGCGCTGGGCCGTATTCGGTCTGTTGGCCGACAAGGACCTGCCTGGCGTGGTCTCGCCGCTGCTGAGTCTGGTTGCCGGGTGGGCCGTAGCGCCGCTCGGCACGCCGCGTTCGCGTTCTGCCGGTGAGCTGGCCGGGCACCTTCAGGCGCTGGGCGTGGCGGTGGCGCAGTACCCGGATGTACGAGCTGCGCTCGAAGCGCAGTGCGAACAAGCGGCTGAGGGTGACGAGATACTGTTGTTCGGATCGTTTTTCTGCGTGGCCGAGGCCCTGGATTGGCTGGCCCGCCCGGCTTGATAAGGGGAATGGGGGATGGCAATGCTGGACAAGGGGCTCAAGCAGCGCATGGTCGGTGCTCTGGTGCTGGTGGCGCTGGCGGTGATTTTCCTGCCGATGCTGCTATCGCGTGAAGACGAGATGCGTCGCGTGGTAGTAGAGGCCCCGTCGATGCCGCAGGCGCCGGAGGCTGCCGAGATCGTGGTCGAGCCTGCCGAGGTTGTCGAGCCCGAGCAATTGCCGCAGGAACCCGTGCCGGTCGAAGAGGTGGAGCCGCAAATAGTCGAGGTGCCGGAGCAACCCAAGCAGGCTCCGCCACCTGCAGCTCAACCGAGCAAGCCCGAACCGACCAAGACCGAGCAGGTTGCCACCACGGCTCCCGCCAAGCCTGAGGGGCGCCTGGACGCCAACAGCCTGCCGATCAGCTGGTCGGTGCAGTTGGCCAGTCTGTCCAGCCGCAGCGGAGCAGAAAACCTGCAGAAAACCCTGCGCAGCCAGGGTTACAACGCCTATATCCGCGCCTTCGACGGCATGAATCGTGTGTTCGTCGGCCCGCTGATCGAGCGCGCCGAAGCCGAGCGCTTGCGTGACCAACTGAACCGTCAGCACAAACTCAGCGGTTTTGTCGTGCGTTTCCAACCTGAGGCCGGTTGAATCCATCGTTGATATGCAACGCCCGGTTACCCGATTCGCCGGGCTCTGCTAAAATGCTCCGCCTTTTCCGCTGGTAGGCCGCACCGTGGTATTCACCTGGGTCGATTGGGCGATTGTCGCCGTCATCGCCATTTCTAGTCTGATCAGTCTCAAGCGCGGCTTCGTCAAGGAAGCGCTGTCGCTGCTGACCTGGATTATCGCGGGTGTGGTCGCCTGGATGTTCGGCGGCGCATTGGCCCAGCATCTCGTCGAATTCATCGAAACGCCTTCAGCGCGGGTGATCGCTGCCTGTGCCATTCTCTTCATCGCCACCTTGCTGGTGGGCGCGCTGGTCAACTTCCTGATCGGCGAGTTGATCCGCGTGACAGGCCTGTCCGGCACCGACCGATTTCTCGGCATGGTATTCGGCGCCGCGCGTGGAGGCTTGCTGGTGGTGCTGCTGGTCGGACTGATCAGCCTGGCGCCGGTGGAGCAGGATACATGGTGGCGACAGTCGCAACTGGTGCCGCATTTTCTGATGGTTGCCGACTGGTCGAAGAACCTCATTCTGGGGTGGTCCGATCAGTGGTTTACCAGTGGTTCGGCTAACCCAGCCGAGCTGCTTTAAAGAGTGGCCGGTGCGGATTAACCGCTGCGCCGGCCGCTGAATTAGCCTGAATTATCTAGCAGGGGTCGTGGCACATGTGTGGCATCGTCGGTATCGTCGGTAAATCGAACGTCAATCAGGCGCTGTATGACGGGCTGACCGTCCTCCAGCACCGCGGCCAGGATGCTGCCGGTATTGTCACCAGCCATGATGGCCGCCTGTTCCTGCGCAAGGACAATGGCCTGGTGCGCGATGTCTTCCAGCAGCGCCACATGCAGCGCCTGGTCGGGCACATGGGCATTGGCCATGTGCGCTACCCGACTGCTGGCAGCTCCAGTTCCGCCGAAGCGCAACCGTTCTACGTCAACTCGCCCTACGGCATCACTCTGGCGCATAACGGCAACCTGACCAACGTCGAGCAGTTGGCCAAGGAAATCTACGAATCCGATCTGCGTCACGTGAACACCAATTCCGACTCGGAAGTGCTGCTCAACGTGTTTGCCCACGAACTGGCCCAGCGCGGCAAGCTGCAGCCCACCGAAGAAGACGTGTTCGCCGCGGTCACCCACGTGCACGAGCGCTGCCTGGGCGGCTACGCCGTGGTCGCGATGATTACCGGCTACGGCATCGTCGGCTTCCGTGATCCCAACGGCATCCGCCCGATCGTCTTCGGCCAGCGTCATACCGACGAGGGCGTGGAATACATGATCGCCTCGGAAAGCGTGTCGCTGGATGTGCTCGGCTTTACCCTGATCCGCGATCTGGCGCCGGGTGAGGCGGTGTACATCACCGAAGAAGGTCAGCTGTTCACCCGCCAGTGCGCGGCCAATCCGAAATATGCGCCGTGCATTTTCGAGCACGTCTATCTGGCGCGTCCTGATTCGATCATGGATGGCATCTCGGTTTACAAGGCGCGCCTGCGCATGGGCGAGAAGCTGGCCGACAAGATTCTTCGCGAGCGGCCGGATCACGATATCGACGTGGTCATCCCGATCCCAGATACCAGCCGTACCGCGGCCCTGGAGCTGGCCAATCATCTGGGCGTGAAATTCCGCGAAGGCTTCGTCAAGAACCGCTATATCGGCCGCACCTTCATCATGCCTGGTCAGGCGGCACGCAAGAAATCCGTGCGGCAGAAGCTCAATGCCATCGAACTGGAGTTCCGCGGCAAGAACGTGATGCTGGTGGACGACTCCATTGTCCGTGGCACCACCTGCAAGCAGATCATCCAGATGGCGCGCGAGGCCGGAGCGAAGAACGTCTATTTCTGCTCGGCGGCACCAGCGGTGCGCTACCCGAACGTCTACGGTATCGACATGCCCAGCGCCCACGAGCTGATCGCTCATGGCCGCAGCACCGAGCAGGTGTGCGAGCTGATCGGCGCCGACTGGCTGGTCTACCAGGACCTGCCGGATCTGATCGAGGCGGTCAGTGGCAGCAAGAAAATCAAGATCGACAACTTCGACTGTGCGGTTTTCGACGGCAACTACGTGACTGGCGATGTCGACGAGGCCTACCTGAACCGCATCGAGCAGGCGCGCAACGACGCCAGCAAGGCGAAGTCGCAGGCGGTCAGTGCGATCATCGATCTGCACAACAATTGATGCGCGGGGCAGGGGAGGCCTGCCCTTGGTCTGTAGCCCGGATGCAATCCGGGGGAATGTCACATTGAAGTTCCCGGATTGCCTCCGGGCTACTTATTGGTGAGGTAGAGAGATGACACTGGAATGGGAAGCGGGTCGGCTCGACAGCGATCTGGACGGCGTTGGCTTCGACACCCTGGCGGTGCGCGCCGGTCAGCACCGCTCGCCGGAAGGGGAGCATGGTGAGGCGCTGTTCCTGACCTCCAGCTACGTGTTTCGCACCGCGGCCGATGCGGCTGCACGTTTTGCCGGCGAAGTGCCGGGCAACGTCTATTCGCGCTACACCAATCCTACCGTGCGCACCTTCGAGGAGCGTATCGCCGCGCTGGAAGGCGCGGAGCAGGCAGTGGCCACCGCTTCCGGCATGTCGGCCATCCTCGCCATCGTCATGAGTCTGTGCAGTGGCGGCGACCATGTGCTGGTGTCGCGCAGCGTATTCGGCTCCACCATCAGCCTGTTCGAGAAGTACCTCAAGCGCTTCGGCATCGAGGTGGATTACGTGCCACTGGCGGATCTGGATGCCTGGCAGAACGCGTTCAAGCCCAATACCAAGCTGCTGTTCGTCGAATCGCCGTCCAACCCGCTGGCCGAGCTGGTGGATATCGCGGCACTGGCCGAGATCGCCCATGCGCATGGTGCGTTGCTGGCGGTGGACAACTGCTTCTGCACGCCGGCCCTGCAGCAGCCGCTGAAACTCGGCGCGGATATCGTCATGCATTCGGCCACCAAATACATCGACGGTCAGGGTCGCGGTCTCGGTGGTGTGGTGGCGGGGCGCAGCGAGCAGATGAAGGAGGTGGTGGGCTTTCTGCGCACCGCCGGTCCAACTCTCAGCCCGTTCAATGCCTGGATGTTCCTCAAGGGCCTGGAAACCTTGCGCATCCGTATGCGCGCGCAGAGCGAGAGTGCCCTGCAGCTGGCGCTGTGGCTCGAGCAGCAACCGCAGGTCGAGCGTGTCTACTACGCAGGCCTGCCCAGTCACCCGCAGCATGAACTGGCGAAGAAGCAGCAGAGCGCCTTCGGCGCGGTGGTCAGCTTCGAGGTCAAGGGCGGGCGTGACGCCGCCTGGAAGGTGATCGATGCCACGCGCGTCATTTCCATCACCACCAACCTGGGCGATACCAAGACCACCATCGCCCACCCGGCCACCACGTCCCATGGTCGCCTGACGCCGCAGGAACGTGCCAATGCCGGCATCAGCGACAGCCTGATCCGTGTTGCCGTGGGGCTGGAAGAGCTGGAGGACCTGAAGGCAGACCTGGCACGCGGCCTGGCCGCGCTCTGATGCTGGAGTGGGGTAACGACGATGCGCCCAGCAACGGGCGTGTCGCGCTGGTCACCGGTGCCGCGCGCGGCATCGGCCTGGGAATCAGCGCCTGGCTGGTCACCGAGGGTTGGCAGGTGGTGCTGGCCGATATCGACCGTGAGCGGGGTTCGAAAGTGGCGCGTGCGCTGGGTGACAATGCCTGGTTCGTGGCCATGGATGTGGCGAAGGAAGATCAGGTCAGTGTCGGCGTTGCCGAGATTCTTGGTCAGTTCGGTCGTCTCGACGCGCTGGTGTGCAACGCGGCCATCGCCGACCCGCACACGCCGCCGTTGGAGTCGCTCGATCTCAGGCGCTGGAATCGCCTGCTGGCGGTCAATCTGACCGGCGCCATGCTGCTGGCCAAGCACTGTGCGCCTTATTTGCGCGGGCATCGTGGCGCCATCGTCAATATCGCCTCGACGCGCGCCAGTCAGTCCGAGGCCAATTGCGAGGCTTATGCGGCGAGCAAGGGCGGACTGGTTGCGCTCACTCATGCGCTGGCGGTCAGTCTCGGGCCGGAGGTGCGCGTTAACTGCGTCAGCCCCGGCTGGATCGACGCCCGCGATCCTGTGCAGCAGCGTCTGGAACCGCTATCGGTGTTCGACCATGCGCAGCATCCGGTCGGCCGTGTCGGCACGGTGGAGGATGTGGCGGCTCAGGTCGCCTGGCTGCTGTCCGATGCGGCCGGCTTCGTCACCGGCCAGGAGTTCGTCATCGACGGCGGCATGAGCCGCAAGATGGTTTACGAAGACTGAACACCCTGTAGGAGCGAGCTCTGCTCGCGAAACGTGGTGGTTTTAGAAGCTTCGCGAGCGCAGCTCGCTCCCACGGATTCGACAGAAACGAAAAAGGCTCCCGAGGGAGCCTTTTTCATATCGGCGCGAATTACATGTTGGGGTAATTCGGGCCGCCGGTGCCTTCCGGTGCAACCCAGGTAATGTTCTGCGCCGGGTCCTTGATGTCGCAGGTCTTGCAGTGCACACAGTTCTGCGCGTTGATCTGGAACTTCTTCGTGCCGTCTTCCTGCGTTACCACTTCGTACACGCCGGCCGGGCAGTAGCGCTGCGCCGGTTCGTCATACAGTGGCAGGTTCTTCTCGATCGGGATGCTCGGGTCGGCCAGCTTCAGGTGGCAGGGCTGTTCTTCTTCGTGGTTGGTGTTGGAGAGGAACACCGAGGAGAGCTTGTCGAAGCTCAGTTTGCCGTCCGGTTTCGGGTAGGCGATCTTCGCGCACTCGGCCGCCGGCTTCAGGCAGGCGTAATCCGGCTTGTTGTCGTGCAGGGTGAAGGGCGCCTTGCCGCCGAAGATGTTCTGATCCAGCCAGTTGATGCCGCCGCCAATGATGGCGCCGTACTTGTGGATGGCGGCGCCGAAGTTGCGGCTGCGGAACAGTTCGTCGTACAGCCAGCTGGCCTTGAATCCATCGACGTAGTTGCTCAGCTCGTCGCCGCCTTCACGGCCGGCTGCCAGGGCTTCGGCGATGGCGTCGGCAGCCAGCATGCCGGATTTCATAGCGGTGTGGCTGCCCTTGATCTTGGCGAAGTTCAGGGTGCCGAGGTCGCAGCCGATCAGCGCGCCACCAGGGAAGACCATCTTCGGCAGCGAGTTGATGCCGCCCTTGCAGATGGCGCGGGCGCCGTAGGAAACGCGCTTGCCACCTTCCAGATACTGGGCGATGACCGGGTGGTGCTTGTAGCGCTGGAACTCGTCGAACGGGGACAGATGCGGGTTGGCGTAGGACAGGTCGATGATCAGGCCCACCACGACCTGGTTGTTTTCCAGGTGATAGAGGAAGGAGCCGCCGGTGTTTTCGGTGCCCATGATGTCCATCGGCCAGCCGGCGGTGTGTACCACCAGGCCCTGCTCGTGCTTGGCCGGATCGATGTCCCAGATTTCCTTGATGCCGATGCCGTAGTGCTGGGCGTCGGCTTCGCTGTCGAGGTTGTACTTCTTGATCAGCTGCTTGCCGATGTGGCCACGGCAGCCTTCGGCGAACAGGGTGTACTTGGCACGCAGTTCCATGCCGGGGGTGTAGTAGCCTTCCTTGGGGTTGCCTTCGCGGTCGACGCCCAGATCACCGGTGACGATGCCGCGCACCACGCCGTTTTCGTCGATCAGCGCTTCCTGAGCGGCGAAGCCCGGGTAGATCTCCACGCCCAGGTTCTCGGCCTGCTGGGCCAGCCAGCGGCACAGGTTGCCCAGGGAAATGATGTAATTGCCTTCGTTGTGCATGGTTTTCGGCACAAAGAAGTCAGGAATTCGGGTAGCCTTGTCGGCGTCGCGCAGCAGGTAGATGTCATCGCGCTTGACCGGGGTGTTGAGTGGGGCGCCAAGCTCCTTCCAGTCGGGGAAGAGTTCGTTCAGGGCGCGCGGTTCGAACACCGCACCGGAGAGGATGTGAGCGCCGACTTCGGAGCCTTTCTCGACCACGCAGACGCTGATCTCCTGGCCCGCTTCAGCGGCTTTCTGCTTCAGTCGGCAGGCGGCGGACAGTCCGGATGGGCCGGCGCCGACGATGACGACGTCGAACTCCATAAATTCGCGTTCCACAGGCTATCTCCTACTCAAGGCTCTTCGATGTTTTATAGGGGAGGGCGCGGCTCGCTCCCTAAGCACGGCGTGGGCATTATATCTACACCCTCTCGACGGGCCAATACAAACGTTTGTTTGAATTTTCTGTAGGCCTGTTAGAATCGTACTACATCGCGGATGACCGGCCAGTTCGCTGTATTGACCGAGCCAGGCCGCGGGGTCAAGATACGGGCGGTTTTGCGCTCGCCGTCTGAGCTGAAAGGTTGGTTGCGGCCGATTTTGCATCACTGGCCAGGCTCGCCTGGGCGACATTCTTATTCACCGGAGAGTAACGAGGAATCCATGAAGGTTCTTGTAGCTGTCAAACGAGTGGTCGACTACAACGTCAAGGTTCGCGTCAAGGCGGACAACAGCGGCGTCGACCTCGCCAACGTCAAGATGTCCATGAACCCCTTCTGCGAAATCGCCGTGGAAGAAGCCGTACGCCTCAAGGAGAAAGGCGTGGCGAGCGAAATCGTTGTTGTCACCATCGGCCCGGCTACCGCTCAGGAGCAACTGCGCACCGCGCTGGCTCTGGGCGCCGACCGTGCCATCCTGGTCGAATCCAATGACGAGCTGAACTCCCTGGCCGTGGCCAAGCTGCTCAAGGCAGTGGTCGACAAGGAGCAGCCGCAGCTGGTGATCATGGGCAAGCAGGCCATCGACAGCGACAACAACCAGACCGGCCAGATGCTGGGCGCCCTGACCGGCTTCGGCCAAGGCACCTTCGCCTCCAAGGTCGAAGTGGCTGGCGACAAGGTCAACGTCACCCGTGAGATCGATGGCGGTCTGCAGACCGTTGCGCTGAACCTGCCGGCGATCGTCACCACCGACCTGCGTCTGAACGAGCCGCGCTATGCGTCGCTGCCGAACATCATGAAGGCCAAGAAGAAGCCGCTGGAAACCGTCACCCCGGACGCTCTGGGCGTTTCCACCGCCTCCACCGTCAAGACCCTGAAAGTCGAAGCGCCGGCTGCTCGCAGCGCTGGCATCAAGGTCAAGTCCGTGGCTGAACTGGTCGAGAAACTGAAGAACGAGGCGAAGGTAATCTAAATGACTATCCTGGTTATCGCTGAACACACCAATGCCGCTCTGGCTGCCGCTACTCTGAACACCGTTGCTGCTGCGCAGAAGATCGGTGGTGACATTCACGTTCTGGTAGCCGGTGCCAACGCTGGCGCTGCTGCCGAAGCCGCTGCCAAGATCGCTGGCGTGGCCAAGGTGCTGCTGGCCGACAACGCCGCCTATGCCAACCAGCTGCCGGAAAACGTCGCGCCGCTGGTAGCCGAACTGGGCAAGGGCTACAGCCACATCCTGGCTGCCGCCACCAGCAACGGCAAGAACATCCTGCCGCGCGTCGCCGCTGCCCTGGACGTCGATCAGATCTCCGAGATCATCGCCGTTGAAAGCGCCGACACCTTCAAGCGTCCGATCTATGCCGGCAACGCCATCGCCACCGTGCAGTCCTCGGCTGCCATCAAGGTGATCACCGTGCGTAGCACCGGTTTCGACGCCGCGGCTGCTGAAGGCGGCAGCGCTGCCGTTGAAGCCGTTTCCGGTCCGGCCGATGCCGGCAAGTCCGCCTTCGTTGGCGAAGAGCTGGCCAAGTCCGACCGTCCGGAGCTGACCGCTGCCAAGATCGTCGTTTCCGGCGGCCGTGGCATGGGCAATGGCGACAACTTCAAGCACCTGTACGCTCTGGCCGACAAGCTGGGCGCTGCCGTCGGTGCCTCGCGCGCCGCGGTCGACGCCGGCTTCGTACCGAACGACATGCAGGTCGGTCAGACCGGCAAGATCGTCGCGCCGCAGCTGTATATCGCCGTCGGTATCTCCGGCGCGATCCAGCACCTGGCCGGTATGAAGGACTCCAAGGTGATCGTTGCGATCAACAAGGACGAAGAGGCGCCGATCTTCCAGGTGGCCGACTACGGCCTGGTCGCCGACCTGTTCGAAGCCGTACCGGAGCTGGAAAAGTCGGTTTAAGCCACTTTCCCGCTACGAAAAACCCGCTCTGGTGAGCGGGTTTTTTATTGCCTGCATTTTGCTACTTCATGCTCTGCAGAAAACGCCGGTAGAGCAGGGCGCTTTCTTCGGGGCGTTCAAGCATCGGCGCGTGACCGACGTTATCCATGATCACCACGCTGGAGCTGCGCAGCAGAGGTTGCATGACCTCGATGCTGGATACGTCCAGCACGCGATCCTGTCTGCCCCATAGCAGCAAGGTGGGTGCCTGGATTTTTGTCAGCTCGGGTTCCAGGGGAATGCTGCGCTCCACCAGTTGTTTGAACACCATACCGTAGTGCTCGGCCCTGACCATGGCGCGCTCACCCAGATAACGCTTGAGTGATGCCGGCAGATAGGGCGGCTCGACGAAAACGAACTGCAGCAGGTTGTCGAAGTCCTGCGGTTGCTTGACCACCAGCGGGTTGGCTGCGCCACTGGTCAGTAGTCGATACAGCTCGCTCTTGTGCGGGCTGTCGATTCCGGCATTGGCGAACAGTGCCAGCGAGTGCACTCGATCCGGGTAGCGCGCTGCATAGAGTGCGGCGATATGGCCTCCCATCGAGTTACCCAGCACGTGTGCCTGCTTTATGCCCATGGCATCGAGAATATCCGCAAGGCGTTCGGCCTGGGTGCCGACGTCATAACTGCCAGGCGGCAAGTCGCTGTCGCCGAAGCCGGGCAGGTCGAGGGCGATGACTCGATAGTCCTGGGTCAGGTGGCGGGAAAAGCGCAGCCAGTTATCCTTGTCTGCGGCAAACCCGTGAAGCAACAC
Organism: Pseudomonas sp. KB-10; assembly: GCF_018221585.1. Taxonomy (NCBI): domain Bacteria; kingdom Pseudomonadati; phylum Pseudomonadota; class Gammaproteobacteria; order Pseudomonadales; family Pseudomonadaceae; genus Pseudomonas; species Pseudomonas sp. KB-10. The sequence goes on from NZ_QYYB01000003.1 coordinate 572,002, forward strand.
CAGGGTTTCGCCGCTCGCCGGTCCTCCCTGGTAGTAATGGATGTTAAGATTGTGGACCGCTAGCTGCTCGTGACTCAGTCCGGCACGATGCTGCTCTATCAGGCGCAAGCTGGCCAATTGTGCCGCTGGAAAGAAGTACAGCGTGGCTGCTGTGCCTGACAGCAGGATGAGCAATGCGAACAGCAGTTTTTTCATGGCGCGTCCTTATCGCGAATTATTGTGGCGACGCCTTAAGCTAGCATGAACGCAGAAGATTACGGGGCGGCTGAGACCCTCCTGCCGATCAACGCATAAACCGAGAGTAGCCAATGCCTGAGCGTTGTCTGTTTAAGTCGCTGTTGCTGTGGTGTGCACTGGCTGTGATGCCCGGCGTCGCCTTGGCTGCGGGTAAATGCGAACGGCTGGTAGCGACCGGTAACCCCGAGTATCCGCCCTATCTCTGGCGCGATCCGCAGAACCCGCAGCAGCTGGTCGGCGCCAATGTCGATATGCTCAAGCATCTGGCCAAAGAGCTGGGTGTGGTGATCGACGTGATCTATACCGGGCCCTGGTCACGCGCGCAGGACGAAGTGCGTACGGGGCGTGTCGACCTGCTTGCAGGCGCGTTCCTGACGCTGCCTCGCCTCGAGAACATGGACTACGTACACCCGGCATTTTTCTTCACTCCGAGCGTGGTCTGGGTGCGCAAGGGCGAAGCCTTCCCCTATGGCAGCTGGATCGACCTGCAGGGGCACACTGGCGATACGCTGGTGGGCAACAGCTTCGGTCAGCAGTTCGATACCTTTGCCAAGCAGAACCTTACGCTCGAGGGCGTATCCAGCCTGACTCAGGCGTTCCAGAAGTTGCTGCTCGGTCGTACCGATTATGTGCTCTACGAGCGGTACCCCGGCTTGGCGCTCGCCGAGACACTGGGCATGGATGATGACCTCGAGGTGCTGGACCCGCCAATTTCCAGCGAGGGGCTTTACCTTACCCTGTCACATAATTCGGCGTGCAACGAGCCCTGGCTGCGTGGTCAGCTGGCGCGGAAGATGACAGAAATGGTCGCCGCCGGGCTGCCTGAGCAGTTCCTGAAAAGCAATCTGGAACTGTGGAAGGCGCAGCAGATGCAGCCCGATCCGGTCGGCGACGTGACTCAGTAGGAAATTTTCGTGATCAATCGACCCCTTCCCTTGCTGCTGGCGCTGGGCCTGACGGCTTGCGCAAGCGATCCCGCGCCCACCGAGCAGCTGCGCCTGACTGAGCAGGCATTGGCGCAGACCAAGTCCCTGGGAGTAGTCAGCGAGCAGTCCGCGTCGTTGCGCCAGGCTGAACAGAAGTTCGCTCAGGCACAAGCGGCCATGCAGGACGGTGAAAACAAACAGGCACGCCAACTGTCCGAACAGGCTGAGCTGGATGCGCGCCTGGCCGAGGCCGAGCATCTCAACGCCAAGGGGCGTGAGCACCTGACCGAGCTCAACCAGCGTATCGGCCGTCTGCGCCAGCAACTGGGGGCGATGTGATGAAGGCTTTCGGTTACCTCGGCGGTCTGCTGTTGGCCGCTGCACTCCTGAATGGTTGCGCCGCCAAGCAGCCGGCAAGCGAGCAGGCGCTGGAAGAGGCGCGTCTCAGTTTCCAGTCGGTCAAGGAAGATCCCAACGTTCTGCGTGCCGCGCCCAAGGACGTGATCCGCGCGGGTGAATCCCTGGCCCGTGCCGAACGTCTGTCCAGCTATTGGGGCAGTGGCGATGATGTGCGTCATTACGCCTATCTCAGCCAGCGCTATGCCGAAATCGCCCGGCAACACAGCGATATCAGCCTCAATCATGAGCGCGCTGCCAAGCTCGAACTTGAGCGTCAGCGCCTGCAGCTGACGTTACGTGAAGCCAAGCTGCTCAGCGTGCAGCAGCACAACGGCTGGCTGGAAGAGCAGATGGTCAGCCTCGCCACCAGCGAGACCGAGCGCGGCCTGGTGATGACCCTGGGCGACATGCTGTTCGATGCCGGTCGCGCCGAGCTGCAACCGGCGGCCAATCGCACCGTGCTCAAGCTCGTGCAGTTCCTGCAGATCAACCCGCAGCGGCGCGTGCGTATCGAGGGCTATACCGACAATACCGGTGATGCTGCCGAGAACCTGGAACTGTCACGGGCGCGTGCGCAGGCCGTGGTCGATCTGCTGGTCGATCTGGGCGTGGATGCCAAGCGTATTCAGGTGGTCGGTTACGGCGTGGACTTTCCTGTCGCGGAAAACGCCTCGGCGCGGGGGCGGGCGCAGAATCGGCGGGTCGAGATCGTCTTCTCCGACGAGCGAGGCCAGCTGGGTCCTGAACGCTGAGTGTCTGGCACCGCGTATAAGAAGCCCCGGCATGTCCGGGGTTTTTTGTGTTCTGCATAGGGCGTTTACGCAGTCTTTGGTCAGCAAGTGATGCGTACGGTAAAAACTGATCGAATCTGTGCCGGTACAATTGTGTAGCAATAGGTTACTGTTATGCTCTATTGACCAAGAGGATATCGCCATGACCAATCTGCTGCTTTATCAACGCATCGCCCAGCAGTTGGCCGAAGATATCCGTCGTGGCGTCTACCAGCCGGGTGAACGCGTGCCCTCGGTGCGCAAGATGAGTGCGCAGCTCAACGTCAGCCACGCCACCGTGCTGCAGGCCTACGCCAACCTCGAAGACCAGGGGCTGATCCGCGCGCGGCCGCAATCGGGCTTCTACGTGCACCAGACTCCGGCGCTGACCGCGCCGACCCCGGATATCGCCAAGGTCGAGCGACCGGGCCTGGTCACCCGCGCCAGCATCATCAATCAGGTGCTCACCGAGTCGCGTCGTGAAGGTGTATTCCCGCTCGGGGCGGCAGTGCCGCATGTGGATTACCTGCCGGTGCGCGCGCTGCACCAACAACTGGCCAAGGTCACCCGTTTTCACAGTCCGCGCGCCTTCAGCTACATGTTCAGCCCCGGCTTCGAGCCGCTGCGCCGCCAGGTGGCGATCCGCATGCGCGATGCCGGCGTGGTGGTCGATCCGTCCGAGGTGGTGATCACCCATGGCTGCGTCGATGCGCTGCAGATGAGTCTGCGCGTGCTGACCAAGCCGGGCGATCTGATCGCGGTGGAGTCGCCGACCTACTACGGCCTGCTGCAGCTGGCCGACCTGCTGGGGCTCAAGGTCATCGAGATCCCGTGCGATCCGACCACCGGTATCAGCCTCGAAGCCCTGCAGCTGGCCGCCAACCAGTGGCCGATCAAGGCCCTGGTGCTCACCGCGCGGCTGTCCAACCCATTGGGCGGCACCATCCCCGAGGAGCGTCAGCGCCAGTTGCTGCGCCTGGCCGGCGATTACGATTTCCAGATCGTCGAAGACGATATTTACGGCGAGCTGATGTTCGAGCAGGGCCCGACCAAGGCGCTCAAGTCGCATGATCGCGACAGCCGGGTGATCTACTGCTCGAGTTTCTCCAAGACGCTGTCGCCTGGGGTGCGCATCGGCTGGATAGTCGCCGGCAAATATCAGGACGAGATCCAACGTCTGCAAACCTTCTCCACCCATTCGGCTTGCAGCGTCACCCAGATGGCGGTGGCGGCGTATCTGGAGAACGGCGGCTATGACCGCCACCTGCGCCACATTCGCCAGGAATACCGCAAGAACCTCAGCGCCTTCCAGCTGGCGGTTCAGCAGTACTTCCCGGCCGGCACGCAGATGACCCGGCCCAAGGGCGGCTTCATTCTCTGGGTAAGTCTGCCGGCGCGGGTCAACACCAAGGACCTGCACGTGCGCGCGCTGCAGCAGGGCATCTCGATCGCACCGGGACTGATCTTCAGCAATACCGAGCAGTTCAACCACTGCGTGCGGCTCAACTGTGGTATCCCCTGGAATCGCGAGGCCGAAAGGGCGCTGATGACCCTGGGCATGCTGGCCACCCAGCTGTGCCAGGAGGTGGGCGGTTCCTGGGAAGATTAAAACTTCTTTCCTTGGTTTAACCCGATTCAGCAAAGGGCTGCGTCTATCTGAGCGAAGGTCGTGCCATTGCTCGGAAGGTGCCCAATGTCCGTTTATTCCCTGTTGCTCAGTCGTCCATTCGCCGTCGGTTTCTCGGCGGGCAGCTTACTGCTGCTCGCCGCCTGCAGCGCCTCTGGCCCGGAGCCGGAGGTCCAAGCCAGCCCTGCGCCAGCAGCACCGCTGGTACGTGAACGCCTGGCTGCGCCTGCGGCCGCCGAGGCCAGCCAGAAACGTATTGCGACCCTGGCTTATGCGCCGGCCCCTGGCGCCGATATCCTGCCACCGAGCTACCGTGACGAGTCGCGCGAGCAGTACCAAAACTACCCCGGCAATCCGGTTTTCGCCGTCGCCGAGACGCCGGTGTCCACCTTCAGCATCGATGTCGACACCGGCAGCTACGCCAACGTGAGGCGCTTTCTCAATGGCGGGCAACTGCCGCCGAAGGATGCGGTGCGCCTGGAAGAACTGGTCAACTACTTCCCCTATGCCTATCCGTTGCCGCAGGGCGATGCGCCCTTCGGTGTCAGCACCGAACTGGCGGTGACGCCGTGGAACCCGCAGACTCGCCTGCTGCGCATCGCCATCAAGGCGTCGGACCGCAGTGTCGAGGTGCTGCCGCCGGCCAACCTGGTGTTTCTGGTGGATGTCTCCGGCTCGATGCATCGCCGCGAAGGGTTGCCGATGGTGCAGGGCACGCTGAAGCTGCTGGTCGACCAGCTTCGCCCGCAGGATCGCGTCTCGCTGGTCACCTATGCCGGTGACAGCCAGGTTCTGCTGGACTCCACGCCAGGTAGCGACAAGGCGAAGATTCGTGCGGCCATCGATCAGCTCAGTGCCGGTGGCTCGACCGCGGGCGAGTCGGGCATCCAGCTGGCCTATCAGCAGGCACAGAAGCACCTGATCGACGGCGGCATCAATCGCATCCTGCTGGCCACCGATGGTGATTTCAACGTCGGCATCAGCGACTTCGACAGCCTCAAGCAACTGGCAGCGGACAAGCGCAAGACGGGCGTTTCCCTCACCACCCTGGGCTTCGGCGTGGACAACTACAACGAGCGCCTGATGGAGCAGTTGGCCGATGCCGGCAACGGCAACTACGCCTATATCGACAACCTGCGCGAGGCGCGCAAGGTGCTGGTGGATCAGCTCGCGTCGACCCTCGCCACCGTGGCCAGCGACGTGAAGCTGCAACTGGAATTCAACCCGAGCGAGGTTAGCGAGTACCGCTTGCTGGGCTACGAGAACCGCGCACTCAAGCGCGAGGATTTCAGCAACGACAAGGTTGATGCCGGCGAGATCGGCGCCGGGAATACCGTTACCGCGCTATACGAGATCGTCCCGGCCGGTGGCAAGGGCTGGCTGGAGCCATTGCGCTATCAGAGCAGCGCTCAGCCAGCGGGCAAGAGCGGCGAGCTGGCCTGGCTGCGGATTCGCTACAAGGCGCCGGGGGAGGCGAGCAGTCGCCTGCTGGAACGACCCATTGCGCGCAACGAGGCGAAACCGGTTGCGGCCGCCAGCGAGGATCTGCGTTTCGCCGCTGCGGTGGCAGCCTTCGCCCAGCAGCTCAAGGACGGCCGCTACACCGGCGACTTCGACCTGGCGCAGAGCATCGAACTGGCGCGTTCGGGGAAGGGTGAGGATCGCTTCGGTCTGCGCGGCGAGTTCATCCAGCTGGCCGAAATTGCCCAGAGCCTGCACACTTCCGGCTCCACCTCTGCACGAGTCCAGCAGTGAACGCACCTCTCACGGATGACGACGCCGCCTTGCTGCGGCGTTACCGCCGCGGCGATGCCACGGCTTTCAATGCGCTGTACCAGCGCCATCGGCTTGGCCTGTTCCGCTTTCTGCTCGGCCTGTGCGGCGATCACGCCCTGGCCGAGGAAGTGTTCCAGGAAACCTGGATGAGCCTGGTGCGCAGCCAGAGCGAACAGCGCGAGGCGGTGCTGTTCAAGACCTGGCTATACCAGATCGCGCGCAACCGCCTGATCGACCATTGGCGCAAGACGGGCCGGCATCAGGCCGGGCACGACGAATACGACGAGAGCCGGCATGCCCAGGCCGACCCGCAGCCCGGCCCGGAGCAGCAGTGGGGCCTGAGTCGCGACAGCGAACGGCTGCAGGCGGCGCTGGCCGACCTGCCGGAAGATCAGCGCGAGGTCTTCCTGTTGCGCGCCCATGGCGACCTGGAACTGAACGAGATTGCCGAGTTGACCCGCACGCCGGCCGAGACGGTCAAGAGCCGTCTGCGCTACGCCCTGCAGAAACTGCGCCGGCTGCTGGCCACCGAGGAGTTGTCCGCATGACCCATGAACGAGAACCGCTGGATCACGAACAGGCGCTGCTGGCGCATTTCCGTGCCCATGGCAGCGGCGAACCCTCGGCCGAGCTGGATGCACGCATTCTGGCGGCGGCAAGCGCAGCCGCCCGTGAGGCGCAGCAGGCCGAAGCCGTCAGCGACAAGGCTGGCTGGGCGCAGCGTTTGCACCAGTGGCTGTTCGGCAGCGGCCGGCAGCGCTGGTCGGTGGCAGTGGCCGGACTGGCCTGCGTCGGCATCGGTGTCAGCCTGACCTGGCGCACGCTGGAGCGGGCGCCGGATACCTTCGATGCAGTCCCGTCCAGCGTGCTGATGAGCCCGGCAGCACCGGCTCCGATGGCGGCCAAGCGTGCGGCCGAGCAGGAGGCGGTGGCTCCCATGGTGGCGCCGCAGGAGCGCATGAAGAGCCAGGCCATGGCACGCCAGGCGCCGTCTGCCGATATGGCCGAGGCACCGATGGCCAGTGCTGCCGCAATCGCTCCGATGGCTGAGCTGGTGATGCAGAGCGAACCGCGCGAGGCGTTGCTGCGTTTGCTTGAGCTGCGCAGGGCTGGCGAGCAGGAGCAAGCGCAGGGGCTGCTGGAGCAGCTCGAGGCCGACTATCCGCAACTGGATATCGAAGCCGAACTTACGCATCTGGCGTCTGAAAGCGGCGAGGCGGGCAAGGACCGGTAAATGTCCTGTAAGTCGGCTTGCCAGTTGGCGCCGGGCAGGGGAGCATGGGGGCAGTATGTTGATCGAGTTGCTGCTGTCCCCATGATGCGTAGAACCTGTCTAACGCTCGTATGCCTGGCTCTGCTGAGCGGCTGCGAGCCCGCCCCGGAGCCCGCCGCGGAAAAGCCCGAAAGCGCCGCGCCCGCTGTCGTTTCGCCAGCCCCCGAGGCGCCGGCGGATGTGACCGTGAGCGAGCCGGACGAGGCGCCGGCTCCGGTCATTGCCCCCAAGCCCGAGCCGGCGGAGCCCGCCAAGCCCAAGACCACGGACAAACCGCAAGCGCAGGCCAAGCCCCCGGCCAAGGCCAAACCCGCCGTCGCTCCCCAGCCCGAACCCCGGCTGGCACTGGATCTGAGCGTGCCGCAGGAGTTGTTCGAGCAGGCGCTGGAAAGCGAAACCAGCGAGGAGCTTGCGCCGCTGCTGCCGCCTTTGTTCGGCGATAAGCCCGAGGGGGTCAGCCCATTTCAGATCAGCGGTCGGCTGATCAATAACGAGCGAGTGGACGACTACTGGGACTCCATCGAAGGTGCCGAACTGCAGTTCGAGTTCAAGCGCTAGCTCAAAAGCGGTAATGCTGCTGCTCGATGGCCGCATGGGTTTCGCGACTTAGCGGTTGGAAGCTGTCCGAGCCGGGCAGGCGCACGTAGAGCGGACCATCGACCTTGGCCGGATCGTATCCAGCCAGTTTCAGATCGGCCTTCTTGTACTTGAAGGTACCCGTGGTCTCGACTTCGCCGAGCAGGCGTACGAACAGCGGCGCGGCGTAAGCCGGCAGCTCCGCGTCGAGGTGCGCGGCCAGCGCCGCGCCATCTAGCATGCAGCCTGGTGACAGACGTAGTGCTGCCATGCCGCAGCGGCCGTTGGTGCCGGGAATCTCCACACCGTAGACCACCGCATCCTCCACCCCGGGGAAGGCGCCGAGCACGTTTTCCACCTCGGTCGTCGAAACGTTCTCGCCCTTCCAGCGGAAGGTGTCGCCGAGGCGGTCGACGAACTGCGCATGCTTGCAGCCGATATCGCGCATCAGGTCGCCGGTGTTGAACCAGGCGTCGCCCTTCCTGAACACGTCGCGCAGGATCGCCGCCTCGCTCTTGGCCGGATCGGTGTAGCCGTCGAACGGCCACTTGGCGCTGATTTCGCTGATCAGCAGGCCTGCTTCGCCCTTGTCGGCCTTCTGCAGAAAGCCCTTCTTGCCGCGCAGCGGCCGATCGTTCTCCAGGTCGTAACGGACGATGGCGTAGGTCGCCGGGGTGTAACCGACGGTATTGTCGAAGTTGAAGACGTTGGTGAAGCCGATATTGCCTTCGCTGGAGGCATAGAACTCGGTGATCTGCTCGACGCCGAAGCGCTGCTTGAACTCGGCCCAGATCGATGGACGCAGGCCGTTGCCGATCATGCAGCGCAGGCTGTTGTTCCTTTCGCTGTCGGTTTCCGGCTGGTTGAGTAGGTAGCGGCACAGTTCGCCGATATAGCCGAAGCAGGTGGCCTGGTAACGCGCCACGTCGCTCCAGAAGGCGCTGGCAGAGAACTTGCGACGCAGGGCGATGGCCGCGCCGCCGGCCAGGGCTGCGCTCCAGCATACGGTGACGGCGTTGTTGTGGTAGCAGGGCAGGGTGAGGTAGAGCACGTCGTGCTCGTTCAGGGTCAGGCCGGAATGGCCGAAGCCGCCGTAGGCCTTGATCCACTTGCCGTGGCTCATGATCGAGGCCTTGGGCAGGCCGGTGGTGCCAGAGGTGTAGATCAGGAAGCAGGCATCCTTCATGCGTACGCGCTGGCTGTCCGACGGGTTGTCCTGGGCCTGGCCGGCGGCCAGGTGCATCAGGTTGAGCCAGCCATCTGGCGCCTGGCCGGGATCGCGCAGGCAGTCCTGGTCAGCGATCCAGTAGCGTTTGGCCTGCGGGTTCTGCAATTGTGCGGCGATTTCCTCGAAGGCGCCGAGCAGTTCGTCACCGATGACCAGGTAGCCGGGTTTGACCAGGTTGAAGCTGTGCGCCAGCACCTTGCCGCGCTGGGTGGTGTTGATCAGCGCGCCCACGGCGCCGAGCTTGCTCAGGGCGGCGAGGATCGCCAGCAGCTCCAGGCGGTTTTCCAGCATCACCGCCACCACGTCACCATGGCCGACCCCCTCGGCCTTGAACGCCCAGGCCAGGCGGTTGGCCCAGGCGTTGAAGGCGCGGTAGCTGAGCTGGCGGTTTTCATCCATCAGCGCCGGGCGTTCGGGATGGCGCTCGGCAGCGCGTTGCAGCGCCCAGGCCAGCGACAGATTCTTCTCGCGGTTACGGATGCCGGCGTAGTACAGGCCACGCAACATGCGCGGCACACGCGGCAGGTGCTGCGGCAGGTGGGCCAGGAAGCGGAAGGGCGAAATCAGATCGGCTTGGCTCATGGGGCTCGCACTTGAACTGTTATGAATTGGAGGCGAGTCCTGACTCTAGTCAGCGTGGTACGTAGCAACCATGGCTCTGGTGCGCCGAGCGGTGGGCAGATCGGCAAATACGCAGGTCTGCCCAAGCGAAAGAAGGCTGCCCGATTGAAAAATGGCGGGTTGCACCCGCCCTACGGGTCGACGAACAGATCGGGCACCAGACTGCCGCCAACGGGATCGAAGCGGTACTGCTCGAAGTCGCTGATGCCCCGTTCACGCAGGAGGTCCTCGTCGATCAGCAGGCGCCCGGTGAGGCTGCGGCCTTCGCTGCTCAGGATGGCGTGGGCCGCATCGGCCATGATGGCTGGTGTGCGCGCCCGCTTGAAGGCATCGCGGCTGCCCAGTTCGAATTCGATGGCGGCGGTGGCGATCATGGTCTTCGGCCACAGCGAGTTGACGCTGATGCCGTACTTCTTGAACTCCTCGCTCATGCCCAGGGTGAGCATGCTCATGCCGTACTTGGTGACGGTGTAGGGGCCGTGCTGGGCGAACCACTTGGTGTCGAGGTTGAGCGGCGGGGAGAGGTTGAGGATATGTCCGCCGGCGCTCTGTTTCAGATAGGGCAGGGCCGCCTGGCTGCAGACCATCACCGCGCGGGTGTTGATCTGGTACATCAGGTCGAAACGCTTGGGTTCGAGCTTCTCCACGCCGACCAGCTTGATCGCCCCGGCATTGTTGACCAGGGCATCGATGCCGCCGAAATGCTCGGCCGCGCGGGCCATGGCGGAGGCCACCGCCTGCTCGTCGCGCACGTCCAGCTGTAGGGCCAGCGCCTTGCCGCCGGCGGCTTCGACCTCGGCGGCGACGCTGTGGATGGTGCCCGCCAGCTTCGGGTGTGGCTCGGCACTCTTGGCCGCGATGACGACGTTGGCGCCATCGGCGGCGGCCTTGAGGGCGATCTCGCGGCCGATGCCACGGCTGGCGCCGGTGATGAACAGGGTCTTGCCGGAAAGTGACATGGGCGTGCTCCTTCTTGTTGTTATGGGGCCGTGGGAGGGGCTTTAGCCGCGATGAACGACGCTCGCGGCTAAAGCCCCTCCCACAGCGATAAATCAAGCCTCTACAGCTTCGATTTCCACCAGCAACTGGCGGCTCTTCACCTGGTCGCCCTGGCTCACGCCAACGCGGCGGACGATGCCGTCGACGCCGGCCTTGAGCGGGTGCTCCATCTTCATCGCTTCCAACACCACCAGCAGTTGCCCCTTGCTGACGCTGGCGCCCTCGGCGATCAGCACCTCGACTATGGCACCATCCATCGGCGCCTTCACCGCGCCGCTGCTGGCGGCGTTCTGCCCACCGGCCGGCTCGTGGGTGACGTCCAGCAGCTCCAGGTTGCCGTGTTCACCGTACAGCCACAGGCGCTCACCTTCGAGGTGGTAGGCCTGGCGGCGGCGCACACCGTCCAGTTCCAGGCTCAGCCAGCGGCCGTCGCTGGCCAGCAGGCGCACAGGTAGCTGTTCTTCGCCCCGACGCACGCGCAGCTGCGGTTGCGGGCCGCTGGCGAGCACGTCCAGCTCCACGGCGTGCTTGTGCTCGCCTTGCTTGAGGACGAAGCGCCAGGGCGCGCTGCCGGCGCTGCGCCAGCCGGACAGGCCGGGCTGGTGCGCGCTAGCCTCGGCCGAGGCCTGGTATAGCAGGGCGGCGGCCATGGCCAGCTCGGCCAGGCTGGCGGTGTGCGGGTGCAGGCTGGTGTCGTCAGCGAAGTGTTCGGCGATAAACGCCGTGGTGGCGTTGCCGACGGCGAACTCCGGGTGCTTGAGCAGGTTGGCGAGGAAGCGCTGGTTGCCGTTCACACCGAGCAGCACGCACTGCTCGACCGCGCGCAACAGCTTGCGCCGGGCTTCGTCGCGGGTTTCACCGTAGGCGATGATCTTGGCCAGCATCGGGTCGTAGAAGGGGGTGACGGCCTGACCCTCGACCAGGCCGTGGTCGATGCGCACGCCAGTCAACAATTCGGGTTCCCAGCGCAGCACCTGGCCGGTTTGCGGCAGGAAGCCGGCGGCCGAATCCTCGGCGTACAGACGCACCTCCATGGCGTGGCCGGTGAGGCATATTTCGCCCTGCTGTAGCGGCAGGGGCTGGCCCTCGGCGACTCTTATCTGCCAGGCCACCAGATCCTGTCCGGTGATCAGCTCGGTGACCGGGTGTTCCACCTGCAGGCGGGTGTTCATTTCCAGAAAGAAGAACTCGCCGCTGGCGTCGAGGAGGAACTCCACCGTGCCGGCACCGACGTAGTTGACCGAGGCCGCCGCCTTCACCGCGGCCTCGCCCATGGCGCGGCGCAGCTCGGGCGTCATCACCGGGCAGGGGGCTTCCTCGACCACTTTCTGGTGGCGACGCTGCACCGAGCAGTCGCGTTCGCCGAGATAGAGGATATTGCCGTGTTGGTCGCCGAACACCTGGATTTCCACGTGGCGTGGGCGGATCACCGCGCGTTCGAGGATCAGCTCGCCGGAGCCGAAGGCGTTCTGCGCCTCCGAGCGGGCGGTGCGGATCTGTCCCAGCAGTTCGGATGACTCCTGTACCAGGCGCATGCCGCGTCCGCCACCGCCGGCGCTGGCCTTGATCATCAGCGGGTAGCCGATGCGTTCGGCTTCGCTGGCCAGGGTCTCGTCATCCTGGGCGGCGCCTTCATAGCCGGGGATGCAGGGCACGCCGGCCTCCAGCATGGCGATCTTGGACAGGCGCTTGCTGCCCATCAGGTGGATGGCTTCGACGGTCGGGCCGATAAAGACGATGCCGGCCGCCTCGCAGGCGCGGGCGAAGTCGGCGTTCTCGGAGAGGAAGCCATAGCCGGGGTGGATGGCGTCGGCACCGGTCTTGCGCGCGGCCTCGATGATGGCGTCGATGCGCAGGTAGGACTGGCTGACCTGGGCCGGGCCGATGCATACGGCTTCGTCGGCGATCTGTACATGGCGGGCATCGGCATCGGCCTCGGAGTACACCGCCACTGTGCGATAGCCGAGCTCGATGGCGGTGCGCATCACCCGGCAGGCGATCTCGCCACGGTTGGCGATCAGAATCTTGTTGAATGCGGGCATCTTCGTGCTCCTGTGGGGCGATCCCCGGATTGCATCCGGGCTACGGTCTATTCGTTCCCTCTCCCCTTGGGGAGAGGGGAGCTACTACTGGGCCCACTTCGGCTTGCGCTTCTGCACGAAGGCCATGGTGCCTTCGACGCCCTCGGCGCCGGTCACGGCGGCGGTGAATTGTTCGGCGGCGCGGTCGAGCAGCGGACCGAGGGCCTCGCGTTCGCTGGCCAGCAGCAGGGCCTTGGTCTGGGCGTTGGCCTGCGGCGCACACTGGCGAATCTGCTCCAGGGTCTCGTCCAGGCGCTGCTGCAGGGCGGCGTCATCGTGCTCGCAGTAGTGCACCAGGCCCAGGCGCAGGGCCTCCGGGCCGCCTACGCGGGCGGCGGTCAGGGCCAGGCGGCGCGCCTGGGTCAGGCCGATGCGCCGCACCACGAAGGGGGCGATCTGCGCCGGCAGGATGCCCAGGGTGGTTTCCGGCAGGCCGAACCTGGCGCTGCTGGCCGCGATGGCGACGTCGGACACGCAGGCCAGGCCGAAACCGCCGCCGAGCACGGCGCCTTCCAGCACCGCTACCAGTACCTGCGGCGTGGCCTGGGCCTCTTCCAGCAGCGTACCGAAGGCGCGGTTCAGCTCGCGGTAGGCGTCGTCGCCGCGGGCTCTGGCGCCGGCCATATCCTTGATATCGCCGCCGGCGCAGAAGTGGCCGTCCGCGCCGCGCAGGACGAGGGCGCGCACGCCGGCGTCTTGGCGCACGGCCTCGAGGGTGGCGCGCAGTTCGCCGACCATGGCCAGGCTCATGGCGTTGCGGCTGTCCGGGCGGTTGAGGGTGACGTACAGCACGCCACCATCGAGGTTCAGCAACAGAGTTTCGCAGTGGGGCAGGTCGTTCATCGCATAGCCTCGGTGTAGGGCGGGTGAAACCCGCCGCAACGGTATGAGTGGCAGTTCAGCCCTTCTTTTTCCCTGGCAGGATGCCCATCAGCTTGCAGATGATGCCGAGCATGATCTCGTCAGCGCCGCCGCCGATGCTGACCAGGCGCACGTCGCGGTAGGCACGCGACACCGGGTTGTCCCACATGAAGCCCATGCCGCCCCAGTACTGCAGGCAGGCGTCGGAGACCTCGCGGCCGAGGCGGCCGGCCTTGAGCTTGGCCATGGACGCCAGCTTGGTCACGTCGCGGCCCTTCACGTATTGCTCGGTGGCCTGGTAGACCAGCGCGCGCAGGCACTCGATCTCGGTCTGCAGCTCGGCCATGCGGAAGTGGATGACCTGGTTGTCGATCAACGGTTGGCCGAAGGTGTGGCGCTGCTTGCAGTAGTCGATGGTGCTGTCGACACAGTGCTCCAGGCCCTTGATCATATTGGCCGCGCCGAACAGGCGCTCTTCCTGAAACTGCAGCATCTGCATCATGAAGCCAGACCCTTCCGCCCCTATGCGATAGCGCTGCGGCACGCGCACGTTGTCGAAGAAGACCTGGGCTGTCTCCGAGCTGCGCATTCCGAGTTTGTCCAGGTGCGGGCTGACGCTGATGCCCGGGGTCTTCATCGGCACCATGATCAGCGACTTGTTGACGTGCGGCTTGTCGTCCGAGGTGTTGGCCAGCAGGCAGATAAAGTCGGCACTCGGAGAGTTGGTGATCCACATCTTGCTGCCGTTAATCACATAGTCGTCGCCGTCCTTGCGCGCGGTGGTCTTCAGGCCTGCCACGTCGGAGCCGGCGCCAACTTCGGAGACGCCGATGCAGCCGACCATCTCGCCGCTGATGGCCGGGCGCAGGAACTCCTCGCGCAGCTCATCGGAGCCGAAGCGCGCCAGGGCCGGTGTGCACATGTCAGTCTGCACGCCGATGGACATGGGGATGCCGCCGCAATGGATGGTGCCGAACTCTTCGGCGGCCACGATCGAGTAGCTGTAGTCCAGGCCCATGCCGCCGAATTTCTCCGGCTTGGAAATGCCCAACAGACCCAGCTCTCCGGCCTTTCTGAAAATGTCGTGGATGGGGAAGCGGCCTTCCTTCTCCCAGGCGTCGACGTGCGGGTTGATTTCCTTGTCGACGAAGTTGCGGACGGTACGGCGGAGTTCTTCGTGTTCCTGGGTGAAGATCATTGTTGTTGTGCTCCGATGATAAGGGTCAGAAACGGGCGACGCCGAAACGGTTGGATTTCAGAGGCCGCAGGTTGGCTTCGGCGCAGATATCCAGCAAGAAGCCCAGCAGCTTGCGGGTGTCGCGTGGGTCGATCAGGCCGTCGTCCCACAGGCTGGCGGTGCCATAGAGGGCGGTGGACTGGCTGTCGAGCTTTTGCGCGGTGGCCATCTCCAGCATGTCGAGCATCTTCGGGTCAGGCTCCTTGCCTTCCTTGGCGTGCTTGTCCTCGGTGACGATGCGCAGCACCTTGCCGGCCTGGGCGCCGCCCATCACGGCAGTGCGGCTGTTGGGCCAGGCGAAGATAAAGCGCGGGTCGAGGCCGCGGCCGCACATGGCGTAGTTGCCTGCGCCATAGGAGCCGCCGACGACGATGGTGAGCTTGGGCACCGTGGCGTTGGCCACGGCCTGGATCATCTTCGAGCCGTGCTTGATCACGCCGTTCTGTTCCGATTCCGTGCCGACCATGAAGCCGGTGGTGTTGTGAAAGAACAGGATCGGCGTATTGCTCTGCTCGCACAGCTGGATGAACTGCGCCGCCTTGGCTGCGCCTTGCGGGGTGATCGGGCCGTTGTTGCCGATGAGGCCGCAGGCCTGGCCTTCGATCTGCAGATGGCCACAGACGGTCTGGCTGTCGAACTCGTTCTTGAAGTCGAGAAACGCCGAGCCGTCGGCGATACGCGCGATGATCTCGCGTACGTCGTAGGGCTTCTTGGCATCGGCCGGGACGATACCGAGCAGTTCCTCGGCCGGGTACAGCGGCTCGCGCCAGGTGCGTTTCTCACGTGCCGGCAGCTGCTGGTTCCACGGCAGCATGCCGACTATTTCGCGCGCCAGGCGCACGCCATCGGCATCGTTCTCGGCCAGGTACTCGGCAGTGCCGGCGACCTGGGCGTGCATCTCGGCGCCGCCGAGTTGCTCGTCGGTGGCGATCTCGCCAGTGGCGGCCTTGAGCAGAGGCGGGCCGGCGAGGAACATCTTGGCCTTGCCGCGTACCACCACCACGTAGTCTGACAGGCCGGGCTGGTAGGCCCCGCCGGCGGTGCTGGAGCCATGTACCACGGTGATCTGCGGCAGGCCCATGGCGGACATGCGCGCCTGGTTGGCGAAGCCGCGCGCGCCCTCGACGAAGATGTCGGCGGCGTAGTTGAGGTTGGCGCCGCCGCTCTCGGCCAGGGTCACCACCGGCAGCTTGTTCTCGAAGGCGATCTGCTGCAGGCGCAGGGATTTCTTCAGGCCGGTGGGGGAAATGGTGCCGCCCTTGATCGCGCTGTTGTTGGCGATCACCAGGCAACGCACGCCGGCGATGTAGCCGATGCCGGCGATCAGGCCGCCGCCGGCCTGGCTGCCGTCCTTGTCGTCGTGCAGCTTGTAGCCGGCCAGCGAGGCCAGTTCGAGAAAGGGCGCGCCGGCATCGAGCAGCAGGTTGAGGCGTTCGCGCGGCAGCAGCTGGCCGCGCTTGTCGAACTTGGCCTTGGCCTCCTGCGCCTTGTCCAGCACCTTCTGCTCGACGTCGCGAAAGGTCGCGATGGCGGCCAGCATGGCCTCGCGGTTCTGCGCGAAGGCTTCGCCATGCACGTCGATTTCCGATTGGATCACGGGCATCGCCTTACTCCTGATCTTTCAGTACATCGGGCAGGTAGGCCCGGTGGAAACCGTTGTAGGGCTCGCTGTTTCTCGCCTTGCCCAGCGTCCAGGCACGGGTGCCCTGGCTGGCCGCACCGTCGATGCGGATGGTGTTGCCGCTGATGAAGTTGGCGCCGGGGCTGAGCAGAAAGACGATGGCGGCAGCCACCTCGGACTCGCTGCCGATGCGTTGCAGCGGCACGTGATCCTTGAGGTTGCGGATCATGTTCTTCATCGATTCGGGGTAGGTGTCCATGCCGCTGGAGGCGATCCAGCCCGGCGCCACGGCGTTGACCCGCACGCCGGCGTGGCCCCACTCGTAGGCGGCGGTCTTGGTGAAGTTCTCCATACCCGCGCGCGCAGCGCCGGAGTGGCCCATGCCGGGCATGCCGCCCCACATGTCGGCGAGCATGTTAACGATGCTGCCACCGTGCTTGCTCAGGCTCTGCAGGAAGACTTCCTTGGCCACCAGAAAACCGCCCACCAGGTTGGTGCGCACCACGGTCTCGAAGCCTTTCTGGTTGATGCCGATCAACGGCGCGGGAAACTGGCCGCCGGCGTTGTTGACCAAGTGATGGATGCGTCCGCGCTGCGCGAGCACCGCGCCGACCATGGCCTTCACCGCCTCTTCGTCGCGGATGTCGCAGGCCTGGAAGCTGGCGCTGCCGCCATCCTCGATGATTTCGGCGCAGGTCTTTTCCAGCTTTTCCTGCTTGCGCCCAACCAGCACCACATGGGCGCCCAGGTGGGCCAGCTCGTGGGCCACGCAGCGACCGATGCCGCTGCCACCGCCGGTGACCAGGATGGTCTGGTCTGCGAACAGCGCGGGTTTGAATACGGAGTCGTAGCTCATTGTTCTTGTCCTTCGGCTCTTTGGGGACGCCTAGATCTGTTGTAGGAGCGAGCTCTGCTCGCGAACGGAACGTCTTCGCGAGCAGAGCTCGCTCCTACAGGCTTTCAGCTAGCGCCTTGGGCACCGGCACCGGGAGCTCCAACAGTTGCTGGGCGAACGCCTTGCCCTGCGGGTCGATGCGCAGGCTGGCGACGCCGCCACCGCCCAGCGCGTTTTCCAGCAGGAAGTTGAGGCTGTGGCTGCCTGGCAGGTACCAGCGGCTAACGCGGCCCTGTTCGGCGTCCAGGGTATGCGCCATCCAGTTGGCCACGGCCTCGGGCGTCAGCGCAGCGGCTATCCACGCCAGGTATTCGGGCTTTCTCGCCATCACGCCGATGTTGCTGTGATTGCCCTTGTCGCCGGAGCGGGCCACGGCCAGGCGGATCAGCGGTACGGCAGCGTCGGCTTCACCCACGGGGACGGGCAGGGCGGCTGGCGCACGAAGCTGGGCTGGGTCGAAGGCGTCGACCTGGGGCAGGGTGACCGGCTGGCGTTCGCCATTGATCTCGACGCTCAGGGCGCAGGCATTCTTGTCCACCAGGAAGCTGAACAGGCGGATCACCGGGTAGACGGTGGGGCGGCCGCCGACGATGCCGGTCAGGCCCGGCGCCATGCCGGTGGCGGCCTGGGCGATCTCGCGGGAGAAGAGGATCAGCGCCTCCTTCCTGGCATGCCGTGCGGCGATTTTCACCACCACTTCGCGGCTGTATTTGCGGTGGGCATGGTCGCCATAGGTGGCTTCGCTGCCCAGCAGCTCGATGCTGACCTCCTGATAAGGCCCCCAGCTGCGTTCGGCGAACATCTCTTCGGTCTTGTTGATGATCGCCTGGCTGACGCGCTCGGCCTTGGCCACGGCATCGATACCGGCCAGCAGAAAGCTGGCGGTGCAGCGAAAACCGTCCGGGTGCGTGGCACTGACCTTGTACTGCTCGGTGGGCGGCAGGCCGCGAGCGCCCTGGAGCTGCACACGGTTGTCGCCGACCTGGCTCAGTTCGACCTGGGTGAAGTCGCAGACCACGTCCGGCAGCAGATAGGCGCGCGGGTCGCCGATCTCGTAGAGCATCTGCTCGCCAACGGTAAAAGGCGTGACCAGGCCGCCGGAACCCTCCGGCTTGGTCACGACGAAACGGCCATCGCTTTCGACTTCGACGATGGGAAAACCGATGTGCTCGTAATCCGGCACATCGCGCCAGTCGGTGAAGTTGCCACCGGTGCACTGCGCGCCGCACTCGATGATGTGCCCGGCCAGCGCGGCCTGGGCCAGCTTGTCGTAATCGCTCCAGGCCCAGCCGAACTCGTGCACCAGGGCAGCGCTGACCACCGCGCTGTCGACCACGCGGCCGGTGATGACGATGTCGGCGCCGGCTTCGAATGCAGCGACGATGCCCGGTGCGCCCAGGTAGGCGTTGACCGACACGCAAAAGGGCGGCAGCGGCGCGCCCGTGAACATCTCGCGGGTACCAGCCTTGACCAGCTCGCCGAGCTTGGGTTGCAGATTATCGCCGTGCAGCACGGCGATCTTCAGCTGTACGCCGGCCTGTTCGCAGGCAGCGCTCAGGGCGTCGGCGCAGGCCATCGGGTTGACCCCGCCTGCGTTACTGATGACGCGGATTTTCTTCGCCGACAGTTCGCTGAGCAGCGGGGTGAGTACCTCGACGAAGTCACGGGCATATCCGTCATCCGGCTTCTTCATACGGGCGCCGGCCATGATCGACATGGTGATTTCGGCCAGGTAGTCGAACACCAGGTAATCCAGCTCGGCACCCCGAACAAGCTGGGCGGCAGCGGTAGAGGTGTCGCCCCAGAACGCGGAGGCGCAGCCGATGCGTACGGTTTTGTTCATTGGAATTGGCCCGTCACACATTGAAGGTGAGTCGACATTACCAAGCAAGCGCTTGGTTGAAAAGCGCCAAAGAAGGGCAAAGTGGCCAAAAGTGCGGCCAAGCGCTTGCTTGGTCAGCTGGCGGCGCATACATTTCATCAAGCAAGACAAGCACTTGCCGGCAGCATGAAGAATCCATCAGAACAATCGCCGTGCAGGGCAATCAGGGGGAGAAGTCAGCGTGGATGAACACAGAGCCCAGGCCGTGATGCAGGAACTGGTCGCCAGCGGCCAGGTGACCGATCCGGACAGTGCCCGCGGCAAGCTGTTGCAGATGGCCGCCCACCTGTTCCGCAGCAAGGGCTACGAGCGCACCACGGTGCGTGACCTGGCCGCCGCCATCGGCATTCAGTCGGGCAGCATCTTTCACCACTTCAAGAGCAAGGACGAAATCCTGCGCTCGGTGATGGAAGAGACCATCATCTACAACACTGCGCTGATGCGCGCCGCGCTGGCCGAGGCGCAGGGGATTCGCGAGCGGCTGCTGGCGCTGATCCGTTGCGAGCTGCAGTCGATCATGGGCGGCACCGGTGAGGCCATGGCGGTGTTGGTCTATGAGTGGCGCTCGCTCTCGGAGGAGGGGCAGGCTCAAGTTCTGGCGCTGCGCGACACCTACGAGCAGATCTGGCTGGCGGTGCTGGGCGAGGCACGCGATGCGGGGTACTTCAAGGGCGACCCTTTCATTCAGCGACGCTTTCTCACCGGCGCTCTGAGCTGGACCAATACCTGGTTCCGACCGCAGGGGCCGATGAGCCTGGATCAACTGGCCGAAGAGGCGCTGTCGCTGGTGTGCAAAGACCGCTGAGCCGAATTCGGACCAGTTCGAGTCAGCCTAGCCGCCACGGCCATTGCAACGGCGCAGCCGCTAATCAGGCGGCGCTATAGAGTAACTTGGCCGCCATCGTCTGCCATCGGCTCCAAAATGCTGACGCCATAAAAACCATCTAGTCGGTCAGGAGAGACTCGGGTAGGCTGCACTTCACTTGCAGAGGGAATTGGGGATTCGAGATGCGGCTTATGCGGCGCTGGATTCATGGATGCGTGGGTGCCTTGTGTACGTTACTTGCCGGTTTTCTTTGCGCTGCCGAAGTGGTCAAGGTCGGCGGTGCGCATTTCCCGCCCTATGTGATCAAGTCCAACCTGCAGGAGTCGAGCGGACTGCTGCCGCAATTGCTCGAGGCGCTCAATCAAGCCCAGAGCGAATACCACTTCACCATGCTGCCCTCTGCCATCGTGCGCCGCTTTGGCGACCTGCAGCGCGGGCGCATCGACATGGCGATATTCGAGAATCCGCAATGGGGTTGGCAGGGCATCGATGCCGAAGCCGTCGACATGGGCCTGGAGGATGCGGAGGTTTTCGTCGCCAAGAGCGAAGAGCTGCGCGGCCAGCAGTATTTCGAGCAGCTGCAGGGCAAGCGTCTGGCGCTGTACCGTGGTTACCACTACGGCTTCGCCGGCTTCAACAGTGATCCGGAATTCCTCAGTAGCACCTTCAACGCCAACCTCGGTCATTCGCATGACAGCAACCTGCTGATGGTGCTGCGCGGGCGAGCCGATGTCGCGCTGGTGACCCGCTCCAATCTCTACGACTTCTTCGAGCGCAATCGTGAGTATGCGCGGCAGTTGCTTGTCTCGGAGCGTATCGATCAGGTCTATCGCCACCATGCGATGATTCGGGCCGGGGCGCCGATCAGCCCCGAACGCTTCGCCGCGCTGCTCGAGCAACTGCGGGTCAGCGGCGAATTGCAGCGTATCTTCTCGCCTTACCGCATTGCCGTCATGCCAGTCGTAGCGGATAACTCAGCAACAGAAAATGAACGAGATTGACCGCTGCATGCAGAGCGATGGCCAGGCTGATGCGGCCGCTGTAGTGAAAGGCCAGGCCGTAGCCCAATCCCGCACAGGCCGCCACCGCGGCGAATAGCGGACTGAAGGGCAGGTGGGCTGCGCCGAACAGAGCTGCCGTCAACAGCAAACCAGGCCAGGTACCCAGGCGCTTGACCAGTGCCGGCTGCAGTACGCCGCGAAACAGCAGCTCCTCCGCCAGCACCGCCACACCGAGATTGACTGCCAACCACAGCAGCAGCCCTTGTGGCCATTTGGGTTGCCAGGCGACCAGCCCCAAGGCCATGGCGAGAACCGGTGTCAGCAGCAGGGTGGCAAGGCACACCAGCCAGGCCCATTGCAGCGATATGACGGGCCGGCGGGGTTGCCCCAGCCACCAGGCCAGCAGAGCGGTGCCCAGCAGTAGCTTGTCCCAGGGAAGACGCAGACCGTAGGGCGCAGCATCGGCGCTGATGAGGCGCGGTTGCCACAGTTGCCAGGGGCTGAAGCCGGGGATCAGGTGTGCCGCCAGGGCGATGCCGCCGAGCAGGATCAGTGGCAGCCATAGCCAGTCCGGCAGATGTCGCTCGCCGGCCAGCAGGAACACGACGAACAGGCTGCCCAGCAGCAGCCCGAGGGGCTCGATGAAGCCCAGCCCCGTGCCCAGGGCCAGGGTGAGAACGGGGAACAGCAAGCGCAGATGCAGAGGCATGGCACCTTCCTCCTTGGAAGGCGCGCAGTCTAGCAGGCTGTCTCTGCGGGCGAGGAGAGGGGGCGCGCCTAGCGCTGGCGCTCGCGCGCGTCCTTGGCTTCCTGCTCGATGGCGCGTTTACGCATGCGTTCGAGCTGATCCTCGCTCAGGCGCATCTTCTTGGCGCTGCTGCGCAGTATCAGCAGGCTACCGATCACCGAGCCGAATACCAGTACCAGCAATAGCCAGACGTACCAGGGCATGACGAGTCCTCACGGGGGAATGTAGCCTTCACCATACCCCGCGATCGGAGAGTTGTCAGTTGGCCTGTAGCGCTACGGCTTGCAGATCGCTTTCGTCCTTGAGCTGCACGCCGCTCAGTTGCAGGCGCAGCGCCTGGCGCGTCAGGTAGTCGAGTTTGTGTGCGGCCAGTTCGTAAGGCAGGCCCTCGGGGCGCACGTTGGAGATGCAGTTGCGCGCGCTGTCCGGGCAACCCACCCGCGGTGCGTAGGTCAGATACAGGCCGAGGCTGTCCGGCGAGGTCAGGCCCGGGCGCTCGCCGATCATCACGACCACCAGGCGTGCTCGCAGCGCTTCGCCGATGCCGTCGCCAATCGCCACGCGGCCCTGTTCGGCCAGCACCACCGGGGTGTTGGCCCAGTCGGTAGCGAAGCGTTCGCGAAAGGCCTGCAGCAGCGGCAGGGCATGGCGCTGCACGGCGACGGCCGACAAGCCGTCGGCCAGCACGATGGCCAGTTCCGGTGCCGGCAGCTCGTGTTGCAGTTGCACCTGGCAGTCGCCATGCAGGTGGCGGCCGTGATCCGGGCGCAGCAGGTAGGTCTGGCGGTCCTCGGCATTGCTGCGCACTTTCAGCACCCGGAAACCGGCGGCATGCAGTTGATGCTTGAGCTCGCCGAAGTCCAGCGGTCGATGCACGGCGTCGCGCGCCTGGGCGTGTGCCAGGCCGAACTTGAGTACCTCGCGGGTGGGCAGGCTGCAGCCGACGCGGCCGAGGGCGATGCGCGCCGAGGTGTGCGCGCGCAGTTCGTCCCAGGGGTTGTGCTGGATCAGATCGTCGGCCATCACGCGGCTCCCGAGATGTGTGGCAGTTGCTTGAGCAGGTGGTGGCCGCGGCCGATCTCGCGCAGGCGGCCGGTCGGTTCGGTAATGGCCATGCGCGCCAGCCAGGCGTCGAACTCCGGGGCGCGTTTCAGGCCCAGCACGCTGCGCAGGTACAGCGCATCGTGGAACGAGGTGCTCTGGTAGTTGAGCATGATGTCGTCGGCGCCCGGGATGCCCATGATGAAGTTGATGCCGGCCGCGCCGAGCAGGGTGAGCAGGCTGTCCATGTCGTCCTGATCGGCTTCGGCATGGTTGGTGTAGCAGACGTCGCAGCCCATCGGCAGGCCAAGCAGCTTGGCGCAGAAGTGATCCTCCAGGCCGGCGCGGATGATCTGCTTGCCGTCGTAGAGGTATTCCGGGCCGATGAAGCCGACCACGGTGTTGACCAGCAGCGGGCGGAACTCGCGGGCCACGGCGTAGGCGCGGGCTTCGCAGGTCTGCTGGTCGACGCCATGGTGGCCGCCGGCCGACAGCGCGCTGCCCTGGCCGGTCTCGAAGTACATGAGGTTATCGCCCAGAGTGCCGCGGCCGAGCGACAGCGCGGCTTCGTGAGCCTCGCGCAGTATCGCCAGGGAGACGCCGAAGCCGGCGTTGGTGGCCTCTGTGCCGGCGATGGACTGGAACACCAGATCGATCGGCGCGCCGGCCTCGATGGCCTGGATCTGCGTAGTGACATGGGTGAGCACGCAGCTCTGCATGGGGATTTCGAAGTGCTGGCGCACCTCATCCATCATCTGCCACAGGCGCATCAGCGTCGGCAGCGAGTCGCTGGCCGGATTGATGCCCACCGTGGCGTCGCCCGAACCGTAGAGCAGGCCGTCGAGCATGCTGGCGGCGATGCCGCGCACGTCGTCGGTGGGATGATTGGGCTGCAGGCGCACGGCCAGATGACCGGGCAGGCCCAGGGTGTTGCGAAAACGGCTGATCACCTGGCATTTGCGTGCCACCAGGATCAGATCCTGATTGCGCATCAGCTTGCTCACGGCGGCGACCATCTCCGGCGTCAGGCCTGAGGCTACGGCCGCCAGGCGTGCGCTGTCGGTCTTTTCCAGCAGCAGCCAGTCGCGCAGGTCACCCACGGTCAGGTGGCTGATCGGGGCGAAGGCAGCGGCATCGTGGCGGTCGATGATCAGGCGGGTGACTTCGTCCTGTTCGTAGGGGATGAGCGCCTCGTCGAGAAAGCGTTTGAGCGGTACCTCGGCCAGGACCAGCTTGGCTGCCATGCGCTCTTCGTAGGTGGCGGCGGCCAGCCCTGCCAGGTAATCGCCGGAGCGCGCCGGGCTGGCCTTGGCCAGCAGCGTCTTGAGGTCGGCGAAGCGATAGACCAGGCTGCCGATGGTGGTCTGGTAGGGCATGTCTGCAATCCGTAGCAAAGAGAACTCGCTTTGCCGTGCAGCGCTCATGCCAGCGCCTGACTGCCGCCAATGCGCGGTACGAGGAAGCTGTGGGACCTGTGTTGTGAATGAAATGAGTGCAGGGCAGAGCCTGATGCACCTGCCTGGCGCATCCGCGTGTGACACCTGTCACATGATGGCAACCTGATGCTGTTTGAATGGCGGCTTTCCGATCGCACGGGGAGGCCGTTCGTGACCCATGCCAGAGCGCTGCAATCGCTGATGCGAGCCGTCACGCCGCTCGCCGCATCGATGAGTATCAACGAGGTGGCCGACCTGTTACTGGCCACCGAGCACCGTGCGTTTCTCTCCCTGCCGGTGGTGGATGAGCATAATCGGCCGATCGGCCTGGTTAGCCGCGCCACCCTGCAGGACATCTTCATGCAGCGTTTCGGGCGCGACCTGCGCGGCCGCCACCCGGTTGGCGAGGTGATGAACGATGCGCCGCTGATCGTCAGCCTGCAAGCCAGCCTGGAGGAGGCCTCGAAGCAGGTCACCGCGCAGTTGCAGTACCCGATCACCGAGGACTTTATCCTGATCGATGTCCAGGGTAAGTACTGCGGACTGGGCACGGTCCTGGACCTGCTCAAAGCCATGGAGGCGAGGGTAGCCCAGCGCAACCGTGTACTGCGTCAGGCCCTGGTGGACCTCAAGGAATCCCAGGCACAACTGCTGCAGTCGGAAAAGATGGCATCGCTCGGGCAGATGGTCGCTGGCGTCGCTCATGAGCTGAACACGCCGCTGGGCTATGTGAAGAACAACGTGCAGTTATTGCGCGAACTGAGTGAGCCGCTGTTCGAACTCGCCGCCGCCCAGGCGCGGCTGGGCCAATGCCTGAACGACCCCGATTGCGATGAGGCGAGCCTTGCTCAGGCGTTGCAGGCTGCCGAACAGGCTCGCCAGCAGGCCGCGCCGGAACTGCTCGCCGAGGACCTGCAGCAGCTGTATGGCGATACCCTTTACGGCCTGGAACAGATTGCCGAACTGGTGGTTGGTCTCAAGGATTTCGCCCGTCTCGACCGCGCCATGAGCGAGGAGGTCGACCTCAACGACTGCATCCGCAGCGCGCTGCTGATCGCGCGCAATAACATCAAGGACAAGGCCGAAGTGGTGCAGCAACTGGGCGAGTTGCCGCGTATCGCCTGTGCGCCATCGCAGATCAACCAGGTGCTGCTCAACTTGCTGACCAACGCCGCCCAGGCCATCGATGGCATGGGGCGCATCCAGATTCGCAGCTGGGCCGATGCCCAGGGCATCCACATCTCGCTGCAGGACAACGGCCGTGGCATGCCCGCTGAGGTCATGGCGAAGATATTCGATCCCTTCTTCACCACCAAACCGGTCGGCCAGGGCACCGGCCTGGGTTTGTCCATCAGCTACAAGATCGTCCAGGACCATGGCGGCCAGATTCGCGTCGCCTCCGAGCCGGGACGAGGCACGCGCTTTCTTATCAGCCTGCCACTGCCCGCCACCGTCGCCATGCAAAGGAGCGCCTGATGTCTGCACCCGTTCGCATCATGTTCGTCGACGATGAGGAGCGCATTCTGCGCAGTCTCGCCCTGCAGTTTCGCCGCCATTACGAGGTGCTGACCGAAAGCGACCCGCTGCGCGCGCTGCAGCGACTGCGTGAGGAACACATTCATGTGCTGATCAGCGACCAGCGCATGCCGCTGATGAGTGGGGCACAGCTGCTGGCCGAAGCGCGTGAGATCGCGCCGAATACATTGCGCATCCTGCTCACCGGTTATTCCGATCTGGATGCCGCGGTGGACGCATTGAACAACGGCGGCATCTTCCGCTATCTGACCAAACCCTGGGATCAGCAGGAAATGGCGTTCACCCTGCGCCAGGCGGCCGAGCTGGCCGTGCGTCAGGCGCAGCCGCTGCAGGCCGTTGCCAGCGAGAAGCTGAGCGCGCCGTTGACGCTGCTGTTGCTGGACGACGAGCCGGACACGCTCGGCGTTGTAGGCGATTTCTGCGTTGCGGGCGGCCACAACCTGCTACGTGCCCGCAATCTGGCCGAGGCCATGTTGATGCTCAATAACGACAACGTGGACATTCTGGTCAGCGACCTCAAGCTGGCCGGCGAAGACACCGCGCCGCTGCTCAAGACCCTGGCACAAGCGCATCCGCGCCTGCTCAGCCTGGTGGTCACGCCGTTTCAGGACACCCAGGCGCTGCTGCGACTGGTCAACGAGGCGCAGATATTTCGTTATTTGCCCAAGCCAATTCGCCGCGGCTTGTTCGAGAAAGGGCTCAAGGCCGCCGCCGAGCAGGCTTTGATCTGGCGCGCACAGCCGCAGCAGGTGGTCAGCCGTCTGGCCGAGGCGCCGCGTGACGAGCGTGAGCAGGAGAAGGTGGGCAGTTTGATGGGCATGCTCGGCCGTCTGCGTGAGCGTCTGATTGCCTGACAGGCCGGAAAACCTTGTAGGAGCGAGCTCTGCTCGCGAAAACGCGTTCGCGAGCAGAGCTCGCTCCTACGGCATCCCCCCAGCGTATTTCCCGTAAGACCCTGCCTGAGTGCTGGGCTTAGGCCATGACCAGCGCCGGCGAGCTTTGCGCTACAATGCGCGGCGTTCTTTACCTGTCCGAGACCCGTTCATGCCCGCCTGCCAAAATCCGATCATCGTCGCCCTCGACTTTCCCAGCCGTGATGCCGCTCTGGCCCTGGCCGATCAGCTCGATCCGGCGCTGTGCCGGGTCAAGGTCGGCAAGGAGCTGTTCACCCGCAGTGGGCCGCAGGTGGTCGAGGCGCTGCAGGCCAAGGGCTTCGAGCTGTTTCTCGATCTGAAATTCCACGACATTCCCAACACCACGGCGATGGCGGTCAGGGCCGCGGCGGAGCTGGGCGTGTGGATGGTCAACGTGCACTGTTCCGGTGGCCTGCGCATGATGGCGGCCTGCCGCAATGAACTGGACAAGCTGGCCGGCGCCAAGCCGCTGCTGATCGGCGTGACGGTGCTGACCAGCATGGAACAGCAGGACCTGGCCGGCATCGGCCTGGACGTGCCGCCGCAGGAGCAGGTGCTGCGACTGGCCGGCCTGGCCGCCGATGCCGGGCTCGATGGCCTGGTCTGCTCGGCGCAGGAGGCCCGCGCGCTGAAGGTCGCGCAGCCGCGCCTGCAACTGGTGACGCCGGGCATCCGCCCTGCCGGCAGCAGCGCCGACGACCAGAAGCGCATCCTCACCCCGAGCCAGGCGCTGGAGGCCGGCTCCGACTACCTGGTGATCGGTCGCCCGATCAGTCAGGCCGCCGATCCGGCGCAGGCCTTGGCTGGCGTGGTCGCAGAACTGCGCGCCTGAGCCCTGTCGCCCGGATGAGATCCGGGGCGGCCTGGCACGCCGTCCGATCTTTACCGGATTTCATCCGGGCTGCCCGCTGATCGCAGCGCCGCGCTGGTGAAGTCGCCATCAGTGCCCTGCATGACCCACCACTCCAGAGCCTGATAGTGCTGCTCGCCGTCTGGCTTGCTGGCTAGACTCCTCGCCAATTCAACAAGAATCGCTGCGAGGAAGCAGACATGAGCATGACGTTCTCCGGCCAGGTCGCCCTGGTCACCGGCGCTGCCGCCGGTATTGGCCGTGCCACGGCCCAGGCCTTCGCCGCCGAAGGGCTGAAGGTGGTGATTTCCGACGTGGATGTAGCAGGCGGCGAGGGTACCGTCGAGCTGATTCGCGCGGCTGGTGGCGAGGCCTGCTTCGTGCGCTGTGACGTGACCCGCGACGCCGAGGTCAAGGCGCTGCTGGACGCCACGGTGGCGCAATACGGTCGCCTGGATTACGCCTTCAACAACGCCGGCATCGAGATCGAGCAGGGCAAGCTGGCCGATGGCAACGAGGCCGAGTTCGACGCGATCATGGGCGTCAACGTCAAGGGCGTGTGGCTGTGCATGAAGCACCAGATTCCGCTGCTGCTGGCCCAGGGCGGTGGTGCCATCGTCAATACCGCATCGGTGGCTGGCCTCGGGGCCGCGCCGAAGATGAGTATCTATGCCGCTTCCAAGCATGCGGTCATCGGCCTGACCAAATCCGCAGCGGTGGAGTACGCGAAGAAAAAAGTCCGCGTCAACGCGGTGTGCCCGGCGGTGATCGACACCGATATGTTCCGCCGCGCCTATGAAGCCGATCCGAAGAAGGCCGAGTTCGCCGCTGCCATGCACCCGGTAGGGCGTATCGGCAAGGTCGAGGAAATCGCCGCCGCGGTGCTTTACCTGTGCAGCGACCATGCGGCTTTCACCACCGGCCATGCGTTGGCGGTCGATGGCGGCGCTACGGCAATCTGAAGGCTTTGGCCCGCAGGCTAAGGTTGGCTCGCAGGGCCACTGTCAGCAGTGGCCCTGACTGCGCAAAATCCTGCCAGGTTCAACTGGAACGATAACAATAATGACCGCCGACCACTTGCTGACGTTATTCCTTCCCGCTGCACTGGGCATCATCATGCTCGGGCTTGGCCTGTCCCTGAGCCTGGCCGACTTCGCCCGTGTGGCCAAATTTCCCAAACCGGTATTGATCGGGCTGGCCTGCCAACTGCTGTTGTTGCCACTGGCGTGTTTCTTCCTGGCCAAACTGTTCGGCCTGGCACCGGCATTGGCCGTCGGCCTGATGCTGCTGGCGGCCTCGCCAGGCGGCACCACGGCCAACCTCTACAGCCATCTGGCCCATGGCGACGTAGCGCTTAACATCACCCTCACTGCGGTCAATTCGGTCATTGCGATCCTGACCATGCCGCTGATCGTCAATCTGTCGCTGGCGTACTTCATGTCCGCCGATCAGGCCATTCCGCTGCAGTTCGCCAAGGTGGTGCAGGTGTTCATCATCGTCCTCGGCCCGGTGGCGATCGGCATGTGGTTGCGCAGCCGCTTCCCAGGGTTCGCCGAGCGCATGCAGAAGCCGGTGAAAATCGTCTCGGCGCTGTTCCTGCTGCTGATCATCCTGCTGGCGGTGGCCAAGGACTGGCGTACTTTCGTGGACTACGCACCCTCGGTCGGTGGTGCGGCGCTGGCCTTCAACCTGCTGAGCATGGCGGTGGGCTACTGCGTGCCACGCTTGCTCAAGCTCAACCTGCGCCAGGCGATTGCCATCGCCATGGAGATCGGCATCCACAACGGCACCCTGGCCATCGCCCTGGCGCTGAGCCCGGCGCTGCTGAACAACCCGACCATGGCCATCCCCGCGGCCATCTACAGCCTGATCATGTTCATCACGGCCGCGTTGTTCGGCTTGTGGGTCAACCGGGTGCATGGTGCCGAGCTGGCCGAGCCAGTGGTGCAAGGGGAAAAGGCGTAGCGTTGAAGATTGGAGGAGGGCTTGCCTGCGATAGTCGCGGCTAAGCCCCTCCCACTTTCGACGGAGACCGTAGCCCGGATTGCATCCGGCTACAGAGAATCTACCGCTTGCCCCAGTTCAGCACGGCCAGAGTCAGCAGGCCGGCGACGATACCCCAGAACGCCGAGCCGACACCGGCCAGCGTCATGCCCGAGGCGGTGACCAGAAAGGTGATCAGCGCCGCTTCGCGCTCGTTGGGCTCGCTCATGGCCTGGGTCAGGCCGCCGATGATCGAGGCGAACAGTGCCAGTGCGGCGATTGACAGGATCAGCGCTGCTGGTAGCGCCGCGAACAGCGAGGCCAGGGTGGCGCCGAAAATGCCGGCGATGGCGTAGAACACCCCGCACCAGACCGCCGCGGTGTAGCGTTTGCGCGGATCTTCATGAGCCTCCGGGCCGGCGCAGATGGCAGCGCTGATGGCGGCCATGTGAATCCCGTGGCTGCCGAACGGCGCCATCAGAATCGATACCAGGCCGGTGCTGGTCAGTAGCGGCGAGGCCGGCACGTCATAGCCGTTGGCGCGCAATACGGCCATGCCCGGCAGGTTCTGCGAAGCCATGGCGACGATAAACAGCGGAATACCGATACTGATTGCCGCGGCCAGCGAGAAGGTTGGCGTGGTCCATTCAGGCGTGGCCAGTTGCAGCTGGAAGTCCTTGAAGTCCAGCAGGCCGAAGACCGCCGCCAGTACGCTTCCGACGATCAGTGCGCAGAGCACCGAGTAGCGCGGCCACAGGCGTTTGCCAAGCAGGTAGGCGAGCAGCATGGCAACCACCAGAATGGGTTGCTGCTCGGCGGCCACGCAGATTTCCAAGCCGATCTTGAACAGCACACCGGCCAGCAGCGCGGCAGCAATGGAGGCGGGGATGCGGCGCATCAGGCGGTCGAAGGTGCCGGTCAGACCGATCAGCACGATCAGGCCCGAGGCGAGGATGTAGGCGCCAATCGCCTCGCCATAGGAGACCTGCGGCAGGCTGGTGATCAGCAGCGCCGCACCGGGGGTGGACCAGGCGATCATCACCGGCGCGCGGTAGCGCAGCGAAAGCACGATGCAGCACAGCGCCATGCCGATCGACAGCGCCCAGATCCACGAAGAGATCTGCCCTGCTGTGAGGCCGGCAGCCTGACCGGCCTGGAACATCAGCACCAGGGAACTGGTATAGCCGGTGAGCATGGCGATGAAGCCAGCGACCACGGCCGAGGTGGAGGTGTCCGCCAGTGGTCGCAGGCGGGTAGGGGCGGCGTCTTGCATCAGAACATTCCAGTGTCGACGATGATGGGATAGAGCGAGGCGACCAGCAGCAGCGCCATGCCGATATTGAATGCGCGCAGGGCGCGCGGGTTGTCCAGCCACTTGCGCAGCATGCTGCCGGCGACGGTCCACAAACCTACGCTGGGGCAGTTGACCAACGCGAACAGGGCTGCGATCAGCAACACGTTGCTGAAAAAACCATCCTGCGGTGTATAGGTGGTAATGGCACCGATGGCCATGATCCACGCCTTCGGGTTGACCCACTGAAAGGCCGCTGCCTGAATGAAGGTGAAGGGTTTGGCCTCCGGGTTCTCACGGCTTTGCGGCGCGCCGGACTGGGCGATCTTCCAAGCCAGGTAGAGCAGATACGCAGCGCCGACATAGCGCAGCACATCGTGCAGCACCGGCAGGCGCTGGAACACCTGGCCAAGGCCCAGCCCTACGGCGGCCACCAGCAGCATGAAACCCAGGCTGATGCCGAGCATGTGCGGAATGCTGCGGCGCACGCCAAAGTTCACGCCGGAGGCGAGCAGCATCATGTTGTTGGGGCCAGGCGTCACCGAGGTGACGAAGGCGAAGGCGATGAAGGCGAGCAGCAGTTCGGTGGACATGGTCGTTCTCCCGGGACTGGCAAAGCCTATTGCGCCACCGCAGCGGCGTCGCGGTACAGCCATGGCTGGGTTGGGCCGTACAGTCTGGCCAAGCGCTGCCTGGGTGGTTAGCCTCGGATTTTTGCCGAACAGGGATAAAGGCCATGCAACCGGACAATCCTTACAGTACCCCTGAGGTGGAATTGCTCGACGGCTCCGATGCTCGGGCATTGCCGGGTTGGCATGCCAGGCAGTTGCGTGTACTGGGCTGGCTGGCGCTGGTCTCGGTGCTGGGCAATGCGCTGGTGGTCGGGCTGACGTCCGCCGGCGCGCTGCTGGAAGCGCATGAGGCCGAGCTGCTGTTTACCTACACCGACTGGCTGGGTCTGGTGCTGGTACTGCTTGGCTGCTACCTGCTGCTGCGCTTCAAGGCCTTTGCCGAAGCCCGCTTTGCTGCACGAAACCTGGGCGCACCGGTATGGGCTGTGCTGGCAGGTTCTCTGTTGCTGGAGCTGGTCGATTTACTGTTCGGCGAGCAGCTGTTTACTGGGCTCGACTGGCAGACTTTGAGCTATATGACGCTGCTTTGCCTGACAGGGATAGGCACCACCTGGCTGGGCATCCGGCTGCTCAAGCTGCAATACCCTTATCCGCCACTGAAGGTGATGGCCTGGCTCGATATCGTCGGTGGGCTGATGTTGGCCACCGTGCTGTTGATGCTGCTGGCGCTGCTGCCGTTGCTCGGCGCCGGGGTGGCGCTGATGCTGGTGTTCTTCAGAGGGGCTGCCGAGTTGCAGGCGGCCGATCACCTGGGCCCGAAGTGACGAGAGCCGCCCATGGGCGGCTCTGGTTTTTCAGCGTCTTACCATTTGTAGTCGAGGCTCGCCGTCACGCGGCGAGGGTCGCCGGCATAGCAGTAGAAACCGTCGCAGGTGGCCAGGTATTCCTTGTCGAACAGGTTGTTGGCGTTGAGCGACACGCTGGCCCCACGCAGGCTGGCATCGAGCTGACCGAGGTCGTAGCGCACCGCAGCGTCGTAGACGGTGTAAGCGCTGCTGTGGCCGTCGGAGGCGTCACGTACGAAACCCATGTTGCCGACGGCAATATTATCGGTGGAGCCGACAAAGCGGGCGCCGAAACCGACGCCGAAGCCCGCCAGCACACCCTGGTTCCAGTCGTAGTCGGCCCAGATCGACGCCTGATGCTCGGGGATCAGCGGCAGGGCGCGGTTCTTGTCGCGCGGATCGCCAACCTCGGTCATCTTGCTGTTGGTGTAGCTGTAGGAGGCGGTCAGGCTGAGGTTCTCGGTGACGTTGCCGGTGGCTTCCAGCTCCAGGCCGCGGACTTCCACCTCGCTGACTGGCTCGGTGGCCCCGGCGATGTTGGTGGTCACGATGTTCTGCCGCGTCAGGTCATAGACGGCGGCGGTGAACAGCATGTCGCTGCCCGGCGGTTGATACTTGATGCCCAGTTCGTACTGCTTGCCGGTGCTGGGTTTGAACGCCGCACCGCTGTTGCCGCCAGCTTCGGCCTGAAAGGACTCGGCATAGGACACGTAAGGTGTGAAACCTGAGTCGAACACGTAGCTCAGCGCGGCGTTGCCGCTGAATTGGCTATCGCGGCGACTGTCCCTGGCATTGTTGGCGTTATAGAAGACCGAGTCGGTATCCAGCCGATCCCAGCGACCGCCCAGGGTCAGGCGCCAGGCGTCGAGTGCCATCTGGTCCTGCAGATAGAGGCCGGTGTTTCTGCGCTTCTGGTTGTAGTTCTGTAGATCGCCATAGGTAACGCCACTAAAATCCTGGCCATAGCTTGGATTGTTAATGTTACTCGGAGGAACGTTGATCCCAATGACGTTGAAGTTGTCGTCATAGAGGTAGGCGTTGCCGAACTGCCAGCGGTAGTCCGTATTCACTTTTAGGTAGTCGAGGCCAAGCAGCAGGGTGTGGCCTATTGCGCCAGTGTTGAAGTCCGCCTGGAAGTTGTTGTCCACGGCGAAGTGCCTGATGTTCTCGTCATAGATATTGGCGCCACGATCAACTCTGCCGTCGGGAGCTACCGAGAATGCTGAACCCCCAGCCGTGATGATCTGGTTATCCAGTTCGAGTTTGCTGTAGCGCAGGTTCTGATTGAACTGCCAGATATCGTTGATACGGTGCTCGAAGGCATAGCCCAGTGCATAGAAGGTCTTGTCGTAGAACTCCCAGTCAGGGTCGCCAAGGTTCTTGTGGTAGTCGACCTTGCCGGCCGGCGTGCCCAGCTTGGTGCCCTGCAGCGGCAGGAACTGGCTGGTGCCGCCGGTATCGTCACGGTTGAACTGGCCGAGGAAGGTCAGCCTGGTGTCGTCGGCGATATTCCAGGTAAGGCTTGGCGCGAGATTGAAACGCTGATCGTCGATATGTTCGACGGTGGTGCCGCTGTCACGGCCGGTGCCGCTGAAACGGTAGAGAAACTGGCCTTCATCATCGATCTTGCCAGTGCTGTCGAAGCTGATCTGCTTGTGGTTGTAGTTACCGACCTGGACCTGTACTTCATGGCTGCTTTCAGCCTGCGGGCGGCGGCTGACGGCATCCACCAGGCCACCGGGCGGCGTCTGGCCATACACAGCCGAGGCGGGGCCGCGCAGCACGGCGACACGCTCCAGGTTCCAGGTTTCCAGTTTGGCCATGGTATAGCTGCCCTTGGGCAGCGGCAGGCCGTCGAGCATCTGGATCGGCTCGAAGCCGCGGATCTTCATCCAGTCGGCGCGGCTGTCGCTGCCGTAGCTGCTGGCGATCACCCCCGGCATGTAGCGCACGGCGTCATCGAGGTTCTGCACCTTGCGGTCCTGCATCTGTTCGCGGGTGGCGACGGAGATCGAGCGCGGCGTTTCCAGCAGCGGTGTGTCGGTTTTAGTGCCGGTCGCGGTGCGGTTGGCCAGGTAGCCGCGGGTCGGGCCCAAAGCCGTTTCGGCGGCCTGCTCGCTGGCGGTGACGGTCACGTCCGGCAGTGCTACGGCAGCTTCCGCTGCCGGGACCAGGCTGTAGGCGCCGCCGCTGCCTTGCAGCTGCAGGCCGGTGCCACGCAGCGCCTGATTGAGCGCTTCGATGGCCTCGTAGTCACCCGTGACCGGTGCCGAGCTTTTGCCCTCGGTCAGCGTGGGATCGATGCTCAGTGTTACGCCGGCCTGGCTGGCGATCTGGTTGAGCGTGGTGGCCAAGGGACCGGCCGGCAACTGATAGGGCTCGGCATGAGTCAGCCCGGCATGGCCGGCTAAGGCGATGGTCAGGGCCAGCAGCGTATGGCGGAACGGGGCAGGGCGGAAGGACATTGCGAACCTCTCCTAAGAGTTAATGTATCTCAATGCCCTTCTGCCGAAGCAGAAAGAAAAAGTGACAGGGGCGGGGAAAATTATTTTTCCGCCGGCACCACGCGGGTCCACCAGGGCCCCAGCCGCTCGGCCCGTACTGGCAGGCTCAATGCCAGCGCTGCCAGCGCCTTGTCACTGTCATGCAGGGGGAAACTGCCGCTGATGCGCAGCCCGGCCAGACTGGGATCGAGGCTCAGAAAGCCGCTGTGGTATTCCCCAAGCTGGTCGATCAGGTGTTGCAGCGGCAGGTTGTCCGCCACCAGCATGCCGCGGCTCCAGGCGTCGGCGCCGACCGGCGCGGGGCTGCTGGCGCTGAGGTGCTGGCTGTCCATGCGCACCTGTTCACCGCTGTGAATGATGCGCTCCTGCGAGCCGGCCAGCGGCCTGGCTGCGACCGCCGACTGCAACACGATCAACTCGGTCGCGGCGCCGTCGCGCCGCACCAGAAAGCGCGTGCCCAGCGCCCGCAAACGCCCCTGATCCGTCTCGACGATGAACGGTCGGGCATCGCCATTGGCCGTCTGAATCAGAATCTCGCCGCTGCGCAGATGCAGGCGTCGTTCGTTGTCGTCGAACTCGATATCCAGTGCACTGCGGCTGTTGAGGCGAATCTGGCTGCGGTCGGTGAGCAACAGGTCGCGCTGCTCGCCGCTGGCCGTATGGTAGTCGGCGAAATAATCACCCAGCGGGCGTTGCTGAGCCAGCAGCGTCACGCCGGTGGCCAGCAGCAGGCCGAGAGCACCACCGCCAAGCCGGCGCAGGCTGCGTCGACGGCTGACATTGCCTTGCAGCAGTGCGCGTCGTGCTATGGGGGCGCTGGCCGCGTAGAGTTGCTGGTCGATCCCGCCAAGACGCCGCCAGACCAGGCCATGCTCCGGGTGAGCAGCCAACCAGTCGGCGAAATCGTTGCGCTGCTGTTCGCTGGCTTCGCCGGAGTCGAGGCACAGTTGCCAGGCGATGGCTTCATCGAGCACGCGCGCCGAGACCTGGCTCATCGCGGCGCTCCGTACAGCGCGACATAGCACTGGCGCAGAGCCTGGGCGAGGTACTGACGCACGCGGGATGGCGACACGCCAAGGCGTTCAGCGATCTCGGCATGGCCCAGACCATCCAGCCGGTTATAGAAGAAGGCCGCGCGTGCCTTGCTCGACAGTTGGCCGAGGAGGCGGTCGATTTCGGCCAACTGTTCCAGCGCCAGTGTCTGTTCCTCCGGGCTCGGCTGCACGGCTTCGGGAGCTTGCGCGAGTTCTTCCAGATAGGCGCGTTCCAACGCGCTGCGGCGGAACTGGTCGACCAGCAGGCCCTTGGCGATGGTGGTCAGCAGCGCCCTGGGCTCGCGCGGGCTGTGCAGATCAGCACGACCGAGCAGGCGTACGAAAGTGTCCTGGCTCAGGTCTTCGGCGCGCTGCGCACAGTTCAGGCTTCTGCGCAGCCAGCCGAACAGCCAGTCACGGTGGTCGCGATAAAGCAGACCGACCAGCTGCTGATCGCTGGAATCCTGAACCGACACGCGCACCTCGCGATATCTAAGTTAAGGTGATAATGATTCGCATATGATTGCAGAGGTCGTGTCAGGGTGCAATCACGCAATTGCTGGCGTGACCGGTGGTGCGGGCCAACGAAAGAGGCAGGTTGAGTCGGGGAGTGGAAGGGCTCAGGTGCGTTCCTGGCGGCTGCGTGCCAGGGCGTGATTGACCTCCAGCCAGCCGCGCACCGCATCTTCGCTCATTTCGGCGAACACGCGCTGCAGTAGGCGCGCCTGCTCACGGCGCAGGGCCTGTTCCAGCTTGGCGCCTTCTGGCGTGAAGCCGAGCAGGCGTTTGCGCTTGTCGTCAGCGGCGGCTTCGCTTTGCACCAGGTTCATCTCGATCAGCTGGCGCAGCGGCATGTTCAGCGCCTGTTTGCTCACACCCAGATAACCCAGCAGCTCGGTCATGTTCAGGCCCGGATACTTGGCGATGAAAAATAGTATGCGGTGATGCACGCGTGACAGGCCGCGCTTGGCCAGCATTTCGTCGGGCTTGGCGGTGAAGGCCTGGTAGCCGAAGAAGAAGGCTTCCATGGCGGCTTGCTGAGTAGCGGCATTCTTGATGACCTGCAGGCCTTGACGGCCGCCCTGTGCGCCCTCGAGGGGCGACGTTAAAAACTTCTCGGGGAAATTTTTTAGGTCAGACATATTGACGTATCTCGGGCTGCGGGCGTAGTTTCGGTCAAGCAGTTTGACTTAATTCCAATGACTTTTGCACCCCAGGACATCCAATGGCCTTCTCCGAACGCATCGCCCGCCTGAAAAGCTCTCTGATTCGTGAAATCCTTGCCGCGGCGCAGCGTCCGGAGGTGATGTCGTTCGCCGGTGGTCTGCCGGCCGAGCCGATGTTGCCCAAGGTGGACTGGACCGAGATGCCGGCGAGTATGGGCCAATACGGCATGAGCGAGGGCGAGCCGGCGCTGCGCGAAGCCATCGCTGCCGAGGCGCGTGCATTGGGCGTACCCTGTGAGGCCAGCCAGGTGCTGATCGTCAGCGGCTCGCAGCAGACGCTGGATCTGGCCTCGAAGTTGTTCATCGATCCGGGCACCGAAGTGTTGCTCGAAGCGCCGACCTACCTGGCCGCACTGCAGGCCTTCCAGCTGTTCGGTGCCGATTGCATCAGCGTGCCGCAGGAAGCCGACGGCCCCGAGCTGGCGGTGCTGCGCCAGCGTCTGGAAAACCACAAGCCGGCTTTCGCCTACCTGATCCCGACCTTCCAGAACCCGTCCGGCACCCGTTACAGCGAAGCCAAGCGCGAAGCGGTAGCGGCGCTGCTCGACGAGTTCGGCGTGACCCTGATCGAGGACGAGCCGTACCGCGAGCTGGTGTTCGATGAAGGCAGCGCCACGCCCATCGTCAGCCGCCTGAAGAAGGCCAGCTGGATCTACACCGGCACCGTATCCAAGACCCTGCTGCCGGGCCTGCGCGTCGGCTACCTGATCGCCACCAAGGACCTTTACCCGCATCTGCTGCGTCTGAAGCAGTCGGCCGACCTGCACACCAACCGCATCGGTCAGTGGCAGGCGCTGCAGTGGCTGGGCAGCGAGCAGTACCGGGTGCATCTGGCCGAGCTGCGTGATTTCTACCGCATTCGTCGCGACGCCATGCAGGCCGCGCTGCAGGAACACTTCGGCGATCTGGCCACGTGGGAAATCCCGCAGGGCGGTCTGTTCTTCTGGCTGACCCTGAAGCAGCCGCTGGATACCCGCACGCTGCTCGATGCGGCACTGGGGCAGAACGTCGCCTTCATGCCGGGCGAGCCGTTCTTCATCGATCCGGATGCCAACCCCGGTCACCTGCGACTGAACTTCAGCCATGTGGCGCCGGAGCGTCTGGGCGAGGGGCTGCGCCGGCTGGCGGCGGTGATTCGCGATGCGCAGAGTGCGTGATTGGATGTTCCCCTGTAGGAGCGGATTTATCCGCGATTCGCGGCTGAAGCGAAATGCTGCCCAGCCGCTCCTACCAAGGCAGGGGTGATTGGCGGCGAGCTTGCCGCGACGTTTTGATAGGGAGGGCAATGCGATGTTCAAGGTCTACGGCGATTACCGTTCGGGCAACTGCTACAAAGTCAAGCTGATGCTGCATCTGCTCGGCAAACCCTACGAGTGGGTGCCGATCGATATTCTCAAGGGCGAGACGCAGAGCGAAGCCTTCCTGGCCAAGAACCCCAACGGCAAGATTCCGGTGCTGGAGCTGGACGACGGCACCTGCCTGTGGGAGTCCAATGCCATCCTCAATTACCTGGCCGATGGCAGTGAGTTCCTGCCCAGCGAGCCACGCCTGCGCACCCAGGTGCTGCAATGGCAGTTCTTCGAGCAGTACAGCCACGAGCCCTACGTTGCAGTCGCGCGTTTCATTCAGCTCTACCAGGGCATGCCCGAGGAGCGCCGCGAGGAACACGCGCGCTGTCTGAAGCTCGGCTACAAGGCCCTCAAAGTGATGGAGAAACAGCTCGAGCGTACGCCCTACCTGGTCGGCGAGCATTACTCCATCGCCGATATCGCCCTGTATGCCTACACCCATGTGGCGGGTGAGGGCGGCTTCAGCCTCGACGCCTTCCCGGCTGTGCGCGCCTGGGTCGAACGCGTCGCCAGCCATCCACGTCATGTGACCATGCTGGGCTGAGCCGCCCGGGCGGCTGGCAGCTGAGCCAGCCTCGGCTAGAGTTTGGCGGTAACCGCACGAAGGAGCCGCCATGTCGGATGGGAATCGCAAGCTGGGCCTGGGGGCGCTGACCGCGCTGGTGGTGGGCTCGATGGTCGGCGGCGGAATCTTCTCGCTGCCTCAGAACATTGCCGCGCGGGCCGATGTCGGCGCCGTGCTGATCGGCTGGGGCATTACCGCAGTAGGCATGCTGGCTTTGGCCTTCGTGTTTCAGAGCCTGGCCAACCGCAAACCGCAGCTCGACGGCGGGGTGTACGTCTACGCCAAGGCAGGGCTGGGCGATTACATGGGGTTTTCCTCGGCCTGGGGCTACTGGATCAGCGCCTGGCTGGGCAACGTCGGCTACTTCGTCCTGCTGTTCTCGACTCTGGGTTACTTCTTCCCGGCCTTCGGCCAGGGCAACACGCCGCTGGCCATCACCTGTGCCTCGGTGTTGCTGTGGTGCGTACACGCCCTGGTGCTGCGCGGCATCAAGGAGGCGGCGCTGATCAACCTGATCACCACAGTGGCCAAGCTGGTGCCGATCCTGGTGTTCATCGTTATTGTCGGCCTGGCCTTCGACCGCGACATATTCACCCGTGACATCTGGGGGCGCAGCAACCCGCAATTCGGTGGCGTGCTGGAGCAGGTGCGCAACATGATGCTGGTCACCGTGTTCGTGTTCATCGGTATCGAAGGGGCGAGCGTGTACTCGTCGCGCGCCGAGCGCCGACGCGATGTGGGCAAGGCCACTGTGATCGGTTTTCTCGGCGTGCTGGCGCTGCTGATGCTGGTTAACCTGCTGTCGCTGGGGGTGATGAGCCAGCCCGAGCTGGCGGCGCTGCAGAACCCGTCCATGGCCGGGGTGCTGGAGCACGTGGTGGGGCGCTGGGGCGCGGTTTTCATCAGCATCGGCCTGGCGATTTCGCTGCTTGGCGCATTGCTGTCCTGGGCGCTGCTGTGCGCTGAAATCCTCTTCGTCTCTGCCAAGGACGGCACCATGCCGGCCTTCCTGCACCGCGAGAATGCCAATCAGGTGCCGGTCAACGCGCTGTGGCTGACCAACGGCATGATCCAGCTGTTTCTGCTGATCACCCTGTTTTCCCAGGGCACCTACCTGTCGCTGATCTACCTGGCATCGTCGATGATTCTGGTGCCCTACCTGTGGTCGGCGGTCTATGCGCTGTTGCTGGCGCTGCGCGGCGAAACCTACGAAGGCCAGGCCGGGCTGCGCCGCAAGGATCTGGCCATCGGCCTGCTTGCGGTGGGCTACGCGATCTGGCTGTTGTATGCCGGCGGGGTCAAGTACCTGCTGCTGTCGGCGCTGCTCTACGCGCCGGGAGCGCTGCTGTTTCGCCAGGCCAAGCGCGAGCAGGGGCAGGTACTGTTCGCCCGCTACGAATGGCCGATCTTCGCCGCCGTATTGCTGACAGCCGTGCTGGCAGGCTATGGCCTGTATGCCGGTCACCTGACGCTCTAGCAGGCCGTTGAAAAACTACCTGCGTTGGCAATACTGCGTTAAAAACGGCCTCGCGTGCGAGCCCAGTCAAAATGCTCATTTACAACGCGTAAACTGCGCTTTTTCGGCCGTTTTTGCCTTGTCTTGCCTGCCTCGCTTACGTTATTCAAGGGCCTGCTAGCGCTGGACAAAGCGGCCAGCGCGCGGATAATCCGCCCCATCGCCCTCTGACCCTGGCCTCGCGACCCCTATGCGCAAATCCCTGCGTACCGCCCTGATCTGGATGCTGATGCTCGCCCTGCCGGCACAGGCCATGGCGGCGCTCGGCATGCAGTTGTGCGAGCAGGTGCATCGCAGCGGCGCTCTGCAGATGAGCTCGACTCAGCAGGGCGAGCACGGCATGCACCACGACATGGCGGCCGACAGCGCACATGGCGCGCATCAGGACGCCGCCCCGCTGGCCAGCAGCGATGCTCCTGCCGATGGTAGCCTCTGCACCCTGTGCGCTTTCTGCGTCGGTGTCGCAGCGCCCAGCCAGCCGTTTCTGAACGACTCTGCGCTGCAAAACGTCGAGCCGGCTACAGCCTGGCCCGACCGCCTTATCGTCGGTGTGGCCGACACGCCCGAACGCCCCCCGCGTCTTTCTCTCGCCTGAGCCCCTTAGGTAGCGCCGTCCTGCGGCGCCTGTAGCTCACGCGGCCGCCTGGCCGCCGTACGAGAACACATCATGACTTTGCATTCCCTTGCCGGAAGGCTGCTGGGCATCACTGCCCTGGCGCTGCCCGGCATCCTGATGGCAGGCCAGCCCGATCCGCTGGACGCCAACGCCGCCGTGCCGGCGCAGGATTACCGTTCCCCTTTGCACGACTACCGCGCCCAGGCCGACGAGCCGTTGCAGGACTGGCGAGCAGCCAACGATCAGGTCGGCCGTATCGGCGGCTGGCGCACCTACAGCATGGAAGGCTGGGAGCAGCCGGCCGAGCAGGGCGCCGAGCCCGTTGAGGGAGGTGGCCATGACCACCATTAAACCCGCCGTACTGCTCTGCACCGCGCTGCTGCTGGCCGGCTGCGCCGGCTTCAGCCAGGACGGCGGCTTCGACCCGGTGCAGCAAAGCGCCGAGCGCCAGCTGGACAAGCAACTGCTGTGGGCGCGCGACGAGGCCGGCCGTGGGCAGATCGAGGCGCGCGTCGCCGAGCTGCTGGCCGAACCCCTGAGTCTGGACGCCGCAGTGCAGCTGGCGCTGCTCAACAACCGAGGTCTGCAGGCATCCTTCGACGAGCTGGGCATCGGCGAGGCCGATCGCGTGCAGGCCGGGCGCCTGCCCAATCCCGGCTTCTCCTATGGCCGTCTGGAAAAGGGCAGCGAGGTCGAATACGAGCGCGGCCTGCACCTGAATCTGGCGCGGCTGATCGCCCTGCCGCTGACCTCGCGCCTGGAAGGTCGGCGCTTCGAGCAGTTGCAGCGGCAGACCAGCCTGGCGGTGTTCGACCTGGCCAGCGAGACGCGCAAGGCCTGGTACCAGGCGGTCGCCGCCGAGGAGAGCCTGGTCTACGCGCGGCAGGTGCTGGACGCCGCCGAAGCCGGCGCCGAGCTGGCCCGGCGCATGGTCGCGGTGGGCAACTTCAGCAAGCTGCAGCAGGCCGAGCAGCAGAACTTCTACGCCGAGGCCGGCATCGGTCTGATCCAGGCCGAACAGGCGCGAGTACGCAGCCGCGAGCAGCTGACCCGTCTGCTCGGCCTGTGGGGCGAGCAGCTCGACTACCGCCTGCCCGAACGCCTGCCGGCGCTGCCGAAAACCGCGGACGAGTTGCCGGACGTGGAGCGCCTGGCCATGAACCAGCGCCAGGACATCCAGGCCGTGCGCCTGGATGCAGAGCGCCTGGCGCAGAACCTCGGCCTGACCCGCACCACGCGTTTCATCAACGTGCTGGAGCTGGGCGTGGTCAACAACCGTTCCAACGAGGAGCCGACCCAGCGAGGCTACGAGATCAGCGTCGAGCTGCCGCTGTTCGACTGGAACGGGGCCAAGGTGGCGCGGGCCGAGGCGCAGTATCGCCAGGCGCTCAACCGCGCCGCCGAGACGGCGATCGACGCCCGCTCGCAGGTGCGCGAGGCCTACCACGCCTACCGCAACGCCTTCGAACTGGCGCAGCACTACCGCACCGAGGTACTGCCGCTGCGCCAGCGCATCGCCGAGGAAAACCTGCTGCGCTACAACGGCATGTTCATCAGCACCTTCGACCTGCTCGCCGATGCGCGCCGGCAGATGCAGGCGGTGGATGGCTACCTGCAGGCGCAACGCGACTTCTGGCTGGCGCGCGCCGACCTCGACATGGCCCTGTTGGGCGCCCCCAATCCCTCGCTCGGCGCGGCGCCTGCCGCTGCTGCCGGGCCGGCCGCCGCCGCCGCCGCCGGCCATTGAACAAGGAATTTCCCAGATGGTTTCACGACGCGATTTCTTTCTCGGAGCCGGCGCCATCGGCGCTGCGGTGGCCACTTCGGCGGTCAGCCGGGTGGCCATGGCGGCCCTGCCCGAACCGGTGCTGCAGGCCAGCGCCGACACCCAACCGCCGTTGCAGCCGAACAGCGGGCGGCCCTACAACCCGGTGGTCACCCTCAACGGCTGGACCCTGCCGTGGCGGATGAACAACGGCGTCAAGGAGTTCCACCTGGTCGCCGAGCCGGTGGTGCGCGAGCTGGCGCCCGGCTACAAGGCCCACCTGTGGGGCTACAACGGCCAGTCGCCGGGGCCGACCATCGAGGTGGTGGAGGGCGACCGGGTGCGCATCTTCGTCACCAACAAGCTGCCCGAGCACACCAGCATCCACTGGCACGGCCAGCGTCTGCCCAACGGCATGGACGGCGTGGCGGGCCTGACCCAGCCGGCGATTCCGGTGGGCAAGACCTTCGTCTACGAGTTCGTCGCCCGTCGCCCCGGCACCTTCATGTACCACCCGCACGCCGACGAGATGGTGCAGATGGCCATGGGCATGATGGGGTTCTGGGTCACTCACCCCAAGGAGCATCATCCGCTGTTCAGCGAGGTGGACCGCGACTACTGCTTTCTACTCAGCGCCTACGACATCGAGCCGGGCGCCTACACGCCGAAGATCATGCAGATGCTCGATTTCAACCTGTGGACCTTCAACAGCCGCGTGTTCCCCGGCATCGACCCGCTGGTGGCGCGCCAGGGCGAGCGCGTGCGCCTGCGCGTCGGCAACCTGACCATGACCAACCACCCGATCCACCTGCACGGTCACGAGTTCGAGGTCACCGGCACCGACGGCGGGCCGACCCCGGTCGGCTCGCGCTGGCCGGAGGTGACCGCCGATGTGGCGGTGGGGCAGATGCGCCAGCTCGAGTTCATCGCCGACGAGGAGGGCGATTGGGCGCTGCACTGCCACAAGAGCCACCACACCATGAACGCCATGGGCCACGACGTGTCGACTCTGGTCGGCGTCGATCACCGCGACATGACCCGCAAGATCGCCAATCTGGTGCCGGACTACATGGTGATGGG
The DNA here is from genome assembly GCF_018221585.1 of Pseudomonas sp. KB-10. Classification (NCBI taxonomy): domain Bacteria; kingdom Pseudomonadati; phylum Pseudomonadota; class Gammaproteobacteria; order Pseudomonadales; family Pseudomonadaceae; genus Pseudomonas; species Pseudomonas sp. KB-10. The sequence goes on from NZ_QYYB01000003.1 coordinate 615,709, forward strand.
CGAGCGCGGCATGGCCGACATGGCAGAGATGCAGATGCCGCTGCCGGACAACACCGTGCCGATGATGACCGGCGACGGCCCGTTCGGCTCGGTGGAGATGGGCGGCATGTTCACCATGCTCAAGGTGCGCAAGGAGCAGGCCGCCGGCGACTACCTCGACCCGGGCTGGTTCAAGCATCCGGCCGGCACCGTGGCCTATGAGTGGAAGGGAGCACTGGCCAACCCGAGCCGCTCGCATGATGGCGGCGGCCAGTCGATGCCACTCAAGCAACCGCTCGAGGCGCCGGTGGAAGTGCAGGTACGCAAGCCCGGCGGTCATGCCGGGCATTGACGGGGCGGGCTGCCACGCGGCCCGATCCCCACAACAAGCGAGGCCTCACCGATGAAAACAGCACAGCTACTAATTCTGATCCTGATCGGGCTGCTCGGCAGCCCGGCAGCGCTGGCCCACAGCGAGGCGCACAAGGAACATCACGCCGCCGCAACGATCAGGGAGCAGAAGCTCTGGGGCATTGCCGGCGATGCCGGTGAGGTCGACCGCACCATCGAGATCCGCATGACCGACCGGATGCGCTTCACCCCGGATCGGCTGCAGGTCACACAGGGCGAGACCATTCGTTTCGTCCATTACAACGACGGCAAGATCCTCCACGAGTTCGTCATCGGTACCCGCGAAACTCTGGATGAACATGCCGAGGCGATGCTGCGTTTTCCCGGTATGGAGCACGACGAGCCCTACATGGCCCACGTTGCGCCGGGGCAGAGCGGCGAGATGATCTGGACCTTCAACCGCGCCGGCGAATTCGATTTCGCCTGCCTGATCGCCGGCCACTACCAGGCTGGCATGGTTGGCACCATCCAGGTGCTGGCCGACTGACCTACGAGAGGAAACACGCATGAAGAAGCCATTGCTGATCGCGGCGCTGGCCGCCCTGTTCAGCCTGCCGCTGCAGGCTGCCGATCCCGCGCCGCTGAGTCAGGGCGAGATACGCAAGGTGGACGCCGCCGCGCAGAAGATCACTCTGCGTCACGGCCCCATCGCCAGTATCGGCATGCCGCCGATGACCATGGTCTTCGAGGTTGAGAAAGCGGAACTGCTGGAAGGGGTTTCGGCGGGAGAGAAGGTGCGCTTCCAGGCGCGCCAGGAGGGTAACCGTTACATCGTTACCGAACTGCAGGTAGTGGAGTAGCCCGCAGAGCCGGCCCGGGCATTGCGCTCCGGGCCGGCGAACACTCAGTTCAGCGCGTCGCTCAGGGCCTTGGCCGGCACCAACTTGACCACTTTCTTGGCCGCGATTTCGATGCTCTTGCCAGTCTGCGGGTTGCGGCCGGTGCGGGCCGGGCGCTCGCTCACTTTCAGCTTGCCGATGCCCGGCAGGGTGATCTCACCATCGTTTTCCAGCGCGTCGCCGACAATTTCGCCCAGCTGATCGATCAGGGTGCGGACCGTGGCTTTCGGCAGGGATACGGCCTCGGCCAGGTCGCTGATCAGTTGGTCTTTGGTGATTGCCATGATGTAACTCCGTTTGCAGGTAAGAGGTTCGGCGCGACAGGCGGGGCCGCACAGCCGAAAACGTGGGAACGCTAGCACAAAAGATACGGCTCGGCAGCGCCGTAGCAGGCACTTCCGATAGGGCTTAGTGTCGCATCGCTCGGCGTGGTTCCGGTGCGCGACCAAAAAAACGCAGCGGCCGGCGTGGCCCCGGGTACCGTGGGCGGCATCGGATCACACGGCGTTAGTCATACCCGGGCGAGGGCATTATTGATGGAGGCAATTGTCGCTGTTGTTGCTCACGCCGACGGCGACTCGGCGCGGCTCGGCTAAGCTACAGGAATCTGCCCAATGCTGGAGTGCCATTATGCTGCGCACATTCGCTGATCTAGGGTTTCGTTGGAAAATCGCGCTGCCCATCCTATTGCTGGCCGTGTTGCTGGTGAGCATGGGGACACTGGGGATGCGGGGTATCGCTCAGGTTGCTGAGTCCAGCACCACGTTGACCAATCGTCATTTACCGGCAATCAGTCTGCTGCTCAACGCAGACCGCGATCTTTATCAGGCCTTCATTGCCGAGCGCAGTTTGCTCGACGAAGACTCCGAGGCGCATGCGGCGGAGCTTCGTGCCTCCCATGCGGAGAATCTGCAGCAAGCCTACGACCGGGTGCATGAATTCGCCGCAATGCAGCCGAGTCGTGAAGCGTTGGCGCTGGTGGCGGAATTCGATCAAGGTTATGAGCGCTGGAAAGCGACTTCGCTGCGCGTACTGGAAATGGCCGACAGCGATCCGAACGCAGCCAGTAGGCTGAGTTTCGCTGACAGCGAAGTGCATTTCGAACAAGCGCGTACCGCTATCGATAAACTGGGTGAGCTGGAAGACAGTGCTGCCAATGCGGTCGGTACCAAAGCCATTGCGCACGGCGAGGCGTTGGCCTGGCAGCAGGGGCTGATAATCGCCATCGGCTTGCTGGTCTGCGTGGTACTGGTGGTCGGTTTTCCACTTCTGGTAACCCGTCCCTTGCACAGCCTGCTCCACCGCATCGAGCAGATCGCGGACGGCGATGGTGATCTGCGGGTCCGCCTGGATGTGCTGTCCCGGGACGAACTGGGCAAGCTCAGCCACGCTTTCAACCGCTTCCTCGACAAGCTGCAGCCTTTGATCAGGGAGGTCGGACGGGTAACCGGCGAAGTGGCTGATTCGGCCAAGAGCCTGGCGGGAATGGCGGCGGCCAACGACCGGCTGATCAGCAGCGAACATGCCGCGGTGGATCAGGTCAGCACCGCTGCGACCGAGATGAGCGTGGCGGTGCATGAAGTCGCGCGCAACGCACAGAATGCCGCCGATGCCGCACGGCATGCCGAAGTGCAGTCACGTGAAGGCGCGCAGGTCGTCGGCGTGACCATCAACTCGATTCGACAATTGGCTCAGGAGGTGGAAAGCGCCTCCGACACCATACAAACCCTGGAGCAGGAAACCGCCAATATTGGCGCCGTGCTGGCGGTGATCAAGGGCATCGCCGAGCAGACCAACCTGCTGGCGCTCAATGCTGCCATCGAGGCTGCGCGGGCAGGGGAGCAGGGGCGCGGTTTCGCCGTAGTCGCCGATGAGGTGCGGGCACTGGCTGCGCGCACCCAGGAGTCGACCAAGGACATCCAGCAGATGATCGAGCGTTTGCAGACCGGTGTGCAGAATGCCGTCAAGGCTACCCACTCCGGGAGCGCCCGCGCGCGACAGAGCGTGGAGCAGGCAGCCGGCGTCGATCAGGCGCTGAGCGTGACCGGTGATTCGGTGCAGCGTATCAACGATATGGCTGCGCAGATCGCCACGGCCTGCGAGCAGCAGAGCAGCGTTACCGAAGAGATCGCACGCAACATCAGCGACATCCGCGACCTCTCCAACGAAGCGGCGCAGACCTCCGAGCAGAGCACGCGGGCCAGCCAGCACCTGTCCGAGCTGTCCAATGGTCTGGCCCAGCTGGTGGGCCGGTTCCGGGTTTGAGGTGAGCGGTCGGCGTATCTAAGTGTTTGAAGCAGTTGTAAGTTTGCGTTTAGTCGTTACAATGGCGCGGCCCGTCGCAATGACGGGCAGCGTTATGGTGGCCCTGCCGGTCCCCTCGCATTGATCAGCCGTGAACCCGGTCAGGCCCGGAAGGGAGCAGCCGCAGCGGTGACATCGAGTGCCGGGGTGTGGCTGGTAGGGTCCACCTCCAGTGACCTAAGTCATTGATTCTGAACGGGTTTTCACTCCAGTCCACGCAGTGGTACAAGGAGTGATACATCCGTGTCTACTGTCCCCTCTTACCTTCTCATGTCGCGCCATTCGGTCTTCTACTTCCGTATCGTGGTGCCTGAAGTCATTCGCCCTTTGTTCCCCCAGCGGGAGATACGCAGGTCGCTCCAGACGCGCTGCCGTAGGGAGGCGTTGATCCGTGGGCGTGAGCTTCTGCTGCAGGCCCAGCGACTGTTCACAGAGGCATTCCAGGGGCGTCGGCCATCGTTGGACCTCCTGAGGGGCGCCTGGGAGGCGGGTGGGAAGCGCGTTGCTAGCTGGGCCTCCTGGCTGCGCCAGCAGCAGTTGGTTAGTACCTTCGAGGCCGTGATAGCTACTCCTCGGGAGCAGCCGAGCAGGGGGCCGCAGAAGGTCAGCACGGTCCCCATTCGTGACGAGCCGCCGCTGGCCCCGTTGTTCTCCAAGGTCGTCGACGAGTACCTGCGCCAGCAAGCTCGGGAAGGTGTCTCTACCAAGACCCTCGACGACAAGCGGGCAATGGCTTCCCTGTTCGTCCGCGTCATCGGAGACCATCCGATAAACCTCATTACCCGCAAGGAGACACAGCAGTTCCGGGAGACAGCGCTGAAGCTGCCGCCCCGGATACACCAGCTCTCCGTCACGTCCCTGGAGCAGGCCATTGCCGAGGCCAAGACCACCATCAGTCAGACCACGTTCAACAACTACGTGAAGAACCTGACGACGTTCTTCGCCTATGCCATCCGGGAGGGGTACTGCGATAAGAACCCGCTCTACAGGCTTGGCATCAAGCGCAGGGGGAAGGTGAACCAGGAGCGTTCGGCGTTCACTGAGGCCGACCTGAAGGCCTTGTTCGACAGGAGCAGGTACGCGCCTGCAAATGGGCCGAAGCCGAACCAGTATTGGCTACCCCTGTTGGGGCTCTATACGGGCGCACGGCTGAATGAGCTGTGTCAGCTGTACCTGGACGATATCGTGGTCGTTAATGGTGTGGACTGTCTTCACATACGGAAGGGCCGACCGGACCAGAAGCTCAAGAACGATGGCTCTGAGCGTTTGGTCCCGATTCACTCTCGCCTGAAGGCCCTTGGGTTCATGGAGTATGTCGCCAGGCAGCGTGGGGATGGAGATGCGCGGCTATTTCCGGAGCTGACCCTTCACAAGAAGCATGGCTACAGCGCTGCCCCCTCCAAGTGGTTCGCTCGGGTCAGGGCGCAACTGGGCTTTGAGGGGAAGAAAGACTTCCACAGCTTCCGGCATACATTCGCAGACCACTTGAAGCAGAAGGGGGTGTCTGAAGCGTTGGTCGGCGGTGTACTGGGGCATCAGACAGGCGGGGTAACATTCGGTCGTTACGGGAAAGACTTCAGGCCGGAGGTGCTGGTGCCCGTGGTGGAAATGGTAACTCTGAAAGCACCCTAAACAGGGGCCGCTCCCTGGCCCCCCTTATCGTCAGGTGGTGTGACAGACGTAAGAGCAGTAGTAGCAGCCATTGGCGGTGGGGTACATGCGGCGAGCCGCAACCACAGCGGTCTGGCAACCGGCGTGATAACCAAGGTCTGTACGATTAACAGGGAGGTACTGGCAGGTGGCCTTATGCACCTCATGGTCACCATTTGCCTGCTGACGCTGGTTGACGTAGTAACGTTCCATGATGGTCTCCTCAGCGCTTTTTGTTGCTCTGCGAAACCACCGAGCCAGCCAAGGCCTTGGTGGTGTCACTGGAGCGTGGGTTGCGGAGTGCCTGCGAAGCTTTGCTCTCCATGTCAGCTCCGGTCTCTTTCCCAGTGGTCGCTTGCGCAAGTGCGGAGCCGGCAAGACTCTTTGCGATTGCAGAAGCATTGGGGTCGCGGAGTGTTTCGGATGCCAACGTAGCGATGCTGGCCGATGTATCTTTGTCGTTCTTCGCCATGATGGTATTACCTCAAATAGGCGATTGCGGTAGTCGGCCAGCTCGGGGAACCATTCGGCAGCTGCGCGTTGACGGAACAACTGTCGCAATTGCTTAATTGGCCCCCCGTCAGGGCCGGTTCGTGTAACTACTGCTGAGCTCCCGGTGGGGCGGGTAACTGCGCTGTCGTCTCCACAACTTCAGGCGCAGTTGCTCGCTGACTTCCTTTCACTCGACCTCGCAATGAGGTCTGCAGCACGGGTAGAACACAATATATTGTGGTGTTCTGTTCCGTGAGCATCAAGATAATGTGCCCGGATAGGCGCTGCAACGCCACGGTGAAGAACAGCCTGTGGATAACGTGTGCGCTAGATGTGGTTGTTTTTTGATCTCCCTTTAGAATCTTGTACTTAGCTGACGATTACCGTTCGTCGGGGTCCTTTGTATTGGTGACTGCTTTTAGTTGATTTCTCTGCAGGCCCCGTCAATCCGGCGATAGCGCTGCCCCTGCTTCAGCGCGGTTCATGGTTCCGTCAATTTTCCAACCTTGTGTAGCTCTCTTTGGTGAGCCTTGGGTGGGGTATCTCCAGGTCGATACGTGCCAGGGGCTTGAAGCCGGTCTTCATGGTCAGGCGTCCGTCGTGATAGAGGTTGACCAGGAGCTGCTGCCCCTTCTCCAGGACGACGATTTTCGAGCGTCCATCGGGTGCCAGTACCTCGTCGAACAGGACGCCCTTGAACTTGTGCCGCACGGCCCAGTGCCCGTTTTGCTTGAACAGGTGCTGCATGACCATGAGGTCTTTCTGAACCTGCATGGTGTTGACGCCTTCGAGCTTGCGGGCGAACTCGACGACGCCGATAAGGGAGCGTTGGCCGACCGCCTGACTGACTTCAGCAGCCGGGAGGAGGCGTTGATTGGTTGCTTCGAGGGCGGCTTTCTCCTGGGGTAGGAGTTCCAGCTTGCGCTGCATGATACCCATAGCTTTCGGTATCAGCTCGTCCTCGCCCATTTCGCCGGTCGCTACCTTCTCCTCGACCAGGATGTAGGCGCCGTCCTTGCGGATGGCCGGCAGAACCACTCGAGTAACCCAGTCCTGGAAGGCTTTGGCCTCGGGCTTGTCGGAGCGCATGATCAGCTTGTAGAGGCCGGATTCTTTGACCAAGCGCCCCGGCACCGCCCCCCTTATCGGAGTAGTGGATACTTCTTCAGCGGACAGAGTCTTCAGGGCTTGCGTAGTGTTGACGCTGCCGTCTGCCTTCATGTTGTAGCCAATGGCCTTACACACGTCGGCGGCGATGAACCACGGCTGGCCATCCTGCTCGATGACGCGCAAGTCCATCAGGCCGAAGTTGAATTTCTGTACCTGGCTCATGCCTTCACCTCGCTCAGCTCGACCAGGGCTTCCCGGATGCGTGCTCGATGCTCCCGCATGTCCTCGATGTTCTTGTCCAGGACGAACAGGGCGTCGCGCATGGCTTGCTTGGCGTGCTCCAGGCGCTCCTCGATGGTGGGTTACTGGTTCATTGCTTGTCCCCCTGCAGGAGCGCTAAGCCGCGCTTGGTTAGGTCGGCCAGAAAACAGCAGGGGGGAAGACACGCCCGAGCGAACCTTCTGGCGAGGGCTCTGCAGGGGCGTGATAATGGGTTAGACCACGGTTATTTCTACAGCCGAAATCCGCTTCCGGTGTGGCTTCTGGAACTCTGCTGCCTTGGCGGCGAGTGCGTCGACACGTTCATTCTCGACGTGGCCGCTGTGACCTTTGATCCAGTGGGCGGTGACGTTGAACTGGCCGAGCAGGGTATCGATGACCTGCCAAAGGTCGTCATTCTCGACGGGCTTCTTATCAGACTTCCTCCAGCCCCTGGATTTCCAGCCTGGCAGCCATTCGTTGATGCCGAGGACTACGTACTTGCTGTCGGTGTAGAGGTCGACCACTGCAGGCTTCTTGATGATCTTCAGGGCCTCGATGGCGGCAGTCAGTTCAGCCCGCTGGTTGGTCGGATGGTGGCCGTCGTTCAATGGGCCAGCGGCTTCTATGGTGACGCCTTCCGCGTTGCGGATGACGACGCCCCAGCCAGCTCTGGCGATGATGGTGCCGTTGTTGAGGCAGGAACCGTCGGTGAAGGCGGTGTAGGTACGTGCGGTCATGTGATGTGTTCCTTGATAGTGAATTTGAGGTGCAACCTTCCCGGCATCCTCAGCGGAGGGCGCCTGGTGGCTGATGGGGGTAGGGTGGACAGGGCGGAGCGGACCAATTCCCGACAGAGTTATAGGTGGTTCACTGGTCCGCTTAGGAGGCAGTTTTCAATGCAGCCTCGGGAGCGTTATGTCAGGGGCGGTCGTGGAAGACGGCAGTAGCGCAGCTGCTGTCGGCTTTCCGAAGAGACCGACCAAGAAAGAAGACCAAGGAGGACGGACAGGGATGGGGTGTCCTTAGTCCATCCTCAATTCATTGATGGCTGGTCAGGCTTTCTAGGTCCAGACAGCCGCTGCGCGACTGCCCAGCCCACGCCTGCCCTGAGTATGGCTACCGTCTGAGGTCAAATGCATAGCCGGTCAAGTTCGGCATCGGGCTTGAAGGCTGGGGCATCATTTGCTGCTGGTCGTTGGGCCAGATGGCCAAGACGCCCTTGAAGCTGTTCTGCAACGTTGGCATTCCGTTTACATCGAACCTCAACTGGCTCTTTAGACGCCTGGGGGAAGGCGACGTAGATCAGCTCGCCAATTACCTTCTTCCACGACGTTTCGGGGAACAGCTGGGCAAAGTAAGCAGCATATTCCTCAGCCCGGTCATGAAGCTGTCCCGCCAGTATGGCCAGCATGTCATTGGCCGCAACGGGGGCTTGTCGAGGAAGCCATTCGGGGATGATCAGCGCTTCTTTGCCTTGGGAGGCTGCTGCTTCCTTGAACTGGTTCTTCAGGTACTGATACTGGTTCTCCGTCATGTTGAGAACCCACGAACCTCTCTCGCTGTCTAGGCGAAGACCATAGAACTCACGGAGGATCGGCCACATCTCAGAGCGACGTACCCCACCTGCTCGGGTGCTAAGTTTCACCAGCTCGGTAATGGCATCGGCGCGTGTCATTGTTGCCTGATGTTCGAAGGCAACTGGATTGTCGTCATCGGTCTTCTGCGCTTCTTGCTTGATCTTACGTATCTGGCGTCGGGAGAGTCCGGTCTGCTCGACGGTGGCGCGCTCGGAGGCTTTGGTCTGCAGCAGTTGGATTACCTGCTGTCTCTGGTTGTCGGTCGCTGTCACTGCTGCTGTCTCCCTGCTTCCAGGATGGACCTGGCACTGGGCCGTCTGACGATGGGGCCTAGGGCGAGCCAACGCGGCTCCTCCCGGTCGCTACGGGCCAAGTCCAGGAGGTCGTCATCCTCCCAAGACAAGCCCGCTGTCAGGGCCAGTTCCATGGCTTCAGCCAGGCGCGTGTCGCGGCATTTCTTCTTGCCCAAGGCGCAGGCCAGGGTGGTCAGTCGGTCAAGGTGGTCAGGCCGTAGGTGCAGGTTCAACCGAACCCGCTCGGTGTTGGTGTTCATTGGATCGAAGTCCTTGGTGATAGAGCAAACGCCAGCGCCCCGCCTGGAGTGCTCCGGGCAGGGTGTCGTGGTCGTCGCGGGGAAGTGGTTGGGGAGTGGCTACAGCGCTTCGCTTTCCCTTGGTCCTGGGGGGGAAGCCGGTGGGCTTCGCGTCTGTACTCACAAGGTATGGCCGTAAATAGCTCCCGGCCTCCAGCAGTGCGTTGCGCTGTTTACACAAGGGGTGGCCGTATTAGCCGGGGGGGTTCTGCAGGGGCTGTGGCTGGTTGTCCAATGGGGGGCCGTAAATAGCCAGGAGGATGGCGCGGGGGGGGCTCCTCCTCGATGGTGGTAGTGGTCAGGCGTCCGTCGTGGCTTGCTCCTGGAGCTGTTTGGCGCGTTGTTTGGTGGCAGTGCTGTTGTTGGCTTCAGCGGCCTTTCGCGCCCTGAAGACGGTTGCCCGGTCTATGCCTAGTAGGCGTCCAATCTCTGTATCGCCTTTACCATCGGCCTTCATCGCTAGAATCTGATCTTGAAGCGGTAGCCCTTTCGGCTTACGTCCCTTGTACTTACCTTCACGCTTTGCCTTGTCGATGCCCTCACGCTGCCGTTCCAGCATCATTTCACGCTCGAACTGAGCGACCGCCCCTAAGACATTGAGCATTAAGCGTCCGCTTGCTGTGGTTGAGTCGATATTCATGTCGAGGATGTGTAGACCGGCACCTACCTTGTCTAGGTGCTCGACTATCTCGCCAAGGTGGCGGACGCTGCGGGCCAATCGATCCAGCTTAGTCACTACCAATGTGTCCTCTGGCCGAATGTTGGCCAGCATATTCTCCAGCTCAGGCCGGGCGGCAACGGAGGAGACCTGCTCCCTGTAAATTCGGCCGGCTCCTGCAGCAGCCAGCGCCCTTTCCTGAGCTTCAAAGCCAGCTACTTGGTCTAGTGTCGAGGTGCGTGCATAGCCGATTCGCATGCGGGCTTCTCCGTTGCGGGTGGTGTTGCATTGGGATCTTAGATGTCCGAAGGCTATCGTTGCAGAAATAGAAAGTCAATTCTTGTGCAACGGTTCCTGCAACACTTCTTGGCGTTGCGCTGGGGCAAGGTCCATTGCAACGAGAGAAGGGCTAGGCATCTGTTTCAGCGCAAAGCTGATTACGGTAGGAGAAGAGGATGTGCTGCAGGAGTTGAGGTCTTGGGTGGCGGCGCAGGTACAGGCGAATACAAGTCGAGGGCCGGGGGTACGGGGGGACTGGACTGCGACAATACTTATTAAGGGCGCTCAGATTTTTCGGTCAGAAATAGTCCGCACTTTGCCTGTTAGCTCGATGCTGGTTCTGGCGCCTTAGTAGAGGTAAGCAGTCGAATTCCCAAAATTCGCCTGCGCGTACTCGGGGCGGCCTTTGCCAGCAAGTTGTTTTTCTCTTTTTCAAGAGCCATCAATTGGTCTGAAATGAAGGCATCCATGGCCGCCATAGTCTGAGAGCCATTGCAAAAAGAGAAGGCTTTACCCCATCCCAAGATGATCTTGTCGATCCTGTAGAGCATGGAGGCGTATGAATATTTGTTTTCGCCATCACTGTATTTGGCGTTGTAGTGAAGACAGCGTTTGGTAATCTCGAACTCCGTGGAGAGCTTCGTTTTGAAACGTTTCCTCGTGGCTTCTGAGGGTTGGATAAGCCCAGGAGAAACATTGCAGCCTAGGAAGTCGAACCCCTTGTTGACTGGGCCTCTGGAAGCCTTATCTCTGTTCGTGGTTGGGTCATAGGCGTTTAAGCTCAGCTTGGCCAAGGCCTTTTGAGCTCGATTGAAGGCTCGGTCTACGTCACTCTGGCTTTTGCCTAGGATCAGAAAGTCATCAATGTAGCGAAGGCAAACTACATCCTTGGAGTTCATGAGTGCATCGAAGTCTGCCAGGTAGATATTGGCGAGTAGTGGTGACAGAGGGGAGCCTTGCGCGACGCCGATGATGCCGATTGGAAAGTGGTTGTCGAGTTCTCGACGTCGGAGGTCGTCGATATTTGCAAGATCCGTCTTGACGGCCGCGTCAAAGAGATCAAGCGTGTCGGGGCATCGAATATGGGGGGCGAGAATGGTACGAACCCGCTCCTTATCAATCTTGGTAAAGAACGCAGGTATATCTGATCGGATGTGAAATCGTGCCCCGGCCCGCATCGCCGCCTTGGCGTCCTCAATCGCCATGCTTACCCGTTTGTTGGGCAGGCCTCCGTAGCTCCATTGGATGGCAAGCACCTGTTGAACAAACTTGACTCGGCGTTGGAGAGCATCCAGTAGGGCGCGCTGGACGATTCGATTTGGGATCGGTGCAAGTACGAGAGGACGGACTTTTCCGCTGGCCTTCTGCTGCGCTACGCCAGTTTGTTGGAGAAAAACGAACTCCTTTTTAGATAGAGCCCGTTGTATTTCCGTCAATGAGTCGGGAAGCCTACTTTCAAACGCTTCCGCCTCAAGCCTGATTTCTTCAGAGTTCGAGAAGGCGGCGCTGCTCCGAACCTTTCGCCATGCGTTGTAGAGAGTTCGGTGGCTGCAAATATCCTTATAGAGTCGACTCACACGAACCTTCCAGGCGTTGTGTTGTTGGGCACTGCCAGTACGCTCTCGCCCAACTGCTACAGGGACTCACTACCTTCGGGAGACCCAGATACCTGAACGGCGATCTTGGTCGCGACCCGCACAGCGACCTCCGAAGAGATGACGCTGCCGTCTGGCAAACTTGGTTCAACGCCGCAGCGCGGCTCGACCAGCAAGCAAACGAAGTAGCTGGCAGCTAGAAACAGCAGAGCTGCCGGACGCGCCAAATTGGCACGTTTTTGCACGGGAGCATGTTGGTTTCCTCTGGGGCAGATTGGGCACGGTTCAGCGTACCTTTTTCGCGCCCTCGGTCAACAGCGCCACGCGCGGCCGAACGACGAGCACCGCACTGAAAATAAAGCTGCCAACCGCCTGGCGTGCCCCACGAATGGAGAGAGTTACGGTTGTAGATGCAGCAGTCGAGCGACACTCACTACCTTCGGGAGACCCAGATACCTGAACGGCGATCTTGGTCGCGACCCGCACAGCGACCTCCGAAGAGATGACGCTGCCGTCTGGCAAACTTGGTTCAACGCCGCAGCGCGGCTCGACCAGCAAGCAAACGAAGCGGCTCCATGATAACAAATTGCTATCGGCAGGCTAGTGGGAATTGAACAAGCGCTGTAGAGCTTAGATTGCTGGCGACCTCATCGTGATTATGACGTCTCGCTCTGCAGAGGCGGCCAGTATATTTCTTATCAACCTCCTGACTCTTTTAAGGGGCTGGTGGCTGCTAGCTCGAGATAGCTGTGCTCTTTCGTACCGATGTGGCTTAATGCCGTGCGTATCAAGACAAGGAGATCTAAGTGCTCAGGACAGTAGTAGCAATTGTCATCGGGCTTGTGTTCTGCATGGGGAATGATATCGCAGGTAATTTGGATTATCGGTTTGCTGCAGAGTCTCTCGAAAATGTGAAACGAGCGGAGAGAACGATAATCGCCTTACAGGCTGATCTACGAAAGGCAGCCATTCTAAGTGCCGGAGGGACCCTCAACTTGAAATTGCAGTCTTGGGGAAAGTCCGAGATCGATCAGGCAAAGCTTTCCCCGCGAGAGCTTTACGCGGTCATGGCCTCATCCATGCGTAGTCTTGCAGCCCTAACACAAGCGGCTTCTTGGGATGACGCAACTATGTGTCATCTGAAAGAAGCAGCTGTCTTGGATGATATGGCCGCAGGAAAGACAGCAAAACCTGCCAACTGCCGTGCATCTGTCTACGGAGCCACCCAAGCCACCGCACTAAGACTAGGCCCGCAGTTGAGCGACCCCAAGATTGCAGGCGCCATTAATCAATGGGCTGCCAGTACCGTGCTGTCTAACTACTACGCAGTCAAGGCAGATATAGCGCGTTGAGGTTAGGGGTAAGGCTCGGCGGTTTGATCTTGCTCAGGCTTTCCGACTCTCCAGTAATAGAGGGCTTGCGGTCGCGGTCCTGAGGTAGTTGATTGCTCGCTGCAGTACTTCGTCTGAATCTTTCAGCAGGCCCAGCGCCCTGTTGCAGTTGTGGCAAAGCAGGCCTCTGACATGACCGCTTGCATGGCAGTGGTCCACCACTAGCTTCATTTTATGATGGCTTGCCATGACAAAACCTTCACCGTCGCAAATGGCGCATAGGCCTGCTTGCTTTTGGCGCAAGGCCTCGTACTGCTTCAGCGTGATGCGGTAGTTACGCTGGAGATAACGGCCCGTAAGCATTCGATTGGCGCACGCTTGGCTGCAGGAAAGATGAGAAGGTGCTTGTGGCTGGAAGACTTCCCCGCATTCGCGGCAGGGTTTGGGCCTGAAGTACCCCTGAGGATATTTGCTGGGGGAGGCCGTCATCTCCGCTTGGGGCTTGTTCTGCATTGCGTAAACCATGCCTGTTTTCCGAGCTGTTCTGATTGGTGCTTCTATACCAATCCGGCTGCAGGCTTGTCCCTCAAGTGATACAAAAGGGGGGCAAACAGGTGATACAAAGCGCCTTGCAGGCTGACCCAGGTGGTCGCCTACAATGGCCTCGATTTCCATTTTTCTGCGTGGTCTGGTGAAGACCGCTTCAGAGGTGGCGCTGACTCATGAAGGCTCTAGAGCGGGCTGTTTAGCAGCGTTATGGTGGCCCTGCCGGTCCCCTCGCATTGATCAGCCGTGAACCCGGTCAGGCCCGGAAGGGAGCAGCCGCAGCGGTGACATCGAGTGCCGGGGTGTGGCTGGTGGGGTCCACCTCCATCTTCTGGCTCCCCTGATCATTACTGCGCTCGTCAGCATTGCGTCCAGACGCTGTGGGCGATCGCCATGACGCAATACGCCCGCCAGGCATCAACCTTAGCGGGCGTCGCGGTTGAAGCAGAGGCCGGTCAGTGGAACGCCGGCACTACCTGTTCAATGAACAGTTGCAACGATTTCTTCTTCTCGGCGTAGGGCAGGCTGTTGTCGGCCCAGAAGCTGAATTCGTCGACGCCCAATTCCTGATAATGGCGTATACGCGCGATGATTTCTTCCGGGGTGCCGATCATGGTGTTCTTGCGGATGTTCTCCAACTCGAACTCCGGGCGCTCCTTGAATTTCTCTTCCGGGCTCGGCGCCAGCAGGCCGTTTACCGGCGTCTGCTTGTTGCCGAACCAGGCATCGAAGGTGCGATAGAAGCGCGAGATGGCTTCGGCGCCGATCTTCCAGCCTTCTGGGTCGTCTGCGGTGTGCACATGGGTGTGGCGCAGCACCATCAGTTGCGGGCGTGGCACGTCCGGGTTGTTGGCCAGGGCGTTTTCGAACTTGTTCTTAAGATCCACGACTTCTTCGTCGCCTTTCATTAATGGTGTGACCATCACATTGCAGCCATTGGCAACCGCGAAGTTGTGCGAGTCCGGGTCGCGGGCGGCGATCCACACCGGTGGGGTGGGTTGCTGCAGTGGGCGCGGCGAGGAGGTAGCGCTAGGGAACTTCCAAATCTCGCCGTCATGGGCCACGTCACCCTGCCACAGGGCCTTGACCACCGGCACCATCTCACGCAGGTACTTGCCGCCGTCGGTGGCGGGCATGCCATTCATCATGCGATCAAATTCGTATTGATAGGCGCCACGGGCCAGGCCGACCTCCATGCGCCCGTTGCTGATCACATCAAGCAGGGCGCATTCACCGGCTACGCGGATGGGGTGCCAGAATGGCGCAATAATGGTGCCGGCGCCGAGGCGGATTTTGCTGGTGCGGGCAGCTAGATAGGCCAGCGTGGGCATGGGGCTGGGAGAAATGGTGTAGTCCATGGTGTGGTGCTCACCGATCCACACCGTGGAGAAGCCGCCTGCCTCGGCCATGAGCGTCAGTTCGGTGAGCTCTTCGAAGAGCTGGCGATGACTGACTTGCTCGTCGTATCGCTCCATATGAACGAATAAAGAAAATTTCATGCTGCTTTCCTCAAGTCTGTGGTTCGTGTTCGACCGGCTGTTGAAGCGTGCGCTGCGCTTCTCGATGGATGGCTCCGCTATCGGTTCGGGCGCTATGCAAGGCGGCGCGGATCGCTATATATTGGTATACCATAATACGGAATGTCTGCAAGGCTTTCCAACTCATTCCCAACTCAAAGGGCGCTACATGAGCATTAAGCAAAAACTGGTCATGACCTCTGCCGTCATTGCCAGTCTTCCGGTCATTCTGGTCGCCATTCTGGTGGTGATGAACCTGCGGGACGCATCCAGGGACGATTTCATCGATAGCAGCGGGCGCGAGATTCGTCAGGTGGAAAATGCCATGCGCCTGTTCTTCGAGGGGATCGAACAGAATGTCGATTATCTGGCCAAGCATCCGCAATTGGCTGGTATCGATGCAGATTTCAAACGCTATCTTTCCTCCGATACGGCCAGCCAGCCGGAAGGGACGCGTGATCGCGCGGTGTTCGAGCTGTTCGCCGGTTTGGCGGAGAGCCATCCGGCTTATGCCTATGTTTCGCTGGGCACCAGTGAGGGTGGCTACGCGTTCTGGCCTGGCGATCCGAACCTGAGCAACTATGACCCGCGTACGCGCCCCTGGTACCAGCGAGCGATGGCCCAGCCGGATAAGACCCAGCGCACCGAGGCCTACTACTGGGCGGCCGACGACGTGGTGCTGGTCAGCACCGTGCGTAGCTTCGCCAATCGTCTGGGGCTGCAGGGCGGAGTGGTGAATATCGATGTATCGCTGCGTCAGCTCACCGACATCGTCAAGCAGATCAAGCTCGGCGACAGTGGCTACCTGATGCTGATGGAGCGCAACGGCACCGTGCTGGTCGACCCGAGCCGGCCAGAACACAATTTCAAGGCGTTGAAGGATCTCGGCCCCGGTTATACCGAGCTGGCCGCAACCCGTAGTGGTACGGTAGAGCTGAACCTGGACGGCGAGGCGTACATGGCCAATGTCTACTCCTCGGACAAGCTGGGCTGGCAGTTCGTGGGCCTGATCAAGAAGAGCGAGGTGATGGCCGGCGCGACGAGAGTGACGTGGGTGATCGTCTTCCTCGCCGCCATCGTCGCGCTGGCCTTCGCGGCCCTCGGCGCGTTGTTCGCCGGCATGATCGTACGGCCGATTCAGGCCGTAGCCAGTGGCCTGGAAGGCATCGCCCAGGGTGAAGGAGATCTGACCCGAGAGCTGGCCGTGCGTGGCCGTGATGAAACCGCGCAGCTTGCCGGCTGGTTCAACCAGTTCCTCGCGGCCATCCGCGCCATGATCCTCAGCATCGGCCAGGCGGCTGGAAGCATCCATAGCAGTTCCAGCAGCTCCGCTGGTGTGGCCCAGGAGCTGGAGGACGTGGCGGCACGTCAGCGCGAGGCGGTGGACATGGTATCGACGGCCTTCCACGAGATGGTCATGACCGCCAATGAGGTGGCGCGCGCCTGTTCCGAGGCTGCCGGTTCGGCCGATGCCGGCCAGCGCCAGGCGCATGCCGGGCAGCAGCAGATCCAGACATCGGCTGACAGCGTCACTCGCCTGAGCGACGAGATTGCCCGTTCGGTGGAGTCGATGCAGCAGCTGCAGCAGGACAGCGATTCGATCCAGTCGATTCTCGGCACCATTCGCGCCATCGCCGAGCAGACCAACCTACTGGCGCTCAATGCCGCGATCGAGGCAGCGCGTGCGGGCGAACAGGGTCGTGGTTTCGCCGTGGTGGCCGATGAGGTTCGGGCGCTGGCCAAACGCTCTTCCGATGCCACCGAGGAAATCGACGGTCTGCTTGGCAACCTCGCCCGGCGTACTCAGGACACCGCGCGGCAGATGCACGCCAGCCTCGATGTGTCGCGGCAGACCGTCAATGCCATGGGCGAGGCGCGTTCCAGTTTCGAGGTGATCCGTGAGGCGGTGGACAATATCCGCGACATGAGTACGCAGATCGCCACGGCAGCTGAGGAGCAGCATCAGGTAGCTGAGGACATCAACCGCCACATCAGCCAGATCCACAGCGATTCGCAGCAGGTGGCCGAACTGGCCAGTGCGACCAGCAGCGATGCCAAGACCCTGACGGCGCTGTCGGACGAATTGAATGGTCTCGTGCGTCGCTTCAAGACCTGAGGAAGGCGAGCGCCTGTGCGCTCGTAGCGAAGATGCGGCCACCTCGATGGGTGGCCGCTCTAGCTGTCAGGCCGTGGCGGCCAGCGCGCCCATCTTGCCGCGGCAATAGATCATCGGGGCGGCGCTCTGCTCGGGGACGATCAGATTCTTCACCGCGCCGACCAGGATGGCGTGGTCACCACCCTCGTACTCGCGCCACAACTCGCATTCGATGATCGCCGTCGCACCTGGCAGCAGCGGGTTGCCCAATTCGCTCAAGGTCCATTCGATGCCCTGTGCCTTGTCCTTGCCTTTCTTGGCAAAGGCGTAGGCCTCGTGCTGCTGTCCGGCCGATAGCAGGTGAATGGCGAAGCGCTTGTTGCGAATCAGCACCGGGTAGGAATCGGAGCTGTAGTTGGGGCAGAACAGCACCAGAGCAGGGTCCAGCGACAGTGAACTGAAGGCACTGGCGGTCAGGCCTGCGACCTGACCGTCATCATCGAGGGTGGTGATGACGGTAACGCCGGACGGGAAAGCGCCCATGACTTTCTTGTAAGTATCGGGGTGGATCATCGCAGTAGCCTCTGAATGAATTGCTGAGGTATTACGATAATATGGTATACCAAAAAACGAGGCGCGCAAGTTCTCGTGGCTACTGCCCTTGCCAGGCGTACCAACGCTTGCTGATGGCCTCGCCGTTACGGCTCCAGTACTTGAAGTCGAGAGTGATCTGACCCGCCGCATGGGCGCTTGGCAGTTCCGCCGCGAGCTGCGCCGGAATCAACGCCGCACTGCCCAGGTTTACCGGGGCGTAACCACTGCGCATGGCGAAGTCGGCCTGGGCAGCAGCACTGGTGGCATGACCCAGAAAACGCTTGGCCGCTTCCTTGTTGCGCGTGCCACGGGGGATGACCAGAAAATCACCTGTGACCAGGTTCTGCTGCCAGTCGATGCCTACGTTCGCGCCGTCACGCTGCAGGGCGCTGACCCGGCCGTTCCAGAACATGCCCATGCTGGCCTGACCGGAGGTCAGCAACTGCTGTGACTGATCGCCGCTGCCCCACCAGACGATCTGCGACTTGATGCTGTCGAGTTTCTTGAAGGCGCGGTCGAGATCCAGCGGGTAGAGCTTGTCGGCCGGCACGCCATCGGCCAGCAGGGCCATTTCCAGAACGCCCGGGCTTGGCCACTTGTACAGCGCGCGCTTGCCAGGGTGGCGTTCGAGGTCGAACAGCGCCGACCAGCCCGCTGGCTTTTCACTGAGTGCCTGGGTGTCGTAGCCGAGAATGAAGGAGAAATAGAACGAGCCGACGCCATAGATGGTGACGAAGCGTGGATCGATCTGGCGTTGGGCGACCTGTTTCAGGTCCAGTGGCTCTAACAGACCTTCACGGCCGGCGCGCAAGGCGAAGTCGGCCTCGACGTCGACCACGTCCCAGGTGACGTTGCCGCTCTCGACCATCTTGCGGAAACTGTCGTAGTCGGTGGGGCCGGCCTGCCTGACGCGAATGCCGGTTTCGCGCTCGAACGGCACGGCCCAGGCCTGTTCCTGTGCGGTCTGGGTGGAACCGCCCCAGCTGACGAAGGTCAGGCTCTGTTGCTCGGCATGGACCGAATTGCACTGGCCGGCGGCGAGCAGTGCCGCGATAGCCAACAGCTTGATGTTCATGTGACCCTCCTTGTTATGGTTATGGGGGACAACAGCAATTTAATCTGTGCGGGTTTCGGCTTTGCACCTTCTGCCTGCCCATCGGGCTTGCACGGTCTTGGTGTGATTGTCGGACAGAAAGGGTGGCGCTGTGCCAAATGCCGGTTTGCCGGCCATGAAGTCAAATACCAGTGCGAGCGTTGTGATGGCCTGCCGGTTTCAGCGGTCCGGCAGGCGCTGTGTGCTCTGGCGCCGGGGTTCAGTGGCTACCGGCTCCCTTGAGCAGATCGCTGTCATCCCAGTCGTGGTAGACGCAGGTATGCGCTACCTGCCAGCGAACCCGCACCTCGCTGCCGGTTGCTTGCACCGTGGCCGCCACCGACAAGGCCTTGAGGCTCAAGCGGCTGCCACCGGCGGTCACCAGGCTGTAGGTCAGGCTGTCGCCGAGAAACACCACTTCCTCGACTCGCGCGCTGATCTCGTTGCTGCCGGCGGGCAGCGGGACCTCGCTGGCCTGTTCGACGCTCAGCAGTTGCGCCTGCTCCGGGCGGACCATCAGCAGCACCTGCTGGCCTGTGTGTCGCCCGGCTTGCGCAGGCACATGCAACGGCTGCTGCTCGAACATCACTTGCTGAGCGTTTAGGGCCGTGGCCCGGAGGAAGTTGGAGTTGCCCAGGAACGAGGCGACGAACGCGTTCGGCGGCGCCTGGTAGAGGTCGCTGCCGGTGCCCAGGCCGACGATCCTGCCATGGCTGAAGATGGCGATGCGCTGCGACAGGCGCATGGCTTCTTCCTGATCATGAGTGACGTAGACGATGGTGATGCCCAGGCGTCGATGCAGATGTCGCAGCTCGTCCTGCAGGTCCTCACGGAGTTTCTTGTCCAGCGCTCCAAGCGGTTCGTCCATCAGCAAGATGCGCGGCTCGTAGACCAGTGCACGGGCGATCGCCACGCGCTGTTGCTGGCCGCCGGATAGCTGTGCCGGGCGGCGGTGGGCGAAGGGCTCGAGCTGCACCAGTTTGAGCATGGCGTCGACGCGCTTCTCGATATCGGCGGCGGCCAGTTTGCGGATGGTCAGCGGGAAGGCGATGTTGGCGCGCACGTCGAGGTGCGGGAACAGCGAGTAGCGCTGGAACACCATGCCGATATCACGCTTGTGCGGCGGCACCTTCACCAGTGACTGGCCGTTGACCAGAATTTCCCCGGAGGTGGGCGTCTCGAAGCCAGCGAGCATCGACAGCGTGGTGCTCTTGCCCGAACCGCTGGAGCCGAGGAAGGTGAGAAATTCGCCGTCGCGGATGTCCAGGTTTATGTTGTCGACTGCGGCGAAGTCGCCGTAATGCTTGTTCAGGTTACGTAGGCTGACCAGGGGCGCCTGATCGTCGGACGTTTTGAGTACCGCGCTCATCTCATGTACCTCGGGTTGTCAGGCGTTCGATTCGCTGCGCCGGCGTAGCAGCGCGGCGATCAGCATGATGACGATGGACAGGCCGATGAGCAGGGTCGAGGCCACGGCGATCACAGGCGTCAAGTCCTGGCGCAGGGTGCTCCACATCTTCACCGGCAGGGTTTGCAATTGCGGGCTGGCCATCATCACGCTCAGTACCACCTCGTCCCACGACACCAGGAAGGCGAACAACGCGCCGGCGAGGATGCCGGGGCGGATAGCGGGGAAGGTCACCTTTACGATGGCCTGCAGGCGCGAAGAGCCGCAGATCACCGCAGCATCCTCGATGGACTGGTCGAACAGTTTCAACGAGTTGATGATCGAGATGATGGTGAAGGGCAGGGCGACGATCACGTGGCTGATCACGAAGGCCAGCAGCGTGCCGGTATAGCCGAGTTTGAGGAACAGAGCGTAGACGGCCACGGCGATGATCACTAGCGGCACGATCATCGGCAGGGTGAACAATGCGTACAGCGCTTCGCGGCCGGGAAACTTGCCGCGTATCAGGGCGAAGGCACACGGCAGGCCGAGAGCCACGGCACAGACAGTGGTGAGCACGGCGACCTTGAGGCTGGCCAGGGCCGAGGCCATCCACTCCGGATTGGCGAAGAACTGGCCGTACCATTTCAGCGTCCAGCCCGGTGGCGGGAACACCAGCCACTGCGAGGAGCCGAACGACAGCAGTACGATGAATACGATCGGCAGCAGTAGAAAGGCGGCGATCGCCCCGGTGGTCAGGTACAGGCCGGCACGCAGCCGGCCACCGATGGCATTAGGGGAGAGCAGCATCTTTACCTCGCGTTACTGGAGGCGACCGGCGATTCCGCCTGCAGCTTCAGGTAGACGTAGAACAGCAGCAGGGTGATGGCGATCAGCAGAGCTGCCGCCGCGCTGGCCAGGCCCCAGTTGAGGAAGGACTGCACCTGCTGGACGATGAATTCCGGCAGCATCATGTTCTGCGCGCCACCCAGCAGCGCCGGGGTGACGTAGTAACCCAGGGACATGACGAACACCATCAGCCCGCCGGAGAACAGCCCCGGTCGGCACAATGGCAGGAACACGCGGAAGAAGTTGCTCCAGGGGCTGGCACCGCAGATCGAGCCGGCTTGCAGCACCATCGGGTCGATGGCGCTCATGGTCGCCTGCAGCGGCAGAACGATGAAGGGGATCATGATGTAACTCATGCCAATCACCACCCCCGTCAGGTTGTGCACCAGCTCCAGCGGTTGCTCGATCACACCCAGCCACATCAGCGCCGAGTTGATCGCCCCGGAGCCCTGCAACAGCACCAGCCAGGCGTAACTGCGTGCCAGTAGGCTGGTCCACATCGACAGCAGGACGATGCTCAGCAACCAGCGCCCCCACCCACGCGGAGCGAGGGTGATGGCCCAGGCCAGGGGAAAGCCCAGCAGCAGGCTGATCAGCGTGACCAGTCCTGCGACCGAGAAGGTGTTGAACAGCACCTTGGCGTAGGACGAATTGGCGAACAGGGTCTCATAGTTGCCTAGTCCGGGCGTCGGCTCCAGCACGCCACGCAGCAGCAGCCCGATCAGTGGCGCGAGAAAGCACAGCATCAGGAACAGCAAAGCAGGCAGCAGCGGTAGCGAACCCTTCCAAAGAGCCAGGCGCGCCGGGCGGGAAGAGCCGCCGGCGGGTGACTGGGTCAACGGCGCGGCGGCGATCTTCATTTCAGCAACCACTCGTTCCAGCGGGCGGTAATGTCATTGCCATGCTCGGCCCAGTAGGCGAAGTCCAGAGTCACCTGATCGGCCTCATGCGCGGTGGGCAGGCTGGGGGCCAGCTCTGCGTCGAGCTGCGGCACCGAATCCAGGTTGACCGGGGCGTAGGCGGTGAGGTTGGCGAACTCGGCCTGACCTTCGGCGCCACTGGCCAGGGCCAGGAACTTCATGGCGGCGTCCTTGTTCTTCGCACCCTTGGGCACGACCAGGAAGTCGGCCATGACCAGGTTTTGCTTCCAGCTCACGCCCACCGAAGCACCTTCCTGTTCCAGGGCATGGATTCGCCCGTTCCAGAACTGGCCGAGGCTGGCCTCGCCGGAGGCGAGCAGTTGTTGCGACTGGGCGCCACCGCCCCACCAGACTATGTCTTTCTTGATGGTGTCGAGCTTCTTGAAGGCGCGGTCCAGATCCAGCGGGTAGAGCTTGTCGGGGGTTACGCCGTCGGCCAGCAGGGCCAGCTCCAGCACGCCGGGGCTCGGCCACTTGTACAGTGCACGTTTGCCCGGGTAGGTGGCGGTATCGAACAGCGCTGTCCAGTCCTGTGGCTGTTTGCCACTCAGGCGGCGTTCGTTGTAGCCGAGAACGAATGAGAAGAAGAAGGAGCCGACGCCGTGATCGGAAACGAAGCGCGGGTCGAGGCGATCACGCCCGATGACGTTGAAGTCCAGCGGTTCGAGCAGGCCTTCGCGAGCGGCACGCAAGGCGAAGTCCGCCTCCACGTCGACCACGTCCCACTGCACGTTGCCACTCTCGACCATGGCCTTGAGCTTGCCGTAGTCGGTGGGGCCGTCCTGCAGCACCTTGATCCCGGTCTTCTCGCTGAAGGGCACGGCCCAGGCGTCTTTCTGCGCATCCTGGGTGGTACCGCCCCAACTGACGAAACTGAGGCTCTCGGCTGCACTGGCAGTGGCGATTGCCGCACCCATGAGCGTGGCGACTAGTGTTGCCGCTATGGTTTTCTTGAACACCATCTTGCTTGCCCTCGTTGTTGTGTTTGTGCGCAAGCGGGCGATTGTTCACGCCCGCTTTTCAGGGAGCAGTGACCCCATTCGGGGTGTGTTAAGTCGGGCCGGGGCAGGCAGGGCGCTTGTTGGTGTTGTGCTGTTGCGCCTGAACTGCGTCGACCTTTGGAATGTCATATTATGGTATTCCAAATTTTGCGCAAGACTTTCTTGCCTTTCCTGTGCGGGCCTGATTCAAGCGTTGAAAGGAATGTTCTCCAGTACCTCCAGGTCGTAGCCGGTCAGGCCTGCATACTTGAGCGGCGGACCCAGATGGCGCAACTTGCCGACACCCAGGTCCTGCAGGATCTGCGCGCCGGTGCCCACTTCAGAATAGATACGCGACTGCGTATTGCTGAAGGGCCTGCGTGGCTGGGTCAACTGCGGCACGCGCTCGAGCAGGGCTTGCGACGATTCGTTGTTAGCCAGCACCACCACTACGCCATGTCCGGTCTCTGCCACTTTCTGCAGGGCAGCCCAGAGCGTCCAGTTCTGAGGCCCGGTGTACTCGGCGCCGACCAGATCGCGCAGTGGATCGATCACATGCACACGCACCAGAGTCGGTTCATCGTGGCGGATATCGCCCATCACCATGGCCATATGCACGCCGCCGGCGATGCGATCCTCGTAGGTCACCAGGCGGAAGGTGCCGTGCACGGTAGGCAGTTCACGCTCACCGATGCGCAGCACGGTGTGCTCGGTGCTCAGGCGGTAGTGGATGAGATCGGCGATGGTGCCGATCTTGATGCCATGCTGGCGGGCGAACGCTTCCAGCTCGGGACGGCGCGCCATGCTGCCGTCCTCGTTCATTACCTCGACAATCACCGAAGCCGGTGTCAGCCCGGCCAGCCTGGCCAGGTCGCAGCCGGCTTCGGTGTGTCCGGCGCGGGTCAGCACGCCGCCGTCGCGGGCGCGCAGTGGGAAGATATGACCTGGCTGTACCAGATCCTCGGTGACGGCGCCAGCGGCCACGGCGGTGAGCACGGTGTGGCAGCGATCCGCAGCGGAAATACCGGTGGTCACGCCCTGCGCAGCTTCGATGGAAACGGTGAAGGCGGTGCTGAAGGCGCTACCGTTGGCCGGGACCATCTGCTCCAGGCCCAGGCGCTGGCAGTGTTCTTCGGTCAGGGTCAGGCAGATCAGACCGCGTGCTTCGCGGGCCATGAAATTGATCGCCGCTGGCGTGCATTTCTCCGCGGCCAGCAGCAGGTCGCCCTCGTTCTCCCGGTCTTCGTCATCGACCAGCAACACCATCTTGCCCAGGCGAAAATCTTCGATGATTTCTTCGATGGAATTGAATGACATGGAAGGGGTACCTGATAGTGTCTCGGATGAATGATTTTATGGTATACCATAATACATGAAAAGCCACTTACTCAGGAGTCAGCATGAAGGCCTACTGGATCGCCCACGTCGATGTCACCGATCCCCAGCAATATGGTGAATACACCCGGCGCGCGCCAGCGGCCTTTCAGCGCTACGGGGGGCGCTTTCTCGCGCGTGGTGGTCGCTCGCAAGCCATGGAGGGGCGGCCGACGCCGCAGCGCAGCGTGGTGATCGAGTTCGATTCCTACGCACAGGCGCAGGCCTGTTATCACTCGGATGAATACCAGCAGGCCTGTGTGCATCGCCAGGGTGTGGCGAAGGCAGAGGTGATCATCGTCGAGGGCATCGAGGCGTGACGTCGGCAGGGTGAGTTGAGGCGTGCCCAAAGGCAGTCCGGAGCATGTCTGCCTGGGCGGTTACGGGGCGGTGATCAGCGCATGAAATGCACTTTGCCGGTATCGTCGTTACCCATGTAGATGCCGTACACGCCAGCCAGGCGCTCTTCGATGTAGCGTTCTAGGATCTGTCGGATGGCCGGGTAGTAGATCTGCTCCCAGGGAATATCCTCAGGAGCGAAGAAGCGATAGGCGAGGGTTTCCGGCCCATGCTGGCCGGTGATCTCCAGCGCCATGGCGCGGAAGATGATGTACACCTCGCTGATGCGTGGCACGCTGAAGATGGAGTAGGGCGAGAGAATCTCGGCGCGCACGCCGGTTTCTTCCCAGACCTCCCGCAGAGCGGCCTGTTCGGTGGTTTCACCGTTTTCCATGAAGCCGGCCGGCAGGGTCCAGGTGCCGACGCGCGGTGGAATGCCGCGCTGGCACAGCAGGTAGCGGCCTTCGCGCTCGATGATGCAGCCGGCGATGACCTTGGGGTTTTCGTAATGGATGTAGTCGCAGGCCACGCAGATCAGCCGCTTATGGGTGTCGCCCGCAGGTTGTTGGCGGCTGAGGTCGCCCGAGCCGCACTGCGGGCAGAAGCGCGGAGCGGGCATGGGTCAGCGTCCGATCCTTGGTTCTTGCACGGCGATGGGGGCGACCAGATCGCGTACCTCGTGCGTCTCGGCCTGCTTGGATTTCAGGTAATCCAGCGCCACCTTGGCCGCTGCGCGAACGTGATCTACCGATGCCTGGTGCGCGACCAGCGGATCACCGCTCTTGATCGCCTCGACCATGCGCTCCATTTCCTGGTTGCTGGCACCGCGGCGGTTGGTCTGGGATACCGAGGTGGCGCGCAGGTAACTGATGCGTGCCTGCAGCTGGCGCAGTTGGGTCGCCGCGATCTGGTTGCCGGAGCCTTCGAGCAGGACCTCGTAGAAACCCTGGACGGATTCCAGTACTTCTTGCAAATCACCGCTTTCCAGGGTCTTGCGGTTCTCTTCCAGGGCCTTCTCCAGCGCACGGATATCCCTGGGCTTGGCGTTGAGGGTAAACAGCTGGACGATCAGGCCCTCGAGTACGCAGCGCAGTTCGTAGATATCACGGGCATCTTCCAGGGTAATGATGGCCACACGCGGGCCCTTGGCGCCGGCGAACTCCACCAGCCCTTCGGACTCCAGATGACGCAGGGCTTCGCGCACCGAGGTGCGGCTGACCCCGAGGCGGTCGCAGAGGTCGCGTTCGACCAGGCGGTCGCCCGGCAGGAGCTGGAAATTCATGATGGCGCTGCGCAACTTGTCCAGCACGATTTCGCGCAGGGTGACCGGGTTGCGATTGACCTTGAAGCTGTCGTCGAGTGGCAGGCGTTTCATGGGGTCCGCTCTTGTGAGGCTGTCCGTGGAAAAAATGAAGGAGCGCCCTGGGGCGCTCCTTCATCAGTCTTGCTGGCCCTGCTCCGCGTCCGCTTCGGCGAAGGCTTCCCGAGCGAGGCGGAAGCTGTCCACCGCTGCCGGTACACCGCAATAAATGCCGACCTGCAGCAGGATTTCGCGGATCTGCTCACGGCTCAAGCCGTTACGCAGTGCGCCGCGAACGTGCAGCTTCAGTTCATGCGGGCGGTTGAGGGCCGAAATCATGGCCAAGTTTATCATGCTGCGCTCTTTCAGCGACAAACCCTCGCGGCCCCATACGTGGCCCCAGCAGTATTCGGTGACCAGCTCCTGCAGCGGGCGGTTGAAGTCGTCGGCGTTGTCGATAGATTTGTTGACGTAGGCTTCGCCCAGCACCTGGGTGCGGATTGCCAGTCCCTTGTCGTATTTCTCGTTGCTCATGCGCTCGTCTCCCGTGGCTTACAGGCCACCCATCAGGGTGTATTTGATTTCCAGATAATCCTCAATGCCGTATTTCGAGCCTTCGCGGCCCAGCCCCGAGGATTTGACCCCGCCAAAGGGCGCCACCTCGGTGGATATCAGCCCTTCGTTGATGCCGACCATGCCATATTCCAGCGCTTCGCTCATGCGCCAGGCGCGGCCCAGGTCGCGGGTGTAGCAGTAGGCGGCCAGGCCGTACTCGGTGTCATTGGCCATGCGCACGGCCTCGGCTTCATCGCTGAAGCGGAACACCGCCGCCAGCGGGCCGAAGGTTTCGTCGCGTGCGACCTTCATCTGCTCGGTCACCTCGGCCAGCACCGTAGGCTGGAAGAAGCCGTGGCCTAGTGGGTGGCGTTCGCCGCCCAGTACCAGGCGTGCGCCTTTGCTCAACGCGTCCTGCACGTGATCCTCGACCTTCTGCACAGCGCGCTCGTTGATCAGCGGGCCGAGTTTGACGTCCTGGTTGAAGCCGTCGCCAACGCCGAGCTCTGCGACCCGCTCTGCCAGGCGTGCGACGAAAGCGTCGTGAATACCGGCCTGCACCAGGAAGCGGTTGACGCATACGCAGGTCTGGCCATTATTGCGGTACTTGGCGATCAGCGCGCCGTCGACGGCTCTTTCCAGGTCGGCATCGTCGAAGACGATAAAGGGCGCGTTCCCGCCCAGTTCCAGTGAAACCTTCTTCAGCGTGTTGGCCGACTGCGCCATCAGCAGCTTGCCGATGGGCGTCGAACCGGTGAAGGAGAGCTTGCGTACTTGGGGGCTGCCGGTCAGTTCGCCGCCGATGGCTATGGCATCGCCGGTGACCACGTTGAGCACGCCGGCAGGAATGCCGGCCTGTTCGGCCAGGGCCACCAGCGCCAGGGCGGTGAACGGGGTTTCCGGCGCCGGTTTGACGATGCAGGTGCAGCCGGCTGCCAGGGCCGGGCCGACCTTGCGGGTGATCATCGCTGCGGGGAAGTTCCACGGCGTGATCGCCGCGACCACGCCGATTGGCTCCTTGCTCACGACGATGCGCGCATCGCCCTTATGGCTGGGGATGGTGTCGCCATAGATGCGCTTGGCTTCCTCGGCGAACCATTCGATGAAGCTGGCCGCATAGAGAATCTCGCCCCTGGCCTCGGCCATTGGCTTACCCTGTTCCAGAGTGAGAATGCGCGCGAGTTCGTCGGCGTGTTCGAGGATCAGTGCATGCCAGTCTTTAAGCAGGTGGCTGCGCTCCTTGGCGGTCAGTGCCCGCCAGGCCGGCCAGGCGCGGTCGGCGGCGGCGATGGCCTGCTGCGTTTCAGCTGCGCCCATGTGCGGTACGCTTCCGATTTGCCGGCCGTTGGCCGGGTTGAAGATGGCGCTGGTCGAGCCGTCCAGGGCATCGAGCCAGCGCCCATCGATGAAAGCCTGCTGGCGAAACAGAGAGGTCATGATGGCTCCGTTGCAAACTGGCTCTTGGGGAGCCAGAGCTAATGGGGGCAGATGGCCTGCCGCGCTCGAGTGCTAGCGGGGCGGGTCTGCCGCGGCGCCTGGAAGGCGCCGCGTTTGGAATAAAAAAGGCCGCTACCGAGGGGGGTAAGTGGCGCGGCCAAAGAGAATCAGGCGAGTTGCGGCAGGGCGCCGAGCTTGCCGCGGTGGTAGAGCATGGGCGTGACTTCCTGCTCGGGCAGGATCAGATTTTTCACTGCGCCGACGATGATGGCGTGATCGCCACCGTCGTATTCGCGCCACAGCTCGCACTCGATGATGGCGCTGGCTTTGCCCAGCAGCGGGTTGCCCAGCTCGCTCAGGCGCCACTCGATGCCTTTGGCCTTGTCCTTGCCTTTGCCGGCGAAGGCGTAAGCTTCGGCCTGCTGGTCAGCGCTCAGCAGGTGGATGGCGAAGCGTTTGCTGTCACGCAGAATCGGGTAGGTGTCGGAGGCGTAATTGGGGCAGAACAGCACCAGCGCCGGATCGATGGACAGCGCGCTGAAGGCGCTGGCAGTGATGCCGACGATGGCACCTTCGCTGTCCAGGGTAGTCACCACGGTGACGCCGGACGGGAAGGAGCCCATTACTTCTTTATAGATGCCGGGTTCGATCATCTGTGGATACTCCTAGCGCATCACGAAGGGGTCGGGCATGGGCGCCTGCGAGAGATTGATCCATACCGTTTTCAGTTCGGTGTAGGCCAGCACCGAGTCGATGCCGCTCTCGCGGCCGTAGCCGCTGTTATGGAAGCCGCCGATTGGCGCCATGGCCGATACCGCGCGGTAGGTGTTGACCCAGATAATGCCGGAGCGAATGCCTTTGGCCAGGCGATGGGCACGGCCCAGATCGCGCGTCCAGATGCCGGCAGCCAGGCCGAATTGCGAGTCGTTGGCCAGGCTCAGCGCTTCGGCTTCGTCCTTGAAGCGGATCACCGAAGCCACCGGGCCGAAGACTTCTTCCTGCATGATCTTCATCGAATGGCGGTCGCATTCGAACAGGGTCGGCTCGTAGTACCAGCCCTTGGCGTCAATCGTGGGACGCTTGCCACCCAGGCGTAGGCGGGCGCCTTCGGCGATGGCGTCGGCCACCAGGCCTTCGACCACGGCCAGCTGTTGCGCAGTGGCCATGGGGCCCATTTCGCTGGCGTCGTCCTGTGGGTTGCCGATGCGGATACGCTGGGCGCGTTCGATCAGGCGTGCTACGAATTCGTCATAGATCTCATCCTGCACCAGCAGGCGCGAGCCTGCCACGCAGCTCTGCCCGGAGGCAGCGTAGATACCTGCGACGGCGCCGTTGATGGCGCTGTCCAAGTCGGCGTCGGCGAAGATGATGTTGGGCGACTTGCCGCCCAGCTCCAGCGACAGTTTGGCGAAGTTATCCGCGCTGCTGCGTACCACGTGGCGCGCAGTGGCGGCGCCGCCAGTGAATGCGATCTTGCGTACCAGCGGATGGCGGGTCAGTGCCGCGCCAGTGCTCGGGCCGTAGCCGGTGACCACGTTGACCACGCCGGCGGGAAAGCCCGCTTCGATAGCCAGGCGGGCCAGTTCAAGGATGGTCGCCGAGGCGTGCTCGGACGGCTTGAGCACGATGGTGTTGCCGGCGGCCAGGGCGGGGGCCAGCTTGATCGCGGTCAGGTACAGCGGGCTGTTCCAGGGAATAATTCCGGCCACCACGCCGAGCGGCTCGTGGGTGGTGTAGGCAAACATGTCCGGCTTGTCGAGGGGCAGGGTGCCGCCTTCGAGCTTGTCGGCCAGACCTGCTGTGTAGTGGAAGAACTCAGGCAGGTAGCCGACCTGACCGCGTGTTTCGCGGATCAGTTTGCCGTTGTCGCGGCTTTCCAGTTGCGCCAACTGTTCCTTGTTTTCGGCGATCAGGTCGCCCAGGCGGCGCAACAGCTTGCCGCGCGCAGTGGCGCTGAGTGCTCGCCATGCCGGATTCGCGAATGCGGCCTGAGCGGCTTGTACGGCGCGGTCGACGTCTTGCTCGTCGGCGTCCGGCAGCTCGGCCCAGGGTTCGGCAAGAGCCGGATTGAGACTCTGGAAGGTCTTGCCGGAGAGGGCATCGACCCATTGGCCGTCGATGCACATCTGGAAGCGTGCGAGTGTCATGCAACGATCCCCTTGTTTTGGTTCTGGAAGCTCTGCACTTGTTGCAGGAAGCTCAGCAGCGCCTGGTTGACCAGACGCGGCGACTCCACCGGCATCATGTGCCTTTGTTCATCGAGTATTGCCACTTGTGCGCCGGTAATATGGCTGGCCAGCTGCCTGGCCATATCTGGAGTGGAGCCGGGGTCCAGCTCTCCGGTCATCACCAAAGTGGGGGCCTGGATGCTGTGTAGGTCATCGACCCGGTACATGTCCTGGGTTGCGAACAATTCATAAGTCGTCAGATAGCCCTGCGGGTCGTTGCCTGCCAGGGTCTGTCGAATTGCCGCCATTTGAGCGGGGTTTGCAGCCTGGTATTCATGACTGAACCAGCGTGACAGTGCCGCCTCGGCATTGGCGTCCGGGCCGTGTTCGGCGGCCTGCCGAGCGCGTTCGATGACGCCGGCGCGCTGTTCTTGGCTGCGGTTGAACACGCTGTTGAGAATGACCAGGCTGCCAAGGCGTTGCGGGAAGTGCAGGGCAAAGGCCCTGGCGACCAGGCCGCCCATGGAAAAGCCGATAACGTGCGCCTGCGGCAGGTTTAGGTGGTCGAGCAGTTCACGCAATTGCTCGGCATAATCCAGCAAGCAGGTGCCGGCGCCGGGGCGCGGGCTGGCGCCATGGCCGAGCATGTCATAGGCGATGACCTGAAAATGCGGAGCCAGGCCAACGATCTGGCCGCCCCACATTTCCTTGTTCAGGCCGACACCATGGATCAGCACCACGGGCTGTCCCTGGCCCGTGGCCAGGTAGCTGGTGCCGTTCGGTGTGCGTTCAGCTGTGAGCCGAATCATGGAGTGCTCCTGCACGTTCTCGGGTTACTGGGCGCTGGCTTTTTCAGCCGCCAGTTCTTCCAGGTCGATGTAGCGGTTGCCGATGCGCGGATGCAGGCGGCCACCGTCGGCGGCGCCGAGCACGACGATGATTTCATCGGCGCGTGGAGCGTCTTCGATCTGCATTTCCAGGGTGATGTAGTGCGAACGCAGGCCTTCGTCGTCCTTGTGCATCATCGGGATCTGGATCGAGGTGCCGGGACCGCCACGCTTGTTGGTGAAGCTCAGATAGCTTTTGGCGTTGACGGCCTGGCGATAATGGTTGCCGAAGCGCAGGGTGTGGATCACCGCCGAGGCGTGCTCAATCTCGCCCTCGGCGCCAACCACGGCGGCCTTCCCATAGGCCTCGATCTTCTCAGCGCCGCCGATTGCAGCAGTCAGACGCTCGACCATCAGCGCGCCGAGGTCGGAGCAGTTGGCCTTGATTTCCGGCTTGAGGTCTTCGACGAAGCCGCGGCCCAGCCAGGGGTTCTTGATCACTACGGCCAGGCCCACCATGGTCACCGGCTTGTCGGTGGCCTTGCCGCCTTCGATGCGGGTTTCTTCGATGTAGGTGACGATCTTGCGAATTTCGAAACTCATGGGGCAATCACTCCGGGAGGGGTAAAGGCGGTTTGTCGTCTCATGGTATACCATAATACGAAATGCGCAAGTATCGCTTTGCAGGTGCCGAATCTGGCGAACCAGGGCAATGCAAAAGGGCATTGAAAACCATGATTGGTTGATGGTATACCATAATACGTGCAATGGCTGGTCGCCTGAATTCGGCTCAGGACGTTGGATGCAAGGCGTTTCCCGTGCAGGATCGAAGGATGTCTCCGTGATAGTGCGGACGTCCCGATGCCGGGCGGCTCGCCATTGCCACGCTGCTTTGGTTCACAACAAAAATAAGGAGACGCCTGTGCGCGAACATCCCACCCTCGACCGCGAACGCTGGTTTGCCGGAGTCAATCCGACGATGGCAATCGCTTCGATCGCAATGGTTCTGCTTTTTCTGCTATTCACCCTGAGTAATGCCGAGCTAGCCAATGGCATCTACACCGGTATCAAGGCCTGGATCGAGCATTCGCTCGGCTGGTACTACATCGCTGTGGTGAGCCTGGTGCTGTTCTTCGCCTTTTGGGTGGGGCTCAGCCGCTTTGGCAACCTGCGTCTCGGGGCCGATCACGAGCGGCCTGAGTTCAGTAATTTCTCCTGGTTTGCCATGCTGTTCAGTGCGGCGGTAGGAACCGGGTTGTTGTTCTGGAGCATCGCTGAGCCGCTGATGCACATGCAGGGTAATCCCTTCATGGATATGGCCGGAGTCAAGGCCGGCACTGCGGAAGCGGGGCAGATCGCGCTGCGTATCACCCTGTTCCACTGGGGGCTGCATGGATGGTGCATCTATATCCTGGTGGGGCTGGTGTTGGCCTACTTCACCTATCGTCACAACTTGCCGCTGACCATTCGCTCGGCTCTCTATCCGTTGCTGGGCGAACGTATCCACGGCCCTATCGGTCATGCGGTCGATCTGTTGGCGATCTTCAGTACCCTGTTCGGCACGGCAACCACTCTGGGCCTTGGGGTATCGCAGATGAATGCAGGGCTGAGCTACATGTTCGGCTGGGAGATTTCCACCACCAATCAGTTGCTGCTGATCGCGGGGACTTCGGTGGTTGCCACGCTGTCGGCGGTGTCCGGCGTGCGTCGTGGCATCCTCTGGCTCAGTGAGTGGAACATTCGCCTGAGCAGCATCCTTTTCCTCTTCCTGCTGCTGGCTGGCCCTACGGTATTCCTGCTCGGGCTTTACGCTTCTAGTATCGGTGACTACTTGGCCCATTTCGTGCCGATGGGGCTGTGGACCGATCCGGATCCTGAGCGCCAGTGGCAGGGCTGGTGGACCATTTTCTACTGGGGCTGGTGGCTGTCCTGGGGCCCGTTCGTCGGCATGTTCGTCGCACGTATTTCACGCGGTCGCACCGTGCGTCAGGTTGTGTTGGGCGGCATGCTGTCGTCGACGCTCGGTGCTTTCCTGTGGATCGTGATCATGGGCGGTACCGGTGTGCACCTGCAACTCAGCGGTGTGGACCTGGCTGGTGTCGCCAACAGCGATCTGACCATGGTGCTGTACAAGACCATCGAGGGGCTGGGCGTGGAGTGGGCAACGCTGCCTATGGCCGCCGTGGCGACGCTGATGATCGTCAGCTGGTTCGTCACCTCCGCCGATTCAGCCACCCTGGTGATCTGCACCATCGTGTCGATGGGCAACCAGAATCCTCCGCAACGCTATCGCGTGATCTGGGGCTTGGGACTCGGCGCACTGGCCGGCACCCTGCTGCTGGCGGGCGGTTTGCAGGGGTTGCAGGCCGCCACAATCGCCGCCGCGCTGCCGTTTTCGGTGATCTTGCTTGTAATCTGCTATTGCCTGGTCAAGGCACTGTATCAGGAGGAAGCCGCTGCGCTAGCCGGCCTGGCGCCGACGCAGCCACTACGCGGCTAAGCTCCAGCGCACACGAAAACGCCCGATGCCATTGGCATCGGGCGTTTTTCATTGCAAGCGTGCAGGTCTCAGGCGATGCGGTAATTCAACACGCTGTCCTGTTCCTTGAGCGTCTTACGCAGGTCGGCCGGGATGTTACCGGCGCGTACGGCCAGATCGAGACGAATTTCTTCGAGGCTCTGGGTGAAGGCGCTCTGGTCGTTGACTTGCGGTTTGGTCAGGACGCGGCTGTAGACAGTGCTGTCGCTCTCGTCGAGCAGGGCGAGGATGATGCTGCCGTCCGGGCGTGGCAAGCTGAAGCTCGCGCGCAGTGGACTGAACAGATGGTCGACGAGTTCTTGGTTGGTGAGTTTCAATATCCCACTCCATCCTGATGGTTGGTCACCTTCGACCTCGGGATGGTGGATTGGTTCAGGCCGTAAGCGACTGGCGGGTACGCTCGATTACCTGCTGCAGCGACTCGTCATTGTACTGGCCGGGATACAAACGCTGGCTGTATTGGGCAATACCGGTCTTGTCTACGAGGGTAAAACTGAAGCTGCCCTTGCGCGCGGCCTGGATACGGCAGTCGAAGGGCGCGAAGGCATGAGTCAATGTGCTGATGGCTTTCTGGATCTGATGTTGAGTATTCATTTTTCTAAGTATTTCCTTAAAACATGTGCGCGTCGGTGCGCGTTGTATTGCTCCATGAGGTCGGCCGAAAAAAGGGCCCAAGCAAGTAACCATTCGGAGCTTTATTGGCACGATAAAGTTCCATTGTTACGGTTCTTCGGCGTGGTCGGTACGTCGGACACAGGCGGGATATAGCACCGATGAACGGTGAATTGGCCTGATCAGTCAGCAGATGGGATCGGGGAGGGCGACAGCGCGGGGATGCGCTAGACGTTGAACCGGGAAACCAGCGAGGGGGCGCAAAGGCCTTTATGACTTGCAGCGTGGTACGAACAGCGCGGATGATACATGGCTGTTCAAGTTTTGACCAGTTCTATTTGCCGACTCCATGAGCGGCGTCCGTCGGGTTCGGTTGGCGGATGCAATTTGCCGGTTGCTCCGCTAGGATTAGCCCACTTTTGCTTTCCTCATACGACGGTTTTCCATGAGTTATCAGGTTCTTGCACGTAAATGGCGTCCGCGCTCGTTCCGCGAAATGGTCGGCCAGACCCATGTGCTCAAAGCCCTGATCAACGCCCTGGACAGCCAGCGCCTGCACCACGCCTACCTGTTTACCGGTACTCGCGGTGTGGGTAAGACCACCATCGCGCGGATCATCGCCAAGTGCCTGAACTGCGAAACCGGCATCAGCTCCACGCCCTGTGGCACCTGCTCGGTCTGTCGGGAAATCGATGAAGGGCGCTTCGTCGACCTGATCGAAGTCGACGCCGCCAGCCGCACCAAGGTGGAAGACACGCGCGAGCTGCTCGATAACGTGCAGTATTCGCCGAGTCGCGGACGCTTCAAGGTCTATCTGATCGACGAAGTGCACATGCTCTCAACCAGTTCCTTCAACGCGCTGTTGAAGACCCTGGAGGAGCCGCCGCCCCATGTGAAATTCCTGCTCGCCACCACCGACCCGCAGAAGCTGCCGGTCACCGTGCTGTCGCGCTGCCTGCAGTTTTCGCTGAAGAACATGCCGCCGGAGCGGGTGGTCGAACACCTGACCCATGTTCTGACCGCCGAGAATGTACCGTTCGAAGACGACGCGTTGTGGCTGCTTGGCCGCGCCGCTGATGGCTCGATGCGCGACGCCATGAGCCTCACTGACCAGGCCATCGCCTTCGGTGAAGGCAAGGTGCTGGCTGCCGATGTGCGTGCGATGCTGGGTACCCTTGATCACGGCCAGGTCTACGGCGTGCTGCATGCGCTTATTGAGGGTGACGCGCGCGCGCTGATCGAGGCAGTGCGTCATCTGGCCGAGCAAGGGCCTGACTGGAACGGCGTGCTGGCGGAAATGCTCAATGTGTTGCACCGAGTGGCCATCGCTCAGGCGTTGCCGGATGCCGTGGACAACGGTCAGGGTGATCGTGAGCGCGTATTGCAGCTGGCCCAGGTGCTGCCGGCCGAAGATGTGCAGTTCTATTACCAGATGGGGTTGATCGGTCGTCGTGATTTGCCCCTTGCGCCTGAGCCGCGCGGTGGCTTCGAGATGGTGCTGCTGCGGATGTTGGCGTTTCGCCCCGCAGGCGCCGACGACGCGCCAAAGGTCACGCTAAAGCCCTTGGGGATCAGCCAGGCCACTGCTGATTCCCAACAAAGCCCAGTGGCCGGCACCGCTATGCCGGCTCCTGTGGTTTCCGCCCCCGCGGTTCCTGCCATGCAGGCGCCCGTTGCTCCGGCTGCTATCGAACCCAGCCCGCCCGCTGCGGTTGCGGGCGCTGAGCCTGCGATCCCCGAACCGGCTCTGAAGGTTGAAGTATCCGTGGCGCCAGTCGCTAATCTGTCGCCCGAGCCCGAGCCCGAGCCCGAGCCCGCTGCTCTTGAGCCTGCGGCTGCCGTCGATGTGCCTTGGGAAACGACTAAAGCGCCTGAGCCAGTCGCCGCACCCGCTGAGCCGGTTGCAGCGGCTGAGCCGGAGCCTGTAACGGCGCCTGCTGCTGCGGTTGCAGAGCCTGTCCTGAACGAGATCATGCAGCCTGTAGTGGAAGGCGATGGCGGTGAGGACGAACCACCGCCCGGCGACTACGACTACGTCGAAATGGACGCGGAGACGCTCGATTACGACTTCGGCCAGCCCGAAACCGAACAGACGCCGGTAATCGAAGAACCCTTACCAGCCTCCAAGCCCGCTACCGGCCTGGCGGCGGAATGGCTGTCGCTGTTCCCGCAGCTTGGCCTGGGCGGCATGACCGGCAGCATCGCCGCCAACTGCACGCTGATCGAAGCTAATGGCGACGACTGGCTGCTGCATCTGGATCCGGCGCACAGCGCGCTGTTCAACCCGACTCAGCAGCGCCGCCTCAACGACGCGCTGAACCAGCAGCAGGGTCGCACCATCAAACTGCGTATCGAGCTGTGCAAGCCGGAGCAAGAGACCCCGGCGCAGGCTGCAGCCCGTCGCCGCGCTGAACGCCAGCGCAGTGCCGAGGCCTCGATCCATGCCGACCCGCTGGTGCAGCAGATGATTCAACAGTTCGCCGCCAAGGTGCGCGACGACAGCATCGAACCTATCGATACCCCCAGCTAACACCCCGAATACCGAGGATACCGACATGATGAAAGGTGGCATGGCAGGCCTGATGAAGCAGGCTCAGCAGATGCAGGAAAAGATGCAGAAGATGCAGGAAGAGCTGGCCAACGCCGAAGTTACCGGCCAGTCCGGCGCCGGTCTGGTGAGCGTAGTGATGACCGGTCGCCACGACGTCAAGCGCATCACCCTGGACGACAGCCTGATGCAGGAAGACAAGGAAGTGCTCGAAGACCTGATCGCCGCAGCGGTGAACGATGCCGTGCGCAAGGTCGAGCAGAACAGCCAGGAGAAAATGTCTGGCATGACGGCAGGGATGCAGCTGCCCCCAGGTTTCAAGATGCCCTTCTGACAGGCACGTGCCGTCCAGTCGAGCACATGGCGGCGTTGCCGGCGAACTCGGAATCCTCATGTGCTGCAGCATTCTGCGGTTCCTCGTCTGCCGGCGCCTTGCCCTGCACGCCGCCTGATCGCCGCTCTTACTTGTGTTGCTCGCATGCGCAGGACGGGCGACAGGCTTCAAATTTGTAGCCCGGATACAATCCGGAAATGATCTGTAACCTGTGCTCCCGGACTGCATCCGGGCTACGAACCCTAGGAACGCCATGAGCTTCAGCCCCCTGATTCGCCAGTTGATCGACTCCCTGCGCATCCTGCCCGGCGTCGGGCAGAAGACTGCGCAGCGCATGGCGCTGCAGTTGCTGGAGCGCGACCGCAGCGGCGGTCAGCGCCTGGCGCAGGCGCTGAATGCGGCGATGGAAGGTGTGAGGCACTGTAGGCGCTGTCGCAGCCTGAGCGAGGACGAGGTTTGCCAGCTGTGCCTGGACGAGCGTCGTGATGACAGCCTGTTGTGTGTGGTCGAGGGGCCGATGGACGTGCATGCCGTGGAGCAGACCGGCTTTCGCGGCCGTTATTTCGTGCTCAAGGGGCACCTGTCGCCACTCGATGGCCTCGGCCCGGAGGCCATCGGCATTCCCGAACTGCTCGAGCGCATCGAGGCCGGCGCCTTCAGCGAAGTGATCCTCGCCACCAATCCTACGGTGGA
Organism: Pseudomonas sp. KB-10; assembly: GCF_018221585.1. Lineage (NCBI taxonomy): Bacteria > Pseudomonadati > Pseudomonadota > Gammaproteobacteria > Pseudomonadales > Pseudomonadaceae > Pseudomonas > Pseudomonas sp. KB-10. Next base: position 653,494 of record NZ_QYYB01000003.1, read on the forward strand.
AGGCGAGGCCACGGCGCACTACATTGCGCAGATCCTCGCCGGCAAGGGCCTGGTCGCTTCGCGCATCGCCCATGGCATGCCCCTAGGTGGCGAACTGGAGCTGGTCGATGGCGGTACTCTGGCTCATGCCCTGGCCGGTCGGCGTCCGATCAGTCTGTAAGTCCTCGGAACCTTCCAACTCGGAGTGCCTGTGATCACCGACACTCTGCGCCGCATCGCTCTGCTGCTCCTGCTGGGAGCGCCCCTGGTCGCCCAGGCCCAATGCCCGACCGGGCAGATACAGGTCTGCCTGGGCGGTTCCTGTCTGTGCGTGCCCGATCCGGTACGCGTTCGTGAAGATGGTCTGAAGATGGCGGCGGCGCGCCTGGAGGCCTGGCTGCTGCAATCGCGCGAGGCGGCGCTGCGGGCCGGTACCGAGCCGATCCCCCTGATGATTCGCGCGCAGCTCGCGCCCTTCTACGACGATGCGTTGCTCGATGAAGTACGCTTTCGCGTGGGCATCACCGACGAGATGGACGCCGCCACTGTCATGCTGCAGAACCCGGACGTGCAGGCCGTGACGCTGGTGGATGTGGTGGTGTTTCGTGATGCGCAGGCAGCTGCCGAGGATCCCGTACTCTGGGCGCATGAGCTCTGGCATGTGCAGCAGTACCGGGACTGGGGCACCGACGGCTTTGCCCAACGTTATACGCGCAACTTTCAGTCAGTCGAAGGGCCGGCCTACGAAATGGGCGAGCGCGTGAGAAAGGCGCTGCGTGAGCAAAAATAAAACGCCTGCTTGAAAACCAAGCAAGCGCTAGGTTAGGGTGGCCAAAACAATAACGGGAGAACCCCGTATGGCCGCCCCTCAGTCGTACTTCGATGATTCCCATCAGTTGATTCGCGACTCCGTTCGGCGTTTCGTCGAGCGCGAGATCCTGCCGCATATCGATGAGTGGGAGGAGGCCGAGGAATTCCCTCGCGAGCTATATCAGAAGGCGGGCGCGGCGGGCATACTCGGTATCGGCTATCCCGAGCAGTACGGCGGCAGCCATGAGGGCGATGTGTTCGCCAAGATCGCGGCCAGCGAGGAGCTGATGCGCTGCGGTTCCGGCGGCCTGGTCGCCGGGCTCGGTTCGCTGGATATCGGCTTGCCGCCCATCGTCAAGTGGGCCAAGCCCGCCGTGCGCGAGCGCGTGGCGCCGCAGGTGCTGGCCGGCGAGAAGATCATGGCACTGGCGGTGACCGAGCCATCGGGCGGCTCCGACGTGGCCAATCTCAAGACCCGCGCCGTGCGCGATGGCGATCACTACCGCATCAGTGGCAGCAAGACGTTCATCACCAGTGGCGTACGCGCCGACTACTACACGGTGGCGGTGCGCACGGGGGGCGAAGGTTTTGGCGGCGTCAGCCTGTTGCTGGTGGAGAAGGGCACCCCGGGTTTCAGCGTCGGCCGCAAGCTGAAGAAGATGGGTTGGTGGGCGTCCGACACCGCCGAGCTGTTCTTCGACGACTGCAAGGTGCCGGTGGAGAACCTGATCGGCGTGGAGAACGCCGGCTTCGCCTGCATCATGGCCAACTTCCAGAGCGAGCGCCTGAGCCTGGCGATCATGGCCAACATGACCGCGCAGCTGGCGCTGGAGGAGTCGCTGAAATGGGCGCGCGAGCGCCAGGCGTTCGGCAAGCCGGTGGGCAAGTTCCAGGTGCTCAAGCACCGCCTGGCCGAGATGGCCACGCAGCTGGAGGTGTCCCGCGAGTTCACCTACCGCCAGGCCGCGCAGATGGCAGCCGGCAGGAGCGTGATCAAGGAAATCTCCATGGCCAAGAATTACGCCACCGATATCGCCGACCGCCTCACCTACGATGCCGTGCAGATCATGGGTGGCATGGGTTATATGCGCGAATCTCTCGTCGAGCGCCTGTACCGCGACAACCGCATTCTCTCCATCGGCGGTGGCACCCGCGAGATCATGAACGAGATCATCGCCAAGCAGATGGGGCTGTAGAGGCGGCATCTGGGCCTCAATGGCGCGAATCGTTGGTCGAGCGGCTGTACCGCGACAACCGCATCCTTTCCATCGGCGGTGGCACGCGCGAGATCATGAACGAGATCATCGCTAAGCAGATGGGGTTGTAGAGGCGGCATTTGGGCCTCAATGGCGCGAATCTCTCGTCGAGCGCTTGTACCGCGACAACCGCATCCTTTCCATCGGCGGCGGCACGCGCGAGATCATGAACGAGATCATCGCCAAGCAGATGGGGTTGTAGCAGGTATCGTAGGAGCGGCTTTAGCCGCGATCTTTAACAAAGGGCGGAAAAGCTCGCCGCTAAAGCGCCTCCCACGGGCGCGTGGTCCAGCGCGGCATTCAGGACGCCACCTGGTTCTGCGCCGCCTGCCGCAGGCGAGCGATATCGCGCTGCGGCGGGGCGCCGAACAGGCGGCTGTATTCGCGGCTGAACTGCGAAGGGCTCTCGTAGCCCACGCGGTAGCTGGCCGCGGCCGCCTCGAGGTTATCGCACAGCATCAGGCGGCGAGCCTCCTGCAGGCGCAGTTGCTTCTGATATTGCAACGGGCTGAAGGCGGTGACGGCCTTGAAGCGGTGATGCAGGGTCGATGGGCTCAGGTTGACTTCGCGGGCCAGCTCTTCGATGCGCAGCGGCTGGTCGAAATTCTTGCGCAGCCACTCGATGGCCCTGGATATGCGCTGGCTCTGGCTGTCCGCTATCACCACTTCATGCAGGCGATGGCCCTGCGGGCTGAGCAGCATCCGATAGAAGATCTCACGCAGGGCCAGTGGCGCCAGCATGGCGATGTCGCGCGGGGTTTCCAGCAGACGCAGCAGGCGGATCACCGCATCCAGCAGGCGCGGATCGAGGCGGTCGAGGAACAGGGCGCGTTGCGAGGCTGCATCAGGCGCCGGGATGGGTGGCATTTCGGTCAGCAGGCTGCTGATCAGGGCCGGGTCGATCTCCAGCGCGAGACTCAGGTACGGCGCCTCCGGACTGGCTTCGATCACCCGGCCGGTGACCGGCAGCATCACCGACGCCACCAGATAATTGAGCGGATCGTAGACATAGAGCTCGTCGCCCAGACGTACCTCCTTGCGACCCTGCGCGATGATGCACAGGCAGGGATCGTAAACCGTCTGCATCGGCAGGCTTGGCGAGGTGGCGCGTGCCAGTTTGAGGCCTGGAATGGCCGTCAGGTGCAAGCCGTCGTCAGGCACGAAGCGCTCAACCAGGCGGGCCATTTCGTGGCTGAGTTCAGCGAGTGGGGTATCGAGGGTTGCAGCGGTAGCAAGGGGTGACTGCATGATGAGCCTCCTGGAAGTCAGCGAAGCCTAGCCAGGTTTTTCAGGCAAGTCATGAGGGGTGGCAGGATTAGGCAAATATTTGCCAGTAATGGGCAAATGGCGGGTGATACAGAGTATTTCAAGCTGTCCTGCAACGCTGTGCACCTGCCTGGTGCAAATTCTGAGGCTGCAGTTTTAGGCAAGAATCTGCCAGTAATCGACTAACGCCCTGGTGACCTTCGTCTTAATCTCTGTAGCCATCGCGCCGTTCCTCTGCGTCGGCTCGAAGCCATGCATTAGCGATGTACCCGCTGAGCGGTGCCCCACCTGTCAATCAAGGAGCGAACCATGTCCAGCAAATGGTTGATCGCGCCACTGACGCTATTGCTGCTTGCCACGGCCTGGCTCGATTCCCGCACCGCCGGCGATGCGGTTTTCGCCGAGCCGCAAGCGGCGCCACATGTGTTGCAGCGAAATGCTGCCGGTATGTACTGACTCATTCCAGGAGGTTGCCATGAGCATCATTCACCGTATGACCGTTCGCGCCCGCCAGGATCGCTCGACCCGGTTGGGGCAGTGCCTGGCTCGGCTGGATGAGGTAGGTCGGGACATCCCCGGTTGCCTGCGCCTGCGGATTTTCTCGCTGCGCAGTGATTCGCTGACCTGGCAGGTAGAAGGGCAATGGCGCTCGGCGGCGGCGCGAGATGCCTTTCTCGGCAGCGAAGGTCTGCGCCGGGTATTGGCGCAGGCGATAGACGAAGCGCTGTTCAGCCATCTCGAATGCGCTGTGGAGCTGCAGCAACAGGTGGCCTGAGGTCGGTTTCAGGCAGTCTTTCGCAGGGCTCACAAGCCGCTCGAGCTTGCCTTTGTGAATTTATCTCTATAGATTTTCATGAAATTAATTATTTTAAATTTCATGAGCCGTCTATGTTTCGCCACGCCAGTGAGCACGTCGACAGTTATTACGCCCATAGCTGCAAGGATCGACTGACCCCGTATCCCGCTTTGCAGGGGCAACTGCGGTGTGATGTGCTGGTCATCGGCGCCGGCTTCAGTGGCCTGCATACCGCCTTGCGCCTGGCCGAGGCTGGGCGGCGGGTGATCGTTCTTGAAGCCAGCCGGGTGGCCTGGGCCGCGTCTGGGCGCAACGGCGGGCAGGCGATTCTCGGTTGGTCCTGCGATATGCCGCCGCTGGAGAAAGCGCTTGGCATCGAGCGTGCTCGCCGCCTCTGGGACGGCATGGCCTGGGCTGCGCGGGAGCTGCGCGAATTGCCGCAGCGCCATGGCTTCGATTGCGATTACCGCCGTGGCCATCTGTGGACGGCGGTGCTGCCAAGGCGGGTAGCATTGCTGCACGAATGGCAGGAGGAGGCCGCCTACAAGTGGGGGCACCGCGCGCTGCAGTTCGTCTCCCGCCAGCAGATGCCGGAGTGGGTCGCCAGCGAGCGCTATCACGCCGGCCTTTACGACCCCGAGGCCGGGCATCTCAACCCGCTCAAGCTGGCGCTCGGCCTGGCCGAGGCTGTCGTCCGCGCCGGCGGGCAGATCTTCGAGCAGAGTCGCGCGCTGAGCCAGGAGGCCCATGGCGCGGGCTACCGGGTGCGTACCGAGCAGGGCAGTGTGCAGGCCGACAATCTGGTGCTGGCCTGCAATACCTATATCGACGATCTGGAGCCACGCCTGGCGCGGCGCATCCTGCCAGTCGGCACCTACCAGATCGCCACCGAAGCGTTGGGCGCCGAGCGGGCCGAGGCACTGTTGCCGCGCAATGCCTGCGTCACCGACAACCAGTTCGTGCTCGATTACTTCCGCCGCACGCCCGATCACCGCCTGCTGTTCGGTGGCGGTTGCACCTATCTCGGCGGCCTGCCGAAGGACATGGCGGCGGCGACGCGGCCATTCCTCGAACGCGTCTTCCCGCAACTGTCGGGCGTGGCCATCGACTTCGCCTGGGGTGGGCATATCGACGTGACCCGTGCTCGTACGCCGGATTTCGGCGGCGAGAATGGCCGCTACTGGCTGCAGGGCTTCTCCGGCCACGGGGTGTTGCCTACGCTCGCGGCGGCGCGGGCGGTCAGTGACGCGATTCTCGGCGATGACGATGAGCTGGCGCTGTACCGGCAACTGCGCAATCCCGCCTTTCCCTTCGGCGAGCGCCTGGCGGCGCCGCTGGAGGCTGTCGGCAAGGCCTGGTACCGACTTAGAGACTATTTCTGAGATGGACAAGAACGAAGAAATGGCAGCGCTGGCTGTCCTGATTCACGACCTGCGCAAGCACAAGAAGGTCACCCTCAACGAGCTGGCCGAACGTATTGGCCGTTCCGTGGGCTTTCTGTCGCAGGTCGAGCGTGGCCTGTCGCGCCCCACGGTGGCGGACCTGACGGCGATCAGCGAGGCGCTCGACGTGCCCACCACCTATTTCTACAACCTGCCCAAACCCAAGGCGCTGGACTGGGTCACCCGACCGGACGAGCGCCGCACCCTGTATCTGGCCGGCGGCATCACCGACATCATGGCATCGCCCACCCTGCAGGGCGCCTTCATGGTGGTCGACAGCCTGCTCGATCCCGGTGCCAGCAGTGGCGAGCGGCAGATGAGCGATCGCTCCGAGCAGGCCGGCTACGTGCTCGAAGGCCAGCTGACCCTGTGGCTGGGCGAGCACGAACAGAGCGCCACCCTGTATCCCGGCGATGCCTTCCAGGTGCCGAGCTACGCGCGCCTGCGCTATGCCAACCAGGGTGAAACGCCTGCGCGCGTGCTGTGGATCTACACCTGAACCTACTCGTGAACCGGAAACAATCATAATGAATGCCACCCGAGTCGAGCTGCTCGATGAAGTCCGCCAATTCCGCCAGGCCCACCCCGAGGTGCGCTTCGTCGACCTGATCTGCCTGGACATCCCCGGGCATTTCTACGGCAAGCGCTATCCCATCGAGATGCTGGAGAAGGTCGCCGCCGGCAGTGCCCTCAAGTTGCCGCAGAACTGCGTACTGCTGGGTGCCCAGGGCGGGCTCTACGAGATCGGCGACTATTGCTTTCACGATGGCGATCCGGACGCGCCTCGGCGGCTGATTCCCGGCACGCTCAAGCTAGTGAACTGGGAGCGCCAGCCGCTGGGGCAGATGCTGATCAGCTCCGACGGCACCGAAGCGCCCATCGAGTTCGAGCCGCGCGAGGTGCTGGCGCGCGTGGTGCAGCGCCTGGCCGCGCGCGGCATCCGCCCGGTGGTGGCGTTCGAGCTGGAGTTCTACCTATTCGACAAGGCGCTCAAGGACGGCTTGCCGCAGTACCCGCGCGATGACGTAAGCGGCGATGCCGACGACCAGCCGAACATGCACATCGAGCGGCTCTCGCGCTTCGCCGAGGTGCTCGACGACATCAGCGAGACCGCGCGGCTGCAGGGCATCGATACCACGGTGATCACCGCCGAGATCGGCCCGGGGCAGTTCGAGATCAACTTCAGCCATAACGCCGATCCTATGCAGGCCGCCGACTGGTCGGCGCTGTTCTGCCGGCTGACCCGCGGTGTGGCGCTGAAGCATGGCCATCGCGCCAGCTTCATGGCCAAGCCGTACCTGCAGTATCCGGGCAGCGGCATGCATATCCATGTCAGCCTGTACGACGAGGCTGGCGACAACCTGCTGGCTCGTGACGGGCAGCGTCCGTTGCGTCATGCCGTGGCCGGCTGTCTGGAACTGTTGCCGGAGCTGATGCCGATCTACGCACCGAATCACAACAGCTACCGTCGCTTCGGCGCCCAGGTGAACTCGGCGAGCAAGGCCAGCTGGGGCTTCGAGGATCGCGACGCCTGCGTGCGCATTCCCGAGTCGGACGCGCGCAACCTGCGCCTGGAGTTCCGCCTGCCGGGTGCCGATGCCAACCCCTATCTGGTGCTGGCGGCATTGCTGACCAGCATCGAGCAGGGGCTCGATGCCCAGGTCGAGCCCATCGCACCGCTCAATGACGACCGCCAAAGCGGTGTCGGCTTTCCAAACGACATGCTCGACGCCGTACGCCGCATGCAGGCCAGCGAGCGCGTCGCCGCCGGCCTCGGCAGCGAGTTCGTCATGGTCTATTGCGAGAACAAACGCCAGGATCACCTGGCCTTCATGCACGACATCAGCCCGCGCGAATACCGCTGGTACCTGTGATGTCACGGATAGAAGGAGGCGACATGAACCACTCGAAAACCGCACATTGGCAGGCCCTGAGCCAGGCCCACCACCTGGCGCCGTTCAGTGACTACAAGCAGCTGGCCGAAAAGGGTCCGCGCATCATCACCGAGGCAAAAGGCGTGCACCTGTGGGACAGCGAGGGCAACAAGATCCTCGATGGTATGGCCGGCCTGTGGTGCGTGGCCGTCGGCTACGGCCGCGAGGAACTGGTCGAAGCTGCCGCGACGCAGATGCGTCAGCTGCCGTTCTACAACACCTTCTTCCAGACCGCCCACCCGCCGGTGCTGGAGCTGGCCCATGCCATCTCCCAACTGGCGCCGGCCGGCATGAACCACGTGTTCTTCACCGGCTCCGGTTCCGAAGGCAACGACACCATGCTGCGCCTGGTGCGCCACTACTGGGCGTGCAAGGGTCAGCCAAACAAGAAAATCGTCATTGGCCGCGAGAACGGTTACCACGGCTCCACCGTGGCCGGCGCCAGCCTCGGCGGCATGAAGTTCATGCACGAGCAGGGCGATCTGCCGATTCCGGGCATCGCCCATATTCCGCAGCCCTACTGGTTCGGTGAGGGCGGCGACCAGTCGCCCGAGGAGTTCGGCATCTGGGCCGCCGATCAGCTGGAGAAGAAGATTCTCGAACTGGGTGAAGAGAACGTTGCCGCCTTTATCGCCGAGCCGATCCAGGGCGCCGGTGGCGTGATCATCCCGCCCGAGACCTACTGGCCGCGGATCAAGGAGATCCTGGCCAGGTACGACGTTCTCTTCGTCGCCGACGAGGTGATCTGCGGCTTCGGCCGTACCGGCGAATGGTTCGGCAGCCAGTACTACGACCTCAAGCCGGACCTTATGACCATCGCCAAGGGCCTTACCAGCGGCTACGTGCCGATGGGCGGGCTGACCGTCAGCGACAAGGTGTTCGATGTGATCGAGGCGCACGGCGACTTCAACCACGGCTTCACCTATTCCGGTCATCCGGTGGCGGCTGCGGTAGGGCTGGAGAACCTGCGCATTCTCAAGGACGAGGGCATAGTTGAGCGGGTCAAGGCAGATACCGCGCCTTACCTGCAAAAGCGCCTGCGTGAACTGGCGGATCATCCGCTGGTGGGCGAAGTGCGTGGCGTCGGCATGCTCGGCGCCATCGAACTGGTGCAGGACAAGGCCACGCGCAAGCGTTTCTCGGGTGATCTGGGGGTGGGCATGATCTGCCGTGGCCACTGCTTCAACAACGGACTGATCATGCGCGCGGTGGGCGACACCATGATCATTGCGCCGCCATTGGTGATCAGCCAGGCGGAAGTGGATGAGTTGGTGGAGAAAGCACGCAGGTGCCTGGATCTGACCTGGGAGCAGATCCGTGGTCTGGCGTAACGCGTGATTCGCGGCTGAAGCCGCTCCTAAAGGCGCAGCAGCCTTGGCATAGGAGCGGCTGGGCGGCGTTCCGCTTCAGCTGCGAAGGACGAGCAAGAGAAACCCCGCCACCGTTACCGGTCGCGGGGTTTCGTTTTTCAGCCGCTTACTTGAGGCTGTTCTTCAGCGTCTGCGCGGCCTGGTCCATGGCGGTACGTACCGCTGGCACTTCGGCCAGCACATTGAGCAGGCCATAGTCGTGGATCATGCCGTTGTAGCGTACGGCGGTCACCGGCACGCCGGCGGCGTTCAGGCGGCGGGCGTAGGCTTCGCCTTCGTCACGCAGCACGTCCATCTCGGCAGTTTGCACCAGGGCCGGCGGCAGGCCTTTGAGCTGTTCCAGGCTGGCGCGCAACGGCGAGGCATGGATCTCGTTACGCTGCTTCGGGTCGGTGGTGTAGTTGTCCCAGAACCATTCCATCATGCCGCGGGTCAGGAAGTGGCCCTCGGCAAACTGGTTGTAAGACGCGTTGTTGAAGTTGGCGTCGGTCACCGGCCACAGCAGCACCTGGGCGCGCAGTTTCGGCGTGCCGGCTTCCTTGGCCTTGATGGCGACCACGGCAGCCATGTTACCGCCAACGCTGTTGCCGGCCACGGCCAGGCGCGAACCGTCGACGCCGATCTGACTGCCATTGTCGGCGACCCATTTGGTCGCGGCATAGGCCTGATTGATCGCGGTCGGATACTTGGCCTCGGGCGACGGCGTGTAGTCGACGTAGATGGCAGCGGCGCCAGAACCCACAACCAGGTCGCGGATCAGGCGTTCGTGGGTCGGATAATCACCCAGAACCCAGCCACCGCCGTGGAAGAACATGAAGCCCGGCAGGACGCCGCGCGCATCTTCAGGGCGTACCACTTTCAGAGTGATCGACTGGCCATTCACCTGGATCACCCGGGTGTCCACCTTGATGCCGGACAAGTCCACCTCGACGCTGGCCTGAGCCCCCACCAGCACAGCGCGGGCATCTTTCGGCGAGAGGGTTTCCAGCGGCTGACCGCCACCTGCTGCCAGGGCGTCGAGGAAACCTTGGGTGGTGCGCTCCACGCCGGGGCTGCCGGCGGCGAAGCTGCTGTTGATTGCCAGGGCGAGCAGCCCGGCTGTCAGAGTGCGAGAGAATTTCATGGTCAAACTCCTTTCGATCAATTGGGCTGCTGGCTGTCAGTTCTGGTTAGTGCAAACGCTGGAGAGTTGCTCGTAGCTGAGGGTTTCCACCTCACCCGCACTGTTGCGGTAGGTCATCTTCGCCGTGACCACTTCGCACTGGGCGCTGTTGGGCACGTCGATGGAGA
>NZ_QYYB01000004.1:0-594345 GCF_018221585.1 Pseudomonas sp. KB-10
TACAGCGCGCGGCGGATGAACTTGAATGCAGCGATGGCGATGATCACGCCGAGGACGATGCCCGCGACCTCGACGCCATCGGTTTTGGCTGCGTTGAGGGCGGTCTCGACGCCTTCAGGCAGGGCTGCATGGGCTTGCTGTACGGCCAGCAGGCCAACAGCGGCGGAAGCACCGAGCGAGCGGCGCAGGACTTTCAGGTTTTGCATGGGGTATCTCCTACAGGTTGAGTGCCTTTTTCAGCACGAGAGCGCCGAAGACGATGGCGAACAGCACCAGGGCGTGTTCCCTGATCTGCGCGTGATCCTCGGCGGTTAGCCCGGTCGGGCTGATTTCACTGAGCGCGACGGTGGAGAGGGTGCCGACACAAACCGGGGTTTGGCCTGCGCTCTCCCATACGCCGTCGCACACAATGAAATTCATGGCGCCCCCTTACTCGGCCTGACTGGGGTCGCGGACGACCTCAGCCATGGCGATGCAGTCGGGGCAGATCACGAGGTCGGGCGCCTTGTTCAGATCGGGCAGCAGGTCGGGCTGGGGGGCGGACTGGTTGTAGAGCTGGCCCATGGGCTGCCCACAGCAGTCGCACAGCACGCGATCAACGATCAGCACAGTGGCGCCCTCCCGTCAGGCCTTGGCCGCGTCCGGCTGGGTGCCGGTCGGCTTGGCTTGTTGTTGGGCGCCTTGCGGGGCGGCAGGTTTGGCGGCCTGAGCGGGCTTGGCCGACTCGACGTGCAGGACGATGAACTTGCCGGCGTTCTTGGAGCCGCGTTCGATTTCGGCGGTTACGCGGATGGTTTCGAGCACATCGAAGCCTTTGCAGGCCTCCCACACTTCGTCCAAGACGTCTTCGGCAACATTCATGGACATGAGCGAAACGCCGAGGTCTTTTTCGCCATCGGGTTCGTCACCGAAGAACAGTTTGACGAGCTTTACGTTGTCGAACTGGACGCGCTCAGCGCTGATGAATGCCAATTCCATAGTGGTGCGTGCCATGTTGTGTTTCCTCGCTTGGTTGCGCCTTAATTGCGCGGGTTTGCCTTTCAGCAGGCCGAGCGGGTCCACACGGGCAAACTTCGCGTTTTTGCCCAGGTGGGGTTCTCGACTTGCCGAGGTTTTCAGTTAGCGCCGCTGGTGCAGCGGGTTGGGTTCAACACCAAGGGCTTTGCCCTTGTCATCCCACTCTTGCCGCCGAGGGCTCGGGAGCGCGGGGCGGTGGAGCTGCCCCACACTCACGAGCGGAGGCTATTTAGGGTGGCGGGTGTTCAAGGGTGCGCTCCGCCCGTGCTTCCGTTTGTCCGAACGGTGGAGCGTGTTCGGACAAGCCGGGAGCGCGGCCCTTGACCTGTTCAGGATTGGCGGCGTTGGCCGGATCGCTGGAGGTGCATTGTTCGGCCACGTTGGCGATGGCGGTTTCAAAGGCGTTGCCGATGCTCTGGACGCTTTCCTGTAGACCGAATAGGGTCACGACCGTGGCGGCGATGGCGCCGAACAAGAACGGGGTGATCCAGTGCCAGAGCAGGGCGACCAGATAGCGGCCGAGGTGGAAGGAGACGGTCATGCGCTCACCCCTAGAACGGAAACTCGTCCGTTGGTACGGAGGTGGAGCTTTGATAGGCAACGCTCCAGAACGCTGGCGGTCGGCGCGGTGGCTTGTGTTTCGCGCAGATGGAAGCCGGCTTCACTTGCCAGCGTCCGGTCAATAAGTCCCTGGAGACGTGTACGGGGCGGCAGTGGCTGCATGGTGTGGACGGGCAGGCTACGGGCTGAACCGTCGCGCGACGGGACCAGCAGACAGAGCAGTCGCAGTTCTCGGGATGCGGCTGGCGTAGGTAGCGGGAGAGGTTCATAGGTCATGCCCTCACCTGGAAGGCCGGAGGCTTGGCTGATCATTCAACCCACTCCTCTTCCATAAGCTTCTTGGTCAGCAGGGCGACGTTGACCATTACGTGGCGGCCTACCTTGAGGTGTGGCAGGTAGCCGTTGCGCATCCAGCCGCGAACGGTGTCGTGGTCTTCACTCATGCGAATCCAGTTTGCGAACTCGCGCCACGGCATCATCGGCGGCGGGTTCACAAGATCTTTCAGCGTCAGGGGGATTCCTTCCATCGGAGTGGCCTTTGTTGCACTATGTTGGTCTATATTGAAATTCCATATGGAATAAATCCATATGGAATAAATCCATATGGATAGTATCCATATCTAGGCGTCGTATGGCAACAGTCCATACGATTGCGATTGCCAATGAAGTGCTGAATGCTTGATAGAGCCCTTAAATTGCTTGAGATGACGAGCCTCAAAGACCTTGCAGCGGTCAACAGCAAGGAATACGTGAGGTGGCAGACGATCAGGAGGGGCAAAGCCAGGATCACCGCAGAGGAAATCGAGCAGCTAGGCAAGCTCTACCCTAGCTATCGCTGGTGGCTGATGACTGGCGAGGTAATGCCGGACAAAGGACAGACAAGCCCCGAATACGACGAGGCCAACCGAAACTTGACCGATCAAGACGCGGGATAGCGATCACCCAGGAAGTAGCTAGGCGCTGGTATGCCCGAAGGACAGTGGAGTGAAGGAGACATTGGCCCAAACTGTAACTCAAAAAGCTTGATGTCAAGTTGATATAAAGCAGAGCTTGTGCGGCAAGCTTTTAGGAAAAAAATAAGCTTGTAAATTAACTGAAAGATTTCAATAGCTAACCATTTAAATCACTGTGCTGGCTAGGCGAGTAGATGTAACTTCAGTATGTTAAAGTTCTAAAGGTAAAATTCTCTTCTTAGGGAAAAACAGTGAAATGGAAATTCCTCTATGTATCAATATCGTTGATCTCTTTTTCAGCTCAGCCGGAAGAGTGTTGCCGAAAACATATACCCAGCCCGGCGATAGGGAGCTTTATAAGCACTTATTATGCGTGCTCCACAGGTGTGGCATCCACTTGGTTCAATGGAAAAGAACTGTCGATGTGGTATTCACAGCTCCAAACAAGAACCATACATACTGTCATTTGGCCAAGCCAGTGCTCTGGCAGTAAGTGCGGAGATTGGCAAGCGCCAACGCTGAGAAAACCATCCTCTAAACAGCATCCAAAGCCCTTATTTGCATCCCGGCGCGATAATTGTGATGAAATTTATTGGTTCCATGGGAGATCTGGAGTTTCTTAGTACTTATCTAAAATTCTGTAATGCAGTTCGGTAGAGCTGTAGTCATTTAATTTCTTGAGGAGTGGTAATGTGATGGATAACAAGTCTTTATTGCGTGTCTTATTTCTTTTTCTGGTTTCCACTGCTGTGTATTCTGAGCCCTATTATTGGTTTACTGCAGGCGTGGATGGCGTACATCCTGGAGATATTACTGGATCAAGTCCAGGAGGCGTATGCGGTGAGAAATCCTTATATGTAAAAATATATTACCAAAAAGCTTGGGGGGTTCCTGTTTCGGTTAGGGCGAGTTTGGAGTCAGCCCAAAGAACGCATGTTTATTGTGTGGTTTTTGTCGATTATGATCGTGGCTCTATGAAGAATTATTATAGTGTCTTTCGGGGGGGTAATGAATGTACTGCTGGGGCGTGGGATGTTCGTGAGGCCAAATGTATTGTCGGGGCAACGCAGGGACCTCCGCCGAGCGCATGTGGTCTACCGGGCGCATCAGGTAACCTGACAGGGTCTTTAACAGGCAATCCCATAAATTTCACGAACGGTAATAAAATTCAGCAAGCTACTGACTATGTTGGAGGGGTGGGAGTTCCGAATTTTTATCGGGTCTATAATTCTATCGATAAAAAATGGAGGCATAGCTACTCTCATCGGCTGGATATATATGATAGCCAGAATGCTACTTTGTATTTGGCAAGCGGGAAGATGATTCCATATGACACGTATTGGGCGACTGCCAAGTCGCTCACGCTGGATGCTGGAATATTGAGGCGGAATGACAATATTTGGATATACACCGATTTTGATAATCAAAAGCTCTTCTTTGATTCTACTGGTAAGTTTACGGGCGGCCTCAGTGCTGATGGCGTGAGTTATACGCTTAGTTACGAGGAAGATCGAGTGACGGTGACCAGTGCGCAGGGTAAGAGCATCTCATTTACTCAGGCGCCTGACGGGCAGGTGGTGCAGCTGTTTACCCCAGAGCAGACCTTCAGCTACCAGTATAGGGATGGTCAACTTACAGGGGTGAGCAGTAATGTCTCAGGAGACTTCGTTGAGCAGTATCACTACGAAGATGCACGTAGTCCAAGACTCCTCACGGGAGTTACAGACGCGCGCGGTGTCCGTTATGTAACCTGGGCTTACGATGAGCAGGAGCGCGCCATATCGAGTGAGCATGCGGATGGCATGGATAACGTCAGCATCAGCTATAACGCGGATGGTTCGACCACTGTGACCAACGGGCTTGGCAAGAAAACGACTTATACATTTAAGACGATATTGGGCGTTAAGCGCATAACCTCTATTGTGGGTGAGCCTTCGGCTCATTGTGCGGGTGCAAACTCTACTTTTGAATACGATGCCAAAGGTTTGGTTGTTAGAAAAGTGGATGGCAAAGGTAATGTGACGCTCTATACCTATGATACCAATGGGCGTGAATACATCCGGACAGAGGCTGCAGGGACGCCTCAGGAACGTAAGACGACGACGCACTGGCATTCCAATTTCTATTTGCCAAGTCAAGTCGGAGATTCGGCTGGCGTTACTATCTACAGATACAATTCGAATGGTAAGCTTGTTAGCAAGCAAATTAATTATTGAGTAAATGGATTTTATGAAAATCTTTAGTTTTTTTGCCAGTTCAGTTGTTGCTTTGGTTGCTTCGGCAATGATTTCAGGCGCACATGCAGCTACGAGCACATGGACATATACCTACAACAGTCTTGGCCTGATTGAGACGGTTAATGGGCCACGTACTGATGTGCAGGATGTCACCACCTACGCTTACGACTCCCTGGGTAACTTGACGACCGTTACCAATGCTCTTGGTCATGTGAGTCAGCTGTACAACTTCGACAGCTATGGCAATCCACAGAATCTGATCGACGCTAATGGTGTACAGACCACTCTAACCTACACTCCGCAGGGTTGGCTCGCCTCGGTCACAACGGCCGGCAGCACCACCAGCTTTGAGCACGATGCCATTGGCCAGATCACCAAAGTTATCCGGGGCGATGGTAGTTGGCTGGCATACACCTGGAGTGCTGCGCGCCGCCTGACAGCGGTAAGCAATAACCTCGGGGAAACGGTCGAGTATGACTACGACGTCATGGGCAATCGCACGGCCCAGCGGCTAAGCGATGCCAGCAACAATCTCACCCACTTGCAGACCTGGGCCTACGACGAGCTAGGGCGTCTGCTGCGCAGCGTCGGCGCAGCTGGTCAGACCCAGCAGTACGGTTACGACCTCAATGACAATCCGACCTTGAATCGGACACCCAAGCAGCACAGCACGACCAGCAGCTTCGATGCCCTTGATCGCCTGGTATCGAGCACCGACCCGCTTAACGGGGTGACTCAACTGGCCTATGACGTGCGGAACAACCTGACCCAGGTACAGGATCCGCGTGGTGTCACCACGCGCTATGAATACAACGGTCTGGGTAACCTAACCAAACTGATCAGCCCGGACAGCGGCACCACCACCTATACCTATGACGCAGCAGGTAACGTCATCAGCAAGACCGATGCCCGAGGCGTAGTGACCCTCTACACCTATGATGCGCTGAACCGTCTGGTCTCTCGTCGGTACCCAGCCAACCCTGCCTTGAACGTGCAGTACCACTACGACATGACAGCCGATGGCAACTATGGCAAAGGGCGATTAACGGCCATTCAGGATGCCAGTGGCATAACTGGCTATCACTATGACGCTCGCGGCAATCTCACTGAACAGTTGCGCTCGATAGACGTTGCCGGGGCGGATCACTACGACAGCGTGAGCTACGGATATGACGGCGCCAATCAGCTCACCCGGATCAACTATCCCGTGGGGTTCAGCGTCATCTATGCCCGCAACAGCGCTGGACAGGTTGGCCAGATCCAGCTGCAAGTGGGAGACCTTAACCCAACGGCTCTCGTGAGCCAGATTCAGTACCTACCCTTCGGTCCTCTGAAAAGCCTGACCTGGGCCAACGGCCTTAGCCTGTCCAGAACCTACGATCAGGACTACCGCCTGACCCACCAGCAGGTCGCTACCTGGGCCAGCACCTACGACTACGATGCCAACAGCAATATCGAGAGCCTGCAAAGCACCTTACTTGGCAATCTCAACTACAGCTATGACGCATTGGATCGCCTCACCTCCGAGCTGAGTGCCGATCTGCAGCAGGACTACGCCTATGACGCCGTTGGGAACCGTATCAGCAAAACGACCACGCCCATCGTCAATGGCAGCCCACAAACGGGGTCAACCAACCAACTCGGCTATGCGGCTAACAGCAACCGACTCGCAGCATTAGCGGGAACGCCGGTAACCAGTGATGCCGCCGGTAATCTGACGCAAGATCGCCCTGATCGACAACTGGAATACGATCAGCAAAATCGACTGTCACGGGTAAAGCTAGGCGGCACAACGGTTGCCGAGTACCGCTACAACGCCCTCGGGCAGCGCACCCACAAGATCACTACTGCCGGCACCACAAGCTTCTTGTATGACCCCAGCGGCCAACTGCTGGAAGAACGGCGCTTCAACGCAGCCGGGCAACGGCAAAGCAGCCAGTTCTACATCTGGCTGGACAATCTGCCTGTGGCTGGTATCACCGTAGCCTATGCCGCCAACGGCAGTATTGCCTCGAGTACCCCCTTCTACCTGCATACCGATCATCTGGGTACGCCGCGATTGGCCACCAATCAGAGCCAGCAACCCGTGTGGAGATGGGTGTCCGATGCCTTTGGCGTGGGGCAGACAACGGGAAGTCTTGCCATCAACCTGCGGTTTCCGGGGCAGTATTACGATCAGGAAAGCGGGCTACATTACAACTACTTCCGCGATTACGACCCGGAGACGGGGCGGTACGTCGAAAGCGATCCGATTGGGCTAAATGGTGGCCTCAATACCTACGGTTACGTAGAAGGGAACCCCGTTAACTTTATCGACCCACTGGGGCTGGCCAAACTTGGCGGCACCATTGCCCCTCCGTGTGTTCCAGGGTTTGAGGCCATGATCTGCAGCCCTAGTGGGGCCGGAGGTTTCGGTCCTGTGGGCGGTATCAGGGGCGGTCTTAGCCCGCAGGGTGAGCTTGCGTATTGCCCTGTTCCAGCCGGGCTGGGTCGGAGTGGTGCTCTTGCGTCAGCAAAAAGAGATCTTGGGATTCCTAGAGCACAACACCCTGATGCAGTCACAAAGGTGCCTATGACAAGTCGTGGCGGAACGTCGGTTCTCGGTTTGGATGGCAAGCCAGTGATGACTCGGGAATACATTTATACACGGCCAGACGGAACAAAAGTGGTGATACAAGATCACTCAGCAGGCCATAAATTTGGACAGAAAGGTGTTGGCGATCAGGGGCCTCACTTTAATGTGCGTCCCCCAGAAAACACGCGTACTGGCTCTGTCCCAGGGACTCAAAATCACTATTCTTGGTGAGGTAAAAATGGAAATTTGGACTGAAAATCTTGTCGATGCGACAGCGCTTAAGGCTATTTATGGGCAGGATATACCCTCACTTGAAGGTATCAACCTGCATGGCATAGATATCCAGCGTGATGGCCCAAGAGTTCTTTTAAGGTTTGACCTCCGCGAGTTTCCCAAGCAGCCACCTAAGAAGTGGGATAGCTCTGGGTTCAATCGCGTTCAATTGAGGTTGCTAGCTGTAGGCGTTAGTGAGTTTCAAATTAGTGGTTTGCAGTCAAATTGCATGCTTGATCTAAATATCACCCAAGAGAAAGGTGTAATTCGTCTAAGTGCTGATAGTGGTACTATGAAAATAGATATTGCTACCGACCACCTGATAATTGACGGTATAAGTGCATACTGTGACGAGTAGCATTCACTAAAATCCCGCAGGTTTGAGTTGGAGGCATGATCTAGCTAAGAGATAATCTAAATGGATATGCCACGGCTTTTTATGCCGGAACTTAACACCTCTGACACCGGCCTCGCGCCGGTGTTTTCTTGTTAGTACAATTAAGGCGTATTTCCTAGTTCTAATGCTCTAGGAATAGTTTCGCACCAATATTTGAAAGCTTGGCATTTCGTAGGGTGCCGAGGCTGAGTATCCATCCGCCCCAGGTGTATCAATTTCACCAGCAGGGTGTTCAGACTTTTTCGGTTCAAGGTGTGAGGTGAAGCCGGCATAGCGTTCAAGTTGGTGCAGCGCCTACAGAGACGCAGAATTATCTATGTCGAAAAAGTGTCGAAATCAACGGGCGACAGAGTGCCGCAATGGGCAGAAGGTATGAGGCGAAAGTCTCGATTTTGCTGGCTTTGGGCAGCAATGGGCAGCAACGGGCACCCGTAAAAACGGGTTCGACTCTCACTGCCTTCCGCCAATCACCTGGCCGTAACGGGCGCCTGAGTCGTATCCGCAGGGGTACGACCTGGCTACAGATTCTTCTCGAACTGTACCAGGGCGACACGGCTGCCATCCGGCGCGCGACGCTCGACGATGCCGACGGTACGGTAGCCCAGTCGGGTGTAAAGCAGCAGGCCGCCGGCGTTGGCGTTGAAGCAGGACACCTTCATCAGCGGCGCGTCGTAGTGCTCGCGCGCGAGGTTCTCCATCACTTCCACCAGGTACTGGGCCACGCCCTGGCTGCGGGCCCAGGGCGCTACCATCAGGTTGCCCAGGGCGCAGAATTCGCCATGCTGCCATTGGTAGAAATTGGCGAAGCCGGCGACCTTGCCGCCGAGTTCCACCACGGTGCTTTCGCGGCGCTCGGCGAGGGCTGCGGCAAGCTGGCCGACGTCCAGCGGCCAGATGGCCTTGGGATAGCAGAAGAACAGTTCGTCAACGTTCTGCGGAAAGCCGGCCACGGTGCCGAGGTCGGCAGCCGTGGCCGGGCGGTGTTGCAGGTTCGCATTCAAAGCGGACGGTCCTTGGTTCAGCGCGGTGGGTACTGCGAGAGCACCTGAGTGACGGTTTCGCGGATCGCCCGTTCGCGCTCGGCGGGTGTCGGCGGCTGGCTGCGCATGATCTGTTCACCGCTGCCGCGCCACACCAGCTTGCCGTCCTTGGCGTCGTACAGGTCGATCTGCAGGGTGGCGACCTTGTAGTCCACGCGGCGCGTTTCGGTGAAAGCCGGGCCTCCCCAGTAACCGCCCCAATAGCCGCCCCAGCCACCGCCGTACTGGGTGGTGATCTGATCCTGACGATCGTCGACGATCAGCACGCTCTGCACCTTGAGATCGCCCTTGCCATCGGCTGCCTGGCGCAGGCCGCGCTGGTCGAGTTGTTCGGCCACGGCCTGGCTGATGCGGGCTTCGGTGATATCGCTTTTCAGGCGGGCATCATCGGGTTGGTAGGCGAGCTTGTCGTCCATCCAGCTCCAGGTGCGGTAGGCCGCGAAGTCGCGACCGGGGTCGAAGTCGCGCTCCAGGCTGACGCTGGCGCAACCACTCAGCAGCAAGGCGAGAAGCAGGTAGGGCAGGGTACGCATGTCGTTCTCCAGCGCAGTCGATCAATAAGGAGGATAGCCGTCCAGTGCGGCGCGGATGGCCGCGCGCATGGCCTCGGCCTGTGCCGCCTGGTCCTTGCCGGCCACGGCCTCACCGCTACCGGACCAGACTACCTGGCGGTCGCGTGGGTCGATCAGTTCGATGCGCACCACGGCTACCTTCTGCTCGTAGGTGCGTACGATGGGCACGCCACCATAGGCGCCGTAGCGGCGATCCCAGTGGCTGCCGGTGCCGTAGTAGCCACCGACGTTGTCCTGATACTGACGCAGACGGGTTTCCTGGCTGATGTAGGCGCGGACCAGCAGGTCGCCGGGACCCTTGAGCGACGGGCGCAGGCCGTATTGATCGAGGCCGGCACTGACGCTGTCAGCCAGTTCATTGCTGGGCGTACGGCCGTCCAGCCAGCTCCAGCTGCGGTAGCGTCCGTAATCGCGCGGCGCGGCCGGGTAGGCGCTGCGGTCGAATGTGGTGGCCGCTTCGGGCGGCGCCGGCGGCATCGGCAGCGACTCGGCCTGGTAGGGGTTCTGGCTCTGGCAGGCAGCCAGCAGCGGCAGGATGAGTATGGCTATGGCGGTGCGCATGGTCGTCTCCGTGGTCGCGCGCGACATCCCCGATGGCTTCAGGCTACGCCGGGCTGCCGGCTTCGTCCAACGCGCTCAGAGGGGCCGGCAGATCCAGTGCAGGTAGCGGCCCAGGCCGGCGAAAGTCGGGTGGCGGCGATGGGCCAGCTCCATTTCCAGCAGGTCGACCAGCTCGGCCTTGGTCTGGAATTCCTGCGGCATGTAGTCGTGGAATACGCGCACGCCGCTACGGCTTTCGACCTGCCAGTACTCGCCGAGTTGCGTATCCAGCTCCCTTGGGTCGAGCGGGCGCTGTGGGGTCAGGCTCTGGCCCTCGCCGGCGAAGCGTTGCTTGCGCAGCTTGCGGAAGTGCCCCTTGAGCAGGTTGCGGTAGATCAACGCGTCCTTGTTGTAGAAGGCCAGCGACAGCCAGCCGTCCCTGGCCGTCAGCTGATGCAGCACCGGCAGGATGGCCGCCGGTTCGGCCAGCCATTCCAGCACGGCATGGCACAGCACCAGATCGAAGGGCTGCTGCAGCTGGCCGAGCAGCTCCTGCCAGGGCGCCTGGATGAAGGTGGCGCTCTGCCCGGCTTCGGCGAAGCGCTGGCGTGCCCCGCTGAGCATGGGTTCGGCAGGTTCGGCCAGGGTGACCTGATGGCCGCGCTGGGCCAGCCACAGGCTCATGTGGCCAAGCCCTGCACCGACATCCAGCACGCGCAACGGGCGGTCCGGCAGCGCTTCGGCCAGGTCGGCCTGCAGCACGGCGAGGCGGATGGCACCCTTGGCGCCGCCGTAGATCTTCTCGGCGAAGCGGGTGGCGAGTTCGTCGAAGTGGCGGTCGCTCATTTGAGAAAGCGCCGTTCGTTGTCGGCGAGCTTGTCGAGCACCACCTGGTTCATGTCGAGACCCAGCTCGCTGCACAGTTGCAGCAGATAGAGCACCACGTCGGCCACTTCCTGCCCGGCATGGGCAAGCTGCTCCGGGGGCAGTTGGCGGGACTGTTCCTCGCTCAGCCACTGGAAGATTTCCACCAGCTCGGCCATTTCCACGCTGGCGGCCATGGCCAGGTTTTTCGGGCTCTGGTAACGACGCCAGTCGTTGTGATCGCGAATGGCGTGCATGCGCGCGGTGAGTGCAGCGATGTTCATGGTGCGGCTCCTTTCGAGCCGCATAGCTTCGGCCCGAACGAGGGCGACCGCAAGTCGTTGGTGGGCGCGCATGGCCCGTAGCCCGGATGCAATCCGGGGGGATATTCTCGACACGCGCCCCCCGGATTGCATCCGGGCTACGTCAGGCAGACAGCGGCTGCCAGCTCCCGGTCATATGCGGTGTGTCGTTTTCGCCGATCAGACGGAACTGGCCGCTTGCAGCCGGCTCGCTGGCCTGCAGGGCAAGGTGGGTGGGCAGCAGCACCGGTTTCTGGAAGCGCACCTGCACCTCATAGTCGGCCAGTGGCAGGTGAGCCTGCAGCGCGCCCAGGCTGCGCGCCTTGTTCCACAGGCCGTGGGCGATGGCGCGGGGGAAGCCGAACAGTCGCGCCGTCAGCGCATGCAGGTGGATCGGGTTGTAGTCGCCCGCCACGCGGGCGTAACGCCGGCCGGTATCGGCGGGTGCGGCCCAGTCGGCCAGCGGCGCCAGCGGCAAAGGTTCGTGCTCGGGGTGTGGCTGCGGCTGTCCGTCGAGACGCAGGGCACGGCAGAGAATGCGGCTATCGCCCTCCCACAGCAGGCCGAGCTGGTCCTCCAGGCGGGTGATCAGGCTGAAGGTGGCGCCCTTGTCGTGCGGCTGCAGATCGCGCACCTGCACGCTGACCTGGAATGGTCCCAGCCCGCCCAGCGGGCGTAGCACGCGGATGCGATTCTCCAGGTGCACCAGCCCCAGCAGCGGGAAGGGGAAGCGGCGGTCGGTGAGCAGTTGCATTTGCAATGGAAAGGCGAGGATATGCGGATAGACCGGCGGCAGATAGGCGCTCTCGGCAAGGCCGCATACCTGGCGATAGCGCACCAGGTGCTTCGGGGCCACGTCCACTCGGCAGCGCAGGCCAAGGTCGGGCAGTTGACGGCCTGTCACCTTGCGCTGCAGCGCGGCACGCATGAACAGACCGGGCAGGGCCGGTGGGGTATCGAGATCGAGCCAGTCGATGGCCATTGGCGAGCTCCTTGGCGAATGGATGGCAGCAGCTTAACCCTCAGACCAGCGCTGGCATTGGCTGTTCTGCCTCGGGTCTGCGCTGGGCAGTCAATCGGTCTGCTGCGCTGTTTGCGCGGCGTGGCCCGCAGCCCCTAAGATGGCGCGGTTCACGAATAATGCTCACAAATAAGAAGAACAGCAGGAATCATGCGTGATCTGACCGACGATGTGGCGCTGATGCGCCCGGTAATCGATGCCCTGCGCGCCAGCGGAACCGACCCTGACCGCGTACTGGTGCGGGTCGGCCTGCCGCCCGGCGGGCTGCCGGCCGGCCGTTTCCCCCATGCTGCCCAGGCGGCGTTCTGGAAGGCTGCCAGTGACGAGTGCGGCGAGGAACATGTCGGCCTTTACCTGGCCCAGCACCTGCCGGCATTTCATGGCCTGCTGCTCGAATATCTGTTTCTCTCCAGCGAAACCTTTGGCGCCGGGCTGCGCCATGCCCTGCGCTACGTGCGCCTGCTCTCCGACACCCTCAGCGCACGTCTGGTAGTGGATGGCGAAATGGCCGTGCTGACTCTGGGCGTGGAGGCCGATACACCGCGACATTTCCCGGAGATGCTCGCCGGTGCGGTGATCCGGCTGTTCGCCGCCTTGACCGAAAATGACTTCCGCCCGCGTGAGGTGCGCTTCATGCATGCCGAGGGCGCGCCCGCCGAGCGCTACCAAGCCGTCTATGGTTGCCCGGTGCGCCTGGGCGCCGAGGACTGCGCACTGCTGTTCGACGCGGCGGTGCTGGACAAACCCTCGCGCCATGCAGCCCCGGAGCTGCTGCGCATGCATGAGTCGCTGGCCCGGCGGCAATTGGCGGAAGTGGAAAGACTGGATCTGGTGCGTCAGGTGCGCGAGCTGATCGCCGAGCTGCTGGTCGACGGCGGCGCGACGCTGGAGCAGGTGGCCGGCCGCCTGAACATGCCGGCGCGGCGTCTGCGTGAGCGCCTGGCAATGGCCGGCGTGCGCTTCAACGACCTGATCACCGACTACCGCTGCCGCCTGGCCAAGGAGCTGCTGCTCAAGACTGACGAGCGTATCGAAGTGATAGTCGAGCGCACCGGCTTTTCCGAACCGAGCACCTTCTACCGCGCGTTCAAGCGCTGGGTCGGCGAAACGCCGGTGGAGTTTCGCAAGCGCGGCAAGGCGTGATGCCATCCTGTGGGAGGGGCTTGAGCCGCGACTGTCGCCGCTGAAGCGCCTCCCACACAGAGTCACCCGCTTGTGACCGTAGGTGGGCCGGGCGGCGATTCGCTTCGGCAACCGTAGGGTGGGCCGGGCGGCGATCCGCTTCAGCCCACCACCGCAACAGCCTCAAGCCCCCAACAAACTCTGCCCACACACGCGCAGCACCTGCGCGGTCACCGCGCCCGAACCGGGCTGGGCGAACCAGGCCACGGCCTCGGCGACATCCTGCGGCAGGCCACCCTGACTCATCGAATTCATCCGTCGCCCGGCTTCGCGGATGCCCAGCGGAATGGCCGCAGTCATCTGCGTTTCGATGAACCCCGGCGCCACGGCATTGATGCTGATGCCCTTCTTGCTCAGCGCCGGCGCCCAGGCCTGGGCCAGGCCGATCACGCCGGCCTTGCTCACTGCGTAGTTGGTCTGGCCCATGTTGCCGGCGATGCCGCTGATCGAGGCGATCAGCACCACGCGGCCGTTGTCGTGCAGCTTGTCGGCGTCCAGCAGTGCCTGGGTCAGCACCTGCGGGGCCTTGAGGTTGACGTCGATCACCGAGTTCCAGAAGGCATCGCTCATCTTCGCCAGGGTCTTGTCGCGGGTGATGCCGGCGTTGTGCACGACGATATCCAGGCCCTCGGGTAGCGCCTCGACCAGGCGCTGCGGCGCGTCCTCGGCGCAGATGTCCAGGGTCACCGCCTGCCCACCCAGGCGCGCGGCCAACGCCTGCAGCGCATCGGCCGCCTGTGGCACATCGAGCAGCACCACCTCGGCGCCGTCACGAGCGAGCACCTCGGCGATGGACGCGCCGATGCCGCGCGAAGCCCCGGTGACCAGGGCCTTCTTGCCGGCCAGCGGGCGCGTCCAGTCCCTGACCTGTTCGGCGCAGGCGCCGAGGCGCAGCACCTGGCCTGAGACATAGGCGCTTTTCGGCGAGAGGAAGAAGCGCAGCGCACCTTCCAGCTGCTGATCGCCACCCTTGCCGACATACAGCAGCTGCACGCTACCGCCGCGACGAATTTCCTTGCCCAGCGAGCGGGTGAAGCCTTCCAGCGAACGTTGCACGCTGGCGGCTATGGGGTCCTTGAGCGACTCGGGGGCGCGGCCCAGCACCACCACGCGCGGGCTGTTGGCCAGGCCCTTGAAGGTGGGCTGGAAGAAGTCGCGCAGCTCGATCAGTTGCTCGAAGCGGGTCAGGTGGCTGGCGTCGAATACCAGCGCCTTGAGTTTCGGGCCGTGCTCGGCGGTCCAGCGCGGCAGCTCCAGCTGGCCGTCGCGCGCGGCGAACAGCTGATCGGTGAGCTTGTTGGCGAAGGGCAGTACGGCCTTGAGCAGGTCGCCTTCGCCGCCCAGCAACAGGGCGCCATCCACCGGTCGCACCCGACCGGCCATCCAGCGTTCCAGGCGCACCGGCGCCGGCAGACCGAGGGCGCCGACCAGGCGTCGGCCAGTGGGGGAGTTGGCGAAGGCGAGGTAACGATCGGACATGAAGGGCTCCTGCGGGCGAATCGGAAGTGGTGTCACTGTACGCGGCGACAGGCAAAGCGCAATTGACTCTGTTGCCTCACGCGCCGGCGAGGCGGCCAATGTTCGTGCGTGCCTGAGGTTTAGCCTGTTGGACCAAAAGATCTAGGAGCGAATTCATTCGCGAATGAATTCGCTCCTACAAGGTGTCACAGGTATTTCCTCAGCCACATTGGTGTTCCGGTCATGCGATTGCCCTGCCTGTGTGGCCGGCAGGCTAAAGTGTATGCCTGATTTCATTCACCTCTTCGACCAGCAAGGAGTCCTCATGGCCCAGTTGCGCCGGGTCGCCATCGTAGGCGGCAACCGTATTCCGTTCGCCCGTTCCAACACCGTCTACGCCAAGGCGAGCAATCAGCAGATGTTGACCAGCGCCCTCGAAGGCCTGGTGGAACGCTTCAACCTGCATGGCGAGCGCCTCGGCGAGGTGGTGGCCGGTGCTGTGCTCAAGCATTCGCGAGATTTCAACCTGACCCGCGAATGCGTGCTCGGCTCGCGTCTGGCGCCGGAAACCCCGGCCTACGACCTGCAGCAGGCCTGCGGCACCGGCCTCGAAGCAGCGATTCTGGTGGCCAACAAGATCGCCCTCGGACAGATCGACTGCGGTATCGCCGGCGGCGTGGACACCACCTCGGATGCGCCCATCGGGGTCAACGAGGGGCTGCGGCAGATTCTGCTGGAGGCTAACCGCGGCAAGAGTACCGGCGACAAGATCAAGAGCCTGCTGAAGATTCGCCCGCGCCACCTGGCGCCGCACATTCCGCGCAATGGCGAGCCGCGCACCGGGCTGTCGATGGGCGAGCATTGCGAGCTGATGGCGCAGCGTTGGGCCATCCCGCGCGACGAGCAGGATCAGCTGGCACTGGCCAGCCACCAGAAGCTGGCGGCGGCCTATGCCGAGGGTTGGCACGACGATCTGATGACGCCCTTTCTCGGCCTGACCCGCGATCAAAACCTGCGCCCGGACATCAGTGCGGAGAAGCTCGCCACCCTCAAGCCCTGCTTCGAGCGCGGCCCGCGCGGCACCCTGACCCCGGCCAACTCCACGCCATTGACCGATGGCGCCTCGGTGGTGCTGCTGGCCAGCGAGGAATGGGCCCAGGCCCGCGGCTTGCCGGTGCTGGCCTACCTGCGCGATGGCGAGGCGGCGGCGGTGGATTTCGTCCAGGGCAAGGAAGGTTTGCTGATGGCGCCGGTCTACGCAGTGCCGCGTCTGCTGGCGCGCAACGGCCTGAGCCTGCAGGACTTCGACTACTACGAGATTCACGAAGCCTTCGCGGCCCAGGTGCTGTGCACCCTCAAGGCCTGGGAAGACGTCGACTACTGCAGGGAGCGCCTGGGCCTGGCCGCGCCGCTGGGTTCCATCGATCGCAGCAAGATGAACGTCAAGGGCAGTTCGCTGGCCGCCGGTCACCCGTTCGCGGCTACCGGCGGGCGCATCGTCGCCAACCTGGCCAAGCTGCTTTCGGTGGCTGGAGAGGGGCGCGGTCTGATTTCCATCTGCGCCGCGGGTGGCCAGGGTGTGACCGCAATCCTCGAACGGTAATCCAATACGGGTGATTGCAAGTCATCGCGATCACTCGATGTAAGCAACTCCGTGATTCGGGTGGCCCGTGTACTGCGTGGCCGCCCTTTTTTTGCCCTGCATTTGTCCCTGCCAGCGATGCGCGCGCGACACCATGCCACGCTGCGGTAGCCTGTCGCGCGGCAAATCACCACAGCGCCCGTCATGCCTTTAGCGGCTAGTCTTTTAGTGCGCATTGATCCAGATCAATGCGCCATTTTCGCGCTTTGTCTGGCAGCCACTCGGCTGCACTTCACTTCAATAAGAACAATTTCAGCTCGTTTGACTCCAAGACCTGGAGTCTATGGATCGGCTTTGCGTGCTGGGGCCGAAATAACCCTGAATGAGGATGTGTCATGTTCGGTCTAGAGGCGCTTGATCTCGCCCGAGTCCAGTTTGCCTTCACCATTTCCTTCCACATCGTCTTCCCGGCCATCACCATTGGTTTGGCCAGCTACCTGGCGGTGCTCGAGGGGCTGTGGCTGAAGACCAGCAATACGCTGTACCGCGATCTCTACCATTTCTGGTCGAAAATCTTCGCAGTCAACTTCGGCATGGGGGTGGTTTCCGGCCTGGTCATGGCCTATCAGTTCGGCACCAACTGGAGTGCGTTCTCCGATTTCGCCGGAGCGATCACCGGGCCGCTCCTGACCTACGAGGTGCTGACCGCCTTCTTCCTCGAGGCCGGCTTCCTCGGCGTCATGCTGTTCGGCTGGAACCGTGTCGGGCCGGGCCTGCATTTCTTCTCCACGGTGATGGTGGCCATCGGCACGCTGATCTCCACCTTCTGGATTCTTGCTTCCAACAGCTGGATGCACACCCCGCAGGGCTTCGAGATCGTCGACGGTCGGGTGATCCCGGTGGACTGGTTCGCGGTGATCTTCAACCCCTCGTTCCCCTATCGCCTGGCACACATGGCCACCGCGGCCTTCCTCGCTACCGCCTTTTTCGTCGGCGCCTCTGCGGCCTGGCATCTGCTGCGTGGCCGTGACAACCCCGCGATCCGCAAGATGCTGTCGATGGCGCTGTGGATGGCATTGCTGGTGGCACCGGTGCAGGCGTTCATCGGTGACCTGCATGGCCTCAACACTCTCAAGTACCAGCCGGCCAAGATCGCCGCCATCGAGGGGCACTGGGAGAACGTCGGTGACGAGCCGACCCCGCTGATCCTGTTCGGCTGGCCGGACATGGAGCGTGAGGAAACCCGCTTCAAAGTGGAGATTCCTGCGCTCGGCAGCCTGATCCTGACCCACAGCCTGGACCAGCAGGTGCCGGCGCTCAAGGACTTCCCGCCCGAGGACCGCGCTAACTCCACTATCGTCTTCTGGACCTTCCGCATCATGGTCGCCATGGGCCTGATGATGATCCTGACCGGCCTGTGGGGCACCTGGCTGCGTCGTGGTGATCGGCTGTACACCTGCCGTCCGTTCCTGCACCTGGCAGTGTGGATGGGGCCGAGCGGTGTGATTGCCATTCTCGCTGGCTGGTACACCACCGAGATCGGCCGTCAGCCGTGGGTCGTGCATGGCCTGATGCGTACCGCCGACGCCTCCTCCGGTCATAGCGCGACCCAACTGGGCTTTACTCTCGCACTGTTCGTGGTGGTCTATTTCGCCCTGTTCGGCGCCGGCATCAGCTACGTGATGCGCCTGGTGCGCAAGGGACCGCAGATCGACGAGGGGGATGAAACCCCTCAAGAAGGCGGGCCGGGCAAGTCTCGTACTCCGGCGCGGCCGTTGTCGGCTGCGGATGAGGGTACGCAAGACGGTGAGTCCGACACGCTGCCGGAAAGGAGTTGAACATGGGTATCGATCTTTCGCTGATCTGGGCAGTGATCATCGCCTTCGGGGTGATGATGTATGTGGTGATGGACGGCTTCGATCTGGGCATCGGCATCCTCTTTCCCTTCATCAGGAACGAGGGCGAGCGCGATGTGATGATGAACACCGTGGCGCCGGTATGGGACGGCAACGAAACCTGGCTGGTGCTAGGCGGCGCCGGCCTGTTCGGCGCCTTCCCGCTGGCCTATTCGGTGGTGCTGAGCGCCCTCTACCTGCCTCTGATCCTGATGCTGCTGGGGCTGATCTTCCGCGGCGTGGCCTTCGAGTTCCGCTTCAAGGCCAAGGCCGACAAGCGCCACTTGTGGGACAAGGCCTTCATCGGCGGCTCGCTCACCGCAACCTTCTTTCAGGGGGTGGCGCTGGGCGCCTACATCAATGGCTTCGAGGTGGTCAATCGCACCTATGCCGGCGGTCCGTTCGACTGGCTGACACCCTTTTCGGTGTTCTGCGGCCTGGCGCTGATCGTGGCCTATGCGTTGCTCGGCTGCACCTGGCTGATCATGAAGACCGAGGGCCGCCTGCAGCAGCAGATGCACGACATGGCGCGACCGCTGGTGTTCGTGGTGCTGGCGGTGACCGGTATCGTCAGCTTGTGGACCCCCTTCGCCCATCCGGATATCGCCGATCGCTGGTTCAGCCTGCCCAACCTGTTCTGGTTCATGCCGGTGCCGGTGCTGGTGCTGCTGTGCACCTATGCACTGCTGCGCGCGGTGGCAGACAACCGCAACTACTCGCCGTTCCTGCTCACCCTGGTGTTGATCTTCCTCGGCTACAGCGGCCTGGGCATCAGCCTGTGGCCGAACGTGATCCCGCCATCGATCAGCATCTGGGAAGCGGCTGCACCGCCGCAGAGCCAGGGCTTCATGCTGGTCGGCGCGTTGCTCATCATCCCCTTCATCCTGATGTACACGGCGTGGAGCTATTACGTGTTCCGCGGCAAGGTGACCCAGGACGACGGCTACCATTGAGAACCTGTCCAAAGCCTGCTGCGCGTCGGCCATGCGGGGTAGAGGCGAGCGATGCGAGCACTGCTCATTTACGGCTTGTAAAGTCGAGTGCGACTCCGGCCGGTTCTCGCCTGCTTTGACCAGCCGGAGGCCGTTACTCACGTTGCGCCTTGCACGACTCTAGCTCGCGAGGCGCTGAACCAGCTTCGAAGGAGGCGATATGACCAAGGTCGGGCAAGAGAAGAAACCCCTGTGGCAGCGTTTGGGTTGGCTGGTGCTGATCTGGACGGCCAGCGTGCTGACGCTGGGCGCGGTGGCCTGGCTGCTGCGCCAGTTCATGAGCGCGGCGGGGCTCGGTACGCCGGGTTGAACCCTTCCGAGCCCGGTGCCGGCGTGAATCGACCAGAAGGACTGCGATCACTTGTCGGATATTTTTGAAAATCATTTCCAGTTGTAATATTTTCTCGGCCTTTCCGGCACCGAGAAGCGCCCGTGTCCCTGCCAGTCGATCCACAGCCGCCCGAAGAGCTGTTCCGACGCCATTCCGCGGAACTGTTGCGTTTCTTCACCCGACAGACACGCTGCAGCGAACTCGCCGCCGACCTGCGCCAGGAAACTTGGCTGCGCCTGCAAGGACGCCGGACCGATGAGATCGGCAACGTGCGCGCCTTTCTCTACCGCATCGCCCGCAACCTGCTCATCGACCACCACCGCCAGCAACAGGTGCGCCCGCAGCTGGCGCCGCTCGACGAGGCGCTGGAAAGCGAACTGCCCGAACCCGAGCGCGCCACCGAGAACAGCCGCCGCCTGGCTCGTCTGCAGGCACTGATGCACGAACTGCCCGAGCATCTGCGCCAGGCGCTGGTGTGGAATCGCCTGGATGGCCTTACCCAGCGTGAGATTGGCGAGCGCCTTGGCGTCTCGGAAAGTATGGCCGGGCGCTATATCCTCAAGGCCCTCGAATATTGCCAGGAACGCATGGATGACAACTGAGGCGGATTTGCGCAGCCAGGCCCGGGAGTGGCTGGTGCTGCTGAACTCCGGAAGGGCCAGCGCGGCTGACCGCGCGGCAGCCGAACGCTGGCGCCATGCCAGCGCCGAGCATGCCAGGGCCCTGGCTGAAGTGGAGCGTCTGTGGGCGCTGCTCGGCCAGGTCGAGCGTCCTGCAGCCGGGGTGCGGGCCATGCCGCGTCGCGTGCGGCGCTGGCCGCTACCGCTGGCCACTGCGGCCTGCCTACTGCTGGCGTTGTGGTTGGCGCCGCCTGGCTGGCATGCCGACGTGCGAACCGTGGCAGGCGAGGTTCGTGAAGTGAGGCTGGACGATGGCTCGCGGCTGCAGCTCAACGGCGCCACTGCCCTGGACTGGGACGCCAACGTCGATGGCCAGCGTCGCGTTCGCCTGTACCGCGGCCAGGTGGACTTCCAGATAGCGGCCGACGCGGCTCATCCCTTCGTGATCGAAGCCGGCGAAGCGCGCATCCGCGTTACCGGTACCCGCTTCGACGTCAACCTGCTGGACGATCAGGTGCTGCTCGCCGTGACCGAGGGGCATGTGCAGGTCAGCGATGCCGCCGGTAGCGAGCGGGCCGTGCAGGCCGGCGAGCAGATCGCCTGGCAGGACGGTCGCCTGCAATCCCCGGAGCCGCTGGACAGCGCCAGGGCATTGGCCTGGCAACGCGGCCGCCTGGTGTTCCGTGACCGCCCGCTGCCCGAAGTGTTCGAGGAGCTGCAGCGCCAGCAGTCGCAGCAGGTGCTGTTCCTCGACGCGCAGGCGCGTGCGCTGAAAGTGACCGGGGTGTTCGCTCTGGACGATCCGCAGGCGGTTCTGCGCGCCATCGAGACCGCTCTGCCGGTCAAGCTGACCCGCTTGCCGGGGGGGCTGCTGGTTTCTTCCGAGGGCTGATGGGCGGCGGCTTGAAGGCGAACGCTGCTCACGGGATGCGGGAAGGGCTGTTCGTGGCCGGAGCAAAAAGCTCGCGGACCTGTCCGCGAGGGTGAGTGAGAGCGGACTACCGTTGCCTGGCCAATCGATAGCCCGATGCCATCCGGGCTACGTTTTCAGTAATGTCGTGCGTCTCTTTGCAAAAATATCGCGCTCCAGGTTCAGGAATGCGAATCGCCTTCGTCTTCTGTTTCTGCAAATGCGACTTCTTCGCATGAATAGCCAGCAGAGCACAGGACATCCCCATGCGTTCGTTTCCCTTCCTCCCGACGTTGGTCGCGCTTTCCCTCGGTCTCGCCGCCGCTCAGGTACAAGCCGTCGAACTCGATATTCCGGCCCAGCCCCTGGATTCGGCGCTTACCGATTTCGCCGAACAGGCGGGCATTCGCCTGTTGTACGACGCCAACCTGACGCGCGGCGTAGGCGGCAGCAGCGCGTTGAAGGGTGACTACTCTGTCAGTGACGGGCTGCAGCAGCTGCTGCAGGGCAGCGGCCTGAGCTTCAGCATCGGCGCCGATGGCACCGTCACGCTGATCCCGCGCCCTGCGGATGACGACGTGCTGGAGCTGGGTGCCACTACCGTCAGTGGCCAGGTCGACGGCCGCCGCGACCTGCCGAGTGAATACGCCGGCGGCCAGGTGGCGCGCGGCGCCAACATCGGCCTGCTGGGCAACCAGGACATGCAGGACGTGCCCTTCGCCTTCTCCAGCTATACCAGCGAGCTGATCGAGACGCGTCAGGCACAGACCCTGGCCGATGTGCTGGCCAGCGACCCGGGCGTGCGTCAGTCCTACGGTTTCGGCAACTTCTCCCAGGTCTTCGTCGTGCGCGGCTTCCAGCTGTACAGCGACGATATCGCCTTCAACGGCCTTTACGGCATCCTGCCCCGGCAGATCATCTCCACCGAGTCGGTTGAGCGGGTCGAGGTGTTCAAGGGGGCCAATGCCTTTCTCAATGGCGTGTCGCCCAGTGGCAGCGGCGTCGGCGGGGCGATCAACGTGGTATCCAAGCGTGCCGAGGACACCCCGACGCGCAGTTTCACCCTGGATTACGCCAACGACAGCCGGGTGGGTGGGCACCTGGATCTTGGCCAGCGCTTCGGTGAGGACAACCGCTTCGGCGTGCGCCTGAACCTGGCGCAGCGTGAGGGCGAGACGGGCGTTGACCGGGAGCATTCGCGCTTTCACTTGGCAGCCCTGGGACTAGACTATCGCGGCGATCGCCTGCGCCTGGCGACGGATCTCGGCTACCAGAAGCAGCGTGTGAACCAGGGCCGTTCGGTGGTGTACCTGACCACCACCTCCAACGCCACAGTCACCAGCACCCTCAACGGCAAGGTGCCGTCGGCGCCGGACTCCAAACACAACTACGCCCAGCCCTGGAGCTGGTCGCAGCTCGAAGACAGCTACGCCATGTTCAGCGCCGAGTACGATCTGTCGCCGTCCTGGACGGCTTATCTGATCGGTGGCGGCAAGTACACGCGAGAGAACGGTGTGTACGCCTCCAACTACGTGTACGGCGCCGATGGCGCAGCACAAATTGGTCGCCTGTATTCGCCTCTGGATCAGGAAACCCTTAGCGTGGCCACTGGCCTGCGTGGCGATTTGCTGACCGGGCCGGTCAGCCACAAGCTCAACCTGGCGGCTAACGGCATCTGGCAGGAAAAGCGCAATGCCTTCGAGTCCACTACCGTTGACAATCGTGGCTACGGCAACCTTTACGAGGGCCTGCCCGTACCCGTGCCGACGGCCAGCCCGCCCTCCGGCGACCTGCATGATCCGGATACCACTGCCAAGGTGCAGAACAAAAGCCTGGCCGTGTCCGATACCCTGGGCTTCTACGATGATCGTGTACTGCTGACCCTGGGCGTCCGGCGCCAAACCATCGGCGCTGATGCCTGGAGCGCGGCCAATGGCAGCCGCACTTCC
This sequence comes from Pseudomonas sp. KB-10, assembly GCF_018221585.1. Lineage (NCBI taxonomy): Bacteria > Pseudomonadati > Pseudomonadota > Gammaproteobacteria > Pseudomonadales > Pseudomonadaceae > Pseudomonas > Pseudomonas sp. KB-10. Next base: position 23,272 of record NZ_QYYB01000004.1, read on the forward strand.
AACTATCAGGAGAGCATCACCACACCGGCTTACGGCCTGGTGATCAAGCCCACCGAGTATTTGTCGCTCTATGCCAACCGCGTGGAATCGCTGCAGCAGGGACCGACCGCGCCCAACGCCGCGAACAACCGCGGGACGATGTTCGCGCCTTATCGCTCCAAGCAGACCGAGCTGGGGATGAAACTGGACTGGGGACGCTTTGGCGGCAACCTGAGCGTCTTTCGCATCGAACAGCCGCAAGGCGTGATCGATGGTAACGGCAACTACGGCGTGGATGCCGAGCAGCGCAACCGCGGCGTCGAGCTGAGCCTGTTCGGTGAGCCGCTCGGTGGCCTGCGCCTGTTGGGTGGGGCGACCTGGACCGAGGCTGAGCTACGCGGCACTGCAGGCGGTACCAATGACGGCAACCAGGCCGTCGGGGTTCCGGAATTCCAGTTCAACCTCTCTGCCGACTGGGACGTGCCGGGCGTGCCCGGTCTGAGCCTCAATGGTCTGTTGCTGCGCACCGGAGGCCAGTTCGTGGATGCCGGCAACGACTACAGCATTCCCGCCTGGACCCGCGTTGACCTGGGCGCCCGCTACAAGACCCGTCTGGACGAGCGCGCGCTGACCCTCAACGCGGTGGTGGAGAACGTCGCCGACGAGAACTACTGGGCGTCGGCCAATGGCGGTTACCTGACCCAGGGCGCGCCGCGTACCTTCAAGGTCTCGGCGACGGTGGATTTCTAAGGCGCCTGCCACACCGCATAAGATGCCTGCGCTCGCACGGGGCGGTTGATCCCGTTGGACGATTGTTTCCATACTGCCTCCTTTGCCGCATGCCGAGGAGGCTCGATGTTCGCCCTCAGCGACACCCTGGAGCGGCGCTTTGCCGCGCTGAAAACCACCGCCGATTTCTGGTCGCTGCGCCATGTGCAGGAAAGCCGGGAATCCTACTGGGTGCGCCGACGGGTCGCGCAGGCACCGTCCTTCGTCGATGATGGCGGCGCCATGCTTAGCGTGCGCATTGCCGGCGTCGAGGCCTACGCGGCCACCTGCGACATCAGCCAGGCCGGTCTGCAGGCGGCGCTGCAGCGGGCCGAGCAGATGGCCCGAAGCCTGGCCGGTCATAACCTGCTGGATCTCGGCAGCCTGCCGCAACCAGCCGAGCAGAACGATGACGTGATGCCGGGTTACGATCAGCGGCAGGATGGTGTCGCGCACTGGTACGAGCTGCTGATGGCGGAATCGGCGCTGATTCCCCGCGATGCCCGCCTGATCGACAGCCATGTCGGGCTGACCTTCACCGCTCACGAGCAGATCTATCTCAACAGTGCCGGCGCGCGCCTGCGTCGTGCTCAGCGTTATGTCTTCCCCCAGGTCGGCGTGACCGCCAGCGACGAGCGCGACAGCCAGAGCCGCAGCTTCGGTGGCAGCCATCTGGCGCGCCAGGGTGGCGCCGAGGTGCTCGATCAGCTGGGCGTGATCGGCAGTGCGACGCGCATCGCCGATGAGGCGTTGCAGCTGCTGCTGGCACCGAACACGCCGAACGACTCGCGCGATCTGCTGCTGATGCCCGACCAGATGATCCTGCAGATTCACGAGTCCATCGGCCATCCGCTGGAGCTGGACCGCATCCTCGGTGACGAGCGCAACTTCGCCGGCACCAGCTTTATTCGCCAGGAAGATTTCGGTCACTACCGCTACGGTTCGCCGCTACTCAACGTCAGTTTCGATCCGGACGTGCCGGGAGAGCTGTCCAGCTATCGTCATGATGACGATGGCACGCCGGCCGAGCGCCAGTTGCTGATCCGTGACGGCATTCTCCAGCGTCCGCTGGGCGGCGCGCTGTCGCAGTGGCGCAGCGGTTTGCCGGGAGTCGCCAACAGCCGCGCCTGCAGCTGGAACCGGCCGCCGATCGATCGTATGGCCAACCTCAATCTGGAACCGGGCGACAAGACCCTTGCCGCGCTGATCGGTGGCATCGAGCGCGGCATTTTGATGAGCAACAACCGCTCCTGGTCGATCGACGATGCGCGCAACAAGTTCCAGTTCGGCTGCGAGTGGGGTCAGTTGATCGAGAACGGCGAACTCAAGGGTGTGGTGAAGAACCCCAACTACCGCGGCATCAGCTCGCGCTTCTGGCGCAACCTGCGTGCGGTGGGCGACGCCAGTACCTTCGAGATACTCGGCACGCCCTACTGCGGCAAGGGCGAACCCAATCAGGTGATCCGCGTCGGGCATGCCTCTCCCGCCTGCGTATTCGCCGATATCGACGTTTTCGGAGGGGCCGCCTGATGGAAGCACGTCAGCATTTCAGCCAGCTGCTGGCGCAGTTGCAGGAGCAGGTCGGTGGCGAGGAGGGTTTCACCCTGGCCTATGCCGCCGAGGACTCAAGCTTCATTCGTTTCAATCACGGGCAGGTGCGCCAGGCGGGGCAGGTGCAGCAGGTGTACGTCACGCTGTCGCTGTATCAGGGGCAGCGTCATGCCGAAAGCAGACTGGCGCTCAGCGGTGTGCTAGACGAGGATGCGCCCCGTCTGCAGCAAGCTCTGCAGCGACTGCGAGCGGTACTGCCCACCCTGAGCGACGATCCGTATCTGCGCCTGAATCGTGAAGCCTGGCGCAGTGACGTCACTGCGTCCGCCGCGCCGCTGGATAGTGCGGCCATGGCGGTACAGATCGTCCGTGCTGCCAGCGGTCTGGATCTGGTCGGCTTTCTTGCCGTCGGGCCGCAATACCAGGGCTTCGCCAGTTCCTGGGGCGCGTTCGGCTGGTACGCCGCGAGCAGTTTCAACCTCGAATTCAGCCTGTTCCACAAAAATGGCCAGGCGGTGAAAAGCGCCTATGCCGCTGAGCAGTGGGACGCTCAGGCCTTCGCCCGCAAGCTCGAGGACGCGCGGCAGCAACTGGCGTATCTCGGCCGCCCGGCCAAGGCATTGCAGCCCGGGGCTTATCGTGCCTACCTGGCGCCGGCGGCGCTGGAGGAGCTGATCAGCCTATGCTGCTGGGGCTTCGGCGCGCAGGCGCTGGCCTCGGGCGGCAGCCCACTGCAGCGCCTGTACAACGGCAAGGCCGAGCTCAGTTCGCGGGTGACCATGGAAGAGCGTATCGAGGGTGGCCTGGCACCGGCATTCACGCCTGAAGGGCCACGCCAGCCGCTGCGTCTGATCAGCCAGGGGCGGCCCGTCGAGCGCCTGGTCAGCTCGCGCAGCGCCGCCGAGTACGGTCTGCTCGCCAATGGCGCCTGCCGAGGCGAATACCCGCTGTCGTTGCGCATGCAGGGTGGCGAGCTGGACGAGCAGGACGTTCTGCAGCGTCTGGGTACCGGCCTGTATATCGGCAACCTGTGGTACGGGAATTTTTCCGATCTGCCGGCCGCTCGTCTGACCGGCATGACCCGCTTCGCCACCTTCTGGGTCGAGGACGGGCAGATCCACGCACCGGTCACCACCATGCGCTTCGACGACTCGCTGTTCGATGTGCTCGGCGCGCAGCTCGAAGCCCTGACCCGAGAGCCCGAACTGCTGCTGCCCGGCGGCACCTACGGCGCCCGGCAGACCGGCTCGATGGCGCTGCCGGGAGCCTTGCTCTCGCGCTTTACCCTGACCTTGTAGGTGGCTTACTTGCTCGCCTTGAGCACTACGAACTTGGGGTTGGCCGCCACCTGCTCGACACCGCGGAACAGGCGCGCCAGCTTGGCGTGATAGCCCAGGTGGCGGTTGCCGACTATCCACAGTTCGCCGCCGGTCACCAGCGCCGCACGGGCTTGCTGGAACATGCGCCAGGCGAGAAAGTCGCCGACTACCTGCTGCTGGTGGAACGGCGGGTTGCACAACACCAGGTCCAGCGAGCCAGCCGGCTGCTCCGCCAGGCCGTCGCCGGCACGGATGGTCACCGGCCGATCACCGAGGGCCGCGCGCCAGTTTTCCTGCGCCGACTGCACGGCCATGTACGACTCGTCGACCAGGGTTAGCTGCGCCTGCGGGCTATTCATGGCATAGGCGATGCCGAGCACGCCATTGCCGCAACCCAGATCGGCGACGCGGCGCGCGTCGAGGTGCCGCGGCAGGTGTGGCAGAAAGGCACGGGTGCCGATGTCCAGACCGTCGCGGCAGAACACGTTGGCGTGGTTGATCAGCTCCAGAGCCGGTTTGTCCAGACGGTAGCGGCTCGGGTAGGGCGAGTCCGGCACGGCCTTGTTCTCCGGCGCGCTCATCAGCAGGCGCGCCTTTTTCACCGCCAGTGAAGCCTGCACGGGGCCGATGTATTTTTCCAACAGATCACCCGCCGCACGCGGCAGATGCTTGACCATCGCCGCGGCCACCACGCGGGCGTTCGGCGCCAGCTGGCCATGCAGGCGAATCAGTTGCTCCTCCAGCAGCGCCAGGGTCTTGGGTACGCGGATCAGCACCCAGTCGAACGGACCCAGCGGTGTTTCGCTGCTCGGCACAAAGGACACTGCATCGCTGCCCAAACCATTGGCCGCGAGGTTCTTCTGCAGGGCGAGAAACCCCAGGTGCGAATCGCTGCTGCTGGTCACCCGGCAACGCCCGGCCAGCGAACAGGCGAGGGCGCCGAAACTGTCGTTGAGCAGCAGTACCGAATCCTTGGCCTGCAGGCCGTGCTCATGCAGATGGTTGAGCAGATACTCGTCCGCGGCGTCGAACGCTTGCAGAGGCTCGTTCGCCTGATGCGGTTGGCGCAGCAGCTCGAGGCTGGCGAAGGGCGTCGTGAAAATAGGCATGGAAACCGTCGGTGTTTGCCGGCCGCACAATGCGCGACACTGGCAGCAGATTCGAACAAGGGGGCGATTATGACCGTCAGCGAAGACAAGTTCACCCGTCAGACGCTGCTCGAGGTGCACAGCCTGACGCCGAGCCTGTTTACCTTGCGTACCACCCGGGATGCAGGCTTTCGTTTTCGCGCCGGGCAGTTCGTCCGGCTGGGCGTGGAAAAGGCCGACGGCAGTCTGGTCTGGCGCGCCTATTCGCTGGTCTGCGCGCCGCATGACGAGTTTCTCGAGTTCTTCTCCATCGTGGTACCGGGCGGCGAGTTCACCAGTGAGCTGAGCCGCTTGCGTGTCGGTGACAGCCTGCTGGTGGAAAAAATGGCGACCGGCTACCTGACCCTGGATCGCTTCGTCGATGGCCGCGACCTGTGGCTGCTGGGCAGTGGCACGGGTATCGCGCCATTCCTGTCGATGCTGCAGGATTTCGAGGTCTGGCAACGCTTCGAGCGCATCGTACTGGTGTACAGCGCCCGGACCTGCGCCGAGCTGGCCTATCAACCGCTGATCAGGGGGCTTGGTCAGCTGGAACATCTGGCCGGGCTCGCCGACAGGCTCACCTACCTGCCGGTGGTCACCCGCGAGCAGGCGCCGGGCTGTCTCAATGCGCGCATCACCGAGCTACTTGATAACGGCGAACTGGAGCGCGCCGCCGGACTCAAGCTGACGCCCGAACATTCACGGGTGATGATCTGCGGCAACCCGCAGATGATCGACGACATTCGCCAGCGTCTGAAGGCGCGCGGTCTGAACCTGAGCCTGACCCGGCGACCGGGTCAGGTGGCGGTGGAAAACTACTGGTAATCAGACTTCGCGGATCGATTTGATCCGATGCTCCCAGCGGCGCTTGGCGAAGCGGCGCATGTTGGGGATGTCGTCGGTCTCGTCGAGGATCGGCTTGCCGATGATGGTTTCCATGATGTCTTCCAGCGTCACCAGGCCGCGCCAGCTACCGAACTCGTCGTACACCAGGCACATGTGCTGACGCTCCTGCATGAGCAGGGTCATCAGGTTTTCCACGTTCATGCTGTCCGGCACGACTTTCAGCGGCTTCATGATCCGGGTGATCGGCTCGGCATCGTTCTCGGCGGCCAGGGCGTCGTAGCGGAACACCACGCCCAGCGGCGCTTCGTCTTCACCGATGACCGGGTAGCGGGAAAACTGGCTTTCCCTGGCGCGCGCCTTGAACGCGGCGATCGATTCATCCGGCGCGGCCGACTCGCAGACGATGCGCGGGGTCATGATGTCGCGCAGACGAATTTCATGCAGATCGAGAATATTGCCGATGACCCGCTGTTCGTCTTCGTCGAGCTTGCCCACTTCGCGGCCGAGCAGGGTCAGCGCCTTGATCTCCTGGCGAATGTCATGCTCCGGCTCCTTGCCGCCGAACAGGCGCATGATCAGGTCCGAGAGCACGATGAACGGCTTGAGCAGCAGGATCATCGCGCGCAGCAGGCCCGGCAGAAATGGCGCCAGGGCGCGCCAGTAACGGGCACCGATGGTCTTCGGCAAAATTTCCGAAAGGACCAGAATCAGCAGCGTCATGACCGCCGAGGCGATACCCAGATAACCGTCACCGAAGACGATGGCGACCTGCGCGCCGACACCGGTCGCACCGACGGTATGCGCCACCGTATTGAGGGTCAGGATGGCTGCCAGTGGCTGATCGATCTTGTCTTTGAGTGCTTTCAGCCTTTCGTACAGCTGGGGCTTTGCAACCTTCTGCTGGGCGATGTAACTGGGCGTGAGGGAAAGCAGAGCGGCTTCGAGGATGGAGCAGATGAACGAAACCAGAATGGAGAGGACAGCGAACGCTATCAGGAGTGTCATTTAGGGGGGTAAGTGGCCAAGGGGCGATTAATCTAGCCGAAATGCAGAGAAAAATGCAGGAAAGCTGCAACATTTGTTTTCGCCGTGCAGGTTCATGCTGCTACGGTTCGCGCAAGTTTGGTGCTTGGCACCGCTCGGTCACTGCACGCAGCCCAGCTTCGGCTAGGCTGTGAAAGGTATCCTTGGGGAGAATATCTCATGCCGCTTGAACATCACCCGCTCAATCGAGAATTTCCGCAGCATCACGATGCGCTGCGCAAGCTGATGCAGAGCGATGCGCGTTTCGCCAGTCTGGCTGCCGAGTACGAGGCGCTGGACAAACGCATCTACGAGATAGAGGACGGCCGTTCGGCGACCGATGACCTGACATTACAGGGGCTAAAACTGCAGCGTGTGGGACTCAAGGACGAGATAGCCGGTCTGCTGCACGGGGCTACCTGAATCGGGTTTGATCGGGGTCAAGGGTTAGGGGCTGGAGACGGGCTAGCCTGCGCGCAACACCTTGAACAGGAGCTGCGCCATGCACGTCGATCATCACTCGCTTGTCCACGATTTTTCCGAAGACCGCGCAGCCCTGCAGCGCCTGCGCCAGGAAGATGCGCTGTTCGCCCGTCAGGCTGAGGAATACGAGGCCCTGGACAAGCGTATCTGCCGCATCGAAGACGGCATCGAGCTGCTCGACGATGTCTCGCTGCAGGCGCTGAAGCTCAACCGCGTCGCCCTCAAGGACGAGCTGGCGCGACAGCTCAAGCGCGCAAGTGGGCAGTGCTGCGGTTGCGGCAACGGCTGCGGAGGCTGACGGAAAACCTTCCGGAGCGCCTTCAGCCGCCAATCTCGCTGCACAGCTGTTCGTGGCTGAAGCCACTCCTACGCCATTGCGGGGCGACCCGCTTCAATGCACGGGCGGGTTGATCAGGTAGGTGAGCAACCCGTCCGCCTCTTCTTCCGTCCATACCGCGCGCACCGGTCTGGGCCACTCGCTCAGAAGCTGCTGCCAGAAGGCACACGCCAGCTCATCCTGACGGTAGTAGCGCAGCAGCCACGGGCTGCCATCGCCCATCACTTGTTGCACCAGCGCTCGGCCGATGCCGTGGCGGCGATACTTCTTCAAAATGAACAGGTCGGCGAACTCAAATGCCTCGATACCCGGCAGTTCGCTGCGCTCGATCAGCAGAAAACCGGCAATGAAGCCATCGGCAAGGATCAGTTGCGCGCTCCAGCCCGGCTCCTGCCAGTAACGCTGCAGGTGCGGCTGGTGAACGTAGAAGCGGCCATCCGTCTCCACGTCCTCCTGCTCCCAGTCGGAGCTTTCGTAGGCATAGAACTGGTAGAGGTTGGCCAGCAGCGGTAGCTGTTCGGCGCTGGTTGGCAGCAGTTGGATCTGCATGGGCGCGTTCCGGGCGAAGAGGGCGTGGTCTGTAAATTTATCCAGTTGTTCGGTATCGTTCCAGCCTTCGTTCAGCGGCAGGATCGATCGCAATGGCCAAGGCAAAACGCATGTACGGCTGCACCGAGTGTGGCGCCACCTTTCCCAAGTGGGCAGGGCAGTGCGGTGAGTGCGGCGCCTGGAATACCCTGGTGGAAACCGTGGTCGAGGGCGCCACGCCCAGCGGGCGCACCGGTTGGGCCGGCGACAAGGCCAATATCAGAACCCTGGCCGAGGTCAGCGTCGAGGAAATTCCGCGTTTCTCCACCGCCTCCAGCGAGCTGGATCGGGTGCTTGGCGGAGGCCTGGTGGATGGTTCGGTGGTGTTGATCGGCGGCGATCCCGGTATCGGCAAGTCGACCATCCTGCTGCAGACCCTGTGCAACATCGCCCAGCGCTTCCCGGCGCTGTACGTCACCGGCGAGGAGTCGCAGCAGCAGGTGGCCATGCGCGCAAGGCGCCTGGACCTGCCGCAGGACAAGCTGAAGGTGATGACCGAGACCTGCATCGAGTCGATCATCGCCACCGCGCGCCAGGAAAAGCCCAAGGTCATGGTCATCGACTCGATCCAGACCATCTTCACCGAACAGTTGCAGTCGGCACCGGGCGGCGTGGCCCAGGTACGCGAGAGCGCGGCGCTGCTGGTGCGCTTCGCCAAGCAGAGCGGCACGGCGATCTTCCTCGTCGGCCACGTGACCAAGGAGGGCGCATTGGCCGGGCCGCGCGTGCTGGAGCACATGGTCGATACCGTGCTGTATTTCGAGGGCGAATCCGACGGTCGTCTGCGTCTCTTGCGCGCTGTGAAGAACCGCTTCGGCGCGGTCAACGAGCTGGGCGTGTTCGGCATGACCGACAAGGGCCTCAAGGAGGTTTCCAACCCCTCGGCGATCTTCCTCACCCGTGCCCAAGAGGCAGTGCCCGGCAGCGTCGTGATGGCCACCTGGGAGGGCTCGCGACCGATGCTGGTGGAGGTGCAGGCGCTGGTCGACACCAGCCACCTGGGCAACCCGCGGCGCGTGACTCTGGGCCTGGACCAGAACCGCCTGGCCATGCTGCTGGCGGTGCTGCACCGCCACGGTGGTATCCCGACCTATGATCAGGACGTGTTTCTCAACGTCGTCGGCGGGGTGAAGGTACTGGAGACGGCCTCCGATCTGGCGCTGATGGCGGCGGTGATTTCCAGCCTGCGCAACCGGCCGCTGCAGCATGATCTGCTGGTGTTCGGCGAGATCGGCCTGTCCGGTGAGATCCGCCCGGTGCCGAGCGGCCAGGAGCGTCTGAAGGAGGCGGCCAAGCACGGCTTCAAGCGTGCCATCGTGCCCAAGGGTAATGCGCCCAAGGAAGCGCCGGCCGGGCTGCAGATCGTCGCGGTCACACGTCTTGAACAGGCGCTGGATGCGCTGTTCGAATAGGGGAGGGCGCAGCCGGATGCAATCCGGTGCTTGTGCAGTGCGGTTCATCCCGGATTCATCCGGCTACCGGACTGCGGCGTTCTGTCGCCAACGGGGCCTGGCGAAAACTGACGCAGATCAACAGGTAGCTGGCTATCGGCGAGCAGCATGAGGGCGTATCCACTGAAGGAGACGCTCTCATGTTCCTGTTCTTCGATTACTTTTCCCGTGCCTTCAACTTCGACGCCAAGGCAACGCAGTCACGCGAGGCCCATGGTGAGGTGCTGCGCATTCAGGCGCTTCGCCAACAACGCCAGCAGCGTGAGGACGAGGCGGCGCGCAAGCGCCATTGAAGCGACTCAGTCGTCTTCGCCCAGCGCCGCCAGTTCGCGTTCCAGCAACTGCTCATCGCCAAGGTTGAGTTCGACCAGGCGGCGCAAATGACTGATGGATTCCAGATCGATATGACGGCAGACGAAGCCCAGGGATTTTGACTGGGTGCGTGTCAGCTCCACCTCCATCTTCACCTTGGCTTCGCCCCCTAGCTCGATAAGGGCATCGAAGGGTTGATCCGGGTCGCCGTTCCAGTCACCAGGCGTGCTGATCAGCAGGCCCTTGAGAGAAATATCGCGCAGAGCTGCCGACCATTGCCGCTTGCCCTGGGCGATGATGGTGGGCGCGTCGAAAGCGATACGATGAAAGCGCCGACGCTCGTTGGCTGATTCACTCATGCCGATACTCCTGAAGGATTTACAACACTATAGCCAAGGCTGATGGCCATGTACGCCAGCCCATGTGCCGTAGCACACAACCGATGCACATTAGTTTGACAGGTAGCCAAGTCTCGCCGAAGCTCCTTATGCGGTTTTTATTACTCGATATTGCGGAGCGATAGATATGAGCAAGCGACTGCTAGGCAAAGGTTTGGTCTTCGGCCTGTTGAGCATGGCCAGTGTTGGTGCTTTCGCCGATGCTGCGGGCGGCAATGGTTGCGGCTGGGGCAACATGTTGTTCGAAGGCCAGCGTGGCATGGCCCCGCACTTCCTGGCCACCACTACCAACGGCACTTCGGGTAACGCCACCTTCGGTATGACTTCCGGGACCAATGGCTGCGATACCAGCGGTGCGTTGGGCTACAACGGTCGTTCGATGCTGGCAATGAACGGCATGCTCGATTCCATCGCCGAAGACATGGCCATGGGCCGGGGCGAAGCGCTGGATGCATACGCCACCCTGCTGGGCGTCGAGGCTCAGGACCGCGCGCATTTTGCCAAGGTCACCCATGACAACTTCGGCACCATCTTCAGCCAGGCCGACGCCACCAGCGAGCAGGTACTGGCCGCTACCCTCGATGTAATGAGCCGTGATGCGCAACTGGCGCGCTATGTGAAACAGCCGGCCTAAGGCAAACCCCAGGCAAAAAGAAGCCCGCCTTTGGCGTAACGCTGTTCACATAAGAAATGGTTGGACGCGATCAGTCCCCTCGCCCCTTTGGGAAGAGGGTTAGGGAGAGGGGAAAACTGGCAGTTTTGCTGTGTTTTCAGCCCTCTCCCCCAGCCCCTCTCCCATAAATGGGAGAGGGGAGCCAAACGTGTACAACCTTAAGTGAACAGCATTGCGCCAATCGGCGGGCTTCTTTGTTTCAGGCGTAGCCTTAGTTGGCGTAGACCGGGAACTTCGCGCACAGCGCCTTGACCTGCTCACGCACGCGGCCTTCGACTTCCTCGTTGCCGAGGTTGGCCAGCACTTCGCAGATCCAGCCCGCCAGCTGACGGCACTCGTCTTCCTTGAAGCCACGGGTGGTCACGGCCGGGGTGCCGATACGCAGGCCGGAGGTGACGAAGGGCGAACGCGGGTCGTTCGGCACGCTGTTCTTGTTCACGGTGATGAAGGCGCGGCCCAGGGCGGCGTCGGCATCCTTACCGGTGATGTCCTGCTTGATCAGCGAGAGCAGGAACAGATGGTTCTGCGTGCCGCCGGAAACCACGTCGTAGCCGTTGTCGATGAACACCTGGGCCATGGTCTGGGCGTTCCTGATCACCTGGGCCTGGTACGCCTTGAACTCGGGCTGCAGCGCTTCCTTGAAGCACACCGCCTTGGCGGCAATGACATGCTCCAGCGGGCCGCCCTGGCCGCCCGGGAACACCGCGGAGTTGAATTTCTTCTCCAGTTCTTCGTTCTTGCGCGCCAGGATCAGGCCACCGCGCGGGCCGCGCAGGGTCTTGTGGGTGGTGGTGGTGACCACGTCGGCGAAGGGGACCGGGTTCGGGTACAGGCCGGCGGCGACCAGGCCCGCCACGTGCGCCATGTCGACGAACAGGTAGGCACCGACCTTGTCGGCAATGGCGCGGAAGCGGGCAAAGTCCAGCACCTGCGAATAGGCGCTGAAGCCGGCGATGATCATCTTCGGCTTGTGCTCGACGGCCAGGCGCTCGACTTCGTCGTAATCGATCAGACCGGCATCGGTGATGCCGTACTGCACGGCATTGTAGATCTTGCCGGAGAAGCTGACGCTGGCGCCGTGGGTCAGGTGGCCGCCGTGGGCCAGGCTCATGCCCAGCACGGTGTCGCCAGCATTGAGCAGGGCCATGTACACGGCGCTGTTGGCCTGGCTGCCGGAGTGCGGCTGGACGTTGGCATAGTCAGCGCCGAACAGCTCCTTGGCACGGTCGATGGCGAGTTGCTCGACCACATCGACGTACTCGCAGCCACCGTAGTAACGCTTGCCCGGGTAGCCTTCGGCGTACTTGTTGGTAAGCACGCTGCCCTGAGCTTCCATTACCGCCGGGCTGGTGTAGTTTTCCGAGGCGATCAGCTCGATGTGCTCCTCCTGGCGCTGGGCTTCCTGCTCCATCGCGGCAAAGAGTTCGGCGTCAAAACGAGCGAGGGTCAAATCACGGCTGAACATGGCGGTCCCCTGAAATCAGCTGGGCGGTTGAAAGAGGGGCGGATTCTACCGCAAACGTCGCATTCAGGCATATGAAGGTCGGTCATGAGCCTGGCAAGTGGCCCTCATAGCGCCTACCGCCTTGGCCTCAACTGAGTATGAACAGCGCCGCACCGCCGAACTGGGCACTGAACTGGCTCGCCTGCATCGGCCTGCCGAGCAGGTAGCCCTGCACTTCGTCACAGCCATGTTCGCGCAGGAACTCCAGCTGGGCGTGACTTTCCACGCCTTCGGCGATCACCATCATGTTCAGACTGTGCGCCATGGCGATGATGGCGCGGGCGATCTGTGCATCCTGTTCGCCATCGGGCAGACCGTCAACGAAGCTGCGGTCGATCTTCAGTACGTCGATGGGGAACTGCTTGAGGTAGTTCAGCGACGAGTAGCCGGTGCCGAAGTCGTCCACCGCGATGCACAGCCCGAGGCGCTTGAGCTCGTTCAGGGTCTGCATCGCGCTGGAGACGTCGCGCATCAGGATGCTTTCGGTCAACTCCACTTCCAGGCATGCGGGCGCTACCCCGGTTCTTTCCAGGATGGTGGCGATACGCGCCGTCAGGTCGCCCTCGCCGAACTGGCGGGCCGACAGATTGACCGAGACCTTGGGGATGCGGATCTTTTCCTCGTGCCAGGCCTTGAGCTGCCTGCACGATTCTTCCAGTACCCACTCGCCGACCTGCACCACCAGGCCAAGCTCCTCGAGCACCGGAATGAAGTCATCCGGCGGCACCAGACCGCGGCTCGGGTGATTCCAGCGCAGCAGCGCTTCGACGCCGGTGAGGCGGCGGCCGTCGCCGGAGAACTGCGGCTGGTAGTGCAAAACGAACTGGCCCTGCTCCTGGGCGTGGCGCAGGTCGCTTTCCAGCTCCAGGCGTTCCAGTGCGCTGGCGTTCATGTCGGCCTGGTAGAACTGGAAGTTGTTCTTGCCGCGCTCCTTGGCGTGGTACATGGCGGTGTCGGCGTTCTTCATCAACTGGCTCAGTTCGTTGCCGTCCTGCGGGGCAAGCGCGATACCGATACTGGCGGTGACGAAGAACTCGCGGCCTTCGAGGACGAAGGGGCGAGCCAGGCTGGAGAGAATCTGCTCGGCAACATGAATGGCGCGATTGAGCGCGCCATCGCGGGTGGCGCGCGGCTGCAGCAACAGGGTGAACTCGTCGCCGCCCATGCGTGCAACCGTGTCGTCACCGTCGACACAGGCCGACAGGCGCACGGCCACGTCCTTGAGCATACGGTCGCCGGCGGCATGGCCGAGCGAATCGTTGATCGGCTTGAAGCGGTCGAGATCGAGAAACATCAGCACGACCCACTCGTTGTGCCGCTCGGCGTGCTGCAGGGCGCTATGCAGACGGTCCTGGAACAGGGTGCGGTTGGGCAGATGAGTCAGGGCATCGTAGTAGGCCAGACGATGAATGCGCTGTTCGCTGGCCTTGCGCTCGCTGATATCGCTGAAGAAGCACACGTAGCTGACCAGGTCGCCTTCCTCGTCATGCACGGCGGTGATGCCGACCCAGGCCGGGAAGTTCTCGCCGCCCTTGCGCTTGAGCCACACCTCGCCCTCCCAGCTGCCGCGCTGGTTGAGCTGACCGAGGATGTATTGCAGGTGAGTGGCCTGCTGGCGGTCGGCAGTGAGCATACCGGGCAATTGGTCGAGTACCTGGCCGGCCGAATAGCCTGTGACGCGACTGAACGCCTTGTTGACCTGGACGATGTAGCCGGCCGGATCGGTCACCAGGATCGCGGCGGTAGAGTGCTCGAATACCGTGGCGGCCATGCGCAGGTCTTTTTCTGCCCGGCGTTGCTGGCTGATGTCGCGGCCAACGCCGAGGATGCCTTCGAAGCGGCCGTTCTCGTCCCACATCAGCACCAGGCGTAGTTCTACCGGAATCTTGTGGCCGTCGGCGCGCAGGCAATCGAAGACGAACAACTGATCCGGCAGTTCGTCACGCAGGCGATTGAGGCGGTCGCGCTCGCCGAGCGCATCGCGGATGCGTTCGAGCAGCAGGTTGAGGCCGTCCAGTTGCTGCGGATTGGCCGCCAGGCCGTAGAAACTGTTGGCCATCACCCAGTTGACGGAATAGCCCAGGATTGGCTCGACCGAAGGGCTGACGTAGTTGAGGTTCAGCGCTCTATCGGTGGAGAAGATGACATCGCTGATGCTTTCGGCCAGCAGACGATAACGTTGCTCGCTGTCGCGCAGCGACTGGTTGCGCTCGATCTGCTCGGTGATGTCCTTGGCCACGCCGATCAGGCGACTGACGCGGCCGTGGTCATCGCGCGCCAGTGCCTGCTCGCGGATGCTGAACCAGTGCCACTGACCGTTACGATGGCGCCAGCGCAGCACTGACTCGAGCAGCAGGCCGTCGCCGACCACCTTCTGCAGATTGCGGATGCGCCAGTAGTATTCGGCATCGTCCGGATGCAGCACCTGCAGCCAGAAATCCTCGCGCATGGCGCGCAACTCGGCCTTGCTGTAGCCCAGCTGCAGGCCCAGGCTATGGTTGCTGAACAGCACCTGGCGGTTCTGCATGTCATGCACGTAGAGCAGGTCGGGCACCGAGCGCACCACCTCCGACCAGAAGCGCTCACGCTCGATCAGCGACAGCTCGATGCGCTTGCGGCTGGTGATGTCGCTGATGCTCAGGGTGACGGCTTGATAGTCCTGAATCATTTCCGGCAGCCGCAGCACCAGCCAGACGTGGCGTTGCAAACCCTGTGCGGTGACCAGCTGGGTTTCCAGCTCCACCAGATTGGGGCCTTCGAGCACGGCCACGGCCAGGCGATAACGCAAATCGTCCGGTTGCACCGGACCGTTATCGATCAATTGCTGCCAGGCCTGTTCGGTGGTCTTCACTCCGAGCAGATTGAGCGCCACCTGATTGGCCTCGGTGATGCGCAACTGCTCGACCAGCAGCTCGTGGTGTTCGGCATCGGCCCGCAGCCAGCGCTGCAGCCCTGCGGCGTCACGCAGCTTGTGCTGCAACAGCAGGCTGCGCACGCCGGAAAGATCAAGCACGCACAGGGCCACGCCGGTGCCTTCGAAGATGTCCTGATAGCGCCGGCGGGTTTCCTGCAGCACGCGCATGGCCTGCTGCTCGTTGGTCACGTCGCGCAGCACCCAGACGTAGCCGGCCTGGCGACCGATCTCGCTGATGTCGCTGCGGGTCACGGCGAACAGGCGCGCGCGGCCCTCGCTCGCCACTCTGACCAGCTCCGGCCCCAGATCATTGGCCAGGTTGGGGCTGTTGAGCAGCAGGGGGTCGAGATCGGGCAGCAGATCCAGCAGGTGCATGTCCCAGGCTGCTTCACTGCTGATACCGAACAGCGCCTCGGCCTGTGGGTTCAGGTAGCGCAACTTGCCGTCGGCCTGGGTGACCAGGATGCGCTCTTCGACGGCACCGAGGGCGCTTGCAGCCTGGCGCAATGAGCGGCGCGACTCGGTGTTCAGGCGTTGCAGGCGGCGTTGCTCGCGTTGCAGACCGTACAGGGCCAGCAAGGTAAGCAGGCTGCACAGCGCGAACAGCAGGAACTTGCCGGCCAGGGCTGGCATCAGCTCGTTGCCGGCGCGATCGGCATCAAACAGCGCGCGCAATTGCCAGTCGCTGCCTGGCAGGGGGATCAGCTCCAGGCTCTGTGCCTGCTCCGCTGCGGTAACCGGGGCGACAGAGTCACCGGGCTGTCGCAGATCATCGGCGCGGGCGATGACCCGCTGACTTTGCAGGTCTTCGAGCAACCACTGATATTCGCTTTGATGCTGTTCGCGCAGCCAGCGGCGCAGTGCGCTGGCGCGCATGCGCAAGACATACTGGCTGCCATCTGGCTGGGGCAACAGCAGATAAAGCGCGCCACCTTGCTGTGCGCTGAAGGCGAAGTGATAGGGCGCCGAGCCGGCGTGTCGTTGCAGGTTGCGAATGAAAGGGAGGTCACGAGATTCGCCGGCGCTATCGGCCAGCAACTGCCCATTGGCATCGAGCCGGGCCACGCTGCGCAGCGTCGGAAAAATGCTGCTCAGGGTCGCCACCCGGTCGCGGTCATTGCCCTCGTACTGCAGCATCGCCTGGCCTGCCTGCGCTTTCAGACGCATGCTCAGGCTCACGTGCTTGGCCAGCTGGGTGGCGTAATCCCGGCTCAGTCGCTTCTGGCTAGCGAGCAACTGGCGATACTCCTGAGTCAGTTGCCAGGCCAGCAATGCCAGAATCGCCACTACCAACACCACCAGCGCGCGCCGCAACACCGTTCGGTGTTTCGGTGCGCGCGACTCGCCCGGGGGAGATGAAGGCAGGGATGAGGGAGTCGACACGTTTGTGAACCTGCAGCCAGTGCTGAGCTATCTGAGCTTTGAGACAAATGAGCCGGCGTATGCCCATGTCAGCCGGGTAGGATGCCTGTAAACGTGGCCAAGTGCCAGCTTCGCCGACGAGCGTAGGTTTGCCCTGCCTCGTACATTACGGTAGCTTTGCGCCGCGCGCGTGAACTGTCCGCGCGGTACTTGGCGTTCGCTCCTGCAGGGGCTAAGGTCTCTGCCAATGCCCGGCTGCAGGCGTGATGAAAGTTGCCTGCAGCCGGTAACACGGCGGCCGGGCCGACAGGCACCGGGGTTTGCCTGATAGCCTGCGCATGTTGCCGGTGTCGTCACTCGCAATGTCCTCGCACTGTCTGCAAGGGCCGCCATTTCCAGCCTTTATTCTCACCAGTCAGGTTCTCCATGGCTCAGTACGTCTACAGCATGCATCGGGTCAGCAAGGTCGTCCCGCCGAAGCGTGAAATTCTCAAGGACATTTCCCTGTCGTTCTTCCCAGGCGCCAAGATCGGCGTGCTGGGCCTCAACGGTGCCGGTAAGTCGACCCTGCTGCGCATCATGGCCGGCGTCGATACCGAGATCGACGGCGAAGCCCGGCCGATGCCGGGCATCAAGGTCGGCTATCTGCCGCAGGAGCCGCAGCTCGACCCGAGCAAGACGGTGCGCGACATCGTCGAAGAAGCCGTAGGCGAGATCAAGCAGGCCCAGGCCCGCCTCGACGAGGTGTACGCCGCCTACGCCGAACCGGATGCCGACTTCGACGCGCTGGCCGCCGAACAAGCCAAGCTGGAGGCCATTTTGCAGGCCTCCGACGGCCACAACCTGGAGCGCCAGCTGGAAGTGGCGGCTGACGCCCTGCGCCTGCCGCCATGGGAGGCCAAGATCGAGCACCTGTCCGGTGGCGAGAAGCGCCGCGTGGCGCTGTGCCGCCTGCTGCTATCGGCGCCCGACATGCTGCTGCTGGACGAACCGACCAACCACCTGGACGCCGACTCGGTGGCCTGGCTGGAGCGCTTCCTGCACGACTTCCCCGGCACAGTGGTAGCGATTACCCACGACCGTTACTTCCTCGACAACGTTGCCGGCTGGATTCTCGAACTCGACCGTGGCCACGGCATCCCGTACGAGGGCAACTACTCCGGCTGGCTGGAGTCGAAGGCCAACCGCCTGGCCCAGGAAGCCAAGGCCGAGGCGTCGCACGCCAAGGCCATGAAGGCCGAACTGGAGTGGGTGCGCCAGGGCGCCAAGGCGCGTCAGGCCAAGTCCAAGGCGCGTCTGCAACGCTTCGAGGAAATGCAGTCGCAGGAATTCCAGAAGCGCAGCGAGACCAACGAGATCTATATCCCGGCCGGTCCGCGTCTGGGCGACAAGGTCATCGACTTTCACAACGTGTCGAAGTCCTTTGGTGACCGTGTGCTGATCGACGACCTGTCCTTCAGCATCCCGAAAGGTGCCATCGTCGGCGTGATCGGCGGCAACGGTGCCGGTAAGTCGACCCTGCTGCGCATGATCACCGGCAAGGAGCAGCCGGATTCCGGCACCATCGAGATCGGTGAAACCGTACAGATCGCCAGCGTCGAGCAGAGCCGCGACATGCTCGACGGCAGCAAGACCGTGTGGGAGCAGATCTCCGACGGCTTCGACATGATCAAGGTCGGCAACTACGAGGTGCCGTCGCGTGGTTACGTCGGCCGTTTCAACTTCAAGGGTGCCGACCAGCAGAAGTTCGTCAAGGACCTCTCCGGTGGTGAGCGCGGTCGTCTGCACATGGCGCTGACCCTCAAGCAGGGCGGCAACGTGCTGCTGCTCGACGAACCGTCCAACGACCTCGACGTGGAAACCCTGCGTGCGCTGGAAGAAGCGCTGCTGGACTTCCCCGGCGCTGCCATCGTGATCTCCCACGATCGCTGGTTCCTCGACCGTATCGCCACCCACATCCTCTCCTACGAGGACGACGGCAAGGTCAACTTCTTCGAAGGCAACTACACCGAGTTCGAAGCCGACCGCAAGAAACGCCTGGGCGATGCCGCCGCGCAGCCGCACCGCGTGCGTTACAAGAAGCTGGCGCAGTAAGCGTCAGTTCGATGAAAAACGGAGCCTCAGGGCTCCGTTTTTCATTAGGATCGCGGGCTATCTGTAGGAGCGGCGCCTCGCCGCGAATGGATGCGACTCGGACCCAATGTGCTTCGCCCCGGGGGCGGGGCTCCTACGCTAGGCTGTTTATTGCATTCTGCCGCATTAAAGCCTGGCCAGCAGGCTTTCCAGCGCCTTGGCCTGGTCCTCGGCCAGATCGATGATATGAAAGCCGGCCCAGCAATGCTGGCCGTCAGCGCCGGGGCGACTCCACAGGCAGTCGGCGCCCAGGCGCACTTCCTGTACTTCGGCGGCGCTGGAGGTGCAGACCAGGCGGCATTCCAGCACGGCATCCGCTGCATGTGGTGTATCGCTGAACAGCATGAAGCCATCGGCGGAAAGGTCGACGATGCGGCCAAGGCGCTGGCCGCTGTTCAGGTCGAAGACCTCCAGTTGCATTTCGGTGCCATGGCGGCTGTGTTGGCGACGCTCTTCCATGGAAATTCCTCAGCGGGGCTCTACTGTGCGTCCGGTGAAACGCTGTAGCACGCGGTAGATGGCGGTCAGTGCGCGATCCACCAACGGGGTCGCGCGTTCGGGGGTGACGATGCGGGCCAGGCCCTGTTCCATTTCGCTGGCCAGCAGGGTCAGCGGCTTGATCGCCACGCGCTGGCCGCTGTTGTCGACGAACATGTAGTTATGCGTGGTCGGGCTGAACCAGGAAAGCTTGAGTACGCGGCTCTTGTTGCCTTCGACGAACTCGAACCAGGTGCCGAACTCGACGTTGGCCAGCTCCCTGGCCAGCGCTTGTGCACGGGCAGAGAGCTTGCTGCGTGGCGGCGCCTGGCGAGCCAGGTCAGCATCCTCGCCGAGCATGGCGCCCAGCGGGCTATCCGGCAGGTTCGGCTTGAGCTGCGCCGCCAGTTGCGGCTGTTTGGCCTGCACCGCATGCTGGCAGGCCACCAGGTCCTGCAGCAGGCGGCGGATGCCGTCTTCGTGATAGCCGCCGAGTAGCTCCAGGCCCTTGCGCAGGTCGCTGAGCATCGGGACGCGTATGTCCTGCAGGCGCTGCTTGTCGTTGTCACCAAGCGGGGTGCCGCTCCAGGCCAGCTGCTCGGCCACCTCGCAGGCCCGCTGCCATTCCGCGCTCTGCTCGCCATGGCGCAGCAGCACGAAAACCAGTACGTCGGCCCAGGTGAGTTCGAGGAAGTTGCGGATGATCGCCGGCAGGTCGCGTTGATCGACGCAACGCTGAATCACCTCCAGTGCATGCTCGCGCGCGCCGAGCAGGCGATCCCGTCCCTTGGCCGCCTCGACCGCACGGCGCTCGCGCAGCTCGACCTTGTGGCGCAGGGTTGCGACGTACTCGTTGAACTCTTCGATCAGGCTGTCGAACAGCCCCAGATCGCCGCTGAAACCGTGGATCACCCGCTCGACCACCCAGTGCATCTTGGCCAGCAGGCCGCGTTCGTCGCCTTCGTTGCCATAGAGCACGCCGGCTTGCGCCATGGCGTTGAGCAGGCGCCTGGCCGGATGGTGATGCTGAGTGAACAGGGCTTTGTCGAGCAGGGCGATTTTCAGATAGGGCGTGTGCAGGTGTGAAAGCGCTGTCTTGCAGGCGTCCGGCAGATTCTCGTCGTCGAGAATGAAGTCGAACAGCATGCCGACCAGGTCGATCACGTCGGCTTCCTGGCCCGACACCTTGCTGTCGCCCGGCAGGCTGCTGTGCGCTTCGAGTTGCTGCTGCAGGTCGGCCTTGAGGCCTTCCACCGCCTGTGGCTTGTGTAGGCGCTGGGCCAGATCCTGGGCCGACTGCTGCTGCATACGGTTGAGTGCGGCGAGTAACTCGCTGGCGCTGTAGGTGCGGCTGGCCTGGCGCGGAGAGAAACTGACGATGCTGCGTGTGCCGCCGAGCAATGGCGCTTCAGGATGACTGTGGCGATGCTCGTCGAGCAGGCTGGACAGGCCACTGAACAGCGCGCCCGGATCGCTCGGCGGAGGGGCGCTGAGGTCCAGGTCGAGCAGCGCCGGTTCTGCGGGCTTTGATGTGGTACCTGGCTTGCTCGTCGACTGCGACTTGTGCGGCAGGGCATCCGGTTTGGTTGCTACCGGCCGGCTGACGCTTGGATTGACCTGCGCGCTGTACTTGAGGTTGGGCAATACGCCGGCATCGATCAGGCGCTGATTGAGCGCGCCATAGAGCGAGTCGAGGCTGTGCATGACATGCTTATCGAAGAGCATGTAGAGGATGGTCTTGATCTGCAGCGGGAACGGGCAGGGCGCCAGGGCATCACGAAACGCCTGGGCGATAGCCTGCGGGCCGAAGGGGTTGCTGTCCTCGCCGAGCTTCTGGCCGTTGTTGAGCAGCGCCAGGCGCTGATCCAGGGCGAACAGTGGCTGGGTGCAGCGCGCCTTGACCCGGCTGACCATATTGGTCACCTGCAGGGTTTCTTCGTAATCCTCGTTCTGCACCAGCGCCAACTGTTCCGGGTCCAGCTGAGCAGTGGCCGGGTTCTGCAGTTTGCCGTCGAGGAAGTCGGAGAAATTGCTGGCGATCTTCTGATGGTAGCTGCGCTCGATCTGCGGGCGCTGACGGCGAATTTCGCGCATGCTGTCGAAGAACAGGGTCTGCACCTTGTTGTTCTCGGCTTTTTCCGCGCATTCGAACAGGGTGTCGTCGACCTGACCGAACACGCCGCCGAGGTGCTCCGCCAGACGGTTCATCACCAGTTTGCGGCAGGCCTGTACCAGATCGCTGAAGCGCGGCTGGATGCCGCGGCTGGCGAGGCTGACCACCTTGGGGTGAACGGGGGGCTTGTCCTGGTTGCTCATGGACTGTCCTGGCTGGCGTCGTCGGCGGGCGCGTCCTGCACGCTGCCGCGGTTCAATGAAACATATAGTAGTCCATGCTCGTGCCGCAAAGCATTGTAGTAAAAGCAGTTTGCAGGGGTTGACAGGGAATTTTTGCTACGTAAAATGGCGCGCCTCTGAAGCGGTAAAGCAAAAGCTGAAACGCGGCAGAGATGGAAGACCGAAGTTCCGCGATAGCTCAGTCGGTAGAGCAAATGACTGTTAATCATTGGGTCCCTGGTTCGAGTCCAGGTCGCGGAGCCAACTTCCTAACGGGGTATAGCGCAGTCCGGTAGCGCGCTTGCTTTGGGAGCAAGATGTCGGGAGTTCGAATCCCCCTACCCCGACCATATTTGGGTCGTTAGCTCAGTTGGTAGAGCAGTTGGCTTTTAACCAATTGGTCGTAGGTTCGAATCCTACACGACCCACCACCACAACGAAGAAGCCCGCCTAGTGCGGGCTTTTTCGTGTCTGCGTATCGGCTTTTTTGCTTAGCCCGGATGTAATCCGGGACTTTCTCGCGCTGAAAGATTGCCCCCGGATTGCATCCGGGCTACGAGCCTGCTTTTGTGGGAGCGGACTTGTCCGCGAATATGAACAGCAAAAGCTCGCGGACAAGTCCGCTTCCACGGAGTCGCATCCCGCATATCTGCTGACTCTCGCCTATGGATGGCAGTTCGTAGGGTGGGCTGAAGCCCAGCCTACGAGACTTGCTTGTCTCCCCTCTCCCGCTTGCGGGAGAGGGGCCGGGGGAGAGGGTAATCGGGGCACCGAGTCGCCTGTATTGCCCTCTCCCGCCCTTCGGGCACCCTCTCCCATGAATGGGAGAGGGTCATCATAAGGCCGCTCTGCGGCTGTTTTAGTGCAGCTTAAGGCGCGGCTCTGTGCTGCGCCCGATGCGGTCGCTGAGCATCAGCAGCAGCGTACGCAGAGTACCGTACAGCGCCATCTGGTGCATGCGGTAGAGCGATACGTAGAACACCCGCGCCAACCAGCCTTCGAGCATCACGCTGCCAGTGAGATTGCCCATCAGGTTGCCGACCGCCGAGAAGCTCGACAGCGAGATGAGCGAGCCATAGTCGCGATAGCGATACTCCGGCAGCGACTGACCACTGATCTTCAACCGCAGCGACTTGGCCAACAGCGAGGCCTGCTGATGTGCGGCCTGGGCGCGCGGCGGCACGTTACGTCCGTCGTTGCCCGGCTGCGGGCAGGCCGCGCAATCGCCGAAGGCGAATACGTCGTCGTCCAGCGTTGTTTGCAGGGTCGGGCGTACCTGCAACTGATTGATGCGGTTGCTTTCCAGGCCGTCGAGGTCCTTGAGAAAGCCGGGCGCACGGATGCCAGCGGCCCAGACTTTCAGGCTCGCCGGTATGAAATTGCCATCGGCGGTCTTCAATCCTTCTGCGGTCACTTCGCTGACCGCTGCGCCGGTCAGTACCGTAACGCCGAGCTTCTCCAGAGTCTGGTGCACGGGGCGGGCGATGCGCTCGGGCAGGGCGGGCAGCACGCGTGGGCCCGCTTCGATCAGGGTGATGCGCATGTCTTCCGGGCGAATGCGATTGAGACCATAGGCTGCCAACTGCTTGGCGGCGTGGTGCAGTTCGGCTGCCAGCTCGACCCCCGTGGCGCCCGCGCCGACGATGGCGATGTCGATCTTCGAGCCGTCTTCGCTTTCGTTGGCGTGCGCACGCAGGTAGTGGCTGAGCATGCGCCGGTGGAAGCGCTCGGCCTGCGCCCGCGTGTCGAGGAAGATGCAGTGCTCGGCCGCGCCCGGTGTGCCGAAGTCATTGGTGGTGCTGCCGACGGCGATCACTAGACTGTCGTAGGCGATGCGGCGTTCAGGCATCAGCATCTGGCCGTCGTCATCCAGTGTCGGCGCCAGGGTGATGCTCTTGCCGGCACGGTCAAGACCCGACATGCGCCCGAGCTGGAACTCGAAATGATTCCACTTGGCCTGGGCCACGTAGTTCAGTTCGTCTTCCGAGGAGTTCAGCGAGCCGGCGGCCACTTCGTGCAGCAGGGGCTTCCAGATGTGGGTGAGATTGGCGTCGACCAGGATGATCCGGGCTGCGCCGCTCTTGCCCAGTTTTCTACCAAGGCGGGTAGCCAGCTCCAAACCGCCGGCGCCGCCGCCGACAATCACGATGCGATGGGACATGGATAATGCTCACAAGGCTTTGAAAAAGACGGTGTGAGTGCGAGAGGGCGAGCGCGAAGCAGCTCATAGCACCAGTCGACTCAGAAAACGGCTCAGCAGGCCCAGGCCGATTACGACGACCAGCACCACGGTGAGCAGGCGCCAGACGCGAAATGGCTGACGTTCGACCTGATGCTGCGGAGCGCTCAGGTAGTGGTCGACTTTCTGCTGGTCTTCGGGGCTCAGGCGGCTGGTCATGGGGAGGCCTCTGCTTGAATGCGGCTATTCTAGGCGTGCCCGCCAGCCTTGGCGAGCGTCGTTGTCCTGCGGGTCAGGTGTCTGGCAGATGGCTTGCGCGCTGACGGCATCTTCCAGGCGGATGATGCCGCCCTCGATCACTCTGGCGGTTATGCCTCCGTGGCCCCGCATGGCCTGGAAGGTACCGCGCCCAAGGCGTTCCTCGAGGCGGGCGCAGGGCTGGCACCAGCCGGTGGTCTCCAGCAGCGCCTGGCCAATGCGAAAGCGCCTGCCTTTCAGGCTGAACAGGTTGATGCCGGCGACCGCAATGTTGCGCCGCAGCTCGCTCGGCTGCATTGGCGCATCGCGGCCGAGCAGGGCGGCGACGACTGCCAGGTGTTCCCACTGAATCAGCGTGACCTGCCGCGCATTGCGTGGCCCCGGGCGGCTGTGATCACCAGTCAGGCCTGCTTCGCGTCGGGCTTCCACGGCTTCGACTTCGAGCATGGCCTCGCGAGCTTTGGGGCGAACGCCTATCCAGCGCACCCGGCCGACCTGTGGTACCTCGGCCAGCAGTTCCTGTAACGGGCTCATAGGCCGATACCAATATCGAACAGCAGACTGCGCCCAAGGTTCTGTCGCAGAAAATCCGGCGCGTCCGGGTGGGCGAACAGCACGCGGGCGAAGCGCGGGCCGACCAGCGACAATGAGCGCCAGCCCTGACGCAGATATTCGGTCGGCGGTGGAAAGTGGCTGTTGCAGTCCAGCACGGCGCGCTTGAGGCTGACGAAGGCGACCAGGTCGAGCTCGCCCAGGTCGATGCCACGCTCGCGATAGTTATGCGCCTTCTTGCGCAAGGTGGGCGCCAGTCGCGCCTGCATCTCGCTGGCCGCAATGCGCTTGGGCCGCGCTTCGCGACGCACCAGCTGGCTCAGGGAAAAGGCGCTACGGCGTCGTTCGAGCTCGGCGCGCCACTCATCATTGAGGCGCCGTCCTTCATCGAGCACGAAGAACACTTCGAAATTGGCGTCGCGAAACAGCACATCCGGCGGCTCCTGGCCGCTGGGCATGAAGTCGTCGTTGTGATGACGCACGTTCAGCGCCTGCAGCAGGCGCTGGCAGACCCAGCGCTCGCGCTCCCATTTCTTGGCGTTGGAGAGAAAAGCGTTGGCCTGCTCGGCCTGGTGCGTCAGCAGGCGCAGGTAATCGGAGTCGTCCATGGGCAGAGCTTAGCCGTAGCGCTGACCCCTATGCCAGTGCTCCCTAGTGAGCGCTTGCAGGGTATGGCGCCAGGCATTCGTGTGAAGACTGGAATCCCGCTGGGTTCTGAATGTCATTGATCAATGGCAGGGCAATCGTCCCGCCGGTGCTACGCCGTCAAACTTACCCCGAGTGCCGGTGTAGACTGCCCGGCACGGCGAGGAGTGAATAAAGGGTGCACGCATGATCGCTTCCAATCTACTGGCGTTTTCTACCTTGTTGGGTGGATGGCTGATCTACGGGCTGGCACTGCTCTGGGCGGTCGCTCGCGCACCCTGGGTCGAGCTGTTCAGCGATCTGCGCCGCCAGCATCTGTTGTTCGGGACCATGCTCGGGTTGTTTCTGCTGTGGTTGGTGCGCCGCGATTTCGACTCCGGGCTGTCCTACCATTTCATCGGCATGACCGCTGTAACCCTGCTGCTCGACTGGCCGCTGGCCGTGCTCGCCGGCCTGGCGGCGCAGCTTGGCCTATTGGCTATAGGGCGCATGGATCTGGCCTCGCTCGGCATCAATGGTGTGCTGCTGGTGCTGATACCGGTGCTGGTCACCGAGCTTTGCGCCATCCGGGTCGAGCGCGCGCAGCCACGCAACCTGTTCGTCTACATCTTCTTCTGCGGGTTCTTCCCCGCTGCGCTGGCAACGCTGATGACGCTGCTCGGCGGCCTCGCCTTGTTGTGGATGGACGGCCTGTTCCCCATGCCGCCCTGGCTGGATGATTTCGCCGGTTACCTGTGGCTGGTGGCGTTCCCCGAGGCCTTTATCAACGGCACCATCGTCACGGCACTGGTGGTGTTCTATCCGGACTGGCTGGAAACCTTCAACCGCAGCCGCTACCTGCAGGCGCCCTGGAAGGAGAATGACCGCGGCGAGTGAATGGCGGCGTATTGGCCGATTGAATGCCGCTGGCAGGGTTGATCCCGGTCAATGCTCGGAGCGTGCCTGCCGCCATGCTGTGAAAAAGCTTCCGGGGTATTCGACATGAGTATTCACAGTTGGGCGAGAAAGGCACTCGAGGGCGATCTGCATGACGCCGAAGCCCAGGGCTACGAGCCTGTGATGGCATTGCGTGCGCTGCTGTCGGAGATCGTGCAGCAGAGCAAGACGCTGCGCGATCCCCAAGAGCTGGCGCACGAACTGCAGTTTCTCGCCGATAACCTCGACGATGATCGTGATTACGCCTTTATGCGCCCCTGAGCGCTGTCTTGATGGATGCTCGTCATGTGTAGCTGTAGAGCGGCTTCAGCCGCGATTGCTCGTCAATGCGGCCGCGTCGGCAGATCACCACTGAACAGCTCGTCTTCCAGATCATTGCCGGGAACCGCATGCTCCTCGGCAGCCCAGGCGCCCAGGTCGATGAGCTTGCAACGATCACTGCAGAACGGGCGATAGGCGTTTTCGGTTTTCCACTCGACGGGCGCGCCACAGGTGGGGCATTGAACGGTCGTAGTCATGGCTGGCCTCCGCGCAGGGTCAGGTAAAAGTTGTGCAGGCGCTCGACTTCCGTATCCAGCCAGACCATATCGCGATCATTGATCAGTACGTCATGTGCATGACGCAGCCGCTCTTCGCGGCTGGCCTGAGCCTGCATGATGGCGCGAACCTGCTCTTCCGAGCTTTGGTCGCGGGCGATGGTGCGTTGGATCTGTAGCTCGACAGGGGTGTCGACCACCAGAACCCTCTGGGTGATATGCCGCTGGCCGGACTCGACCAGCAACGGTGAGACCAGGATGGCGTAAGGCGACTCGGCGCGTGCCAGCACCTGAATGATTTCCTGGCCGATCAGCGGGTGCAGAAGGTTTTCCAACCAGCGGCGCTGCTCGGGGTCGGCAAATATCAGCTTGCGCAGCGCGGCGCGATCCAGCTCGCCGCTGGCTTGCAGCACGTCTGCACCGAAGTGCTCGGCGATCTTCGCCAGTGCCGGTCGGCCCGGCTCGACCACCCAGCGCGCCGCGTGGTCGGCATCGACCACATGCACGCCGCGGTCCATAAAACCTTGTGCCACAGCGCTCTTGCCACTGCCGATGCCGCCGGTCAGGCCGAGAATCCAGGGTTTTGTCACGCCAA
This sequence comes from Pseudomonas sp. KB-10, assembly GCF_018221585.1. NCBI lineage: Bacteria > Pseudomonadati > Pseudomonadota > Gammaproteobacteria > Pseudomonadales > Pseudomonadaceae > Pseudomonas > Pseudomonas sp. KB-10. The sequence goes on from NZ_QYYB01000004.1 coordinate 50,555, forward strand.
TGCAGCCTCGTCATTGCTCAAGGCCGCGATTGTAGGGGGGATTTCGATGTGATGCGAACACGGTGTCCTATCCCCCTTGTAGGAGCCGCGCCCCGCGGCGAATGGCTTTGGCGTGTTGCTGAATCCAAAAGCTTCGCGCCGGGGCGTCGCTCCTGCAACTAGGACGACTTCAACCACCGGGTAGCCCGGATGCAATCCGGGACCATGTATAGGCACCCCCGGATTTCATCCGGGCTACGGGCTGTAGGAGCGGCGCCCCGCCGCGAAACTGCGCGAGGCGATGATGGCATTGCGCGTCAGAACCCGGCGAACTTCAAATAACTCCCGGTAATCACGTCGCCCCAAAGCAGCGCGATCCACCCGGCAATCGCCAGATAAGGCCCGAAGGGCATCGGCGTACTCGAATCGCTACCGCGCAGGCGCAGCAGAATCACCCCCAGCACCGCGCCGACTAGCGACGACAGCAAAATGGTCAGCGGCAGAATCTGCCAGCCGCCCCAGGCACCGAGCATGGCCAGTAGCTTGAAGTCGCCGTAACCCATGCCTTCCTTGCCGGTGACCAACTTGAACAGCCAGTACACCGACCACAGGCTCAGATAACCGGCAATCGCACCCCACAGCGCGTCCTCCAGGCTAGTGAACAAGCCGAAGTAATTGACGATCAAGCCCAGCCACAGCAGCGGCAGCACCAACACGTCCGGCAGAATCTGGTGATCGGCATCGATCAGGCTCATCGCCAGCAGCCCCCAGGCCAGCACCAGCATCGCCGCGGTTTGCCAAGTGAGACCAAAATGCCAGGCGATGTAGCCGGAAAGTACTCCGCAGGCCAGTTCAACGATGGGGTAGCGTTTACTGATCGGTGTTTTGCAGCTCGAGCACTTGCCGCGCAGAAATAGGTAGCTGACTACCGGGATATTCTCCCAAGGGCGAATCTCATGGCCGCACTGCGGGCACGATGAGTTAGGGAGAACGAGATTGAAGGTTTGTTCCTGTCGCGCTGCTGGCAGCTCAAGCACCTCACGCGCCTGGCTCTGCCAGTCGCGTTGAAGCATCAAGGGGAGGCGATAGACCAAAACGTTGAGGAAACTACCGATCAGCAGGCCGAAAGTTACACAAATGAAGACCAGAGCCGACACGTTCTCAGCTAATAAGGATATGAATGTCAACCGATAACACCGCCAAGGCTGAAAATGGGGAGGTACATGGCTATGATGAGTCCGCCTACGAGTACACCAAGAACGGCCATGATCATCGGCTCAAGCAGGGTTGTCAGGTTGTCCACAGCGTTATCGACTTCAGCCTCATAGTAGGAGGCGACCTTGTCCAGCATGCTGTCGAGGGCTCCTGACTCTTCGCCGATGGCTGTCATCTGCACGGCCATGGCTGGGAACACATTGGTATTGCGCATCGAGAAATTAAGCTGCATGCCGGTTGATACATCTTGTTTGATCTTATTCGTTGCGTTGCGGAAAACCACGTTGCCTGTCGCTCCGGCGACTGAGTCAAGCGCCTCTACCAGAGGGACGCCGGCGGAAAAGGTGGTGGATAGTGTGCGACTGAAACGCGCGACAATGGCCTTGTAAAGAATATTGCCCAGTACAGGCATTTTCAGCAGAGTACGGTCAATGCTGTTGCGGAATTTTTCGCTTCGGCGGTGAGCGAAGCGGAATGCGAAACCTGTTGCAAATATGCCGAACAGGAACAGAAACCACCAGCTTTGCAAAAATTCCGACAGATTTATCACCATCATGGTAAAGGCGGGAAGCTCTGCGCCGAAACCTGCGAATACACCTTGGAAAGTCGGTACCACCTTGATCAGGAGGATGGCAGTAACGATAACGGCTACCACGATTACCGCGATCGGGTAGGTCATGGCTTTTCTAATTTTGGCTTTTAGCGCCTCTGTCTTCTCCTTGTACGTGGCGACGCGATCTAGTAATTGCTCCAAAGCGCCGGATTGTTCGCCAGAGTCGACCAAGTTGCAGTAAAGATCGTCAAAGTAAAGTGGGAACTTTCGCAGAGAACTGGCGAGGCTATGGCCGGCCGAAACTTCCTGTTTGAGATCCTCGACCAGCTTGCGCATGTTAGGGTTTTCGACCCCTTCGGCAATGATGTCGAATGACTGAATAATTGGCACACCAGCCCCCATCATAGTCGACATCTGGCGAGTGAACAGGGCGATATCCATTGGGCTGATTTTCTTGCCTGCCCCGCCAAAGAGAGCCTTCGGCTTCTTTTTGACCTTTTCAGGAGCAATGCCTTGTGTTCGCAGTTGTGCTTTGACCAAGGCTACGGAGGTGCCATTTACCTCACCTCTGATCTTATTGCCTTTCTTGTCTTTCCCTTCCCATTGGAAGGTGCTCATCTTCAGCGCTTTGTCCGCCATGATTTAATCCTTGGTCACGCGGTTGATTTCCTCAAGACTGGTCACGCCTTGCATCGCTTTGAGCAGGCCTGAGGTGCGCAGGTCGTTGAAGCCGTCTTTGCGCATTTGGGCGGCAATGTCGATGGAGTTGCCTTCCTCCATGATAATCCGTTGTAGGGCAGGTGTTATTTTAACCACTTCATAAATCCCTACGCGGCCTTTGTAGCCGCCCTTGCAAGCGTCGCAGCCTACAGGGCCATACAGCTTGAAGGTGCCTATCTTGTCCGCAGGAAAGCCCTCCTGGGCTTGCACTTCTCTTGGAACGTCTACCTCTTTCTTGCATTGACTACACAGCTTGCGGGCCAGTCGCTGGGCAATGATCAAGTTGACCGAGGTGGCGATGTTAAAGGAAGGTACGCCCATATTACGCAGGCGTGTCAGGGTTTCGGCAGCGCTGTTGGTGTGCAGCGTGGACATCACCATATGCCCGGTTTGCGCGGCCTTGACGGCAATGGAAGCAGTGTCCAGATCGCGAATCTCACCAACCATGATGATATCCGGGTCCTGGCGCAGAAAAGCGCGTAGCGCCTGGGTGAAATCCATGCCTTGTTTGGGGTTGACGTTGACCTGGTTAATGCCCTCAAGGTTGATTTCCACCGGGTCTTCAGCGGTAGAGATATTCACATCAGGGGTGTTGAGAATATTCAAGCCAGTATAGAGCGATACCGTTTTGCCTGAGCCAGTGGGCCCTGTTACCAGAATCATGCCCTGTGGTTGCTTCAGAGCTGTCATATATAGCTCTTTCTGGCTTTCCTCGTAGCCTAGTGCGTCGATGCCCATTTGTGCGCTGGTAGGGTCGAGAATCCGCATTACTATCTTCTCGCCCCACAAGGTAGGCAGAGTGTTGACGCGAAAGTCGATGGCCTTGGTCTTCGATACCTTCATCTTGATGCGGCCATCCTGCGGTTTGCGTCGTTCGGAAATGTCCAGCGATGCCATAACCTTGAGGCGCGCCGCGATACGGTTGGCCAGCTGAATGGGTGGCTTGGCTACTTCGTGCAGGACGCCGTCCGTGCGAAAGCGCACGCGGTAAGCTTTCTCGTAGGGCTCGAAATGCAGGTCCGACGAGCCGCCTTTGATTGCGTCCAGCAACATTTTGTTGACGAAGCGTACGACAGGCGCGTCGTCGGCGTCGCCACCTGCCGCTCCGTCGCCATTAGGGTCGGTATCCGTTTCGATATCCAGGCCATCGTCCAGGTCGATATCGCCCAGGCCGGCCACACCGTTGCCGTCACCATTGTCGAAGTAGTGGTCGATGGCAGCGTCCAGTTTGTCGTCCTCGACCAGAATCATTTCTGTGTTCAGACCAGTACTGAACTGGATATCGGTGACAGCCTGCTGCAGGGTGGGGTCGGACACACCGATGAACAGCTTGTTGGCGCGTTTCCACAACGGTACAGCGCGGTGCTGGCGTGCCAGTTTCTCGCTGATGATGCCCTTGGGTTGCTGCTCTCTGTCTAGAGTGGACAAGTCCATATGCGGCACGCCGAACTGCTCGGCCGCGTGCTGAGCCAGCAGGCGGCTGTTGACCAGTTTATTCTGCACCAAGTAGGTTACCAGCGGTGTCTGGTTGCGTTGCGCCTGTTGTACGGCCTTGCTGGCAACCTGTTCTTCGATGACTTGGGCCAGCACCAGTTGGCGGGCGAGGCCGGTGAGGGCGGGGGCGTCATTCATGAGGAAATCACACGATTGTCGGTTCTAAAGGACTGACTTATAACCGAGAAGCCTAGACGCTGCCACTGCATGTGGCGAGGGTGACAATTTTGGTCGTATTTGTCTGGAATGCGTTGCCTGGAGTGGTTGCGAAGGGGCTGCGAACGCTGAATTGCATATTCTAAGAGTTGGCACGCTATTTGATATGTTTCTAGTACGCGGGGCTGCATGAGCTGGCCACGTTTGATCTGTACTGACATTTTCAGGAGAGCAGCATGAAGTCTAACAAGAGCCAGAAGGGTTTTACCCTAATCGAGCTGATGATCGTAGTGGCCATCATCGGCATCCTTGCCGCCGTCGCCATTCCGCAGTTCCAGGACTATCAAGCCAAGGGCTATGACAAGTCCGCCCAGTCTGACGCACGCAACGTTCTGACCGGCGCGATCGCCAACTCCAACTAATTTCACGGGAATTCATACGATGAAAAAGATTGTTGCCGCGACACTGATCGCTGGTCTGTTCTCTTCCGCTGGTGCTTTTGCTGCTGGCGGTGGTGGTGCTGTAACTCCGACTGCCGTTGCTTTGGCTAATGGTTATGTACAGATGAGAGCAGCATCCTCTGAAAAAATTAACCTTGCTGAGCAGTTTGCGTTGACTGCCCTTGGCAATCGCGCGGGCTTTGTCAAGAACAACTTTGAAGCCACCTTGTCCGCCAACGTAGCTGCAGGTGTGACTGACGATGCCGCGAACAACCGCTTTGGTACAGTGGCTGGTTCCAACAAAGGCTACACTGTTTTCACTGGTTCTTCCGTTGGCGGTAGTGTGAGTCAGTGCGGCCAACAGGTCAAAAAAGGTGATGACGCCAACCTGGCGGCTTCTCTGGTGGTTGCAGGTACCTTGGTTTTGGCTAACGCCAATGGCTGTGGTCGCCAGCCGTAATTTGATCGTAATAGAACGCCCCCTCATGGGGGCGTTCTCGTTGATGGGGTAGTAATGTTTGAATTGGCAATGCTGGGGGGGCGCGCGGGAACGCGTGGCCATGGTTTTCGTGTCCTGTTGTTGGTAACGCTCGCGCTTCTTGGTGCCGCGCTACTGGCCGGTAACTTTTCCGGCCGCCAGCCGTTGACTGTGGCGCTGGATGTAGGGCTGAGCGGGCTGCGCTTTATCCTGCTGTTGATGGTTTTGCTCTGGGTGCAGGATCTGCTGGCCCGTGACATCGAACGCAAGACGATCTATTTCGTACTGGCTTACCCGATTACTCGCAGCCAGTTCTTATTTTCTCGCTTTCTTGCAGTCGCCACTTTGAGTGCTGGTGCATTGTTGTTTGCTGGTCTGGCCTTGTGGTTGGTGCTTTATCTGTTCGGCTCCAATCATCCTCAGCAGCAGCCGCCTGCATTGGGCATGCCCTATGCCATGGTTCTGCTGGGTATCTGGTTGGACTTGCTGGTGGTAGCCGCCTTCGCCATCCTGCTGGCGAGCTTGTCTACCACGCCTTATCTGCCCCTGCTGCTGGGCTTTGCCTTCGCCCTGGCGGCCCGCGGGCTGGGGCCGACGATCAGTCATCTGCGGAGTGCGCGTTCCGATCCGCTGCATGAAACCTTGTTCAGCCCGGTGCTGGAGCATGCCTATACCTGGCTGCCCGACTTGTCCCGGCTGGACTGGCGACCATTGGCGCTCTATGGCTTGCAGGCAGATTTCACTGCCATGGCTCTGGCAACCTTCAATGCACTGGCCTATGTCCTGTTATTGCTGGTGCTGGCGTCTGTGGCCTTTCGGCGGCGTAACTTCATATGAACCTCTGGCGCCTGTTGCTGGTGGCAATGCTGTGCTGGGGCGCTTTTGCCTACAGCGGGCTGCGCCTGTATGACTACGAACGTCTGGATCAGCGCATGGAAGTACTGCGGGTGCGCCTGCCGCTGCTGGTGCAATTGCTAAATGCCGGTGGGGACACTTACCTGGCGGCCAATCTCAATGTACTACGTGGCGTGACAGTCGATGTGCGGGTGACGGAGCAGGAGACCTACCGTATTCAAGGGCAGTTGCAGGTGGATGCGGCCAGTTTCAACCCGCGTCATGAAGACAACTATTACCTGGCGGCTGCCATTCTGCCCTGGAACGGCCAAGTCGAGGCGGGCCAGGAAGTGTTGTTGCAGGCGGCACAGACGCGAACCTGGGATATGTGGCCAGCATTCTATTACGCGTTCAACGCCATGTACTTCGAGCGTGATATGCCCAAGGCCGGGCATTGGGCTGAGATAGCTGCGCAGCGCCACCCTGGCAATGCCGCTGCCTTGCGCAGTATGGCTGCCGCCTGGTACGAGCGGCAGAATGATTCAGCTGTAGCGCTGGATGTATTGCGAGCCATGCACGCTCACAGTAGCGATGCTGAGTTTCGTAAATTGCTGCAGGCGCGTATTACTCGTCTGGAAGGTCTGCTGGTCCTGCGCAAGGCGCTGGCAGATTACCGGCAGCAACATGATGGTCAGATGCCGACGGATGGGCAGGCACTGATTGGCTACGGCGGTCTTGAGACATTACCCGAAGACCCGCTGGGTGCTGGCTACGTGCTGGACTCGCAGGGCCAATTACAGATTGCCGATCATATCGACTCACGGATGCAAGAATGAATTTGATTGAAATTTGCGGCTTGAGCAAAGCGTTCAAGGCCAAGGGGCGCCAGGTCAAGGCGCTGGATGATGTGAGTTTCACTGTTGCGGCAGGTCAGTCGGTCGGTTTTATCGGCCAGAATGGTGCTGGCAAAAGTACAACCATCAAGATTCTGTTCGGCGCATTGCGGGCTGATGCAGGGCGGGCGTTGTTGATGGGGCTCCCGGCTGAGGATCCGGCATCCCGTCAGGGAGTCGGCTATGTGCCGGAGAATCCCTACCTGTACGAGCAGTTGACCCCCCGTGAAGTGGTGACTTCCGGCCTGAGCCTGCATGGTATCAAGGGAGAGGAAAACCGCCGGCGAACCGAGCATTGGCTGGAGAAGCTCGGTATTGCCTATGCGGCGGACAAGCGTATCCGTAATTTGTCCAAGGGTATGACGCAGCGTACTGCATTGGCTCATGCCTTTGCCATCGAGCCGCGCCTGCTGGTGCTGGATGAGCCCATGTCCGGCCTCGACCCGGTAGGGCGGCGGCAAGTAGCCGATCTGATGCAGGAATATCGTCTGGGCGGCGGTACGCTGTTTTTCTCTTCACACATCCTGCATGACGTCGAGCGTCTGGCTGACCATTTCGTGATGATCCACAAGGGTTGCCTGCGCGCCCAGCAAGGCGTGGCAGAGTTGTTGGCCAGCCAGGGGGCGATGGTAGTGCGCTATTTGGGGGGTACTGAGATTCCAGGGTTCGAGCGTGACGCCGGTGACGTGTGGCGGGGCTTGGTGGCGCGCGAGAATTTGGCCCAAACCATGGCTCAGATAGAGGCGACAGCCGGCGTGCTGCTCAATGTGCATCCTCAGAACTCTCTGGAGGAGTTGTTCGACGCCGTAGTCTACGAAACCCGTGAGGGTTGAGGGTATGCCTTATATGCCAGCCCTGGATGGAATCAGGGCTATCGCCATCATGTTGGTGTTGTTGTTCCATGCCTATGTACCGTTATTCCCTGGTGGCAACTTGGGGGTGGATGTTTTCTTTGTCCTGAGCGGTTTTCTGATCACTCGTTTACTGTTGTTGGAGTGGTATGCCAGTGAGAGGCTCGATACCAAGCGATTCTACTGGCGCCGGATTTGGCGATTGATGCCGCCGTTGCTTGTGTTGCTTGCGCTTTATGCCGTCGCAGCGCCTTTGGTATGGCCTGATTACCCGTTTCATCTGCGTGATGGGCTGATGACGCTTCTTTATTTGGGGAATCTGGGAGCTGCATTCGGTGCCACGCCAAGTCAGTTGCTACATGGTTGGTCGTTGGCTGTTGAGGAGCAGTTCTATTTGCTCTGGCCTCTATTGCTGTTGGGCGCATTTCGTTTGCGTTTGCCTCTTTGGCAGACACTGTTGCTGATTTACGTGCTGATGAATCTCTGGCGATGCTGGGCCTTGTTTGGGCTTGGCATACCTACAGGCGTGGCCTACTTTCGCCCGGATATCCACAGTTCTGGCCTGGTGCTTGGTGGGGTTATGGCGGCCAGTGTCGGTCATGGGGGGGGGCGCTATGTGCCACGCTGGCTTTTCTGGCCCTGCTGCCTGGTGGGAGCGCTGGCGGTGTTGTGGCCTCGTTCCGATGTTGCGCATCTGGCGCTTTTTGTCCCTTTGACCGAGCTTTCTGTGGCCGGAGTGCTGCTCTGGTTATTGGCTTATCCCGATGATGCTGGAGGGTGCTGGCTGGCCTGGAAGCCATTGGTGACGGTGGGCAAGTTGTCTTATGGTCTTTATCTGTATCACTACCCCCTGATGAAAGCGTTGCAGCTAGGCGCCTGGGGCTGGCCTGTGACGCTGTTTTTCGGTAGTGCTGGAGCTCTGCTGCTGGCGGCACTCTCGTATCATTTTCTTGAGCAGCCAGCGAAACGCTACAGGCTTAGTAGGTATTCCTAGTTATCCGGACGCGGCGTCTTTTCGGCCCGAGTCGTGATCTGAGGTATAGTGAGGTCTTCAAGCCAGAGCACTGTAACCCTTTATGCTCCTATCCCAATATCATGCTTTAGGTATGAAACTACAGGCTCAGCCGCATCGACAAATCCACCGCCTTCACATCCTTGGTCAGCGTCCCTAGCGAGATGTAATCAACCCCAGTTTCGGCGACCGTGCGCAAGGTGCTGTCGTTGATGCCGCCAGAAGCTTCCAGTTTGGCGCGGCCGGCGGTGAGTTTTACGGCTTCGCGCATATCGTCCAGTGAAAGTTCGTCGAGCATGACGATGTCGGCGCCGGCTTCCAGCGCTTCGCGCAGTTCTTCCAGGCTTTCCACTTCCACTTCCACCGGCTTGCCGGGGGCAATCTGCTGGGCTGCGGAAACTGCCTGGGCGATGCCACCGCAGGCGGCGATGTGGTTTTCCTTTATGAGGAAGGCGTCGAACAGGCCGATGCGGTGGTTGTGGCAGCCGCCGCAGGTTACGGCGTACTTCTGCGCCAGTCGCAGGCCGGGGAGAGTCTTGCGGGTGTCGAGCAGTTTGACCTGGGTGCCTTCGACCAGATCGGCGTAATGGCGACAGCGGGTGGCGACGGCGGAAAGGGTCTGCAGGAAGTTCAGCGCGCTGCGTTCGCCGCTGAGCAGAGCGCGCGCCGGACCTTCGAGAGTGAACAGGGTCTGGTCGGCCTGAACGCGGTCGCCGTCCTGCACCTGCCAGTGCACCGCCACGCGCGGATCGAGCTGGCGAAACACCGCATCGACCCAGGCCGTGCCGCAGATCACTGCGTCTTCGCGGGTGATCACCCGTGCGCTGGCCAGGCGTTCGGCCGGAATCAGCTGGGCGGTGATGTCACCGCTGCCGATGTCTTCAGCCAGGGCGCGGCGGACATTGGCTTCGATTTCGCTGCTGAGTTCGGCGAGTGTCAGGTTGGGCATGGTCGGCTCCGGTGTAGGCGAGGGGCGATTATAGAGCCAGGCGAGGGCGGGGCAATGCTCGGGCGCCGTCGTACGTCGTTTGGTTTTCGATGATTGACCGGGCACTTTCGGCCTGAGCCATGGCTCCTATCAATGGAGCGCTCCGATCATCGGTGCAGCGGTGTATGGCTGCCGGTGTTAGGTTGTCCTGGTGCGGCGTGCGCTGTGGGCTACCGCCTGTAGATGGCGTGCGGCTATCTGTGATCTGGGTCATGTCTGTAGAAAAATTTGGCTTGGTATGGCGCGCAGCCTCCCTATAATGCCTTTACTTTTTATTTTGTTGACGCCAGGCCTTTGACGTTAAGGACGACGCTCGGTTGACGCTGTGCAGACCAGGAAGCCCGGGTTCGGGCAGTCTGCGGGAGACTAGAATGAAGACCGACGCGAATGTGGTGCCCCTGACCAAGGCGACCGCTGAGCAATCGCCAACTTCGCCGGTAGGAAGACTGCCCGTGGCGCTTATTCAGGTGCGTGACAAAGCCGCGCAACAGCTCAAGCAGAACCTGCAGAGCCTGTTCGACAATGCTGACGATACCCTCTTCGAGATGGCGGATCGGGCGACCAGCAATGCCGAGCAGAACGCCTTTTTCGAGGCGATGCGCGACCTGCGTCTGAAGCGCAAGAGCATCGAGCGCGGTTTCCTGCAGAAGGTGTTCGAGTCTTTCGCCAATCTCAATCAGTACGAAATCGGCAAGCCGCAGCCAGCACTGGATGCGGTGTCCTTCGACAGCCTGAGCTTGGTGCAGAACGACGAACTGGAAGAGACAGTGGCGTTGGATGCCATGGTGGCCAAGGTAATGAGCCGTGATGCCATAGCGCTGGGCCACCTCACCACGCGTCTTAACGCGGTGATCAGCAAGAAGCTCGACGACAAGAGCAATCCGCTCGGCCCGACGCTGCTCAGTGAGTACTTCCTCGATGCCTGCAGCGGCCTGGGCGTGGAGATCAAGGTCAAGCTGATCATCCTCAAACTGTTCGAAAAATACGTGCTGGGCAGCTGCGACGCTCTTTATGCCGAGGCCAATCAGGCTCTGGTCAATGCTGGCGTGCTACCGGAGCTGAAGTCGGCGCCGCCGCGTCGTCAGCAACGTCCAGCAGCCTCCGCTTATAGCCAGTCCTCGAGTGAGGAAGGCATTCCCTTGCTCGAAGGCGCCGATCAGGGTGTTCAGGAGGTCTTCGGTGCGCTGCAGGATCTGCTGTCGCAGGTGCGCGGCACCGCGATGCCGCGCCGAGCCCAGATGACCGATGCACTACCGATCACCAGCAATGACCTGATGCGCCTGCTTTCGCATATGCAGCAGCGCGCCCCGGCGCAGGTCAATTTCGAAGACTTCGATCTGCGCGATCAGCTCGAACGCTTGCTCGAACGCGCCAGTGCCAAGAGCGGCAAGGCGCGCGTGGTCGGTGAAGTCGATGAAGACGTGATCAATCTGGTGTCAATGCTGTTCGAGTTCATTCTCGATGACCGCACCCTGCCGGATTCGCTCAAGGCGCTGATCGGCCGTCTGCAGATTCCGATGCTCAAGGTCGCGGTGCTGGACAAGACCTTCTTCAGCCGCGGCAGCCACCCGGCGCGTCGTCTGCTCAACGAGATCGCATCCGCGGCATTGGGATGGGGCGATCAGGACGATGCCCAGCGTGACAGCCTGTATCAGAAGATCGAACAGGTGGTGCAGCGCCTGTTGAATGACTTCGTCGATGATCCGGCGATCTTTTCCGAGTTGCTGGCCGAGTTCATGGCTTTCACGGGCGACGAGCGCCGTCGTAGCGAGCTGCTCGAGCAGCGTACGCGTGATGCCGAGGAAGGCAGCGCCAAGGCCGAGCTGGCGCGCCGTCAGGTCGAACAGGCGCTTAACGAGCGCCTGCTGGGCAAGACCCTGCCGGAAGTGGTGGTGCGTCTGCTGCAGGAAGCCTGGAGCAAGGTGCTGATGCTTACCTGCCTCAAGCACGGGGTGGACTCGGACGAATGGCAGGCTGCGCTGCAGACCATGGATGATCTGGTCTGGAGCGTTGCCCCGCATGAAGATCCCGAGGCGCGTCTGCGCTTGCTGGAGCTGGTGCCCGGTCTGCTCAAGGCATTGCGTGAGGGGATGGCCAGCGCGGCCTTCGACCCGTTCTCCACCAGCGAATTCTTCAGTCAGCTGGAGGCATTGCATGTGCAGGCCTTCCAGCGTTTCAAACGCGCCACGGCCGAGCCCGACTCAGCGCCGGATGAATCTGCGATCACCACCGATGCTGCACAAGCAGGCGTCGAGCTGCCGCTGCTTGAGTTGCCGGCAGCGGAAGTCGAAGATGCGCCGGCCATGGTCGAGGTGGTCGAGGAGATCGTACTGCTGGCGCCGGGCCAGACTCAGCCTCAGGAGCCGGATGTGGTGCTGCCGGACGATGACGAGGCGCTGCAGCAGGTCGATAGCCTGCGCGTGGGCAGCTGGGTCGAGTTCCAGGAAGACGATGAGCACAAGCTGCGCTGCAAGCTGGCGGCGATCATCAAGCCCACCGGCAAGTACGTGTTCGTCAACCGCACCGGCATGAAGGTGCTGGAAAAGAGCCGCAATGCGCTGGCCGTGGAATTCCGTCGCAACACCATCCGCCTGCTCGACGATGCATTGCTGTTCGACCGCGCCCTGGAGTCGGTGATCGGCAATCTGCGCAAGCTGAAGAACGCCTGATTCGCTGCCTGGGCATTCTGCACCAGGCAATGAGCGGCGCTGTAGGAGCCCCGCCCCGGGGCGAAGCCTTTTGGTCTTACGGCGTGGTCGATATCGGTTCGCCGCGGGGCGCGGCTCCTACTTTGTGCCCCTCTATTTCCGTCTTCGCACATCCTGTTGCTGTCTCGCTCTTGGCCGTCTGGGGCGGCTGTTCTAGAGTGGTGCCACGTTCAGGAGTGCCATATGCAGCTCGACCCCTCAACCGGCTGGTTTCAGGGCATTGATCACTGCCCCTCGCCAAATTTCAACGCTCGTCCCAGCGGCGAAGTCTCCCTGTTGGTGGTGCATAACATCAGCCTGCCGCCCGGCCAGTTCGGCACCGGCAAGGTGCTGGAGTTCTTCCAGAACCGTTTGCCCATAGACGAGCATCCCTTCTTTGCCGAGATCGCCACGCTGCAGGTTTCCGCGCATTTCTTCATCGAGCGTGATGGCAGGCTGACGCAGTTCGTCTCCTGCCTGGATCGTGCCTGGCATGCCGGGGTTTCCTGGTTCGAGGGGCGCGACAACTGCAATGACTTTTCCTTGGGCGTGGAGCTGGAAGGCACGGATGATCTGCCCTACAGCGACGCTCAGTACGCCAGCTTGGCGCAGCTGACGCGACAGTTGCTGGATGCCTACCCGGCGTTGTCCGCGCAGCGTATCCGTGGCCATTGCGACATCGCTCCCGGACGCAAGACCGACCCGGGGCCTGCGTTCGACTGGTCGCGGCTGCATGCCGAATTGAATGAGAGGTAGCGATGAGTTTTCTGGTGATTCTGCTGGTGTTGTGGGTCGAGAAGTTTTCCGCCTGGCGCCTGCGCATCCAGCAGGACGGCCCCTGGCTGGCGCAACTGCAACGCCTGCAACAGGGCGCGCTGCAGCAGGCCCCGTGGCTATGCCTGGCCATTCTGGTGCTGTTGCCGGTGCTGGCGCTGGGCCTGGTGCTGCTGATTCTCGAGCAGCTGGCTTATGGCTGGCTGGCCTTGCCGGTGCATCTGCTGGTGCTGATCTACAGCCTGGGGCGTGGCGATCTGCTCGCGGCTCTGGGCCCGTTCCGTGACGCCTGGCGGCGCGGTGACGGTCAGGCCGCCTACCATGTGGCCGAGCGCGACCTGGCCTTGCAGCCCGAGGAGGGTGCCGAGCTGCTGCAGCAGGTTCAGGGGCACCTGCTGTGGCAGGCCTATCAGAGCTTCTTCGCGGTGATCTTCTGGTATCTGCTGCTGGGGCCCATGGCGGCGCTGGCCTATCGTCTGCTGGCGCTGAGTGCCGAGTACGCCGAGCAACCGGCCCTGCGTGAGCGTGCCGTGCAATTGCGCCATGCCTTCGATTGGCTGCCGGCGCGGGTGCTGGCTTCCAGCTTCGCGCTGGTCGGCAACTTCGTCGCCGTCAGCCGCGCCCTGCTGCATGAGCTGCTGAGCTGGGACATTTCCGCTGCGCAACTGGTGATCAAGGCCGGGCGTGCCGCGGGCGAGATGCCGCCGCCGGTGATGGGCGAGGAGGGCGTCGATACCCTGGACCAGCTATGGCAACTGCTGATTCGGGCGGCAGTGGTCTGGTACGCCGGCTACGCGGTCTGGGTGCTGTTCATCTAAGGCGCCGATCACGGGCAGCCCCGGCAGTGCGGAAGCGGCCCGGCTAGCTCGGTGGCGGGTTTCACCTGTCCTACGTTTTCATCAGGATCATGCGCTGTACCCGGCTGCGCAGGGGACGCCATGGGCGCTGCGCTTGCTTAACCTTAAGTTACAGAGAGGCGTGTCGATAAGCGGTATAAGGAGGCTGCAGTCGACCTGTTTGGTGATGTCCATCACGTTTATCGGCCTGTATTCGGCGCATGTATCCGCATGTCACATGCCGGTCGAAGCAGGATACCGTCACGAGCTCGTAAGAGGCTCGGCGGCTGCCAAGCGAGACCTAATAACAATAATGGCAATTGGAGACGTCGAGTGAAGACCGTGTTGTATCCGGCCATCGCGCTGATGAATCGCCTCAGCTTCGGCATGAAGTTCAGCCTGATCAGCGTTCTATTCTTCCTGCCCATGCTCGTCACCAACTTCTATCTGGTGCGAGATTCCTATCGCCAGTTCGTCGGTACCCAGACAGCTCTGGAAAGTCTCGAGCTGCTCGGCAGCACTCTGCAACTGCGACGTGATCTGGAGAGCCTCAACGATCTGGTGCAGATCAACTCGATGATCGGTCAATCCGGTCAGGCGGGGGATCTGGAAGGGCGTATCGATCAGCTGGAGCAGTCGCTCAATGCCGGCCTGCAAGGGCTGCAGCCGGTGACCAGCGATAACGAGCAGGCATCGGAGTTCCTCGCCAAGCGCGACGAACTGCTGGCCGAGCTGAAAAGTGCAGCGGCCGAGACTTCGCTGCAGAGCAAGACGGTGATCGTCGAGAAGCTGCTGGGCTCCTCTCAGGTGTTCATCAAGCTGGTGGCCAGTCAGGCCGGTCTGAGCCAGGACCCGCAACGTCAGGTACGGCAGATCACCGAGCTGATCACCAACGTCACGCCGCGCATTACCGACGTGCTCAGCCAGGGCCGAGCGGTTGGCGCCTATTCCCTGGGCCAGGGTTATCTCAATTCCGTAGCCAGCACCAAGTTCGACGACCTGCTGCTGCTGCTTGAAAAGCTGCACGCCGAGTACGGCCTGAATCTGCAGGATGCCCTGGCCGGCAATGTCGCCGCGCAGAACGGCCTCGGCAGCCTGGCCGAGGCCAGCCGCCAGAGCCTGAAGGACAGCGGCGCGTTGTTCGAGGATCAGGTCATTATCGCCGACAGTCTGGATACGCCCTGGACCCAGTTCTACGACCAGATCAGCCAGCAGATGGCCAGGACCTACGCCTTGAACGATGGCTTGCTGGCGTTCCTCGACAACCAGCTGAGCGAACGGGTCAGCGAAAACCGCGCGCAAATGGTCGTGCTGGTGGTGGCGCTGGTGGTGGTGTTCCTGCTGATCGTCTATCTCTACAGCGGTTTCTATGTGTCCACTCGCGCGACCCTGAAGAACCTGGGCCGGGTGATGGACAGGGTGGCTGCGGGCGACATGACGGCCAACTTCCAGGCGCGCAGTCGTGACGAGTTGGGTGAGTTGGGTCAGGTGTTCAATCAGACCGTGCAACGCATCCATGATCTGATCGAGCGCGTCGGCCAAACCGTGGGTGAGGTTGGTGGGCAGGCCGATCGGGTCGAGCTGGTCTCGGGCGAGAGCAACCAGGCGGTGGCCAGCCAGCGTGCGCAGATCGAACAGGTGGCCACGGCGATGAACCAGATGTCCGCCACCGCCCAGGAAGTCGCGCGCAGCGCCGCGGCTGCGGTGGGTAGTGCGCAGAGCGTGAATCAGGAGACGGTCAGTGGTCGCGCCCTGGTCGAGCAGCAGGTCGGAGCGATTCAGCGCCTGGCCGGCGAAATCGACCAATCGGTAGCCGTGATCAATCAGTTGGCCAGCGACAGCGCCGCGATCAGCCAGGTGCTGGACGTGATCAAGGGCATAGCCGAACAGACCAACCTGCTGGCGCTCAACGCCGCGATCGAAGCGGCGCGAGCTGGGGAGCAGGGTCGTGGCTTCGCCGTGGTGGCCGACGAGGTGCGCAACCTGGCCAAGCGTACCCAGCAATCCACCGAGGAAATCGAGGAGATGATCGCCAAGCTGCAGGGCGGTGTCGGTGCGGCAGTGAAGGCGATGAATGCCAGTCACCAGATGGCCGACGGCACCGTGAGCGAATCGGCCAAGGTGCAGCTGGCATTGGAGAACATTCTCGGCGCGGTGGGCATGATCGTCGATCAGAACCAGCAGATCGCGGCAGCTGCCGAGCAGCAGACGGCAGTCGCACACGATATCGATCAGAACATCGTCGAGATCAACCATGCCGGAGAGCGCACCGCTGCCGGTGCCAGCCAGACCGAGCAGGCCAGTCGCGAGTTGAGCGAGTTGGTGGCGCGGCTCAAGCAGTTGATCAGCGCGTTTCGGGTGTGAGTGACGACTCGTGGGAGGCGCTTCAGCGGCGATGTTTGTTAAGAGTCGCGGCTAAAGCCCCTCCCGCAGAGGCGAGCTCACCCTAGTTCCAGCCGAACACCTCATCCGCATTACGGCTGCTGGCCGCCGCCAGCTCTTCGGCCGTAATGCCACGTAGCGCTGCCAGTTCGGCGCAGATGTCCGCCAGGTATTCGGGGCTGTTGCGTTGGTTCGGGTGCATGGCCGGGGCCATGTCCGGGGCGTCGGTTTCCAGCACGATGGATTCCAGCGGCAGCTGCGCCACCACCCTGCGCAGGCGGTTGGCCTGCGGCCAGGTGGCGGCGCCGCCCAGGCCGAGGCGAAAGCCCAGCTTGATGTACTCGCGCGCTTCTTCATAGCTGCCGGCGAAGGCGTGGACGATGCCGCCGCGGGCCGGACGAAAACGCTTGAGTGTGGCGATGGTGGCGGCATGGGCTCTACGCACGTGCAGCAACGCCGGTAATTCGAAATCGACCGCCAACCCCAGTTGAGCTTCGAACAGCGTCTGCTGACGTTCGCGATCCAGGTCCGCCAGGTAATAATCCAGGCCGAACTCGCCAACGGCGCAGAGTTTGCGGTGTCCGGCCAGTCTGCCTAGCCAGTCACGCAGTTCGGCAAGATGCTGCGGTTGATGCTCGTCCAGATAGACCGGGTGCAAGCCGAACGCGGCGTGCAGGCCATCGTGCGCTTCGACCAGTTGCCACAGGCGCTGCCAGTTGGCCTGGTACACCCCGAGCACCACCATGCGCTGCACGCCCCGCGCACTGCTGCGTGCCAGCATCTCGGTGCGGTCGGCGTCGAAGTCGGGAAAATCCAGGTGGGTGTGGGTATCGATCAGGCGCATTGGTCGGCTCGCGGACGGGCTTTCAGGGTCGACTATTTTCGCCATTGCCGCCAGTGCCGGGGAGCGTTGGCTAATCTTCTCGGTCGTATGGCTATGGACGAGTTTCACTCGGCACGCGAAGTAGGGAGGTCACCGGGTGCGCCAGGTACGCAAGCTGATGGGCGCGATGTTCGCCATTTTTCTGCTGTTGGTGGCGGCGCTGATGCTGTTTCTGGCGCTGTTCGACTGGAACCGGGCACGGCCGCTGATCAATGAGCAGGTATCGGCGGCGTTGAATCGGCCATTCGCCATCGAGGGTGATCTGCGCGTGTTCTGGCAGCGCGAACCTGGCCAACAGGGGCTGAGCGCCTGGCTGCCCTGGCCGCATTTCGCTGCCGAGCAGCTGCGTCTGGGCAATCCTGACTGGGCGCAGGGCGACACCTTCGTCAGTCTCGACCGCGTGCGTTTGCGCTTGTCGCCCCTGCCGCTGCTGTGGAAGACCGTGAGCATCCCGAGTATCGAGCTCGGTGCGCCGACGGCCGACCTGCAGCGTCTGGCCGATGGTCGCGCCAACTGGGTGTTCGACCTGGGCAGTGAGCAGGCGGATGACGGCGAGCAGCCCAGCCCCTGGACGCTGGATATCGGCACCATCGCGTTCGACAAGGGGCAGGTGAAGCTCGATGACAAGGTCAGCAACACGCGGCTGGATGCGGTCATCCAGCCGCTTGGCGAGCCGATACCCTTCGCCGAGATCGTCGGCAAGAACGCTGCCGAACGCCTGACTGAAAGCAACGCCAGTGCTCAGGACTACGCCTTCGCCTGGCAGACCAAGGGCAGCTTTCGCGGTCAGCCGCTTACCGGTAACGGCAAGGTCGGCGGTCTGCTGGCTCTGCATGATGCCTCGCAGCCCTTCCCGCTGCAGGCAGATGTGCGTGCCGGCGCCACCCGCATTCGTGTCGCTGGCAGCCTGAGCGATCCGCAGAATCTCGGCGCGCTGGATCTGCGCCTGCGACTGTCCGGAGCAAGTCTGGGCCACCTCTACCCGCTGACCGGCGTCACCCTGCCGGATACGCCGCCCTACAGCACCGACGGTCGTCTGCAGGCCGACCTGCGTGACGCCGGTGGCGCGACCTTTCGCTATCTCGGTTTCAACGGGCGTATCGGCGACAGCGACATTCATGGCGATCTGACCTTCGTCGCGCGCGAGCCACGGCCGAAACTGTCCGGGCGCCTGACTTCCAACCAACTGCTGTTCAGTGACCTTGCGCCTCTGATCGGCGCCGACTCCAGCGCCGACAAGCGGCAGCGTGGTGAACGCGATACGCAGCCGGCGAACAAGGTGTTGCCGGTCGCGCAGTTCCGTACCGACCGCTGGCGCGCGATGGATGCCGACGTACGCTTCGTCGGTAAACGCATCGTGCACAGTGAGCAGTTGCCGATCAGCGATCTGGATACTCATGTGGTGCTCAATGACGGCACGCTGAGTCTGGAGCCGCTGCGCTTCGGCATGGCCGGCGGCGCGCTCGACGCGCAGATTCGTCTCAATGGCGCGGCTACCCCGTTGCAGGGGCGGATGCGCCTGCGCGCCCGAGATCTCAGGCTCAAGCAGCTGTTTCCCACCTTCGCGCCGATGCAGACCAGCCTGGGCGCCTTGAATGGCGATGCGCAACTCAGCGGCCGCGGCAACTCGGTTGCGGCACTGCTGGGCAGCGCCGATGGCGAATTGAAGATGCTGATCAACGACGGGGCGGTAAGCCGTGGGCTGATGGAAATCGCAGGGCTGAACGTCGGTAATTACCTGGTGGGCCGGCTGTTCGGTGACGAGGAGGTGAAGATCAACTGCGCGGCTGCCGATCTGGGCATCAAGCAGGGCCTGATGAGCACGCGCCTGTTCGTCATCGACACCGAAAATGCGGTGATCAAGGTCGACGGCAGCGCCAACTTCGCCAGCGAACGGCTGGATTTCACCATCACGCCGGCGACCAAGGGCTTTCGCATCTTCTCCCTGCGCTCGCCGCTGTATGTGCGCGGCACCTTCAAGCAGCCGGCGCCGGGCGTGCAGGCGACACCGCTGGCCCTGCGTGGTGCCGGGCTGGTGGCGTTGGGGGTGGCCGTGGCGCCGGCGGCCGGTTTGCTGGCGCTGGTAGCGCCCAGCGCCGGTGACGAGCCCAGCCAGTGCGAACCCTTGCTGCAGAAGATTCGCGGCGGCTAAGTGCGCCTGTGCTCAGGTGCGTGCCTTGAAACTTCGGCCGATGGCTTCGATACCAGGTTGGTAGTCGCCGAGCTCCACCGCCCGCAACGTCCAGGCCAGCACGCGCTCGGCGATGCGCTCATGCTGCTGGCTCATGGCATTGACCCGCAGCGGCAGGAAGTCCAGCAACTGAGTATCACCGAAGGTGGCCAGGCGCACGGCCGGCCAGTGCTCGCCGCCACGTTCGCGCAAGGCATCGAGCACGCCTTCGAGCAGCACGTAGGCCGTGGTGAGCAAGGCATCCGGCGTGCCGCCTTCATCCAGTAACGCCTGCATCTGCTGGTAGCCACAGGCGCGTCCGAATTCATTGCCGTGATAGACGCTGACGCGCCCTGCGAAGCCGGCCAGCGCCGTATGAAAACCGCGCTCGCGTGCCTGGCTGATGACCAGCTCGGCGCGCGCACCGAGCAGGGCGATATGTCGGGGCCGGGGCGTCAGCAGGCTTTCGGTCAGCGTGCGCCCGGCCTGCTCGTCGTCACTGACCACCGAACGGATATGTGCGGGCGAGAGCGCTCGGTCAACCGCCACCACCGGCAGGCCGGCGGCGACGATGGTGGGATACAGCGGGTCGTCGGCGGGCAGGCAACTGGCGACGATCAGCGCCTCGCAGCGACGCGAGCGAAACAGTTCCAGCAGTTGCCGCTCGGTGTCCGGATCGTCGTCGGAACTGGCGATCAGCAGCTGGTAACCCGCTGCACGGGCCTTTTGTTCCAGCAGCTTGGCCAGGCGTGCATAGCTGGGGTTTTCCAGGTCCGGCAGGATGAAGCCCAGGCAGCGGCTTTGCCCGCGGCGCAGGCTGGCGGCCTGCTGGTCGGGGCGGTAGCCGTGTTCTTCCACCACCGCCAGCACGCGCGCTACGGTCGCCGGGCTGATGCGCCGGCGTTGGGCCTGACCGTTGATCACGTAGCTGGCGGTGGTTACCGAGACCTGGGCCAGGCGGGCGATGTCGCTGAGTTTCACGGGCGCAGCACCATGTAGAGAAGAGGTTTCGATCGTGCGAGCGCGGCGAGTCTACACCGCTGCGGCGACGACCGGGCTTCAAGGATTACCCATTATCGGATAAGGTGCCAGTGCTTGATGAATCGTTTCAGCAATGCGTTTCATCAACTAGTCTTGGAGCGTCGCACGCGGCATCAGTGATGCACGGCGGTACCCACACCCTTCTCAGTCAGAACAACAATCCCAAGCCGGAGGCCCCCATGCTCGAACTCGATGCCAGCCAAATCCAGATGGGCCGGGTTGCGGCGAACAAGGGTGAAGCCCTGGCCATGCTTGGCGATGCCCTGGCCGCTGCCGGCCTGGCCACTGCGGCTTATCTCGAAGGCCTGCAGGCGCGTGAAGCCCAGGGGTCGACCTTCCTCGGCCAGGGCATCGCCATTCCCCATGGCACGCCGCAGACCCGCGACCAGGTGCTGCGCACCGGCGTCAGCCTGATCCAGTTTCCCAATGGCGTAGACTGGGGTAATGGCCAGCAGGTCTACCTGGCCATCGCCATCGCCGCGCAGTCCGATGAGCACCTGCATCTGTTGCAACTGCTGACCCGCGCGCTGGGCGAGGGGGATCTGAGCCAGGCGCTGCGCGAAGCCAGCGAGCCGGCACAGATTCTCGAACTGCTGCAGGGCGCGCCGCAGGCGCTGGCGCTGGACGGCCAACTGGTCGCGCTGGGGCAGCCGGCCGAAGATTTCGACGAGTTGCTCTGGCAGGGCGCACGCCTGTTGCGTCAGGCCGGGTGTGCTCGCAGCGGTTTCGCCCTCGGACTGGCACGTGGCGAACCCCTGCCGCTGGGCGATGGCCTGTGGTGGCTGCACAGCGAGGTCAGCGTCGAACGCCCCGGCCTGGCTTTTGTAACCCCGGCGCAGCCGCTGAGTTTTCGCGGCGAGGCGTTGCGTGGCCTGTTCTGCCTGGCCAGCCAGGGCGAGGCGCATCGCCAGGCGCTGGAGCGGCTGTGCGATGTGCTGATCGGTGGCCGCGCCGCGGCGTTCAGTGAAGCCAGCGACAGCCGCCAGGTGATCGAAGCGCTGGGCGGCGAGGTGCCGCCGGATTGGCCCTGCCTCAGCGTGCCGCTGCTCAACGCCCATGGTTTGCACGCACGTCCGGCCAAGGCACTCAGCGAACTGGCGCAGGGGTTCGCCGGCGAGATTCGCGTCCGCCTGCTCGGTGATAGCGGCGCCGGCGTCTCGGCCAAGAGCCTTAGCCGCCTGCTGGCCTTGGGCGCACGTCGCGGGCAGATGCTCGAATTCAGCGCCGAGCCGGCGATTGCCGACAGCGCACTACCGGCCATTCGTGCTGCTGTGGAAAGTGGCCTGGGGGAAAGGGTCGAGCCGCTCAACGAAGCGTTGCCCGAAGTGGCGGCGCAGCTACAGCCGGCTCCGCCGGTCGCTCCCGTTGCCGGTAGCCGACTGGTTGCGGTGGCCGCCTCGCCCGGTATCGCCATCGGCCCCGCACTGGTGCGCACGCCCCCGGAATTTCATTTCGACGAGCAGGGTCAGGGCCCCGAACATGAACGGTCGCGTCTGGATGCAGCCCTTGCCGCCGTTGCCTCGCAACTGCAGCGCCTGGTCGACGGCGCTGGCGTGGCCAGCATTCGCGAGATTTTCAGTGCCCACCTGGCCATGCTCGATGACCCCGCTCTGCGCGAGGATGTCGAGGTGCGCCTGGCCAAGGGTGCCAGCGCCGAAGCGGCCTGGCAGGTCGAAGTGGAGGCGGCGGCCAAGCGTCAGGAAGCCCTGCACGATCCGCTGCTGGCCGAGCGGGCAGCGGACTTGCGCGATATCGGCAACCGCGTGTTGGCGCATCTGTGTGGTGTCGAGCTGCCCAGCGAGCCTAACGAGCCTTACATCCTGGTGATGGCCGAAGTGGTGCCCTCGGATGTCGCCGCGCTGGATCGTCAGCGCGTCGCCGGTATCGTCACCGCACGTGGTGGGGCCACCGCGCACAGCGCCATTATTGCCCGAGCCCTGGGCATTCCCGCGCTGGTCGGCGCCGGCGATGGCGTACTGGCACTGGCTCAGGGCACGCCCTTGCTGCTCGATGGCGACAGCGGCCTGCTGCGCGTCGCCCCGGATGCGGCCGAACGCGACCAGGCGCTGCATGAGCGCGAGGTGGCGCAGAAGCGTCAGGAGCAGGCGCATGCCCGGCGTTTCGAGGCGGCGCAGACCCGTGACGGCGTGCGCGTGGAAGTCGCGGCCAATATCGGTGCCAGTGGCGAAACCAGCGAGGCGGTGGCGCTGGGCGCCGATGCGGTGGGCCTGCTGCGCACCGAACTGGTGTTCATGGAGCACGCCCAGGCGCCGGACCAGGCTGCGCAGGAGCACGAGTACCGGCGCGTGCTCGACGCGCTGGATGGCCGGCCGCTGGTGGTGCGCACCCTGGATGTCGGCGGTGACAAGCCCTTGCCGTACTGGCCGATGCCGGCCGAGGAGAATCCCTTTCTCGGTGTGCGCGGCATTCGCCTGAGTCTGCAGCGCCCGGAGATTCTCGAAACCCAGTTGCGCGCCTTGCTCGCCTCGGCCGATGGTCGCCCGCTGCGCATCATGTTCCCCATGGTTGGCTCGGTGGAGGAGTGGCGCGCGGCGCGGGACCTGGTGCAGCGCCTGCGCGAGGAGGTCGAGGTGCGCGATCTGCAGGTCGGCATCATGGTCGAGGTACCTTCGGCGGCACTGCTGGCGCCGGTGCTGGCGCGCGAAGTGGACTTCTTCAGCATCGGCACTAACGATCTGACGCAGTACTGCCTGGCCATCGACCGCGGTCACCCGCAACTCTCGGCCCAGGCCGACGGCCTGCACCCGGCGGTGCTGCGCCTGATCGAGATGACCGTGAGCGCTGCCCATGCCCAAGGCAAGTGGGTTGGTGTCTGCGGCGAATTGGCCAGTGACCGCCTGGCCGTGCCGCTGCTGGTCGGCCTCGGCGTGGACGAATTGAGCGTAACGCCGCGTTCGATGGCGCTGGTCAAGGCACGCGTGCGCGAGCTGGACAGCCGCCAGGCGCGAACCCTGGCCGACCGCGCCCTGACCCTGGACAGCGCCAGCGCGGTGCGCGCGCTGGTCGCGGAGATGCACTGATGGCCCGAATCCTGACCCTGACCCTGAACCCGGCGCTGGACCTGACGCTGCGCCTGGATCGCCTGCAGCCCGGTGCGATCAATCGCTGCCATGAACTGCGCAGTCACGCTGCCGGCAAGGGCTTGAACGTGGCCCAGGTGCTGGCCGATCTGGGCCACAGCCTGAGCGTCGGTGGCTTTCTCGGGCGCGCCACTGCCGCGCCGTTCGAAAGCCTGATGCACAAGCGCGGTTTTCACGACCTGTTCGTCCGGGTGCCGGGCGAGACGCGCAGCAATATCAAGTTGGCCGAAACCGATGGTCGCATCACCGACCTCAACGGCCCCGGCCCGCAGGTCGAGGCCGAGCATCTGCAACGCCTGCAGGATGACCTGCAGCCGCTGTTGGCCGGGCATGACGCCGTGGTGGTCGCCGGCAGTCTGCCGCGTGGCGTGACGCCGCAATGGTTCGCCGGCTTGCTGCGGTGGATCAAGGCCAGCGGCGTGCCGCTGGCGGTGGACACCAGCGGTGCAGCCCTGCAGGCGGCCCTGGGCGTCGCGCCCTGGCTGATCAAACCCAACGAGGAAGAACTGGCCGAGGTCTGCGGCAGCGATCTATCCGCCGCCGTGCAGGGCCTGCGCGCACAGGGCATCGAGCACGTGCTGCTGTCGCGCGGCGCGCAAGGCGTCGACTGGCATGGCCCTGGTCTCGCCCTGCGCGCCGTTCCGCCACGCGTCGAGGTGGCCAGCACGGTCGGTGCCGGCGACTCACTGCTGGCGGCCAGCCTGCATGGCCTGCTCGAGGGCTGGCCGGCCGAACGCACCTTGCGCCTGGCCACGGCAGTGGCGGCGCAGGCGGTCACCCAGATCGGCTTCGGTATCCATGATCGCGAGCAACTGGCCCGTCTCGAGGCGGCCGTGCAACTGCACCCCATAGAAGAATAAGAGGCACCTACCATGAATCTGCTGATCGTCACTGCCTGCCCCAATGGCCAGGTCACCAGCGTACTGTGTTCGCGCCTCCTGCAAGCGGCCGCCGAGCGACTGGGCTGGCAAACCCGGGTCGAAGTCCATGACGCCCGCGCCATCGGTTCACCGCTCAGCGAAGCCGAGATTGCCGCAGCCGACTGGGTGCTGGTGGTCAAGACCGGCGAGCTGCCGCTCGGCCGTTTTGCCGACAAGCGGCTGCTGCTGGCCACGCCGGCCGAGGCCCTGGCCGACCCGCAACGCTTTCTGCGTGAGGCCGCCGAGCGTGCTCAGCCCTACGTTGAAAACGCCGCGCCTGAAGCCGGTGGCCGCCGTCGGCTGGTCGCCATCACTGCCTGCCCGACCGGCGTGGCCCACACCTTCATGGCCGCCGAGGCGCTGCAGCAGGCGGCGCAGCGCATGGACATCGAACTGCAAGTGGAAACCCGTGGCTCGGTGGGCGCGCGCAACCTGCTCGACGAGGCCGCGATCGCTGCGGCCGATGCGGTGCTGCTGGCCGCCGACATCGAGGTGGACACCAGTCGTTTCGCCGGCAAGAAGGTGTATCGCTGCGGCACCGGGGTGGCACTGAAACAACCACAGCAGACGCTGGAGCGGGCCCTGAGCGAGGCGCGGCCGCTGGCCGAAGCGGCAGTGCCTGCCGAGGGCAAGACGGCGGCCAGGAGTGGCGAAAAGAGTGGTCCCTACAAGCACCTGCTGACCGGCGTTTCCTACATGCTGCCGATGGTGGTGGCCGGCGGTCTGCTGATCGCCCTGTCGTTCGTCTTCGGCATCGAGGCATTCAAGGAGGAGGGCACCTTCGCCGCCGCATTGATGCAGATTGGCGGTGATGCCGCATTCAAGCTGATGGTGCCGGTGCTGGCCGGTTACATCGCCTACTCCATTGCCGATCGCCCCGGTCTGGCGCCGGGGATGATCGGCGGACTGCTGGCCAGCTCGCTGGGGGCGGGCTTTATCGGCGGTATCGTCGCCGGTTTCCTCGCTGGCTACTCGGCCAAGGCGTTGGCGCAGTGGGTGCGCCTGCCGGCCAGTGTCGAGGCGCTTAAGCCGATCCTGATCATTCCGCTGCTGGCCAGCCTGTTCACCGGGCTGGTGATGATCTACCTGGTCGGTACTCCGGTGGCCGGCATGCTGCAGTCGCTGACCACCTTCCTCGACGGCATGGGCAGCACCAATGCCATCCTGCTTGGCGTGCTGCTCGGCGGCATGATGTGCGTCGATCTCGGCGGGCCGATCAACAAGGCGGCCTATGCCTTCTCGGTCGGCCTGCTGGCCTCGAGCAGCTATGCGCCGATGGCCGCGACCATGGCCGCCGGCATGGTGCCGCCCATCGGCATGGCCATCGCCACCGTGCTGGCGCGGCGCAAGTTCGCCGACAGCGAGCGCCAGGCCGGCAAGGCCGCCGGGGTGCTGGGCTTGTGTTTCATCTCCGAGGGTGCCATCCCCTTTGCTGCCAAGGACCCGCTGCGGGTGATCCCGGCGAGCATCGCCGGCGGCGCCCTGACCGGCGCCCTGTCGATGTATTTCGGCTGCAAGCTGATGGCGCCGCACGGCGGGCTGTTCGTCCTGCTGATCCCCAATGCGATCAATCACGCGCTGCTGTATCTGCTGGCCATCGTCGCCGGCAGTCTGGTCACTGGCGTGCTCTATGCGCTGATCAAGCAGGGCGAGGCTCAGCCGATGGCGGTCGAGGCAGGCTAGGCGCAGGTTTCTGCAGCTCGGTTACACTGGGTTGAACGGCGCCTGGTCAGTGGGAGTCCGTAGTGTGTTCCGAGCGACGATTCGCTGCGTCGGATCACCGCAGGCTTACCGCCGCAGTCGCCCTCATAAAAGAAAGGACCCTTTGCAGATGACCCAAGCTCTCGCGCATCGCTGGCGCTTCTTCCGTGCCGGCGGTTTCGATCAGGTACAGCTGGAAACCCCCGCCGATCTCGCCGCCCTGCGCAATCTGGACCAGAAACTCTGGGCCAGCCTGGCCTGCCCGGTGAACAACCTGGAGCTGGACCGGCGCATGCTGCAGTACATCGACCTGAACAACGACGGACGTATCCGTGCGCCGGAAATTCTCGATGTGGTGGACTGGACCCTGGCGCGTCTGCGCGACCCCGCCGTGCTGTTTGAAGGCGGCCCGCTGCAGCTGGCCTCGCTCAACGATGATGCCGTGGGTACACATCTGCGTCTGGCCGCGCAGCGCCTGCTCGGCGTGCTCGGGCGACCCGAAGGCGACAGCCTGACACCAGCCGATACCGCCGACCTGGCGAAGCTGTTCCCGCCGCATGAGCCCAACGGCGACGGCCTGGTGCCGGCGACCCTGACCGACGACGTCGCGCTCAAGGCGGCCATCGCCGACATCATCGCCGCGCTCGGCGCACAGAGCGACCGCAGCGGTGAACCGGCCATCGGCGTCGAGCAGATCACTGCCTTCTTTGATCAGGCGCGTCAGCTACATGCCTGGCATGCGCGCGCGGCCGAGCAGGGCTTGGATGTGTTCGGTGAAGGTACCGTGGCGGCGGTCGAGGCGCTGAGTGCGGTGCGCGGCAAGATCGATGACTATTTCACCCGCGTGGCCATGGCCGAGTTCGACCCGCGCGCGGCGGCGCTGATGAACGCTCAGGAAGAAGAGCTGGTGCGTCTGGCCTCGCTGTCGCTGGCCGATGCCGGCGAGGTGGCCGGCCTGCCGCTGGCGGTTGTGCAGCATGGCGACGAGCTGCCGCTGAGCAAGGGCCTCAACCCGGCCTGGCAGCGTGCCATCGACGAGTTCCGCCAGCGCGTGGTGGTGCCGGTCTACGGCGAACAGGACAGCCTGTCGCACGAGCAGTGGCAACATCTGGTCGCGCTGTGCAGCAACTACCTGACCTGGCGCGCCGAGACACCCAAAGTGGCGATTGCCGAGGTGTTGGAGCGCGGCCGCATCCTCGAACTGGTGGAGCAGGGCGCCGAGGCGCGCCTGCTGGCGCTTGTGGAGGAAGACAAGACCGTGGCCGAGGCCGCAGACGGCCTGGTCGAGCTGGACAAGCTGATCCGCCTGCGCCATGGCCTGGTCACATTGCTGCGTAACTTCGTGTCCTTCCAGGCCTTCTATTCGCGCCATGAGAAAGCCGTTTTCCAGGCCGGCGTGCTGTATATCGACGGCAAGAGCTGCGAGCTGGTGGTCGAGGTCGACAACGTCGAGGCGCATGCCAAGATCGCAGCGGCCAGCGACTGCTTCTTGCTCTACTGCGCCTGCACGCGCCGCGGCCAGCCGGTGCGCGGCAAGGAGACGCTGAATATCGTGGTGGCAGTGACCGCCGGCAGCGAGGGCGACCTGCAGGCCGGTCGCCACGGTCTGTTCTACGACCGCGACGGCAACGACTGGGATGCCACCGTGGTCAAGGTGGTGCAGAACGCGATCAGCATCCGCGAGGCGTTCTGGTCGCCGTATCGGCGGGTTTCCAAGCTGGTCTCCGATCAGGTGCAGAAGCTGGCGGCCAGCCGCGACGCCGACGTGGTCAACAAGACTGTGGCCAAGGTCGGCGAAACCGGCGCCGCGCCGGCAGCGACCCCGGCACCGGCGTTCGACATCGCCAAGTTCGCCGGCATCTTCGCCGCCATCGGCCTCGCCGTCGGCGCTCTGGGCACGGCGCTGGCCGCGGTGGTCACGGGGATTCTGTCGCTGGTCTGGTGGCAGATCCCGCTGTTGTTTCTCTGCGTGCTGTTGGCCATCTCCGGCCCGGCCATGCTGCTGGCCTGGTTCAAGCTGCGTCGGCGCAGCCTGGGGCCGATTCTCGACGGCAACGGCTGGGCGGTGAATGCCCAGGCGCGCATCAGCATTCCCTTCGGCACTGCGCTGACGCAGATGGCGGAACTGCCCAAGGGCAGCGACCGCGCGCTGCGCGACCCCTATGCCAACAAGCCGGTGCTGTGGCCCTGGATCATCGCCCTGCTGCTGGCGCTGGGGCTGGGCTACTACGCCTGGAGCAATGGCGCGTTCAGCCCGGAGCCGCAGGTGCCGGCTGAGGCAGTGGCGCCTGTTCAGGACGCCGCCGGCTAGCGGGTACTGCCTGGCGTCGGGCTCTTTGTAGGAGCGGCTTCAGCCGCGAAAGCTGTTCGCGGCTGAAGCCACTCCTACGGTTTGGAATGCTTGGTCGGCCAGCCATTTGTTATTGGCGGGTTTCATCCGCCCGTTCTCTCTCAACCCGCCAACAGCTCCGCCACCCAGCGCGGCAGCTGTTCGGTAGCCGGGCCATAGCGTTTCTCGGCGAACAGTGAATGGCCCTGGCTCGGCTCCAGGTTGATCTCCAGCGTATGCGCGCCGGCCCGGCGCGCTTGTTCGACGAAACCCGCCGCCGGGTAGACGTGCCCGGAGGTGCCGATGCTGACGAACAGCTCGCACTGCTCCAGCGCGTCGTAGATGCGCTCCATGTGATAGGGCATCTCGCCGAACCAGACGATATCCGGGCGCAGCGTACCGATGAGGCCGCAGCAGGCGCACGCCTGGCCGACCGGCATGTCCTCCAGTAGCGGGAAACGCTGCTGGCTGTTGCTGCACAGCATCGACTGCAATTCGCCATGCATGTGCAGCAGGTTCCTCGAGCCGGCGCGCTCGTGCAGGTTGTCGACGTTCTGCGTGACCAGCAGGAAATCGCCCTGCCAGGCCGCTTCCAGCTCGGCCAATGCCAGATGCCCGGCGTTCGGCGCGATGGCCGGATCGAGCAGCTGGGCGCGGCGCATGTCGTAGAAGCGCTGCACCAGTGCCGGGTCGCGGGCGAAGCCTTCGGGAGTGGCCACCTCTTCGATGCGGTGGTCTTCCCACAGGCCGTCGGAAGCGCGGAAGGTGCGGATGCCGCTCTCGGCGGAAATACCGGCGCCGGTAAGGATGACGATGTTCGGGTGGGCCATTGGCGCTCCAGGGCAGATCGGCTCAGACGCCACTTTATGCCAACACCCGCGGCTTGTGGGAGGGCGCTGCGCGCTATCCGTCATACACCTCACCGCAGAATCGCTGAACTCTCTCCCTCACTGCGCATCCACAGATCACGGCCCCAGTTTCGATGGGGCAGTGGTTCGGGGAGCGAGCAATGACTGATAACAACAAGGCGCAGCCGCTGCGCATCACGCTGACGGCCTGGGTGGCCGGCGTTCTGGGTGCGCTACTGGCGCTCGGCGGCGCCTATCTGCTGTGGCTGGGCGGGTCCTGGTACTACCTGCTGGCCGGGCTTGGCCTGCTGCTGGTAGGCGTGCTGATTCATCGAGGCCAGCGTGCTGCCCTTTGGCTGTACGCTCTGGTGCTGCTGGCGAGCCTGGCCTGGACGGTGTACGAGGTGCGCTTCGACTGGTGGCAGATGGCACCGCGTATCGACCTGTGGTGCGTACTAGGTCTCTGGCTGCTGCTGCCATGGATCAACCGGCATATCGCCCCCGGACAGCCCTGGCGCGACGGCGCCAGCGCGGTACTCGGAATCGGCCTGCTGCTGGGCGCGGGCATGGCAGTTTATTCGCTGACGCAGGACTATCATCGTCTGCCCGGTCATTTCGACGAGGCGCGCATGGCGGCCGCTGACGTGGCACCGAACCGCTGGGCCAACGAATGGCGGGCCTATGGTGGCTCCGCGCGCGGCGATCGCTACGCCAGCGCCGAGCAGATCACCCCGGCCAATGTCGGAAAGCTGAAGAAAGCCTGGGAATTTCACACCGGCGACCTGCCCGGCGAGGGCGACCCCGGCGAGATCACCAATCAGGTGACGCCGCTGAAGATCGGCGACAACCTGTTCATCTGCACGCCGCACAGCATCGCCATCGCGGTGGACGCCGATACCGGTGAGGAGCGCTGGCGCTTCGACCCGGCGATCAACCGCCAGGCCGAGTATTACCAGCACATGACCTGCCGCGGCCTGGCCTTTCACGATGCGGCTGCTTACGCCGGCCCGCTGATCGCGGCGCGTGATGACGCGCTGCCGGAACTGCCGCCGCAGGCGCCGCCACGTTGCACCCAGCGCCTGTTCCTGCCCACCAACGATGCCACGCTGTACGCGCTCGACCTGAGTGACGGCAAGCCCTGCGAGGACTTCGGCGAGGGCGGTATGGTCGATCTCAAGGTGGGACTGGGCGACGATGCGCTGGGCGTTTACCTGCCGACCTCGCCACCGGTGGTGACCGAGAAACTGGTCATCGTCGGCGGTTCGATCACCGATAACGGTTCGGTGGATTCGCCTGGAGGTGTCATCCGCGCCTACGACGTACGCAGCGGCGAGCTGGTGTGGAACTTCGACCCTGGCCGCCCCGATGCCACTGAGCCGTTGCCAGCCGGCGAGACCTATGTGCGCAGCACGCCGAACTCCTGGACCATCGCCACGGCGGACGAGGCGCTGGGGCTGGTGTACATCC
This sequence comes from Pseudomonas sp. KB-10, assembly GCF_018221585.1. Lineage (NCBI taxonomy): Bacteria > Pseudomonadati > Pseudomonadota > Gammaproteobacteria > Pseudomonadales > Pseudomonadaceae > Pseudomonas > Pseudomonas sp. KB-10. The sequence continues at coordinate 81,307 of NZ_QYYB01000004.1, forward strand.
CCATGGGCAACCAGACGCCCGACCAGTGGGGCGTGCAGCGCAGCCCCGAGGCCGAGCGTTTCACCGCGGCGCTGGTGGCGCTGGATCTGGCTACCGGGCAGGTTCGCTGGGAGTTCCGCACGGTCAACCATGACCTGTGGGATCGCGACCTGCCATCGCAGCCCACCCTCGTGGATGTCGAAGGCCCTGACGGGCCGGTGCCGGCGATCATCCAGGCGACCAAGCGCGGCGACCTGTACGTGCTGGATCGGCGCAGTGGCGAGCCCATCGTGCCGGTCAACCAGCTGCAGGTTCCGCAGGGAACGGTGGAGGGCGACTTCGCCGCACCGACCCAACCGGTCTCGGCGCTGACCTATGCGCCCGAGGAGCCGTTGTACGAGCGCGACATGTGGGGCGGGACACCGTTCGATCAACTGGCGTGCCGCATCCAGTTCCACCGTCTGCGTTACGAGGGCGACTTCACTCCGCCTTCGGAGCAGGGTTCGCTGATCTATCCGGGTAACGTCGGGGTGTTCAACTGGCCCTCGGTGGCGGTCGATCCGCAGCGGCAGATCCTCTTCGGCGCGCCAAACTATCTGGCCTTCGTCTCGCGCCTGGTCAAGCGCGAGGGCGGCGAACAGGCCGGTACCGGTGGCAGCGAGCGCGGCCTGCAGCCCAACCTCGGTGCGCCCTACATGGTCAGCCTGGAACCCTTCCTGTCACCGCTCGGACTGCCTTGTCAGGCGCCGCCATGGGGCTACGTCACAGCGGTCGACCTGCGCAGCATGGAGAAGGTCTGGCAGCACAAGAACGGTACCAGCCGCGACAGTGCGCCGCTGGGTATTCCCCTGACCGTCGGTGTGCCGAACCTCGGTGGCCCGCTGATCACCGCCAGCGGCCTGAGCTTTCTCAGCGGCACCCTGGACTACTACCTGCGTGCCTACGACATGCGCACCGGCGAGGAGTTGTGGAAGGACAGGTTGCCGGCAGGCGGCCAGGCCACGCCGATCAGCTACGTCTCGGAAAAGACCGGCAAGCAATACGTGGTGGTGATGGCCGGCGGGCACGGCTCGTTCGGCACGCGCATGGGCGACTCGCTGGTCGCCTGGACGCTGGAGGAAGATGAGTAAACGGCACAAGGCCCGCGGAACGGCAATGCTGTTCACTTAAGAAACGGTCGAGCGCGATTAGTCCCCTCGCCCCTCCGGGGAGAGGGTTAGGGCGGGCCGCGTTCGGCGAGGGGAAAACTGGCAGTTTCGCAGAGTTTTCGGCCCTTTCCCCCAACCCCTCTCCACTACGCGTGCCCCCAATAAATGGGAGAGGGGAGCCAATGCCTACGACCTTAAGTGAACAGCAGGCCCGCAGAGCGGGCCTTGTTCGCTGTCAGTGATGCTCGCGGGTGGCGCGGAACTTGATCTCCGGCCAGCGCTCTTCCATCAGGCTGAGGTTGACGCGGGTCGGGGCCAGGTAGGTGAGGTGGCCACCGCCGTCGACGGCGAGGTTTTCAAAGGCCTTGTCCTTGAATTCCTTGAGCTTCTTCTCGTCGCTGCATTCGATCCAGCGCGCCGACCAGACATTGATCGCCTCGTAGGCGCATTCCACCTTGTATTCCTCTTTCAGGCGGCTGGCGACCACGTCGAACTGCAGCACACCGACGGCGCCGAGGACGATGTCGTTGTTGCGTTCGGGGAAGAACACCTGGGTCGCACCTTCCTCGGCCAGCTCCTGCAGGCCCTGGCGCAACTGCTTGGATTTCAGCGGGTCCTTCAGGCGCACACGGCGGAACAGCTCCGGGGCGAAGTGGGGGATACCGGTGAAGCCGAGGTTCTCGCCTTCGGTGAAGGTGTCGCCGATCTGGATGGTGCCGTGGTTGTGCAGGCCGATGATGTCACCGGCGTAGGCTTCTTCCAGGTGCTCACGCTCGCTGGAGAAGAAGGTCAGCGCGTCGCCGACGCGCACGTCCTTGCCCAGACGCGCGTGACGCATCTTCATGCCCTGGGTGTACTTGCCCGAGCAGATGCGCATAAAGGCAATCCTGTCCCTATGCTTCGGGTCCATGTTCGCCTGGATCTTGAATACGAAGCCGGAGAATTTCTCCTCGGTCGGCTCTACGCTGCGCTCGTTGGCGGCGCGTGGCAGCGGGCGCGGCGCCCAGTCGACCACGGCGTCGAGCACGTGGTCGACGCCGAAGTTGCCCAGTGCGGTGCCGAAGAACACCGGGGTCATTTCGCCCTTGAGGAAGGCTTCGGGTTCGAACTCGTGGCAGGCGCCCTGTACCAGTTCCAGCTCCTCGACGAAGCGCTCGTACATGTCGCCCAGGTGCGCTCGTGCCTCATCGGAGTCCAGCTTCTGGATGATCTTGGCTTCGGTGCGCTCGTGGCCATGGCCCGGGGTGTAGACGATGATGTAGTCGCCGGTCAGGTGATAGACACCCTTGAAGTCCTTGTAGCAGCCGATCGGCCAGGTGATGGGCGCGGCCTTGATCTTCAGCACCGCCTCGATCTCGTCGAGCAGTTCGATGGGGTCGCGGATATCGCGGTCGAGCTTGTTGATGAAGCTCACGATCGGCGTATCACGCAGGCGGCACACATCCATCAGGGCGATGGTACGCGGCTCGACGCCCTTGCCGCCGTCGAGCACCATCAGCGCGCTGTCCACCGCGGTCAGGGTGCGGTAGGTATCCTCGGAGAAGTCTTCGTGGCCGGGGGTATCGAGCAGGTTGACGATGTGCTCGCGGTAGGGGAACTGCATCACCGAGGTGGTGATGGAGATGCCGCGCTGCTTCTCCATCTCCATCCAGTCGGAGGTGGCGTGGCGGTCGGATTTACGCGACTTCACGGTGCCCGCCACTTCGATGGCCTTGCCCATCAGCAACAGCTTCTCGGTGATGGTGGTCTTACCGGCGTCCGGGTGGGAAATGATGGCGAAAGTACGGCGCTTGGCGACTTCGGCGGCCTGGGTGGTCATGAATTGCGTGCCTGGATGGAAACGTTGAGGGCACCTTGGCGCCCGGAAAACTGGCGATTATACCGATAACTGCTGCCCTTGGCCGCTAGGGCGCCGGCCGGCTTCCCGGCCTGGTCAGCCACGGGCAGCGGCCGACCTCGTGGCGCCTGACGCGAGGCGTGCAGAGGATAGGTAAATATCAGGTAAAAGAATGGTTATGAAAATTATTCCCATATAGAGTAGCCGCCCGTCGCAGTGGGTCAGGGTAAGGGTGGCTCCGTCGTGTTCAAGAAAATCATCTTCCAGTTGCACTGGTTCTTTGGTATCAGCGCCGGTCTGGTGCTGGCTGTCATGGGCATTACCGGTGCCCTATACAGCTTCGAGGGTGAAATAACCCGGGCGCTCAACGCCGAGCGCTGGCAGATCCAGCCAAGCGAACAGGGCCACCTCGCACCTGCTGAGCTGGTGGCGCGAATCGAGGCGGCCAGCGCTGATCGTGTTACCGGTTTGTGGCTCGATGGCCGGCATGACGGGCCAGGCATGGCCTTCCTTGCACCACCGCCTGGTGCTCGGCGCGGTCCGCGCGTCGCATTCGATCCCTACACCGGGGAGGTACTGGCCGCGCCGCTTGGTCAGGACTTTTTCCATCTGATGCTGATGCTGCACCGCTTTCTGTCCATGGGCGAGGTTGGCAAGCAGATCACGGCTGCCAGCACCCTGGCGCTGATTTTCTTCTGCCTGTCCGGGCTCTACCTGCGTTGGCCACGCAAGGCGCTGAACTGGCGTACGTGGCTGACCCTGGACTGGAAGCGCAAAGGCCGCAGCTTCAACTGGGATCTGCATGCCGTCGCCGGTACCTGGGTGCTGCTGTTCTACCTTTGTGCAGGGCTCACGGGCTTGTATTGGTCCTATGACTGGTACCGCGAAGGGCTGACCCGCATGCTTTCCGATACACCACCGGAAAAGCGCGGTGAGGGCCGGGCTCGCGCGGGCAGTGAGAGGCCCGACGCTGGCGCTCCCGAGGTCGATTACGACGCCGTATGGCGGAGCATCCAGCAAGCCGCCGGTCCCAAACTGGTGGCCTGGAACCTGCGTCTGCCTCCTGAGGCGGGGCAGCCTGCGACCGTCTTCTACATGCTCGACGACGCAGCTCACGTGCGCGCCTTCAACCAGTTCCAGATCGATCCGAAAAGCGGCGCCATCAGCCGCCATGAACGCTACACCGACAAGAGCTTCAAGGCGCAGCTGCTGGCCAGCGTCTATGCCCTGCATGTCGGCGAGTATTTCGGCATGCCGGGGCGCATCCTGATGATGCTGGCCACGGCGGCCATGCCACTGTTCTTCATCACCGGCTGGCTGCTGTATCTGGATCGCCGACGCAAGAAGCGTGCGGCGCTGGCTGCGCGCGGTACGTTGAAAACGGATGACTCGGGCGAAGGCTGGCTGGTCGGCTTCGCCAGCCAGAGCGGTTTTGCCGAACAGTTGGCCTGGCAGAGCGCCGGGCAACTGCAGGCCGCGGGTATCCCGGTGCGGGTCGAGCCGCTGTCGCGCCTCGATGCCGACAGCCTGCGGCAGGCGCGCAAGGCGCTGTTCGTGGTCAGCACCTTCGGTGACGGCGAAGCGCCGGACGCCGCCCAGGGCTTCGAGCGCAAGGTGCTCGGCGGTTCGCTGCCGCTCGGGCAGCTCAGCTATGCCGTGCTGGCGCTGGGCGACCGGCAGTACCAGCACTTCTGCGGTTTCGCCCGACGTATCAACGACTGGCTGGGGCTGCAAGGCGCGCATCGTCTGTTCGACAGCGTCGAAGTCGATGGCGCCGACCAGGCCGCGTTGCAGCGCTGGCAGCAGCAACTGAGTGATCTGACCGGCGCCGCGCCGATTCGCTTCGAGCAGGCGCCTTGGCAGAGCTGGACGCTGGCCGAACGACGCCTGCTCAACCTCGGCAGTCAGGGCGCGCCGGTGTTCTTCCTCGGCCTGACGCCGCCTGCGCACAGTACCTGGCAGGCCGGTGACATCCTGGAGATCCGTCCACGTCATGCGCCGGCTGCGGTGCAGACCTGGCTGCAGCATTCGGGCTTCGATGGCCTGGAGCCGGTGGTGCTCGATGGCCAGGCGAGCAGCCTGGGCGAAGCGCTGGCCGAGCGTCAGTTGCCGGAAAGCCTTGCGCATCTGGTCGGGTTGCATGCTCAGGCCGTGGTCGACGCGTTGGTGCCGCTGGGTTCGCGTGAGTACTCCATCGCCTCGGTGTCGGCCGACGGCGTGCTGCAACTGATCGTACGCCAGGCCGTGCAGGCCGACGGCAGCCTCGGCCTGGGCTCCGGCTGGCTGACCGAGCATCTGCCAGCCGGCGGGCAATTGCTGGCGCGGGTGCGGCGCAACAGCGGCTTCCACCTGCCGGACGACGACCGCCCGCTGATCCTGATCGGCAATGGCACCGGCCTCGCTGGGCTGCGCTCGTTGTTGCGCGCGCGGGCACTGGCCGGGCAGGGGCGCAACTGGCTGCTGTTCGGCGAGCGCAACCGTGCCTGCGACTTCTTCTGTGGCGACGAGCTGCAGGCGGCGCTGGCCGCCGGCGAGCTGCAGCATCTGGATCTGGCGTTCTCCCGCGACCAGGCCGACAAGCGCTACGTGCAGGACCTGCTGCGCGAGCAGCACGAGCGTCTGCATGCCTGGCTGGAGGAAGGTGCGGCGATCTACGTCTGCGGCAGCCTGCAGGGCATGGCCGGCGGCGTGGATGCGGCGTTGCGCGAGCTGCTCGGCGACGAGGTGGTGGACGATCTGATCGAGGAAGGGCGCTATCGCCGCGACGTGTATTGAGCTGAACAGATCACGATGCGCGGGGTGAAGTTGCCGAAGCGATTTTTATATATGAGAATCATTCGCCTTAATCGCCCCTGAGTAAGCCAAATGACTGCCAGCCTGGCTCGCATCCTGATCGTTGAGGACGATCGCACCCTGGCCGCCCAGCTCGGCGAGCTGCTGCGCGGTCAGGGGTATGCCACCAGCGCCTGCCATCTGGGCGAGGCGGGCCTGGAGACGGCGCTGCGCGAGGCGCCGGATCTGCTGTTGCTCGACGTGATGCTGCCGGACGTCAACGGCTTTTCCGTGCTGCGCCGCCTGCGCGAGCAGCAGCAGACGCCGGTGATCATGCTCACTGCCTGCGGCGCCGAGGAGGAACGCATTCGCGGCCTGCGCCACGGTGCCGATGATTATCTGCCCAAACCCTTCAACATCACCGAGCTGCAGCTACGCATCGACGCCGTGCTGCGCCGAACGCGCCCGCAGGAGACTGCGCGCGGCGGCCAGGCGCAGCAGTTGCAGGTCGACGAACTGCAACTGGACCGCCACGCCCAGCTGGCGCGGGTCGCAGGCTGCGACCTGGCGCTGACGCCGCTGCAGTTCCGTCTGCTCTGGTTGCTGGTCAGCCACCGTGGCGAGGCGTTGAGCAAACCCTACCTCTACCGCATGGCGCTGGAGCGCGAGTACAGCCAGTACGACCGCAGCCTGGACATGCACGTCAGCCGCATCCGTCGCCGTCTGGCCGAGGCCGGTCTTGGCGCCGACCGCTTGCAGACCCTGCATGGCCGCGGTTACGCCTTCACATGAACCGGCGCCTGTTCTGGAAACTGTGCCTGGTCATCGGCCTGGGCAGCGTGCTGCTGTTCTGGATCATTGCCCGCGTCGCCTGGCAGACCGAGGAGCGCATGAGCTTCATCGATGCCGAGCACCAGCGCACCTTGCGCCACTACGGCGAGCAGGCCGAGGCGATGTACCGTGCCGGTGATCATGAAGCGCTGGCGCGCTGGCTGACCACTCTGCAGCAGCAGGAGCAGACCTGGGCAGCGGTGGTCGAGGCCGAAGTGCGGCCGCTGGCCGGCAGCGTGCTGAATGAGCGCTTCTACGAGGGCTTCGGTCTGGGCCGCGACGTCAGCTGGAAGATCCACCTTTACTTCCAGGAAAACCCCATCATGGACCTGCCGTTCGCCGACGGCCGGACCCACTTTCTGATCATCCTGCCGCAGCGCATGCGCCCGGGACTGAACTGGCATTACGCCAAGCTGCTGCTGCAACTGGTGGTGCCGCTGGTGCTGATGCTGATCGTCTGTCTGGTGCTCTACCGCCACCTGATGCAGCCGCTCGGTCGTCTGGAGCAGGCGACCCGGCAGTTCAGCGATGGCCGCCTGGACGTGCGCGTGCGCTCGCTGCTGGGTTCGCGTAATGACGAGCTGGCAAGTCTGGCCGAAACCTTCGACGCCATGGCCGCGCGCACCGGGCAACTGATCATCGACCAGCGTCAGCGCCTGGCGGACATGTCCCACGAGCTGCGCACGCCGCTGACGCGCATCGAGATGGCGGTTAGCCTGGCCGAGCAGGACGGCGGCCAGCGCCAGCTGCTCGAACGCATCCGCGATGACTGCGCCGGCATGCGCCGTCTGGTCGAGGACGCCCTGACCCTGAGTTGGCTGGAGAACGAACGCCCGGAGCTGCGTGACGAGAATCTGGACCTGTCCGAGCTGCTCGACAGCATCCTCGACGATGCGCGCTTCGAGTATCCGGACCGGCAGATTCTCTGCCAGATGCCTGACAGTGCGCCGCTGCACGGCAGCAGCAGTCGGGCGCTGGGCCAGGCCATCGAGAACGTGGTGCGCAATGCGCTGGACCACACTCCGGCGGGTGGCCAGGTGCAGGTCAGCCTGAGCGAGGAGGGCGATGCCTGGCTGCTGCAGGTGGCCGACCAGGGGCCGGGTGTCGCCGAGCAATGGCTGGAGCGCATCTTCCAGCCGTTCTTCCGTGGCGGCAGCGAGCGTGCCGGTTTCGGTCTCGGCCTGGCCCTGGCGCAGCGCCAGGTCAGCGCCACCGGCGGCAGCATTCGCGCGAGCAATCGCGCCGGTGGCGGTTTGCTCATGGACATCCGCTTGCCACGTTCGGCGATGTAACAGTTGTAAAAGTGGTTCCCTGCCCGAAGGGTTGTGATGAGAATTCGCAAATGCGAAATATTCACATCTTTCCTGGGGAGGATCGATCATGCCGCACTGCCCTTATCGCCTGAGTCTGCTCGGCGCCATTACCTTCGGTAGTCTGCTCGCCACGCAGGCGCACGGCGCCGATGCCGCGCTGGAACTGCAGGCGCAGGAGATCACTGCGGCAGCCATCGACCGCAACGAGAGCGTCGAGGCCGAGCAGCTGCAGCGCTACCAGGCCAGCGACCTGCAGGAAGTGTTCGAATCCAACCCCGAGGTATCCGTGGGCGGCGGCCCCGGCGTGGCGCAGAAACTCTACCTGCGCGGTCTGGAAGACACCCTGCTGAACATCAGCATCGACGGCGCCAGCCAGCCAGGGCAGACCTTCCACCACACCGGCCGCATCGGCATCGAGCCGGAACTGCTCAAGCGCGCCGAGGTACAGGCCGGTACCGGTGACGCCACGGCCGGGCCGGGCGCGCTGGGCGGCGCGATCCGCTTCGTCACCAAGGACCCGGACGACCTGCTGCGCGAAGGCGAGCAGCTCGGTGCGCTGCTCAAGAGTGGCTATTTCAGCAATGGCGAGGGCTACAAGAGCAGTGCCAGCGTGTTCGGCCGCTTCAATCAGAACTGGTCGGCGCTGGCCATGACTACTTACCAGGACCAGAACGATTACGAGGACGGTCACAACGACGACGTGCTCGGTACCGCAGCGCGGCAGAAGCTCGGCTTCGCCAAGCTGGTGGGCAAGCTCAGCGACGAGCAGACGCTGCGCCTGAGCTACGAGAAGCGCATCGACGAAGGTGAGCGCAGCCAGCGCCCGCAATGGATCCCGAGCAGCTTCAATCGTCTGTATCCGCTGAGCACCGAACGCGAGACCTGGACCCTCAACTACGCCTGGCAGCCGGTGAACAACGACCTGCTGGATGTCGAGCTGACCACCTACCACACCACCAACGAACTGGAGCAGGACGGCCGCTTCGGTCTGTACTTCGGCGATACTCGCAGCACCGGTTTCGACCTGCGCAACACCAGCCGCATCGGCGCGCATCAGCTGACCTATGGCGTGGACTTGCGCGATGACCGTGCCACCCTCGGCCCGGCCGGCAATCGCCAGCTGGACCATGAGGATGGCGAGGTACTCGGCCTCTACCTGCAGGACCGCTACCAGATCACCTCGCGCCTACAGCTCGACGCCGGCCTGCGTTACGACCGCTACAAGCTCGATGACCGCGACAAGCAGACCTTCACCGAGAACGGCATCAGCCCCAACCTGGGCCTGCGCTACCAGCTGACCCCTGAGCTGGCGGTCTTCGCCGGCCAGGCGCGGGCGCTGCGCGGGCCGCAGGTGCGCGATGCGTTCAAGATGGACAGCTCCGGCAATGACCCGGATCTGAAGGCGGAAAAGGCGCGTACCGACGAGATCGGCTTCGACTACCGCGACGGCGGCTGGGAGCTGAACGGCAAGGCCTATATCACCCGCATCGAGGACGCCATCGCCGATCCCATCGGCCGGCCCAACCTGTACCTGAACGTCGGTGACCTGAAGAGCAAGGGTGTGCTGCTCAGCACTGCCTACCACTGGCAGCAGCTCAGTCTGGGCCTGAGCTACCACCGCAACGACGCGCGCCTGGATGGCGAGCGCCTCAACGTCTACGAATACAACGGCCTGGGCACCAGCCTCGGCGACACCTGGACCACCTTCGCCGACTACCGTGCCAGCGACAGCCTCAGCCTCGGCTGGCAGGGCCGCTTCGTACGCGGCATCGACACCCTGCACACCGGCGTCGGCGATGTCTCCAAGCCGGGCTACGGCGTGCATGACCTGTATGCCGAATGGCAGGCCATGCCCGAGCGCCTGACGGTGACCCTGACGCTGAAGAACCTGCTGGACAAGCAGTACCTGGATCACGCCAGCAACGAGGACTTCGAGCACATTCCAGATTATGAAGGCATCCGTGGCTCCTACGAGCCGGGGCGTGAGCTGCGTCTGGGCGTGGCGCTGCGTATCTGATGGGCCGGGCAATCGTTGCGATATTGCTGGGGCTGGCGTTGCTGGCCCCGGTACAGGCGCAGGTGCTGACCGATCTGGCCGGGCGCCAGGTGTCCGTGCCCGAGAAGGTCCAGCGCATCGTGCTCGGAGAGGGTCGTCTGCTGCCGGTGCTGGCCATTCTCGAAGGCGAACAGTTGCTGGATCGTCTGGTGGGCATGCCGGCCGATCTGGCGCTGGTCGATCCCGGCAGTGCCCGGCAATACCAGCAGGCCTTTGCCGCGCTGGCCAGGGTGCCGCGCATCGGCCAGGGCGCGGCCGACAGCTTCAGTCTGGAACAGGTGCTGACCTTGCGCCCGGACCTGGCCATCTTCAGCCTCTCCGGACATGGCCCGGACAGCACCCAGGGCCGGCTGATCGAGCAGTTGCAGCGCGCCGGAGTGGCGGTGCTGTTCGTCGATTTCCGCGAGCAGCCATTGGTCAATACGCCGCGCAGCATGACCCTGCTCGGCCAGGCCCTGGGCCGTGAGGCACGTGCCGATGCCTTCAACGCGGCACATGCCGAGGCCTTGGCTGCGGTGCGCGAGCGCTTGCCGCAAGGCGCCGCGCCCAAGGTGTTTCTGCACAGCCGCGCCGGCCTTGGCGACGGCTGCTGTGAAAGCATGGCACGCGGTATGTTCGCCGATCTGCTGGCCGAGGCCGGCGGCGACAATATCGCCCGCGAGCGGCTGCCCGGACATGCCGGAACTATCAGTCTGGAGCTGCTGCTTAGCCAGCCGCCCGAGCTGTATATCGCCAGCGCTGTGGGATCGGCCGACAGCCTGGCCGAGGGTGCGCCCTACATCGCCCTGGGGCCGGGCGTGGCGGCGGATGCGGCGCAGGCCTCGCTCAGGCGCCTGCTCGGGCGTGGCGGCCTGCAGCATCTGGACGCCGTGCGCGAGGGCAGGGCACATGCCATCTGGCATGGCTTCTACAACAGCCCGTTCAACGTGGTGGCGGTGCAGGTATTCGCCAAGTGGTTGCACCCCGAAGCCTTCGCCGACCTCGATCCGCAGCGCACCCTGGAGCGTTTCTACCTTGAGTTCCAGCCGGTGAAGCTGGACGGTCAATACTGGATCAGCCTGTGAGCGCGCAGCAGGTGTTGCGCCTCGGTTATCGGCGTGCCGTGCTGCGGCGCTGGGCATGCCTGGGCGTGCTGGCGGTGTTGCTGCTGGCCTGTTTCATCGCCGATCTGGCCACCGGCCCGGCTGGCCTGAGTTGGTGGGACGTGGCGCGCGGCCTGTTGCAGCCACAGCATCTGGATGCCGCGCAGGCGGTGATCATCCTGGAGATTCGTGTGCCCTATGCGCTGATGGCGCTGGTGGTTGGCGCCAGCCTGGGTCTGGCTGGTGCGGAGATGCAGACGGCGCTCAACAACCCCCTGGCCAGCCCCTTTACCTTGGGCGTCGGCGCGGCAGCGACCCTCGGCGCGGCGCTGGTAATCCTGCTGCGGCCCAATCTGGCCGGGCTTGGCGCCGATCTGCTGCTGCCACTGGCGGCATTCGTCTGCGCCTTCATCTCCTGCCTGCTGCTGCTTCTGGTAGCGCGGGTGCTGGGCGAGGCGCTGCACACTTTGGTGCTGTTCGGCATCGCCCTGCTGTTCGGGCTCAATGCGCTGGTCGGGCTGCTGCAGTTTCTCGCCGATGCCGATGCGCTGCAGCAAATCGTGTTCTGGACACTGGGCAGTCTGGCGCGTGCCGACCTGCAGCGGGTGGCGCTGGTGGCTGCGGTGCTTGCCCTGTGCCTGACCCTGGCTATGCGCCAGGCCTGGGCCATGACCAGCCTGCGCGGTGGCGAGGAGCAGGCGCGCAGCCTGGGCATTCGCGTCGGTCGCCTGCGCACCTTCGTGCTGCTGCGGGTCAGCCTGCTAACCGGCGTGGCCACGGCCTTCGTCGGCGAGGTCGGCTTCATCGGCCTGGTCGGGCCGCACGTGGCGCGCCTGCTGCTGGGCGAGGATCACCGTTTCTACCTGCCCGGCAGTGCCCTGGCTGGTGCCTTGCTGTTGTCGCTGGCCTCCCTGGCCAGCCGCGCGCTGCTGCCCGGGGTGATCCTGCCGGTAGGGCTGGTCACTGCCGTGGTCGGCGTACCGCTGTTTATCGGCCTGATCCTGGCGCGGGGGCGCAGCCTATGAGCCTGCTGATCGAAGGGCTGGGACTGAGCTATGGCGCGCGCAGCATCCTGCAGGAGCTGACCCTGCCTGCCGTGGAGGCCGGCAGCCTGGTCGGCGTGCTCGGGCCCAATGGTGTTGGCAAATCCTCGCTGCTGCGTGCGATTGCCGGCTTGCAGGTTTGTCAGGGAAGGGCGCGGTTGGGGAAAGCGACCTTGAGCGGTGTGCCACCCTGGCGCCAGCAGGCGAAGGTGGCGTACCTGCCACAACAACTGCCACAGGCGGTGTCGCTGCTGGCCTACGAAAGCCTGCTGGCGGCGGCGCGGGCGCGTTGTCCGCAGCTTGCATCGCGTGAGCTGACGGCGCGGGTTGAAGCCATCCTGCAGCGCCTGGGTATCGAGCGCCTGGCTTTGCAGCGCATGGATCGCCTGTCGGGCGGGCAGCGGCAATTGCTTGGCCTGGCTCAGGCGCTGGTCGGTGAGCCGCAACTGCTGCTACTCGACGAGCCCACCAGCGCGCTCGATCTGCACTGGCAGCTGCGCGTGCTCGACTGCGTCGCCGAACGTTGCTGTAACGAGCAGGCGATCGCCTTGGTGGCCTGCCATGACCTCAATCTGGCGCTGCGTTTCTGTACTCATCTACTGCTGCTGGCGCCGGGAGGGGCTTACCGCTTCGGCGCTGCGGATCAGGTGCTCGACACTGCCTGGTTGCGCCGTGCCTACGGCATCGAGGCGCGTATCGAGCATTGCTCTCTCGGTCAGGCACTGGTGCTGGCCGACCGTCCTCTGCTCACGCAATCATTCAATCATGCCGAACGGCCGTAGTTCGTTCACCGCGCCCTGGCGCTGCGCCTGCCAGGGCGCTCGTGCAGGCACTTTTTGCACAGCAGCGAGGCGCGCTGGAAAGAGCACGAATGTCTGCTGCAACGGCACTGAAACACAGTTGCGCCAAACTGGCTGAAAGCCCCGCCTGTTCAGCATTTCAGAACGTTTTGTGTGATATCCGGAACGAGATGAAATTAGGCAGAATTTCCGGTTGATCTGCGTGGCGCATGGTCTTAAAGTCCGCGCCCGAACGTCCATGCTGGAAACGATCCATCCGGCTCAAGTACTGACGACGAGAGGTTGCCGGCCGGCTGATGGTCGGTACCGGTGATGCTCGGCGACATGCCTTGGGAAGTAGGCGAACCAAAGTGGGGAAACTGTCAGACGTTCAGGCTCGCGCATGGCGCGGCCAGCCCCGACACGTAGTGGAACCTGCAAGCGGTTCTGCTGCCCGAATCAATGTGTTCCCGGTTTTGCCATTGGAGTCCCAGCATGTCGATCAAGGTCGAAGACTACTACGCACCCGCCACTTTCCAGCGCATGAAGGCATTCGCTGATCAGCACGAAACCCCCTTCGTGGTGATCGACCGGCAGATCATTGCCGATGCTTACGACCAGCTGGGCAACTGCTTCCCGTTCGCCAAGGTCTACTACGCGGTCAAGGCCAACCCGGCCATCGAGATCATCGAGCTGCTGCGCGACAAGGGTTCGAGCTTCGACATCGCCTCGATCTACGAGCTGGACAAGGTGATGAGCGCCGGCGTCGGCCCCGAGCGCATCAGCTACGGCAACACCATCAAGAAGGCGCGGGACATTCGCTACTTCTATGAAAAGGGCGTGCGCCTGTTCGCCACCGACTCCGAAGCCGATCTGCGCAATATCGCCAAGGCTGCTCCGGGCTCCAAGGTTTACGTGCGCATCCTCACCGAAGGCTCGACCAGCGCCGACTGGCCGCTGTCGCGCAAGTTCGGTTGCCAGCCGGACATGGCCCTGGATCTGCTGATCCTGGCCAAGCAACTGGGCCTGGTGCCCTACGGCATTTCCTTCCACGTCGGCAGCCAGCAGCGCGATATCGACGTGTGGGACGCCGCCATCGCCAAGGTCAAGGTGATCTTCGAGCGCCTGCGCGAGGAAGACGGTATCACCCTGCAGATGATCAACATGGGTGGCGGCTTCCCGGCCAACTACATCCAGCGCACCAACGACCTGGAAACCTATGCCGAGGAAATCACCCGCTTCCTCAAGGAAGACTTCGGTGACGAACTGCCGGAAATCATCCTCGAGCCGGGCCGCTCGCTGATCGCTAATGCCGGCGTGCTGGTATCGGAAGTGGTGCTGGTGGCGCGCAAGTCGCGCACCGCCGTGGAGCGCTGGGTGTATGCCGACGTCGGCAAGTTCAGCGGCCTGATCGAAACCATGGACGAGTCGATCAAATTCCCCATCTGGACCGAGAAGAAGGGCGAGATGGAAGAGGTGGTGATCGCCGGTCCGACCTGCGACAGCGCCGACATCATGTACGAGCACTACAAGTACGGCCTGCCACTGAACCTGGCCAGCGGCGACCGCCTGTACTGGCTGTCCACCGGCGCCTACACCACCAGTTACAGCGCGGTGGAGTTCAACGGCTTCCCGCCGCTGAAGTCCTACTACCTGTAAGGCCCCACGCAAACTGAATGCGCCCACCCTGTGTGGGCGTTTTCATTTATGCCGCCGTGGCTGTTGTTTGTTGTGCAAGCTATTTAGAATCATTATCACCTTACACCTGTGGAGAGGGCGCATGCTGCTGATCATCCCTGACGTGCTCGACGCCGAGCAGTTGCGTCAGTACCGTGCTGCGCTCGAAGCGGCAAACTGGCAGGACGGGCGAATCAGTGCCGGGCATCAGGCGATACAGGCCAAGAGCAATCAGCAACTGGCGCAGGACGATCCACTGGTGACCCAGCTCGGCGACTTTCTGCTTGACTGTCTTAGCCGCCATCCGCGTTTCATGGCTGCCGCGCTGCCGCTCAAGGTGGTGCCGCCGCGTTTCAACCGGTATACCGGCGGCGGCCAGTACGGCGATCACATCGACAATGCCATCTTCAGCGTACCGGGCACTGCGCATCGTATTCGCGCGGACCTCTCGGCCACGCTGTTCTTCAGTGAACCGCACGAATACGACGGCGGTGAACTGGTGATGCAGGACCGGCGCATCAAACTGCCGGCCGGGCACATGGTGCTTTATTCCAGTGGCTGCCTGCATCGCGTCGAACCGGTGACGCGGGGTGTCCGTCTGGCCTCGTTCTTCTGGGTGCAGAGCCTGGTGCGTCAGGATGATCAGCGCACCGTTCTGCTGGAGCTCGATGACAGCATCCAGGCGCTGCGTCAGCAGGTACCGGACAGCGCCGAACTGCTGCGGCTGACCGGCATCTACCACAACCTGCTGCGGCAGTGGTCGCAGACCTGAACGCATCCGGAGAGCCCCACATGAGCCTGCCCCCGCTGGCACAGATACCTGCCGACATTGCTTGCGTGGCCGACTACAGCGTCCATGCTCGCGAGCGCCTCGGCGAGCAGGCCTGGGCTTATCTGGCTGGAGGCGCAGCCGATGAGCTGACCCTGCAGGACAACCGCCAGGCCTTCGACCGCTTGCGCCTGCGCAGCCGGGTCCTGCAGGACCTGCAGGGTGGACACACGCGCCTGCGGCTGTTCGGTGATGACTTTGCTCACCCGATCTTCGTCGCGCCGGTGGCCTACCAGCAGCTCGCTCACCCGGACGGCGAACTGGCATGCGTGCTGGGCGCCGGTGCCATGGGAGCCGGCATGCTGGTCAGCACCCAGGCCAGCGTCGAACTGGAGGCCATCGCTGCACAGGCGCAGGCGCCGCTGTGGTTTCAGTTGTATATCCAGGCCGACCGCGACTTCACCGTCGCGCTGATCCGTCGTGCCGAGGCGGCCGGCTACCGCGCTCTGGTGGTCACCGTGGATGCGCCGGTGAGCGGCATTCGCAACCGCGAGCAGCGCGCAGGTTTCGTTCTGCCGCCCGGTATCGAGGCGGTCAATTTACGGGGCATGCGCCCGCAGCCCGGTGGCGCTCCGCCTGGCGACAGTCTGCTGCTCGGCGGTCCGTTGCTGGCGGCGGCGCCAACCTGGCGCGACCTGGCCTGGCTGCGGGAGCAGACCCGCCTGCCGATTCTGCTCAAGGGGATTCTGGGCGCCGCCGATGCCGAGCAAGCGCTGGCAGCCGGCGTCGACGGGCTGATCGTCTCCAATCATGGCGGACGTACCCTCGACAGCCTGCCGGCGACCATCGATGCACTGCCGGAGGTGGCGGCAGTGGTGCAGGGCCGCATTCCTCTGCTGCTCGACGGCGGCGTGCGGCGTGGCACCGATGTCCTCAAGGCGCTGGCGCTGGGTGCCAATGCCGTGCTGGTGGGCCGGCCCTGTGTCTTCGCCCTGGCCACGGCCGGTGCTCTGGGGGTGGCGCATGTGCTGCAGATTCTGCGCGCCGAGCTGGAAGTCGCCATGGCACTGACTGGCTGCAAGGACCTCGCCAGTATCGGCCCTCAGCTGATCTTCACGCCGTCCCGTCTCTGAGCGGGCACCTGCGCAGAGCCTATTCGACAGGGGGTTGGTACCTCTGCGCGGATGGCGCGGCGGCGCGAAAAGCTGGCTGCGCGACGCGCAAGAGCAATCGCTAAATAAGAATGCATTCAAGAGTGCTTCTTATTTGACTTTGAATTATTTACAAATAATATACGTTCGCTTTTAGCTGCTGGCCTCGTGCAGGTCTGCCGGCTGGGCGTCGGCGCGCGGATTCGTAAGGGAGTGGGTGCGCGATCGAATATAAATAATTATCAATAATCAAGAGTACGTATTCTCGATGAATGCCAAGAACAATCTGCATGCTCTGCCTGCCAAGCGCCTGCTTGCCACCGCCGTCGGCCTGGCCATCGCCACGCTGACCCTGCCGGCCCTGGCCGACGATTCGGTCAAGCTCGACAGTGTCACCGTCAAGGGTGAACGTGACGGGGATTACAAGACCGAGTCGGCGTCCTCGGTCAAATACACCGCGCCGCTGCTGGACACCCCGCAGACCGTGACCGTGGTACCGCAGAAGGTAATCGCCGAGCAGCAGGCGCTGAGCCTGCGCCGGGTGCTGTCGAACGTCTCCGGTATCACCTTTACCGCCGGGGAGGGCGGCGGTGGTTCCGGTGACAGCATCAACATCCGTGGCTTCAGCGCCAACGCCAACATGCAGATCGACGGCCTGCGTGACAGCGCGCAAACCAACCGTACCGACACCTTCAACATCGAGTCCGTTGAGGTCATCAAGGGGCCGAACTCGGTGTTCGGCGGCAGCGGCACCACGGGCGGCAGCATCAATCAGGTGACCAAGGCGCCGGTGCAGCGCGACTTCACCCGCATCGGCGCCGGCCTGGGCACCGACAACTATCATCGACTGACGCTGGACAGTAACCAGACCCTCGACGGCATCGGTACCGACAGCGCCTTTCGCCTGAACCTGATGGCCCACGAAAACGACGTACCGGGTCGTGACGAAATCGACCGCAAGCGCTGGGGTATCGCGCCATCGCTGGCTCTGGGGCTGAGCGAAGACACCCGCCTGACCTTCAGCTACTTCCATCAGACCGACGACATCCTGCCGGACTATGGTGTACCGGCGCGCGATGGCAAGAAGATCGCTAGCGTTGATCGCGAGGCTTACTTCGGCTGGAAGAACCTGGACAAGGACGACATCCGGACCGACTCCTTCACCGTCAAGCTGGAGCACAGCTTCAACGACAGCCTGAGCCTGCAAAACCTCACCCGCTACAGTCAGATCGACCGCAATACGGTGGTTTCCGCCTCCCACGTCAACATCACCGGTGTGCCGGCTGGCAATTACCTGCCTGCCGGGCCGCAGGCCTATGGGCGTGACGTGAACAGCGAGATGCTGATCAACCAGACCAACCTGCGCGCCGACTTCGAAACCTTCGGCCTGCTGCACAGCCTGGCCACTGGTGTGGAAATCTCCCGGGAGAATTACGACCTGCTGGTCTACAACCACGGCCTGGGCGGTTATCCAGCCGACGGCTACCCGCTGGGTAATCCGCCGGGCTACTGGAACGGAGCGGCGAACAAGACCCTGACAGCCGACACCTCGACCCGTCTCGACAACCAGGCCGTGTACGTTTTTGACACCATCGCCCTGAGTCCGGACTGGGACCTGAGCCTGGGGCTGCGCTACGACTGGGTGGAGGGTGACTACAAGAGCACCGCACTACCGGCCGGTACCCTGACCAAGCTGGACACACGCGATGAGGAACTCAGCGGGCGCGTTGGGCTGGTCTACAAACCCGCTGACAATGGCCGGATCTACGTGGCCTACGGCACCTCCTTCAACCCCTCGGCCGAGAACCTGGTGACGACTGGCGGTGGCGTTTCGGCCGCGACGGCCGATCTGGCGCCGGAGAAGAACAAGACCTGGGAGCTGGGGACCAAGTGGGAGCTGCTCGACCGTCGCCTGGAGCTGGATGCGGCGATCTTCCGTGTGGAAAAGACCAACGCCCGTGAAACCATGCTTGACGGCAGTACCCAGCTTGCCGGCGAGCAGCGCGTTGACGGTATCGAACTGGGTATGACCGGTCACATCACCGAGCGCTGGGATGTATTCGCCAACTACACGGTGCTCAGCAGCGAAACGCTCAAGGCATCCGACACCGCTGCCGGTATCGCGCGCGAAGGTCAGGCCCTGGCCAATACTCCGCCACGTTCGTTCAACCTGTGGACCTCCTATCAACTGCCGGCCGGCTGGAGTCTCGGCTATGGTGCGCGCTATGTCAGCGAACGCAACGTCAGCTCCAGTGGCGGCGCCAAGCTCGACGCCTACTGGCTGCACAACGCCATGGTCGGCTACCAGGTCAGCGACAATCTCGATCTGCAGCTGAACCTCAACAACCTGTTCGATGAGGACTACGTCGAGCGCGTGCGCCAGACGCCCGGTGCCGACAACCGGTCTTCGGCTATCGAATATGGCGATGGTCGCTCGGCCATCCTCTCGGCGACCTACAGCTTCTGAGCGCTCACCGCTTGATTCCGTGGTCCGCAATGCAAAACGCCAGCCCTGGGGCTGGCGTTTTGCATGGGGCGGCGTGAGTCAGAATTCGATCACGGCCGACAGCCAGAGACGGCGACCTTCTTCGATCGTACCGTCGGTGGAGCGGAAGGTCTGAATGTAGTCCGACGCCCAACCCGTTGTGCCCGTGTTGGTGGTGTAGTAGCGACCTTTGGTGAAGTCCTTGTCGAACAGGTTGTAGATCGTGGCGTTCAGGGTGACGTTTTCCGAGGCCTTGAACGAACCGCCCAGGTGGAAAACTTCGTAGGCCTTGAGATCGCCGACCTGATCCTCGACAGCTTTATCGGCTGCCGACAGGTTGGCATAGCGATCGGTAAAGCGCGCACGTTCGCCACGGTATTCGCCTTTGAACCACAGGGTCAGGCGGTCAGTGGTGTTCCAGCTCAAACGCGCATGGGCCATGTGTTTGGGCGTGTTGGTCAGCGGGGCGCCCTTGTTCGCGCCGCTCTGTTGCTCGCTGTCGGTATAGGTGTAGTTGGCCGAGATGGCCCAGGCAGGGGCGAATTCCCAGCGCCCCGCCAGTTCCAGACCCTGCGTGAGCGCCTCGCCGATGTTGGTGTTCTGGGCAAAGTTCGGTTGAGTAAAACCTGCGCCATAGCTGACGCAGCCCGGCTGATTGGGATTGCCTGCGGCAAAACAGTTGGCCAGCGGCGTGCCGGTATCGATCTTGTCCTTGAACTTGTTATGGAACAGCGTGGCGTTGGCGTTGAAGCCGTTGAAACTGTCGTAGTAGACGCCGAATTCGGTATTGGTCGTGATTTCGGGTTTCAGGTTGGGGCTGCCGATGGTAATGACGTCACCCTGATTGGTCACACCGTTGATGCCGTCATGCAACTGATTGAGCGTCGGGGTTTTGTAGCCGCGACTGACGCCACCCTTGAGGGTCCAGTTTTCCGTGGTGTTCCAGACGAGGTATGCACGTGGGCTGACGTGGCCGCCAAACGCCTCATGATCTTCATAACGTGCACCCAGCGTCAGGGCCAGATCGTCGCGCATGCGCCACTCGTTCTCGGCGAATACGGCCCATGACTTCTGTTTGAATTCTTCGGTTGCCAGGCCGTCTTCGACCTTGGAGTCGGCATATTGGGCGCCGACAGTGGTGATATGGGTTGCGCCAATCGGGGCGACCAGTTTGGTATCCAGAATCAGGTCCGTCGATTTGAGCTTGCGGTCATCCCCGGCGATGATCGACGGGAACCCGACGTAGGCATTGCCGATGACGCTCCCGGGGATGGTCCGGCCGATTGTCTCGGTGGTCTTGTGGGTCAGGCTGCTGTCCACGGTGCCGAAGCCGAGCCGAGCCGTATGGCTCAGTGCGAACTGATCCCGCTCGAAGCGAAGTTCGTCCTTGTAACCGGACGCTCGGCTGGAAGGGGCGCCGCAGCCTGCGCTGTCAGAGCCGCTGGCACGTCCATCGAGATTGCCCAACTGACACTCGTCGTTGTTGTAGACCTGGCGACCACGTTCGAAATCGAGCGAGAAATCGTGATCTTCGTTGGGCGTGAGGGTCAGACGTGCGCCGAGGTTATTGTTGCGGCCTTCCACCGGAGAGGCGCCGCGCCTGCTGACCGTGGAGCCATTGGCAAACTGCAGGTCCGAGGCCTCGCGATCGTAGAGGCTGCCGCGCATCGACAAGCCAAGCAGATCCTGAATCAGCGGGCCGCTGGTGTAGAAACTGGTATTGGAAGTTTCGCCGTAGTCGCGATGTTCCTGGAACGTGTGGTCCAGAGTGACCGATGCACCCCATTCCTTAGCGACTTTTTTGGTAATGATGTTGACGACACCACCCATGGCATCAGAGCCGTAGAGCGTCGACATCGGGCCGCGGATCACCTCGATTCTCTCGATGGCCGATAGCGGTGGGATGAAACTGGTTGCGGTTTCGTTGAAGCCGTTGGGGGTCACGTCCCCTGCATTGTTCTGCCGGCGACCATCGATAAGGATCAGGGTGTATTCACTGGGCAGACCACGGATGCTGATGTTCAGGCCACCCGTTTTGCCGGTACCTTGACGTACATCGACGCCTTCCACGTCCTCCAGAGCCTGGGCCAGGTTACTGTAACGCTTCTGCTGCAACTCCTCGCGGCTGATCACGCTGATGCTGGCGGGGGCTTCGGTGATCTTCTGCTCGAAGCCGGAAGCACTGACAACCACGTCGCCCAGGGCGATGGGCTCGTTAGCCTGTGCGCCAAAGCTTGCGGCCAGCGCAATGGCGCTGGCCAGGGCGGTACGGGAATTGAGGGCGGACATCGATCTACTCCTGGCGTAATGAGGGTGCAGTCGGAACGGTTAAGAACGGCCGGGATGATAGTGATTTGCATATAAGGTTCAATTGCGGGTGATGTCGATGACTATTGAGTTGGGCTGAGAGGGCCGCTGTGGCTGGGCTGCAGGCAGGTGTAAATTTTGTAAATGCGATCTGTTCTTGAATGCACCGACACGCTTTACGCGTGCATCCCGGGCGCTCTAAGCTGCCGACATGAACCGTATTCTTCTCAATTGCGACATGGGCGAAGGCTTCGGCGCCTGGCGCATGGGCGACGACCAACTGGCCATGCCACTGATCGACCAGGCCAACCTGGCCTGTGGCTTCCATGCCGGTGATCCGCTGATCATGGCGCGCAGTGTCGTGCTCGCGGTGCAGCACGGCGTGAGCATCGGCGCGCATCCGTCCTATCCGGATCTGCAGGGCTTTGGCAGGCGTCACATGCAGTGTTCGCCGGAAGAAGTACGCGCCTTGGTGCTGTATCAGATCGGGGCTCTGGATGCCTTTTGCCGCGCGGCTGGCTGCCAGTTGGCCTACGTCAAGCCACATGGCGCGCTGTACAACGATCTGGTGCGTGACGATGCGCTACTGGCGGCGGTGCTCGATGCCTGCTCCAGCTACCGCAAGGGCCTGCCGCTGATGGTGTTGGCGCTGGCCGACAACGGTCGGGAGCTGCGCCTGGCCGATGAGGCCGACGTGCCGCTGATGTTCGAAGCTTTTGCCGACCGAGCCTACCTCTCCGATGGCCAGCTGGCACCGCGCCGGCTTGGTGGCGCGGTGCACCAGGATCCCGAGCGCATCCTGACGCAGGCGCTGGCGATCGCCAATGGCGAAGCCTTTGCCGATATCGACGGCAAGCCGCTACGCCTGCGGGCCGACAGTCTGTGCGTGCACGGTGACAACCCGGAGTCGTTGGCGGTGCTGCGCCGTTTGCGCGCCCGCCTGGACGCGCTCTGAGGCGGTAGCGTGTCGTCAGCGCCGGGTCAGATGGCCGCGCGGCAGGTCATCCGGGCAGGCGCGGCGGCGTCATGGCACCCGAGTCGAAAATCCGCGAGCTGCTGGTGCGCGGCGAGTTCCTGATGCTGTCGCCGGCTTGGCGACCGGAGTCTGTCGGGTGCGATGGGTAACCGGCCAAGGTGCGCTACGCCATCGAGGCCCTCAAGGCGCATCCGGGCAGCGCATGATGATGAACGGCCAAGCAGGCTGACCCAGGCCCTGCCGTGTTGAAATAGCGCTCAGATGTGCATTGGCAAGCCGTAAACTTCATATCTTCAGCCTAGTCTGGCCTGGCTCCGGCTCGCGAACCTTTGAACAGGTTCCTAGCTGTGCGAGGATGGTCGGCAACCAGTCTCTCCGTCAGAAAGGACCCGTGATCCGCACCAATGAAGACGCCCAAACGTATTGAACCCCTGGTCGAGGACGGCCTGGTGGACGAGGTGCTGCGACCGCTGATGAGCGGCAAGGAGGCAGCCGTGTATGTGGTGCGGTGTGGCGACGAGTTGCGCTGCGCCAAGGTCTACAAGGAAGCCAACAAGCGCAGCTTCCGCCAGGCATCGGAGTATCAGGAAGGACGAAAAGTACGGGGCAGCCGACAGGCGCGGGCCATGTCCAAGGGCAGCAAGTACGGGCGCAAGGAACAGGAGCAGGCCTGGCAGAACGCCGAAGTCGCTGCGCTGTTCCGCCTGGCCAATGCCGGCGTGCGAGTGCCCAAACCCTACGACTTTCTCGATGGCGTGCTGCTGATGGAGCTGGTCGGCGACGGCGAGGGCGATGTAGCGCCACGGCTCAATGACGTCGACCTGCATCCGGACGACGCCCGTGAATTTCACGCCTTCATGATCCAGGAAATCGTCAAGATGCTCTGCGCCGGCCTGGTGCACGGCGACCTGTCGGAATTCAACGTGCTGCTCGGCCCCGAAGGTCCGGTGATCATCGACCTGCCGCAGGCGGTGGACGCGGCGGCGAACAACCATGCCTTCAGCATGCTCGAACGCGACGTGCGCAACATGGCCGAGTACTTCGGCCAGTTCGCCCCGGAGCTGAAGTACACCAAGTACGCCAAGGAAATGTGGGCGCTCTACGAGGCTGGCAAACTGCAGCCCGATTCGCAACTGACCGGTGAGTTCGCCGAGCCCGAGGACGCTGCCGATATCGACGCGGTGATGCGCGAGATCAAGGCCGCGCTGGCCGAAGAGGCGAAAAAACAGGCGCTACGCAACGCCGAAGACGAGCCCAAGGACGCCGAACCGATACCGCCCTGGATGCGTTGAGCAGTGGGGGCTGCGCCTTGCCGTAGCCCGGATGAAATCCGGGACGGTATTCGCAGCCTTCGCAGCCTTCGCAGGATTGCATCCGGGCTACAAGGTGTCCCCGTGCGCGCATTTCGATGCGCCGCAGCTCACGCCCTCCTCGATCCCCTTCAATATCGGGCAGTCCGGCCGGTCGTTACCCTGGCAACTGTTCGCCAGCTCCACCAGTGTGTCCCGCAAGGCCGTCATCTCGGCAATCTTGCGCGACAGTGTGGCGATATGCTCTTCGGCCAGCGCCTTCACATCGGCACTGGCGCGCTGCTTGTCCTGCCACAGCGCCAGCAGCCTGCCGACTTCTTCCAGAGAAAACCCCAGATCCCGCGCCCGCTTGATGAATGCCAGGCGGTGCAGATCCGACGCGCTGTACTGCCGGTAGCCACTCTCCGTGCGCCCGGCATGGGGCAGCAGGTCGATGGACTCGTAGTAGCGAATCATCTTGGCACTCAGGCCGGTGTGCCTGGCGGCTTGGCCGATGTTCATGCGCGTGGTCTCCAGCGATTGAGCAGCAGTGCATTGCTCACCACACTGACGCTGGACAGCGCCATGGCGGCGCCAGCGAACATCGGGTTGAGCAGGCCGGCGGCGGCGAGCGGGATGCCGATCAGGTTGTAGATGAAGGCCCAGAACAGGTTCTGGCGGATCTTGGCGTAGGTGCGCCGGCTGATGTCCAGCGCGGCTGGCACCAGGCGTGGGTCGCCGCGCATCAGGGTGATGCCGGCTGCATGCATGGCAGCATCGGTGCCGCCGCCCATGGCAATGCCGACATCCGCGGCGGCCAGTGCCGGTGCGTCGTTGATGCCGTCGCCGACCATGGCCACGGTCCCCTGCTGGCGCAGTTCGCCAACCAGGCGCGCCTTGTCCGCCGGCAGCACCTGCGCGTGCGGTTGGTCGATGCCCAGAGCGCTGGCGACTGCCGCGACACTGCCCTGGTTGTCGCCGCTGATCAGGTGGCTGGTGATGCCTTGTGCACGCAGTTCAGCGATGGCGTCGATGGCGCCGTCCTTGAGTTGGTCACCGAAGGCCAGCAGGCCGAGCAGGCGAGGGGCGTCACCGGTTTCGATCAGCCAGGACAGGGTACGGCCCTCGGCCTCCCACGTGCGGGCGGATTCGGCCAGCTCCCCCACCTGCAATTGGTTTTCCTCCAATAGGCGGCTGCTGCCCAGTTGCAGGCTGCGACCCTCGACACTACCAGCTATGCCACGACCGGCCAGTGCGCGGCTGTCGCTCAGGGTTGGCAGGGCGATGTGCTGGTCGGCGCAGCGCTGCAATACGGCCTTGGCCAGTGGGTGTTCGCTGCCCTGCTGCAGGCCGCCGGCCAGGCGCAGCAATTCGTCCTCGCTGGCCTCGCCCAGGCCGATATGGACGATGCGCGGTTTGCCTTCGGTAAGGGTGCCGGTCTTGTCGAAGGCGATGTGCTGCACGGCATGCGCCACTTCCAGTGCTTCGGCATCCTTGATCAGGATGCCGTGGCGCGCGGCGACGCCGGTGCCGGCCATGATCGCCGTTGGCGTGGCCAGGCCAAGGGCGCAGGGGCAGGCAATCACCAGTACGGCGACGGCGTTGAGCAGGGCGTTTTCCAGTGATGCGCCGAGGGCCAGCCAACCCAGCAGCGTGGCCAGGGCGATCAGCAGCACCGTGGGGACGAACACCTGGCTGACCTTGTCCACCAGCTTCTGGATCGGCGCCTTCGCAGCTTGCGCATCCTCGACCAGGCGGATGATGCGCGACAGCACGGTTTCCGCGCCCAGGGCCGTGGTCTCCACCAGCAGGCGGCCTTCGCCGTTGATGGCGCCGGCGGTGACCTTGTCGCCCGGCTGCTTGGCCACCGGCAGGCTTTCGCCGCTGATCAACGCTTCATCCGCATGACTGTGGCCCTCCAGCACCTGGCCGTCGACCGGGAAGCGTTCGCCCGGCTTGACCAGAATACGGTCACCCAGCGCCAGGGCGTCGATGCCGACGCGCTCCTCGCGTCCGTCCACGAGGCGCACCGCGTGGTCCGGACGCAAGGCCTGCAACGCGCGAATGGCGCTGGCGGTCTGACGCTTGGCGCGGCTTTCCAGATATTTGCCGAGCAGGATCAGGCTGATGATCACCGCCGAGGCTTCGAAGTACAGGTGCGGCATCTGTCCGGCCGGCGTCACGGCCCACTGATACAGACTCAGACCGTAACCGGCGCTGGTGCCGATGGCCACCAGTTGATCCATGTTGCCGGCACGCGCCTTCAGTGCCTGCCAGGCCGCGCGGTAGAAGCGCGCGCCGAAAATGAACTGCACCGGCGTGGCCAGCAGCCATTGCACCCAGGCCGGCAGCATCCAGTGCAGGCCGAAGGGTTCGACCAGCATCGGCAGCACCAGCGGCAGGGTCAGGGCGATGGCGGCCAGCAGGGTCAGACGCTCACGCCGCAGGCGGCGCCGGGCCTGATCGGTGGCCGGACGCTCGCCAAGCAGTTGCGCGTTATAGCCGGCGGCCACGGCAGCCTTCACCGCCAACTGTGGGTCGAAACCGGCGAGTACCTGCAGGCGCGCCTTCTCGTCGGCGAGGTTGACGGCCACCTGGCTGACACCCGGCAGCTTGTTCAGGGCGCGCTCGATACGGCCAACGCAACTGGCGCAGGTCATGCCCTCGATGCTCAGTTCCAGAGGCTGGCTGGGCACGTTGTAACCGGCGCCCTCGATGGCGCTGATCAGCTGCGGCAGGCTGCCAGCGGGCGCTTCGATGCGCGCCTGCTCGCTGGCCAGGTTGACGCTGGCGCTGCTCACCTGCGGCAACTTGCGCAAGGCGCGTTCGACGCGCCCGGCGCAACTGGCGCAGGTCATGCCCTGGATTGGCAGGTCGAAAGTGGTCATGGTTCGGCTCCCTGTAGCAGGCCGTTAGAAAAGCCTGGGCGTGGCTACAGGATCAACCTTGACCCCATGGCAAGGTCAAGCCTTCAGTTCAGCGCAGGCGCGGCATGCAGTCGCAGGCCGTCACTGCCCATGGCGATGCGGTAGCGGCGCACTTCGCCGGCCGCCAGCTCCAGCGATTGCCCGCTCAATTGGGTAATGCCGTCCTGACACGGGCCGCTGCCGGTCAGGCCGAGGCGTAACGCGACCTTGCCCGGTGGCAGGTTGAAGGATACCGACTGGCCCTGATACAAGCGCGCGGCCAGTTGGTCATGCAGATACAGCGCGACTTCGCAGGTGGTCGCCACTTCCAGCCGCTCGCGCGAAACGATCAGCACCGCATACCCCTCGCCCTGTGTCGTCGAAGGCAGCGGTGCCAGTGGTTCTGCCAGTGCCAGAGGCGCCAGCAGCAGGGCAATGGCGCAGCAGGGCATACGCATGGTGATGATCCTCGTATGGGAGTGCGGCGAATGAAATGATAAAGGCTTGACCTTGCCATCGTGGCAAGGTCGAGACTACACCCATCGCCAATCGCTTCAAGGAGTCAGCAGATGCAACAGTTCAAGGTTAGCGGAATGTCGTGCGGTCATTGCGTGCGGGCCATCACTCAGGCGATCCAGGCGCTGGATCCTGTGGCCAGGGTCGAAGTCGATCTGGCCGCGGGACTTGTGCGTGTGGAGGGTAGCCTGGACGCGGCGCAGATACAGGCCGCCATTGCTGAAGAGGGTTACGAGGTTGTCCCCGCGTAGAGCTCGGGCCTGCTAAGGCCACTGCCGCAGCAGGCCGCGGAAGCAACTGTCGACCATCGCCGGGGTGTCGGTCTGGGCGTCGAACAGATTCGGGTCGCGCAGCCAGTCGCTGAACAGGCCGACGATCAGCGCGTGCAGCGTGCGTGAGGCCAGGCGCGGAGTGATGCCGGGCTGCAGATGCGGTTGCACCGTCGGCAGGGCGAACTGCTGCTGGCACAGGTCGATGAACTGATTGACGAAGGTTTCGTGGCGCTCTTCGGCCTCACGCAGCTCTTCGGTGAATTCGCAGCGGCGCAGCAGTACGGTGAGGATGCGCCGACGCTGTTCATCCAGCACCAGATTGGCCATGGCCTCGATGCACAGATCGCGCAGCAACTGCAGCGATGACAGGCCGTCGACGGCAGCCAGTTGCTGAGCCAGCGGTTCCAGCGGCAGACGCACCTGATTGAGCATTTCGTGGAACAGATGGGCCTTGTTCTGGAAGTGCCAATAGACCGCCCCGCGGGTCACCCCGGCATGCCGGGCGATGTGCTCCAGGCTGGTATGGGCGACCCCTCGCTCGAGAAACAACTGTTCCGCAGCGGCGAGGATGGCGCAGCGGGTTTTCTCCGCATCTTCTTTGGTTCTACGCATGGCGATCCGGGTAATTGGAGCTAGGCTCGATTGTACCGATTATGCCCACCTGCTGGTGGCGCTTCGTTGTGTCGCTTCTGCTCCGCGTCT
Organism: Pseudomonas sp. KB-10; assembly: GCF_018221585.1. Taxonomy (NCBI): domain Bacteria; kingdom Pseudomonadati; phylum Pseudomonadota; class Gammaproteobacteria; order Pseudomonadales; family Pseudomonadaceae; genus Pseudomonas; species Pseudomonas sp. KB-10. The sequence goes on from NZ_QYYB01000004.1 coordinate 109,197, forward strand.
AGCCAAGGAGAGGGATGCATCATGTGGTTCGTTCGCCTGGATCGTTTCTGCCTGTCTGCAACATTAATCCTCGCACTTGCTGCTGAGGCGGCCGACGCGCCGCCCACGGTGGTGACGGTCGAGCAGGTCAGGGTCGGCGAGTTGCCCATCGTCCTGGAATATCCCGGGCGAACCGCCGGTTATCGGGAAGTGCAGGTCAGGGCTCAGGTCGGCGGCATCCTGCAGGAGCGCACCTATCAGGAAGGCAGCCGGGTGCAGAAGGACCAGGTATTGTTTCGCATCGACCCGCGACCCTACGAAGCCGCCCTGGCGCGCGCCAAGGGCGCGCTGGCGCAGGAGCAGGCGCGGTTCCGGCAGACCGACCGCGATCTCAAGCGCATCCGCGAACTGCAGACGAAGGGCTTCGCCAGTGAGAGCGAACTGGACAACGCCATCTCCAACTTCGAGCAGAGCAAGGCCAATATCGAGGCGGCCCAGGCCGAGGTGCAGTCGCGCCAGATCGACCTGGATTACACCACTGTGAAGGCGCCGATCACCGGCATCACCAGCAAGGAAAGTGTTTCCGAAGGCAGCCTGATCGTCGCCGGCGACCCCAGCGCCAGTCTGCTGACGCAGATCACCCAGCTCGACCCGATCTTCGTCAATTTCGCTTACCCGGACGCCGAGGCCGAGCGCCTGCGTCGTGAGCTGTCCGAAGGCAGTCTGGTGCCGCCGGCCAGCGGCAAGCTGAGTGTGGAGGTGCATTTCGGTGATGGCTCGGCCTACCCGACGGCGGGCGAGGTGGACTTCACCGACAGCCTGATCGACCGCGGCACCGGCACCGTCAGCGCCAGGGGCGTGGTGCCCAACCCGGAGCAGAAACTGCTACCGGGGCAGTTCGTCCGGGTGAAGGTCAAGGGCCTGACCCGCCCCAATGCCATAACCGTGCCGGAGCGCGCCGTCGCTCAAGGGCCGCGCGGCACTTTCGTCTACGTCGTCGACGATCAGGGCATCGCGCGCATGCGCCAGGTCGCCACGGGCGATACATCGGGCGGGCGCTGGCTGCTTCTGTCTGGGGTCAGCGATGGCGAGCGGGTGATAGTCGATGGTCTGGCCAAGGTGCGGCCGGACGGCCCGGTCAAGGTCGAGGAGGCGAAGGCAGCCACGCCCGCCAGCCCGGCGCAGGAGTAAAGGCCATGATCTCGCGCTTCTTCATCGACCGCCCGGTGTTTGCCACCGTCATTTCCATCGTTGTCGTGCTCGCCGGCCTGGCCGCGATGCGCGCGTTGCCCATCGCCCAGTACCCGGAAATCCTCCCGCCGCAGGTGTCGGTCAGCGCCGCTTACCCCGGCGCCAGCTCGCAGGTCATCGCCGAAACCGTGGCGGCGCCGCTGGAGCAGGAGATCAACGGCGTCGAGAACATGATCTACCAGCTGTCCAACTCCTCCAGCAGTGGGGCGATGAGTCTGACGGTGTACTTCGAGGTTGGCACCGATCCGGATCAGGCCACCATCAACGTCAACAACAAGGTGCAGGCCGCGCTGGCCAAGTTGCCGGAAGAGGTGCGCCGCCAGGGCGTTAAGGTGGAGAAGAAGTCTTCCGACATTCTTCAGGTGATTACCCTGTATTCGCCGGATAATTCGCGTGACCCGATCTTCATCAGCAACTATGCGCTGATCAATGTCATCGACGAGCTCAAGCGCCTCAAGGGCGTGGGCGATGCCAGCCAGTTCGGTTCCAAGGACTATTCCATGCGCATCTGGCTGCGCCCGGACAAGCTGGCGCAGTACAACCTCACCCCCACCGACGTGGTCAATGCCATTCGCGAACAGAACTCGCAGTTCGCCGCCGGCAGCTTCGGCCAGCAGCCGCTCAAGGAACCGCAGGACTTCACCTACACGGTCACCACCCAGGGCCGCTTCACCGACCCCCGGGAGTTCGAGGGCGTCATCCTGCGCACCGACGACACCGGCGCCAGCCTGCTGCTCAAGGACGTGGCGCGGGTCGAACTGGGCGCGCAGGACTACTCGCTGGTCACGACGCTGAACGGCCAACAGAACGCCGCCTTCGGCATCTACCTGCAGCCCGGCGCCAATGCGCTGGACACCGCCGAAGCGGTCGAACGCACCATGCAGCGCCTGAGCAAGCGCTTCCCCGAAGGCATCGCCTACAAGATCCCCTACGACACCACCAAATTCGTCCAGGTCTCCATCGAGGAGGTGATTCATACCTTCTTCGAAGCGCTGGTACTGGTGGTGCTGGTGGTGTTCATCTTCCTGCAGAACTGGCGCGCCACCCTGATCCCGGTGCTGGCGATTCCGGTGTCGCTGGTCGGCACTTTTGCCGGCATGTATCTGCTGGGTTTTTCCATCAATCTGCTGACCCTGTTCGGCATGGTGCTGGCCATCGGCATCGTGGTGGATGATGCCATCGTGGTAATCGAGAACGTCGAGCGGGTGATGCGTACCCAGGGGCTGAACGCGCGAGAGGCCTCGATCAAGGCCATGGAGGAGGTTACCGGGCCGATCATCGCCATCGTCCTGGTGCTCTGCGCGGTGTTCGTGCCGGTGGGCTTTCTCGGCGGCCTGGCGGGGCAGATGTACAAGCAGTTCGCGATCACCATCGCCGTTTCGGTGGTGATTTCCGGAATCGTCGCCCTGACTCTTTCTCCTGCGCTCTGCGCGCTATTGCTCAAGCCCGGGCACCACGAGCCGGCAGCGCCGTTTCGCGCGTTCAACCGCTTCTTCGACAAGGCCACCGAGGGGTACGGTGCCGGAGTGCGCTTCTTCCTCAAGCGCTCCGTGATCGGCCTGCTGCTGTTCGGCGGGATGATCGCACTGATCATGCTGCTGTTCGCGCGGGTGCCGGGCTCGCTGGTGCCAGACGAGGATCAGGGCTACGTGATCAACGCCTACTACCTGCCGCCGGCCGCTTCGCTCAATCGTACCGAGGCGTTGAGCGGCGCGGTGACCCAGCAGTTGATGGAGCACCCGGCGGTGCAGGACGTGGTGACCTTCGCCGGTTTCGACGTGCTCACCTTCGGCGTACGCAGCAACGCCGGGGTGTCCTTCGTGCCACTCAAGGACTGGAGCGAGCGCACCACGGACGAACTCGATGCGCGCAACCTGACGCGCGAATTCATGGGCATGGGCGCGGCGCAGAAGGACGGCCTGGTGCTGTCGTTCAACCCGCCGCCGATCACCGGCATGAGCACCACCGGTGGCTTCGAGTCGTACATTCAGGACCGCTCCGGTGGCAGCGTCGAGCAGCTCGGCGAGAAGGTGCAGGCCTTCGTCGAGGCGGCCAGCAAGCGTCCCGAGCTGGCCGGCGTGCAGAGCACCTTCAGCGCCAACGTGCCGCAGTACTATATCGACCTGGACCGCACCAAGACCCGGGCGCTGGGCGTCAGTGTCAGCGACGTGTTCACTGCGATGCAGGCGACCTTCGGCAGTTACTACGTCAACGATTTCACCCTCTACGGGCGCACCTGGCAGGTCAGTTTGCAGTCCGAATCGGAGTTCCGCCGCAAGCCGGAAGATCTCGGCCAGGTCTACGTGCGCTCCAGCAGCGGAGATCTGGTACCGCTGTCGACCCTGCTGCGGGTGCGGCGCATTCTCGGCCCTGACTCCTACGACCGCTTCAATGTCTATCCGTCGGCCAAGGTGTTGGGCGGCCCTGCGCCAGGCTACAGCTCCGGCCAGGCGTTGGCGGCCATGCAGCAAGTCGCCGACGAGGTGCTCGGCGAGGACTACAGCCTGGGCTGGATCGGCTCGGCCTATCAGGAACTGGCGACTCAGGGCTCGGGCGCCCAGGCCTTCGTCTTTGGTCTGATCCTGGTGTTTCTGATCCTGGCTGCGCAGTACGAGCGCTGGACGCTGCCGCTGGCCGTGGTCACTGCCGTACCCTTCGCCGTATTCGGAGCGATTCTTGCGGTGTGGCTGCGGGGTATCCAGAACGATGTGTACTTCCAGGTCGGCCTGGTCACCCTGATCGGGCTGGCGGCGAAGAACGCCATTCTCATCGTCGAGTTCGCGGTGCTGCTGCGCGCCGAGGGCAAGGGTATCTTCGATGCGGCGCTGGAGGCGGCCAAGCTGCGTTTCCGCCCCATCGTGATGACCTCGCTGGCCTTCATTCTCGGCTGCGTACCGCTGGCCATCAGCACTGGTGCCGGTTCGGCCAGCCGCCACTCCATCGGTACCGGGGTGATCGGCGGCATGCTCGCAGCCACGCTGCTGGCCACCTTCCTCATCCCGATGTTCTATCTTTTGGTCGAGTCGGCGGCGCAGCGTGTAAGCCGACGCGGCAAGGCCAGGCAGGCAGAACCTCATTGAGCTACGCTGGCCGTCGTTCGGCGGCCGGCGCTTTCACAAGCGGCCTGGTCGGTGAGATGATTAGCCGGCTAATAAAAGTCCGGATTATTCATGAACCTGCGAACCCTTCTGATTCTGGGCGCTTTGAGTGCCTTCGGCCCTTTGGCCATCGATTTCTACCTACCGAGTTTCCCCACCCTGGCCCAGCAGTTCGGCACCGATGTCGAGCATATCCAGCTGTCGCTGGCAGCCTATTTCGTCGGTATTGCCATCGGCCAGTTGTTCTACGGGCCGCTGGCGGATCGTTTCGGCCGCCGCGTGCCGCTGCTGGTCGGGGTGGCCCTGTTCACCCTGGCCTCGCTGGCCTGCGCCCTGGCACCTAGCCTGGAATGGCTGGTGGCCGCTCGCTTCGTGCAGGCCCTCGGCGGTTGCGCCGGAATGGTCATCACCCGCGCCGTGGTGCGCGATCTGTGCGACCCGCTGGCCTCGGCCAAGGTGTTTTCGCAACTGGTGCTGGTGATGGGGCTGGCGCCGATCCTCGCGCCTCTGGGGGGCGGACTGCTGTTGAATACCCTGGGCTGGCCGTCGATTTTCCACAGCCTGGCGATCTTTGCCGGGCTGTGCCTGCTGGCCGTGCTGCTGTGGTTGCCGGAGACGCGTCCGCAACACCTGCAACCGGCGCCGCTGAGCGGTGCCTTCGGTCAGTACCGCGCGCTGCTGGGTAACGCGCCGTTCATGGGCTACAGCCTGGCCGGTGGTGTGGCCATGGCCGGGATGTTCGCCTATATCGCCGGCTCGCCCTTCGTGTTCATCGAGCTGTATGGTGTGCCGGCCGAGCACTATGGCTGGTTGTTCGGCAGTAACGCCGCGGGTTTCGTGATCATGGCGCAGGTCAACGCGCGTCTGGTGCGCAGCGGCGGCCCGGCGCGGTGGCTGCGGCGCATGGTGCTGGTGTACCTGGCCAGCGGCCTGTGCCTGCTGGCGCTGGCGTTGTGGCAACCGGCGCAGCTGTGGCCCCTGCTGATTCCGCTGTTCATTTGCGTGGCCAGTCTTGGTTGCGTATTGCCCAATGCCACGGCCTGTGCCATGGCCGGGCAGGGCCGCCATGCCGGCAGTGCTTCCGGGCTGCTGGGCAGCATGCAATTCAGCGTGGCGGCCAGCGCTTCGGCGCTGGTGGCCTTCCTGCACGATGGTTCGGCCATGCCCATGGCGCTGGTAATCACCCTGTGCGGTGCGGCAGCCTGTGGTTTTGCCTGGTGGAGCAGGCGCTTCGTGGTCTGACCCGGCGCGTTACAGACGAGCCGCCTTGAAGGTGTCGCAACGCCCCGGCTGGCCGCTTTCGAAACCGGTGCTGAACCAGCGAACGCGCTGTTGTGAGGTGCCGTGAGTGAAGGCGTCCGGCACCACCTGACCGCGCGCCTGCTTTTGCAGGCGATCATCGCCGATGGCGCTGGCGGCATTCAGCGCCTCTTCCAGATCGCCCGCCTCCAGCCAGTCATGTCGTCTTTGCGCGTGATGCGCCCAGACCCCGGCCAGGCAGTCGGCCTGCAGTTCCTGACGTACCAGCAGGCCACCATCGCCCTCGACGCGTTCGCCGCGCTGTCGCGCCGCGTTGACCTTGGCCGACACGCCCAGCAGCGTCTGCACGTGATGGCCGACCTCATGGGCGATCACGTAGGCCTGGGCGAAGTCGCCGGCAGCGGAGAAGCGCTGTTCCATCTCGCGGAAGAAGGCCATGTCCAGATAAACGCGCTGGTCGCCAGGGCAGTAGAAGGGGCCGACCGCCGAGCTGGCGAAACCGCAGGCCGAATTGACGCCGCCGGAGAACAGCACCAGTTGCGGGTCGCGATACTGCTGGCCAGCCTGCTGGAACAGCTCGCGCCAGGTGTCCTCGGTGTCACCGAGAATGGCGCGGACGAATTCGCTCTGTTGGTCGTTGGCCGGCGCTGCACTTTGCGTCTGGGCAACTTGCGGTTGAGTCGCCTGGCCGGCGATCTGGCCGAGGATCTGCAGCGGGTCCTGTCCGGTCAGCAGGCCGAAGATGACGATCAGCGCCACGCCGCCCAGGCTCAGCCCGCCGCCCAGACGCCTGCCGGAACGGCCGCGCGCGTCCACCACATTGTCACTGCGTCTACCGCGTTGCCAGCGCATGGCTGCACTCCCGGGTTGCTGATCGCTGCAGTGTAGCCGTCGACGCCGACTCAGTTGGCCGGGTAGTCGCTGAGCAGCTGATCCTGGCGATCCCGATCCAGACCGATGACCTGATAGGCGTCGACACGGTCGCCATATTCCATACCCGGCGAACCCATGGGCATGCCGGGTACGGCGACGCCGATCAGGTCCGGGCGTTCGCGCAGCTTGAGAATGTCCGCTGCCGGTACATGCCCTTCGACGAACTTGCCGTCGATCACGCCGGTGTGACAGGAGGCCAGGCGCGGCGGCACACCAAGCTTCTGCTTGACGGCGCTCATATCCGCTTCGACATGGTCGTTGACGGTGAAGCCGTTGTCCTGCAGATGGCTGATCCAGGCCTTGCAGCAGCCGCAATTGGCATCGCGGTGCACATCGATGGTCAGTGGCTCGCTGGCGTGGGCCAGGCCGGTGACGAGAAAGAGGGCGAGCAGGGAACGACGCATGGCAAGGCTCCAGATTAACCAGCGCCCAGCATAGCGCCGCTGCAGGCCCTGCCCAAGTGCTTGCGACTATGCGTCGCGACAGGCGGCGCCTATGCTGCAGGAGTGGTCATGACCAGGAGCCCCTGATGCTGTTCGCTCGAATCGTCCTGCTGATCCAGATTGCAGCCCTTGGCGTGCTGGGGCTGGCCTACTTCATCCGGCCCGAGGAGATGGCCAGTTTCAGCGGTGCGCTGCTGATGGGCAATGCCGCTGTCACTGAAGTGCGCGCCTATTACGGCGGGTTGCAGCTGGGGCTGGCGGCGTATCTGGCGATGGCGCTGCTGCGCCTGGATCTGCTGCGTCCGGCGCTGACCCTGCTGGTGCTGCTGTACAGCGTACTGGCGTTGGCGCGCCTCGCCGGGTTGTGGCTGGACGGCGGCATGCATCAGACCTTCAACCTTTACGCGCTGCTGCTCGAAGTGGTGTCGGGCGCTCTGGCCTGGTGGGCGCTACGCGGCATGTCACGCTGAGCCGTAGCCCGGATGCGATCCGGCAGGCAAATCTCGGATTGCATCCAGGCGGCGAGGGGCTCAGCGCCGTTCCAGCAATACACCGGTTTCCATATGGTGGGTGTAAGGGAACTGGTCGAACAGCGCGCAGCGCGTGATCTTGTGAGTGTCATCGAGCTGGGCGATGTTGGCGGCCAGGGTTTCCGGGTTGCACGAGATGTACAGGATGCGCTGGAAACGGCGAGTCAGCTCGCAGGTGTCCGGGTCCATGCCCGCACGGGGCGGGTCGACGAAGACGCTGCCGAAGTCGTAGCTTTTCAGGTCGATGCCGGCCAGGCGGCGGAACGGGCGCACTTCGTTGAGCGCCTGGGTCAGCTCCTCGGCGGACAGGCGCACAAGCTCGACATTGTCCACACCGTTGTCAGCCAGGTTGGCCAGGGCGGCGTTCACCGAGGTCTTGCTGATCTCGGTGGCCAGCACGCGGCGCACGCGGGTGGCCAGCGGCAGGGTGAAGTTGCCATTGCCGCAGTACAGTTCCAGCAGATCGTCATCACGCTCGCCGAGCACGTCATGGGCCCAGCCGAGCATCTTCTCGCAAACCCGGCCGTTGGGCTGGGTGAAGGCGCCTTCCGGCTGGCGATAGCGGAATGTGCGTCCGGCTACGCTCAATTCCTCTTCCACGTAGTCGCGGCCGATTACCAGGCGCTGGCCGCGCGAGCGGCCGACCAGGCTGACGTTCAACTCGGCAGCCAGTTTCTCGGCCTCGGCCTGCCAGGCGTCGTCCAGCGGGCGATGGTAGGCCAGGGTGATCAGCGCGTCGCCGGCCAGGGTGGTGAGAAACTCCACCTGGAACAATTTGAACGACAGCGTTTCGCTGGCTTGCCAGGCAGCGCGCAGGCGCGGCATCAGTTCGTTGATGCGCAGGCTGGCGATGGGGAAGTCGTCGAGCAGGATCGGCGTGTGCTTGTCGCCCGGGGCGAACATGGCGTAGTGGCGTTGACCGTCTTCACGCCACAGGCGGAACTCGGCGCGCATGCGGTAGTGCTCGCGCGGCGAGTCGAACACCTCGGGCTCGGCGGCGCCGAAGGGCGCCAGCAGTTCGACCAGGCGGGCCTTCTTCTCGGCGAGTTGGGCGTCGTAGGTGGCGGGGTCGAATGCGGGGCGGCTCATCGGTCACTCATGGGCAGGTAAACGGGGCGCCATTGTAGCGGAGGCGGTGGCTGCGTGCCTTGGGTTACTCGTCAGCGCTGCGCCGTGGGTGGATGAGGCTTTTCCATCCACCGTTTGTGTGGTCGGAGAGAAGGTATCGGTGGACATGAAAAGCGATGTCCACCCTACACCTGTTGCCGCCTACCTTGTGTGCTGATCAGGCGAAGTAGGCCAGCTTGACGACGAACAGGGCTGAGAGCACCCACATCGCGGCATTCAGTTCGCGGGCTCGGCCGGACAGCAGCTTGATGCCGGTCCAGGCGATGAAGCCGAAGGCGATGCCGTTGGCGATGGAGAAGGTCAGCGGCATGGCCAGGGCGGCGACCACCACCGGGGCGGCGACGGTCAGGTCGTCCCAGTCGATCTGCGCCAGGCTGCTCATCATCAATACCGCGACGAACAGCAGCGCCGGAGCGGTGGCGTAGGCCGGCACCGAGCCGGCCAGCGGCGCGAAGAACAGGCTGAGCAGAAACAGCGCGGCGACCACGCAGGCGGTCAGGCCGGTACGCCCGCCGGCGCTGATGCCGGCCGCCGATTCGATGTAGCTGGTGGTGGTGCTGGTGCCCAGCGCGGCGCCGGCCATGGTCGCGGTGCTATCGGCCAGCAGGGCACGGCCCAGGCGTGGCATCTTGCCGTCCTTGTCCAGCAGGTCGGCCTTCTGCGCGACGCCCACCAGGGTGCCGGAAGTGTCGAACAGGTCGACGAAGAGGAAGGCGAAGATCACGCTGACCAGTCCGATATCCAGCGCGCCGGCGATATCCAGTTGCAGCAGGGTCGGCATCAGCGACGGCGGCATGGAGATCACGCCCGGCAGCTCGGACAGGCCGAGCGCGATGGACAGGCCGGTGACCAGCAGGATGCCGATCATCACCGCGCCGGTGACCTTGCGATAGGCCAGCGCGGCGATGACGAAGAAGCCCAGGCAGGCCAGCAGTGCGCCGCCCTGGCTCATGTCGCCCAGGCCGACCAGGGTAGCCGGATGATCGACCACGATGCCGGCGTTCTTCAGCGCGATGATCGCCAGGAACAGGCCGATACCCGCGGCGATACCGGCGCGCAGAGCCAGGGGAATGCTGTTGATGATCCACTCGCGGATCTTGAAGATCGACAGCAGGAAGAAGATCGCGCCGGAGAGGAACACCGCGCCCAGGGCGGTCTGCCAGCTGTAGCCCATGGTCATGACCACGGTGTAGGTGAAGAAGGCGTTGAGGCCCATGCCCGGCGCCAGGGCGATCGGGTAGTTGGCCAACAGACCCATCACCAGCGAGCCGATGGCGGCGGCCAGGCAGGTGGCGACGAATACCGCACCATGGTCCATGCCGGTCTCGGCCAGCATGTTGGGGTTGACGAAAAGGATGTAGGCCATGGTCAGGAAGGTGGTGATCCCGGCCAGTACCTCGGTGCGCACCGTAGTGTTGTGGGCTTTGAGTTGGAACAGTCTTTCCAGCATGGTGGCTCCCCGAGGCGCGAGCGCGCCGAAATTGGTCTGCAGAAAGCAAAGCACATTCGTCCGTACGGGCCGGAAAATTGCTCGATCGTGCAAAAGCCGCGCATCATACCAGCAAGGTTTTGCCGGGTGAATTTATGGTCTTTTCGGCCTTTTCATGACCGGGCGGACAGTTTCGCTTTATGCCTGGAGGAGTTGAAAAATGAGCAAGCGAGCACTGATTGCCGTCGCCGATGGCGTCGAGGATCTGGAATGCGTCACCCTGATCGACGTGTTGCGCCGCGCCGATGTGGAGGTGCTGGTGGCGAGCATCGAAGAGCGGCGGATGATCACCTGCGCCCGTGGCACGCGTCTGACAGCCGACGCCATGTTGGTGGACGTGCTGGCCCAGGATTTCGACCTGATCGTCCTGCCCGGTGGCATGCCTGGCGCGCAGCGCCTGGCCGAGTTCGAACCGCTGGCCGAGCGAGTGCGCAGGCAGGCCAAGGCCGGCGAACTGTTCGCCGCCATCTGCGCCGCACCCGCGCTGGCGTTGCAGAATTACGGTGTACTCAGGCAGCGGCGCATGACCTGCTACCCGGCGTTCAGTGATCGTCTCAGTGGTTGCACCTTCGTCGACGAGGCGGTGGTGGTCGACGGCAACTGCATCACCAGCCAGGGCCCGGGAACCGCGCTGGCCTTCGCGCTGACCCTGGTCGAGCATCTGGTCGGGCGTGGCACGCGCAGCGAGGTGGCCAAGGCAATGCTGGTGTAGGGGCCGCGGCGCTGACTTTGTAGCCCGGATGAAGTCCTCGGGCTGGCGATGATCTGCTCCGGATTGCATCCGGGCTACATCTCCTGGCTTTCCTGCTCCAGCAGTTGGCGCTTGCGCTGCAGCCCCCAGCGGTAACCGCTGAGGCTGCCATCGCTGGCCACCACCCGGTGGCACGGCAGCAGCAGGCCGATGGCATTGCTGGCGCAGGCGCGGGCAACCGCGCGGGGGTGACTGTCGAGTTGTCCGGCCAGCTCGGTGTAGCTGCGGGTTTCGCCACGGGGAATGTTCTGTAGCGCCTGCCAGACGCGTTGCTGAAAGGCGGTGCCGCGAATGTCCAGCGGCAGGTGGGCGGCGCGCTCGGGTTCTTCCAGCTGCGCCAGGATCTGCTGCAGCCAGCTGCGCAGGCCTTGCTCGTCTTCTTCGAGTTGGGCGGCGGCAAAGCGTTGCTGCAGCTCTTCGCGCAGAGCCACCGGTTCATCGCCGAACAGCAGCGCGCAAAGGCCTCTGTCGCTGGCGGCCAGCAGCACCTGGCCGAGCGGGCAGGGGGCGATGCTGTAACGCAGGCGCTCGCCGGCCCCGCGCTGGCGGCGTTGCGCGGGCGTCAGGGCCAGCGGCTTTTCATACAGGGCGCGGGTGCCGGAGTAGCCGGCGGCCAGGGCTGCGTCGAGCACGCTGCCCGCCTCGGGTAGGCGGGCTTCCAGGCGTTGGCGTCGTAAAGCCGCGGCCCAGGCATTGGGGGTCATCCCGGTGCGGGTCTTGAAGGCACGAGCCAGGTGCGACGGCGACAGGCCAATGCGTGCGGCCAGTTGCGTCAGCGTCAGGCGCTGTTCGCCGCGCAGTAATTCACAGGCGGCAGCGACCAGCGCGTCGAGTTGTTGTGCCGGGCTCTGGCCTTGTGGCGAGCAGCGCTTGCAGGGGCGAAATCCAGCAGCTTCTGCGCTTTGCGCATCGCCATGAAAACTGACGTTGTCGCGCCGCGGTCGACGCGCCGGGCAGTTCGGTCGGCAATAGATGCCGGTGCTGCGTACCGCGAAGACGAAGCGTCCGTCGAACGCCTCGTCGCGTTCGCAGACCGCCTGCCAGCAACGTTCCTGATCGAGCATGGGACTGCCCCTGCGCTAAGAGTTCTGGTGACGATTGTCGGCTGGCAGCGCTGCTCTGCCAATCCGTATTGCACTTTCAAACCCCTGGCGAGGTCATTGATATGACGGCCTGAGCGCAAATACAGCCCAGCGCCTTTAATGAGGGTAGGCGGGTGCCAATGGAGGTCGCCATGCGTGCAATGCTCGATAGGCCGGAGCAGGAACTGATTCTGGTGGTGGACGATGCGGTGGATGCACGCCAGCGGCTCGGTGCGCTTCTGGTCGATCGCTATCAGGTGCGGCTGGTCGGCAATGAGGAGGCGCTGCAAGCCGCCAGGTCGCGCCCGCAGCCAGACCTGATTCTGCTCAACTGGCAGGACGACTACGCGCTTTGTCGCGAACTCAAACGCGACCCGCAGACCCGCTACATCCCCTTGATTCTGGTTACAGCGAGAAGCGATGCCGCCGACGAGCAGTTGGGCTTCGATCTCGGCGCCGCCGACTACATCACCAAGCCGGTCAGCCCTCCCATCGTACTTGCCCGCGTACGGGCGCAACTGCAGCTCAAGGCCGCCACCGACTATCTGCGCGACAAGAGCGAATATCTGGAGCTGGAGGTCAAACGACGCACGCGCGATATTCAGCGCTTGCAGGACGTCACCATCGAGGCCATGGCCAGTGTCGCGGTGATGCGCGACAACCCGCGCAGCCGTCGCCTGGAGCGGATCGAACGCTACATGATCGGCCTGGCCACCGCCCTGGCGCGGCAGCAGCCGGCCCTGTCCGAGACGCTGAGCGAGGAGCGCATCGCCCAGTTGGGCAAGTCGGCCATGCTGCATGTGATCGACCGGTTGACCCTGCCCGATCGCGTACTGCTCAGCCATGGCGAGCCGGACGAAAGTGACCTGCACCTGCTGAGCGAGGGCGTGATCGCCGGGCGTGAAGCGCTGGAGCGAGCCGAGCGCAAGCTGGGCAGCATCACCGACTTTCTCTCCGACGCCAAGGATATCGTTTACGGCCAGCACGAGCGTTGGGATGGCAAAGGCTATCCGCAGGGCCTGTTCGGTGAGCAGATACCGCTGTCGGCACGGCTGATGGCGCTGGTGGGACATTTCGAAGAACTGACCTGCCAGCATGCCTACCTGACGCCTGTCAGCCCCGAGCAGGCGGTGTCGCAGATCTGCGCGGCCAGCGGCACGCGCTTCGACCCGATGGTGGTGCTGGCCTTCGTCGAAGCGACGCCGGAGTTCCTGCATATCGCCGAAACCCTGGTCGACGACGCCGCTGCGGTCGGCGTCGAGCTGCAGCGCCTGGAAGATTCGCTGGCAGAAAGCATCGAGCTGACCATGCCGCCGGCCACCTGACGCACCGCCGGCTCGTGCAGGGTGAGCTATGCGCACCGCTGCACCGCGTCTGCCGTGCACGACCGATTCGCCCCACGGCACCCTAGTGTCTCGACACGGATGATCTGTCGCTGCCTTGAACCGTGGGAGGGGCTTCAGCCGCGACGCTTTTGGCGCATTCAAAGTCGCTCGCGGCTAAAGCCCCTCCCACGAACGCCGGGCGCTGAACCGATACTCCATGGTTGACGAGACACTAGCGACCTGCGTGGCCATCGCAAGTGTCAATCGACGATCCGCTCCACGTGATGGCAGGCCACCTGCCGCGCATCGATCAGGCGCAGTTCCGGGCGCTCGACACGGCAGCGTTCGTCGGCGTGCGGGCAGCGCTTGTGGAACGCGCAGCCGGAAGGCGGATTCAGCGGATTGGGCAATTCACCGCTGATCTTCATCCTGGGCTTGTCCGGGTCCGGATGGATGGCCGGCGTCGCCGACAGCAGCGCACGGGTGTAGGGATGCAGCGGGCGGCTGTAGAGCAACTCCGATGCGCCCATTTCCGCCGGACGGCCAAGGTACATCACCAGCACGTCGTCGGCGACATGGCGCACCACCGCGAGGTTGTGCGAGATGAACACGTAGCCGGTGTCGAACTCTTCCTGCAGGTCCATGAACAGGTTGAGCACCTGCGCCTGGATCGACACGTCCAGCGCCGAGGTCGGCTCGTCCGCCACCAGTACCTTGGGCTGCAGCATCATGGCGCGGGCCAGGGCGATGCGCTGGCGCTGACCACCGGAGAACATGTGCGGGTAGCGCTGGTAGTGCTCGGGGCGCAGCCCCACCTGCTGCATCATCGCCTGGACCCGCTCGCGGCGTTCGACGCGGGAGAGGTCGGTGTTGATCAGCAGCGGTTCGGCCAGCTGATCGCCGACCTTCTGCCTGGGATTGAGCGAGGCATAGGGGTTCTGGAACACCATCTGCACGTCGCGGCGCAGCTGCTTGCGCTCGGCCTTGCTGGCGCCGGCCACCTCGCGCCCGGCGATCTGCAGGCTGCCGGCGCTGGGCTCTTCGATCAGCGTCAGGGCACGGGCCAGGGTGGACTTGCCGCAGCCGGACTCACCGACCACCGCCAGGGTCCTGCCGGCCTCCAGCGCGAACGACACGCCATTGAGCGCCTGCACCGTTGCCGTTGGCTTGAACAGCCCGCGCGAGACGCTGTAGTGACGGGTCAGCTCATGGGCTTGCAGTACGGTGCTCATCGGGCCACCTCCGCCGTGGGTTGAAGAGGGAAGAAGCAGCGCGCGGCGCCACGCTCGTGTGCGTCCAGCGTCGGGCGTTGCAGGTGGCAGCGCTCCTGCACATACGGGCAGCGGGGGGACAGCAGGCAACCTATCGGGCGGTCGTAGCGACCGGGAACGATGCCGGGCAGGGTGGCCAGGCGGCTGGCGCCTGCGCTGTGTTCGGGAATGGCCTTGAGCAGGGCCTCGGTGTAGGGGTGGCTGGGGGCATCGAACAGGGTCGGTACCTGGCCCAGCTCTACCGCCTGCCCGGCGTACATCACGCAGACGCGCTGAGCGGTTTCGGCGACCACCGCCAGGTCGTGGGTGATCAGTACCAGGGCCATGCCTTCATCGCGCTGCAGGTTCAGCAGCAGCTCCATGATCTGTGCCTGGATGGTCACGTCCAGCGCGGTAGTGGGTTCGTCGGCGATCAGCAGCTTGGGTTCGGCGGCGATTGCCATGGCGATCGCCACCCGCTGACTCATGCCGCCGGAAAGCTGATGCGGGTAGGCATCGAGACGGCTGGCGGCGCCGGGAATCTCCACCCTTTCCAGCAGCTCCAGGGCACGTACGCGCGCTGCCTTGCCCTTCAGGCCGAGGTGCTGGCGCAGCACTTCCTCGATCTGGAAGCCCACGGTGTAGCTGGGGTTCAGGGCGGTCATCGGGTCCTGGAAAACCATGGCCAGGTCCTTGCCGACGATATGCCGTCGCTGGCGGCCTTTGAGGCGCAGCATGTCGGTGCCGTCGAACTGCATGCAGTCGGCCTGAACGATGCCGGGCGCATCGATCAGGCCCATCAGCGCCATCATGGTCACCGATTTGCCGGAGCCGGACTCACCGACGATGGCCAGCACCTCGCCCTTGTCCACGCACAGGTCGAGGCCGTCGACCACCGGCATGGCCGAGCCGAAACGTACGGACAGATTGCGGATATTCAGCAGGCTCATTCCTGGTTCCTCACTGCGCATTCTTGAGTTTCGGATCGAGCGCATCGCGCAAACCGTCGCCTATCAGATTGATGGCCAACACGCTGAGCAGGATGGCCAGACCGGGCAGAGTCACCACCCACCAGGCGCGTTCGATGTAGTCGCGCGCCGAGGCCAGCATGGTGCCCCACTCGGGCGTGGGCGGCTGCACGCCCAGGCCGAGAAAGCCCAGGGCGGCGGCATCGAGAATCGCCGAGGAAAAGCTCAGCGTGGCCTGTACGATCAGCGGCGCCATGCAGTTGGGCAGCACGGTGACGAACATCAGCCGTGGCAGGCCGGCACCGGCCAGTTGCGCAGCGGTGACGTAGTCGCGGTTCAGCTCGCTCATCACCGCCGCGCGGGTCAGGCGCACGTAGGACGGCAGCGAGACGATGGCGATGGCGAAGATGGTGTTGATCAGGCCGGGGCCGAGGATGGCGACGATGGCCACCGCCAGCAGCAGCGACGGCAACGCCAGCATGATGTCCATCAAACGCATGATGCCGGGGCCAAGCAGGCGCGGGAAAAAGCCCGCGGCCAGCCCGAGGAGAATGCCGGGAATCAGCGACAGCACCACCGAGGCCAGGCCGATCACCAGTGACAGGCGTGCACCATGGATCAGCCGCGAGAGCAGGTCGCGGCCCAGTTCGTCGGTGCCGAGCAAAAAGCGCCATTGGCCGCCTTCGAGCCACACCGGAGGCGTGAGCAGAAAGTCGCGGTACTGCTCGCTGGGATCATGTGGCGCGACCCAGGGCGCGAACAAGGCGCAGAACACCATCAGCAGCATGAACGCCAGGCCGGCGAGGGCGCCCTTGTTGTGGCTGAAGGCCTGCCAGAATTCTTTCAGTGGCGAGGGGTAGAGCAGGCTCTGATCGAGCGCGGTGGAGGTGGTCATGGGCGCACCTCGTGTGGGGTGGATGATGTCTTTTTCATCCACCGTGAAGAGGCCGCGGTGTACGGGTGAAGCGTCGTCCAGCCTACGTAGTCTTTATGGTTCTTCATGGCGCCTTCCTTACTTCTGATGGCGAATACGCGGGTTGGCCAGGCCATAGAGGATGTCCACGGTGAAGTTGACCAGGATCACCAGGCAGGCGATCAGCAGGATGCCGTTCTGCACCACCGGGTAGTCGCGCGCGCCGATGGCTTCGATCAGCCATTTGCCGATGCCCGGCCAGGAGAAGATGGTTTCGGTCAGCACCGCACCGGCCAGCAGCGTGCCGACCTGCAGACCGAACACGGTCAGCACCGGGATCAGCGCGTTGCGCAGGCCGTGCACGAATACGACGCGTGTTGGCGACAGGCCCTTGGCCCGCGCGGTGCGGATGTAGTCTTCGCGCAGCACTTCGAGCATCGCCGAGCGGGTCATCCGTGCGATCACTGCCAGCGGGATGGTGCCCAGCACGATGGCCGGCAGAATCAGATGGCGCAGGGCATTGCCGAAGGCGCCAGGCTCGTCGGCAAGCAGGGTGTCGATCAGCATGAAACCGGTGACAGGCGGAATGTCGTAAAGCAGGTCGATACGCCCTGAAACCGGCGTCCAGCCCAGGCTTACCGAAAAAAACATGATCAGCAGCAGGCCCCACCAGAAAATAGGCATGGAGTAGCCGGTCAGGGCAATGCCCATTACCCCGTGATCCAGTGGCGTGCCGCGCTTGAGCGCCGCAATCACCCCGGCGATCAGGCCCAGGGTGCCGGCGAACAGCAAGGCCGCCAGGGCCAGCTCGAGGGTGGCGGGGAACAAGGTGAGGAACTCGCCCCACACGCTTTCGCGCGAGCGCAGCGATTCGCCCAGATTGCCGCTGGCAAGCTGGCCGATATAGTCCAGATACTGCTGGTACAGAGGCTTGTTCAGCCCCAGGCGCTCCATGGCCTGAGCGTGCATTTCCGGGTCGACGCGGCGCTCGCCCATCATGACCTCGACCGGGTCGCCGGGGATCAGGCGAATCAGGGCGAAGGTCAGTAGGGTGACGCCGAAGAAGGTAGGTATCAGCAAGCCCAGACGGCGTGCAATGAAGCTCAGCATGGCGGTGGGTAACTCCTAGTCAGAACGGTATCGAGCCGCCTGGAATTCCGGCGATTCCTTCGCCCATGTTGCAGGTTAGCTGTTCGATCACGACGTGACCCGGGCGTTTGCCCGGGCCGTCGCTCGAGGGCGGGGCGCAACGGGCTGTCAGTCGTTGCTGACACCGCTGAAGCTGTTGCGTCCGAAGGGGCTGATCTCGAAGCCTTTGACGCTGCTGCGCATCGGTTGGTAAACCGTGGAGTGAGCGATCGGTGTGATCGGCACTTCGCGCTTGAGCACCGCCTGAGCCTGCTTATACAGCTCGCTGCGCTCGCTCTGATCAGTCACGCGCTTGGCGGCGACCACCAGCTTGTCGTATTCGGCGTCGCACCACTTGGAGAAGTTGTTGCCGTCTACCGAGGCGCAGCCGTACAGAGTGCCGAGCCAGTTGTCCGGGTCGCCGTTGTCGCCGGTCCAGCCGATCAGCATGGCGTCGTGTTCACCGGCATGGGCGCGCTTGATGTATTCGCCCCATTCGTAGCTGACGATGCGCGCCTTGATACCGATCTTGGCCCAGTCGTTCTGCAGCATCTCGGCCATCAGCCGCGCGTTGGGGTTGTAGGGGCGCTGCACGGGCATGGCCCACAGGGTGATCTCGGTACCTTCCTTGACGCCGGCGGCCTTGAGCAGTTCCTTGGCTTTTTCCGGATCGTAGGCGGCATCCTTGATCGATTCGTCATAGGACCACTGGGTCGGCGGCATGCCGTTCACCGCCAGCTGGCCGGCACCCTGATACACGGCCTCGATGATGGCCGCCTTGTTCACCGCCATGTCCAGCGCCTGGCGGACTTCGCGCTTGTCGAAAGGCGCGCGGGTGACGTTGTAGGCGATGTAGCCGAGGTTGTAGCCCGGTTCGCTCGGCACCTTGAGGTTCTTGTCGGCCTGCAGGCTCTGCAGGTCGGCAGGGCGCGGGTTGAGGGTGACGTGGCATTCGCCGGCGCGCAGCTTCTGGGCGCGCACCGAGGCGTCGGTGTTGATGGAGAAGATCAGGTTGTCGATCTTCACCTGCTCCGGCGCCCAGTACTGGGTGTTGCCCTTGAAGCGGATCACCGCGTCCTTCTGGTAGCGGCTGAACACGAAGGGGCCGGTGCCGACGGGCTTCTGGTTGATCTCCGCGGCCTTGCCGGCCTTGAGCAGCTGGTCGGCGTATTCGGCCGAGTGGATCGCGGCAAAGTTCATCGCCAGGTTCTGCACGAAGGCGGCGTCGACGGCGTTGAGGGTGAAGACAACGGTCATGTCGTCGGTCTTCTCGATCTTGGCGATGTTCTTGTCCAGACCCATGTCGGTGAAGTACGGAAACTCGCTGGGGTAGGCCTGGCGGAACGGGTGGTTGCGATCGAGCATGCGCTGATAGGTGAACAGCACATCGTCGGCGTTGAAGTCGCGAGTCGGCTTGAAGTAATCGGTGGTGTGGAACTTGACCCCTTCACGCAGATGGAAGGTGTAGGTCAGACCGTCTTCGCTGATGTCCCAGGAGGTGGCGAGGGCCGGCTGGGCCTTGGTGCCGCCGCGTTCGAATTCGGCAAGGCGGTTGAAAACGGTTTCCGAGGCGGCGTCGAAGTCGGTGCCGGTGGTGTACTGGCCGGGATCGAAACCACCCGGGCTGCCTTCGGAGCAATACACCAGATTGCTGGCGTGGGCGAACGAAGCACTTGTGAGCAGGCCTGCGGTCAGCAGGGCCTTGCACAGGGGAGACATACGCATGCGAACCTCTTTTTCTTTTTTTGTTCGCGCCTGGGTTCAGCGCGAGCTCGGTATGCGGTGAAGGCGGGTAGCCCAACCGGGTCGAGCTCGAAATTAAGTCATGCTGAAATAGGGGTCAACAAAAATTAAGCAGCACTAACATTGCGCATGTTTGCCCAAAATCGGGGCGAAAATCACTCGTTGACCGGATGATCGTCGAAAAGCGCCATGGTGGTCATGGTCAGCACTTCGGCCGGGGTGTCGGTGATGTTGGCCAGGCGATGCAGCTTGCCAGCATCGAAATGCACCGAATCGCCGGGGCCGAGCGGGTAGTCGCGACCTTCGATGGTGTAGACGATTCGCCCGCTGAGCACGTAGGAAAACTCCACGCCTTCATGGGCAATCAGCTCCGACTGATAGCCCACCGGAATGTTCATCTTCACCGCGTTGATCGAGTTGCCGGGAAACGAGCTGGACAGGCGTTCGTAGGCCAGCAGCTGGCCACCTACGGTGTAGCGCACCCGCTCGTTCACGTGCGAATCCGGCTGCGGTTGGGCGGGCTGGTCGAACAGCACGTTGAGCGGCACGTCGAGCGCCTTGGCGATGCTGGCCAGCGACGATAGCGAGACGCCGGTCAGGTTGCGTTCTGCCTGGGACAGGAAGCTGGCGGTCAGGCCGGCCTCGGCCGCCACCTGATTGAGAGTCTTGCCGGCGGCCCGCCGGTAGCGGCGCAAACGTTCGCCAATGCGATCTGCGGTCATGAAAGTGGCTCGCTATTCGGGTCAGCGGAGTATACCCATGAGCCGCGGGGACTCCAGCCCGATACCGGCGAGCTTTTTAAGTCGGGCTGAAAAAAGCTTTGACCAGAATTTAAGTAGAACTTAAATTTTTGCCACAAGTTGCCCGGCGACGATGTCCGTCATGGGTGCCAGACGAGGATGTGCAGATGACACTGGGAGTCGGCGGCAGTACGCCGGAGCAGGTCTTGGCGCGCCTGCAGAACATGATGGCCGGCGCGGAGCCGATCAGTGCGGCGGAGTACCAGGCACGCATCGCCCGCGCTCAGGCGCTGATGCGCGAGCAGGATATCGCCGCGCTGTTTCTGGCCGCCGGCAGCAATCTGCAGTACTTCACCGGCGTGCAGTGGAATGCCAGCGAGCGCATGGTCGGCGCGATTCTGCCCGCCAGCGGCGCCCTGGAATATCTGGCGCCGGCGTTCGAGGAAGGCACGGTGCGCGACTTTCAGGTGGTGCCCGGCGCGATCAATACCTGGCAGGAGCACGAAAGCCCCTACGCGCTGCTTCTGAACTGCCTGCAACGCCTCGGCGTATCGCCCAATGATGGTGCGTCGCCGAAGGTAGGCCTTTGTTCATCCCTGCCCTTTTTCATGTTCGAAGGCATCCGCCAGCTGACCGGCGGTTATCGCTTCGTCGACGCCGGGTGCATCACCACGGCCTGTCGCCAATGCAAGTCGCCAGCGGAAATCGCGCTGATGCAGCGCGCCAAGGACATGACCCTGGAGGTGCACAAGGCCGCTGCGAGCATCCTCCATGAAGGCATCAGCACCACCGAGGTCGCCGAGTTCATCCGCCAGGCGCACCGCCGCGTCGGTGCGCCTGGCTCGACCTTCTGCATCGTGCTGTTCGGTGCTGCCAGTGCCTTTCCGCATGGGGTCAAGCATGCGCAGCGGCTCAAGGACGGTGACATGGTGCTGATCGACACCGGCTGCAAGGTGCACAGTTACCTGTCGGACATCACCCGCAGCTACGTCTTCGGCACACCCAGCGCGCGTCAGCGCGACTTCTGGAACAAGGAAAAAGCCGCGCAGCAGGCAGCGTTCGAGGCCGCCACCTTGGGGGCGCCCTGTTCGTCGGTCGACGCGGCGGCGCGGCGTAGCCTGGAGGCCGCAGGGCTTGGCCCCGGTTATGCCTTGCCGGGCTTGCCGCACCGTACCGGCCACGGCATCGGCCTGGACATTCACGAGGGGCCTTACCTGGTCGGCGGCGATGACACCCCGCTGGCAGAGGGCATGTGCTTCAGCAACGAGCCGATGATCTGCGTGCCGGGCGAGTTCGGCATCCGTCTCGAGGATCACTTCTACATGACCGCCGACGGCCCGCGCTGGTTTACCCAGCCCAGTCATTCGGTGGATGACCCGTTCGGCTTGAACGCCTGAGCCTGGTTTCGTACACGAGAACGCCCGGCCAATTGGCCGGGCATTTTCGTTCAGGTCGTTAGACCGGATGAAACGGCGGGAGCGCTCCTGGCCGCGAAGGGCTTCGCCACCCTGCCCGCGGACAAGTGCGCTGCTACGAGCGCTGAAGCCCTTTTTCCGTCGTCACTCGATGCTCACGCCATAGAAGGAGTTGATGCCGAACGGGCTGATCTTGAAGTTCTTCACCCGAGTACTCATCGGCTGATACACCGTGGAGTGGGCGATCGGCGTGTTCTGCACGTCGGCCTTGAGCAGGTGCTGCGCCTGCTTGTACAGCGCGGTGCGTTCCTCGCGGTCGTTGATCGTCTTGGCCTTCTTGACCAGCGCATCGAACTCCTTGTTGCACAGACGGCTGTAATTGTTGCCGCCGATGGCGTCGCAGCCGTAGAGCACGCTCAGCCAGTTGTCGGGGTCACCGTTGTCGCCGGTCCAGCCGATCAGCAGGGCGTCATGTTCGCCGGCCTTGGCGCGCTTGTTGTACTCGCCCCACTCGTAGCTGACGATGCGCGCCCTGATGCCGATCTTGGCCCAGTCGGCCTGCAGCATCTCGGCCATCAGCTTGGCGTTGGGGTTGTACGGGCGCTGCACGGGCATGGCCCACAGGGTGATCTCGGTACCTTCCTTCACGCCGGCGGCCTTGAGCAGTTCCCTGGCCTTTTCCGGGTTGTAGGGGGTGTCCTTGATGGTGTCGTCATAGGACCACTGGGTCGGCGGCATACCGTTGACCGCCACCTGGCCGGCGCCCTGGTACACCGCGTCGATGATGGCCTGCTTGTTGACCGCCATGTCCATGGCCTGGCGCACTTCGAGTTGGTCGAACGGCTTGTGCTCGGTGTTGTAGGCCAGGTAGCCAACGTTGAAACCAGCCTGCTCGGGCATCTGCAGCTTGGGATCTTTCTTCAGATTTTCCAGGTCGGCCGGGCGCGGGAATACGCTGACGTGGCATTCACCGGCACGCAGTTTCTGCATGCGCACCGAGGGGTCGGTGTTGATGGCGAAGATCAGGTTGTCGATCTTCACGTCATCCGGGTTCCAGTAGTCCTTGTTGCCCTTGTAACGGATCTGCGCGTCTTTCTGGTAACGGCTGAACACGAACGGGCCGGTGCCGATGGGCTTCTGATTGATGTCGGCGGCCTTGCCGGCCTTGAGCAGTTGGGCGGCGTACTCGGCCGAGTGGATCGAGGCGAAGCTCATGGCCATGTTCTGGATGAAGGCGGCATCGACGGTGTTGAGGGTGAAACGCACTGTGTGCTCGTCGAGCTTCTCGATCCTGGCGATGTTCTGGTCCATGCCCATGTCGGTGAAGTAGGGGAACTCGGTGGGGTACGCCTGGCGGAACGGGTCGTCCTTGTCGAGCATGCGGTTGAAGGTGAACAGCACGTCGTCGGCGTTGAACTCGCGGCTGGGCGTGAAGTACTCGGTGGTGTGGAACTTCACCCCGGGGCGCAGCTTGAAGGTGTAGGTCAGGCCGTCCTCGGAGACCTCCCAGCTCTCGGCCAGACCAGGCTCGACCTGCGTGCCACCTCGCTCGAACTGGGTCAGACGGTTGAAGACGGTTTCTGCCGCGGCGTCGAAATCGGTGCCGGTGGTGTACAGGCCCGGGTCGAAACCGGCGGGGCTGCCCTCGGAACAGAACACCAGGTTGGCGGCGCTGGCGAGGGGGGCGCCGGCAATCAGCCCGGCGGTAAGCAAAGCCTGGAGAATGGCGTTCTTGCGCATCATGACCTCATCGTTGTTGTGGTTGTGATCCTTGAGGAGCCTCGTAAGGAGACCACCACCGAAACTATGCAGGCCTTGTGCCCGGGGCAAGTGCAGCAGCGCGGCGAAAATGGTTAGCGCTACAGCGCTGTAACTAGCTGTCGCATTTATGAACTTTTGCAGGGCATGGATGGCGAAACGCCGTTATCAGCGGATAACGGCGCTGCTTCGTCGCGGGGCTGGATCAGGGCATCTGCACTTCGATGATGCCATCGGCGCTGACCGTGACCTGGCTGGTGCCAGCCTCGATCTGCGGCGTGGGCGCTGCGTCCATCATCGCCATGCCCTTGGCCTCGAAGTTACGCATGGTCACCGGGGGTTGGAAACCGCCGGTATTGAGGCTCAGGCTGACCAGCTTGTAGGTCTTGCCGCCCAGTGCTTCGGTGGCCAGCTGGGCGCGCGCGCTGAAGGCATTGACGGCGTCCTTGAGCATGGCGTCTTCGCGCGTCTTGCGCGTGTCGGTGGCGATGCTGAAGTCCATGCCGGCCATCTTCATCGATTGCAGCAGCTCGCCGGTAAGGGTGGACAGGCGGGCGAAGTCGGCGCTCTCCAGGCGCACCTCGGCGCGCTCGCGCCAGGCGGTGATTTTCTGGCCCTTGTCGTCGTACACCGGATAGCTGTTGCGGCTGCCCAGTTTGACCGACACGCCCTTGACCTGACGAGCCTGCTCCAGGGTCTTGTTGAGGGCAGTGGTGATCTCGGCTGCCAGCTTGGCCGGGTCGGCATTCTGCGATTCGGTATAGAGGGTGACGTGCATCAGGTCGTGTGCCACCTCCTGATTCACCTCGGCGCGCAGGGCGATCTGGTTGTAGCGCGCCTCGTCGGCAAGCAGACCTGTACTGGCCAGGCCGGCGATGGTCAGGGCGAGGATGGAGGCGATACGGGGCATGGTGCGCATGTGCAGTTCCTTTTTCAGTGGCCTTGATGGCCGTTTCCCGAGGGTAGACGAAGACGGGTGAGGATTCGGGTTAAACGCGCCTGAGTTTTTTCACCGCGCGTTCAAACAGGGGCGCAAAGGTGTGCGTCCGGTTGCCGCAGCGGCGCAAGGCCGCAGCAGGCTTGGTTATACTCGCCGGCATCAACTGGAGTCGCCATGCTCGAACCCGTGCAGTTACTCTCCGCCAGTCGCCAGAATCTATGGCGCCTGACCCTCATCCGTATTCTGGTGCTGGCCGCTCAGGCAGGCTCGGTCGGGCTTGCCTACAAGTCCGGCATGATACCGCTGCCCTGGTTGCAGTTATCGGTCACCCTTGGCGTTTCTCTGCTGCTGTGTCTGGGCACGGCGCTGCGTCTGCGCGGTCCCTGGCCGGTGACCGAGGTCGAGTACGCGGTACAGCTGGGCTTTGACCTGATCATCCACAGCGTACTGCTGTACTACTCGGGCGGTTCGACCAATCCCTTCGTCTCCTATTACCTGGTGCCACTGACCATCGCCGCGGCGACGCTACCCTGGCTGTTCACCATCGTGCTTTCCGGCCTGGCGCTGGCTGGCTACACCCTGTTGCTGGTGTGGACGCACCCGCTCGAACTGCCTGCCGCCCGCGAGAGCCTGCTGGTCTACGGCATGTGGCTGAGCTTTGCCCTGGCGGCGTCTTTGATCACCTTCTTCGTCGCCAAGATGGCCGAGGAGCTGCGCCGCCAGGACGAGTTGCGTGCCGAACGCCGTGAGGAGAGTCTGCGTGATCAGCAGCTGCTGGCCGTGGCCACCCAGGCCGCCGGCGCCGCCCATGAGCTGGGAACGCCGCTGGGCACCATGAGCGTGCTGCTCAAGGAGCTGCGCCAGGAATACCGCGACAAGCCCGCGCTGCAGGATGACCTGGCGCTGCTGCAGGAGCAGGTCAAGCTGTGCAAGTTCACCTTGCAGCAGCTGGTGCGCGCCGCCGAGAACGACCGGCGCCAGGCGGTTATCGAGCAGTCCAGCGTCGAGTGGCTGGAAACCACTCTCAATCGCTGGCACCTGATGCGACCCGAGGCCAGTTACCGCTACCAGTGCCTCGGCCGTGGCACGCCGCCGCGCATCATGCCGCCGGCCGACCTTACCCAGGCACTGCTCAACCTGCTCAACAACGCCGCCGATGCCTGCCCGGACAAACTCGATATCCGTCTGGACTGGGATCATCAGTGGCTGCGCCTGAGCATTCGCGATCATGGTGTCGGCGTGCCGCTGGCCATCGCCGAACAGCTGGGTCGACCCTTCTTCACCACCAAGGGCAAGGGCTTCGGCCTGGGGTTGTTCCTCAGCCAGGCCAGCGTGACCCGTGCTGGTGGCACGGTTAAGTTGTATAACCATGAAGAAGGCGGCACCCTCACCGAATTGAAGTTGCCGCGAGCCTATGGCGTGGCCTGATTAGGAAAACCAAGCATGAGCGAAGAATCCCTGTTCGAAGGCGAAGAACATCCGCATCTGCTGCTGGTGGATGACGACCCCACCTTCACCCGTGTGATGGCGCGTGCCATGAGTCGCCGCGGCTTGCGCGTGTCCACTGCATCCAGCGCCGACGAAGGCTTGGCCCTGGCCAAGGAGGACATGCCGGATTACGCGGTGGTCGACCTGAAGATGGAAGGCGATTCCGGCCTGGTGCTGCTGCCCAAGCTGCTGGAGCTGGATCCGGAGATGCGCGTGGTGATTCTCACCGGCTATTCCAGCATCGCCACCGCGGTGGAGGCGATCAAACGCGGTGCGGCCAACTACCTGTGCAAACCGGCCGATGCCGACGATGTGCTCACTGCATTGCTCTCCGAGCACGCCGATCTTGACAGCCTGGTGCCGGAAAATCCGATGTCGGTGGACCGCCTGCAGTGGGAGCACATCCAGCGCGTGCTGGCTGAGCACGAAGGCAACATTTCTGCCACCGCCCGTGCCCTGGGCATGCACCGTCGTACCTTGCAACGCAAGCTGCAGAAGCGTCCGGTTCGCCGCTGAGGTGTTCGTAGCCCGAGGCGCTTTTTCGATAGGTGCCGCCTGCATCCGCTACGGGTTCGTCGCCGTCGCAGGTGTGATTACCCGTAGCCGGAAAATACTTAGCCAGCTAACATAGGTCGTCAGACAACCTGCTGGTGTGGTCATGCTCGCCGTCGCTGCACAAACCCTCGCCGTCACCGCGCCCGTGTTCGCCATGCTCTTTCTCGGCGCGGTGCTCAAACGTGTGCGCTGGATCGATACCCCCTTCATCGATACCGCTTCGAGCCTGGTGTTTCGCGGCACCATGCCAACGCTGCTGTTTCTTGGCGTGGTCAAGGCGGATCTGGATGCGGCCCTGCAGCCGCAGCTGCTGACCTACTTCTTCCTGGCCACCGTGGCTTCCTTCTTCGTGGCCTGGGCCTGGGCGATCTGGCGGGTGCCGTTCGAAGACCGCGGCATCTACACCCAGGGCGCCTTTCGCGGCAACAACGGCATCGTCGGTCTGGCCCTGGCCACCAGCATGTACGGTGACTACGGTCTTTCGGTCGGCTCATTGCTCGCGGCGCTGGTGATCCTTTGCTACAACGCGCTCTCGGCGGTGGTTCTGGCCATCTACAGTCCGGGCGCCAAGCCCGGTGCCAAGGCCATCGTGCGCAGTATCGTGACCAATCCGATGATCATCGGTGTGCTGTTGGCAGTGCCGATCGCCTACTGGAAAATCCCGCTGCCGCAGTGGTTTCTGACCTCGGCCGAGTACTTCGCGCAGATGACCCTGCCGCTGGCGCTGATCTGCATCGGCGGCACCCTGAGCCTGGCCTCGCTGCGCCGCAGCAGTGGCACCGCCATCGGCTCAGGCATGATGAAGATGGTCTGGTTGCCGCTACTGAGCACTTCAGGCGCCTGGCTGCTGGGCTTTCGTGACGCGGATCTGGCGATCCTCTTTCTGTATTTCGCCAGCCCGACGGCCGCGGCCAGCTTCGTCATGGCGCGCGCGGTGGGCGCCAACCATGAGCTGGCGGCAGCCATTATCGTCATCACTACCCTGGCGGCTGTGGTCACCACCAATATCGGTCTGCTGTTGCTGCAGTGGGGGGGCTGGATCTAGCGCTAGGCCCTGGGGCCGATTGGCCGGCGATGCCTGATCGCCGGCGAACCGACTGCTACGAGGCGCTGTTCTGGTACTCGTCGATCACTTCCTGTGCCGCGCGGAAGGCATCGATGCTGGCCGGTACGCCGGCATACACAGCGCAGTGCAGCAGGGTTTCGCGGATTTCCTCGACGGTGCAGCCGTTGTTCAGTGCGCCGCGCACGTGTCCCTTGAGTTCCTGCGGGCATTTCAGCGCGGTCAGCGCAGCCAGGGTAATCAGGCTGCGCGTCGCCCGCGGCAGGCCGCTGCGAGTCCACACGCCGCCCCAGGCGTGTTCGTTGACGAAGTCCTGCAGCGGCTGGCTGAACTCGGTGGCGTTGCCCAGGGCGCGGTCGACGAACGTGTCGCCCATCACCTCACGGCGCACCTGCAGACCGCGTTCATGACTGTCGCTCATGTTCAGATCCCCGCCTTGCGATGGCTGCGCCAGGAACGCACGGTGATGATCACCAGGGTGATGGCGGTGAGCGGCAGTGCATAGCCGATCATTGCGTCGCCGAAGCTTTCGGCCTGTGGGCGGCCAGTGCTGAACAACACCAGGTACAGGGTATAGGCCACGTAGTAGGCGAGAAACAGCAGGCCTTCCCAGCGATTGATGCGATAACCGCTGAAGAAGATCGGCAGGCAGGCCACGGCCACTGCGATCATCACCGGGAAGTCGAAGGCCAGGGCATTGGCCGCTACCGGGATGGCAGCAGGCGAAACCAGCGAAGCCAGGCCCAGTACGCAGAGCAGGTTGAAAATGTTGCTGCCGACGATATTGCCCACGGCGATGTCGCGCTCGCCCTTGAAGGCGGCGATGATCGAGGTGGCCAACTCCGGCAGCGAAGTGCCGATGGCGATCACGGTCAGGCCTATCACCAGTTCCGACAGCCCCAGGGCACGGGCCAGTTGCACGGCGCCTTCGACCAGCAGGTTGGACCCGCCAACCAGCAGAACGAGACCGACGATGACCAGGCCCAGATTGATCGCCCAGGCGTAAGGCTTGGGCTGTTCGTCGAGGCCGAATTCCTTGGCGAACTCGTCATCGTCGCTCTTGTTTTCCTTGCGCGCGTTGTAGATCAGAAAGCCGGTGTAGGCCAGTACGCCACCGAATAGCAGGGCGCCATCGAGGCGGCTGAGCTCACCATCCCAGGCCAGGCCGAAGGTGACCAGGCTGGCGCCGATCATGATCGGCACGTCCAGGCGAATCAGTTGGCGCGAGACGATCAGCGGCGCGACCAGGGCGGTCATGCCGAGAATCAGCAATACGTTGGCGATGTTGCTGCCGATCACGTTGCCAATGGCCAGGTCGCCACTGCCGTTGAAGGCGGATTGCACGCTGACTGCCGTTTCCGGCGCGCTGGTGCCGAAGGCCACCACGGTCAGGCCGATCACCAGGGGCGGAATGCCGAACTGTGCGGCCAGCTTGGCTGCACCGCGCACCAGCACCTCGGCGCCGGCAACCAGCAGTACCAGGCCAGCGATCAGGTAGACATAAGTCATCAGGGTCATTGCAGGGTCGCTCCAGAAGAAGTGCGGCTAGTGTAGCGATGGCGTTATCGGCCGCTAGATGCGCCGGAAAGATTTTGTTGCCAATTGTTGGTCAGTCCAGCGCCTCGACCCGCACCGGAACCACGCCTGCGCGCAACATGTCCAGGCGCACGGCGGCGGCACGTGAAACGTCGATCACGCGGCCGCGTACGAAGGGTCCACGATCATTGATGCGCAATACGACGCTACGTTCATTGTTCAGGTTGGTCACCCGCACACGTGTGCCGAAGGGCAGGGTGCGATGCGCGGCGGTCAGGGCGTTCTGATCGAAGCGCTCACCGCTGGCGGTGCGTTTGCCGTGGTGCGCCTGGGCGTAGTAGGACGCCTTGCCGGTTTCGCTGCCACCTGCGCCGCCGCCAAAGGTAGAGCAGCCGCCGAGCAAGGCAAGTGCGCCGAGTAATGCGCAGCTGCGTAGCGCGGCTGTAATGCGGGGCAATGAAGGTTCCCGGATTGCATCCGGGCTACGGATCGTCATCTGTTCTTTCTCCATGAAAAAACGCCGGGGGAACCCGGCGTTTTTCAGTTTCAAGCGAAGCGGCCTGGCTCAGCCTTCGAGCTTCTTCTTCAGCAGTTCGTTCACTTGCCCCGGGTTGGCCTTGCCCTTGGAGGCTTTCATGGCCTGGCCGACGAAGAAGCCGAACATCTTGCCGCGCTTGGCTTCATCGCTGGCGCGGTACTGCTCGACCTGCTCGGCGTTGGCGGTGAGCACCTCGTCGAGCATCGCCTCGATGGCGCCGCTGTCGGTGACCTGCTTGAGGCCCTTGCTCTCGATGATCGCATCGGCGCTGCCTTCACCGGCGGCCATGGCCTCGAACACCATCTTGGCGATCTTGCCGCTGATGGTGTTGTCCTTGATGCGCAGGATCATGCCGCCCAGGTGCTCGGCGGAAACCGGCGACTGCTCGATTTCCAGGCCTTCCTTGTTGAGCAGGCTGGACAGCTCGCCCATCACCCAGTTGGCCGCTAGCTTGGCATCGCCGCAGACCTTGGTCACTTCTTCGAAGTACTCGGCCATCTCGCGGCTGGCCGAGAGTACGCTGGCGTCGTAGGTGGACAGGCCGTACTGGCTCTGGAAGCGCTCGCGCTTCTGCGTCGGCAGCTCCGGCAGCTGGCTGCGCACTTCGTCGAGGAAGCTCTGTTCGATCACCACCGGCAGCAGGTCGGGGCAGGGGAAGTAACGGTAGTCGTTGGCTTCTTCCTTGCCGCGCATGGAGCGGGTTTCATCCTTGTTCGGGTCGTACAGACGGGTTTCCTGTATGACTTTGCCGCCGTCCTCGATCAGGTCGATCTGGCGCTGGATCTCGTGGTTGATCGCCTTCTCGATAAAGCGGAAGGAGTTGACGTTCTTGATCTCGGCGCGGGTGCCGAAGGCTTCCTGGCCTTTCGGGCGCACGGACACGTTGCAGTCGCAGCGCAGCGAGCCTTCGGCCATGTTGCCGTCGCAAATGCCCAGGTAGCGCACCAGGGCGTGGATGGCCTTGACGTAGGCCACGGCTTCCTTGGCCGAGCGGATGTCCGGCTCGGAAACGATCTCCAGCAGCGGCGTACCGGCGCGGTTGAGGTCGATGCCGCTCATGCCGTGGAAGTCTTCGTGCAGGCTCTTGCCGGCGTCCTCTTCCAGGTGCGCGCGGGTGATGCCGATGCGCTTGACGGTGCCGTCTTCCAGGGTGATGTCCAGATGGCCCTTGCCGACGATGGGGTGATCCATCTGGCTGGTCTGGTAGCCCTTGGGCAGGTCCGGATAGAAGTAGTTCTTGCGGGCGAAGACGTTACGCGCGCCGATCTCGGCATCGATGGCCAGACCGAACTTGCAGGCCATGCGCACGGCTTCGGCGTTGAGCACCGGCAGGGTGCCGGGCATGCCGAGGTCGACCAGGCTGGCCTGGGTGTTGGGCTCGGCGCCGAAACTGGTGGCGCTGGCCGAGAAGATCTTCGATTGGGTGCTGAGCTGAGCGTGGATCTCGAGCCCGATTACGGTTTCCCATTGCATCTGTCTATTCCTCAGAAACCAGTCGGTGCTTGTTTGTGCCAGTCGCTGACCTGCTGATACTGGTGCGCGACATTGAGCAGACGACCTTCCTGGAAGTAGTTGCCGAGCAACTGCACGCCTACCGGCAGACCGTCGACGAAGCCGGCCGGCATCGACAGGCCGGGGATACCGGCCAGGTTGGCGGTGATGGTGTAGATGTCTTCCAGGTAGGCGGACACCGGGTCGCCGCCTTTCTCGCCGATTTTCCAGGCCAGGTTCGGCGTGGTCGGGCCGAGGATCACGTCGACGTCGTTGAACGCAGCGACGAAGTCATTCTTGATCAGCCGGCGGATCTGCTGCGCCTTGATGTAGTAGGCATCGTAGTAGCCGGCCGACAGGGCGTAGGTGCCGACCATGATGCGGCGTTTGACTTCCGCACCGAAGCCTTCGCCGCGCGAGCGCTTGTACAGGTCTTCGAGGTTGACCGGGTTCTCGCAGCGATAGCCGAAGCGCACGCCGTCGAAGCGCGACAGGTTGGAGCTGGCTTCTGCAGGCGCGATCACGTAGTAGGCGGGAATCGCGTGCTGCATGTTCGGCAGGGAGATGTCCTTGACGGTGGCGCCGAGCTTTTTCAGCTCCTCGACCACGGCCATGACTTTTTCGCCGATGCGGGCATCCAGGCCGGCGCCGAAGTATTCCTTGGGCAGGCCGATGCGCAGGCCGGCCAGCGGCTGGGCGAGGGCCGCCAGGTAGTCATCCACCGGCTGATCGACGCTGGTCGAATCCTTGGGGTCGAAACCGGCCATGGCGCCGAGCAGCAGGGCGCAGTCTAAGGCATCGCGGGCCAGCGGGCCGCCCTGATCGAGGCTGGAGGCGTAGGCGATCATGCCCCAGCGCGAGACGCGGCCGTAGGTCGGCTTGATGCCGGTGAGGTTGGTCAGCGCGGCCGGCTGGCGTATCGAGCCGCCGGTGTCGGTGCCGGTGGCGGCCGGAATCAGGCGCGCCGCGACTGCGGCAGCGGAACCACCGGAGGAGCCGCCGGGTACGCGGCTGGTGTCCCAGGGGTTCTTGACCGCGCCGTAGTGGCTGGATTCGTTCGCCGAGCCCATGGCGAACTCGTCCATGTTCAGCTTGCCGAGGGTGACGGTGCCGGCTGCCTTGAGCTTGTCGACCACGGTGGCGTCGTAGGGCGCCTTGAAGCCGGTGAGGATCTTCGAGCCGCAGGAGGTCAGCACACCCTGGGTGCAGAACAGGTCCTTGTGCGCGATCGGCGCGCCGAGCAGAGCGCCGTTTTCGCCAGCGGCGCGGCGGGCGTCAGCGGCCCTGGCCTGCTCCAGGGCGAGGTCTTCGGTAACGGTGATGAAACTGTTGAGCTGCGGGTCGAGCTGATTGATGCGCGCCAGCAGGGCGCTGCTCAGTTCTTCGGCGGAGAATTGCTTGTCGGCGAGGCCGCGGGCGATCTCGGCCAGGGTCAGTTGATGCATGTCGGGCCCTTTCCTTTATTCGATGACTTTCGGCACGAGGTACAGGCCGCTTTCCACGGCCGGAGCGATGGCCTGGTAGGCGTCACGCTGGTTGCTCTCGTTGACCACGTCGGCACGCAGGCGCTGGGTCGCTTCCAGCGGGTGGGCCAGGGGTTCGATGCCCTGGGTATCGACGGCCTGCATCTGGTCGATCAGGCCGAGGATGTTATTCAGGGTCTCGGTGGTTTGCGGAATATCGCCGTCATTCAGACCCAGGCGGGCCAGGTGGGCGATTTTTTCCACCTCGGAGCGTTCAAGCGCCATCGGGGGTTCTCCAGTGGAAGTGTGACAGAGAGGGCATGCAGGGAACGGATGTCGCGAGCCGGCGGTCAAAGGCCGCGATGTGCAGCTACAAGGCCCGGAAAAACAGGCAATCTACCATATTGCCGCCTTGCTCAAAATCCCTGCCGTTGTTAGAGTTTGCCGCACTTTTTACCCGCGCGTTTTCCGCGTCTGACTTTTACCCATGCGTTGCCTAGGGTCCCTTCCTAATGTTCAAGAAACTGCGTGGCATGTTTTCCAGCGATCTGTCGATCGACCTGGGCACTGCCAATACCCTTATTTATGTGCGCGAGCGCGGTATCGTCCTGAATGAACCGTCCGTAGTTGCCATCCGTACCCACGGCAACCAGAAGAGTGTCGTGGCTGTCGGCACCGAGGCCAAGCGCATGCTCGGCCGTACTCCAGGCAATATTTCCGCGATTCGTCCGATGAAGGACGGCGTGATCGCCGACTTCAGCGTCTGTGAAAAGATGCTGCAGTACTTCATCAACAAGGTTCACGAGAACAGCTTCCTGCAGCCCTCGCCGCGCGTGCTGATCTGCGTGCCGTGCAAATCGACCCAGGTGGAGCGCCGCGCCATTCGTGAATCGGCCCTGGGCGCCGGTGCCCGCGAGGTGTTTCTGATCGAAGAGCCGATGGCCGCGGCCATCGGTGCCGGCCTGCCGGTCGAAGAGGCCCGCGGTTCGATGGTCGTCGACATCGGCGGCGGTACCACCGAGATCGCGCTCATCTCCCTCAATGGCGTGGTTTACGCCGAGTCCGTGCGTGTCGGCGGCGACCGC
This sequence comes from Pseudomonas sp. KB-10, assembly GCF_018221585.1. NCBI lineage: Bacteria > Pseudomonadati > Pseudomonadota > Gammaproteobacteria > Pseudomonadales > Pseudomonadaceae > Pseudomonas > Pseudomonas sp. KB-10. The sequence continues at coordinate 142,540 of NZ_QYYB01000004.1, forward strand.
TTCGACGAAGCCATCATCACCTATGTGCGCCGCAACTATGGCTCGCTGATCGGTGAAGGCACCGCCGAGCGCATCAAGCAGGAAATCGGCACCGCCTATCCGGGTGGCGAGATTCGCGAAGTCGATGTCCGTGGCCGCAACCTGGCCGAGGGCGTACCGCGCAGCTTTACCCTGAACTCCAACGAAGTGCTCGAAGCGCTGCAGGAGTCGCTGGCGACCATCGTTCAGGCGGTCAAGAGTGCCCTGGAGCAATCGCCGCCGGAACTGGCGTCGGATATCGCCGAGCGCGGCCTGGTGCTGACCGGCGGTGGCGCGCTGTTGCGCGATCTGGACAAGCTGCTGAGTCAGGAAACCGGCTTGCCGGTGATCGTCGCCGAAGACCCGCTGACCTGTGTCGCCCGCGGCGGCGGCAAGGCTCTGGAGATGATGGACCGCCATGCCATGGACCTGCTCTCCACCGAGTAAGCGCTCCTCGCCTGGCCTGCTGTCGTGCCGCCTACGGGCGGCACGCGCATATTCGAGCATTGCAGTACACTCGCCCCAACCTTAGCCAGAACTGTTTGCATTTCGCATGAATTCGCGCGCTTTCCGCCCCCGTGGCGCACAAGGAGCCGGTCATTAAGCCGCTCTTCGCCAAAGGTCCCTCGCTGGGCATTCGCCTGCTGGTATTTGCCGTGTTGTCGGCAGTGCTGATGGTGGCCGACGCCCGCTTCGACACGCTCAAGCCCGTGCGTAGCATGATGGGCATGGTGTTGACCCCCCTGTACGAGCTGGCTGAACTGCCGGTTAGGGCCTGGGAAGGCGCGACCCAGCAGATATCCTCGCGCAGCGAACTGATGGCCGAGAACGAAAAGCTCAAGGCCGAAGCACTGCTGCTGCAGCGCCGCCTGCAGAAGCTGGCGACCCTGACCGAACAGAACGTGCGTCTGCGCGAGCTGCTCAACTCCGCGGCGCTGGTGGATGAAGAGGTGCTGGTCAGCGAACTGATCGGCGTCGACCCCAACCCCTACACCCACCGCATCCTGATCGACAAGGGCGAGAAGGACTGCGTCGACGAGAGCAAGAAAAACTGCGTGTTCCTCGGGCAGCCGGTACTCGATGCCCGCGGTCTGATGGGGCAGGTGGTAGAGGTCATGCCCTATACCTCGCGCGTGCTGCTGCTTACCGACAACACCCACAGCATTCCGGTGCAGGTCAACCGCAACGGCCTGCGTGCCATCGCTGTCGGCACCGGCAACCCGGAGAGCCTCGAGCTGCGTCATGTCGCCGATACCGCAGATATCAAGGAAGGCGACCTGCTGGTCAGCTCCGGCATGGGCCAGCGTTTTCCGGCCGGCTACCCGGTGGCCACGGTCAAGCAAGTGATTCACGATTCCGGTCAGCCGTTCGCCATCGTCCGCGCCACACCGACCGCGGCGCTCAATCGCAGCCGTTATCTGCTGCTCGTCTTCTCTGATCGACGCAGTCCCGAGCAGCGTGCTTCCGATTCGGCCGAGGCTCAGGAGGCCGCCGACCGCGAGGCCGAGCAGACGCGCACCCAGAGTGAGCAAACGCCAGCGCCGATCGCCACTCCGGCCGCGGACGCTCCGGCACAGGAGACGAACTGATGGTCGGTGTGCAACCCCGTAATGGCTGGGTGATCTGGCTGACCCTGGCCTTCGCGCTTCTGCTCAGCGTGGCGCCGCTGCTCGAATTCATGCAGATCGGCCGCCCGTTATGGGTCGCGCTTGTCCTCACCTACTGGGTTCTGGCTCTGCCGCATCGCGTCGGCCTGACCACGGCCTGGATCCTCGGTCTGGCGCAGGATGTGCTGTTCGGCACGCTGCTCGGACAAAATGCGCTGATCCTCACCCTGATCACCTTCCTGGTACTGAGCCTGCACCAGCGCCTGCGCATGTTTCCCATGTGGCAGCAGAGCATGGTGCTGATGGTGGTGTTCGGCCTCGCCCAACTGGTGCAGCTGTGGCTCAATGCTCTGACCGGCAGCCGTCCCCCGACCCTGGCTTTCATCCTGCCGGCGCTGGTCAGTGCCCTGCTGTGGCCCTGGGTCTGCGTCATCCTGCGTGGTCTGCACCTGCGCCTCAACGTCAACTGAACGCGGCCTGGCGCATGGCTGGCCGCGGTTCGCCAAGGGAGATACCCGCATGGCCGAGCTGTTTCTGGCCTCCGCCTCGCCCCGTCGCCGTGAATTGCTGGCCCAGATCGCTGTGCCGTGCGTCACGCTAATCGCCTCGATAGATGAAAATCCATTGCCAGCCGAGCCGGCCGCAGCCTATGTAGAGCGTCTGGCGCGGGAAAAGGCGCGTGCCGGCCTGCGCGCATTGGGCGAGCGTGCCGATGCGGTGGTGCTGGGCGCCGATACGGCCGTGGTGCTGGATGGTCGCATTCTTGGCAAGCCGGCGGATTTCGACGAGTCGCGGGCCATGCTGCGGGCTCTGTCGGGGCGCAGCCATCAGGTGCTGACCGCCGTTGCCCTGGTCGGTGCCGGACGCGAACTGGCTCGCGTGGTCACCAGCGAGGTGAGCTTTCGCGCCATCAGCGACAAGGAGATCGAGGCTTACTGGGCCAGCGGCGAGCCATGTGACAAAGCCGGCAGTTATGGTATCCAGGGGTTGGCGGCGGTATTCGTCAGCCAGGTGCAGGGCAGTTATTCGGCGGTGGTCGGTCTGCCGCTGTGCGAAACTGCCGAGCTGCTTGGGGAATTCGGTATTGCCTGCTGGCAATTCCCGGCGCCAGGACATCTTCAGAAACCAGGCGACGGCAACGCGGCTGCAGGATGAGGTGTCCGAAAGCTTGAGTCCGCGGGGCGGCGTTGCAGCCCGGTCGGCATGATCACCAGGATGGATGCATGAGCGAAGAGATTCTGATCAATATCACGCCGATGGAATCGCGCGTGGCGGTGGTGGAAAACGGCGTGCTGCAGGAAGTTCACGTCGAGCGCACGCAGAAGCGCGGCATCGTCGGCAACATCTACAAGGGCAAGGTGGTGCGGGTGCTGCCCGGCATGCAGGCGGCCTTCGTCGACATCGGCCTGGAGCGTGCGGCCTTCATTCATGCCTCGGAAATCTCCACGCGCGAAGGTGCCGCGGTGGAGCCGATCAGTGCGCTGATCCACGAAGGACAGAGTCTGACCGTGCAGGTCACCAAAGACCCCATCGGCAGCAAGGGCGCGCGCCTGACCACCCAGCTGTCGATTCCCTCGCGTTATCTGGTGTACATGCCGCGCACCAGTCATGTCGGCATTTCCCTGAAGATCGAAGAAGAAGCCGAGCGCGAGCGCCTGAAGCAGGTGGTGGCCGATTGCGTCGCGGCTGAGGGCATCGAGGAGGCGGGCGGCTTCATCCTGCGCACCGCTGCCGAGGGCGCCGGCGCCGACGAGATTCTGATCGATATTCGCTACTTGCGCCGGTTGTGGGACCAGATCGGTACGCAGATCCAGAATGCCAAGGCGCCCACTGTGATCTACGAAGATCTGTCCCTGGCGCTGCGTACCCTGCGCGACCTGGTCAGCCCGCGCACCGAGAAGATTCGCGTGGACTCGCGGGAAACCTTCCAGAAGATCACGCAGTTCGTCGCCGAACTGATGCCGGAAATCGCCGATCGCCTCGAACATTACCCGGGTGAACGGCCGATCTTCGATCTTTATGGCGTCGAGGACGAAATCCAGCGCGCCCTGGAGCGCAAGGTGCCGCTGAAATCCGGCGGCTACCTCGTGGTCGATCCGGCCGAGGCGATGAGCACCATCGACGTCAATACCGGCGCCTTCGTCGGGCACCGCACGCTGGAAGAGACCATCTTCAAGACCAACCTGGAGGCGGCTACCGCCATTGCTCGCCAGCTACGCCTGCGTAACCTGGGCGGCATCATCATCATCGACTTCATCGACATGGAAGACCAGGATCATCAACGCCAGGTGCTGCGCACCCTGGAGAAACAGCTCGAGCGTGATCACGCCAAGACCAACATCATCGGCATCACCGAGCTCGGCCTGGTGCAGATGACCCGCAAGCGTACCCGCGAAAGTCTCGAGCAGATCCTCTGCGAGCCGTGCAGCGCCTGCCAGGGGCGAGGCAAGTTGAAAACACCCGAAACCATCTGCTACGAAATCTTCCGCGAAATTCTGCGCGAGGCGCGCGCCTATCAGGCGGAAAGCTATCGCGTGCTGGCCAATCAGAAGGTGGTCGATCGCCTGCTCGATGAGGAGTCGGGCAACGTCGCCGATCTGGAAGCCTTTATCGGGCGTACCATCAAGTTCCAGGTGGAAACCATGTATTCCCAGGAACAGTACGACGTGGTGCTGCTCTGAGCGCTGCAGGCACCGGGGGCGCCCTGGCGCGCCTGTTCTCGGCCTTGCTGCGCTGGGGGCTGGGGTTGTGCGCGGCTTTTCTGATACTGGCCGCGCTGTACGTCAGCCTGGGGCGCGAGCTGGTACCTCTGGTCGCCGAATACCGGCTTGAACTGGAGGACCGCGTCACGGCGCAGCTGGGCGTGCCGGTGCGTATCGGCAGCCTCGAAGGCCGCTGGCGGGGCTTGGCGCCGGTGTTGGTGGCGCGTGACGTGCGGCTGGGCGCCGAGGATGACGGGCTGAGCCTGGAACGCGTGCAACTGGTGCCGGACGTGAGCGGCAGCCTGATGGCACGCCAGCCGCGTATCGCCAATCTGCAGGTGGATGGTCTGCAGCTGAACGTGCAGCAGAACGCCGAAGGTGGCTGGCAGTTGCAGGGGATGCCACGGCGCGACGGCCCCGAGCTGAATGTCGAACAACTGCTCAAGCAGTTGCAGGTGGTGCATCGCATCAGCCTGCTCGACAGCCGAGTGGTGGTGCAGCCACTCGATCAGAAGCCGTTGCTGCTCAGCTACGTCAACCTGAGCCTGCGTTATGGCAGCAACAGCCAGCGTCTCGACGGACGCCTGCTGCTGCCCGATGGCCAGCCGGTGGCGCTGAGTTTGCGCACGCGCATGCAACCGAAAACCTGGCGCGAGGCCGAGTCGCAGCTCTACCTGAGCCTGCCGCAGAGCGACTGGGCGAGCTGGCTGCCAAAATCACTGCTCGGCGACTGGCGGGTCAAGCAGCTTCAGGCCGGCGGTGAGCTTTGGCTGGAAGGCCGCGGCCTGGCCCTGCACAAGGGGGCCTTGCGCCTGCATGCCCCGGCACTGGTTGGCAGCCAGGCTGGGCATGAGGCTGTGACGCTCAAGGACCTGGCTTTCAATGCCTTCTTCGCTCGGGACGAGCAGGGTGTGCGGGCACAGATCGACTCTCTGGCCTTGACCCACGCAGAGCAGCGTATCGGCGAGCTGCATGTGAACCTGAAACAGCGCGATGAGGGAGAGGCTAATGAGCGTTGGGCGCTGACGGCAGACCGTCTCGACCTCGCCGCCTGGGCGCCGTTGGTACAGGCGCTGGTGCCGATGCCGGACAAGGCGCGCGAAGTTCTGCTGGCGTTATCACCGGTTGGCGCGGTCAACAACCTGCTGCTCGATTACTACCCGCAGCGCGAGGGCGCCGAGCGCCTGCAGTTCGCTGCCAATCTGGACAAGGTGGGCATTCAGGCCTATCGCGGCGCGCCGGCGGCCGAGAATGTCAGCGGTAGCGCCTCGGGCAACCTGTTCGCAGGTGAGCTGCGCCTGAATACCGAGAACTTCGCCCTGCACCTGGACCAACTGTTCCCCGAGATATGGCGCTATCGCCATGCTCAGGCGCGGTTGAGCTGGGACTGGAGCGAAACCGGCCTGACCCTGCATAGCCCCTACATGCGACTCGATGGCGACGAAGGACAGATCGCCGGTGACATGCTGATCCGCCTGCGCCGCGACCCCGAGGCCGAAAGCTACATGGATCTGCGTGTCGGCCTGCGCGACGGTGACGCGTCCTACACCGAGAAGTATCTGCCGAGCCGCTCGCCCGGCATGAGTGAGGAACTCGATCACTGGCTGAAGACGGCGATTCGCGCGGGTCATGTCGAGGAAGGCTACTTCCAGTATCAGGGTTCGCTGAACAAGGGCGCAGCGCTGGGCGCGCGCAGTCTGAGCCTGTTTTTCAAGGTGAAGGACGCCGAGTTGGCCTTTCAGCCTGGCTGGCCTTCGCTGCGTGACGGCGTGGGCGAGGTGCTGATCGAGGACGATGCGGTGCGCGTGCGTCTGCAGAGCGGGCGCCTGCTGCAGAGCCAGGTCAGCGCGGTCACCGCCAATATTCCCCTGCTCCACGATGGCAAGCCGCCGCGGCTGCAGCTCGATGGCGATGTGCAGAGCAGCCTGAGCGACGCGATCAAGCTGCTGCAGGAGGCACCACTGGGAACGTCGGAGATCTTCGCCGGCTGGCAGGGTGAAGGTTCGCTGGCCGGGCGACTGCAGCTGGACATTCCGCTGAAAAAGGGAAGCAAGCCCGGGGTGGTGGTGGATTTTGCCACCGAGGGAGCCAGCCTCAAGCTGGCCAATCCGGATCTGCAACTGAACAAGGTCAAGGGCGCGTTCCGTTACGACAGCAATGCCGGCCTGAGCGCACCGGACGTTCGCGCCGAGGTATTCGGGCGCCAGGTCAGCGGCAGGATCAGCGCCGAGGGCGCCCGTGGACAGGCGCGTACGCTGTTCGATCTGCGCGGCCAGGTGCAGGTCGACGCCCTCAGCCAATGGCTGGGCGGGCCGCAGAAGCTGCCGGTCAGCGGCTTGCTGCCTTACCACCTGCGCCTGACCCTGGATGGCGATGACAGCAAGCTACGTGTCGACTCCAACCTGCGCGGTGTCGCAGTCGATTTGCCCGCGCCGTTCGGCAAGACGGCAGCGTTGGAGCGCGATGCCAGCTGGCGCATGACGCTCTCCGGGCGCGAGCGGCGTTACTGGGCGGACTATGGCGAGCTGGCCAGTCTGAATCTGGCCGCGCCCGCCGGTGCACTGGCCGACGGTCGTGGCGAGGTGGTGATCGGCGGTGGTCCCGCAGGATTACCGCCTGGTCAGGGCCTGCGTGTTCGCGGGCGCCTGGATGAGCTGGACCTGAATGCCTGGAAGCAGCTTGGCAGCGATCATCCGGTCAAGGTGGATGCGGACAGCCAGCGCCTGCTGCGCAGTGCACGACTGGAGATCGGGCGATTCCGCGGCTTCGGCCAGGAGATCGAGCAACTGACCGTCGGCCTTGAGCGAGAGGGGCAGGCTTGGGCCGTACAGTTCGACAGCCAACTGGCGGCCGGCCGCGTGCTGCTGGCCGATGCCGAGGGGGTACCGATTCGTGCCGACCTGCAGCATGTGCGCCTGCCGGCACCCGACCCTGATGCGGCAAAGACCGACGATGCGCCTGATCCGCTGGCCGATTTCGATCCCAGTACGCTCCCGGCACTGGATATCAGCATCCAGCGCGTGCAGCGCGGCGACAAGGTGCTGGGCGCCTGGTCACTCAAGGTACGACCGGAAGAGCGCGGCGTGCGTTTCGATGACCTCGATCTCGATCTGCAGGGGCTGAAGATCGGCGGCAGTGCCGGTTGGCGAAGTGCCGCTGGCAATACCCAGAGCTGGTACAAGGGGCGCCTGCAGGGCAAGGACCTTGGCGCGATCCTGAAAGCCTGGGATTACGCCCCTAGCGTCACCAGTGAAAGTTTCCGGGTCGACGTTGATGGCAGCTGGCCCGGTTCGCCAGCCTGGTTCTCGCTCAAGCGTTTCTCCGGCAACCTCGACCCCTCGCTACGCAAGGGCCAGTTCGTCGAGGTACAGGGCTCGGCCCAGGCGTTGCGGGTGTTCGGCCTGCTCAACTTCAACTCCATCGGCCGCCGCCTGCGTCTGGACTTCTCCGACCTGCTGGGCAAAGGGCTGAGTTACGACCGGGTCAAGGGCAATATGCAGGCCACCAATGGCGTGTTCGTGACGCGGGAGCCGATCACCATGACCGGGCCGTCGAGCAACCTGGAACTGGACGGCCAGCTGGACATGCGCAACGAGCGCATCGATGCCAAGCTGCTGGTGACCCTGCCGGTGACCAATAACCTGCCGTTGGCGGCGTTGATCGTCGGTGCGCCGGCGATCGGTGGCGCGCTGTTCGTGGCGGATAAGTTGCTGGGGGACAAGGTTGCCCGTTTCGCCAGCGTGCAGTACGACGTCAAGGGGCCGCTGCAGGACCCGGATATCCGTTTCGACAAGCCTTTCGAAAAACCGCAATGACGGTCCTTCTTGGCGTAGGCTGTCACCTTGATAACCGATGAGTGCCGCCATGAATCTCGCAGTAATCCAGATGGTCAGTCAGGAGGACGTGCAAACCAACCTGCGCCTGGCGCGCCGCATGCTGGAGCGGGCTGCGCAGGGCGGTGCACGCCTCGCTGTGCTGCCCGAGAATTTCGCTGCCATGGGGCGTCGCGACCTGGCAGCCATCGGCCGTGCCGAGGCAGTGGGCGAAGGGCCGATCCTGCCCTGGTTGAAACGGGCCGCGCGTGACCTCAGTTTATGGATTGTGGCCGGCACCTTGCCGCTGCCGCCGGACGACGATGCCGAGGGCAGGCCGCACGCCTGTTCACTGCTGATCGACGATCAGGGCGAGCGCGCGGCTCGTTATGACAAGCTGCACCTGTTCGACGTCGATGTGGCTGACAACCGTGGCCGTTATCGCGAGTCGGATGACTTCGTCCATGGCCAGCGTGTGGTGATCGCGGATACGCCGGTGGGGCGCCTGGGTCTGACGGTGTGTTACGACTTGCGTTTTCCCGAACTGTTCGGTGCGCTACGCGAAGCCGGCGCCGAGTTGATCAGCGTGCCGGCAGCGTTCACGGCCGTGACTGGCGCGGCGCATTGGCAGGTGCTGACGCGGGCCCGTGCCATCGAAACCCAATGCTATGTGCTGGCAGCGGGGCAGGGCGGCGAGCATCCCGGGCAGCGCATGACCTTTGGCCATTCGGCCATCATCGACCCCTGGGGCAGCGTGCTCGCCGAGCAGGATCAAGGGGAAGCCGCATTGCTGGCTTCGCGCGATGCCGCCGAGCAGGCGGCCATTCGCCAACGTATGCCGGTGCAGCAGCACCGCCGATTCTTTTTACCGGGGGCACCGCGCCCGGTCGTTGTGGAGTGACCATGAATACGATGTTGCAATCCGTCAGCGAACATCTGCTGGCACCCGGTAACCTGACGCTCGACAGCCTCAGTGCCGTGCTGGGTGAAGTCGCAGGGCCTGGCATCGATGCCGCCGACCTTTATTTCCAAAGCCAGGTGTCGGAAACCTGGGTGCTGGAGGATGGCATCGTCAAGGAAGGCAGTTTCAACCTCGATCAGGGTGTAGGCGTGCGCGCCCAGTCCGGTGAGAAAACCGGCTTTGCCTACAGCAACGCGATCAGCCTCGATGCGTTGACCCAGGCCGCGCAAGCGGCGCGTTCGATCTCCCGTGCCGGCCAGCAGGGCCGGGTGCAGGCCTTCGTCAGCCCGCAGATCACCCAGCTGTATGCCGAAGGCAACCCGCTGGACGTCATGAGCCGTGCCGAAAAGGTCGAGCTGCTGCAGCGTATCGACCGCGCCACCCGTGCGCTCGATCCGCGCATCAAGCAGGTCACCGTGAGCCTGGCCGGTGTCTGGGACCGCATTCTGGTCGCCGCTCATGATGGCAGCCTCAGCGCTGATATCCGCCCGCTGGTGCGCTTCAACGTCAGTGTCATCGTCGAGCAGAACGGCCGCCGCGAACGTGGTGGTCACGGCGGCGGCGGCCGCACCGACTACCGCTATTTCCTCGATGAAGACCGCGCCATGAGCTATGCCCGTGAGGCGCTGCGCCAGGCGCTGGTCAACCTCGAAGCCATCGCCGCGCCTGCCGGCAGCATGCCGGTGGTGATGGGCGCTGGATGGTCCGGCGTGTTGTTGCACGAGGCGGTCGGTCACGGCCTGGAAGGCGATTTCAACCGCAAGGGCAGCTCGGCCTATAGCGGCAAGGTCGGGCAGAAGGTCGCATCCAGCCTGTGCACCATCGTCGATGACGGCACCCTGGCCGGCCGTCGTGGCTCGCTCAGCGTCGATGACGAAGGCACACCGACCCAGTGCACCACGTTGATCGAGAACGGCGTGCTCAAAGGCTACATGCAGGACAAGCTCAATGCGCGCCTGATGGGCGTGGCTGCTACCGGCAACGGTCGTCGTGAATCCTATGCGCACCTGCCGATGCCGCGCATGACCAACACCTACATGCTGGCCGGTGAGAGCGATCCGGAGGAGATCATCCGTTCGGTGAAGAAGGGCATCTACTGCGCCAATCTGGGTGGCGGCCAGGTGGACATCACCAGCGGCAAGTTCGTCTTCTCCACCAGCGAGGCCTACCTGATCGAGGACGGCAAGATCACTGCGCCGGTCAAAGGTGCCACGCTGATCGGCAACGGCCCGGAGGCCATGAGCCGGGTATCCATGGTCGGCAATGATCTGGCCCTGGACAGCGGCGTCGGCACCTGCGGCAAGGATGGCCAGTCGGTGCCGGTCGGTGTCGGCCAGCCGACGCTGAAGATCGACACGATCACCGTTGGCGGCACCGGTGCGTAAAGCGAAGCAGGTTCAGCGCAGGCCGCGCTGGATTTCGTCGAGCTCGCGGATGTACTTGAATACCTTGCGCGCGGCGGCCGGGGGCTTGTTGCGCGCGGCTTCATGTTGGGCATGACGAACCAGCCCGCGCAGATGTTGGACGTCGGCATCGGGGTAGAGCTCGACGAAGCTCTCCAGCGCACTGTCGCCTTCGCCGATCAGGCGGTCGCGCCAGCGCTCGAGGGCATGGAAGCGCTCGTTGTATTCGCGGGTGGAGCTGTCCACCTGGTCGAGCATGGCGACGATCGCCTCGACATCCTGTTCGCGCATCAGCTTGCCGATGAACTGGATGTGGCGTTTGCGCGCGGCGTTGGCAGTGTGTTTCGGTGCTTCGGCGAGGGCGCGGCGTAGTGCGTCGGTCAGCGGCATCCTGGCCAGCAGGTCCGGCTTGAGCGCAGTCAGACGCTCGCCGAGATCCTGCAGGGCGTGCAGTTCGCGTTTGACCTGGGATTTGCTCTTCTCCAGGGAGAAGTCGTCGTAGGAATCAGACATGGGGTGGGTCCAGATGGAAACGCCGCCATGATAGCAGCAACCGTGACCGCCGGCCCGTAGCCGGCAGTCGAGAGCAGGCCTCGGCTACGTGCGCATGGGGTCTGCGCCAAGAGAATCGGGAGTGGTTATGAGTGAAGTAGAACGCATCGGGCCGCAGGCCCTGCCAGCGCTGCAGGAGCAAGTCGAGACGATTCTCGCCGAGGCCAGGCGCCAGGGAGCCAGTGCCTGCGAAGTAGCCGTCTCGGCTGGTCAGGGGTTGTCCACTACCGTGCGCCAGGGTGAGGTGGAGACAGTCGAATTCAATCGCGATCAGGGGTTCGGCATCACCCTGTACGTGGGCCAGCGCAAGGGCTCTGCCAGCACCTCGGCCACCGGTATCGAGGCCATTCGCGAGACCGTTGCGGCAGCCCTGGCGATTGCCAAGCATGCATCCGAAGATGAATGTGCCGGCCTGGCGGATGCCGCGCTGATGGCGCGCGAGCTGCCCGAACTGGACCTCTATCACCCCTGGTCGATCACGCCTGAGCAGGCGGTCGAGCAGGCGCTGGCTTGCGAGGCGGCAGCATTCGCCGCCGACACCCGGATCAAGAATGCCGATGGCACGAGTCTCAACACTCATCAGGGTTGCCGCGTTTATGGCAACAGTCATGGTTTCGTTGGTGGTTATGCCAGCACCCGTCACAGCCTGAGCTGCGTGATGATCGCCGAAGGCGAGGGGCAGATGCAGCGCGACTACTGGTATGACGTCAATCGCCAGGGCGAGCTGCTGGCCGATGCTGCAGGTATTGGCCAGCGCGCTGCCGAGCGCGCGGTCAGCCGCCTTGGCGCAAGGCCGGTGCCGACCTGCGAGGTGCCGGTGCTGTTCGCTGCCGAGCTCGCTGGCGGGCTGTTCAGTCACCTGCTGGCGGCAATCTCGGGCGGCAATCTGTATCGCCATTCCTCCTTCCTCGAAGGTGCGCTCGGCCAGCGTCTGTTCCCCGAGTGGCTGAGCCTCGACGAACGACCGCATCTGCCGCGTGCCCTGGGTAGTGCGACCTTCGATGGCGATGGCCTGGCCACCTACGCAAAACCGTTCGTGGAAAAGGGCGAGTTGGTGTCCTACGTGCTTGGCACCTATTCCGGGCGCAAACTGGGACTGCCCAGCACCGCCAACTCCGGTGGCGTGCACAACCTGTTCGTCACCCACGGCGATGAGGATCAGCAGGCGCTGATCCGTCGCATGGGGCGCGGCCTGCTGGTGACCGAGCTGATGGGGCAGGGCCTGAATCTGGTCACCGGGGACTACTCCCGGGGGGCGGCGGGCTTCTGGGTTGAGAACGGCGAGATCCAGTTCCCGGTGCAGGAAGTGACCATCGCCGGCAACCTGCGCGACATGTTCCGCCAGATCGTTGCGGTCGGTCGCGACCTGGAACGGCGCGGCAATATCTGCACCGGCTCGGTGCTGATCGAGAAGATGACCGTCGCCGGCAGCTGACGGCGACAACATCCCCTCAGTAGCTGAGACCGCTGACGCTCAGCCTTGGCGGTCACGCGCATTCTGGCACCGGCGATCCTGACGTAGGGTCGCCTTGCCCATGAAAGCCCACACATTCTATGTATTGATTATTTTTCTCAAAAGAGAATAAATATCATTACATTTTTCGGTGGGCGTCCATGTTCTATCCCTTTTTCACACCTTGCCCGAACTGCTGGCGTTGGCAGGGTTTTCTCGTGCGCTGCGCGCTGCGTCCTGATGAGCCACGCCTGCTCGACTTCCACGAATGGCACGGTCGGCAACTGGTGGATCGCGGCCTGCTGGATGCCTGGCGCGCCTCGCGTATCACGCTTGAGCTCTTGCTGGACACAGCCTGTGACCCGGCATTGCCTTGGCACTGGCGTGCCCTTTGTCTGGACCGCGCCTATCGGCCGTTGCGCGTGATGCAGCAACAGGCCAGTACCCCCGCACGCCAGCGCAGCCTCGGCGTCCTGCTCAATCGGCTGGCGACGCTGCGTCTGGAACCCTCCCTCTCGTTCACTGAATCGGCAAAAGGACATCCTTATGAGTGAAACCTCGAGTGGCACCCGCATCGAACGCGACAGCATGGGCGAACTGCAGGTACCGAGTGCTGCGCTGTATGGCGCGCAGACCCAGCGTGCGGTGAATAATTTCCCGGTGTCGGGGCTACGCATGCCGGCGCCCTTCATTCGTGCGCTGATCCTGGCCAAGGCCGCTGCCGCGCGGGCCAACGTCGAGTTGCAACAACTCGATCCGCTGATGGGCGACGCCATCGTAGGGGCCTGTCAGCAGTTGCTCGAGGGCGACTTCATGGCCCACTTCCCGGTGGATATATTTCAGACCGGCTCCGGCACCAGTTCCAATATGAACGCCAACGAGGTGATCGCCTCCCTGGCCAGTCGCATTCTTGGTGACAGGGTCAGCGCCAACGACCACGTCAATTGTGGTCAGAGCAGCAATGACATCATTCCCACGACCATCCATGTCAGCGCGGCCATCGAGCTGCAAGAGCGTCTGCTTCCGGCGCTTGGCCATCTGCTCAAGGTGCTGTGCGAAAAATCCCTGGAGGTCCAGCCATACATCAAGACCGGGCGAACGCATCTGATGGATGCCATGCCGGTGCGCATGAGTCAGGTGCTGGACGGTTGGGGCCAGCAGATTCAGGCCAATATCGATCATCTGCGTGGCTTGCAGCCCAGCTTGCAGGCGCTGGCTCAGGGCGGTACCGCGGTAGGTACTGGGGTCAATGCCCATCCGCGTTTCGCCGAACAGTTCTGCCTGGAACTAGGGCGCCTGACGGGGCTGAGTTTCACCTCCGGCAATAACTTCTTCGCGCTGATCGGCTCGCAGGACACGGCCGTGGCCGTATCCGGGCAGCTCAAAACTACCGCCGTATCGTTGATGAAAATCGCCAATGATCTGCGCTGGATGAACTCGGGGCCGCTGGCCGGGTTGGCTGAAATCGAACTGGAGGCCCTCCAGCCTGGTTCTTCGATCATGCCGGGCAAGGTCAACCCGGTGATACCCGAGGCAGCAGCGATGGTGGCGGCGCAAGTGATCGGCAATGACTCGGCCATCGCCATCGCTGGCCAGTCAGGTAATTTCGAGCTCAACGTCATGTTGCCGCTGATTGCCGACAACCTGCTCTACAGCATTCAGCTGCTGACCAATGCCAGCCGCCTGCTGGCCGACCGCGCCATTGCCAGCTTCAAGGTCAACCAGCCGAAGCTCAGGGAAGCACTGGATCGCAACCCGATTCTGGTGACGGCGCTGAACCCGATCATCGGCTACCTCAAGGCCGCTGAAATTGCCAAGCAGGCCTACCGTGAGGGGCGGCCGATCATCGAGGTGGCGCTGGAACAGACCGAGCTGTCGCGAGCGCAGCTCGAGCAATTGCTGAATCCGGAAAAACTCACTGAAGGCGGCCTCTGAGTCGCTTTTTCTCCGAGTCTGTCCACTGCCCGCTCGGCCAGGCATCACATCAGTCGAGGCTTCAAACCGTGGACAGACTCTCACCAGGAGGCCTGTCATGGAGCACTGGAAAACCATCATCGAAACCGGCAACCGCTGTTTTTCCGACGGCGACTGGGTCACGGCCCGCGAGCTCTATCTGCAGGCATTGGCAGAGGCGCAGGTGATGTTCGGGCGCTGGCCTGATCACAACATGGCGGTGGCGGCCTTCGTAATTTCCCATCACAACCTGGCCGACCTGCATCTGACCCTCGGACAGCCCGAGGAGGCCGCAGAGAACCTCTGCGCCAGTCACGAGCGCCTGCTGCAAACCCTGGCCGACGGCCAGCAGCCGCAGTCCCTGCGTGAAGTCGCACTGCACCACAGCCGCCGTACCTACGTCGAGCTGCTGCAGTTCATCGGCGAGCACGGGGCCTTCCCTCGTACCGATCGTTTGCTGGGGGCTTCGCAGCGCCATGCCTGGCAGCGCCCATCGCTCAGCCCGGCCAGCCAAGGCCGCCACTACCACTGAAGGAGAACGTTCATGTCCTACAGCCTGCCCGCACTGCCTTACGCTTACGATGCCCTGGAGCCGCATATCGATGCGCAGACCATGGAGATCCATCACCTCAAGCACCACCAGACCTATATCAACAATCTGAACGCGGCCCTGGAAGGGACGTCCTATGCAGAAGAACCGGTGGAAGGTCTGCTGGCCCGGTTGAAGGAGTTGCCGCAAGACCTGCATGCGGCGTTGATCAACCAGGGCGGCGGCCACGCCAACCACACACTGTTCTGGACAGTCATGTCGCCTTCCGGCGGGGGTAAGCCAGAAGGCGAACTGGCCACAGCGATCGATGCCGAGCTGGGCGGCTTCGCAGCGTTCCAGGACGCTTTCACCAAAGCCGCGCTGAGCCGTTTTGGCAGTGGCTGGGCATGGCTCAGCGTGACACCGGAGAAAAAACTCGTGGTAGAGAGCAGCGCCAACCAGGACAGCCCGTTGTTGCATGGCAACACGCCCATCCTCGGGCTGGATGTATGGGAGCACGCTTACTACCTGCGCTACCAAAATCGCCGGCCGGAATATATCGGAGCCTTCTACAACGTCATCGACTGGCGTGAAGTGACGCGTCGATACCGGCAGGCCCTGAGCTGAATGTGCGGATACCAACGGTGATGCGAGCCCCGCTGACTTCTCTCCCCGGCCTCAATGGTCGAGTTCTGCGTTATCTGTTCGGCGGAGCCATCCTGTTTTGCGGTGGGTTGCTGCTGTTCATTCAATCGGCCGCACTGATCGACCAGGGTGTACAGCCGCAACTGATGCGAGCGATGCAGGCTGGCCTGCTGTGCGCCACAGGAACGGCGCTGGGCGCTCTGCCGGTGCTCTTTATGGGCGAGCTTTCCCGGCGCTGGCGAGACTGCCTGCTCGGGTTCGGGGGTGGCGTCATGCTGGCGGCGACCGTCTTTTCGCTGCTCACTCCGGCATTGGATGTGGCGGCGGACCAGGGCTTCACCCCCTGGGGGGCGGGGGCCATGGCCAGCATTGGGTTGCTGCTGGGCGCTGCAGCGCTGTTGGGACTGGGACGGTTGCTGGAGCAGCGGCAGTGCCTTTCGCAGCCGCATGCTGGACCTGGACCAGGCGTGCTGCTGTTCGTGATTGCGATCATGCTGCACAACGTGCCGGAAGGTATGGCTGTCGGGGTGGCGGCGGGCGCCGGACTAAGGGGCGCCGATGGCCTGGCGATCGGCATTGCCCTGCAGAACGTTCCGGAGGGGCTCATCGTCGCCTTGGTATTGGCCACTGCAGGCGTGAATCGCGGCAAGGCGGTGCTGATTGGTGTCGTGTCCGGGTTGGTCGAGCCGCTGTTCGCGGTGCTCTGCGCATGGCTGGTGAGTGTTTCTCAGGTGCTGTTGCCCTGGGGCTTGGCACTAGCGGCTGGGGCCATGCTGTTCGCCGTAGTTCATGAAATCATCCCCGAGTCGCACAGCAACGGGCACCGCGGCGATGCCAGCCTGGCGCTGACGGTGGGCTTCTGCGTAATGATGGTGCTGGATACGGCGCTGGCTTAGAGGCGCGTCAGTGGGCTGACTGCACGTCATTCGCCTTCTTCGAAGTAGTTTTCAATAAGGCCGACCAGCGCATTCATCGCCTGCTCGTCCTGCTCGCCCTCGGTCAGCAGATGCACATTGGTGCCCTTGCCGGCAGCCAGCATCATGACTGCCATGATGCTCTTGCCGTCTACCAGGCTGTCGGCGCTGCGGCCGATGCGCACCTGACAGGGGTAGGTGCTCGCCACGCCGACGAACTTCGCCGCGGCGCGGGCGTGCAGACCGAGTTTGTTGATGATGGTGATTTCACGTGCGGGCATCGCGGCAGGGCTCCTTAGCTGAGGTCGCGGTGACGCACCTGGACGTTCTTCAGCGAGTCTTTGAGTGCCTGGCTGAGGCGGTTGGCCAGATACACCGAGCGGTGGTGGCCGCCTGTGCAACCAATGGCGATGGTGACGTAGGCGCGGTTGCTGGCGGCGAAGCGCGGCAGCCATTTTTCCAGATAGGCGAGGATGTCCTGATACATTTCCTCGACCTCTGGTTGCGCGGCCAGGTAGTCGACCACGGGCTGATCCAGGCCGGAATAGTCGCGCAGCTCAGGCTTCCAGTAAGGGTTGGGCAGGCAACGTGCATCGAACACCAGATCGGCGTCCACCGGCATGCCACGTTTGAATCCGAATGACTCGACCAGAAAGGCGGTCCCGGTCTGCGTCTGGCCGAGCAGGCGCAGCTTGAGCGTATCGCGTAGCTGGTAAAGGTTCAGCCGGGTGGTGTCGATCTTCAGATCGGCACGATCGGTGATGGGCGCGAGCAGCTGGCTTTCGTAGGCGATGGCCTCGGCCAGCGAGCGGTTGTCGTTGGTCAGCGGGTGGCGTCTGCGGGTTTCCGAAAAACGCTTGAGCAGCGTCTCGTCCTCGGCGTCCAGGTAGAGCACATCGCAGCGGATGCTGCGTTTGCGCACTTCTTCGAGCAGCTCCGGAAAGCGCTTGAGCTGGCTCAGCAGGTTGCGTGCATCGATAGAGACGGCGACTTGCGGCAGCAGCATGTCGCTGTGCGGCAGGAAGCGCTCGGCGAGGTCCGGCAGCAAGCCGGCCGGCAGGTTGTCGATGCAATAAAAACCGTTGTCCTCAAGTACATCGAGGGCGGTGCTCTTGCCCGAGCCCGAGCGACCGCTGACGATGATCAGGCGCATGTCATTGACCGTTCTGAATGTCCACCACGACCTGATAGAGATCTTCGCCACTGTTGGCCTGGCGTAGACGTTCACGTACATCCTGGCGGTCGAGCATGCTGGCGATCTGGCGCAGTAGTTCGAGGTGCGCGTCGGTTGCCGCTTCCGGCACCAGCAGGACAAACAGCAGATCGACCGGCGCGCCGTCGATGGCGTCGAAGTCGACGGCGGTATCGAGGTGCAAAACAGCGCTGATCGGTGCACTGCAGCCGGCCAGACGGCAGTGGGGTATGGCGATGCCGTTGCCGAAACCGGTGGAACCGAGCTTCTCGCGGGCGATAAGGCTTTCGAATATGTCCTGGGCATCCAGGTCAGGCAGGTCGCGGGCGACCAGATTGGCGATCTGTTCGAGCACGCGTTTCTTACTGCCGCCCGGCACGTTCACCAGTGAACGGCCGGGGGTCAGGATGTTTTCAAGTCGGATCATGGATGGGGAATGTTAGCGGGCCGTGGCGCCTTGCAGACGCTCGAGCTGCTTTTCCTTGTGCTTGATGAGTTGACGGTCGAGTTTATCGGCCAACAGGTCGATGGCTGCGTACATGTCCTGGTGTTCTGCGTTGGCGACGACTTCGCCGCCGGCAACATGCAGGGTGGCTTCGATCTTCTGCTTGAGTTTCTCGACCTCCATGGTCACCTGAACGTTGGTGATCTTGTCGAAGTGGCGTTCCAGTCGGCCCAGTTTCTCGCCGATGTAGTCACGCAGGGCGTCGGTCACATCCAGCTGATGTCCACTGATGTTGACTTGCATACCGCTTTCTCCTTGTTGCCTTGTGTAAGCGGCGGGTCCGATTCGACCCGCCTCCGGAACACTTTGGCCTGAAGACCTTGGCCTTCAGTCGATCTGACCTACATCAGTCGCTTGCGCTCACTGGAGGGCGCTATACCGAGGGACTCGCGATACTTGGCGACCGTCCGACGGGCGACTTGGATGCCTTGTGCCTCCAGTAAACCAGCGATCTTGCTGTCACTCAACGGCTTTTTCGCGTTTTCTGCGGCAACCAGTTTTTTGATGATCGCGCGGATCGCCGTGGATGAACATTCGCCGCCTTCGGAGGTGCTGACGTGGCTGGAGAAGAAGTATTTCAGCTCGTAAATACCACGCGGGGTGTGCATGAATTTCTGCGTGGTAACGCGTGAAATGGTCGACTCGTGCATGCCTACCGCTTCGGCGATGTCGTGCAGCACCAGAGGCTTCATCGCCTCGTCACCGTAATCGAGAAAACCGCGTTGGTGCTCGACGATCTGCGTGGCCACCTTCATCAGCGTCTCGTTGCGGCTCTGCAGGCTCTTGATGAACCAGCGCGCCTCCTGCAGCTGATTGCGCATGAAGGTGTTGTCGGCGCTGGAGTCGGCGCGTTTGACGAAGCCTGCGTACTGTGGGTTGACGCGCAGGCGCGGCATGGCTTCCTGGTTCAGCTCCACCAGCCAGCGGTCGTTGTGCTTGCGCACGATCACGTCGGGTACGACATACTCCGGCTCGCTGGATTCGATCTGCGAACCCGGGCGCGGATTCAGGCGCTGGATCAGGTCGATGACCTGACGCAGTTCGTCTTCCTTGAGTTTGGTACGGCGCATCAGTTGGGCGTAGTCGCGGCTGCCGAGCAACTCGAGATAATCGCTGACGACGCGCTGGGTTTCGTTCAGCCAGGGCGTATTGGCAGGCAGCTGGCGCAGTTGCAGCAGCAGGCATTCGCGCAGGTCGCGTGCACCGATACCGGCCGGTTCGAACTGCTGGATGCGGTGCAGGACGACTTCCACTTCGTCCAGTTCGACATCCAGCTCGGGGTCGAAGGACTCGGTCACTTCCTCGAGGGTTTCCTCGAGATAGCCGTCGTTGTTGATGCAGTCGATCAGGGTGGCCGCGATCAGCCGGTCCTTGTCCGACATGGGGGCCAGATTCAGTTGCCAGAGCAGGTGACTGTGCAGGCTCTCGCCGCTGGAGGTGCGGGTGGTGAAGTCCCACTCGTCGTCATCGTTGCTGGGCAGGCTGCTGGCACTGGTCTGGTAGATATCTTCCCAGGCGGTATCGACTGGCAGCTCGTTGGGGATGCGTTCGCCCCATTCGCCGTCTTCCAGGTTGTCCACGGTGGGCGTGCTTTCCTGGTAGCTCTCTTCCTTGCTCGGGGCAGGGGTGGCGCTTTCGGCACCGTCGGCCATCGGATCGCTGTTGTCGAAGTCGTCGCCATCTTCCTGGCGCTCGAGCATGGGGTTGGATTCCAGTGCCTCCTGAATTTCCTGTTGCAGGTCCAGGGTCGACAGTTGGAGGAGGCGGATAGCCTGTTGCAGCTGCGGGGTCATCGTCAGCTGCTGGCCCATCTTGAGGACTAGCGATGGTTTCATTGCAGACCTTAATTTACTGGCGAGTTACGCCTTCCACATCAGGGCGCCGGAGCGCCGCCAGGAAGCAAATTATATGCCTGAATTTCTCGTTCTTGCCTAGAGGGTGCAATATTTCTGTAGCGAAACGTCGCCGACCTAAAGGCGGAATTCGTGGCCCAGATAGACTTCTTTCACTGTCTGGTTGGCGAGGATGGTCTCGGCGTCGCCTTCGGCGATCAACTGCCCGTCGTTGACGATGTAGGCGGTTTCGCAGATATCCAGAGTCTCGCGCACGTTGTGATCGGTGATCAGAATGCCGATACCCTTGGTCTTGAGGTGGTGGATGATCTGTTTGATGTCGCCCACCGAGATCGGGTCGACACCGGCGAAGGGTTCGTCGAGCAGGATGAACTTGGGATTGGTCGCCAGGGCGCGGGCGATCTCCACGCGGCGGCGCTCACCACCGGACAGGCTCATGCCCAGGCTGTCGGCGATATGGTGGATATGGAACTCCTGCAGCAGGCTGTCCAGTTCCGCCTTGCGCCCGGCGCGGTCCAGGTCCTTGCGCGTTTCCAGAATGGCCATGATGTTGTCCGCCACCGACAGCTTGCGGAAGATCGAGGCTTCCTGCGGCAGGTAGCCGATGCCGGCGCGCGCGCGCCCGTGCATGGGCTGATGGCTGACGTCCAGGTCGTCGATCAGCACGCGGCCCTGATCGGCGCGTACCAGGCCAACGATCATATAGAAGCAGGTGGTCTTGCCGGCGCCATTGGGGCCGAGCAGGCCGACGATCTGACCGCTTTCGATGCTCAGGCTGACGTCACGCACGACCTGGCGGCTCTTGTAGCTTTTCGCCAGGTGTTGGGCTTTGAGAATGGCCATTACTGCTGCTGATCCGCGGGTTTGTTCTTCGGTTGGATGACCATGTCGATGCGTGGACGCGGCGTGCTGACGTTGCCGCCCGTGGCGCGACCTGCATTGACGATCTGGCGGCGGGTGTCGTACACGATCTTCTCGCCTTCGAATGTATTACCTTCCTGAATCACCTTGGCCTGATCGATCAGTACGATGCGCTCGTTGCTGGCGAAGTACTGGATGGTCTTGCCGTAGGCCTTGACGATCTCCTTGTCCTCGGCCGGCTTCTGCTCGTAGTAGGCCAGATTGCCTACCGAGGTGAAGACATCGATATCGCCGCTGGCGGTCTGCGTGATGGTCACGGTGTCGCCGGTGATCTTCAGGGTGCCCTGGGTGATGATCACATCGCCGCGGTAGACGGCTACGCCTTGCTTGTCATCCAGCTCGGCACTGTCGGCCTGGATGCGGATCGGCTGGTCGCGGTCCGATGGCAGTGCCCAGGCAGCCGCGCTTCCCAATGCGGCGCCGAGGCTGATAATCAGGGGGAGGGTATTAACGAACCTCATGCTGGCCTCTTACGTTGGACTGCAGGAGCATCCTGCCGTCATTCAAGTACGCTTTCATTCCTTGTGCCGTGGTCACCCCGTTGGCCGCGACGATTCTAACGGCTTGCTCGGTCTGCGCATATTCCTTGTCGGGAATAACGGTCATGCGGCTACTGGTGATGATGGTTGGACGATTCTTGGCATCGGTGCGGGCGATACGCACGTCGTCGATCAGTTCCACCTCGACGCCGCCGGGAGAGACCTCGGCGCGCTGGCTGGTCACCTTCCACGGCAGTTCGGTGCCGCGATAGAGGTCGAGCTTGGGTGTGTCGATCAGGGTGATGTCGGTGCTCTTGACGTGTTCGAGCTTGTCCGCGGTCATGCGGTAGTGCAGTTTGCCGTCGTCCTGGAACTGTACGGTACGCGCGCCGAGGACATAGAAGTCGACGACGTTGTCGTCGCCACCCTGTTGGGTCACGCGGGTGCTGTCCGGTGCGAGGTTCCAGTAGCCCAGAGCGGCCACCACGACTGCAATCAGGGCAAAGATCAGAGTATTTAAAAGTTTACGCGGCATGCTGTTCTCTACAGGTAGGCGGCCTGGGCCGCGTCCAGTGTGCCCTGGGCACGCATGATCAGTTCGCAGAATTCCCGCGCAGCACCGTCGCCGCCGCGCGCCTGGGTTACGCCATGGGCGTGCTGGCGCACGAAACTGTCGGCGCTGGCCACGGCCATGCCCAATCCGACCCGGCGGATAACCGGAAGATCCGGCAGGTCGTCGCCCAGATAGGCAACCTGTTCATAGCTTAGGCCGAGTTCGGCGAGCAGGCCGTCGAGCACCACGAGTTTGTCCTCACGGCCCTGGAACAGGTGCTGGATACCGAGGTTGTTGGCGCGGCGCTCGACCACCGGGGTCTTGCGTCCGCTGATGATGGCGGTTTGCACGCCCGAGTTGATCAGCATCTTGATGCCGTGGCCGTCGAGCGTGTTGAAGGTCTTGAACTCGCTGCCGTCTTCGAGGAAGTACAGGCGGCCGTCGGTGAGCACTCCGTCGACGTCGAAGATCGCCAGTTTGACGGCGCGGGCGCGTTGCAGCAGGTCGTTCATCACATCACTCCAGCGCGCAGCAGATCATGCATGTTGAGGGCGCCGACCGGGTTGTCCTGGTCGTCGACCACCACCAGCGCGTTGATCTTGTGGTCTTCCATGATTTTCAGCGCTTCGGCGGCGAGCATCTCGGCGCGGGCAGTCTTGCCGTGCGGGGTCATGACTTCGTCGATCGATGCCTGGCGCACGTCGATGCCCTTGTCCAGTGTGCGGCGCAGGTCGCCGTCGGTGAAGATGCCGGCCAGGCGGCCGTCTTCTTCGAGCACCACGGTCATGCCCAGACCCTTCTGGGTCATTTCCAGCAGCGCATCGCGCAGGCTGGTGCCGCGATTCACCCGTGGCAGGGCGTCGCCTGCGTGCATGACGTTTTCCACCTTGAGCAGCAGCCGACGGCCGAGCGCGCCGCCCGGATGGGAAAAGGCAAAGTCTTCGGCGGTGAAACCACGCGCTTCCAGCAGGGCAATGGCCAGGGCATCGCCCAGCACCAGGCTGGCGGTGGTCGAAGAGGTCGGTGCCAGGTTCAGCGGGCAGGCTTCCTGGGACACGCGTGCGTCGAGATTGACTTCGGCGGCCTTGGCCAGCGGCGAGTCGGGGTTGCCGGTCATGCTGATCAGGCGGATGCCGAGGCGTTTGATCAGCGGCAGCAGAGTGACGATCTCGGCGGTCGAGCCCGAGTTGGACAGGACCAGAACGATGTCGTCCTTGGTGATCATGCCCATGTCGCCGTGGCTGGCCTCGGCCGGGTGGACGAAGAATGCCGTGGTGCCGGTGCTGGCCAGGGTGGCGGCGATCTTGTTGCCGATATGACCGGACTTGCCCATGCCGACCACGACCACGCGCCCCTTGCAGCTCAGAATGAGCTCACAAGCCTTGATGAAATCGGCATTGATGCGGGGCAACAGCTCCTGCACCGCTTCGAGTTCGAGGCGGATGGTGCGCTGCGCGGAATCAATCAGGTCGCGGGTCTGGTTCATGGGGCTGAGCTGTCGGGCGAAAAAAGACGGAGATTATAACGGGAAAAGCTCTCCGCGCTCACCCTCGCCGCAGCGAGGCAGTGTCGAAGCTGTCGCAAGACTGAACGCTGCATTGTGGCGCTATTGGGCGGCATGTTCGGCAAATGCTATAGTTCGCGGCCATTTTGGCCCCCTCTGGCCGGTGCGTGTCCTCGCTTCGGGAGGCGGCGTCTGCAAGGAAGGCCTGATTTTCAAGGAGTTCAGATGAGCGCCGAGCACGATTATGCAATCGAGTTGCAGGGCGTCAGCTTTCAGCGCGGCACGCGGTCGATTTTCGACAAGGTCGACATCCGCATCCCGCGCGGCAAGGTCACCGGCATCATGGGCCCCTCCGGCTGTGGCAAGACCACGCTGCTGCGCCTGATCGCCGCCGAGTTGCGCCCGTCTGCAGGCGATGTGCGTGTCGCTGGCGTCAGCCTGCCGAAGCTCTCGCGTGACGAGCTGTTCGATATGCGCAAGCAGATGGGCGTGTTGTTCCAGAGCGGGGCGCTGTTCACCGATCTCGACGTGTTCGAGAACGTGGCCTTCCCGCTGCGCGTGCATACCCAACTCCCGGAAGAGATGATTCGCGACATCGTCCTGATGAAGTTGCAGGCCGTTGGCCTGCGCGGGGCGCTGGATCTGATGCCGGATGAGCTGTCCGGCGGCATGAAACGCCGTGTGGCGCTGGCGCGAGCTATCGCCCTCGATCCGCAGATTCTGCTGTATGACGAGCCGTTCGTCGGCCAGGACCCTATCGCCATGGGCGTGCTGGTGCGTCTGATTCGCCTGCTCAACGATGCGCTGGGCATCACCAGCGTGGTGGTTTCTCACGATCTCGCGGAAACCGCCAGCATCGCCGATTACCTCTATGTCGTCGGTGATGCTCAGGTGCTGGGGCATGGCACGCCGGCCGAGCTGATGGAGTCGGACAACCCGCGTATTCGTCAGTTCATGAAGGGCATTCCGGACGGCCCGGTGCCGTTCCATTTTCCAGCGCCGGACTATCGCGAAGATCTGTTGGGGAGAGCCTGATGCGCAAAATTTCACCGCTCGAACGGCTGCGGCTGTTCGGTCGTGCGGGTATCGATGTGGTCGCGACGCTAGGGCGTTCGGTGCTGTTTCTCGTCGGCGCGTTGTTCGGCCGCAGTCGCGCCGGCAAGCCGCTGCAACTGCTGATCAAGCAGTTGTTCGCGGTCGGCGTGATGTCCTTGGCGATCATCGTCGTCTCCGGGATATTCATCGGCATGGTGCTGGCCCTGCAGGGCTACAACATTCTGGTCAGCTACGGCTCCGAGCAGGCAGTCGGGCAGATGGTTGCGCTGACCCTGTTGCGTGAGTTGGGCCCGGTGGTCACAGCGCTGCTGTTCGCCGGTCGCGCCGGTTCCGCGCTGACGGCCGAAATCGGCAATATGAAATCCACCGAGCAGCTTTCCAGTCTGGAGATGATCGGCGTCGATCCGCTCAAGTACATCGTCGCGCCGCGGCTGTGGGCCGGCTTCATTTCCATGCCGCTGCTGGCGATGATCTTCAGTGTCGTGGGCATCTGGGGCGGGGCGATGGTTGCCGTGGACTGGCTGGGCGTCTACGAGGGCTCGTTCTGGTCCAACATGCAGAACAGCGTTTCCTTTTACGATGATGTGCTCAATGGCGTGATCAAGAGCATCGTCTTCGCCTTCGTAGTGACCTGGATCGCCGTGTTCCAGGGCTACGACTGCGAACCCACTTCCGAGGGCATCAGCCGCGCGACGACGCGCACCGTGGTGTATGCCTCGCTGGCCGTTCTGGGCCTGGATTTCATTCTGACCGCTTTGATGTTTGGAGACTTCTGATGCAAAACCGCACGCTGGAGATTGGTGTCGGCCTGTTCCTCATGGCCGGTGTGCTGGCCCTGCTGCTGCTGGCCCTGCGCGTCAGCGGCCTGAGCGTCGGCAGCGCAGGCGATACCTACAAGGTCTACGCCTACTTCGACAACATCGCCGGGCTGACCGTGCGCGCCAAGGTGACCATGGCCGGCGTGAGCATCGGCAAGGTCACCGCCATCGACCTGGATCGCGACAGCTACATGGGGCGGGTGACTCTGGAGCTCGATGGCAACGTCAATAACCTGCCTGAGGACTCCACCGCGTCGATCCTGACGGCTGGTTTGCTTGGCGAAAAATACATCGGCATCAGCGTCGGTGGTGACGAGGAGGTGCTCAAGGACGGCAGCACCATCCACGACACGCAGTCCTCGCTGGTGCTGGAAGACCTGATTGGCAAATTCCTGCTCAATTCGGTCAATAAAGATGAAGCCAATTGATGAGGGCTCCTGACATGTTCAAGACCGTGCGTAATTCCCTGCTGGCGTTGCTGGCCGTCATGCCGCTGCTGGCCGCCGCCGCGCCAAGCGCGCATGAGGTGGTGCAGCAGACCACCGATACCCTGCTGGCTGATCTCAAGGCCAACAAGGAACGCTATCGCAGCGATCCCAACGCGTTCTACGAGTCGCTCAACGAGATTCTCGGCCCGGTGGTCGATGTCGACGGTATTTCCCGTGGCGTGATGACCGTGCGCTATTCGCGTCAGGCCTCGCCCGAGCAGATGAACCGCTTTCAGGAGAACTTCAAGCGCAGCCTGATGCAGTTCTATGGCAACGCCCTGCTCGAATACAACAACCAGGATATCCGCGTACTGCCGGCCAGCGGCAAGCAGGACGCCGAGCGTACTTCGGTCGGTATGGAAATCCGTGATGGCAAGGGCGTGGTTTATCCGCTGTCCTACACCATGGTTTCTCAGGATGGCACCTGGAAGCTGCGCAATGTGGTGATCAATGGCATCAACGTCGGCAAGCTGTTCCGCGACCAGTTCGCCCAGTCGATGCAGAACAACCGCAACGACCTGGACAAGGTCATCGACACCTGGGCCGATACCGTGGCCAGGGCGCGCCAGGCTCGGGGCGAATCGTGAGTCAGGCGAGCATCAGTGAACGCGCCGCCGGGCAGTTGCAGCTCAGTGGCGTGCTCGATTACAGCACCGGGCCGCAGCTGCGCGAGCAGGGCGCGCGCCTGATCGCTTCCAGCAGCGCTGCGCGTCTTTCGCTCGACTGCAGTGCGGTGGAGAAATCCAGCAGTGTCGGTCTGGCACTGCTGCTGGCGTTCGTTCGCGATGCGCACAAAGCCGGGCGCGAGCTGTCGATCAGCGCGTTGCCTGGCGATATGCGAGAGATCGCTCAGGTCAGCGGTCTGCTCGAGTTGCTGCCGCTGCAATCGTGAAGCGCTTCGTCGTTCCGTCAGCACCGCTGCTGGCGGGGTTCGCAGGCGGAAGGCTTTTTTGTATGATGGCCGACCCGCGGGCGCCGGTGCCCGAATGCGTCAGACGAGGTCGAGCATGCAGGCTGCAGAAGTAAAAAGCCTCCTAGAGGAAAAACTCCCGAATACCCAGGTGGAAGTCGAAGGTGAAGGCTGCAACTTCCAGCTGAACCTGATCAGCGACGAGCTGGCCGCCCTCAGCCCGGTCAAGCGTCAGCAGCAGATCTATGCCCACCTCAATGCCTGGATCGCCAATGGCAGCATCCACGCCGTGACCATGAAATTCTTCAGCCAGGCCGAATGGGCCGCGCGTTCCTGAGCCTGCGGGCGACGAGATTCCTATGGATAAACTGATCATTACCGGCGGCGCTCGCCTCGATGGCGAAATCCGCATTTCCGGTGCGAAGAACTCTGCGCTGCCGATTCTGGCCGCCACTCTGCTGGGTGACGAGCCCGTCACCATCTGCAACCTGCCGCACCTGCACGACATCACCACCATGATCGAGCTGTTCGGCCGCATGGGCATCGAGCCGGTGATCGACGAGAAGCTGGCGGTGGAAGTCGACGCCCGCGCGATCAAGACCCTGGTCGCCCCTTACGAGCTGGTAAAAACCATGCGCGCTTCGATCCTGGTGCTCGGCCCGATGGTCGCGCGCTTCGGCGAGGCGGAAGTCGCGCTGCCGGGCGGTTGCGCCATCGGCTCGCGTCCGGTCGACCTGCACATCCGTGGCCTCGAGGCCATGGGCGCGATCATCGATGTCGAAGGTGGCTACATCAAGGCGCGGGCGCCTGAAGGTGGCTTGCGCGGCGCGCATTTCTTCTTCGACGTCGTCAGCGTGACCGGTACCGAGAACATCATGATGGCTGCGACCCTGGCCAAGGGCCGTAGCGTGCTGGAAAACGCCGCACGTGAGCCGGAGGTGGTCGACCTGGCCAACTGCCTGATCGCCATGGGGGCGAAGATCCAGGGCGCGGGTACGGACACCATCATCATCGATGGCGTCGAGCGCCTGCATGGCGCGCGCTTCAATGTCATGCCCGACCGTATCGAGACCGGCACCTATCTGGTCGCCGCTGCTGTTACCGGTGGCCGCGTCAAGGTCAAGGATGCCGACCCGTCGACTCTGGAAGCCGTACTGGCCAAGCTGCAGGAAGCCGGCGCCGAGATCACCACCGGTCCGGACTGGATCGAACTGGACATGAAGGGCAAGCGTCCGAAGGCCGTCAACCTGCGCACCGCGCCGTACCCGGCATTCCCCACCGACATGCAGGCGCAGTTCATCGCCCTCAATGCCGTGGCCGAAGGCACTGGCACCATCATCGAAACCGTTTTCGAAAACCGTTTCATGCACGTCTACGAGATGCTGCGCATGGGCGCCAACATCCTGGTCGAAGGCAACACGGCTGTTGTCACCGGCGTCGAGATGCTCAAGGGCGCGCCCGTGATGGCGACCGACCTGCGTGCTTCGGCGAGCCTGGTGCTGGCTGCGCTGGTAGCCGAAGGCGATACGTTGATCGACCGCATCTACCACATCGACCGTGGCTACGAATGCATCGAGGAAAAACTGCAGTTGCTCGGTGCCAAGATCCGCCGCGTGCCGGGCTGATCGCCTGCGTCCGTTGTCGTAAGGCCGTTCCCTGTCGGAGCGGCCGCTTCCGTTCAAGGAAACCGTTTCATGCTGACCATCGCCCTGTCCAAAGGCCGCATTCTCGATGACACCCTGCCGTTGCTGGCTGCGGCCGGTATCGAGCCGACCGAGAACCCGGACAAGAGCCGCAAACTCATCATTCCCACCACGCAGGATGACGTACGCCTGCTGATCGTGCGTGCTACCGACGTGCCGACCTATGTCGAACATGGCGCGGCTGACCTTGGCGTGGCGGGCAAGGATGTGCTGATGGAGTACGGCGGTCAGGGCATTTATGAACCGCTGGATCTGCAGATCGCCAAGTGCAAGCTGATGACCGCCGGAAAGGTCGGCGCGCCGGAGCCCAAGGGCCGCCTGCGCGTGGCCACCAAGTTCGTCAACGTCGCCAAGCGCTACTACGCCGAGCAGGGCCGTCAGGTCGACATCATCAAGCTGTACGGCTCGATGGAGCTGGCGCCACTGGTGGGCCTGGCCGACAAGATCATCGACGTGGTCGACACCGGCAACACCTTGCGTGCCAACGGCCTGGAACCGCAGGAACTGATCGCCACCATCAGCTCGCGTCTGATCGTCAACAAGGCTTCGATGAAGATGCAGCACGGCCGCATCCAGGCGCTGATCGAAACCCTGCGTGGCGCGGTCGAGGCGCGACACCAAGGCTGATTCCTTTCCGCGACTTCTGGTCGCGGCAGCCTATCCGTGTCATAGCCATTTTTCTTGGGTGCCCGCACGGTGGGCTTGCTACTCTAGCGGCGCCTGAGATTTGCTATTACACGAGGCTTTGCCATGACCGCTCCCATTGCCGTTCGCCGACTCAACGCTGCTGACCAGGATTTCGCCCGACACCTGGATCATCTGCTGAGCTGGGAGAGCGTGTCTGACGATGGCGTCAACCAGCGCGTGCTGGAAATCATCCAGGCCGTGCGCCAGCGTGGCGATGCGGCGCTGGTCGAGTACACCCAGCGTTTCGATGGCCTGGAGGTCGCCTCCATGGCCGACCTGATCCTGCCGCGCGAGCGTCTGGAGCTGGCCCTGACCCGCATCAGCGCCGAGCAGCGCCAGGCCCTCGAAGTCGCCGCCGAGCGCGTGCGCAGCTACCACGAGAAGCAGAAGCAGGATTCCTGGCGCTACACCGAGGCCGATGGCACCGTGCTGGGGCAGAAAGTCACCCCGCTGGACCGCGCCGGCCTTTACGTGCCGGGCGGCAAAGCCTCCTATCCGTCTTCGGTGTTGATGAACGCCATCCCGGCCAAGGTCGCCGGCGTGCCCGAGGTGGTCATGGTGGTGCCGACCCCGCGCGGCGAGATCAATGAAATCGTCCTGGCTGCTGCCGCCATCGCCGGTGTCGATCGCGTGTTCACCATCGGTGGCGCCCAGGCCGTGGCGGCGCTGGCCTATGGCACCGAGAGCGTACCGCCGGTGGACAAGATCGTCGGCCCGGGCAACATCTACGTCGCCACCGCCAAGCGCCATGTGTTCGGCAAGGTGGGCATCGACATGATCGCCGGCCCGTCTGAGATTCTGGTGGTGTGCGATGGCCAGACCGATCCGGACTGGATCGCCATGGACCTGTTCTCCCAGGCCGAGCACGACGAGGATGCCCAGTCGATCCTGGTCAGCCCGGATGCCGCTTTCCTCGACAAGGTTGCCGAGAGCATCGCCAAGCTGCTGCCGACCATGGAGCGGGCCGAGATCATCCGCACCTCGCTGGAAGGTCGTGGCGCGCTGATCCAGGTGGCGGACATGGCCCAGGCCATCGAGGTGGCCAACCGCATCGCGCCCGAGCACCTGGAGCTGTCGGTGGCCGACCCCGAGGCCTGGCTGCCCGAGATTCGCCACGCCGGCGCCATCTTCATGGGGCGCTACACCGCGGAAGCCCTGGGCGACTACGTGGCCGGCCCGAATCACGTGCTGCCCACTTCCGGCACCGCGCGCTTTTCCTCGCCGCTGGGGGTGTACGACTTCCAGAAGCGTTCGTCGATCATCTTCTGCTCGCCGGACGGCGCGTCGGAGCTGGGCAAGAGCGCTTCGGTGCTGGCCCGTGGCGAGTCGCTGACAGCGCATGCACGCAGCGCCGAGTACCGCATCAAAGAGTGACCTGAACGGCGTGGGAATTCTGCTCGCGAGCAGCATGCGAGCAGAGCGCCAGGTGCGCTCTCGTTACTACCGAGCAATGTGAACCGAATTCGAGGAGAGAAGGGCAGATGAGCAAATTCTGGAGCCCCTTCGTCAAGGACCTGGTGCCCTATGTGCCGGGCGAGCAGCCCAAGCTGAGCAAGCTGGTCAAGCTCAACACCAACGAGAACCCCTACGGCCCGTCGCCCAAGGCTATCGCGGCGATGCAGGCCGAGGTCAACGACGACCTGCGTCTGTATCCGGATCCCAACGGCGACCGCCTGAAACAGGCAGTGGCCGACTATTACGGCGTGAGCACTGCCCAGGTGTTCGTTGGCAACGGCTCCGACGAGGTGCTGGCGCACGCCTTCCATGGTCTGTTCCAGCACGGGGCGCCACTGCTGTTCCCGGATATCAGCTACAGCTTCTATCCGGTGTACTGCGGTCTGTACGGCATCGACTTCGAACAGATTGCGCTGGATGATGAGTTCCAGATCCGCGTCGAAGACTATGCCCGGCCCAATGGCGGCATCATCTTCCCCAATCCCAATGCGCCGACCGGCTGCCTGCTGCCACTCGAGGCCGTCGAGCGTCTGCTGCAGGGCAGTCCGGATTCGGTGGTGCTGGTCGATGAGGCCTATATCGACTTCGGCGGCCAGAGCGCCATCGCTCTGGTCGACAAGTACCCGAACCTGCTGGTGACCCAGACCTTGTCCAAGTCGCGTTCGCTGGCCGGTCTGCGTGTCGGCATCGCGGTCGGTCACCCGGACCTGATCGAGGCGCTGGAGCGGATCAAGAACAGCTTCAACTCCTATCCCCTCGATCGCATGGCCATTGCCGGCGCGGCGGCGGCGTTCGAGGATCGCGAATACTTCGAGCAGACCTGCAAGCAGGTGATCGAAAGTCGTGAGCAGGTGGTCGTCGGGCTGCAGCAGCTGGGCTTCGAGGTACTGCCTTCGGCTGCCAATTTCGTCTTCGCCCGTCATCCGAACAAGGACGCTGCAACGCTGGCAGCCGGCCTGCGTGAGCAGGGTGTGATCGTGCGCCACTTCAAGCAGCAGCGTATCGCCCAGTTCCTGCGTATCACCATCGGTACGGCGGAGCAGAATCAGGCCTTGCTGGGCGCCCTGCAAAACCTGTAATCCGGGCAGTTCGAAATAAGCCGGTACCGCTCACGCGCTACCGGCTTTTTCATACGCGCTTTCCGTGGGCGTCACTCGTGATGCGGTTCACCGAGGAAGGTCAGCGAGGTGAACAGGCCGCGGGTCTCGATATCGGCATCGTTCTCCACCGGCAGGCTCACTTCGGCGCTGATGATATTCAGCCCCTCGTTACGCACCATGACCTGTGCACGGCCCTCGGCATCGGTTACCGCGCTGACCTGATGCGGAGCACTGCGGTAGTCACCGATCAATTCGACTCCCTTCATCGGCTTGCCATCTACCAGCACACGCACCGGCAGGGGCTTGCCAGGGCCGACCTTGAGCGGGTCGACCTCTGGAACGATGACCAGTTTCAGCGCCCTGAGATCGGGCAGCTTGGCGCCTTCGGCATGGATCGCCAGGCTGTACTTGAAGGTATGCAAGGACTCGGTGGAATCAGGTACCTGGCTGCGGCCCTGGTTGATCCACTGGCCGTCCGGGGTTTTCGACCAGGCGCCGTTGTCCAGCGCGACACCGAGTACCGCGGGTTTCTTCAAGGGTTGCAGGCGGGCATGGTCGGCCAGGCGCTCGACGGTCACCGGAATCATCTTGCCGGCGGCGTCATAGGCCCAGGCACCGCTGATCTTCTCCGGCTTGAAGGCGTTGTCTTCGGCGCCGTGGCCATAGACCACTTCGATGTTGCCACGTCGCTCCTCGGTCCACAGGCCGTGGGCGAGAACGCTACTGCTGGCGAACAGGCCGGCGAGCAGCAGGCAGGCGGGAATGCGCATGAATATCTCCAATTCACAGGTTGAGGGTCAGGCTGACGCTGAGGTTACGGGGATCGCCGGGCATTACCCAGACGTTGTTGAACGAGCGCTCGTAGTACTTGCGATCGAACAGGTTGTTGAGGTTCAGGCCCAGGTTCAGGTCTTTGGTGGCCTGCCAGCGGGCCAGCAGATCGACCGTGGTGTAGGCCGGCAGCTCGAAGTTGCTGCCGGTCTGCCCGGAGCGGTCGCCGACGTAGTTGACCGCGGCACCGAGCTCCGAGCCCTGCAGCGAGCCGCCCTGGAACTGGTAGACGCCCATCAGGCTGGCGCTGTTGCGGGCGATGCCGAGCAGGTCGCTGCCTTCGGGGATGCTGTTGTCCTTGGTCACTTCGGCGTCGATGTAGGCGTAAGCACCTATCACTCGTAAGGCATCGGTGATCTGACCGCTGACCTGCAGGTCCAGGCCCTGGCTGCGGGCCTTGCCGGCGGCGATGCTGTCGCCGGGGTTGTTCGGGTCGGCGGTCAGCACGTTTTCCTTGTCGATATGGAACAGTGCCACGGTCGCGCCGAGGCGGCTCTCGAACAGGTCGAGCTTGAGGCCGGTCTCGTAGCCGAGGCCTTTTTCCGGTTTGAACACCTGGCCCTGGGCACCGATGGCGTTGGGCTTGAACGACATGGAGGCGTTGGCGAACACGCCGACTTCCGGCGTCAGCTGGTAGAGCACGCCAGCGCGCGGGGTAGCGACTTCCTTGGTCTGTTCGTTGCTGACCCGCGTGCTGCGGTTCAGTGCCGTCTGCTCGAAACGCTCCAGGCGCACGCCGAGCAGGCCGCTCCAGCGCTCGCTGAAGGTGATCTGGTCCTGCAGGTTGAGGGCGTAGCTTTCCGTGTGCTCGTGAAAGTCGTTGGGATTGACGATAGGCGGCTTGGGCTGGCCATAGACCGGGTTGTAGATGTTCTGGCCGTAGCCCAGGCCGGTGACGCTCTGCGGGTACTTCTGGCTGTTACGGTAGTTCTCGTACTCCAGGCCCAGTAGCGTCTGGTGCTGCCAGCCGGCCAGGTCGAACTGGCCGTGCAGTTCGGCCTGAGTGATGCTGTCGTTCCATTCGAAACTGCGCTCGCGGTAAAAGCGTGTGACCTGATCGCCGATCAGCCGCGACGGCTCGGAGCTGTTGCCGTCCAGCGTGCCCTGGCTGTAGTGGCTGGCCAGGCGCAGCTTCCAGGCATCGCTCAGATAATGCTCGAGACTGACCTGCAGCAACTGGTTGTCGTTGCGGATCTTGCCGTCGTCGGGTTCGCCGAGGAAGGTCGAGCGCTTGACCGCCCCCATCTTGCCGTCGACGGCGGGAATGCCGCGGTCGAACACCGAATCGGTGCGCGAGAACTCACTGTCGATCATCAGCAGGGTGTCCGGCGACAGCTGCCAGCTCAGGCTCGGGTTGACGATCTGCCGCTGATTGCCGACGTGATCGCGGAAGCTGCCGTTGTCCTCCACCGCCAGGTTGACGCGCGAGAGCAGCGTGCCCTCGTCGTTCAGCGGCGTGTTGACGTCGAGGCTGCTGCGGTAGCGATCCCAGCGTCCGGCACTGGCCTTGAACTGGGTGAAGGCCTCCTGTTGTGGGCGCTTGGTGACGATATTGACCAGGCCGCCCGGATCGCCGCGGCCATACAGAGCGGCGGCCGGGCCCTTGAGCACTTCCAGGCGCTCGATGGCCGAGGCGTCCGGTGAGCTGTAGCTGCCACGGTTGATGGCGAAGCCGTTGCGGTACAGCTCGCCAGTGGTGAAGCCGCGCACGCTGTAGTTGAGGAAGGTCAGGCCGCCGAAGTTGTTCTGCCGCGACACGCCGCCGGCGAAGTCCAAGGCGCGGTCGATACGGCTGCTGCCAAGATCTTCCAGCACCTGCGCGGGCACTACGCTGATGGCCTGGGGGATTTCGTCGATCGGCGTGTCGGTGCGGGTGGCGCTGGCCGAGCGTTTGGCGCGGTAGCCCTGCACCGGCCCGTCGGCCTGTTCACTGGGAGCGCTGATGATGCTGTCAGCCAACTGAGCAGGTGATTCGGCGGCAACGACGCAAGGGGTTAGTAGGCTGCCGGCAAGCAGGACGGTGGTGGCGCGCAAGGGGAGACTCCAATCGATTGTTGTTGATGTAATAACGTAACAATAACCTCAATCGAGAAAAGTTCCCAGATGAAAATGCTGGATGATCAGTTTCCGTTGACGGGAGGGCGAATGCCGATTTCTGCTGTCAGCGTTAGCGGCTTGCCGTTGCGCATCACCTCGATGCGGATCTTGTCGCCCGGCTTGGTGCGCGCCACCTGGTTCATCGAGCGGCGGCCGTCGCTGGCCGGCTCCCCATCGATGCTGAGGATCAGGTCGCCCGGTTGCAGGCCAGCCTTCTGCGCCGGGCCGTCACGGTAAACGCCCGCGACCACGATGCCGGGGCGGCCATCGAGACCGAAGGACTCGGCCAGTTCCGGCGTCAGCGGCTGCACCTCGACCCCCAGGTAGCCGCGGATGACCTGGCCGTGCTCGATGATGGCGCGCATCACTTCCATGGCCAGCTTTACCGGGATGGCGAAACCGATACCCTGCGAGCCCCCGGACTTGGAAAAGATCGCGGTGTTGATGCCCACCAGGTTGCCGTGCGCATCGACCAGCGCGCCGCCGGAGTTGCCCGGGTTGATGGCCGCGTCGGTCTGGATGAAGTCTTCGTAGGTGTTGAGACCCAGCTGGTTGCGCCCGGTGGCGCTGATGATGCCCATGGTCACGGTTTGGCCGACACCGAAGGGGTTGCCGATGGCCAGGGTAACGTCGCCGATGCGAATGCTGTCGGAGCGACCCAGGGTGATGGCCTGCAGATTGGGCAGGTCGATCTTCAAGACTGCCAGGTCGGTTTCCGGGTCGTTGCCGATCACTCGGGCCAGGGTTTCGCGGCCATCCTTGAGCGCCACAACGATCTGATCGGCGCCGCTGACCACATGATTGTTGGTCAGCAGATAGCCTTCCTTGCTCATCAGTACCGCCGAGCCGAGGCTGGACTCCATGCGCTGCTGACGTGGCAGGTTGTCGCCGAAGAAGCGGCGGAACGTCGGGTCTTCGAACAGCGGATGAGCCGGTTTGCTCACCAGCTTGGTGGTGTACAGGTTGGCCACTGCCGGCGAGGCGGTATCGACAGCCTCGGCGTAGGACACCGGGCCTTCCTGCAGGCGGCTGTAGATGGGCGCCTGCACCAGCTTCACGTCCTGGCTTGGCAGCCCTACCCATTGCGGGTAGCGCTGGATCAGCAGCAGTGCGAGCAACACACCGACCAGCAGGGGCCAACCGAGAAAACGCAGTGCCTGGGGCATCGAGACAATCCTGAGGGTTGCGGGGGCCAAATGCGGCCCTTAAGGTGGCGAATTATAGTGAGGTGCTCGCCGTTTAGGCAGCGGCCCGCAACAGCTTGAGAGGAATCTTCATGGCCATTGCCCTGTCCACGCTAGTGGAAGAAGCTGACGCTTTTCTGAATGCGTCGCGCATCAGCGATTATTGCCCCAATGGCCTGCAGGTCGAGGGGCGCCCGCAGGTCAGTCGCATCGTCAGTGGCGTGACCGCCAGCCAGGCGCTGATCGAGGCCGCCATCGCCGCCGAGGCCGATGTGCTGCTGGTCCATCACGGCTATTTCTGGAAGGGCGAGAACCCCTGTGTCACCGGTATGAAGCAGCGTCGTCTGAAAGCGCTGCTGGCTCATGACATCAGCCTGCTGGCCTATCACCTGCCCTTGGACGTGCACCCCGAAGTGGGCAACAACGTGCAGCTCGCCCGTCAGCTTGGCATCGTCGTAGAGGGCCCGCTGGAGCCGGACAATCCGCGCACCGTGGGCCTCGTGGGCTCACTGGAGGAACCGATGAGCGCTGTCGATTTCGCCCGTCATGTGCAGCAGGTGCTGGGGCGCGAGCCGCTGCTGGTGGAAGGCGAAGGCCTGATCCGCCGGGTCGGCTGGTGCACGGGGGGCGGGCAGGGCTATATCGATCAGGCGATCGCCGCCGGTGTCGATCTGTACCTGACCGGTGAAGCCTCGGAGCAGACGTTCCACAGCGCACAGGAGAACGGCGTGAGCTTCATCGCCGCCGGCCATCACGCCACCGAGCGCTATGGCGTGCAGGCGCTGGGTGATTATCTGGCGCGGCGTTTCGCCCTCGAACACCTGTTTATCGACTGTCCGAATCCGGTCTGATACGGGCTTTCCTGCAGCTATAACGCTAGATCTTTTCGGTCTAACCGGCGCCCTGAGTATAAGCAGACGCTGTGGTAGAGTGCGCGCTCGTCCACGGCCCGCCGGCCCCATAACAGCAAACCGTGAGTAGCCATGCTCGACAAATTGACCCATCTGAAGCAGCTGGAGGCGGAAAGCATCCACATCATTCGTGAAGTGGCCGCCGAATTCGACAACCCGGTGATGCTCTATTCCATCGGCAAGGATTCAGCCGTGATGCTGCATCTGGCCCGCAAAGCGTTCTTCCCTGGCAAGCTGCCGTTCCCGGTCCTGCACGTCGATACTCGCTGGAAATTCCAGGAGATGTACCGCTTCCGCGAGAAGATGGTCAGCGAGATGGGACTGGAGCTGATCACCCACATCAACCCCGATGGTGTGGCGCAGGACATGAACCCCTTCACCTATGGCAGTGCCAAGCACACCGACGTGATGAAGACCGAGGGCCTCAAGCAGGCGCTGGACAAGTACGGCTTCGACGCTGCCTTCGGTGGCGCGCGCCGCGATGAAGAGAAGTCGCGTGCCAAGGAGCGCGTGTACTCTTTCCGCGACAGCAAGCACCGCTGGGACCCGAAGAACCAGCGCCCCGAGCTGTGGAACGTGTACAACGGCAAGGTCAAGAAGGGCGAGTCGATCCGCGTTTTCCCGCTGTCGAACTGGACCGAGCTGGACATCTGGCAATACATCTACTTGGAGCAGATCCCGATCGTGCCGCTGTACTTCGCCGCAGAGCGCGAAGTCGTGGAGCTCAACGGCACGCTGGTGATGATCGATGACGAGCGCATCCTCAACTATCTGACGCCCGAGCAGAAGGCCAACATCCACAAGAAGATGGTGCGCTTCCGTACCTTGGGCTGCTACCCGCTGACCGGCGCGGTGGAGTCCACCGCGGCGACCCTGCCGGACATCATCCAGGAAATGCTCCTGACCAAGACCAGCGAACGCCAGGGCCGGGTCATCGACCACGACGCCGCCGGTTCGATGGAAGAAAAGAAACGCCAGGGCTACTTCTAAGGATTTCTCATCATGAGTCACCAGTCTGATTTGATCAGCGAGGACATCCTCGCCTACCTGGCCCAGCACGAACGTAAGGAGCTGCTGCGCTTCCTCACCTGCGGCAACGTCGACGACGGCAAGAGCACCCTGATCGGGCGCCTGCTGCACGACTCCAAGATGATTTACGAAGATCACCTGGAAGCCATCACCAAGGATTCCAAGAAGGTCGGCACCACCGGCGATGATGTCGATCTGGCACTGCTGGTCGACGGCCTGCAGGCCGAGCGCGAGCAGGGCATCACCATCGACGTGGCCTACCGCTACTTCAGCACCGCCAAGCGCAAGTTCATCATCGCCGACACCCCCGGCCATGAGCAGTACACCCGCAACATGGCCACCGGCGCATCCACCTGCGACCTGGCGATCATCCTGATCGACGCCCGTTACGGTGTGCAGACCCAGACCAAGCGCCACAGCTTCATCGCCTCGCTGCTGGGTATCAAGCATATCGTCGTCGCGGTCAACAAGATGGACCTCAAGGACTTCGATCAGGGTGTGTTCGAGCAGATCAAGGCCGACTACCTGGCCTTCGCCGACAAGATCAGCCTGCGCCCGACCACCCTCGAGTTCGTGCCGATGTCGGCGCTCAAGGGCGACAATGTGGTCAACAAGTCCGAGCGCTCGCCCTGGTACACCGGGCAGTCGCTGATGGAGATTCTCGAGACCGTGGAGGTGGCGGGCGATCGCAACTTCGACGACCTGCGTTTCCCGGTGCAGTACGTCAACCGCCCCAACCTGAACTTCCGTGGTTTCGCCGGTACCCTGGCCAGCGGCATCGTGCGCAAGGGCGACGAGGTCATGGCGCTGCCTTCGGGCAAGACCAGCAAGGTCAAGTCCATCGTCACCTTCGAGGGCGAGCTGGAGCATGCCGGCCCGGGCCAGGCCATCACCCTGACCCTGGAAGACGAGATCGATGTGTCGCGCGGCGACATGCTGGTGCACGCCGATAATCGTCCGCAGGTGACCGACGGCTTCGAGGCCATGCTGGTGTGGATGGGCGAAGAGCCGATGCTGCCGGGCAAGAAATACGACATCAAACGTGCGACCAGCTATGTACCGGGCTCGATCCCGAGCATCGTGCACCGTATCGACGTGAACACCCTGGAGCAGGGTGCGGCCAGCGAGCTGAAACTCAACGAGATCGGCCGGGTCAAGATCGCCCTGGATGCGCCGATTGCGCTGGATGGCTACGAGTACAACCGCACCACCGGTGCCTTTATCGTCATCGACCGCCTGACCAATGGCACCGTCGGCGCTGGCATGATCATCGCCGACCCGGTCGCTCATGGCGGCGGTCAGCATGGTCGTCTGGCCCACGTGTCGACCGAGGAGCGTGCTTCGCGCTTTGGTCAGCAGCCGGCCACCGTGCTGTTCAGCGGCCTGTCCGGCGCCGGCAAGAGCACCCTGGCCTATGCCGTGGAGCGCAAGCTGTTCGATATGGGCCGTGCGGTATACGTGCTCGACGGGCAGAACCTGCGCCATGACCTGAACAAGGGCCTGCCGCAGGACCGCGCCGGCCGCGCCGAGAACTGGCGCCGCGCCGCGCATGTGGCGCGCCAGTTCAACGAAGCCGGGCTGATCGCCCTGGCCGCCTTCGTCGCCCCGGATGCCGAAGGTCGTGAACAGGCCAAGGCGCTGATCGGCAGTGAGCGCCTGGTCACCGTCTACGTCCAGGCTTCGCCGCAGATCTGCGCCGAGCGCGACCCGCAGGGACTGTATGCTGCCGGTGGCGACAATATTCCCGGCGAAGGCTTCCCCTACGACGTGCCGCTGGATGCCGATCTGGTGATCGACACCCAGACGCAGTCGGTCGAGGAGGGCGTCAAGGCGGTGCTGGATCTGCTGCGTAGCCGCGGCGCGCTCTAAATACGCGCATTGCAACGAGCCCTGCCTAGTAGCGGGGCTCGTCGTTTGTGGGGGTTGCCTTTTGTAGGAGCGACTTCATTCGCGATTTGGGCTCACGATGATCGCGAATGAATTCGCCCTACCGCCCCGCGTAGCCCGCAACCGCCCAATAAAAAGCCCCGCAATGACCGTAATGCTGGTCACTTAAGGTTGCACACGTTTGGCTCCCCTCTCCCATTTATGGGAGAGGGGCTGGGGGAGAGGGCAGAAGACACCGCAAAACTGCCAGTTTCCCCCCTCTCCGAACGCGGCCCGCCCTAACCCTCTCCCCGGAGGGGCGAGGGGACTGATCGAGCTCGACCGCTCCTACCCAATAAAAAGCCCCGCACTGGCGGGGCTCGGTGTTTCTGGCTGATGGGTTACTTCTTCAACCCGTAGCTCTCGTCCAGCATGCCGGGACCGTCGCTCTTCGGCGCATAGTCCTTGGGCATTTCGTAGTTCTTCGGCGGAGTCAGGCGCTCGCGCTTCTCGCCGGCTTCGGTGCTGTTCAGGGTCGCCAGCAGACGCTGACGGGTCAGCTCGTCCAGAGCCAGGCGGTTGGCGCCGTCGGACAGATGTTCCTGCACGTCCTGGTAGCTCTGGGTGAGCTTCTTCACCAGGCTGGCGGTGGTGTTGAAGTGGGTGACCACTTCATTTTGGTAGGCCTCGAAGCGCGCCTGCATTTCATCCATCTGCCGCTGCGTACGGCCCGGTGCAGCATTGGGGGCCAGGCGGGCGAGCACAAAGCCCACGGCGATGCCGACCACCAGGGTCAGAGCGGGTATCAACCAGGCTGTAACGGTCTGTTCCACGAGTCCTTCCTCTCAAAACGGCTTTGCTTTACGTTAGCGGCTTGAGCCTGTGCTGTATACGACCAGAACCTGCTCAGAGTCTACTGTGCGTCGGCACTGCTGCGTTAAAAACAGGTTCGGAATGCTCATGTACAACAGTACACTCCGCTTCCTCTCCTGTTTTCGCCTTGCATTGCGCGAGCGCTCGAGGCGCTGAACAGGTTCATTTGCCGCACAGGCAGTTTGCTAGACGAGTCGACCCGTTGCGGGGTCACGGAGTTCAGTGTTGCTCAGTCGCGAAACCCCTCTTTTCATCCAGGGCCCGGTGGGCCAACTCGAAGCCCTTCTGCTGGAGGTGGCGGACGCCCAGGGTGTGGCGCTGGTCTGTCATCCCAACCCCGTGCAGGGTGGCACCATGCTCAACAAGGTGGTGTCCACGTTGCAGCGTACCGCGCGTGACTGCGGATATCACACATTGCGTTTCAATTATCGCGGTGTTGGCGCCAGTGCCGGCAGCCACGATATGGGGACCGGCGAAGTGGACGACGCCGAGGCCGTTGCCGCCTGGCTGCAGGAAGAGTATCCGAATCTGCCCGTTACGCTGTTGGGCTTTTCCTTTGGCGGCTTCGTGGCAGCTGCGCTGGGTGCTCGTCTTGAAGCGCAAGGCCGAGTGCCGAGCAAGCTGTTCATGGTCGCTCCCGCCGTACACCGGCTGACGGCCGATACACCGCCCGCCAGCCAGTGCCCGCTGGTGGTGATCCAGCCTGACGCTGACGAGGTGGTCGAGCCGCAGGCAGTCTACGACTGGTCGGCCAACCTCGGGCGTGCCCATGAACTGTTGAAAGTGGCAGAATGCGGTCACTTTTTTCACGGCAAGCTGACGGATCTGAAGGATCTGCTGTTGCCTCGCCTGTAAGAACCTGTTCACGATCTCGCGAGCTAGAGCCAGGCAAGGCGAAACCAGGCGAAAAAGCGCAGTTTACTAGTCGTAAATGAGCATTTTGAGGCTGGTTTCAACGCAGCATGGCCGACGCGCAGCAGATCGTGAACAGGTTCTAAGTCTTTCAGCCATTGATAAGCGAACGTCATGACCACCCGTATCCTCACCGGTATCACCACCACCGGCACGCCGCACCTGGGCAACTATGCCGGCGCCATTCGTCCGGCCATCGCTGCCAGTCGCGATCCGCAGATGGACTCCTTCTACTTTCTCGCCGACTACCACGCACTGATCAAGTGCGACGACCCGGCGCGCATTCAGCGCTCGCGTCTGGAGATCGCCGCGACCTGGCTGGCCCTGGGCCTGGATACCGACAAGGCGACCTTCTACCGCCAGTCCGATATTCCCGAAATTCCCGAGCTGTGCTGGCTGCTGACCTGCGTCGCCGGCAAGGGCCTGCTCAACCGCGCCCACGCCTACAAGGCTTCGGTGGACAAGAACGTCGAAGCCGGTGAAGACCCGGATGCCGGCGTGACCATGGGCCTGTTCAGCTACCCGGTGCTGATGGCGGCGGACATCCTGATGTTCAACGCGCAGAAGGTGCCGGTCGGTCGTGATCAGATCCAGCACGTGGAAATGGCTCGCGACATCGGCCAGCGTTTCAACCACCTGTTCGGCAAGGGCAAGGACCTGTTCGTGCTGCCCGAGGTGGTGATCGAGGAGGAAGTGGCGACGCTGCCAGGCCTCGATGGACGCAAGATGAGCAAGAGCTACGACAACACCATCCCGCTGTTCGGCACCGCCAAGCAGCTCAAGGACGCTGTGGCGCGCATCGTCACCGACTCCAGGCTGCCGGGGGAACCCAAGGACGCCGAAGGTTCGCACCTGTTCACCCTGTACCAGGCCTTCGCCAGCCAGTCGCAACAGGCCGAGTTCCGTGCCGACCTGGAGGGCGGACTGGCCTGGGGCGAGGCGAAGAATCGCCTGTATCAGTTGCTGGAAGACACCCTGGGCGAGGCGCGCGAGCGCTACAACGCGCTGATCGCCAAGCCGGTTGATCTGGAAGACATTCTCCTCGCGGGCGCCGCCAAGGCGCGCAGGATCGCCACGCCGTTCCTCGGCGAACTGCGTGAGGCGGTCGGCCTGCGCTCGTTCCGTGAGCAGGTGCAGGTGACGGCCGGCGAGAAGAAGAAAGCCAGCAAGAGCGCGCGCTTCGTCAGCTTCCGTGATGACGACGGCAGCTTCCGCTTCCGTCTGCTGGATGCCGATGGCGAGCAACTGCTGCTGTCGAAATCCTTCGCCGATGGCAAGTCGGCGGGTATGGTCAACAAGCGTTTGCAATCTGGCGAAGCGCTGGACGTGCGTGCCGAAGGTCTGGCGTTCTCGGTGTGGATCGACGGCGAGAACGTGGCCAGCAGCCCCGAATTCGCCGATGGTCAGGCCGTGGAAGCTGCCATCGCCCGCCTGCGTGAGGCATTGGCCCCGCAGGAGTGAAGTAGCCCGGATTGCATCCGGGCTACGGCCATGATTGCCAACAAACGGGGGCGTCGCTAAAGTGACGCCCCCGTTTTTACTTGCCCGGCTAACGAATCATGACCCCCTTAGAGCGTTATCAGGCCGACCTCAAGCGGCCCGACTTCTTCCATGATGCGGCCCAGGAAAATGCCGTCCGCCACCTGCAGCGTCTGTACGACGATCTGATCGCGCGCGACCAGGGCAAGTCCGGGCTGATGGGCAAGCTGTTCGGCAAGAAGCCGCAAGGGCCGGTCAAGGGCCTGTACTTCTGGGGGGGCGTCGGGCGCGGCAAGACCTATCTGGTCGACACCTTCTTCGATGCGCTGCCGTTCGAGCAGAAGATGCGCACCCACTTCCACCGCTTCATGAAGCGTGTGCACGAGGAAATGAAGACCCTCAAGGGCGAGAAGAATCCGCTGACCATCATTGGCAAGCGCTTCGCCGACGAGGCGCGGGTGATCTGCTTCGACGAGTTCTTCGTCAGCGATATCACCGATGCCATGATCCTCGCCACGCTGCTCGAAGAACTGTTCAAGAACGGTGTGTCGCTGGTCGCCACCTCCAACATCGTGCCGGACGGCCTGTACAAGGACGGCCTGCAGCGTGCGCGTTTCCTGCCGGCCATCGCCCTGCTCAAGGAGCACACCGATATCGTCAACGTCGACAGCGGCGTCGACTATCGCCTGCGTGCGCTGGAGCAGGCCGAGCTGTTCCATTTCCCGCTCGGGCCGTCCACGGAAGAGAGCCTGCGCAAGAGCTTCCAGAGTCTGCTGCCGGACTGCACCCATATGGTGGAGAACGAGGCGCTGATGATCGAGAACCGCGCGATCAATGCCGTGCGCGTGTGCGAAGACGTGGCCTGGTTCGAATTCCGCGAACTCTGCGATGGCCCGCGTAGCCAGAACGACTACATCGAGCTTGGCAAGATCTTCCACGCGGTGATCCTGGCCAACGTCGAGCAGATGGGCGTAGCCAAGGACGACATGGCGCGGCGCTTCATCAATCTGGTGGACGAGTTCTACGACCGCAACGTCAAGCTGATCATCTCTGCCGAGGTGGAGCTCAAGGATCTCTATACCGGCGGCCGTCTGAGCTTCGAGTTCCAGCGTACGCTGAGTCGTCTGCTGGAGATGCAATCGCACGAGTTCCTCTCGCGCCCACACCGGCCCTGAGGTTCAGCGATACGAAAAAGGCGACCCACAAGGTCGCCTTTTTCGTTGATGGCCGGCTGGTTGCGTTCAGTGGCGTTCAGTTCTTCGCCAGCTTCTGCTGATACTGGGTCAGCAGCTTCTGCGCGTGGGCCACTTCCAGGGCCTCCATGGCGCTGATCGGCTTGATCGCCACGGCGCGCTCGAGGTGCTCGATGACCTTCTGTTCTTCATCGTCGCCATACACGTAGGTCAGCGCGTTGGCGTATTCGTAGTGGCCGATGGGCAGGTCGTCGCGAGCCTGGAAGCTGCGCTGGAAGTAGGTTTCCATCTTGTCGGCGCTAACGCCGTAAGTCATCTTGCCGACCAGCTTGCCGACCTTGCGGATCACGCCGGCTTCGTATCCGCCGTACAGCGCCAGGGCGAACGGCTGCCTGGGCTGCTTGGCGAGCAGGGCGTCCAGCTCCTGGGGAATCTGCGAGGTGTAGCCGCGCTTGAGCACCACCGGCACGGAGAGCTCCTCGCCAAGGCGCGCCTTGGCATAGACGCGGCCGAACTGGGCGACGGCATCGGCTTGCACCAGATCGCCGGCCTCGTCGGTGTAGGCGATCACTTCCTCCAGCAGGCGATGTTTCTCGGCCTGGTCCGGCACCAGGAACATGGCGTAGACGACCTGGGCGAACATCGCCGGTATCTGTCCGCCGATGCCCAGCGCCATGCCCTGTTCCTTGGCCTGGGCGAAATCACCGCGGAACATCAGGCGCCAGACTTCCT
Organism: Pseudomonas sp. KB-10; assembly: GCF_018221585.1. Classification (NCBI taxonomy): domain Bacteria; kingdom Pseudomonadati; phylum Pseudomonadota; class Gammaproteobacteria; order Pseudomonadales; family Pseudomonadaceae; genus Pseudomonas; species Pseudomonas sp. KB-10. Next base: position 187,420 of record NZ_QYYB01000004.1, read on the forward strand.
GCAGTTTCTGCGCATAGGCCTCGGCTTCTTCCGGTTTGCCGCTAAAGCCGGTGCCGGCGGCCACAGTCTTTTCCAGGGCCTGCGGATGCCGGGTGGCCATGTTCACCACCCAGTCGGCGTCGGGGAAGGGGTAATCGCCGAAGCCGCGGGTCAGTTGCGGCCAGGCCTGGCGCAGCTTGTCGCCGCTGTAGTCGTAGGCGCTCTGGTCGAGCGGGAAGGATTTCCAGTTATCGGCCGCCGCAGCGCTGAGGCTGCAGGTGGCAAGCAGGGCAATCAATAAACGACGCATGGCGGTGAACCTGTTGTTGTTATGTTCACCGTCGATCATAGGGCGCTGCTGCGGCGCGCCAACCTAACCAAGGGCGGGCTGGCGCTTTGCCGCCCTATGGTTCGAGGTGCTCAGTTCTGCGGGTCCTTCTGCTGAAATTGCCGGCGATACTGGTTCGGCGACAGCTCGGTATGCTGGCGGAACAGGCGGGCAAAGAAGCTGGCGTCGTCGTAACCGACCTCGTAGCTGATGGTCTTGATGCTCTTGCGCGTGGAGGAGAGCAGGCTCTTGGCGGTTTCGATGCGCAGGCGCTGCAGGTAGTGCAGGGGTTTGTCGCCGGTGGCGCCCTGGAAGCGGCGCATGAAGTTGCGAATGCTCATGCCGTGTTCGCGGGCCACGTCCTCGAAGCGGAACTTGTTGGCGTAGTGCTCCTCCAGCCAATGCTGGATCTGCAGCACGGTGACGTCCTGATGCAGTTTCTGCCCGCCGAAACCGATGCGCCCCGGCGTATAGCTGCGCTGCACCTCGTAGAGAATGTCGCGTGCCACACCCTGTGCCACGCCTGCGCCGCAGTAACGCTCGATCAGGTAGATGTACAGATCGCAGGCCGAGGTGACGCCGCCAGCGCAATACAGGTTGTCGGCATCGGACAGGTGCTTGTCCTGATTGAGCAGAACCTTGGGGAAGCGCTCGGCGAACTCGCGGAAGAAGCGCCAGTAGGTGGTTGCTTCCTTGCCGTCGAGCAGGCCGGCTTCGGCCATCCAGAACACCCCGCTGGCCTCCCCGCAGATCGCGGTACCGCCGGCATGCTGGAGCCTGAGCCAGTCCAGCACCTGCGGATAACGACGGCTGAGCGCATCGAAGTCGTCCCAGAAGGCCGGCAGGATGATCACGTCGCAGGTTTCCAGGCCGCCATCGACCGGGACGCGGACGTTGCTGAAGCTTTTCACCGGGTGGCCGTCGGGGCTGACCAGCCGAATCTCGAACGGGGGTTGATCGCCAAGGCCCTGCTGCCTGGCGTAACGGATGCCGGCCATGTGGAAAAAATCCTTGGCCTGCATGAGGGTGGAAGCGAAAACGCCGTCGGTGGCGAGAATGCTGACGCGCCGCAAGGCGCCTGACTGATGATTAACCATATGTTGTTTTTATAAAGGCTAAGTGGTCACTAGGCGGCTGGATCGTCTTATTTTTTGGCGCTTGTGTCCAGTGTAAGCAAGCGTTTGCTTGGCTAAAGTCGAGCGCTGAACCCTCGATGACCACAGGTAGCGCCATGATCCCCAGAACCCTATTCAGCTCCGACCATGAACTGTTTCGTGACAGCGTGCGCAAGTTTCTCGAGCAGGAAGCGGTGCCTCATCACCATCAGTGGGAGAAGGACGGCCATATCGATCGGGCGCTGTGGAACAAGGCGGGCGAGGCCGGCATGCTCTGCTCGCATATCCCCGAAGAATACGGCGGCATGGCTGCCGACTTCCTCTACAGCACCGTGGTGATCGAGGAGATCGGTCGCCTGGGGCTGACCGGCATCGGTTTCTCGCTGCACTCGGATATCGTCGCGCCCTACATCCTGCATTACGGCAGCGAGGCGCAGAAACAGCACTACCTGCCCAAGCTGGTGAGCGGCGAGATGGTCACCGCCATCGCCATGACCGAGCCGGGCGCCGGCTCCGACCTGCAGGGCGTGAAGACCACTGCCGTGCTCGATGGCGACGAATACGTGATCAATGGCTCGAAGACCTTCATCACCAACGGCTGGCTGGCCGATCTGGTGATCGTCGTTGCCAAGACCGACCCCAAGGCCGGTGCCAAGGGCACCAGCCTGTTCCTGGTGGAGGCCAACACGCCGGGCTTCTCCAAGGGCAAGCGCCTGGAGAAGGTGGGCATGAAAGCGCAGGACACCTCCGAGCTGTTCTTCCAGGATGTGCGCGTACCCAAGGAAAACCTGCTGGGCCAGGCCGGCATGGGCTTCGCCTACCTGATGCAGGAGCTGCCGCAGGAGCGTCTGACCGTCGGCATCGGCGCCCTGGCTTCGGCCGAGGCGGCGCTGAAGTGGACGCTGGACTACACCCGGGAGCGCAAGGCATTCGGCAAGGCCGTGGCGGATTTCCAGAACACCCGCTTCAAGCTCGCCGAGATGGCCACCGAAATCCAGGTTGGGCGGGTGTTCATCGACCGCTGTCTGGAGCTGCATCTCAAGGGCAAACTCGATGTGCCGACTGCGGCGATGCTCAAGTACTGGACCACCGATCTGCAGTGCAAGGTGCTTGATGAGTGCGTACAGTTGCACGGCGGCTACGGCTTCATGTGGGAGTATCCGATCGCACGAGCCTGGGCCGATGCACGTGTGCAGCGCATCTATGCCGGTACCAACGAGATCATGAAGGAGATCATTTCCCGCTCGTTGGTGTAATGGGGGAGTGGTTCACGGGGCGAACTCAGGCGTCGCCCCGCGGCTCCAAGGCAGAAATGCCTGGAGAGCCTCATGACCCGATTGAGCGATCTGGCTGCCACCCCGTTCGCGGATTGGGACGGCAGCCCGGCGGCCGCCCGCGAACTGCAGACGCACCTGGCCCGGCAAGTACGACTGGAGGATGATTATCCGCCGCTAAGGCGCTTGGCGGGCGTGGATGTCGGCTTCGAGGAAGGCGGCGCCATCACGCGCGCTGCCGCAGTGCTGCTGGATGCCGATACGCTGCAGCCGCTAGCCGAATGCGTGGCACGCATTCCCACCAGCATGCCCTATGTGCCGGGGCTGCTGTCCTTTCGCGAATTGCCCGCCTTGCTTCGAGCCTTGGCTGATCTGCCGCAGGAGCCGGATCTGGTCTTCGTCGACGGGCACGGTATCGCCCACCCGCGCGGCTTGGGTATTGCCGCGCACCTGGGCGTGGTCAGCGGCTTGCCGACCATTGGCGTGGCCAAGAAGATTCTTACGGGGCATCACGCCGAGCTGGGTGAGGCGCGGGGTGCATGCGTCGAGCTGCTAAGCAGGAAGGGCGAGCGAATCGGCTGGGTGCTGCGCAGCAAGGATCGCGTGCGGCCGCTGATCGTCTCTCCGGGCAATCGGGTCAGTCTCGAGCGAGCGCCGGCGCTGGTCATGGCGTGCGTCAGGCGTCACCGCCTTCCCGAGCCGACCCGACTGGCCGATCGCCTGGCCTCGCGACGCGATACCAGGAACGATCAGCCGTCACTCTTTTAAGGGGCCGGGTTGGGTTGGCCCTTGTGAATCGCCTCGATGCCGGCGAGCACTTCCTCGGACAGCTTCAGCTCGGCGCTGGCCAGGTTGCTGTCCAGCTGCTCCAGGCTGGTGGCCCCGATGATGTTGCTGGTCACGAAGGGCTGCGCGGTGACGAAGGCCAGGGCCATTTGCGCCGGATCCAGGCCGTGTTCGCGGGCCAGGGCGACGTAGCGCGAACAGGCTGCTTCGGCCTGCGGGTTGGTGTAGCGGGCGAAGCGGCTGAACAGGCTGATACGTGCACCGGCCGGGCGGGCGCCGCCCTCGTATTTGCCGCTGAGCATGCCGAACGCCAGCGGTGAATAGGCCAGCAGACCGCACTGTTCGCGAATCGCCACCTCCGCCAGACCCACTTCGAAGCTGCGGTTGAGCAGGTTGTAGGGGTTCTGGATCGACACCGCCCGTGGCCAGCCGCGGCTCTCGGCCAGTTGCAGGAATTTCATCGTACCCCAGGGCGTTTCGTTGGACAGGCCGATGTGGCGAATCTTGCCGGCCTTGACCTGTTCGTCGAGCACTTCCAGGGTTTCTTCCAATGGCGTGAAATCCGTGTCCTGGTGCTTGTAGCCGAGCTGGCCGAAGAAATTGGTCGGGCGCTCCGGCCAGTGCAGTTGGTACAGGTCGATCCAGTCGGTCTGCAGGCGCTTGAGGCTGGCATCCAGCGCGGCGACGATGTGCTGGCGATTGAACTTGAGCTGGCCGTCGCGGATGTGCGTGATGCCATTGCCGGGACCGGCGATCTTGCTGGCCAGAATCCAGTCGGCGCGGTCGCCCTGCCGCTTGAAGTAGCTACCGATGATCTGCTCGGTCCTGCTGTAGGTTTCGGCGCGTGGAGGCACCGGGTACATCTCGGCGGTGTCGATGAAGTTGATGCCGCTGGCCTTGGCCCGTTCGATCTGGGCATGGCCTTCGCTCTCGCTGTTCTGCTCGCCCCAGGTCATGGTGCCCAGGCACAGTGCGCTGACTTCGAGACCGGTTCGGCCTAGCTTGCGGTATTCCATGAAGTGCTCCTTGGGTAAAAGAGTCATACAAGCAGGTTGAATTTTTTTTCGCAATCAGGATAATCCGGCACCTCTTTCTGCGGTGGAAGTGATGCGCCGCCTGCCGAAGAATCTTGCCGTATTGTGGACGCGCTGACCCGAGCCCCCGATAGCGTCCGTATGCGGCTGCCTTTGACTTGTCAAAGTACGCACTATCCAGTAAGATCCGCCGTCTATTTTTTGCTGGGCGGCCCCTGAGGCTATAAAGAATGAAAACTTTTACTGCTAAACCGGAAACAGTAAAACGCGATTGGTTCGTCGTTGATGCTGCTGGTCAGACCCTGGGTCGTCTGGCCACCGAAATCGCGAGCCGTCTGCGTGGCAAGCACAAGCCTGAGTACACCCCGCACGTTGACACCGGCGACTACATCGTCGTGATCAATGCCGAGCAGGTGCGTGTAACTGGTGCCAAGGCCAGCGACAAGAAGTACTACTCCCACTCCGGTTTCCCGGGCGGCATCAAAGAGATCAACTTCGAGAAGCTGATCGCTCGTGCTCCTGAGCGCGTGATCGAGACCGCGGTCAAAGGCATGCTGCCGAAGAACCCGCTGGGTCGCGACATGTACCGTAAGCTGAAGGTGTACAAGGGTGCCGCTCACCCGCACACCGCTCAGCAGCCCCAAGAACTGAAGATTTAACGGAATAGTTCATTATGTCGGCGACTCAAAACTACGGCACTGGCCGTCGCAAGACCGCAACCGCGCGCGTTTTCCTGCGTCCGGGCACTGGTAACATCTCGATCAACAATCGCAACCTGGATACCTTCTTCGGTCGCGAAACCGCTCGCATGGTCGTGCGTCAGCCGCTGGAGCTGACCGAGACCGTCGAGAAGTTCGACATCTTCGTCACCGTTGCCGGTGGTGGTGTCAGCGGTCAGGCCGGTGCCATTCGTCACGGCATCACCCGCGCTCTGATCGAGTACGACGAAACCCTGCGCAGCCCGCTGCGTAAAGCCGGTTACGTCACTCGCGACGCCCGTGAAGTCGAGCGTAAGAAAGTCGGTCTGCGTAAAGCGCGTAAGCGTCCGCAGTACTCGAAGCGTTAATCGCGTCTACGCTTCCAAAAAGCGCCCAGTTTCCTTACGGAGCTGGGCGTTTTTTATGGGCGTGGCAAAGTGCTGCGACAACGTGCCGCATACGTGCAAGCCGCACGCGCCAAGGCTTTCGCCGTTCTCTTGCGGGGTAATTACCTTGTCAGAAAAGGGGCTTTTCTTTACCATTTGGCGAATTTTTTGCGCGGCCCGATTTTTACTTAGTAGAGGCCTGAACAACAGGCCACAAAGCTGATGGGAGACGACTGAATGAGCAATGACGGCGTGAATGCAGGCCGGCGTCGCTTCCTGGTTGCAGCCACCTCCGTGGTGGGTGCTGCAGGAGCGGTAGGTGCTGCGACTCCGTTCGTGGGGTCATGGTTCCCCAGTGCCAAGGCCAAGGCGGCCGGTGCACCGGTGAAGGTGAACGTCAGCAAGATCGAGGCAGGTCAGCAGATGGTTGCTGAGTGGCGCGGTCAGCCGGTGTTCATCGTGCGCCGTACCGAGGAGATCCTGGCCAACCTGACCAAGATCGAAGGCAGCGTCGCCGATCCCGAGTCTGCTGATTCCGTGCAGCCGGAGTACGTGGACAAGAAAAACCGCTCGATCAAACCGGAACTGCTGGTGCTGGTAGGCCTGTGCACCCACCTGGGTTGCGCGCCGTCCTTCCGCCCGGAAGTGGCTCCGGCTGATCTGGGGCCGGACTGGGTTGGCGGCTATTTCTGCCCCTGCCACGGTTCGCGCTACGACCTCGCCGGTCGCGTGTACAAGGCCCAGCCTGCGCCGCTGAATCTGCCAGTGCCGCCGCACACCTACGAGACGGATGATGTGATCATCATCGGTGTGGACCAGGAGAACGCGTAATGAGCAAGTTCATGGAATGGGTGGATGCGCGCTTCCCCGCCACCAAGATGTGGGAAGACCATCTCTCCAAGTACTACGCCCCGAAGAACTTCAACTTCTTCTACTTCTTCGGCTCGCTGGCACTGCTGGTGCTGGTCAACCAGATCGTTACCGGTATCTGGCTGACCATGAGCTTCGAACCTTCGGCTGAAGGCGCTTTCGCCTCCGTCGAATACATCATGCGTGACGTCGAGTACGGCTGGATCCTGCGTTACCTGCACTCCACCGGCGCTTCGGCGTTCTTCGTGGTGGTCTATCTGCACATGTTCCGCGGTCTGCTCTACGGCTCCTATCAGAAGCCGCGCGAGCTGGTGTGGATCTTTGGCATGCTGATCTACCTGGTGCTGATGGCGGAAGCCTTCATGGGCTACCTGCTGCCGTGGGGCCAGATGTCCTACTGGGGCGCCCAGGTGATCATCTCGCTGTTCGGTGCCATCCCGGTCATCGGCGACGACCTGACTCAGTGGATCCGTGGTGACTACCTGATTTCCGGCATCACCCTGAACCGCTTCTTCGCCCTGCACGTGATCGCGCTGCCGATCGTCCTGCTCGGCCTGGTGGTGCTGCACATCCTGGCGCTGCACGAAGTCGGCTCGAACAACCCGGACGGCGTCGACATCAAGAAGCTGAAGGACGAGAACGGCGTACCGCTGGACGGTATCGCGTTCCACCCGTACTACACCGTGAAGGACATCGTCGGCGTAGTGGTGTTCCTGTTCGTGTTCTGCTTCGTGGTGTTCTTCTTCCCGGAAATGGGCGGTTACTTCCTCGAGAAGCCGAACTTCGAAGCGGCCAACCCGTTCAAGACCCCTGAGCACATCGCGCCGGTTTGGTACTTCACCCCGTTCTACGCGATTCTGCGTGCTGTACCGGACAAGCTGCTGGGCGTCATCGCCATGGGGGCTGCCATCGCCGTGCTGTTCGTGCTGCCGTGGCTCGATCGTAGCCCGGTCAAATCGATGCGCTACAAGGGTTGGCTGAGCAAGATCTGGCTGGTGGTGTTCTGCATCTCCTTCGTCATCCTGGGCGTGCTGGGTGTGCTGGCGCCGACCCCGGGTCGTACCCTGCTGTCGCAGGTGTGCACCTTCCTGTACTTCGCGTACTTCATCCTGATGCCGTTCTACACCAGGATGGAGAAGACCAAACCGGTTCCGGAAAGGGTGACTGGCTGATGAAAAAGCTCTTTGCTGCATTTGTTTTCGCTGCGCTGCCGGCCCTCAGCTTTGCCGCCGGTGGTCATGATGTGCAATTGGACAAGGTCGACATCGACCTGACCGACAAGGCTGCCATGCAGGACGGCGCGCGTACCTTCGCCAACTACTGCATGGGCTGCCACTCGGCCCAGTACCAGCGTTACGAGCGTGTCGCCGATGACCTCGGCATCCCGCACGAAATCATGCTGGACAACCTGGTGTTCAACGACGCCAAGATCGGCGACCACATGAAGATCGGCATGAAGCCGGACGATGCCAAGGCCTGGTTCGGCGCAGCGCCGCCCGATCTGACCCTGGTCGCTCGTGTGCGTGGCAACGACTGGCTGTACACCTACCTGCGTACTTTCTATGCCGACCCGACTCGTCCGCTGGGCTCCAACAACAAGGTGTTTCCGAACGTCGGTATGCCCAACGTGCTGGTTGGTCTGCAGGGCAATCAGGTCATCGGTTGCAAGCAGGTTCAGGTCGTTACCGACGGCAAGAAGCAGTTCGACCCGCTGACCGGTGCGCCGATCACTCACGAAGCTTGCGATCAGCTCACTATTGAGCCGAACACCGGCAAGCTGAGCGAGGCCGAGTTCGACGAGAAGATCAAGAACCTGGTGACCTTCCTGGCCTACTCGGCCAACCCGGTCAAGCTGAAGTCCCAGCGCATCGGTACCTACGTGCTGCTGTACCTGGCCTTCTTCTTCGTGTTCGCCTACCTGCTCAAGCGTGAGTACTGGAAAGACGTTCACTAAGTCGTCTGCTGTAGCAAACCTGCGCGCCCTGAGGGGCGCGCAGGTTTTTCTAGCCTGCCATTTCTTACGGCTACCCTAGGGTCAGTCGTCTGCTACGAAAGAATTGCTCCGGCAATTTTTCCTGTTTCTGAATAATCAAAAAGCGAGGAGGATCGCCATGGCGGTGACCAACAGGTTGACCTGCTACTCCGACCCCGCCGACCACTATTCCCATCGCGTGCGTCTGGTGCTCGCCGAGAAAGGTGTCAGCGTCGAGATCATCGATGTCGAGCAGGGCCGCTGTCCGCCCAAGCTTGCCGAAGTCAATCCCTATGGCAGTCTGCCGACGCTGGTCGACCGTGACCTGGCGCTGTACGAGGCGTCCGTGGTGATGGAGTATCTCGACGAGCGCTATCCGCATCCGCCGTTGTTGCCGGTGTATCCGGTGGCGCGCGCCAACAGCCGTCTGCTGATGCACCGCATCCAGCGTGACTGGTGCGTGCTGGTCGACCGTATTCTCGACAAGCGCAGCAAGGAGGCCGAGCGTCAGCAGGCGCGCAAGGAGCTGCGCGAGAGTCTCACCGGTGTATCGCCACTGTTCGCGGACAAGGCATTCTTCCTCAGCGAGGAGCTGAGTCTGGTGGATTGCTGTCTACTGCCCATTCTCTGGCGTTTGCCGGTGCTGGGTATCGAGCTGCCGCGTCCGGCCAAGCCGCTGCTCGACTACATGGAGCGCCAGTTCGCCCGTCAGGCCTTTCAGGCCAGTCTTTCCGCTGCCGAGCGCGCGATGCGCTGAGAAGGAGGAGATCATGAATTCCAGTCGTGCCTATCTGGTTCGCGCACTGTACGAATGGATCGTCGATAACGATTGCACACCGCACCTGCTGGTCAATGCCGAACATCCCGGGGTGCAGGTGCCGTCTGGCTTCGCCAGCGACGGTCAAATCGTCCTCAATGCTTCGCCCAGTGCCGTGCGTCATCTGCACATGGACAATGAGGCCGTGAGCTTCGAGGGGCGTTTCGGCGGCGTGGCGCACAGTCTCTATATCCCGACCGCAGCTATCCTGGCGATCTATGCGCGGGAGAACGGCCAGGGCATGGTCTTCGACATGGAGCCGCCGGTCGCAGGTGGCCCTGAGGGGCCGGGGCCGGATGATGACGGTCCGTCTGGTGGCGAGCCGCCGCGTCCTAGCGGTAGGCCAAGCCTGAAAGTGGTCAAGTAGGAAATGACAAGGGCGCCCATGGGCGCCCTTGTCGTGTCGTCAGGTTCGAATCAGTTGGTGTATTCGAACAGGCGTACGACCCGCTGTACGCCCGATACGCCCTGTACCACGCGGGTGGCAGCATTGGCTTCTTCGCGCGTCACCAGGCCGAGCATGTAGACGATGCCGTTCTCGGTGACGACCTTCACGCGTGCGCTCGGCACGCTGCTGTCGGCCAGCATCTGCGTCTTGATCTTGGTGGTCAGCAGCGAGTCGTTGCTGCGCGCCAGCAGGGACGCCGGTTGCTGCACCTGCAGTTCGTTGTAGACCTTCTTCACGCCCTGCACGCCGCGAGCGGTCTGGGCGGCGCGATCCTTGAGCTCGCTGCGCGGGGTTTGTCCGGCCAGCAGGATCACGCCGTTGTAGCTGGTGACCACGATGCGCGAGGTCGGGCTGGACAGGTCGGCATGAGCGTTACTGATGCGCGAGGCGACCTCCGGGCCGAGGAACTGGTCGTCGATCTTGTTGCCAATGCTGCGGCTACCGCAGCCTGCCAGGGTCAGGGTAACGGCCAGGGCGGCCAGAATCAGTGCGGAACGCTTCATTCTTCACTCCCAAACAATTGACTGTCGATCAGGTCGCACAAGCAGTGGATAGTCAGCAGATGGACTTCCTGGATGCGTGCGGTGACTTTGGCTGGAACACGGATCTCGACGTCTTCCGGCAGCAGTAGCGAGGCCATGCCGCCGCCATCGCGGCCGGTGAGGGCGACGACGATCATCTCGCGATCATGCGCAGCTTGAATGGCCTGGATGACATTCGCTGAGTTGCCGCTGGTGGAAATCGCCAGCAGTACGTCGCCCGGCTGGCCAAGCGCGCGGATCTGTTTCGAGAACACCTCGTTGTAGCTGTAATCGTTGGCGATCGAGGTGATGGTCGAGCTGTCGGTGGTCAGAGCGATGGCCGGCAGGCTGGGGCGCTCGCGCTCGAAGCGATTGAGCAGCTCGGAAGAGAAATGCTGGGCATCGCCGGCGGAGCCGCCGTTGCCGCAGGAAAGAATCTTGCCCTCGTTGAGCAGGGCCTGGACCATTACCAGGCTGGCGTGCTCGATATAGGGCGCCAGGACTTCCATGGCCTGTTGCTTGGTGTCGATGCTGGCTTGGAAGAGCTGGCGGATTCGGGATTGCATGTCCATCGGTTAAACCTTGAGTGTACGGCCGTCAGGCATCGAAAGCGTTCTTGATCCAGTCGAGGCGAGTGGCGCCCTCAGTGCTGATGGCGACCACGTCGAAGCGGCAGGGGTGGCGGGTCCAGCGTGAGTGTTGCTGGAGGAAGAGTTCTGCGGCGATCACCAGCTTGCCACGCTTGCGCGCATCGATGCTCTCCAGGGCGCCGCCCCAGGCGCTGTGGCGGCGGGCGCGGACTTCGACGAATACTACTGTATCGCCGTCGAGCATGACCAGATCGAGCTCGCCACGCCGACAGCTCCAGTTCTGTTCGATCAGGCGCAGGCCGTTACGTTCCAGATGCTGCCGGGCCTCCTGCTCGGCGGCTCGGCCCAGATCGTTGTGCGCGCTCAATTGATGCTGTCGGGGAGGCGCTGAACCTGGCCGCCGCGGAACTCTGCCCAGGGCAGCTGGCGTTCGATGCGCTGCGTGGCGTTCAGGCTTAGGCTGCCGGACAGGCCGTCGATGCGCGACTCAGGCAGCGCCTTGAGTTGGCCCAGGCGCGGAGCCAGGCGGTAGGCATCGACGCCCATGGCATACAGGCGGCCGAGGCTGCCGCCGGCCTGCGGCCACTGGCTCATGACTTCCTGGCGTAGCGGGGCGTGGGTATCGAGCAGCCAGGGGGTTTCGCAGAAGCGGATGCCTTCCAGATCCTGATACTGCGCCTGGCTGTGCGCGCCAGTGAACAGGTGCGAGGTGGCGTAGACCGGCACGTCACCGGCGTACTGGAACGCCAGGGTTGGCTTGATCTGCTGCGCCTGTTGCGGTGTGGCAGCCAAGAAAATGAAGTCGATGTCCTGGCGGCGCGCCGGCTGTGCATCCAGGCTGGTGCCCAGGGTGTTCTGCAGGCGGCGCGCACGGGCCTCGCTTTCGCGCAGTTGGAACAGGTCGGCGATCTGGCGGGCCAGCTCAACGGGCTGGTCGACGTGCTCGGCGGCGATCAGGGTGCCGCCCTGTGCCTGCCAGCTCTGACGGAAGGCATCCAGTACGCGATCACCCCAATCGCCACGCGGCACCAGGGCCACGGCGCGGCGCATACCATCGCTCCAGGCACGGCGAGCCACTTCGCGGGCTTCGTCCTCGGCGGCCAGGCCGAACTGGAACAGTTGTGCCGGGCCTTCCCGGCCAGCGTCGCTGTAATTCAGGGCGAGGGTGGTGATGGGCAGCTGCTCGCGGTCGCTGAGCTGCTTGACCAGTGGTTTTTCCAGCGGGCCGACCACCAGCTGCACGCCGTCGGCCTGCGCCTGCTGGTAGAAGGCGTCCAGTGAACCGATGCGGGAGCTGTCGTACAGCTTGATATCCGGTGGGTTCTGCCCGGCCTGTTGGGCTTCGTAGTGGGCGGCGAGGAAGCCGTCGCGCAGGGCGCGGGCAACGCTGGCCAGCTGGCCTTCCTGCGGCAGCAGCAGGGCGATACGGGTCAGCGGCTGGCTGGCCAGTTCACGCAGCTTGCCCAGCGCTTCGGGCAGTTGCTCGGCGGCTGGGTGTTGCGGGTTCTGCGCGACCCACTGGTCGATGGCGGCCTGCTGCTGTTCGAGCGTGGCGCTGCCTTTGGTCACTTGGGCCAGTTCCAGCCAGCCGGCCAGGTCAGTGTCGGCGCCGGCAGAGGTTTGCGCTGGCAGGGTGGACACCAATGCCCAAATGTTCTCATGGTTGTCATGAGCAGCCTGGCCGCTCAGCAGTGGTGCGATGAACACGCGCTCGCGGGCAGCAGCCAGGGTCTGGCCATCGGCTTCGAGGGCGCGTGCGCGAACCAGCTGGGTGCGAGTCTGCTGCTCGACCGGCAGTTCGCCCAGGCGCTCGAAGCTGGGGTGTTGCAAGGCTTTCAGTGCGCTCTTGGGCTGCTTGCGGGCCATCGCCAGCTCGGCTTTCAGCGTGTTGGCGAAGATCTGTTGTGCGGGCTGCAGGCTGGCGATGTCGATCTGCTCGAGGATGCGCGTGGCGCGTGCCACGTCATTTTGCTGATAACTCTGGTCGGCTGCCGACAGGCGCAGCAGGGCGGCCTGTTCCGGTTTGCTCTCGGCGGCTTGCTGGAGCATCTGCTCGATGCTGGCTTGTGGCGTGCGTGGCAGCTGGCCCAGGTTGTTGGAGGGCGAGCTGGCGCAGGCGGCGAGCAGGCCGGCCAGGAATAAAGCGGAAAGAGGACGCAGGCTAGCGATCATCGGGTCATCCTGATACTTGAGCAAATCAAGCAGCGATTGTACCCAAGCCCCGAGATCGGTGCGATGTCGCAAGGGCGGAACCGGCTAGAATGAGCGCTCATTCAATTAACGAGGTGTTTCCAGTGAGTCAGCCCGCAGTCGCAAGCGTCCAGCCAGGCAGTCTTTATGTGGTCGCCACGCCGATCGGCAATCTGGATGACATCAGTGCGCGAGCCTTGCGGATTCTGCGCGAAGTGGCGCTGATCGCGGCCGAAGACACCCGCCATTCGGCGCGCCTGCTGCAGCACTTCGGCATTCAGACGCCGCTGGCGGCCTGCCATGAACACAACGAGCGTGAGCAGGGTGGGCGTTTCCTCGCCAGGTTGCAGGCCGGCGAGGATGTCGCATTGATCTCCGATGCCGGCACACCGCTGATCTCCGATCCGGGTTACCACCTGGTGCGCCAGGTGCGCGCCGCGGGTATGCCGGTGGTGCCGGTGCCCGGCGCCTGTGCTTTGATCGCGGCGCTGTCGGCTGCCGGCCTGCCGTCGGATCGCTTCATCTTCGAAGGCTTTCTGCCGGCCAAGGCGACGGGGCGGCGGGCGCGTCTGGAACAGGTGCGCGAGGAGCCGCGTACATTGATTTTCTACGAGGCGCCGCACCGTATCCTCGAGTGCCTGCAGGACATGCGTGAGGTGTTCGGTGGCGAGCGTCCCGCGCTGCTCGCGCGCGAGCTGACCAAAACCTTCGAGACTCTGCAGGGGCTGCCGCTTGCCGAACTATGCGAATGGGTCGCAGCGGACAGCAACCAGCAGCGTGGCGAGTGCGTGGTGCTGGTGGCCGGCTGGCAGGCCCCGGAAGGCGAGGAGGCGGTCAGCGCCGAAGCCCTGCGAGTGCTCGATCTGCTGCTGGCGGAAATGCCCCTCAAGCGAGCGGCGGCGCTGGCGGCCGAGATCACCGGGGTGCGCAAGAACCTGCTTTACCAGACGGCGCTGACGCGCCAGCTGTAGGAGCGGCTTTAGCCGCGAATAGGGCAGGAGCGATGGTGGCCCATTCGCGGCTGAAGCCACTCCTATGCCAATGGTCGCAGCTGCTTTTTCTCGCAGCTTGTAGCTTGGCGCTTTCCGCTTTGTTACCCTTGCCGGCGGAGAGTCGATCGGACAGTCGCTGCCTTCGCAAGAAGGGGGAGGAAAGTCCGGGCTCCATAGGGCGGAGTGCCAGGTAACGCCTGGGAGGCGTGAGCCTACGGAAAGTGCCACAGAAAATAACCGCCTAAGCGTTTCGGCGCCGGTAAGGGTGAAAAGGTGCGGTAAGAGCGCACCGCACGGCTGGTAACAGTCCGTGGCTAGGTAAACCCCACTCGGAGCAAGACCAAATAGGGTTCCATCGGCGTGGCCCGCGCTGGAACCGGGTAGGTTGCTAAAGGCGTGCAGTGATGTACGCCGTAGAGGAATGGCTGTCCTCGACAGAACCCGGCTTACAGATCGACTCTCCTCCCTCCTTCTCTCGTTTTGCGCTTCTATTCCCCGCTCTTCTGATACCAAAAAATTCTTACTCTTAACAAATCACTTTAAGTTCGGATTTCAGCTTTCTGGATTGGCTGAGATTTATCTGTCGAAAGCCGGCTCCGGCATCCCTTTCCCCCTCGCTTTTGTTCGCTAAATACCGGTCCTGTAAGGATTTTTCCGTTCTGCAGCGCCTTGACGGTGGGGCGTAGGCGTTTCTATAGTGTGCGCAAGTGGTGAAAAGTGGCATGAAGTGGGTTTTTATGGGCACGGACAGCTAATTAAAGGGGAAGCGCAACCGTGTTTCGCGGAGCTAACGCCATCAGTCTCGACGCCAAAGGGCGCCTCGCGATGCCGAGTCGGTATCGTGACGAGCTCGTTTCGCGTTGCGCAGGCCAGCTCATCGTGACCATCGACATCAATGACCCCTGTCTGAACATCTATCCGCTGGTCGAGTGGGAGCGGATCGAGGAAAAGCTCAGCGTGCTGGCCTCCCTGGATGAGAAGAACCGGATCCTGCAGCGCTTGCTGGTAGGGAATGCGGTGGATCTCGAAATGGACGGCAGTGCGCGCATCCTGATCCCGCCGCGCCTGCGTGACCATGTGAAGCTCGACAAGCACGCGATGCTGGTCGGCCACCTGAACAAATTCCAGCTGTGGGATGAAGAAACCTGGAACGCCCAAGCTGCAAACGACCTGGCCGCCATCAAGCAGCCGGGAGCCCTTTCCGATGAATTGCGTAGCCTGATCCTGTGACCAAGACCGATACCTTGCGCCATATCACCGTGCTGCTCGACGAAGCCGTCGAGGGGCTCGCCGTGCGCGCTGACGGTTGCTATATGGATGGCACCTTCGGACGGGGAGGGCACAGCCGGCTGATCCTGCAAAAACTCGGGCCAGGTGGGCGGTTATTGGGGTTCGACAAGGATCCCCTGGCAATAGCCACCGGGGAAGCATTGGCGGCCGAAGACGGCCGCTTTGTCGTTGTGCAGCGCAGTTTTGCGGAACTTGGCGACGAGGCTGTTGTCCGCGGCATTTCCGGGCAGGTCTCCGGCATCCTGCTGGACCTGGGCGTCTCGTCGCCGCAGCTGGACGACCCAGAGCGTGGCTTCAGCTTCCTCAATGACGGCCCGCTGGACATGCGCATGAACCCGGATGCTGGCGTCAGTGCCGCTGACTGGATCGCCACGGCGGCCGAAGATGAAATCGCCCGGGTGATGAAGGATTACGGCGAGGAGCGTTTCGCCAAGCGCATGGCGCGTGCCGTGGTGCAGCGCCGGGCCGAACAGCCGTTTACCCGCACTGCCGATCTGGCGAAAGTGCTGACCGATGCCAACCCCGCCTGGGAAAAGGGCAAGAATCCGGCGACCCGTGCCTTCCAGGGCATCCGCATTTACATCAATAACGAGCTCGGTGATCTCGAGCGTGGCCTCGAAGCAGCGCTTGAAACGCTGGAGGTGGG
This sequence comes from Pseudomonas sp. KB-10, assembly GCF_018221585.1. Classification (NCBI taxonomy): domain Bacteria; kingdom Pseudomonadati; phylum Pseudomonadota; class Gammaproteobacteria; order Pseudomonadales; family Pseudomonadaceae; genus Pseudomonas; species Pseudomonas sp. KB-10. The sequence goes on from NZ_QYYB01000004.1 coordinate 203,356, forward strand.
CGGTCGCCTGGTGGTGATCAGCTTCCACTCGCTGGAAGACCGCATCGTCAAGCAGTTCATGAAGCGTCAGGCCAAGGGCGAGGCGGACAAGCTGCCGCGCGACCTGCCGATCATCCCGAAAGCTTTCGAGCCGCGTCTGAAATTGATCGGCAAACCGGTCTACGCCGGTGAGGCAGAGCTCAAGGCCAACCCGCGCTCGCGCAGCGCGGTGATGCGCGTCGCGGAGAAATTGCGATGAGCCGCCGGCTGATCAAATCCATGCCCAGCGGCAGCTTTCTGATGCTGTTGTTGTTCGTTGCCATTCTGGTTTCTGCCGTGGCGGTGTCCTACAGCGCGCACTGGAATCGTCTGCTGCTCAACGAGCTGTACGGCGAACTGAGTGTGCGCGACAAGGCACAGGCCGAGTGGGGGCGGCTGATTCTCGAGCAAAGTACCTGGACAGCGCACAACCGCATCGAAGCGCTCGCCACCGAGCAGCTGAAAATGCACATTCCCGACCCTGCCGCCGTGCGCATGGTGCGTCCATGATCGGTCTCGAAGGCGCACTCTACCCCTGGCGTTTCCGTCTGGTGCTGGTGCTGCTGGCGCTGATGGTCGGCGCCATCGCCTGGCGCATGCTCGATCTGCAGGTGCTCGATCATGACTTCCTCAAGGCTCATGGCGATGCCCGTAGCGTTCGGCATATCCCGATTCCCGCGCACCGCGGTCTGATCACCGATCGTAATGGCGAGCCGCTGGCGGTCAGTACACCGGTCACCACCTTGTGGGCCAACGGCAAGGAGTTGCAGGCTGGTCGTGAGCAGTGGCCGGCGCTGGCTGCTGCCCTGGGGCAGGATCCGGCTAACTTCGCTGCGCGCCTGGAGCAGAACAAGGAGCGCGAGTTCATGTACCTGGTCCGCGGTCTGACCCCTGAGAAAGGTCAGAGCGTGCTGGATCTGAAGGTGCCGGGCGTTTATGCCATCGAGGAATTCCGCCGTTTCTACCCGGCGGGCGAGGTCGCCGCTCATGTGGTTGGCTTCACCGACATCGACGACCGTGGTCGCGAGGGTATGGAACTGGCTTACGAGGATTGGCTGGCCGGTGTGCCGGGCAAACGCCAGGTGCTCAAGGATCGCCGCGGCAAGCTGATCAAGGATGTGCAGGTTGCGCAGAACGCCAAGGCTGGCAAGGCCTTGGCGTTGTCCATTGATCTGCGTCTGCAGTATCTGGCCCATCGCGAACTGCGCAACGCGCTGCTGGAAAACGACGCCAAGGCCGGCAGTCTGGTCATGGTCGACGTGAAGACCGGTGAGGTGCTGGCGATGGTCAATCATCCCACCTATAACCCGAACAATCGCCGCAACCTGACCCCGGCTGCCATGCGTAACCGCGCCATGATCGATGTGTTCGAACCCGGTTCGACCATCAAGCCGCTGTCGATGGCCGCTGCCCTGGAGTCCGGTCGCTGGAAGCCCAGCGACATCGTCCAGGTCGGCAACGGCACCCTGCAGATCGGTCGTTACAGCATTCGCGACGTTTCCCGTACGCAAGGTCCGGCGCTGGATCTGACCGGCATCCTGATCAACTCCAGTAACGTCGGCATGAGCAAGATCGCCTTCGACGTGGGCGGAGAGAACATCCATCAGGTGCTGAGCAACCTGGGCTTGGGCCGTGACACCGGCCTGGGTTTCCCGGGTGAGCGGGTCGGCAATCTGCCCAATCACCGTCAGTGGCGTCAGGCGGAAACGGCCACGTTGTCCTACGGCTACGGTCTGTCGGTGACCGCCGTGCAGCTGGCGCATGCCTATGCGGCATTGGCCAACGGTGGCGGCATGACGCCGCTGTCGATGATTCGCGTGGACAGCAAGCCGAGCGCGTTGCAGGTCGTGCCGCCTGAGGTGGCCAAGACCCTGCAGGGCATGTTGCAGCAGGTGGTCGAGGCGCCGCGTGGTGTGTTCCGCGCCCAGGTGCCGGGCTATCACGTCGCTGGCAAGAGCGGCACGGCGCGCAAGACCAACGCCGGGGCCAAGGGCTATCAGACCAATTCCTATCGTTCCCTGTTCGCGGGCTTCGCGCCGGCGCAGGACCCGCGTATAGCGCTGGTCGTGGTGATCGATGAGCCCGGCAAGGGGGCCTACTACGGTGGCCTGATCTCCGCGCCGGTGTTCAGTCGGGTGATGGCTGGCTCGCTGCGTCTGATGAACATTGCGCCGGACAATCTGCCGCCGCCCGAGCAGAAGATGGCCGCCGCTGGCCAGGGAGGGCGCAACTGATGCCCATGCCGCTCAATCAACTGCTGCCCGCTGCCGAAAGCGGCGTGCTGATTCGTGAACTGACCCTGGACAGCCGTAAGGTGCGTCCGGGTGATCTGTTCCTGGCCGTGCCGGGCACCCAGCAGGATGGTCGTGTGCATATCGCCGATGCCATTGCTCGTGGTGCCGCCGCCGTCGCCTTCGAGGCCGAGGGCGCCGCGGCCATGCACGCCGACAGTGCCGTGCTGGTTCCGGTCAAAGGCCTGGCCAGACAGCTTTCGGCTATCGCCGGGCGCTTCTATGGTGAGCCGAGCCGTACCCTGTACCTGGTCGGCGTCACTGGCACCAACGGCAAGACCAGCGTCAGCCAGTTGCTGGCTCAGGCGCTGGATCTGCTCGGCCAGCCGTGCGGCATCGTTGGCACGCTGGGTAATGGTTTCCATGGCGCGCTGGAGCAGGGCAAGCACACCACGCCCGATCCGGTCGGCGTGCAGGCGACCCTGGCGTCTCTCAAGCAGGCCGGCGCGCGTGCCGTGGCCATGGAAGTCTCTTCCCATGGTCTGGACCAGGGCCGTGTCGCCGCGCTGGAGTTCGACGTGGCGGTGTTCACCAACCTGTCGCGTGATCACCTCGATTACCACGGCAGCATGGAGGCCTATGGCGCCGCCAAGGCCAGGCTGTTCGCCTGGCCGAATCTGCGTTGCCGGGTGATCAACCTGGATGACGCCTTCGGCCGTGAGCTGGCGGCGCAGGCGCACGAGTCACGCCTGATCGGCTACAGCCTCAGCGATGCCGGCGCCTTCCTTTATTGCAGCGAAGCGCACTTCGACGATCACGGCGTGCGTGCACGTCTGATCACGCCGCGTGGTGAGGGCGTGCTGCGCAGCAACCTGCTCGGTCGCTTCAATCTGAGCAATCTGCTGGCGGTGGTCGGCGCGCTGTTGGGCCTGGACTACGGCCTGGATGAAATTCTCAAGGTGCTGCCGCAGCTGCAGGGGCCGGCTGGCCGCATGCAGCGTCTGGGCGGCGGCGACAAGCCGCTGGTGGTGGTCGATTACGCGCACACCCCGGATGCCCTGGAAAAAGTGCTGGAAGCCATGCGTCCGCATGTCGAGGGGCGTCTGCTGTGCCTGTTCGGCTGTGGCGGTGATCGTGATCGCGGCAAGCGTCCGCTGATGGCCGCGGTGGCCGAGCGTCTGGCCGACGTGGTGTGGGTGACCGATGACAATCCACGCACCGAAGACCCTGCGCAGATCGTTGCAGATATTCGTGCCGGCTTCGTTTCGCCGGAGCAGGTGCAGTTCATTCACGGTCGTGGCGATGCCATCGCACGCTTGATTGCTCAGGCCGAGGCCGCCGACGTGCTGGTGCTGGCCGGCAAGGGTCACGAGGATTATCAGGAGATCATGGGCGTGCGTCAGCCGTTCTCCGATCTGATCGAAGCGAACGAGGCCCTGTCGGCCTGGGAGGCCGCTCATGCTTAAGCCCTGGCTGCTCAGCGAAGTTGCTGGTGACTTGAACGCACGGGTGATCGGCGCCGATGTCGCTTTCTCTGCGGTAGGCACCGACAGCCGGACCATCGCTGCCGGGCAACTGTTCGTGGCGCTGGCCGGGCCGCGTTTCGACGGCCATGACTACCTGGCCGACGTCGCCGCCAAGGGCGCCGTTGCTGCACTGGTCGAACGTGAAGTTGAGGGAGCGCCGCTGCCGCAGTTGCTGGTGGCTGATACCCGCATGGCGCTCGGCCAACTCGGTGCGCTCAATCGCCAGGCCTTTACCGGCCCGCTGGCTGCCGTGACCGGCTCCAGTGGCAAGACCAGCGTCAAGGAGATGCTCGCGTCCATTCTGCGTGCCGGTCTGAACGGCGCGGTGCTGGCCACCCGCGGCAACCTCAACAACGATCTTGGCGCACCGCTGACCCTGTTGGAGTTGGCACCGGAACATCGCGCCGGGGTGATCGAGCTGGGTGCCAACCATGTCGGCGAGATCGCCTACACCGTCAGCCTGACCCGGCCGCAGGTGGCGATCATCACCAATGCCGGCAACGCCCATGTCGGTGAGTTCGGCGGCCCGGAAAAGATCGTCGAAGCCAAGGGCGAGATTCTCGAAGGTCTGTCGAGCGACGGCGTGGCCGTCCTCAATCTGGATGACAAGGCCTTCGTCACCTGGCAGCGCCGTGCTGCCGGCCGCCAGGTCCTCAGCTTTGCCCTGCGCGATACCCGCGCCGATTTCCATGGCAGCGACCTGGCCCGTGACGAGCGCGGCTGTCAGGGCTTCACGCTGCGCAGTCCGCTTGGCAGCGCGCGCGTTCAGCTCAATCTGCTGGGCGAACACAACGTGGCCAATGCACTGGCTGCCTGCGCCGCGGCTCATGCCCTCGGCATGCCGTTGGTCGCCATGGCCCAGGGCCTGGAAAACCTGCAGCCGGTCAAGGGCCGCGCCGTAGCGCAGCTGGCGCCAAATGGCGTTCGGGTTATCGATGACAGTTACAACGCCAACCCCGTGTCTATGTGTGCGGCGGTGGATATACTCGCCGGCTTCTCCGGTCGCACCGTTCTGGTGCTGGGAGACATGGGCGAGCTGGGCGAGTGGGCCGAACAGGGCCATCGCGATGTCGGCCGCCATGCCGCCGGCAAGGTCGATGCGCTGTTCGCCGTTGGCCCGCTGATGCGTTTCGCTGTCGAGGAGTTTGGCTCAAAAGGCCGCCACTTCGTCGAACAGGCCGAGCTGATCGAGGCGCTTCGCACCGAGCAGGCGGGCAGCACACTACTAATAAAAGGTTCACGTAGCGCAGCCATGGACAAGGTCGTGGCGGCGCTGTGTGGCGTATCTGGGGAGAGTCACTAAATGCTGCTGCTGCTGGCAGAGTACCTGCAACAGTTCCACAAGGGCTTCGCGGTCTTTCAGTACCTGACCCTGCGCGGCATCCTTGGCGTGCTTACCGCCCTGGCGCTGTCGCTATGGCTCGGCCCGTGGATGATCCGCACCCTGCAGGTGCGTCAGATCGGCCAGGCCGTGCGCAACGATGGCCCGCAGTCGCATCTGTCGAAGAAAGGCACGCCGACCATGGGTGGCGCGCTGATCCTCACGGCCATTGCCGTCAGCACCCTGCTCTGGGCGGACCTGTCCAACCGCTACGTGTGGGTGGTGCTGGCCGTTACCCTGGCGTTCGGCGCCATCGGCTGGGTCGATGACTACCGCAAGGTGATCGAGAAGAACTCGCGCGGCCTGCCGAGTCGCTGGAAGTACTTCTGGCAGTCGGTGTTCGGCCTCGGCGCTGCCTTCTTCCTTTATATGACCGCGCAGAATCCGGTGGAAACCACGCTGATCCTGCCGCTGCTGAAAGATGTCAGCATTCCGCTGGGCATCGGTTTCGTGGTGCTGACCTACTTCGTCATCGTTGGCTCGAGCAACGCGGTGAACCTTACCGACGGGCTCGACGGCCTGGCCATTCTGCCCACCGTGATGGTCGGCGGCGCCCTGGGTATCTTCTGCTACCTGTCGGGCAACGTGAATTTCGCCGAGTACCTGCTGATCCCCTATGTGCCGGGCTCGGGCGAGCTGATCGTGTTCTGCGCTGCTCTGGTTGGCGCCGGTCTGGGCTTTCTGTGGTTCAACACCTATCCGGCGCAAGTGTTCATGGGCGACGTCGGTGCGCTGGCCCTCGGCGCCGCACTGGGCACCATCGCCGTGATCGTCCGTCAGGAAGTGGTGCTGTTCATCATGGGCGGCGTGTTCGTGATGGAAACCCTGTCGGTGATCATCCAGGTCGCCAGCTTCAAGCTGACCGGCAAGCGCGTGTTCCGCATGGCGCCGATCCACCACCATTTCGAACTCAAGGGCTGGCCTGAGCCACGCGTGATCGTCCGTTTCTGGATCATCACCGTGATTCTCGTGCTGATCGGCCTGGCCACCCTGAAACTGAGGTAATTGAGCGTGTCGTTGATCGCTTCCGACCAGTTCCGCATCGTTGTCGGCCTCGGCAAGAGCGGCATGTCCCTGGTGCGCTTCCTGGCGCAGCAGGGCGTGCGCTTTGCCGTGGCCGACACGCGCGCGAACCCGCCGGAGCTGGAAACGCTCAAGCGCGACTACCCGCAGGTGGAAGTGCGTTGCGGTGAGCTGGACGTGGATTTCCTCTGCCGCGCCTCGGAGCTGTACGTGAGCCCGGGCCTGGCGGTCTCGACCCCGGCGCTGGCTGAAGCCGCCGCCCGCGGCGCGAAGCTGTCCGGCGACATCGACCTGTTCGCCCGCCACGCCAAGGCGCCTATCGTCGCCATCACCGGCTCCAACGCCAAGAGTACGGTCACCACCCTGGTGGGCGAGATGGCGGCTGCCGCCGGCAAGCGCGTCGCCGTTGGCGGTAACCTCGGCACGCCGGCACTGGATCTGCTGGCCGACGATGTCGAGCTGTACGTGCTGGAGCTGTCCAGCTTCCAGCTGGAAACCACCGATCAGCTCAATGCCGAAGTGGCCACCTGCCTGAACATCAGCGAAGATCACATGGATCGCTACAGCGGTCTGCCGGCCTATCACCTGGCCAAGCACCGGATCTTCCGTGGCGCCCGTCAGGTGGTGATCAACCGTGACGACGCGCTATCGCGCCCGCTGATCGCCGATCAGGTGACCTGCTGGGAGTTCGGCCTGGGCAAAGCCGACTTCAAGCGCTTCGGCTTGCTCGAAGAAAACGGCGAGAAATCCCTGGCGTTTCGCTTCGAGGCGCTGTTGCCGGTGAGCGAACTGAAGATCCGCGGTGCGCACAACCAATCCAACGCCCTGGCGGCGCTGGCCCTCGGCCATGCCGTCGGCCTGCCGATGGAGGCCATGCTCGCCACGTTGCGTCAGTTCGCCGGTTTGCCACACCGCTGCCAGTGGGTCGGTGAGCGCGCCGGGGTGAACTACTACGACGACTCCAAGGCCACCAATGTCGGCGCGGCGCTGGCGGCCATCGAAGGCCTCGGTGCGGATATCGCCGGCAAGCTGGTGTTGATCGCCGGTGGCGACGGCAAGGGTGCCGACTTCTCCGCGCTGAAGAACCCGGTCGCACGCTTCTGCCGTGCCGTGGTGCTGCTCGGCCGTGATGCCGAACTGATCGCCACCGCGCTGGGCGATGCCGCGCCGCTGGAGCGGGTGACAACCCTGGAAGAAGCGGTACAGCGCTGCAGCGAACTGGCCGAGGCTGGCGATGCGGTGCTGCTGTCGCCGGCCTGTGCCAGCCTGGACATGTTCAAGAATTTCGAAGAGCGCGGGCGCCTGTTCGCCCAGGCCGTGGGAGGGCTCGTCTGATGCTGGCCTTTCTGCGCGTGCGCCCCTCGCCGCTGCTCGGTCGCGGCTTCGACGTCGACTTCCCGATGCTGGCTGGCTGCCTCGGCTTGCTCGGCCTGGGCCTGGTGATGATCACCTCGGCTTCGTCGGAAGTGGCGGCGGCGCTGTCCGGCAACCCGCTGTACCACATGATTCGCCACCTGGTTTATCTGGTGATCGGTCTCGGCGCTGCCGGCATCGTGCTGATGATCCCGATGAGCTTCTGGCAGCGTTATGGCTGGATGCTCCTGCTGGCGGCGTTCGGCCTGCTGGTGTTGGTGCTGATCCCCGGTATCGGCCGTGAGGTCAACGGTGCGCGGCGCTGGATCGGCTTCGGCGCCTTCAACGTGCAGCCCTCGGAAATCGCCAAGGTCTTCGTGGTGGTCTACCTGGCCGGCTATCTGGTGCGTCGCCAGGAAGAAGTGCGCGAAAGCTGGATGGGCTTCTTCAAGCCGTTCGTGGTGCTGCTGCCGATGGCCGGCCTGCTGCTGCTGGAACCGGACTTCGGCGCCACCGTGGTGATGATGGGCTCGGCCATGGCCATGCTGTTTCTTGGCGGCGTCGGCATGCTGCGCTTCGGCCTGATGGTGGCCCTGGCAGTCGGCGCCGTTTTCGTCCTGGTGCAAACCCAGGAATATCGCCTGCAGCGTCTGATTACCTTTACCGACCCCTGGGCGGACCAGTATGGCTCGGGCTATCAGCTGACTCAGGCACTGATCGCCTTCGGTCGCGGCGAGTGGTTCGGTGTCGGCCTGGGCAACAGCATCCAGAAGCAGTTCTACCTGCCGGAAGCGCACACCGACTTCGTCTTCTCGGTACTGGCCGAGGAACTGGGCCTGGTCGGCGCGCTGGCGACCCTGGCGCTGTTCGTCTTCGTCTGCGTGCGCGGCCTGTACATCGGCCTGTGGGCCGAGAAGGCCAAGCAGTTCTTCTCCGCCTATGTGGCCTATGGCCTGTCCTTCCTGTGGATCGGCCAGTTCCTGATCAACATCGGCGTGAACACCGGTCTGCTGCCGACCAAGGGCCTGACCTTGCCGTTCCTCAGCTACGGCGGTTCGTCGCTGGTGATCTGCTGCGTCAGCCTGGCGGTCCTGCTGCGTATCGAATGGGAGCGGCGCAACGTTCTGGGCAACGAGGATATCGAGTTCAGCGAAGAGGATTTCGCCGAGCCGAACAAGGAGGTCGCCCATGCGCGGTAATGTGCTGATCATGGCCGGCGGCACCGGTGGCCACGTGTTCCCCGCGCTGGCCTGCGCGCGCGAGTTCCAGACTCGCGGCTACAGCGTGCACTGGCTGGGGACGCCGCGTGGCATCGAGAACGAGCTGGTGCCGCAAGCCGGTTTGCCGCTGCACCTGATCAACGTCAGCGGTCTGCGTGGCAAGAGCAAGCTGTCGCTGCTCAAGGCGCCATTCCAGCTGCTGCGCTCGCTGCTGCAGGCGCGCCGCATCGTGCGCGAATTGCAGCCGGTGTGCGTGCTGGGCATGGGCGGTTATGTCACAGGTCCGGGCGGCCTGGCTGCGCGTATGGCGGGCGTACCGCTGGTGATCCACGAGCAGAACGCCGTGGCCGGTACCGCCAACCGCCTGCTGTCGCGTATCGCCACGCGCATCTGCGAAGCCTTTCCGAATACCTTCGGCGCATCCGACAAACGGCGCACCACCGGTAATCCGGTGCGTGAGGAGCTGTTCCTGGAAACGCCGCGCGAGCCGCTGGTCGGTCGCAAGCCGAAATTGCTGGTCCTCGGCGGTAGCCTGGGGGCCGAGCCACTGAACAAATTGTTGCCGGCTGCGCTGGGGAAAATTGCCGCTGACCTGCGTCCGCAGGTGTTCCACCAGGCCGGTAAACAACATGCCGAGATCACTGCGGAGCGTTATCGCGATGCTGCGGTCAAAGCCGAGGTCGCGCCCTTCATCAAGGACATGGCTCGCGCCTACGGCTGGGCCGATCTGGTGGTTTGCCGCGCTGGCGCGCTGACCGTCAGCGAGCTGGCCGCCGCGGGTCTGCCGTCGTTTCTGGTGCCGCTGCCGCACGCCATCGACGACCACCAGAGCCGCAATGCCGAATACCTGGCGAAGGAGGGCGCTGCAGTCCTTCTTGCGCAACATGCCACTGACGCGGACACGCTTGCCGCGCAGCTCACCGAGGTTCTGATGCACCTGGAAAAACTCAATGTCATGGGCGCCACCGCGCGTCGCCTGGCCAAGCCCGACGCCACCCGCACGGTGGTCGACATCTGCCAGGAGGTGATGCGTGGCTAAGTCGCCTGCCGCCGTCAAGGCCGAAGTACGGCGCATGCGCCGTATCCGCCGCATTCACTTCGTCGGTATCGGCGGTGTGGGCATGTGCGGGATCGCCGAAGTGCTGCTGAACCTGGGCTACGAAGTGTCCGGCTCCGACCTCAAGGCCTCGGCCGTGACCGAGCGTCTGGAAAACTTCGGCGCCACCATTTTTATCGGGCATCGCGCGGAGAATGCCCGGCAAGCTGACGTGCTGGTGGTTTCCAGCGCCGTCAACACCAGCAACCCGGAAGTCGCCACCGCACTGGAGCGCCGTATTCCTGTGGTGCCGCGTGCCGAGATGCTCGCCGAACTGATGCGCTACCGCCACGGTATCGCGGTGGCCGGCACCCATGGCAAGACCACCACCACCAGCCTGCTGGCCTCGGTGTTCGCCGCTGGCGGTCTGGACCCGACCTTCGTCATCGGTGGCCGGCTGAACGCCGCCGGTACCAATGCCCAGCTCGGCTCCAGCCGTTTCCTGATCGCCGAAGCCGACGAGAGCGACGCCAGCTTCCTGCATCTGCAGCCGATGGTCTCTGTGGTCACCAATATCGACGCCGATCACATGAGCACCTACGGCGGCGACTTCAACAAGTTGAAGAAGACCTTCATCGAGTTCCTGCACAACCTGCCGTTCTACGGTCTGGCCGTGCTTTGTGTGGACGATCCGGTGGTGCGCGAGTTGCTGCCGCAGGTTGGTCGTCCCACCGTGACCTACGGCTTCAGCGAAGACGCCGACGTGCGTGCGATCAACGTGCGCCAGGAAGGCATGCGCACCTATTTCACCGTGCTGCGTCCGGACTGCGAGCCGCTCGACGTGTCGGTGAACATGCCGGGTAATCACAACGTTCTGAACGCGTTGGCAACCATTGCCATCGCCACTGACGAAGGCATCGACGATGCTGCCATCGTCAGCGGCCTGTCCGGCTTCCAGGGCGTCGGTCGGCGCTTCCAGGTTTACGGTGAACTGCCGGTGGACGGCGGCAGCGTGATGCTGGTGGACGACTACGGTCATCACCCGCGTGAAGTGGCCGCGGTGATCAAGGCCGTACGTGGCGGTTGGCCGGAGCGCCGTCTGGTGATGGTCTATCAACCGCACCGTTACAGCCGTACCCGCGATCTGTACGACGACTTCGTGCAGGTGCTCGGCGAAGCCAATGTGCTGCTGCTGGTGGAGGTCTATCCGGCCGGCGAGGAGCCGATCCCCGGTGCCGACAGCCGGCAGCTGTGCCACAGCATCCGCCAGCGCGGTCAGCTCGATCCGATCTATGTCGAGCGTGGCGCCGACCTGGCGCCGCTGCTCAAGCCGCTGCTGCGTGCCGGCGACATCCTGCTGTGTCAGGGCGCTGGTGATATCGGCGCGGTAGCACCGCAATTGATCAAGCACCCACTGTTCGTGGGGGAGTCGAAATGAGTTTGCACAGTACCCTCGATCCCAAGGCTTTCGGCCGCGTCGCCGTGCTGTTCGGCGGCAAGAGCGCCGAGCGCGAGGTGTCGCTGAAATCCGGTAATGCGGTGCTCAGCGCCTTGCAGGCAGCCGGCGTGGACGCCTTCGGCATCGACGTGGGGGATGATTTCCTGGCTCGTCTGAACAGCGAGAAGATCGACCGCGCCTTCATCGTGCTGCACGGTCGCGGTGGCGAGGACGGCTCCATGCAGGGCCTGCTCGAGTGCGCCGGCATTCCCTACACCGGCAGCGGCATCCTCGCCTCGGCGCTGGCCATGGACAAGCTGCGCACCAAGCAGGTCTGGCACAGCCTCGGCCTGCCGACGCCGCGTCACGCCGTGCTCACTTCGCAGGCCGACTGCGAAGCGGCGGCTGCCGAACTGGGCTTCCCGCTGATCGTCAAGCCGGCCCATGAAGGTTCCAGCATCGGCATGGCCAAGGTCGAGAGCGTCGAGGCGCTGGTCGCTGCCTGGCAGGACGCGGCCCGCTACGACAGTCAGGTGCTGGTCGAACAGTGGATCGCCGGTCCCGAGTACACCATTGCCGTGTTGCGTGGCGAGGTGCTGCCGCCGATTGGTCTCGGTACCCCGCACACCTTCTACGACTACGACGCCAAGTACCTGGCCGATGACACCCAGTACCGCATTCCCTGTGGCCTGTCCGCCGACAAGGAAGCCGAGTTGAAGGCGCTGACCGCGCGTGCCTGCGAGGCCGTTGGCACTCAGGGCTGGGCGCGCGCCGATGTGATGCAGGACACCAGCGGCCAGTTCTGGTTGCTGGAAGTGAACACCGTGCCGGGCATGACCGATCACAGCCTGGTGCCGATGGCCGCGCGCGCCGCCGGTCTGGATTTCCAGCAACTGGTGCTGGCGATTCTGGCCGACAGTGTCGAGGCGAGGGGTTAAGTCATGACAGTGGCTTTGCGTCACCAGGACACGCTAAGGGCTCCGTTGCGCGGCAAGCCCGCGCCGCGTGGCGCCAGCCGTCTGGTGGCCAAGGAGCCGATGCGTCTGCGTCTGCCCAAGGCGGATTTCTCCTGGGTCGGGCGTCTGCTCTGGCCGTTGCTGCTGGTCGGTCTGGGCTTTGGTGCCTATGAAGGTGCGCAGCGTCTGCTGCCTTACGCCGACCGCCCGATCGCGCGCATCAGCGTGCAGGGGGATCTGGCCTACGTCAGCCAGCAGGCGGTGCAGCGCCGTATCGCGCCGTTCATCGAGGCAAGCTTCTTCAGTGCCGATCTGCGCGGCATGCGCGAAGAGCTGGAGCGCATGCCGTGGATCGCCCATGCCGAAGTGCGTCGTGTCTGGCCGGATCAGATCGATGTGCGCCTGGAAGAACAACTGCCCATCGCCCGCTGGGGTGACGAGGCGCTGCTCAACAACCAGGGTCAGGCTTTCGCGCCGCAGGAGCTGGATAACTACCAGCACCTGCCGCAGCTGTCCGGCCCGAAGCGGGCGCAACCGAAGGTGATGCAGCAGTATCAGATGCTCAGCCAGCTGCTGCGGCCGATGGGCTTCACCGTAGTCGGGCTGCAACTGCGTGAGCGCGGCAGCTGGTTCCTCTCGGCCACCGAGAACGCCAGTGGCCAGCGTATCGACATCCTGCTGGGGCGTGATCACGTGGTGGAGAAAATGCGTCGGTTCGCCGCGATCTACGAGCGGGAACTGAAGGAACAGAGCGCGAACATCGCGCGCATCGACCTGCGTTATGCCAACGGTCTGGCCGTGGCCTGGCGTGAGCCGGTGGAGCCGGCCGCGGCCGAGCAGAAAGTGAATTGAGAAGAGGCGGGATTAAATGAGTAGCGCGCAGAGCGGCAAGATGATCGTTGGCCTGGACATCGGCACCTCCAAGGTGGTGGCGCTGGTGGGCGAGGTGACGGCCGACGGCCAGCTGGAAATCGTCGGCATCGGTACCCATCCGTCGCGCGGTCTGAAGAAGGGTGTGGTGGTCAATATCGAATCCACCGTGGCCTCGATCCAGCGTGCGGTCGAAGAAGCGCAGCTGATGGCTGGCTGCCGCATTCACTCGGCCTTCGTCGGCGTGGCCGGCAATCACATCCGCAGCCTCAACAGCCACGGCATTGTCGCCATCCGCGACCGTGAAGTGAGCCCGGCCGATATCGAGCGCGTGCTCGACGCTGCGCAGGCCGTCGCCATTCCGGCGGACCAGCGCGTGCTGCACACCCTGGCGCAGGATTACGTGATCGACAATCAGGAAGGCGTGCGCGAGCCGCTGGGCATGTCCGGCGTGCGCCTGGAGGCAAAGGTGCACGTGGTGACCTGCGCCGTTAATGCCGCGCAGAACATCGAGAAGTGCGTGCGCCGCTGCGGCCTGGAAGTCGACGACATCATCCTCGAGCAGCTCGCATCCGCTTATTCGGTGCTGACCGAAGACGAGAAGGAGCTGGGCGTGTGCCTGGTGGACATCGGCGGTGGTACCACCGATATCGCCATCTTCACCGAAGGCGCGATTCGTCACACCGCGGTGATCCCGATTGCCGGTGATCAGGTGACCAACGACATCGCCATGGCCTTGCGTACACCGACCCAGTACGCCGAGGAGATCAAGATCCGCTACGCCTGCGCCCTGGCCAAGCTGGCCGGTGCCGGCGAAACCATCAAGGTGCCGAGCGTGGGCGATCGTCCGCCGCGCGATCTGTCGCGTCAGTCTCTGGCCGAGGTTGTCGAGCCGCGTTACGACGAGCTGTTCACCCTGGTTCAGGCCGAGCTGCGCCGCAGTGGCTACGAGGATCTGATTCCCGCCGGCATCGTCATGACCGGCGGCACGGCGAAGATGGAAGGCGCGGTCGAACTGGCCGAGGAAATCTTCCACATGCCGGTGCGCCTTGGCGTACCGCACAGCGTCAAGGGCATGGCGGACGTCGTGCGCAATCCGATTTATTCCACTGGTGTGGGCCTGCTGATGTACGGGCTGCAGAAGCAGAACGACGGCATTTCCATGTCGGTGGGCAGTCCTTATCAGGACGAGAGCAAAACCCCGGTACTCGAACGCATCAAGCGTTGGGTGCAAGGCAATTTCTAAATTTTTGCAGTAGGCGTTACACAACTAGAAAGGAAGGAGAGGGATCATGTTCGAACTAGTAGACAACATTCCACAAAGCGCGGTGATCAAGGTCATCGGTGTCGGTGGTGGCGGCGGTAACGCGGTCAATCACATGGCGGTCAGCAACATCGAGGGCGTCGAGTTCATCTGCGCCAACACCGATGCGCAGGCGCTGAAAAACATCGGTGCGCGCACCGTGCTGCAGCTCGGCCCGGGCGTGACCAAGGGCCTGGGCGCTGGCGCCAATCCGGAAGTCGGTCGTCAGGCCGCGCTGGAGGATCGTGAGCGCATCGCCGAAGTGCTGGCCGGCACCGACATGGTGTTCATCACCACCGGCATGGGTGGTGGTACCGGTACCGGTGCTGCGCCGGTGATCGCCGAGGTGGCCAAGGAGCTGGGCATTCTTACCGTGGCCGTGGTCACCCGCCCGTTCCCGTTCGAGGGCAAGAAGCGCATGGTCATCGCCGATGAAGGCATCCGCGCGCTGGCCGAGAGCGTCGACTCGCTGATCACCATCCCCAACGAAAAACTGCTGACCATCCTCGGCAAGGACGCCAGCCTGCTGTCCGCTTTCGCCAAGGCTGACGACGTGCTGGCCGGTGCCGTGCGCGGTATCTCCGACATCATCAAACGTCCGGGCATGATCAACGTCGACTTTGCCGACGTGAAGACCGTGATGAGCGAGATGGGTATGGCGATGATGGGCACCGGCTGCGCCAGCGGTCCGAACCGCGCTCGCGAAGCCACCGAGGCGGCGATCCGCAATCCGCTGCTGGAAGACGTCAACCTGCAGGGCGCCCGCGGCATCCTGGTGAACATCACTGCCGGTCCGGATCTGTCTCTGGGCGAATACTCCGATGTAGGTAACATCATCGAGCAGTTCGCCTCCGAGCATGCGACCGTCAAGGTCGGTACCGTGATCGACGCCGACATGCGTGACGAGCTGCACGTCACCGTGGTCGCCACCGGTCTGGGCGCGCGCATGGAAAAACCGGTCAAGGTGGTCGACAACACCGTGCAGGTCGCAGTCAGCCAGCCGGTTGCCCAGCAGCCTGCCGCGCAGCCGCGCAGCGAGCAGTCGGTCAACTACAAGGACTACGAGCGTCCGACCGTGCAGCGTCAGAGCCACAGCGGCGCGGCCACCGCAGCTAAGCTCAATACCCAGGACGATCTCGATTACCTGGATATTCCGGCTTTCCTGCGCCGCCAGGCTGATTGATGGAGTTTATCAGGAGTATATGGGTGATTGGTGTTCAGCAAAGGTCGGTTCTGCTATCATTCCCGACCATTGTTGAAAACAGTTCGCAACTAGCGATATAGCGGCCAAGCCATGATCAGACAACGCACCCTGAAGAACATCATCCGTGCCACCGGCGTTGGCCTGCACTCGGGGGAAAAGGTTTACCTGACCCTGAAGCCGGCTCCGGTGGACACCGGTATCGTGTTTCGTCGTACCGACCTCGACCCGATCGTGGAAATCCGCGCATTGGCCGGGAATGTCGGTGAAACCACCATGTCGACGACGTTGATCAATGGTGATGTCAAGGTGGATACGGTAGAGCATCTGCTTTCGGCCATGGCAGGCCTGGGCATCGATAACGCCTACGTCGAGCTCTCCGCGTCCGAAGTGCCGATCATGGATGGCAGCGCTGGTCCCTTCGTATTCCTGATTCAATCCGCTGGCCTGCAGGAGCAGGAAGCGCCGAAGAAGTTCATCCGCATCCTGCGTGAGGTAACCGTGGAGGAGGGCGACAAGCGCGCCACCTTCGTACCTTTCGACGGTTTCAAGGTGAGCTTCGAGATCGACTTCGATCACCCCGTGTTCCGCAATCGCACGCAGAGCGCCAGTGTGGATTTCTCCAGCACGTCTTTCGTCAAGGAAGTCAGCCGGGCCCGCACCTTCGGCTTCATGCGTGACATCGAGTTCCTGCGTTCGCAGAACCTGGCGCTCGGTGGCAGTGTGGAAAACGCCATCGTGGTCGACGAGTATCGCGTGCTCAACGAAGACGGCCTGCGTTACGAGGACGAGTTCGTCAAACACAAGATTCTCGATGCCATCGGCGACCTTTACCTGCTGGGTAACAGCCTGATCGGCGAGTTCAAGGGCTTCAAGTCTGGTCACGCACTGAACAATCGTTTGCTGCGCACCTTGATCGAGCAGGCCGACGCCTGGGAAATGGTGACATTCGAAGACGCCAAGCTCGCGCCGATCTCTTACATGCGCCCGGTTGCGACCGTGTAAACCTACTCTCTTTCCAGTTTTATTTGAGGCCACCTTCGGGTGGCCTTTTTTTGTGCTGCCGTTTGGCAGAGAAAGGGGGCAAAAGAAAAAATGGCGCCATGTCCTTGGCGAATGCGGCGAAATGAAGCACGCCGACGAACGGGGGAAGGGCGTTATTCGTCCTTCTGCGTATGACTGGCCAGACGCTCCAATGCGGCGCGCAGCCTGGGGTCGCTGATGCCTTCGGCGGTTTCCTGGATGCTCTGTGCGGCGCTGTTGGACAAATAAAGGGTGCGATCGGTTCCACGATTCTGGCCGACTTGAGGTTGCACCTTGAACAGGATTTTCGTTAAGGTCGCGAATTCTTCGAGTGCCTGCAGTTGTCGTTGCAGTCTTCTTTGCTGATAACGCAGGCGTGTTGCCCAATGGCCATCGGTCACGATCAATAACAGACAGCCGTCGCGCCAGGACGCTACATGACAGTGTTCCCGGGCAGCGGGTTGTAGCTGGTTTTCGACAAGACGCTGCAGGTTGGACAGGCGTTGCGCCTGGCCGAACAGCGCTTTCAGGGGCTTGGCTTCGCGCAGCAGCGTAGCGGGTGCCTGGGCCGGCAAGGGACGAAACGTCATGGCAGGAGGCCTTTGGTTGCAGAGCCGTCATGGTAGCAGAGCGTGCTGCCGGCCTGTGTTCTGCGAAATGGGGAAGCCATGCATATCATTCTGCTCAATAGCCGCCACGGTTCGGCGCGAACGATCAATCTGGACCTGCGCTGGCTACTGCTGTCAGCCTTCCTGTTGCTGGCCATGAGCCTCGCTGCTGGTGCCGCGCTGGGGGCCAAGTGGCTGACGGCCGAACCTGTGATAGATGCCACGTTGGCCGAAGCGCTCGATCAGCAGCGCGAGCAGGTCGGCGCTGTGCGTCAGGATGCCCAGCGTCAGCTCGACGCGTTCGCCGTGCATGTCGCTGACCTGCAGGCGCGCCTGACCCGGCTCGATGCCCTGGGTGAGCGTCTTACCGAACTGGCTGAGCTGGACGCCGGCGAGTTCGACTTCTCCCTGAGCGTCGGCCAGGGTGGGGCGGAAGATGCGCTGGGCGCTTCGGCTTATACACCGCCACCATTCATGAACGCGCTGGACGAGCTGGCACTGCGCGTCGAGAGCCGTGAACAGCAGCTGGAAGTGTTGGAACAACTGCTCGGCGAGCGCCGCCTGAGCGAGGCCGAGACGCTGTCCGGCCGGCCGGTTTTGCAAGGTTATGTGTCATCACCTTTCGGGCGTCGCGTGCACCCGCTGACGGGGCGCGCAAGCATGCACAAGGGCATGGACTTCGCAGCCAAGCCCGGTAGCGATGTGGTCTCGGTGGCGGCGGGCGTGGTCACCTTCTCGGGCAAGAAAAGCGGTTATGGCAATACCGTGGAAATCAGCCACGCCGATGGTTACGTCACGCTCTACGCGCACAACCAGAGCAACACCGCGCAGATCGGTGACCTGGTGCAGCGCGGCCAGACCATCGCCAAGGTCGGTCGCACGGGGCGCTCCACTGGTTATCACGTCCATTTCGAGGTCAGCAAGGATGGCCGTCAGGTCAACCCTGCGCTGTACATCGCGCGAGCCAACGGCGTGGAGTGAGCATGCCGCTTTCGCGCCGCCCTTGAATTGCCAGCATACGACCCTCATATAACGTTTCACGCCACGCCCTTGGCTCGCCGGGGATGCGTGACCTGCGCCATCACGCGGCAGCAATGGGCTGACAACGTCACTTTCCTCCCCGGGTTTTCCGGGTAGAATGCCCCCTTCGCCCGCAGCCATGCAGGCTGCCAGGTCGCGATTTTGCGCCGACCTCCATCCATTCGCCGGAAGACCTTGTCGATATGTTTGCGCCTCTGTTTAAAAAACTTTTCGGAAGCAAGAATGAGCGTGAAGTCAAACGCATGCTCAAGGCGGTGCAGTCCGTCAACGTCCTCGAAGAGCAGATGATCGCCCTCTCGGACGAGCAGCTGCGTGGCAAGACCGAAGAGTTCAAGGGCCGTCTGGCCAAGGGCGAAACCCTCGACAAGCTGCTCCCCGAAGCCTTCGCCGTGGCCCGTGAGGCCGGCAAGCGGGTGATGGGCATGCGCCACTTCGATGTGCAGCTGATCGGTGGCATGACCCTGCACGAAGGCAAGATCGCCGAGATGCGTACCGGTGAGGGCAAGACCCTCGTAGGGACCCTGGCGGTCTACCTCAATGCACTGTCCGGCAAGGGCGTGCACGTGGTCACCGTCAACGAATACCTGGCGCGCCGCGATGCCAACTGGATGCGTCCGCTGTACGAATTTCTCGGCCTGTCGGTCGGCATCGTCACCCCCTTCCAGCCGCCGGAAGAGAAGCGCGCCGCCTACGCCGCCGACATCACCTACGGCACCAACAACGAGTTCGGTTTCGACTACCTGCGCGACAACATGGCGTTCAGCCTGGAAGACAAGTTCCAGCGCGAGCTGAATTTCGCCGTGATCGACGAAGTCGACTCCATCCTCATCGACGAAGCCCGTACTCCGCTGATCATTTCCGGTCAGGCCGAAGACAGCTCCAAGCTGTACATCGAAATCAACAAGCTGATCCCGCGCCTCAAGCAGCACATCGAGGAAGAGGAAGGCGTGGTGACTCAGGAAGGTCACTACAAGGTCGACGAGAAGACGCGTCAGGTCGAGCTCAACGAAGCCGGCCATCAGTACGTCGAGGAGATGCTCACCGCCGCCGGCCTGCTGGCCGAGGGCGAGAGCCTCTACTCGGCGCACAACCTTGGCCTGCTCACCCACGTGTATGCCGGCCTGCGTGCGCACAAGCTGTTCAATCGCAATGTCGAATACATCGTGCAGAACGGCCAGGTGATCCTGATCGACGAACACACCGGGCGTACCATGCCGGGCCGTCGCCTGTCCGAAGGCCTGCACCAGGCCATCGAGGCCAAGGAAGGGGTGAACATCCAGGCCGAGAGCCAGACGCTGGCCTCGACCACCTTCCAGAACTACTTCCGCCTGTACAACAAGCTTTCCGGCATGACCGGTACCGCCGACACCGAGGCCTTCGAGTTCCGCCAGATCTACGGTCTGGACGTGATGGTGATTCCGACCAACAAGCCGATCGCGCGTAAGGACTTCAACGACCTGGTCTATCTGACCCAGGAAGAGAAGTACCAGGCGATCATCGCCGATATCAAGGAATGCCAGGCCCAGGGCCGGCCGATTCTGGTCGGTACCGCCACCATCGAAACCTCCGAGTACGTCAGCCAGTTGCTGAACAAGGAAGGTATCGAGCACAAGGTGCTCAACGCCAAGTTCCACGACAAGGAAGCCGAGATCATTGCCCAGGCCGGTCGTCCGGGGGCGCTGACCATCGCCACCAACATGGCCGGTCGTGGTACCGACATCCTCCTCGGTGGCAACTGGGAAGTGGAAGTTGCCGCGCTGGAAAACCCGACTGACGAGCAGATCGCGCAGATCAAGGCTGAGTGGCAGAAGCGTCACCAGCAGGTTATCGAAGCCGGCGGCCTGCACGTGATCGCCTCCGAGCGTCACGAATCGCGCCGTATCGACAACCAGCTGCGTGGCCGTGCCGGCCGTCAGGGTGATCCGGGTTCCAGTCGCTTCTACCTGTCGCTGGAAGACAACCTGATGCGCATCTTCGCCTCGGATCGGGTGAAGAACTTCATGAAGGCTCTGGGCATGCAGTCCGGCGAGGCCATCGAGCACCGCATGGTCACCAATGCCATCGAGAAAGCCCAGCGCAAGGTCGAAGGCCGCAACTTCGACATGCGCAAGCAATTGCTCGAATTCGACGACGTGGCCAACGAGCAGCGCAAGGTGATCTACCACATGCGCAACAGCCTGCTGGCTGCCGAGAACGTTGGCGACACCATCGCCGAGTTCCGCGAGGAAGTGCTGACCGCCGCCGTCAACAACCACATTCCGCCGCAGTCGATGCCGGAACAGTGGGACGTCGTCGGTCTGGAGTCCACCCTGCAGAGCGATTTCGGCCTCAGGTTGCCGATCCAGCAGTGGCTGGACGAAGACGACAAGCTGTACGAGGAAACCCTGCGCGAACGCATCCTTGCCGAGCTGCTGGCGGCCTACAACGAGAAGGAAACCCAGGCCAGCGCCGAGGCCCTGCGCACCTTCGAGAAGCAGATTCTGCTGCGCGTGCTGGACGATCTGTGGAAAGACCACCTGTCGACCATGGATCATCTGCGTCACGGTATCCACTTGCGTGGTTACGCGCAGAAGAATCCCAAGCAGGAGTACAAGCGCGAGTCCTTCGCCCTGTTCCAGGAACTGCTGGAGTCGATCAAACGCGACACCATCCGTGTACTCAGCCATGTTCAGGTGCGTCGCGAAGATCCGGCCGAAGAGGAAGCCCGCCTGCGTCGCGAAGCCGAAGCCCTGGCCGAGCGCATGCAGTTCCAGCACGCCGATGCCTCGGCGCTGGAGGCCGAGCAGAGCAGCAGCGAAGAAGGCGACGTTGCGGTGGCCGCGGCGCCGGTGCGCAGCGAGCCGAAGGTGGGGCGCAACGAGCCATGCCCTTGTGGTTCGGGCAAGAAATACAAGCATTGCCACGGTCAGATCGGCTGATCATGGCAGTTGAGCGCTGCTAGGGCGCTTGCAGTAAGGAGGGCTTCGGCTATGCTGCCTGCGCCCTCGTTGACGCCGCGACGGCTGTGCCGCTCGCGGCGTTTTACCATCTCTCAGACCGCCTGGCGGTCGGCAACGTCTTACAAGGAGCTCACCTTATGGCTGTTGGTCTTGGCCCGCTGTCTACCCTGCACCCGGTTCCTGGTTTCGAGCTGGGCATCGCCTCGGCCGGCATCAAGCGCCCCGGGCGCAAGGATGTGGTGGTGATGCGTTGCGCTGAAGGCTCGCGCATCGCCGGGGTGACCACCACCAACGCCTTCTGCGCCGCGCCGGTGTTGATCACCCGTGAGCGCCTGGGTGGCGAGGTGCGTTACCTGCTGACCAATACCGGTAATGCCAATGCCGGTACCGGTGCCGATGGCCTGGCTCGCGCGCGCCGCGCCTGTGCGCGTCTGGCCGAGCTGACCGGCGTTGCCGAAAGCGCCGTGCTGCCATTCTCCACCGGCGTGATCGGCGAGCCGCTGCCGGTGGAGAAGATCGAATCCGCGTTGCAGGCCGCGCTGGATGATCTCAAGACCGACAACTGGGAAGCTGCTGCCACCGGCATCATGACCACCGACACCCTGCCCAAGGGGGCCAGCCGCCAGTTCCAGCACGATGGCGTGACCATCACCGTTACCGGCATCTCCAAGGGCGCCGGCATGATTCGCCCGAACATGGCTACCATGCTTGGCTACATCGCCACCGACGCCAAGGTCGCCCAGGGCGTGCTGCAGGATCTGGTGCGCGACGCGGCGAACAAGTCGTTCAACCGCATCACCATCGACGGCGACACCTCCACCAACGACTGCTGCATGCTGATCGCCACCGGCCAGGCCGCTCTGCTCGAGATCAGCGAGGCTTCCGGTGAGCTGTTCACCAAGCTCAAGCAGGCGGTGTTCGACGTATTCATGGAAGTGGCGCAGGCCATCGTGCGTGACGGCGAAGGTGCGACCAAGTTCGTCACCGTCCAGGTCAACGGCGGCGGCACCCATCAGGAGTGCCTGGACGTGGCCTATGCCGTGGCCCACTCGCCGCTGATCAAGACCGCGCTGTTCGCCTCCGACCCCAACTGGGGGCGCATCCTGGCTGCTGTCGGCTATGCCGGCGTGCCGCAGCTGGACGTGAGCAAGATCGACGTGTTCCTCGGCGAGGTCTGCATCGCCAGCAAGGGTTGCCGTGCCGCCACCTACACCGAAGAGCAGGGTGCAGCGGTGATGGCGCGTGAGGAAATCACCATTCGCATCGAACTGGGTCGCGGCACCTGCAGCGAGACCATCTGGACCACCGACCTGTCCCACGAATACGTCAAGATCAACGCCGAATATCGGACATAAGCGGCTACAGGCGGCAAGCTGCAGGCCTCAGGCTAAGAGCCTTTAGCCTTTAGCCTTTAGCCTTTAGCCTTTAGCCTGTAGCTGCTTTTCTCATTCCCGCGCCTCATGCCCGCATGACGCGCGGGAATTTGCTATTCGGGGTGCGGACTTTTAACGTCGAATGACTTATGGGCATTTCAGGAACCCAGGCGAGGAGACGCAAGATGGCACTGCAACTGGTGATTGGCGACAAGAACTATTCCTCCTGGTCTTTGCGCGCGGCGCTGGCGGTCGATCTGGCTGGTGCCGATTGCGAAGAGCTGCGCGTGCGTTTGTTTCAGCCGGATAGCCGCGCACAACTGTTGCGCTATTCGCCTACCGGCAAGGTGCCGGTTCTGCTGACCGAGCAGGGCGCGGTGTGGGATTCCCTGGCCATTGCCGAGTACCTGGCCGAATGTTATCCCGAGGCGCAGCTGTGGCCGCAGGAGCCTCAGGCCCGCGCGCTGGCACGCAGTATCTGTGCGGAAATGCACAGCGGCTTCACGGCGCTGCGCAGCCATCTGCCCATGGACCTGGCACGGGACAAGGCTCTTGCCGAGCTGCCTGAGGCGGCGCAGGCCGATATCGACCGCATCTGCGCGATCTGGGCCGGCTGCCGCGAGCGATACGCCAGTGCCGGCAACTACCTGTTCGGCCGGGCCAGCATCGCCGATGCCTTCTACGCACCGGTCGCCGCGCGCCTGCGCAGCTATCGCGTAGTGCTACCGACTGCGGCAGCAGCCTATGTCGAAACCATTTATCGCTGGCCGGCGTTCCAGCGCTGGTATCAGGCGGCATTGCAGGAGGTAAAGGGGTGAAGCGTGTTCATGTCGCCGCAGCGGTGATTCGGGGTGTCGATGGACGCATCCTCATCGCCAGGCGGCCCGAGGATAAGCACCAGGGCGGTCTGTGGGAGTTTCCCGGCGGCAAGGTGGAGGAGGGCGAGGCAGTGCGTGTCGCCCTCGATCGAGAGCTTGAAGAGGAGCTGGGCATTCGTCCGCAGGCGGCGCGCCCGCTGATCCAGATTCGCCACGACTACCCGGACAAGCAGGTACTCCTGGACGTCTGGGAAGTCTCGGCCTTCAGCGGCGAGCCCCATGGCGCGGAGGGCCAGCCGCTGGCCTGGGCCAGCGAGCGGCAGTTGCTGGAGTATGAATTTCCCGCCGCCAACAAACCCATAGTCGCCGCCGCGCGTCTGCCGGATCGCTACCTGATCACTCCGGATGACCTGGAGCCTGGTGAACTGCTCGCCGGTATCCGCAGTGCACTGGCGCAGGGGGTACGGTTGATTCAGTTGCGCGCGCCGAACATGTTCGACCCGCAGTACCGCGACCTGGCCGTCGACGTGCAGGGCCTGTGTGCCGGCAAGGCCCAGCTGATGCTCAAGGGCCCGCTGGAGTGGCTGGGAGACTTTCCTGCGGCCGGCTGGCACCTGACCGCTGAGCAACTGCGCAAGTACGCCGCTGGCGGTCGGCCGTTCCCGCAGCAACGCTGGCTGGCGGCGTCGTGCCACAGCGCCGACGAGCTGGCACTGGCGGCGCAGATGGGCGTGGACTTCGTCACCCTGTCGCCGGTTCAGGCGACCGCAACGCATCCCGAGGCTCAGCCGCTGGGCTGGGAGGCTGCAAGCGAGATGCTGGGCCATTTCAACCTGCCGGCCTATCTGCTGGGCGGCGTCGGCCCGGCCGATATCGAACGTGCCTGGCAGGTTGGCGCCCAGGGCGTCGCCGGTATCCGCGCGTTCTGGCCTTCTAGCGCCCTGTAGGCGCGAGCTTTGCTCGCGAACATCGGCGATGTCCAGGAAGCTTCGCGAGCAGAGAACTAGGCCCCCCTCGCTCCTACCGTCTATATCTGAGGTATTGGACAAGCTGGAGGCAAGGAATGCCCCATTACCATGCATCTCATCTGCGAAGCGGTCGATTTTCCGAGCCTGGCCGCATCTATTCGATTACAGCCGTTACCCACTGTCGACAACCTTGGTTTCACGATTTTTTTGTGGGACGGCTTCTGATCGACGAATTACGTCTCGCTGAAAAACAAGGCCTCGCCATCTCGTTGTGCTGGGTTGTAATGCCGGATCACTTTCACTGGTTGCTTCAACTGGGGCAGTGCGACTTGGAGAGGCTGTTGCAGCAGGTCAAGTCGCGCAGTGCCAAGGCAATCAACCAACGCTTACAACGAGGCGGCAGGATCTGGCAATCCGGCTACCATGACCGGGCTTTACGCCGGGAGGATGATGTACGTGACATCGCTCGGTATATCGTCGCCAACCCTTTACGTGCCGGCTTGGTCAAGCAGCTCGCCAATTATCCCTTGTGGGACGCCGTATTCCTGTAGGAGCGAGCTCTGCTCGCGAACGTCGGCGAGTCTAAGAGCTTCGCGAGCAGAGCTCGCTCCTACCCCCCTCCATATTTGAGGTTTCAGGCCTATCGGGCCATCCCTAGGGCCTGTCCGCAGCCTTCCACAGCACTTCGGCCACGCCCTGGCGTCTGGCAATCAGGCGCGCGGCGACGAACAGCAGGTCGGAAAGACGGTTGACGTAAGCCAGGCCCTCGGCGCGTAGCGGCTCGACGGCGTTGAGGTGCTGGCAACGGCGCTCGGCGCTGCGGGCGAAGCTGCGACAGACATGGGCCTGGGCGATCAGTCTCGAGCCGCCAGGCAGGATGAAGTTCTCCAGCGGTCCGACCTCGTCGTTCCAGCGGTCGATAACGGCCTCCAGACGTTCGATTTCCATCGATTGCAGCGCCTGATACTCGGGCATTGCCAGCTCGCCGCCAAGATCGAACAGGCGGTGCTGGCAGGGGCTCAGCACCTCGCTGATCTCCTTGAGGCCCGGACAGGTCGCGGCGGCCTCGTCCAGGTCGGCGAGCAGCAGGCCGAGCTGGCTGTTGAGCGTATCCAGCTCGCCGATGGCTTCGATGCGCGGGTGGTCCTTGCCGACTCGGCGGCCGTCGGCCAGGCCGGTTTCACCCTTGTCGCCGGTGCGGGTGTAGATTTTCGAAAGGCGAAAGCCCATGGCTCAGAGTCCTGTGTTTTCGGGCAGCGAGGCCAGCGGCAGGCGCAGGGTGAAACAGGTGCCCTGGCCCGGTGTGGAGTGCACCTCCATCTGCCCCTTGTGGTTGTTGGTGACGATGAAATAGGAGACCGCCAGGCCGAGTCCGGTGCCCTGGCCGACTTCCTTGGTGGTGAAGAAGGGCTCGAAGATGCGCTTGCGTACCGCCTCGCTCATGCCAGTGCCGTTGTCTTCTACCTGCACTTCCGCCCAGTTGCCGGCTTGCCGGGTGCGCAGGATGATCCGGCCCGGTTCGGCATCGTCGTCGCGCTGGTGGATGGCCTGGGCGGCGTTTTTCAGCAGATTGAGCAGCACCTGTTCCAGTTCGTTGGCGGTACCGGCTACCGGCCCTAGCAGCGGGTCGAACTGACGCACGATCTCCAGCGTCCTGAAATCGAAACTGTCGGCCAGGTCGAAGTCATTGCCGGCGATCTCCAGCGCCTGGTCGATCAGTGCCGGCAGGTCGCAGGGCGAGAGCTGGCGGTCGCTGCGCCGGCTGAAGCTGAGCATGTGGCTGACGATCTTGGCGGCGCGCTGGCCGGCGTGCTGGATGCCATCGAGCAGGCGCGGTATTTCGCGTGCCTCCATGTAGTGCTGGATGGCAGGCAGACTGACGCCGGCCTGCTCGGCCTGCTCGAGGTTCTTTTCCAGGTCCGGCGACAGGCGCCGGCGGATGTTCTGCACGTTGTGCAGGATGGCGCCGAGCGGGTTGTTGATCTCGTGTGCCATGCCCGCTGCCAGGCCGCCCACCGAAAGCATCTTCTCCGATTGCACCATCATCTCTTCGAGGGCCAGGCGCTGGGTGATGTCGTCGATGCGGATGACCACGCCGCGCCCGGCGCTGCCCATCAGTGGGTAGAAGGTCAGGGCGTAATGGTGGGGCTCCTCGTCCTTGTGCCAGGTGACGCGCTCGATCTTTTCCACTCTGTGCTGTTCGGCGGTGCGCTTGAGCTGTGAGAGAAACGGCTTGAGCGGTGGAAATGCGAGGAAGACCGGCTGGTTGAGCGCCTCTTCCAGACGCGTACCGGATAACACGCTGGCCTCCTGATTCCACTGCGTTACGTAGAGCTGCTCATCGAGGGCGATCAGTGCTGACGGCATGGAGTCGATGATGCTGTTGAGGTAGTTCTGAAAGCCGGTGAGTTTCTTCTCGATCTTGCTGCGTACCTGCACTTCCAGCTCGAGCTTGCGGTTGGAATGGCGGGTTTCCTCGGCCAGACTCTGGGCCTGGTCGAAGGCCTGCTGAGCGTCGTCACGTGCGCGCTTGAGCTGCTGCTCACGCGCCTCCATGCGCATCAGCATGGTATTGAAGGCGTCGGCCAGGCTGCCGATTTCGTCCTGATGGCCGCGGTTGGCGCGCAGCGCATAGTTCTCTTCGCGAGTGACCTGGCGTGACAGCTCTTCCAGGCGGCGGATGGGTTTGGTCACCAGGCGTTTGATCTGTTTGGCCACCAGCAGCCAGAGCAGCACGCTGAAGGCCAGGATCACCAGGCTGGCGGTCAGGGTGCCGGTATAGAAGACGCTGGGCAGTTCACTGGAGGCGACCAGCAGCAAAGCCCCGGGGCGACCGCTGGGGTGCGGCAGGTCGACCAGCAGATTGGTGCGAAAGGCGGTTACGCGCCAGTTCTGCAGCTGACTGAGTTGTTGCGGCAGCTGCAGTTTCTCCCCGCGCTGCAGTTGTGCCAGGCTGTTGCCGTTGCTGTCGTAGATGATCGCTGCACGCAGCGGCGCGTAATCATCCAGGCGCTTGAGCAGGGCTTCGGCCGAAGCTGACGAGTGCAGGGCCTCCTTGCTCAGTGTCGGGCTGGCGATGAGCCGGCCGAGAGTGTGCAGGGCTTGTGGCGCCATGCTCTCCTGGGTGATCCAGTAGGCTGCGCTGATGAACGCCAGGTTGGCTACCAGCATCACCGCGGCGAGCAGCACCAGCAGCGCGGCGAGCAGTTTGCGGCCTACCGGCAGGTTTTCGAGGCGCTGGCGCAGTCTCATGAGGTTATCGCTGTGACGAGTGGAGCGGGCAGGTTAGCGCGCCAGGACCGTCATTGCCACGGTCTGGCCCGCTAGTTCACGGGCAGGCCGCGTGCTTGCAGATGCCCGAGCAGGCGCTGCTGCAGATCTTGCAGGTGCGGCAGATGCAACTGGTGGCGCTGTGCGGCGGCGCAGGCGTAGCCGAGCAGATAGCTGATCTCGGTGCGGCGCCCTTGGGCTACGTCCTGATGCATGGAGGAGTAGTTCGCCGCGGTGGCGTGAATCACCCGCTGCACTTCCTCGTGCAGATTGTCCGCTGCAACCGACTGGCCACAGCGCTGCAGCAGTTCGCCGAGCTCGGTACACAGGGCGGCGACTTCGGCCGGGTGGTCGGCCAGACCACCATTGCGACAGTCATGCAGTACGGTGAGCGGGTTGATCGCGCAGTTGAGCGCCAGTTTGCGCCACAGGCGCGCGAGGATGTCCGGACTCCACTGATGAGCGATGCCGGCGCGTTGCAGCTCGTCCAGCCAGAGCGGCGGCCGGGGATCGCACGGGTCGCCCAGCCAGTTGTGGCCGTTACCGGCGAACACCACCTGAAAATCGGCGGGGCGAAAGGCGCCTTCGGTGCTGGAGACGAACAGGCAGCGTTGCCCGGGC
The DNA here is from genome assembly GCF_018221585.1 of Pseudomonas sp. KB-10. Classification (NCBI taxonomy): domain Bacteria; kingdom Pseudomonadati; phylum Pseudomonadota; class Gammaproteobacteria; order Pseudomonadales; family Pseudomonadaceae; genus Pseudomonas; species Pseudomonas sp. KB-10. Next base: position 231,573 of record NZ_QYYB01000004.1, read on the forward strand.
AGACGTTGGGCGACTTCATCCTGGCTACCCAGGCCATTCTGCAACAGCAGCAGCTCGGCACCCGGGGCCAGGCGCTCGGCGATACTGGCCACCGCGTCTTGCGCGTCATAGGCCTTGCAGGCGAGCAACAGACGATGAATTGGCGTCTGCGACTGCGGCAGCTCCGCAGGGATGGCGTACTGCAAGGGCTGGCCCGCCTCGATCAGCGTCAGGCCGCCAGCCTGGCGATAGGCTTCGAGGCGCTGCCGGTTGCGCATGATCAGCCTGACCGGCAGTCCTGCACGGGCCAGACGGCTGGCCCAGAGGCTGCCGAGGCTGCCGGCGCCGAGAATGTGCCAGGTCACGGCAGGGGCAGGCGCATGGCTGCGACCCGGCCGCTGGCGTAAGACTCTGGCAGCAGGTTTTGCGCGTGCTGGATCAGTTGTTCGGGATCGGTAGGCAGTGCCTTGGCATCCAGGCCGACCAGGCTGATACCGGCCTTGAGGGTGATGAAGCCCTCGCTGGTTTTGAAGGCTTTGAGGTTGAGCCCTTCGTGCAGGCGCTTGAAGCTGCTCGGCGAGCATTCGTGCAGGTCTTCGAGCAGGGTGATCAGACCGAAGTGGTTGTCATCCAGGCGGGTCAGCACGTCCAGTGGCCGCACCAGTTGTTGCAGGCGTCGCGCTACGCCGTGCAGCAGCTCGTTGAAGAAGCGGTCGCCATACTGGCTGCGCAGCTGCCCGGCATCCTGCAGGCCGATCAACAGATAGCAGACGGCACCACCGCGCGATTCGATCTGACGCAGGCTGTCGTTGAGCTTCTGCCGCAAGTAGCGCGGATTGCCCAGGCCGGTGAGCGGATCGACCAGGTTGCGTCGCTCCAGACTGGCGATGTTCTGCGTCAGCATGCGGTTCTCGTGCAGCAGGCGCTGCAGCGTATTGCACAGCCGGTCGGCGGCGTAGACGCGTGGCACCAGCTGTTCGTTCATCGCCGCCTTGCTGATGAAGTCATCGACGCCGCGGTCGAAGGCTTCGCCGAGGACGTTTTCGCCTTCCTTGCCGGTCAGCAGGATGATGTAGGTGTAGTGATCGGCCGTCTCGTCCAGCTGGCGCACCCGTGCGGTCAGCTCCAGGCCATCTATCTCGGGCATCAGCCAGTCGGCCAGCAGCACGCTGGCCGGGCGCCGTTCCAGGAGCTGCAGCGCTTCGCTGGCGCTGCTGGCGAAGCGTACGTCCTGGTAGCCGGCCTGGCTCAGAGCACGACCGATCATGGCGCTGGAAAACTTGGCGTCGTCCACCACCAGGATGCTGAGATGGGGGTTGGGCATGGTGCAGGCTCGCAGGCAAAGAGGAAGGACGCCAAACGGCGTATATCAGTCTGGTTATAATGGGGCCGCCAAAGTTATCGTCAAGTCAGGCGCGTTCACTCCGTGAAGAGGATCGCGCCGTCCATCAGGAGCCCTCTCATGCCTTCGTTCGACGTCGTGTCCGAACTGGATAAACACGAACTGACCAATGCGGTCGACAACGCCATCAAGGAACTCGACCGCCGTTTCGACCTGCGCGGCAAGTGCAGCATCGAGAGCAAGGACAAGGCGCTGACCTTGACTGCCGAAGCCGAGTTCATGCTCGAGCAGATGCTCGACATCGTGCGCAGCAGCCTGATCAAGCGCAAGATCGACTGCCAGTGCATGGAAACCAAGGAACCTTACGCCTCGGGCAAGGTGATGAAGCAGGAAGTCACCTTCCGCGAAGGCATCGACAAGGAATTGGCGAAGAAGATCGTCGCACATATCAAGGACGCCAAGCTCAAGGTGCAGGCCGCCATCCAGGGTGAGCAGGTACGCGTCACCGGCAAGAAGCGCGATGACCTGCAGGAGGCGATTGCCTTGTTGCGTGGTCACGAGTTCGGCATGCCGCTGCAGTACAATAACTTCCGCGATTGAACCTTTGCGGCGCTGGGGCGTCGCAGCTCAGGCTGATAGCACTTTGACCGCCATGGCATGCCATGGCGGTTTCGTTTCATGTATGGGAAAACGGGAGCACCCTATGGAGATGAACGTCGACGAACTGGTCAAGCTGTCCGAGGCCTGGCTGCCTGTGGTACTGGAGTACAGCGGCAAGCTGACCCTGGCAGTAATCACCCTGCTGATTGGCTGGTGGTTGATCAGCAAGCTTACGTCGAGCATCGGGCGTGTGCTCGAGGCGCGCAAGGTGGACCGCGCACTAAGCAGTTTCATCGGCAGCCTGGTCAGCATCGTGTTGCGCATTCTGCTGCTGATCAGCGTGGCATCGATGATCGGTGTGGAAACCACCTCCTTCATCGCCATGATCGGTGCCGCGGGCCTGGCCATCGGCCTGGCACTGCAGGGCAGCCTGGCCAATTTCGCCGGCGGGGTGCTGATCATGCTGTTCCGGCCGTTTCGTGCCGGCGACTGGATCGAAGCACAGGGCGTATCCGGCAGCGTCGACAACATCCAGATCTTCCACACCACGCTGAAGACGGCGGACAACAAAGTGGTGATCGTGCCCAACGGCAGCCTGTCCAACGGGCATATCACCAATTTCTCGCGTGAGTCGCGCCGGCGTGCCGACATCAACATCGGCATCGATTATTCCAGCGACATCAAGCGCGCGCGTGAAGTGCTGCTGGAGATCGCCAAGGATCCGCGTGTCCATGTCGAGCCGGAGCCGGTGGTGTTCGTCACCGGCCTGGGTGACAGCGCAGTGAACTTGTCGTTGCGTGTCTGGGTGGCGACTGGCGACTTCTGGCCGGTGACCTTCGCCTTCACCGAGCTGGCCAAGGAGCGTCTGACCGAAGCCGGCATCGGCATCCCGTTCCCGCAGCGGGTGGTGCATCTGGCCAAGGCCGATTGAGAGCCTCTGTAACGAGAAAGCCCCGGTCGAACCGGGGCTTTTTTCTGTCTGGCGGTCAGGCTTTTTCCACGCCAGGCGGCGCCGCTTCAGCGATGGGCTGGCGCTTGTCACGCCGCCACTGAATGATGATGAGCAGCAGGGTCGGGATGCCCATCAGCGCCGTTGCGAGGAAGAAGTGGGCGTAGCCGAGGTGCTCCACCATCACCCCGGAATAGCCGCCGATCAGACGCGGCAGCAACAGCATGATGGAGCTGAGCAGGGCGTACTGGGTGGCGGAGAACTTCAGGTTGGTCAGACTCGACAGGTAGGCGACGAACGCCGACGTGGCCAGGCCGGCGCTGAAATTGTCGCAACTGATGGTGACGATCAGCATGTTCAGATGCGGCCCCATGCCCACCAGAATCATGAACAACAGGTTGGTCGCTGCCGATGCCGCGGCGCCGATCAGCAGGATCGGCATGATGCCGAAGCGCACGATCAACAGGCCGCCGACACCTGCGCCGAGCAATGTCATCACCAGGCCGAACACTTTGCTGACACTGGCGATCTGCTCCTTGGTGAAGCCCTGATCGATGTAGAACACATTGGCCATCACGCCCATCACCGTGTCGGACAGGCGATAGGTGGCGATCAGACTCAGCAAGAGCAGCGCCTGCCAGCGATAACGCACGATGAAGTCGTTGATCGGCGTCAGCACCGGGGCCATGCCGCCCCAGAACAGGCTGGATATCGACAGGCTGGTGAGCAGGGTATAGAGCAGCGCGCGCAGGAAGGCGCGGTCGTAGTACAGCAGATCCTGCAGGGTCGTCTGGCCCTGGAACAGCAGCATCAGGTCACTTTCATAGAACTGGGTGACCATGGCCGGAATGGAGATCAGCAGGATGATCAGCAACAGTACGGAAAGCAGCTGGTGGAAGAAGCCGTACTTCGCCGCGGCGGTTTTCAGTACCGGCGCCAGCCCGCCCCAGAACAGCCCAGAGGCGCACACGCAGGCCAGGGTGCTGTAGAGCATGGCGCGCAGGAAGGCGCGGTCGTGATAGAGCAGCTCCTGCATGCTGACATCGCCGAGCAGCATGGCCGTCAGGTCGCTTTGGTAGAACTGGATGAACATGGTCGGCACGGAAATCACCAGCACGATCACTGCAGCGATCGCCAGCAGCTGGTGGAAGAAACCATGTTTGGGGGGCGCGACGTGAATGTGTGGCGGTGCCGGTGGTTCACGCATCCACAGGGAGGTGAGCAGCCCCGGCAACATGAGCAGGGCGAAGACCAGATAGGTGCCGGTCCAGGCGCTGAACTGGTAGTCCTTGGCGGTCGAGCCGAAGCCTTCGGCGAAGTACAGCGCACCAGCTGTGGCCAGCAGCGCGGCGACGCGGTAGCCGGTCATGTAGGCGGCGGCCAGCGCGGCCTGATGCTCGTCGCCGAGAATTTCCAGGCGGTAGGCGTCGACGGCGATGTCCTGGGTGGCCGAGGCGAACGCCACCAGTACGGCGAGCGCGATCAGCGAGGACAGATGGGTTTGCGGGTCGTAATTGGCCATGCCGATCAGGCCGATGGCCACCAGACCTTGCGACAGCACCAACCAGGAGCGGCGCCGGCCGAGCTTGCCCAGAAGCGGCAAACGCCACTGGTCGAGCATCGGCGCCCATACCCACTTGAAGGCGTAGGCCAGGCCGATGAGGCTGGCGAAACCGATGGTTTCGCGCGCCACACCGGCTTCGCGCAGCCATACCGAAAGGGTCGAGAACACCAGCATGTAGGGCAGGCCGGCGGCGAAACCCAGAAGCAGCAGAGCCAGTGTGGCGGGGTTGGCGTAGGTGGCGAGGGCTTCTCGCCAGGATTTGCGTGGCATCAGGCTCGAATCTGGGCAGGGTGGTTCGTAGCGCGCACTCTAACTGCTGTGCTCCATCGGGCGCCAGCCGTGACGACGCATATCCACACGTTCGTTCAGGATGCTGATGCCTTCTGCGCGCAAGCGCGCCCGTTGTTCATTACCAGAGGGGCTCCCGGCGGCCAGGCTCAGGCGCCCGCCGGCGGCGATCACGCGATGCCAGGGCAAGGTGGTGCCGTCTGGCAACTGGCTCAGTGTGCGGCCGACCCAGCGTGCGGCGCGACCGAGGCCGGCCAGTTGGGCCAGCTCGCCATAGCTGACGACCTTGCCTTGCGGCACCTGCGCCAATACCAGATACAGCGCTTCGCGGCGCGCCTCTGCGCTTGCCGGTGGCGATGCCGGCCATGCAGACTCTGGCGGTTTCGTCTTGCCCATAGGGTTTGCCCTCATCATGCGCATACTGATCGCCTTGTTTCTCTTTTCCCTGGCAGCCCCGCTCTGGGCCGATACCGTCTGGCTGAACAACGGTGATCGCCTTAGCGGTGAAATCATCCTGCTCGATGGCGGCAAGCTGGCGCTGAAGACCCAATACGCCGGCCAGGTGCTGATCGACTGGAAGGATATCGATACCCTCAGTTCGGACAAGCCCCTGCTGGTGCGGCGCAGCGGTTTCGACAACGAACGCAGCGAAAGGTTGGTCGCAGCCGGTGCAGGTATGGTGAGAGTGCAGGGGGAGCGCGAGTACAGCCTGCCGCTGGCGCAGATCAAGCGCCTGGTTCCGCCGCGGGCAGTGCTGGAAGATCGCCTCTGGGAGGGTAATCTCGACGCCAAGCTGGATATGAAGCGCAACCAGAACGATGTCGACGAATGGAAGTTCAAGGGTGACACCCGTGTCGAACATGGGCGCTGGCGTCATGTGCTCAGTGGCGAACTGGAGCGTGAAACCAAGAACGAGAGAAAGGTCGAGGACAACTGGGAGCTGGAATACGACCTCGATCGCTTTCTCTCCGAGCACTGGTTCTGGCGAGTCGGGGTGGAGCAGGCCGAGGATGAGTTCGAGGCGGTCGACCGTCAGCGCATCGTTGGCACCGGCCCCGGCTATCGCTTCTGGAACGATGAACTCGGGCGCTTCGACCTGATTGCGCAGTCCAACCGCGTACGCCTGGAGTCGGATGTCGCCGACCTGGCCTTCAACACCACGTCGTTGGAACTGGATTACAAACGTCTGTTATGGGGCACGCGGCTGGAGTTCTACGCCAATGCCGAATTGCAGGTTCCGCACATCGATGAGATCGACTACGTACTCGATAGTGAATTCGGCTTGCGCTATCGCCTCAATCAGTGGGCGCGCCTTTCTCTTCTGTATGAACTGGACCAGTTGCGTGGGCAGGGGCAGACCGTTTCCGATCGGCATTATCTGATCGGTGTCGGCGTCGGTTGGTGAGCCGTTAACCACTCTTCCAGTTGCGTCACACAGTGCCGCTCGGCGGAAAACGCTGAACTCCGCTGCGCGCGGCCGGTCAGCTCTTGCTCTAACGTCGGGCTTGCGCATAATGCCCGGTTTTTCGCCCATCAGAGCCGTATAGACCTGCCATGTCGCGTGCAAAATCCTTATCCCTGCTTGGTCTGAGCCTAACCTTGCTCAGCTCCGCCACCCTAGCCGACACCGTCTGGTTGACCAACGGTGATCGTCTCACCGGTACCATCCGCTTCTTCGATGGCAGCAAGCTGCTGCTGGAAACCGATTATGGCGGTTCCATTCCGCTGAGCTGGAAGAAGATCGCCACTCTCGAGAGCGACCATGAGCTGCTGGTCAAGCTCGGACCGGTCGATGGCGAGCGCGCCAAATCGTTGCTGGCCGCTGAGCCTGGCAAGGTGACACTGGCCAATGGCGATTCGCCCAAGACCGTCGAGTTGGCGCAGATCGAGCAGATCATGAAACCCAAGCCGCTGGTGGAGGACTTCACCTGGAAGGGCAATATCGACCTGGGGCTGGATTACAAGCGCGGTGAGCGCGATTCCGACGACTACGATGTGGACGTCAAGACCCAGGCTCGCCACGGTCTTTGGCGGCATAACGCGCTTGCCGACTACAACCGCGAGTTGAAGGACGACGTCGTCAGTACCGACAACTGGAGTGCCGAATACGCGCTCGACCGCTTCCTCACCGAGAAGTGGTTCTGGCAGGGGCGTTTCGAATACAAGCGCGACCGCATCGAGGAGGTCGAGCGTCAGCGCACCCTCGGTACCGGTCCCGGTTACCAGTTCTGGGACGATGAGCTGGGCGCATTCTCCATCGCCACCCTGGCCAACCGCAGCGATTACCGTTACCGCAACGGCGAGCAGGATCGTTTCTATGCGATGAGCGTGAAGTGGGATTACAACCGCTATCTGGTCGGCAAGACCGTCGAGCTGTTCAGCGTCGGTGAGGTAGGGAAGCCACTGGAGGGCGTCGCCGATTACACGCTGGATGCCGAGATCGGCCTGCGTTACAAGGTGACCGATTGGGCCTCGCTGAACATGAAGGCCGAGAAGGACAGGGTCAGCGGTGCCGAGGGCGATCTGGATGAAACACGTTATACCCTGGGCTTCGGTGTTGGCTGGTAAGTCCTAGCGTCGCTGCGAAGGTACGAACGAAAAGCCCGCGATGAACGCGTAATGCTGTTCACTTAAGGTCGTACACGTTTGGCTCCCCTCTCCCATTTATGGGAGAGGGGCTGGGGGAGAGGGCTGAAAACACCGCAAAATTGCCAGTTTTCCCCTCGCCGAACGCGGCCCGCCCTAACCCTCTCCCCAAAGGGGCGAGGGGACTAATCGTGTCCGGCCAGTTCTTATGTGAACAGCGTTACGCGATGAACGCGGGCTTTTTTGTCGGCAGCGGAATCAGGCGTCTTCCACGTCCCGCTTGCGCCAACCGGCAGCGCCCGGCAGCACCAGATTGAGGAGCAGGGCGCTGATTGCGCACAGGGAGATCCCCGACAGGGCGAATTCCTTGCCGCCGATGACCATGCCGCCGATGCCGAATACCAGCGTCACCGACACGATGATCAGGTTACGCGCTTCGGACAGATCGACCTGGTGACGAATCAGGGTGTTGAGGCCGACCACGGCAATGGAACCGAACAGCAGGCAGAGAATACCCCCCATCACCGGAACCGGGATGCTCTGCAAGGCCACGCCGAACTTGCCGATGAAAGCCAGGGCGATGGCGAATACCGCAGCCCAGGTCATGATCTTCGGGTTGTAGCTCTTGGTCAGCATCACCGCGCCGGTGACTTCGGCATAGGTGGTATTCGGCGGGCCGCCGAACAGGCCGGCGGCCGAGGTGGCCAGACCGTCGCCCAGCAGGGTGCGATGCAGGCCTGGCTGCTTGACGAAGTTCTTGCCGGTAACGTTGCCGATGGCGACCACGCCGCCGATGTGCTCGATGGCTGGAGCCAGTGCCACGGGTACCATGTACAGGATGGCGCCCCAGTGCAGTTCCGGTGCGATGAAGTTGGGCACGGCGAACCAGGAGGCCTGGCTTACGGCGCTGGTGTCGATCACGCCGAGCACGGCGGCGATGGCGCAGCCCACCGCGATGCCGGCGAGGATCGGCACCAGGCGGAAGATGCCGCGGCCCAGCACGGCGACCAGCAGGGTGGTGACCAGCGCCGGCATCGAGATCATCATCGCGGTGCTGTAGGGCACCAGCTCGACGCTGCCATCACCGGCCTTGCCCATGGCCATGTTCACCGCCACCGGCGACAGCGCCAGGCCGATGGAGATGATCACCGGCGCGATCACCACCGGCGGCAGCAGGCGGTCGATGAAGTTGGGGCCGCGCAGTTTGACCAGTAGCGAAAGCAGGATGTAGACCAGGCCGGCTGCTATCACGCCGCCCATGACCGCGGGCAGACCGAATTCGCCTTTGGCTGCCAGGATCGGCGCGATGAAGGCGAAGCTGGAGGCCAGGAAGACCGGAACCTGGCGCTTGGTCACCAGCTGGAACAGCAGGGTACCGATACCGGCAGTGAACAGTGCGACGTTGGGGTCCATGCCGGTGATCAGCGGCATCAGCACCAGAGCGCCGAAAGCCACGAACAGCATCTGTGCCCCGGAAATGCCCTGGCGCCACAGCGGGTCGGTGAATTCCGTCTGCGACATCTCAGGCGTCCTTCTGCTTGGTGCCGAAAATCTTGTCGCCGGCATCACCCAGGCCCGGAATGATGTAGCCCTGCTCGTTCAGACGCTGATCGACGGACGCGGTGAAGATGGTCACGTCCGGGTGAGCCTGCTCGACCGCCTTGATGCCCTCGGGGGCGGCGACCAGTACCATGGCGCGAATGTCCTTGCAGCCGGCCTTCTTCAGCAGGTCGATGGTGGCAACCATCGAGCCACCGGTGGCCAGCATCGGGTCGATGATCAGCGCCAGGCGCGAGTCGATCTCCGGCGCCAGCTTCTCCAGATAGGTGTGTGCCTCGAGGGTCTCCTCGTTACGTGCCACGCCCACGGCGCTGACCTTGGCACCGGGGATCAGGCTGAGCACGCCGTCGAGCATGCCGATGCCGGCACGCAGGATGGGGACTACGGTGATCTTCTTGCCGGCGATCTTCTCGACTTGTACGGTGCCCGCCCAGCCCTCGATGTCGTAGGCCTCCAGTGGCAGGTCGTTGGTGGCCTCGTAAGTCAGCAAGGCGCCCACTTCCTGGGCCAGCTCACGGAAATTCTTGGTGCTGATATCGGCGCGGCGCATCAGGCCGATCTTGTGACGGATCAGCGGGTGGCGGATCTCGCGAGTGGGCATGGGCTGGGATCTCCAACGGGGCTCTGGGAAAAAATCGCGTTAGATTAAAGCATTGCTCATGCCAAGTGGTGAGTAACTGATAAGTCACAGTATCCGGCGGCGTGCATCGGCTACGCTGGTCAGTCGATACTTGGCAAGCGTTGTGCGGCGCTGTACCTTTGCCCGCTTTTATTTGACGAGTCGATCAGCTTTCAGGCTGTTCGCCGCCATTCATCAGCCGATCTAGAGAGAATCCCATCATGTCCGCCGATCTCGCGCACATTCGCCAAGTCATGGCGGAAGCCGATTGCCTGTTCACCGAAGCTGAAGTGGAAGCGGCCATCGACAGGGTCGCCAGCCGAATCAACGACGAGCTGGCCGAGCGCAACCCGGTGGTGTTCTGCGTGATGAACGGTGGCCTGATCTTCTCCGGCAAGCTGCTGACCAAGCTGAATTTCCCGCTGGAAGCGTCCTATCTGCACGCTACCCGTTATCGCAACGAAACCAGCGGTGGCGAGTTGTTCTGGAAGGCCAAGCCGGAAGTCTCCTTCATCGACCGCGACGTGCTGATCATCGACGACATCCTCGACGAGGGGCACACCCTCGGCGCAATCATCGATTTCTGCCGCCATGCCGGCGCGCGCGCCGTGCACACCGCGGTGCTGATCGACAAGGAGCACGACCGCAAGGCGCGTCCAGACCTGAAGGCCGATTACGTCGGTCTGCAATGCATCGACCGTTATATCTTCGGTTACGGCATGGACTACAAGGGCTACTGGCGCAACGCCGCCGGCATCTTTGCAGTCAAGGGCCTGTAACCTCTCTACGTCGTAGGAGCGAGCTCTGCTCGCGAACCTCGTATTACGCGATAGGGGCGCCGAGCTCGCCGGCTAAACAGGCGGCGCTCCCTGCTCGGCAGGCGTCTCCTTGGTCGTGCCATCCAGCCAGCGCAGGGCTTTCTCCCGCGCCTGCGGCAAATCATGGACGTAAGCCAGCTGCCCGGCGCGTCGGTGAATGCCGGCGCGGCGCAGTTGCAGGCGCACCCGCGCCGAGGGGCCGCTGAGAATCAGGGCGATGCCCTGTTGGCGGTAGTCGCGCAAGACGTTGTCCAGCGCGGCGATGGCGGTCATGTCCAGCAGCGGTACGGCGCTGATATCGACGATCACGACTTTCACCCCGGGCGCGAAGCGGCGCAGCACGCTCAGGGCTTTCTCGGCCGCGCCGAAGAACAACGGGCCGCGAATGGCATAGGCCAGTACATGCTCGGGCAGGTCTCGCAGCGCCTCTCGCTGCTGGCGGTTCAGGGCGGCCGTATCGGTCAGCTCGCTCATGCGTTTGATGAACAGCCCGGCAGCCAGCAGCAGGCCGACGCCCACGGCCAGCACCATGTCGAACAGCACCGTCAGCACCAGGCAGGTCAGCAGCACCAGCACATCGCTGCGTGGGGCGATGCGCAGGGTGTGGGCAACATGGTGGGGTTCGCTCATGTTCCACGCCACCATCAACAGCAGCGCTGCCAGAGCCGCCATCGGCAGGTAGCTGAACAGCGGTGCGAGCAGCAGGATGGCCGCCAGTACCACCCCGGCATGAACCAGAGCCGCCAGTGGCGAAAAGGCGCCAGCGCGCACGTTGGCGGCCGTACGGGCAATGGCCGCAGTGGCGGTGATGCCGCCGAAGAAGGGCGCGGCCAGATTGCCCAGGCCCTGGCCGATCAGTTCGGCGTTGGGATCGTGCTTGCTGCCGGTCATGCCATCGGCCACCACGGCGCACAGCAGTGACTCGATGGCGCCGAGCATGGTGATGGCGAATGCAGGGGCGAGCAGTTGGCGAATCAGCTCGAAAGACAACACCAGAGGCTGGCCGTCAGCGCCAGGTAGGTTCCAGGGCATTGCCAGGTTCGGCAGGAAGGGCGGAATGCCGGGATACTCGATACCGTCGAGCTGATAGCTGAAACGCTCGCCCAGCGTCGCCGCCGGCAGCCCGAAGCGCTCCAGAGCGAGCGCCAGCAGCGCGCCGACCGCCAGGGCTACCAGATGCGCAGGGATCTTTGGCATCAGGCGCGGCCAGATCAGCAATGTTGTCAGGCAGGCGAGGCCAACCAGCGTGTCGCCAGGCTGCAGGCCGGGTAGGGCGCGCACCAGAAGATTCACCTGTTCCAGCAAGTGGTGCGGTGCCGCCGCCAGATGCAGGCCAAACAGGTCCTTGATCTGCAGAATGGCGATGACGATACCGATACCGGCGGTAAAGCCCAGGGTGACCGGGTAGGGCACGAACTCGATCAGACGTCCGGCGCGCAGCAGGCCCAGAGAGATCAGGATGACGCCGGCCATCAAGGTGCACAGCAGCAGGCCGCCAAGTCCATACTGCTGGGTGATCGGCAGCAGGATCACTACGAAGGCGGCGGTGGGACCGGAAATATTGAAGCGCGAGCCGCCGCACAGTGCGATCAGCGGTGCGGCGATGAGCACGGTGTAGAGCCCATGCTGCGGCGCAACACCTACCGCTATGGCCAGTGCCATGGCCAGTGGAATGGCGATGATGCCCACCGTCAGGCCAGCGCTCAGATCCCCGCGCAGGGCCTTCCAGGAGTAGCCCGCACGCAAGGTCTGGCGCCAGGCGGCGAACAGCGGTAACGATGGACGTGACATGCTGGCTCCCTAATGGCTTGGCGCATTATAGGGTGCGGTTTGCACTGCGCGGCATGACCTAGGTCGGCTGTCGTGTCGATTGTTCGCGTGTTAGCGTGGCGGGCTGCGCGTTGAGCCGCGCGCGGCTCGGCGGTACACTGCCGGCCCTCTGTAATGCTGGCGGGAGCGGGCGATGCGTAAAGACAAGAAGCAGGTGATTGGCGAAGAAATCAGCGATGACTCGATCAAGCTGTTCCTTGCGGTGGAACCGGCGGACGCCACGCCGCCTTCGCTGCACAAGCTGATCAAGGCTTACCGCGGTCTGCGTATCGATGATTTCGAGCGTTTCGTGGGCTTCTTCGTCGCCGAAGGCTACGACCTCTCGGCAACCGATGCGCAAGGCAATGATTTCGTCGCACTGATCCAGGATCAGCGCAATGCCGAACCGTATATCGAAGTGATCAAGGCCGCCCGCGGCTGACTCTCGCAGGTGGCGAAAATGCCCGCGCTCCGTTCAGGAGGCGGGCATTTTTTATGGCCTGCCATCCTTGGCGGCACCCTGCGGGCCGTCGCTGCGCACCGTTAAAAAAGGCGCCCGGCCATTTCTATGGCCTGAAGATCATGAGCGTGGGGCAATAAAAAACCGGCCTCTAGGGCCGGTTTTTCAAGAACCTGTCGCGGTTAGGCGGCAGCAGCTTCGCCCAGCGCCTTGATGTGCGCGTTCAGGCGGCTCTTGTGACGAGCGGCTTTGTTCTTGTGGATGATGCCTTTGTCAGCCATGCGGTCGATGACCGGGACGGCTGCGGTGTAAGCGGTCTTGGCAAGCTCGAGATCCTTGGCAGCAATAGCCTTGACCACGTTCTTGATGTAGGTACGAACCATCGAGCGCAGGCTGGCGTTATGGCTACGGCGCTTCTCAGCCTGTTTGGCGCGTTTTTTGGCAGAAGGTGAGTTGGCCACCGTCAAGCTCCTCGAAAACTGGGGGGTTACGACAAATAAGGCCGCGAATCATGCCGATCCATCTGCCTGCTGTCAAGTCTGATGACGCTTTCCTGTGCTGGCCTGACCAGTGGTGGCTCGCTACACTCGTCGCCTTCGTTGGGCGGCGGATTGTCCGCTACTGCACCTCTTTATGGAAGCCGAAACACCCCATGAATCTGCTCAAATCCCTGGCTGCCGTCAGCTCCCTGACCATGGTGTCGCGCGTGTTGGGGTTCGTGCGCGACACCATCATCGCCCGTACCTTCGGGGCTGGGGTGGCATCGGATGCCTTCGTGGTGGCCTTCAAGCTGCCCAATCTGCTGCGCCGCATCTTCGCCGAAGGCGCCTTCTCCCAGGCCTTCGTGCCGATTCTGGCCGAGTACAAGATGCAGCAGGGCGAGGAGGCCACGCGTACCTTCATCGCCTACGTGTCCGGTTTGCTGACCCTAGTGCTGGCGCTGGTCACGGCCGTCGGTGTGCTCGCCGCGCCCTGGATCGTCTGGGCCACCGCGCCGGGGTTCGCCGATGAGGCCGAACGCTTCGATCTGACCGTCGATCTGCTGCGGGTGACCTTCCCTTATATATTGCTGATCTCACTGTCGTCGCTGGCCGGGGCCATCCTCAATACCTGGAACCGCTTCTCGGTACCGGCGTTCGTGCCGACGCTGCTGAACGTCAGCATGATCGTCTTCGCGCTGTTCCTGACGCCCTATTTCGATCCGCCGATCATGGCGCTGGGCTGGGCCGTGCTGGTTGGTGGACTGGCGCAGCTGCTCTGGCAACTGCCGCACCTGAAGAAGATCGGCATGCTGGTGCTGCCGCGCCTGAATTTCGGTGATCTGGGTGTGTGGCGCGTGCTCAAGCAGATGGGGCCGGCGATCTTCGGTGTATCGGTCAGCCAGATTTCGCTGATCATCAATACCGTCTTCGCCTCATTCCTGGTGGCCGGCTCGGTGTCCTGGATGTATTACGCCGACCGCCTGATGGAGCTGCCCTCGGGAGTGTTGGGTGTGGCGTTGGGTACCATCCTGCTACCTGCGCTATCGAAAACCTACGCGAGTAAGGACCGCGAGGAGTATCGACGCCTGCTCGACTGGGGGCTGCGCCTGTGCTTCCTGCTGGTGCTGCCATGCACCCTGGCGCTGGCGATTCTCGCCGAGCCACTGGTGGTGTCGCTGTTCCAGTACGGCAAGTTCACCGCCAACGACTCGCTGATGACCCAGCAGGCGCTGATGGCCTACGCGGTCGGCCTGCTGGCGCTGATCCTGGTGAAAATTCTCGCGCCGGGGTTCTACGCGCAGCAGAACATCAAGACGCCGGTACGCATTGCCGTGATCAGCCTTCTGGCGACCCAGGCGATGAACGCATTGTTCGTCTTCGGTCTGGAGATGGCGCACGTTGGCCTGGCGCTGGCGATCAGTCTCGCGGCCTGCCTCAATGCCGGCCTGCTGTACTGGCAGCTGCGCCGCGCCGATATCTTCCAGCCGCTGCCGGGGTGGGGCGTGTTCCTGTTCAAGCTGGTGGTCGCGGTGGCAGTGATGGTTGCCGTATTGCTGGGGCTGCTGCAGGTCATGCCGGCCTGGGCGGAAGGGGAGATGCTCGTGCGCCTGATGCGCCTTGGCGCTCTGGTGGCAGCCGGGCTGGTCGCCTACTTCGGTATGCTGCTGATATTGGGATTCCGTCCGCGCGATTTCGCCCGGCGGGCGTTATAGCGGCTCCAGGCGTCGCGATGCCTGTTGTGCCTGGCGCGCTGTGCGTATAATCGGCCACTTTGTGAACAAGAAGCGTGCTATGCAGCTGGTTCGAGGTCTTCATAACCTGCAGCCCCAGGCTCGGGGCTGTGTGGTCACCATCGGTAATTTCGACGGCGTTCATCTTGGGCACCAGGCTATCCTGGCGCGCTTGCGTGAGCGTGCCGCGGAATTGGGTATGCCCAGTTGCGTGGTGATCTTCGAACCGCAGCCGCGCGAGTTCTTCGGCCCGGATACCGCTCCGGCGCGTTTGACCCGCCTGCGCGACAAGCTTGCGCTGCTGGCCACCGAAGGCGTCGACATGGTGCTGTGCCTGGCCTTCAACCGCCGCCTGCGCGAGTTGTCAGCCGCCGAGTTCGTTCAGCGTGTGCTGGTTGACGGTCTGAGCGTGAAGGACCTGGAAATCGGCGACGATTTCCGCTTCGGCTGCGACCGTGCCGGGGATTTCGAATTTCTCAAGGCCGCCGGCCAGCGTTACGGCTTCAGCGTCGATGCCTCGACCACAGTCGAAGTGCTGGGCGGCAGGGTCAGCAGCACGCGCGTGCGTCAGGCGCTGGCCGATGGCGATTTCGTATTGGCCGAAGCCTTGCTCGGTCGGCCCTTCCGTATCGCCGGGCGCGTGTTGCACGGACAAAAGCTCGGCCGCCAGCTCGACGCACCCACTGCCAACATCCAGCTCAAGCGGCGCAAGGTGCCGCTGACCGGGGTTTATCTGGTGAGCTGTGAAATCGATGGCGTGATTCAACCGGGCGTCGCCAATATCGGTGTGCGCCCCAGCGTTGCCGGTGACGGCCGCGCCCATCTGGAAGTGCACCTTCTGGATTTTGCCGGCGATCTGTATGGCCGGCGCCTCTCGGTGGCTTTCCACCACAAGCTGCGTGATGAGCAGCGTTTCGCCTCGCTGGAGGCCTTGAAGGCGGCGATTGCCGCTGATATCGCCGCTGCCCGTGAATACTGGCAGAGCCACCCGCTGATGAAGAGCCCGAAATGACCGACTACAAAGCTACGCTGAACCTGCCCGATACCCAGTTCCCGATGAAGGCCGGCCTGCCGCAACGCGAGCCGCAGACCCTGCAGCGCTGGAACGAGATTGGTCTGTATAGCAAGCTGCGCAAGATTGGCGAAGGTCGGCCGAAATTCGTCCTGCACGACGGCCCGCCCTATGCCAACGGCAGCATCCACATCGGTCATGCGGTGAACAAGATCCTCAAGGACATCATCACCCGCTCCAAGACCCTGGCCGGCTTCGACGCGCCCTACGTGCCGGGCTGGGACTGCCACGGCCTGCCGATCGAGCACAAGGTCGAAACCACCTTCGGCAAGAACCAGCCGGCGGACCTGACTCGCGAGCGCTGCCGCACCTACGCCACCGAGCAGATCGAAGGGCAGAAGGCCGACTTCATCCGCCTCGGTGTGCTGGGCGACTGGGACAATCCCTACAAAACCATGGATTTCGCCAACGAGGCCGGCGAGATCCGCGCCCTGGCCGAGATGGTCAAGCAGGGCTTCGTGTTCAAGGGCCTGAAGCCGGTGAACTGGTGCTTCGACTGCGGCTCGGCGCTGGCCGAGGCCGAGGTGGAGTATCAGGACAAGAAATCCGATGCCATCGACGTCGCTTTCCCCATCGAAGACGCAGACAAGCTGGCAGCCGCTTTCGGTTTGAGCGAGCTGAGCAAACCGACCGCCATCGTCATCTGGACCACCACGCCCTGGACCATCCCGGCCAACCAGGCGCTCAACGTCCATCCGGAATTCACCTACGCGCTGGTCGACACCGGCGAGCGCATCCTGCTGCTGGCCGAGGAGCTGGTCGAGTCCTGCCTGCAGCGCTACGGTCTGCAGGGCCAGGTGATCGCCACCGCGCCGGGCGCGGCGCTGGAGCTGATCCGCTTCCGTCACCCGTTCTACGAGCGTTTCTCGCCGGTGTACCTGGCCGAATACGTTGAACTGGGCGCCGGTACCGGCATCGTCCACTCGTCGCCGGCCTACGGTGAGGACGACTTCCGCACCTGCAAAGCCTACGGCATGAGCAACGACGACATCCTCAGCCCGGTGCAGAGCAATGGCGTCTACACCCCGGATCTGCCGTTCTTCGGCGGCCAGTTCATCTGGAAGGCCAACCCGGCCATCGTCGAGAAGCTGGCCGAAGTCGGTGCGCTGCTCAAGCACCAGCCGATCCAGCACAGCTACATGCACTGCTGGCGCCACAAGACCCCGCTGATCTACCGCGCCACTGCGCAGTGGTTCGTCGGCATGGACACTCAGCCCAAGCAGGGCGGCACCCTGCGTGAGCGCGCGCTGGCCGCCATCGAGCAGACCCAGTTCGTGCCGGCCTGGGGACAGGCGCGCCTGCACAGCATGATCGCCGGTCGTCCCGACTGGTGCATCTCGCGTCAGCGCAACTGGGGCGTGCCGATCCCGTTCTTCCTGCATAAGGTCACTGGCGAGTTGCACCCGCGCACCGTCGAGCTGATGGAAGAGGTTGCCAAGCGTGTCGAGCAGGAAGGTATCGAAGCCTGGTTCAAACTCGACGCTGCCGAGCTGCTGGGTGCTGAAGCGGCCGACTAC
Source organism: Pseudomonas sp. KB-10 (assembly GCF_018221585.1). NCBI lineage: Bacteria > Pseudomonadati > Pseudomonadota > Gammaproteobacteria > Pseudomonadales > Pseudomonadaceae > Pseudomonas > Pseudomonas sp. KB-10. The sequence continues at coordinate 248,948 of NZ_QYYB01000004.1, forward strand.
GACAAGATCAACGATACCCTCGACGTCTGGTTCGACTCCGGTACCACCCACTGGCATGTGCTGCGTGGTTCGCACGGTCTCGGCCACACCACCGGCCCGCGCGCCGATCTGTACCTGGAAGGCTCGGACCAGCACCGCGGCTGGTTCCATTCGTCCCTGCTGACCGGCAGCGCCATCGATGGTCACGCGCCGTACAAGGCGCTGCTGACCCACGGCTTCGTGGTCGACGAGAACGGCCGCAAGATGTCCAAGTCGCTGGGTAACGTGGTTGCGCCGCAGGAGGTCAACGACAGCCTGGGCGCCGACATCATGCGCCTGTGGGTCGCCTCCACCGACTATTCCGGCGAGATGGCCGTGTCCAAGGTGATCCTGCAGCGCAGCGCCGATGCCTACCGCCGCATCCGCAACACCGCGCGCTTCATGCTGGCCAACCTCAATGGCTTCGACCCGGCCAAGGACCTGCTGCAGCCCGAGCAGATGCTCGACCTCGACCGCTGGGCCGTCGACGCCGCCCTGCGCCTGCAGGAAGAGATCATCGAAGCCTACGCCGACTACCGCTTCTGGAACGTCTACTCCAAGGTGCACAACTTCTGCGTGCAGGAGCTGGGCGGCTTCTACCTGGACATCATCAAGGACCGCCAGTACACCACCGCCGCCGACAGCGTGGCGCGTCGCTCCTGCCAGAGCGCGCTGTTCCACATCAGCGAGGCGCTGGTGCGCTGGATCGCGCCGATCCTGGCCTTTACCGCCGAGGAAATCTGGCAGTTCCTGCCGGGCGAGCGCAACGAGTCGGTGATGCTCAATACCTGGTACGCCGGTCTGCAGCGCCTGCCGGAAGGCTTCGAGCTGGACCGCGCCTATTGGGATCGCGTCATGGAGGTCAAGGCCGCGGTCAACAAGGAGCTGGAGAACCTGCGTACGGCCAAGGCCATCGGTGCAAGCCTGCAGGCCGAAGTCACCCTGTTCTGCGACGACGCCAAGCAGGCCGACCTGGCCAAGCTCGGCGACGAGCTGCGTTTCGCCCTGATCACCTCGGCGGCGCAGACTGCGCCGCTGGCCGATGCGCCGGCCGATGCGGTGGTGACCGAGGTCGAAGGCCTGAAGCTGAAGATCCTCAAGTCTGCCCACGCCAAGTGCGGCCGCTGCTGGCACTTCCGCGCCGATGTCGGCAGCCATGCTGAACATCCGGAGCTGTGCGGCCGTTGCTTGAGCAACATCGAAGGCGAGGGTGAGGTGCGCAAGCATGCCTGAGTCCTCGCGTTTCGGGCATCTGCCCTGGTTGCTGCTGAGCGTGCTGATCCTGGTCGTCGACCGGGTGACCAAGGACATCTTCGAGGGCGCGCTGAGCATGTATCAGCGCATCGAAGTGATCCCGGGCTACTTCGACTGGACCCTGGCCTACAACACTGGCGCAGCGTTCAGTTTCCTGGCCGATGCCGCCGGCTGGCAGCGCTGGTTCTTCGCCGCCATCGCCATCGTCGTCAGCGTCGTGCTGGTGGTCTGGCTCAAGCGCCTCAAGCGTCACGAGACGTTGCTGGCCGTGGCACTGGCCATGGTCCTGGGTGGCGCGCTGGGCAATCTGTATGACCGCGTGGTGCTTGGCCACGTGGTCGACTTCATCCTGGTGCACTGGCAGAGCCGCTGGTTCTTCCCGGCGTTCAACCTGGCCGACACCTTCATCACCATCGGCGCCATCCTGCTGGCGCTGGATATGTTCAAGAGCGACAAGTCCGTGAAGGAGGCTGCGCAATGACAGACGTACGCATCGGTCCGGACAGGGAAGTGACCCTGCATTTCGCCCTCAAGCTGGAAAACGGCGATGTGGTCGACAGCACCTTCGACAAACAGCCGGCGACCTTCAAGGTCGGCGACGGCAACCTGCTGCCCGGTTTCGAGCAGGCGCTGTACGGCTTCAAGGCCGGCGACAAGCGCAGCGTGCAAGTGCAGCCGGAGCAGGGCTTCGGCCAGCCCAACCCACAGAACGTGCAGATCATGCCGCGCAGCCAGTTCGAGGGCATGGAGCTTTCCGAAGGCCTGCTGGTGATCTTCAACGACGCGGCCAACGCCGAGCTGCCAGGTGTGGTCAAGGCGTTCGACGACAAGCAGGTCACCATCGACTTCAACCATCCGTTGGCCGGCAAGACGCTGCAGTTCGATGTGGAAATCATCGAGGTCAAGGCGCTCTAGCCTGCGCTGCCGCTCTTGTAGGAGCGGCTTTAGCCGCGAAGCTCTAGTTGCAGCCTGCGTTCATCCCGCGCAGGCTGTACCTTTCCGGGGGCGAACCATCGCGTCGTGCGATCCCCGATCAATACCGAGACAGCCAGCATGCATATCAAACTCGCCAATCCCCGTGGCTTCTGCGCCGGCGTCGATCGCGCCATCGAAATCGTCAACCGGGCGCTGGAGGTCTTCGGCCCGCCGATCTACGTACGCCATGAAGTGGTGCACAACAAGTTCGTGGTCGAAGACCTGCGTGCCCGCGGCGCGGTATTCGTCGAAGAGCTGGACCAGGTGCCGGACGACGTCATCGTCATCTTCAGTGCCCACGGCGTGTCCAAGGCCGTGCGCGACGAGGCGGCCCGGCGCGGCCTTAAGGTATTCGACGCCACGTGCCCGCTGGTGACCAAGGTGCATATGGAGGTGGTGCGCTACAGCCGTGAGGGCCGTGAGTGCATCCTGATCGGCCACGAAGGCCATCCGGAAGTCGAAGGCACCATGGGCCAGTACGACGCCAGCAACGGCGGCGCCATCTACCTGGTGGAAGACGAGGCGGACGTCGCCGAGCTGCAGGTGCGCAACCCAGAGAACCTGGCGTTCGTCACCCAGACCACCCTGTCCATGGACGACACCAGCAAGGTGATCGACGCCCTGCGTGCCAAGTTCCCGGCCATCGGTGGCCCGCGCAAGGACGATATCTGCTACGCCACGCAGAACCGCCAGGATGCGGTCAAACAACTGGCCAGCGAGTGCGACGTGCTGCTGGTCGTCGGCAGCCCGAATAGCTCCAACTCCAACCGCCTGCGCGAACTGGCCGAGCGCATGGGCACCCCGGCCTATCTGATCGATGGCGCTGAAGACCTCAAGCACGAGTGGTTCGAAGGGGTGAGTGGTATCGGCATCACCGCGGGTGCGTCTGCGCCTGAGGTGCTGGTGCGCGGGGTGGTTGATCAACTGTGCGCCTGGGGAGCGGCGGGAGAAACCGAGCTGGATGGTCGGCCGGAGAATATTACGTTTTCGATGCCGAAGGAGTTAAGGATGAGGCAATTGTAAGCAATCGAGAGAAGTCACCCATTGTTTTACACAGCTTCGCCTTGAAAGCAATGCTGCTTCACTTCCAAGTTGAAGGGGGCATGTCCATGACGACCGCTTCGATTTGCTAGTAGCGCTCAACTTCGAAGGGTGGACGGGTGGCGGGCGATCACAGCGTCGGCCCCAGTCTCCAGACGATGTTTGTCGAGTGTTGTGCCGGTGTAAGTTGGTCAGTTGGCTGAGGTGGCTAATGGGGTAGAAACCTTGTTGGTAAGCTTGATCTTCCCTCAACCCCGCGAAGAGCCTAAAGCATCCGATGCCTGCTTCAGGCATCGGATGTTGCTTCCGGGGTGACTGGCATTAGGCGATTCAAGCCGGTTCCTGGTCTTTTACTTCCAGCACTCTTCTACGCTCTTGGCACTAGGGCCGGTGGCACTAATAGTTCTGATGCCAGTGGCGTTGAGAGAAAGGTTACCGCAGGCTGGGTCACTGAACGTCGGCGAATTGGGAGTGGCAGTTAGGGTATAGCCACCATCGCCAGCGAACACGGAGACGGAAACTCTGTAGTAGTCATTTTCCGAGCGGATTCTTTGGGCTGCTCCCGAACCGACTACCTGGCCAGGATTGTTGCTCAGTCGTTGAATATTCGAATTGTTCGTGACGTAGCTGTTGTTCTGCGCATAGAAACGTTCCTGTAACGCTGCAGCATTTGCCAGTACCGCCTGCCCTTCGGAGCGTTTGGTTCTGTTCAGGTATTCGGAGTAGTTGGGGATGGCAATAGCCGCCAGCAGGCCGATGATGGCAATCACCATCATCAGCTCAATCAGCGTGAACCCCTTCTGTTGTATTGCTGCGCTCATTGGAAGTCCTCGGGAATGATATGCCAGCTCTGGCGGGGGGGGCCTATGACATCCGGTAAGGTCATGGGGGGCTGGCCGCCTTCGCCAAATACGCCGCCAGGAGACATGGTAAAGCCGCCGGGAGCATTAAAACGCCGGCCCGATACAGCCCGGCCTTTGAATTGATCCAAGTCGTTAAAGACTCTGTCGTTATTCAAATCCAGAATATTCTTGGGGGTGCGACCGCCTGTGTGAGCACTGACACCATAGAACCAAGTGGTAGCGCCAGCTTGGCAGGGATCATCGTTAGGTGTCAGGGTGCTAAGCAAAAGCGTTTTGCCGCGTGCGGCCATATTGTTTACAACCATTTCGCCAGCCAAGGTCTGGGTGCCTTTGCGATCCTCAGATTTATCCCAGTCGTCTTCATTCGCAACTTTTTCTACTGCCAGGTCCAGACGCCAGCCCCATTTTTCAACGTGTTCATCCTTGCCCGGCTCGATGGGGCCACCAAGAACCTCGGGGTCTTTGTACCATTGAACGGTGTTCTGGCTGAGCAGGCGAATATCGTTGGTAACCTCTTTGCCATCCTCGCCAAACTCTACACTTTCTTCCTGGGTGATAAATTCCTGCTTCTGCAAGTTGGCGCGGACACGATTCTTTTGGGCGTATTCATCGTATTCCGTCTCCTGCCGCCGAGTCTTGCGATCCCAGATACCATAAACGCTCATAGCTCTGCTCTTATCGACGTTGGCATCGCTATTTTCGAAATACTTGCCAGTGCCTATGAGTACCAGGTAGCCAAGGTTGGATGGGTGACGAACCAATGATGGCTGAATTGTGATGGCTTGACGTTTTCCCGCGTTGTCCCTTGCAACGAATAGAGGCTTTTCACCATAAGCCAGTTTGATACTGGCTGCAGTAAATTTTTCAAGTTCATTCTGGCCACGGTAGAACGGATCATCGTTGGGTCCAAATTCTGCAGTCGTACCGGGGGTCAGGTCGAAGCGCCAGACATTGCCTTGCAGGTCGCCCGCATAGGCATAATCAGCCAAACCATCGCCATTGTTATCGGCGGCACGAACGCTCGACAATCCATTGGATAGCGTGATGTTGTCAGCATCGATGGCATCGGGGACGACAACTTTCTTCAACAGCTCGCCCGTCTTGATGTCAATGACCAGCAGGGCGGCCTTGTCGTTGGTGCTGTTGTAGCCATTGCCTTGGAGCACTGCCCATTGCCCGCTGTGCAGGCGAACGATTTCGGGCTGGGCAAAGGTATAGCCGAGGTCTTCATCGTTGCTCGAATCAAATTCCCATAGCAGCTTGATGTTATCCGGGTCGGTGACGTCGAGGGCGAACAGGGCCTTGCCACCTGCGCGCAATGTTCCGACCAGAACCGTACGCCAGCCGTCGGTATTGTCAAAATAGACATCTCGCACAACAGGGCTGCCGTCGACAAAGTAATGGTGCTCGCCGCCTACATAATTTTGTCCGGTAAGTTTGTTCAGATTTGCTATTACTGCGCTGGGTATAAAGGCGAAAGTTTCTCGACCGGTCGCGCTTTCAAAGCCATGCAGCATACCGCCATTGCTGCCAACGTAGAGCATCTCCTTGCGCTGTGACCGTTGGTTGGCTAAGCGGAATTCGCCATAGTTCTTGTACCCATCTCCGCGGTCCCTTCTTTCAATACTGTCCGCAAGGTGTGGCAGGTAGGCAGGGGTGCCTACCAGTGCAGGGCTGGAGTTGATGATGTCGCCCAGTATGGTGCTACGCTGACGGAAGTCTGGAGAGGCTATGCCCTCTTTGCTACGGTCACCACGAATATAATTAAGACGATCTTGCCCACGGTTATCCGAGGCTGCACCAAGGCTTTCCGGATTTATATTGAGTGCGGTCTGTTGAGCAGGCGTGAGGTTGCTCCAGGTAAAGCTTTGCAAGCCTATACTTTTGTTACCTGCATCCTTGATCATCACCTTACGTTCGGCGGGGTCGACATTGGCATTGGCGGTTCGGGTGCTCCAACCTTCTCCCGGAACGACCATGCCCATTTTGTTTATGGTAGTTTTGGTGATTTCACCACTCCAGTCCTCGCTGGAGAACTGTGTGGCATAGACTCTGCTCTGTAGCTGATTGACATTGTCGGCTACGAACGCCGCGGATACGGCTGGGCGAGCGGCTGTCGTGGTACGGTCGGCAATGCGGTTGAGAATGGCTTTGAATGCCTTGACCATATCGTCAGGGCTGTCGACGCTGAAGAACTCGCCGCGTGAATTGACTGCGGCGTGCCAGAGGTCGTAGACGTTATTGGCATTGCTAACGGATGCGGCAGGCCAATTGGCAGTGCCCGCAGCAAGTCTCTCGTAGCCTGCGCCACCGAAAGTCTCGCCTGTCCATGGTAGGTTGGCTACGTTTAGCGAGTTGGTTAGACCCAATCCCATGGTGTAGTTGACCATATGTTGCCAGGTGGCAGGGTTATTGCGTGGATCCCAGAATTGCTTTTCCGCATCGCTATTTTTGGTGTGTATATAAGGTTTTAAATCATTGTCTAGGCCAGAGCGAAGGTCTGTAGCCCAATAGTGCATGGCAATATCGGCCAGGGTTCCGGCTGTTGTCCTTTCGTCATTGCCGAATGGTGCTCTTGTACCACTGTAATTATATGAGGTGTCACCGGTGGCTCCGGGTTTGAAAGTGGCACCATCGTGTCGGGTAATGCCGCTGGGGAAGTTGCCGTCGTTCCACATGCCGTCGGTCATCAGTACATGGAAGCTTGGTCGGCAGGCATATTCAGGCGAGGTGACGGTGGTGCCACGTCCACCACTACTAGTCATGGGGTTAGGGGTGTGTGCCCAGGGCGTAGCTGTTGTGTAGAAGTCGCCGGCACGCTTGGTCGCAGCAAGTAGAGGCGTGCTGCTGTTGAACTTGACGTTGGCCAACCAGTTGAGAAAGTTGGCTTTATGGCGCGGACTGAAGTCCCTGAAGTAATTAGTACCGCAGTCGGTAGAGTTGGTATTGAGGGTGTTGCATACGGCTAGTGTCTGCCAGGTGAGACGAGTGGAAGAGGCCATCTCGTTGAAGGCCAGATTGGCGGCGCTGACGGTAGCCAGGGCGCGAGTCCGGTAGAACGAGTACCAGATGGCGAAGTTTTCTCGCTCGTCGGTACCGCCAGGGCCAGAGTTGGCTGATACAAAGACTAGGCGGTGGCAGGCGTCGCTATTTTTGTTGGCGTTACAGCCGCTAAGAGAGGTGTCGTAAACGTAATAGTAGGCAGGAACGGCAGTCTGAGTCAGGCTTCTGGTGATGCGGAAGGAGTCCCCACTGTTTCGAGTACAGGTTACGCCTGAAGTTGTAGGCGAAATTGAACAACTGGTTCCACTTCGAGTGAAGGTGACAGTTCTGCCTAGGATATTCCTGGTTACGGGGGATCCTGCTACTAGGGTTACATTCTCGCTACCGCCGAAGTCCAGGGAAGGATTCTGAGATAAGTTAAATATCTGCCCTGTCGGGGCTGCATAGTTGACGGAAGAGTTGTAATTGTAACTTACGGCACCATCGGTGCTGAAGTTCCAAGAAACACGATAATTATTGCTCAGGTTGATGCTGCCGTACGAGGTCTGAAAACCATTCTGCCAGGCCTCGGTGAAGCTGGTTGTATAGCCTGTAGCCGGGGTCGAGCCGTCCGTATTCAGCTTGGCCGGCAGGCGGTATTCCACATTGGGGTTGTAATACATTGGGTTGGTGCTGGACGACATGCCTCGGCGAGTATTGCGCAGGTTGCTGGCACTCTCCTCCCGGCCGGCATCATCGGGGGCGAAGGCCCAGCGCATACTGCCGGAGTCATCCAGGGTGAAGACCAGGTTGGGGGCCACGGTTTCACTCAATATCAAAGGTTTTTGACTGATGTTGAGTGTTGCTGCGACGGCACTGTTGAACCCTGAGAAGTAAAAAACGAATACCAGCATGCTGCCGAGAGTTTTACCGGCTGTTTTGATTGTATGCATGGTAGTCTCCCTGACTCGATCAGGTGGGGTGATGATGGGCTTGGTAGTCATGCGATTCATTCTTCTTCGATAAGGCCTTCGCCATGGTAGGCTGCAGTGGTGCGAATCGCTGTGGTCATATCTTTGCGTTTAGCTTCACCATTGACTTCGTAGCGGAAGATACCAATCCCCAGCAGCATGTTGCCGTATTCGGGATTTTCAGTTTCGCCACGGCGTTCTCCAGCTGGCGATACGAGGACATAGTAGTTTGCGTCTCCATCAAGTTTAGTAGAGTCGGGGGAATATCCACGTTTTTCGCTAATATCCAAGGCGTATTCAGGCTCGCGGTTCAGTACGCAGGGTCTATTCGCTTGTACGCTTGTGCAATCTGCCCGTGGGATGGGAGGAGAGAAGTACACATCTCCGTCTGAGTCGACTAAGGTCAGGCTTCTCTCGCCGTCGCGCACGGCTGATTCAGCCACATTGAGCAGGCGCTTGCTTTCGATGGTATTGCCGGTGATGCGGCTTTCCAGGGCTACTTCGCGCATGTTGGCGATGGTGACCATAGTAATGATCAGCAGAAAGACCAAGGCAATGATCAGCGCTGCACCCTGTTGTGCATGTGAAAACTTTGGCGGGCGGCATGCTTTGCTCATGGCAGTAGGTTCCTCATGCTGGCGCTTGTGGAAAACAGGCTATAAAGTTTTTTATCGGTTGGCTCTGCGTCATCAAACCAGAACTCATAAATGGTACTGGCTGACTCTTTGGTGACTTCAGTTGGGCTGCTGGCCAGTACGGAGAGCTGGATGACACGAATATTCTCATTGTCTTCAGGTATGTTGATATACCTGCTTATGGCTTTTTCATCCTTGAGAGAATTAACGCCATAGTTGAAGCGTATGTCACCGATATTGGCGGCGATTTCCTGGCCGTTACAGGTTAGGGTTTGAGTCGCGTTATTGAGAGCGAAGCGTGCATAAGCCAGTTCTGCGCCCGACTCAACCTCATAAGGTTTGTTGGCTATATTGTCGATAGGCTCACCATCGCAATTGCTGGCACCAGTGAAAGCGGGTTGATAACGGATGCAGAATTCCGTGTCGCTAATATATTTGGCCACTTGTCCTTTGACCATTTCACCACAGCCTGGGTAGCTGGCTGTAGGAAAGGCGAACTCAGTGTCATCGTCAGGTCGTCTTTTATAGCCAGCTTTTGCCAGCTCCTGCTCCAGCAGTAGGATGGAAAAACGAGCATTTTCAATGTTACTGGCTTGGCTCTGCTGAAAGAGCGTGTTGCTCCTGTTGTCCAAATAAACCTGGGTAACACCAAGAATAAGAAAGCTACTAATGAGCATGGCCACTAATAGCTCAATCATGGAAATGCCAAGTTGCTTGTGTTTCATCAGAGCTCTCCCTGTATGTGGAGACGGCAAACAGATGGATCGTTGCCTGCTTCTGGACTGTCATCCATACAGTTGTCACCTGCCGCCCGCCAGGCTACCTGTACCATGTACGCTGCGCCGTCAGCATTGCAGGACTTGGGTGCGTCAGAGCGACATATTCTGAATTCTGATTTAAGTATTTCGGCGTCAGGTAGCAGCAGTCGTACTCGAGAAGCCCAGCAGCCTAGTTGTTTTTCGATGTCGTCGGACGAGATCTCTAATTCGCAAGCTGAGTTGGTCGGCAGTTCGTTGAGGTTGTAACTCGCTGCCTTATCCCGGTTGGCGCGAATCATCTCCATGGCTTCATTGGCTAGCATCAGGGCGTTATTTCGCTGGGCAGCATCTGCCGTGTACTGGATGCCACGGCCTTGCATAGCAACAAGGCCCAGCATGCCCACCGTCAACAAAACTAGTGTCACCATGACCTCAATTAGGCTGAAGCCCTGATCTCTCTTTTCATAACGCGTCATGGTGTGCAATCTCCCAGATCGGTGCCGTCGTGTTTTTTACCTCGGGCGTGCAGGCGGGTAAGACCGCTGGGTTGAACGGTTAACTGGTAGGCGAAAATAGGGTCGTTGTCATGACATATGGTGAAGCTTGGTGTTGGGATTGTGGCAGTGCCGTTGTAGAGGAAAGTGATCGCCACGGGGGATTCGGTGGCTGCGATCGTAGCGTGCTCAGGGTCGAAGCTTTCTGTGCGCAAAGTCTGGCCGTTGGCTGTGACGATCCAGTCATTACCGTTATTGCTAAACTCAACCGATGTACGCCGCACAACTGCCTCTGTTCTCGCGTATTGCAGAAGGCTGTTGAGGGACTGAGCCTGGGTTTCGATCTGATGATTACGTATCAGGCGCGACATGTTGGGGATGGCTATGCCTACCACAATTGAGAGCAGAACCAGGATGATCATCAGTTCGATCAGGGTAAAACCTCGCATGCTTGACCGCTGCAGCATGTTGCGCTCCTTAAGAATATCCGAGCTAATCTTGCTTTAAGGGATTGCGCATGTCTGCCGCTGCGTGACGGTTGGCTGGTTCAGGGGGATGACTGGCTATGGTTGGCAGCGATGAGCCTCTGCTAGGTTTTCGCTAAGACTTGCGTGCCTGACTCGTCCTTGACGATTGATGATCAGTTGCCAGGAGATTTGTCCCTCCTTGCATTGGAAGAAGCGGCCGTTGCTGGTAGGTGTTGTGCCGTTTTTTTGAAAGCGAAGCCGTCTGTCGAAGCCAGCCCAGCGTAGCCTCGAGGATTTGTCTAGCTGTTGGATTAGCAGGCTCTGTTCAGGACTCTTCAGTTGGTACACGCGCCAACCTTGACTCCAGTCGTTGCGGCATGTGAGTCCGTCGGGAGAACCGCACAATCCTACGGCGGTTCGGTGTAGCACGGCGTGGGTCCTAGCGTGATTGAGTGAGGCATGTAGTTGATCGCGCAGTGCGGCATGCGCACTTTTATCTTTGAGAATGGAGTAAGCAGGGATGACCATAGATAGGACGATACTGAAGATCATCAGAGTAATGATCAGTTCTAACAGGCTAAATGCGGAAGGCGCGCGACGGTTCATTGTTATAGTCCCTTAATTTATAGTGAGTGCTTTCCTGGCACTACTAGGGGTGTAGTCGTTATTGGCAGTCTTTGCAAATTGGGGGGAAGGTGGGAAGGACGATAGTCGTTGGTGGAGGCGTGCTGGGGCTGCTGTCGGCCCGGATGTTGGCTTTGTCCGGTAGATATGTGCTTCTTCTAGATCGCCAGGGGCTTGGCCGCGAATCCTCCTGGGCCGGCGGCGGCATCGTTTCGCCGCTCTACCCCTGGCGCTACAGCGCGGCGGTGACGGCGCTGGCGCATTGGTCGCAGGATTTCTATCCGGGGTTTGCACAGCAGTTGCTGGAAGGCACTGGTGTCGACCCCGAGGTGCATGTCACCGGGCTCTATTGGCTGGATCTCGATGACGAGGCCGAGGCCCTTGCCTGGGCTCAGCGTGAGGAGCGGCCGCTGTTCTCGGTGGATATCGCCGAGGCTTATCGGGAGGTGCCTGTGCTGGGCAGCGGCTTTGAGCGCGCCATTCATATGCCGGGTGTGGCCAATGTGCGTAACCCCCGCCTGGTCAAGGCGTTGCGGGCGGCGCTGGCGGCTATGCCGAACGTGGAGTTGCGTGAGCATTGCGCGGTCACTGGCTTCATTCAGGAGGGCGGACAAATCTGTGGCGTGACCACGGCGGATGGCGAGATTCGCGCTGATCGTGTGGTGCTTGCGGCCGGTGCCTGGAGTGGCGAGCTGCTCAAAACGCTTGGGCTGGAGTTGCCGGTCGAGCCGGTGAAAGGGCAGATGATCCTTTACAAGTGCGCCGAGGATTTTCTGTCGAGCATGGTGCTGGCCAAGGGGCGTTATGCGATACCGCGGCGCGACGGCCATATTCTGGTCGGCAGCACGCTGGAGTACTCCGGCTTCGACAAGACGCCGACCGACAGCGCGCTGGCCAGCCTCAAGGCTTCGGCCGAGGAGTTGCTGCCTGCGCTCAAGGACGCCGAAGTGGTGGGGCACTGGGCCGGTTTGCGGCCCGGCTCGCCGGAGGGCATTCCCTTTATCGGCGAGCTGCCTTCGCATCCTGGGCTTTGGCTCAATTGCGGGCATTTCCGCAATGGTCTGGTGTTGGCACCGGCCTCCTGCCAGCTGTTGGCCGACCTGATGCTCGGGCGCGAGCCGATCATCGATCCGGCACCTTATGCCCCGGCAGGGCGGCTCGGGCATTGATCCGAAGGCTGGGTATCAATCGATGCCCAGCTTCTTCAGGCGATAACGCATCGAGCGGAAGGTCAGCCCCAGACGCTGGGCCGCCGCCGTACGGTTCCAGCGTGTCTCTTCTAGGGCCTGCATGATCAGCTTGCGTTCGATGTCCTCAAGGTAATCCTCGAGGTTGTCGATCTGCGCCAGGCTGGCTTCGCCGCCTTCGTTGCCAGGGGCGCTGGCGTCTGCCAGGCGCAGGTCGCTGGGTGTTATCTGATCGTCTTCGCACAGGGTGTAGGCGCGTTCTAGCATGTTTTCCAGCTCGCGCACGTTGCCCGGGAAGCGGTAGTTCTTCAGCTTTTCCAGTGCATCGGGGTGCAGCTTGGCGGCCGTCAGACCGGTGCCTTCTGCCAGGCGCGCGAGCATCACCTCGGCCAGTTGCGCAATGTCCTCGCGACGCTCGCGCAGTGGCGGTACGCGCAGTTCGATGACGTTGAGGCGATAGTAGAGGTCCTGGCGGAAACGCCCGGCGGCGACTTCGGCAGCCAGGTCCTTGTGGGTGGCGCAGAGGATGCGTACATCGACCACCACTTCCTGCTGGCCACCGACAGCGCGCACGGCCTTTTCCTGGATGGCGCGCAGCAGTTTCACCTGCATCGGCAGCGGCAGGTCGGCGACTTCATCGAGGAACAGCGTGCCGCCATTGGCTGCCTGGAACAGGCCCTGCTTGTCTTCGATGGCGCCGGTGAAGCTGCCTTTCTTGTGGCCGAAGAATTCGCTCTCCATCAGTTCCGAGGGGATGGCGCCGCAGTTGACCGGCACGAAGGGCTGTTCGATGCGTGGCCCCTGTTCATGAATCAGGCGGGCCACCAGTTCCTTGCCGCTGCCCGATTCGCCGCTGATGTAGACCGGCGCCTGGCTGCGCGAGAGTTTCTGAATCTGTTTGCGCAGCGACTTCATTGGCGGCGAGTCGCCGAGCAGGCGGCTGTCGACCGGGGTTTCCTCGCCCTCGGGCGAGCGAATGCGCAGGGCGGTGGCGACCAGTTCGCGCAACCGGCCGAGGTCTACTGGCTTGGTGAGAAAGTCGAAAGCCCCGGCCTTGAGCGAGTTGATCGCGGTATCCAGGCTGCCGTAGGCGGTGATCATCGCCACCGGCACTTGGGGGTGGCGCTGCTGGATGTGTTGCACCAGATCCAGGCCGGTGCCGTCAGGCAGGCGCATGTCGGTCAGGCACAGGTCGAAGGGCTCGCGCGCCAGCCACTCGCGTGCTTCCTTGACGTTGCGGGCGCTGCGGGTGTCCAGCTTCATGCGTCCGAGGGTGATTTCCAGCAATTCGCGGATATCGGGTTCGTCGTCGACGATCAGGGCTCTCTGACGGTTCATGTTCAGCTCAGTTTGCGCGGATGGGCGAAGGTGATGCGGAAGCAACTGCCGCCCCCTTCACGAGGTTTATAGTCGAGGCGGGCCTGATTGCCCTGGCACAGCTCGCGGGAGATATACAGGCCGAGACCGGTCCCCTTGTTCTCGGTGGTGTAGAAAGGCTCGAAGATGTGCTGCTCCTGCTCGGGCGGCACACCGGGACCATCGTCGAGCACTTCCAGTACCGGCAGGTCGCTGGATTCGTCACGGAACAGGCGCAGCCAGACCTGGCCGAGTAAATGCTGCTGAGCGCTGTAGCGCAAGCCGTTCTGTACCAGGTTGGTCAGCACCTGAGTCAGCTGGTGCGGGTCCATGCGCGTTTGCAGGCTGCCGCCCTGTGTTTCCAGGTGGATCTGCCGGTCAGCCGGTGCCGAGCTGCGGAATTCGCTGGCGAAGCGGTGCAGCCAGTATTTCAGGTCCAGCAGTTGCGGCTCGGCCTGGCGCCGACGCGACAGTTGCAGGACGTTCTCGATCACCAGGTTCATGCGTTTGGAGTGATCCTGAATGATCTGCGCCAGACGCTGGTCCGGCCCTTGCAGGTCTTCCGACTCCTGCAGCAACTGCGCGGCATGGCTGATCGCGCCAAGCGGATTGCGGATCTCGTGGGCGATACCGGCAGTCAGGCGGCCGAGCGAGGCGAGCTTGAGCTGCTGCGCCTGCTGGGCGATCTGCGAGATGTCGTCGAGAAACACAAGGGTGTGCTGCTGCTCGCCGCGCTGCAGGGAAATGAAACTGGGCTGCAGCACCGGGCCGTCGACCTGCGCCTGCAGGTTGTCCGGGCGCAGGGTCGGGTTATGCAGCCATTGCTGCAGGCGTTTGACCAGCTCGGGGCAATGCGGGTCGATGATCTTGCCGCTGAGCTCGCCGCGGCCCAGCAGCTGCGTCGCGCCCTGGTTGGCCAGCAGCACGCGGTGTTGGGTATCGAGCACCAGGATCCCGGTGCGCATACGCTGGATGATCTGTTCGTTGAGCTCCTCCAGATTGGCCACGTCTGCCGCGCGTTGCTCGGCCAGACTTTCGCTGACCTGCAGGCGCCGGGTGATGCCCTGGATGAACAGCGCGCCGGCGAAACACAGCGCGCCGAGGGCCCCTGCCTGTACATACTGGGCGGCAGCGGCGGGGCGGCTGAGGCTGAGATAGAAGGTCAGGTAGATCAGTGCGATGGCGGCGATGGCTGCGATCAGCAGACCGACGCGGCCGCGCAGCAGGATATTGGCGATGGCCACCGCCACCACCAGCAGATTGCCGATGCCGCTCGGCGTGCCGCCAGCTGCATAGAACAGCGCAGAGAGAAAAATCACATCCACCAGCGCCAGGCTGAACAACTGCATCAGGTGCTTGGGTCTTTGCACCAGCACGGCGATGAAGATATTGAGGATCAGGTAGATCCAGCTGCCGGTACGAAACAGCTCGATATGCACCACGTCCAGAAACCGCTCATCGAGGTTGCTGGAGATAAGCAGGATCAGCGCCAGGCCGATGCTCAGGCGATAGAAGTGATAAAGCCGGAGGATGCGTCGCCCTGGAATGCCTCCTTGCAGGCTGAGCTCAGCGGTCACCGGCGTGCGGGCCTTGTTCGAGGTGGGCCTGGCTGCAGTACCACTGCTGATTCTGGCTCAGGGCTTGAGGCTTGGGAACATGCACGCCGCAGTGTGCGCAGCGCACCATCGGAGCGGCGGCGCCCTCGGCGGGGCGAGTGCTTTTAGGTTTGCTGATGTAGCGGCGCCAGATCCAGATTGCAGCGAAGATGACCGCGATCCAGAACAGCAGACGGAAAAGACCCATATCGTGCTCTTTTGTTCGTTCAAAGCCGGCAGTTTAGCCAAGCCGAGTGCATCGGCACAGTGTGCGCATGGCAGCCTGTGCGCTGTTTCCGGGCTGTCCGTCTGGCTCGAAGGTCGCGCCCATGCCGCAGAGGTGCGGCAAGAACGCCAGGCAAGAAAAAGGGAGGCCGTGGCCTCCCTTGTCATTGACGCATCGATCAGTCGAACAGACCGAAGGTCAGGTAGCTCCAGATCGAACGCTTCTTGGCGGTTTCGCCGGTCTTGGCGTCCTGCTGCAGTTCGGCTGGAATCTGTTGCTCGGCGTCTTCGTACTGGCGAATTACGTCCTGGCTGGCGCGGGTTTCGCCTGGCGGCAGCGGCGTGTCGGTTTCGATCAGGCCCAGGGTGGCCTTTGCCAGCCAGGAACGGTTGTCGGCTTCTTCTTCACGCGGTACGAATTCGCCGCTCTCCAGGCTCGGGTGATCCGGATAGTTGAGCTTGAGGGTTTCCAGGCTGGTGGCCGCCAGGTCATCCATGGACAGGCGTTGATAGGCCTCGGTCATGATCGCCAGGCCGTCGCCGACCGACGGGGTTTCCTGGAAGTTTTCCACCACGTAGCGGCCACGGTTGGCGGCGGCGACATAGGCCTGACGGGTCAGGTAGTAGTGGCCAACGTGTACTTCGTAGGCGGCCAGCAGGTTGCGCAGGTAGATCATGCGCTGCTTGGCGTCCGGGGCGTAGCGGCTGGTCGGGTAGCGGCTGGTAAGCTGGGCGAACTCATTGTAGGAGTCGCGCGCGGCACCCGGGTCACGCTTGGTCATGTCCAGCGGCAGGAAGCGCGCCAGCAGGCCGCGGTCTTGATCGAACGAGGCCAGGCCCTTGAGGTAGTAGGCGTAGTCGACGTTGGCATGCTGCGGATGCAGGCGGATGAAGCGCTCGGCGGACGACTTGGCAGCCTCCGGCTCGGCATTCTTGTAGTAGGCGTAGATCAGTTCCAGCTGCGCCTGCTCGGCATAACGGCCGAACGGGTAGCGCGATTCCAGCGCCTTGAGTTTGGAAATGGCCTGGGTGTAGCTGCGGTTGTCCAGGTCGGCCTGGGCCTGCTGGTACAGCTCCACCTCGCTGAGGTTTTCATCGACCTCCGGCTGCTTGGAAGAGCAGGCGGCGGTAAGGGCGAGGATGGCGATCAGCAGCAGGTGTTTCACTTGCATGGCGGCTTGCGTCCCTGTGACGGCCGCGCGGCCGTCCTGTTATGATGAGCGCCCCCGGAAAACCCTGGGGCAAAGACGCCGTATTTAACCACAAGCCTGTCGCCGAAACCAAAGGCCTGGCTCCCGCCGTTACCGAACATGACCTCTATAAATAAGCAGCTGATCCAACTTCAAGCCATTGTCCCCTTCGAACAGGGCGGTCAACGCCTCGACCAGGTGGCTGCGCAGCTGTTTGGCGAGTACTCCCGTTCGCGTCTTTCCACCTGGATCAAGGAAGGTCGGCTGACCGTCGATGGTGCCGTGGCACGTCCGCGCGACACCGTGCACGCCGGCTCGACCCTGGTACTGGATGCCGAGCAGGAGGCGCAGGGCGAGTGGGTAGCACAGGACATCGAGCTGAATATCGTCTATGAGGACGAACACCTGCTGGTGATCGACAAACCGGCAGGCCTGGTGGTGCACCCGGCTGCCGGGCATGCCGACGGCACGCTGCTCAATGCGCTGCTGCACCATGTGCCGGATATCGTCAATGTGCCGCGTGCCGGCATCGTGCATCGCCTGGACAAGGACACCACCGGCCTGATGGTGGTAGCCAAGACCCTGCAGGCGCAGACCAACCTGGTCGAGCAGCTGCAGAAACGCACCGTCAGCCGCATCTATGAATGCATCTGCATCGGCGTGATCACCGCCGGTGGCACCATCGATGCGCCGATCGGACGCAGCTCCAGCCAGCGCCAGCGCATGGCGGTGACCGATGGCGGCAAGCCGGCGATCAGTCATTACCGCGTGCTTGAGCGCTACCGCTCGCACACCCATGTGCGGGTCAAGCTGGAAACCGGGCGTACCCACCAGATTCGCGTGCATATGAGCCACGTCGGTTATCCGCTGGTGGGCGATCCGGTCTACGCCGGGCGCTTCCGCATTCCGCCTGCTGCCAGCCAGAGCCTGGTGCAGAGCCTCAAGGAGTTTCCGCGCCAGGCCCTGCATGCGCGCTTCCTGGAGCTGGACCACCCGGCCACCGGCAAGCGTATGAAATGGGAGTCGGCGCTGCCGGATGATCTGGTCTGGCTGCTGACCCTGCTGCGCCAGGATCGCGAGGCCTTCGTCGGGTGAGCGCCCACGACTGGCTGACGCCCGACTGGCCTGCGCCGGCCAACGTTCGAGCCTGCGTGACCACCCGTAGCGGCGGCGTCAGCGCCGCGCCGTTCGATACCTTCAACCTGGGCGATCATGTCGATGATGACCCGGCTGCTGTGGCGAGCAACCGTGCCCATCTGGTCGATGCACTCGGTTGCCAGCCTGCCTGGCTACGCCAGGTGCACGGCATCGTCGTGGCGCCAGCCGATCCTGCCGTGGTCATCGAAGCCGACGGCAACTGGACGGCCACGCCCGGCATCGCCTGCACGGCGATGACCGCTGACTGCCTGCCGGCATTGTTCTGCGACCGCGCCGGTACGCGCGTGGCGGCGGCTCATGCCGGCTGGCGCGGTTTGGCCGGTGGCGTGCTGGAGGCGACCGTCGAGGCGCTGGACGTCGCACCGCAGCAACTGCTGGTCTGGCTAGGCCCGGCCATCGGCCCGACTGCATTCGAGGTGGGCGGCGAGGTGCGCGAGGCATTCGTGAGGCAGCATGCCGAGGCTGCCGGTGCATTCATGCCCAGCGCCAATGCCGGCAAGTTCATGGCCGATATCTATCAACTGGCGCGCATTCGCCTGGCCGCCATCGGTGTGACTGCGGTCAGCGGTGGCGGGCTGTGTACCTACAACGACCCGCGTTTCTACTCCTATCGCCGCAGTGCGCGCACCGGGCGTTTCGCTTCGCTGATCTGGCTGCAGCCCTGAGCCTGAGGTTAGATCACGCGGTCCACCAGAACAGTGCCGTCCAGTCCTTGTGCTCGCCCGGCCAATAGCTGCCAGATCGCCCCGAGCGAGCTGTAGGAGCGGCTTTAGCCGCGATGCGTTTCGCGGCTGAAGCGGAATGCCGCCCAGCCGTTCCTACAGATTTGAGTGGATCACGCCCCGTCGATGAGCGTGGTATCGGCTTCGGAAGGTCTTCTCATCCAAGTGCTCTGTTCTAGCCCTTAATCACTGTCATCAATAGTGCTGTGCCGAGCGAGACGACCGGTCATATGCTCGGCGTCATGAACAGCATTCGACTCGACAAGCGCGACCTGATCCTGAGCAAAGGCTCGGCGGTGATGACCCGGCGCGGTTATCACGGTACCGGCGTGCTGGAGATCGTCCAGGCGGCGGGGATTCCCAAGGGCAGCTTTTATCACTACTTCGCCAGCAAGGAAGACTTTGCCCTGCAGGCGCTGGCCTTCATCTACCGTCCGCGTCTGGAGCGTTACGCCCAGGCATTGAACGATCCGGCGCTAAGCCCGCGTACGCGCATCCTCGGCTATTACCGCGTCCTGCTGGCGCACTTCGCCCGGCAGGAGACGCCACAGTACCACTGCTTCATCGGCAGTCTGAGTTTCGAGATGAGCGAGATGCTGCCGGCGATCGGCGCAGAGGTCGCGGCCATCCAGCAGGCCTCGGTGGATATTCTGCGCGACTGCCTGGAGCAGGCGCAGGCCGTCGGTGAACTGCCGGCCGACGAGGACTGCGGCAACCTCGCCACCTTCATCAGCGACGCCTGGCAGGGCGTGCTCGCCCGCCTCAAGGTCGGTCGCAACCTGCAGCCGCTGGAAACTTTCGTCACCCGCCTGGAGCGCTTGCTGCAGGCCTGATTACCCTTCAACCCCAGAGGAAAGATGATGAGCGCTCCCGTTCAAGCCCTGTTCGCCCCCTTCCGTCTCGGTAACCTGGAGCTGCCGACTCGTGTGGTCATGGCGCCGATGACCCGTTCCTTCTCGCCCGGTGGCGTGCCCAATGCCAAGGTCGTCGAGTACTACCGTCGTCGCGCGGCTGCGGGCGTGGGCCTGATCATCACCGAGGGCACCACGGTGGGCCACAAGGCGGCCAACGGCTACCCGAACGTGCCGCGTTTCTACGGCGAAGACGCGCTGGCGGGATGGAAGCAGGTGGTCGACGCTGTGCACGCCGAAGGTGGCAAGATCGTCCCGCAGCTCTGGCACGTCGGTAACGTGCGTCGCCTGGGCACCGAGCCGGACGCCAGCGTGCCCGGCTATGGCCCGATGGAGAAGGTCAAGGACGGCGAAGTGGTGGTGCATGGCATGACCCAGGCCGACATTGACGAGGTGATCGCCGCCTTTGCTCAGGCTGCGCGTGACGCCAAGGCCATCGGCATGGATGGCGTGGAGATCCACGGTGCCCACGGCTACCTGATCGACCAGTTCTTCTGGGAGGGCAGCAACCAGCGTAGCGACCAGTACGGTGGCGACCTGGCAGCGCGTTCGCGTTTCGCCATCGAGCTGATCCAGGCCGTGCGCGCGGCGGTTGGCCCGGACTTCCCGATCATCCTGCGTTACTCGCAGTGGAAGCAGCAGGACTACACCGCGCGCCTGGTGCAGACCCCGGAGCAGCTGGAGGCCTTCCTCAAGCCGCTGTCCGAGGCCGGCGTGGACATTTTCCACTGCTCCACCCGCCGCTTCTGGGAGCCGGAGTTCGAAGGCAGCGACCTCAACCTGGCTGGTTGGACACGCAAGCTCACCGGCAAGCCGACCATCACCGTCGGCAGCGTCGGCCTGGATGGCGAGTTCCTGCAGTTCATGGTCAAGACCGACAAGGTGGCGGCGCCTGCCAGCATCGAGAATCTGCTCGAGCGCCTGAACAGGGAAGAATTCGATCTGGTTGCCGTGGGGCGTGCGCTGCTGGTCGACCCGGACTGGGCCGTGAAGGTACGTGAAGGCCGCGAGCAGGACATCCTGCCGTTCAGCCGCGAGGCGCTGACTTTGTTGGCCTGAGCCAGTCACTGCCGGGCGTCGCGAACCGACGCCCCGTTTTCAGCCCCGGCACATCGGGGCTTTTTTATGTCTGCGTGTCGGTACGGATGGGCTCAGGTAGAGCGAGTGCAGCTCCCTGGTCTTCTCAGTGGCGGCTTTCACCCGCCCTGCGGGCAAGCTCGGGACTGATGCGGGTTTGAGGCTGCATTGCACTGCGCAGGTGTTGTTCAAATTGCGCGACAATGCCGTCCCAGCTGAGGTGGCTGGCATGGCGGCGGGCGTTGAGGCGGATGCGCCGCAGCACTTCTGCGTCTGCCAGCAATTCGCAGGCCGCCTCGCAGAAACCGGCTTCATCACCCGGGCGTGCGAGCATGCCGTTGTGGCCATGGTGAATATGCTGGGCGGCCGCCGCCTGATCAAACGCCACCACGCCTAGGCTTGAGGCCAAGGCCTCCAGCACCACGTTGCCAAAGGTTTCCGACAGGCTGGGAAACAGGAACAGGTCGCCCGAGGCATAGTACGTGGCCAGTGCCTCGCCACGTTGCAGACCGCAGAACAGGGCTTCCGGCAGCTGCGCTTGAAGGCTGGCGCGCAGTGGCCCGTCGCCAACCAAGATCAGGCGCATGCGCCTTTGCGGGTGTGCCTGCTGCAAGGCAGTGTAGGCCTTGACCAGCAGGCCGAGGTTCTTCTCCGCGGCCAGGCGACCCACATGCAGTACCGCCAGATCATCCGCTTCCAGGCCCCAGCTTGCGCGCAGCTCGTCGCTGCGCCTGCGTGGGTGAAACAGCTGGCTATCGACGCCGCGGGCGAGCAGGGCCAGGCGTACGAAATCACGGCGCTCGAGATCCACCTGCTGGCCGACACTCGGCACCAGGGTCAGCTGCGTGCGGTTGTGAAACCAGCGCAGATAATTGGTCATCGCCCGCGTCAACAGGCCGAGGCCGTAGTGCCCGGTGTACTGTTGGAAATTGGTGTGAAAACCGCTGACCACGGGGATCGCCAGGCGCCTGGCTGCGCGCAGGGCGGAGAGCCCGAGCGGGCCTTCGGTGGCGATATAGAGCACGTCGGGACGTTGCCGCTGCCAGCGTCTGAGCAGCTTGTGCAGCGACGACTGACCCCACTGCAGGCCGGGGTAGCCGGGCAGTGGCCAGCCGCGGGTGAGCAGCAGATCATCGTCGGCCACCTGTTGCTGATCGACGTCCTGACGCGGCCGAATCAGCTGCACACGATGGCCGCGCCCGCGCAGGCCGTCGACCAGGCGGCCGAGGGTATTGGCTACGCCATTGATTTCCGGGGAGAAGGTTTCGCTGATCAGGGCGACATGCAGAGACTGTGCGTTCATGTACGCAGTCTCCGCCTGTGCGATGTAACAACTGTGACGGTTGGATTGCGGTTTTGTGATAGGGCGCGACTAGCCGCGCTCGCGTACCCAGAACAGCGTCGCACCGGCCACGGCGGCCGGCATCATCAGGATGTTGAGCCCCGGCACCAGCAGCGCGGCGTAGGTGATGCCACCGAAGCTCAGGCTCTGCCAGCGCTTCTCGCGCAGCCAGGCGAGCATGTCCTGCCAGCTCATCTTGTTGTTGTCTGCCGGGTAGTCGATGTACTGCACGGCCATCATCCACACGCCGAACAGCAACCACAGCGGGGCAGCGACCAGGTTCACCACCGGGATGAAACTGAGGATCAGCAGGCCGATGGCGCGCGGCAGGAAGTAGGCCAGCTTGCGCATCTCGCGACCCATGGTGCGCGGCACCATGGCCGCCAGTTCGCCCCAGCTGAACGGCGGAAAGTGATCCTCACCACGTGCGACCACCTCGACCTTCTCGGCGAGAAAACCGTTGAATGGCGCGGCGATGATATTGGCCAGCAGGGTGAAGGTGAAGAACACCATCAGCAGCACCAGCACCACGAACAGCGGCCAGAGAATGTACTGCAGAAAGCTCAGCCAGCTTGGCAGCGTGGGCATGAAGGTATCGACCCAGCCACTGAACTGCTGCACGGCGAAGCCGATCATGGTGGCGAACAGAATCAGATTGACCGCCAGCGGCAGCAGCACGAACAGGCGCAGGCCGGGGCTGAGGACTAGCCTCAGGCCTTCTCGCAAATATTGCGGGCCGGACAGAACGGGGGCGGCGGGCATGGCGGTCTCCTGACTGGTTGATGCGCGCGACCATACCGACTTCGCGCGCGAGACGAAAGTTCAGCCAGGTAGTTGGCTTGGGTCCCGGCGCAATAGGCCGGCTCTATTCGTGGAATTGGCAATGCATATTTCCGCTTCGCCAGCTGCCCCGATAGCCTTGCGCACAGCTTCCCTTTTGCGGGGCTCTCATCCTTCAAGCCTTCCCCTAGTGCTTCGAGAGTCCCTTTTTATCTGGCCTGCCGGCTCCTGGCCGGCGAGGAGTTAACAATGTCTGTGGTTCGTCACGCCCGTGTCATCATCCTGGGCTCCGGCCCTGCCGGTTACAGCGCAGCCGTGTATGCCGCGCGCGCCAATCTGAAGCCGCTGCTGATCACCGGCATCCAGGCGGGTGGTCAACTGACCACCACCACCGAGGTGGACAACTGGCCGGGCGATCCGCACGGGCTGACCGGGCCGGCGCTGATGCAGCGTATGCAGGAACATGCCGAGCGTTTCGAGACCGAGATCGTCTTCGACCATATCAACGCCGTCGATCTGGCCGGCAAGCCTTTCACTCTGGTCGGTGACAGTGGCACTTACAGCTGCGATGCGCTGATCATCGCCACCGGCGCCAGTGCACGGTATCTGGGGCTGCCCAGCGAAGAGGCGTTCATGGGGCGTGGCGTATCGGCATGCGCGACCTGCGATGGTTTCTTCTATCGTGGCCGCGAGGTGGCGGTGGTCGGCGGCGGCAATACTGCGGTGGAGGAGGCGCTGTACCTGGCCAATATCGCCAGCAAAGTCACGTTGATCCATCGTCGCAACGCCTTTCGCGCCGAGAAGATCCTGCAGAACAAGCTGCAGCAGCGGGTGGCCGAGGGCAGGATCGAGTTGCAGCTCGATGCCGAGGTCGACGAAGTGCTGGGCGATGCCAGCGGCGTCACCGGTGTACGCCTGAAGCAATACGGCGGCGCCTATCGTGAGCTGAAAGTGGATGGCCTGTTCGTCGCCATCGGCCATACGCCCAATACCAGCCTGTTCGAAGGCCAGCTGGCGCTGAAGGATGGCTACCTGGTGGTCAATGGCGGGCGCGAGGGCAATGCCACCGCGACCAGCATCCCCGGCGTGTTCGCTGCCGGCGATGTGGCCGACTCGATCTATCGCCAGGCGATCACCTCGGCCGGTGCCGGCTGCATGGCGGCGCTGGATGTCGAGCGCTATCTGGAAGGGCTTTGAGTCCGATTGCGGCTGTAGGAGCGGCTGGGCGGCATTCCGCTTCAGCCGCGAAAGGGCTGATAAACCTCCCCCGGATTTGATCCGGGCTACGTAGCAGTGGGGGCGTGGGAAGGAGTTTCCCTGCATCGATCGAACTCCCGCACCGATGCGGCCGAGCCGCGACTTCTAAAGCTCGCCGCTAAAGCGCCTCCCACTATCGATGATTCAATCCGGCCAGTGCCACGCCGGCTCGTCCAGCATGCCCTGGCCACGAATGCAGGTCTGGCCGAGCTGCTTGTCCAGCTCCAGGGTGTTGCACGCCGGGCTTTCCTTGAGCGTGGCGATCAGCCGGCTGGCGTGGGACACCACCCACACCTGAGTATTCCGAGAGGCGGCGATGATCAGGCGACCGAGTGCCGGCAGCAGGTCCGGGTGCAGGCTGGTTTCCGGTTCGTTGAGCACCATCAGTGACGGTGGCCGAGGGGTGAGCAGGGCGGCCACCAGCAGCAGGTAGCGCAACGTGCCGTCGGACAGCTCGGCGGCGCTCAAGGGGCGCAGCAGACCTTCCTGACGCAGTTCGACGGCGAAGCGCCCGCCGGCCTGAAAATCAATGTGCAGGCGGCTGCCGGGAAAGGCGTCGTCGATGGCGGCATCCAAAGCCTCGCGGTCACCGATCTCGCGAATGGTCTGCAGCGCTGCAGCGAGGTCGCGGCCATCGTGGTGCAGCACTGGCGTGCGCGTGCCCAGTTGCGGCTGGCGCGCAGGGGCGTCGGCATCGCTGCGAAAGTGATCGTAGAAGCGCCAGCGGCGGATGGTTTCGCGCAGCTGGAAAACTTCAGGGCAACTCGGGTCGTTGCCGACCTGGTCGAACAGGCTGTCGTAGTCTGGCATGTGCTGGGCCAGTACCTGCCAACTGCGGCCTTCACGCAGGCGCACCAGCGGTCCGCTGCGGTCCACCAGCAGCGACGCCGGACGATAACTGGCGCCGGCCCAGATGCACTCGCGCTTGATCTCGGGATCGAGGGCGAAAGCGCTGGGCGTATGGCGATCTTCTCCCGACTTCGAGTCGGGAAGGCCCAGGGCGATGCTGTAGCCGAAATCTTCACCAATAAAGCCCAGGCGCAGCCGCATTGCGCTCCGCCGTGGGCCTCCTTGCACGGGGACGTCGCCCTTGAGCATGCGTCGGGAAATCCTCTCCGGCCCGGCCCAGAAACTCGACTCCAGCCCACCTTCGCGGGCCAGTGCGTTGACCACCCCGCCCTGGGCGGTTTCCGCCAGCAGGCGCAGGGCGCGGTAGAGATTGGACTTGCCGCTGCCGTTGGCGCCGGTGATCAGGTTGAGCCGGCCCAGCGGCAGGATCAGGCTGTTGATAGAGCGGTAATTGGCAACGGCGAGGGTATGCAGCACGGCGAAGTCATCCTGACGAAAGGATCAGCGGCCATGGCGTGGCGAGAAGGCCAGCCAGGCCAGCACGGGGTAGCACAGATAATGCAGGCTGAAGAGAAACAGGCCCATGGGGCTGGGCGTGTCCTGCAGGTACATCATGCCCAGTAAACCCAGATACAGCAGCCCAAGTACGCCGCCATAGAGCAGGATGAAGCGCCAGCGTTCGGCGTTGCTCGGCGCGCGCCCGCATCGCCAGTGAAATACCAGCGCCAGGCCGGCGGCGATGGCGGCGGCGATCAGCAGGGTGGTGAACACGCCGCCCAGGCGTACGAAGGTGCGCAGCAGCAGGTTCAGCACGATGGCCGCGACCACCCCGGCAGCTGCGTAGTAGCGCAGGTGCAGGCCCTGGTTCACAGGTTTTGCACCAGACCGAAGCGTTTGCGCAGCACGCGCTCGAGTAGCGCCTTTGGCAGCAGCGTGGCGAGCAGTGGCAGGGCGCGGCTGCCATTGCCCAGGCGCAGCAGGCGCGGGCGTTTGTCGCGCTGTACGGCAGCCAGCAGTTGCGCGGCGAAGTCACTGGCCGGGGTCGGGTTGTCCTGCGAGGCCTTCGCGCGGGCGCGGATGCCCTCACGCAGCGGCCACCAGGGCGAGTCCTGGCGGATCAGTGCCTCGGCCTGCTGGCTGGCGCTGGCGCCGAAGCTGGACGCGATAGCGCCTGGCTGCACTTCCATCACTGCGATGGAGAAGGGCGCCAGCTCCATGCGCAGGGCATCGCTCAATGCATGCACCGCCGCCTTGGAGGCGCTGTAGGCACCGGCGAAAGGCGTGACCAGCAACGCCGACACGCTGCCGATATTGACCACCAGGCCGCGGCTGCGGCGCAGCAGCGGAAAGAAGGCGCGGGTGACGCCGACGATGGAGAACACGTTGGTTTCGAACTGCTTGCGCATGGCCTCCACGCCGCCATCGAGCAGCGGGCCCATGGCGCCGTAACCGGCGTTGTTGATCAGCACGTCGAGGCCGCCGATCTCCTCGTTCAGGCGCGCGGCCAGTCGATCCAGAGCCGCGCTGTCGTTGACGTCCAGTTGCACCGCATGGAAGCCCGCCTGCTCAAGCGCCGCCAGGTCACTGTCCTTGCGCGCCGTGGCCCAGACTGCGTAGCCGCCAGCCTTGAAAGCGTCGGCCAGGGCGCGGCCGATACCGCTGGAGCAACCGGTGATCAGGACGTTGGGTTGAGGCATGCGCGGGACTCCCTGAGACGCGAATGGGCTGCAGCTTAGCAGCCTTGGCTTGAGGTGATGGCGGACTGTTCGCCTTGATCCCGTAGCCCGGATGCAATCCGGGAACAGTCACAGGCAACTTCCCCGGATTTCATCCGGGCTACGAAGCGGGCAACGGATGTTGAGTATTGTAGGAGCGAGCTCTGCTCGCGAACGCGGTTAACGCGAGAAGCTTCGCGAGCAGAGCTCGCTCCTACGGATCATCGGATGAACTTGCCCTGCAGGCGCTCGGCACGAAACTCCAGCGTAGCCGGGCGATAGCCGCTGCGCAGGTCGGGCAGGGGCATGCAGTCGCTCCAGCTGGCGCCGGGCAGGAGTTCACCGGGGCCACTGTAGCGTGGCGATTCATACAGGCGCTGGGCCAGGTTGGTGGCGTTGCCGGGGCGGTAGGCAGCGACTTCCCAGCGCAGTTCCAGCAGGGCGGCATCGCTGCCGTTCTTCAGGTCGATGGCCAGCGGTCGGTCGGCGGGGCAGCGCTGCGGGGCATAGCTCAGGCGCAGTTCGAGATGGGCGAGGTAGCGCTCGTCCCGGCTTTCCTGCCAGATCACCCAGGTGGCCACCAGTCCGAGACCGACCAGCGCGGCCATGGACACCGGTAGCGCCTTGGTCGGGTAGCGGATCAGCAGAATCAGCCAGGTGATGACGAGTACGACACCGAACAGCATGAGGGCAGCCCTTTTGGAAGTCTGCGCTCATCCTACACAAGGTGCTTGGTCAGGGTAACCGCGTGGGCTGTCGCAGGGTGTGACAGCTTCCTTCGCCTGGCGGGAAGGGGAGGTGGGGAAAGCAGAGCCTTCAATGCCGTGGGCGTCTTCTGCCCTCTCCCCCAACCCCTCTCCCATAAATGGGAGAGGGGAGCTCACTGCGTATGCCCCGGATTTGCGGTTGAGCAGGTTGTCAGCCACTAAGAGAGCTTTGCGGATAAGTCCGCTCCCACTACCTGAGTGCTGTCAGCCACCTGTGTAGGCCATGGCACCCGTGGGAGCGGACTCGTCCGCGATCGCTACCGGGCGCTAGCTCGCGGCGCGCACGGTCACGGCATCGCTGCGGCCATAGACGTCCTCCAGGCGCTCGATATCGTCCTCGCCCAGATAGGTGCCGGACTGCACCTCGATGATTTCCAGCGGAATCTTGCCCGGGTTGGAGAGGCGGTGCACCGAAGTCATCGGGATGTAGGTGGACTGGTTTTCAGTGAGCAGGAACTCGCGGTCGTCGCAGGTGACCTTGGCCGTACCGGAGACCACGATCCAGTGCTCGGCGCGGTGGTGGTGCATCTGCAATGAGAGCTGCGCACCCGGCTTGACGGTGATGTGCTTGACCTGGAAACGGCCGCCCATGTCCACCGAGTCGTACGAGCCCCACGGACGGTAGACCTCGCAGTGGTTCTGGGTCTCGCAGCGGCCCTGCTCGTCGAGTCTGCTGACCAGTTTCTTGACGTCCTGCACGCGGTCCTTGTGCGCCACCATCATGGCGTCCTTGGTTTCCACCACGACGATGTCGTCCAGGCCCAGCACCGAGACCAGCTTGCCGTTGCCGTGAATCAGGCAGTTGCGGCTGTCCTCGACCACCACGTCGCCCTTGGTGACGTTGCCGGCGTCGTCCTTGTCGTGCACTTCCCAGATCGACGACCAGCTGCCGACGTCGCTCCAGCCCGCCGACAGCGGTACCACACAGGCACGGCTGGTCTTTTCCATCACCGCGTAGTCGATGGAATTGTCCGGGCAGCAGGCGAAGGTGGCCGGGTCGATGGCGATCTGTGTGCCTTCGCGCTGGCTGCGCTCCAGAGCCAGCAGGCAGGTGTCGTAGATGTCCACGTCGTGATGCTTGAGCTCTTCGAGGAAGCGGCTGGCGCGGAACAGGAACATGCCGCTGTTCCAGAAGTAGTCGCCGCTCTTCACGTACTCGGTGGCGCGCTTGGCATCGGGCTTCTCGACGAAGCTGGCGACGCACGCCACTCCGTCGGGCAGGGTGCCGTCGGCCTGGCTGCGGATATAGCCGTAGCCGGTTTCCGGACGGTCGGCCGGTACACCGAACAGCACCATCTCGCCTTTCTCGGCGGCCACGGTGGCCAGCGCCAGGGCCTGGCGGAACGCTTGCTGGTCGTCCAGTACGTGATCGGCCGGCAGCACCAGCATCAGCTCGTCACGGCCTTCGGCGACCAGTTGCAGGGCGGCCATGGCAACGGCCGGTGCGGTGTTGCGGCCGAAGGGTTCGAGCAGCAGCATCTGCGCCTGCTGGCCGATCTGCTCCAGCTGCTCGAGCACGATGAAACGGTGCTCCTGATTGGCCACCAGCACCGGCGGCTGCATGCCTTCGAAGGACAGGCGCTGCAGGGTCTGCTGGAACAGGGTTTGTTCGCCGGTCAGGGCAAGGAACTGCTTGGGATACAGCTTGCGCGAAAGAGGCCAGAGTCGCGAGCCGCTGCCACCGGAAAGGATGATGGGGGTCATGGTTGTGTCTCTCCTGAGCGATTGATCAAGTGGTTTGCCCGTGTCGTGTCGGTGCGACGTGTACCCGCCGTTTTCCTTGTTCTAGAAACTCACTGCCTCAACCGTCGATGGGGCGCTTGACCCACACCGGCGAAAACTTGCCCTGGCCGCCGGTGACGAACAGGCTGACCACTTCACCGCGTTCCAGGGTGACCGGCTTCAGGTCGGCGACCTTGCGCTCGCCATCGAACAGCGCCAGGCCGACCTTGACCGGGTTGATCTCGCGGTCACCGCGGCCGTCCGGCTTGACGTCGGCGACCACATCGGTCTTGCCGTCAGCGGTTTTCACGCTCAGGGTGCTGTCGGTCAGGTTCTGCACGCGCAGCAGGGCTTTCTGGCGGCTGGTGAAGGGCGGCTCCTCGACCAGGCGTGGCTTGTCGCCGGTCTGGCTGACCAGGGTGTAGTAATGCTCGGCTTCCAGGTCCACCGGCATCTGCGTGTTGCCGACCTGCGCCTGGTAGCTGCCGGCCGGGAGGAACTTGAAGTCGCTCGAGCCCAGCGGCGAGATCTGCTTGAGCTGGGTCTGGCCGACGCTGACATCGAGTTCGGCGCTGCTGGCGTTATAGGCGCGGACGAAAGCCGAGCCCTTGGGCGCCTTGGGGCCGTAAAGTGCGCCGTCGTCGGCCTGTGCCTGGATCATGCCGAGGCCCAGAGCCAGGGCGCAGGCGCCCAGAGTGAAACGGCGTAGGGTGGTTTGATTGCTCATCGGATAGTCCTCCTTGGGGGATGAATCAGTGACTGGCGGCAGCCAGCCCCTGGCGCTCGCCGCCGTCTTTGAGTGCGGCAAGCCATTGCGGGTCGAAATCGGTGAAATCGCTGGTCATCGGCAGGTAGCGCTCGGGGAATTCCCAGATCACCAGCTGCGGTGGGTTGTTCTCGAAATCCTCGCTCTGCAGGTACTTGAGCATCGGCACCAGCGGGCCGCCGCCTTCCTCGGCGTGGTTGGCCAGGTCGCGCTGCAGGTGCTCACGCAGGGCGCCTGCGAAATTCCAGGCCGGGTTGGCGCTGTAGCTGGTGCCGACCAGGGTCACCGGCAGATCGCTGTCGCCGAACAGGTCGTCACCGCCACCTTCGGCGGCGTGGGTCTCGCGCTGCTGCAGGCGGTCGGCCTGTGGCATCAGGCTTTCGAACAAGGGGGCCAGCGGCAGGAAACGGGTCAGGTCGCCCTGGTGCGCGCGGGTTTCCACGGTCTCGGTGACGAACTGCTGCGGCTCGCCACGCAGCTGCATGGCGCTGCGCACCACTTCGCTCAGCGCCTTGGCAGTCACGTCCGCGCCTTCCGGGGTCCAGTGGGTGTCGGTACGCAGGAACATCGGCGCCTCGTTCTTGGCCGCCTGCAGCGGTTCGAGCAGGTCCGGTGCGGCGATCCCGGCGTTGCGCACCGCACGGTGAAAACGCGGGTACAGGCTGCGTTGCAGGGCGCTGGGACGATGGCTGCCGGTGTGCTCCGGGTACAGGCGCGTCTTGGCCGGGACGATGGCCAGCAGCAGCTGGATATCGCGTTCTTCCAGCTGGCGCTGCACGCCGCGGATCAACGCCAGGTTGTCGCGCATCTGGCGCTGACCGTCGGCCAGCGGAGCGAATTCCTCGTCCGAGTACAGCCAGCCGTCCTGGCCGATCACCAGACCGCTGCGGCCTTCGCCGAACACCAGATATTCCACGGCAGCCCAAAGGTTGATGCCGGCCTGCTTGAGCGGAAAGTTCTCGTCGTAGTGACGTTCGATGCTCTTGGCCAGGCCGCCGTCGAGCACGCTCGGCTGCGCCGGCATGTGATAGTCGGCGAGCTTGCTCAGGGCGAGCAGGCTGACCGGCAACAGCAGCAGGGCGAACAGCGCGACGTACAGGGTTTTGATGGGGCGATTCATGCTTGGCCTCCGCTCAGAACTGGAAGTAGAGGAAGGGGGAGTAGCTCTGCGCCGAGAGCTTGAGCAGCGAGGCGCAGAACAACAGCAGCAGGGCGCCGCGCAGGGCCACCATGCGCAGGTCGATGGCCTGCAGGGCGACGCCGGCGCTGGCCAGGGTCAGCCCTGGCTCGTGGCCGCGGCTGGCGAGGAACTGACGGGCGCCGTTGACCGCGATCACCACCCAGGCCAGCGCCAGGGTCGCCATCTGCAGCCCGGTGATGTGCGCCAGGGTCAGCTCGCTCAGGCGCCAGTCGCCGAAGGCGAACAGGGCCGCGTACATGCGCCCGGCCACCTCAAGGTTCTCGGCGCGGAAGATCACCCAGCCGAGCATCACCAGCAGCAGGGTGAAGGCCCACTTCAGCGGGTTGAACACCGTGGGTGCAGCCTTCACCCCCAGCGCGCGTTCGATGGCCAGCCAGGTGCCGTGCCAGGCGCCCCAGATCAGGAAGGTCCAGTTGGCGCCGTGCCAGAAACCGCCCAGCAGCATGGTCAGAAAGAGGTTGCGGTAGGTGTTGAACGTGCCGTGGCGGTTGCCGCCCAGTGGCACGTACAGGTAGTCACGCAGCCAGGTGGACAGGCTGATGTGCCAGCGCCGCCAGAACTCGGTGATCGACTGGCTGATATAGGGCTGGTTGAAGTTCTCCATGAAGCGAAAGCCCATCATCAGGCCCAGGCCGATGGCCATGTCGCTGTAGCCGGAGAAGTCGAAGTACAGCTGCGCGGTATAGGCGATCATGCCCAGCCAGGCGTCGCCGGTGCTGGGGTTCTCCAGGGCGAAGCAATGGTCCACCAGCGGCGCCAGGCTGTCGGCGATGAACACCTTCTTGACGAAGCCCTGCATGAAGCGCGTGGCGCCTTCGCTGAATTTGTCGATGCTGTGGGTACGGTCGGTGAACTGGTCGGCCAGGTCCTTGTAGCGCAGCACCGGGCCGGCGATCAGTTGCGGGAAAAGGGCGATGAAGGCGGCGAAGTTGATCAGGTTGTGCGTCGGCTCGGTGTCACGGCGGTACACGTCGATCAGGTAGCTGATCGACTGGAAGATATAGAAGGAAATGCCGATCGGCAGGATCACCTGGGTCAGCACGAACGGCTCCATGCCGGCGGCTTCGAGCAGGGCATTGATATTGGCCACGCCGAAGTTGGCGTACTTGAAGTAACCCAGCGTGGCCAGGTTGCCGATGACCCCGGCCACCACCCAGCGGCGTGCCGCCTGGGTACCGGCGTGGGCGTGAATGCGCAGGCCGAACAGGTAGTTCCACAACGTCACGGCGGCAAACAGCAGGAGGAAGTCCACCCGCCACCAGGCATAGAAGGTGTAGCTGCCGATCAGGATCAGCAGGTTGCGCCCGCGATTCGGGCACAGGTAATACAAGCCGAGGAAGATCGGCAGGAACAGAAACAAAAAGACGTTGGATGAAAAGACCATCCGTGCTTCTCCGTGAACAGCCGGGGCAGCGCCCCCCTTTCCCCCCGCCAGCGGAGGGTTTGTTTTGTTACGTCGCCGCAAACCTGTGGGAGCGGCTTCAGCCGCGATTTTCGCGGATAAATCCGCTCCTACAGGGTGTGTGCATCAGCGCCCGTCACCGAACACTTGCGTCACCTCGCCACCGAGGCGGAAGCTGTTGAACGGCCCCTTCTCCTGGTTCAGTTCGCGGGTCTGCTCGTCGCAGGCGTAGAGGCTGCAGTAGGGCGCCAGCCAGGCGTACTTGAAGTCCTTGCGCAGCTCGCTCATGTCCTGCTTGGCGCCGGTGCGCTGGGAAAACGCGGCCGGGTCGCGCGCGCCTTGCAGCACGCGTTCGGCCAGGCGCTGCAAGGCGCCATGGTTCTCGCCGCGCAGATCGACTTCGTTGGCCTTGGCGAACGCGGCGATCATCGCCAGCGGTGGCAGGGCGTAGTTGTGGTAGGCAAGAGCACGCTGGCTGCGGCGCATTTCGTTGGCCAGGTAACCTTCGTCATCGACCTGATTGGCGGCGATGCGGAACTGGTCCACGGACCAGTCGAACAGGTCGCGGCGGTCATTGATCACCGCTACCGCCATCACCGACCAGGCGGCCCAGTAGCTGTGGTTGTTGATCTTGCGCAGCGGCAGATCGCTCCACTCGCGCACCGTGTGTTCAGCCAGGCGGGTGAACCAGGCTTCGATGCGCGCGCTCTGTTGCGGGTAGGCTGCCAGTGGCTGCGACTCGGAAAACTTCAGGCGCAGCCAGGCGCCGGCCAGGCTGCCGAGCGCCCATTTGCGCATCGACTTGCCGGTATGGTTGAACCGCTCGGACTCCAGCGCATCGGCGCTGGCCCAACGGTCCAGCCATTCGATGGCGCATTCCAGACGCTCCGGCTGACCGGTGCGCATGTAGCCGGTGATCATCCGTCCGGCTTCCTTCTCCAGGCGGGTGATGTGCGCGGTCTGCTCGCGGAAGTTCTTCTCCGCCTTGCGATTGAGCGTGGCGCGCGCGCTGTCGGAGCCCTTGTACTTGCTGGTGAACTGCAGCTCACCGGTATAGGGTTGCGGCACCGCCGGGCAGGCTGGCGCCTTGCCGTCGCGCTGGCCGACGGCGGCGTAGTAACCGGACGGCGGTTGCAGTTCGGCAAGGGCTGGACCGCTGAGTAGCAGCGCCAGGAGTGTGAGTGGAGCGAGTCGTTTGGGCATGCTTGCCTCCTCAGTCGTTCGCACTGTGCTGCGCGACTTGCTGGCTGGCCCCGCCCGGGCGCTGGCACAGGCTGGCCTGGACTTTCAGGTCGTCATCGCTGTCTTCGGGTTTCTCGATTTCCAGAGCGAAGAAGTTCTGATCACCCCAGCCCGGCTCGTCGCGCAGTTCCACGGCGAAGCGGCCGTCGGTATCGACGGTGTTGGGTTTCTCCAGCTTGAGCTGCTCGCGGCGACCGTTGAGGTACCAGATGGTGGCGTCGACGCGCTTGACCGATGGGTCGCTGAAACGCAGGTCCAGCTGGTGGCGGTTGCCGCGCAGGGTCAGCAGCTTGTTCTCGCCATTGACCAGAATTTCGTTGCTACCCGGATGCAGGCGTTTCTCGCTGGCGAGCAGTTCGGTCTGGCCGCTGCAGCCGTTGTTCAGAGTGGCCATCAGCTGGCGGTGAATCTTGTCCGAGGCCAGGTCGTAGAGTGGCGAAAATTCCCAGATGAGGATCTTCGGCGGGTCGTTCTGGAACGACTCGCTGGCCAGGTACTCGAGCATCGCGCCTTCCAGGCCACCACCGGGGAAGGCTGCGTTGAGCACGTCGGTGCCCAGGTACTCTTCGAGGAAGCCGCCGAAGTTGTAGTTCTTGCCGCTGTGGCTGGTGCCGATCAGGGTGATCTGCGGGCTGCTGTCATCGCCGAACAGCGCGTCGCCATCGCTGGCGTCCTTCGGCTCGGTGACGAACTGGTCGACGTACTGCACCGCATAGCCGGTGCCGCACAGCTGGCTGGCGACGTTCTGCATGGTGCCGGTCTTGCCCATCAGGCCGACGCGCTCGGTGACGAATTCCTTGCGCGGGATGTCCTCGAAGCCGGGGATGCGCTTGACCGTCTCGGCCACCAGGCGCGCGGTACGCTCGGCGCCGTAGGGCGTCCAGTGCTGGTCGCGGCGGAAGTAGAACTCCTTGTCGGTGTTCTCGTCGGTCAGCGGAGTCAGGTCCGGTACCCAGATGCCCAGCTGTTCGAAGCGGGTCAGCGCCTGGCGATAGTTGCGCAGCGCCTTGTCGTAGTCGAAGCGCTGGTAGTCGGCCGGGCGCAGCTTGCTGCGATTGACCAGGCCGCGGGTCGGTTGGTAGACCACCACCAGTTCCACGCCGCGCTGCTTGAGGCCGTCGCGCAGCTCCTTGAGGCGCTGGTAGCCGATCTCGGTGGTGCCGAACTCGGTGCGCAGGTCCTCGACACTGCGGAACAGCCAACCCTCGTCGGCATCCATCAGGGTGATGAAGTTCTTCATGTAGTTGGTGGTGTAACGGCTGGCATCGTGCGCAGCCGGGCACAGCGAGCAGCAGTCTTCCACCTGATATTGCGGCGCCTGGCGCTCTTCGGCCTGCAGCGCGCTGCCGAATGCGGCGCAAGTCACTGCCAGGGCCAGGGTCTTGAGTTTGTATGCAGTCATGGGAGGCCTCGTCAGTTGGTCATCGGCTCGGGCTCGATCGGATCGATCAGCACGGGCAGGCGCTGGCGCAGCATGAGGTCGAGGATTTCGTCCTGTTTCTCGCCGAGGATGCCGGCGAGCTGGATGCCGGTGCTCTTGCTCGGAGCGAGCATCTTCACGCGGTACAGCTCGACCGACAGCGGCGAGTCGATGTTGATCGGGCTGGAACCGTTGCCGGCCAGGGTGCCGCCGACGATGATCATGGAAATCTTGGTGTCGAACGGGTCGAGCTGCAGGTCGCGGTCGGTGTCGGACAGATCCTTGATGTGGCCGTACACGCCGGTGAGCTGGTTCATCGCCGAGAGGTTCTCGTAGAGGCGGATGTTCTCGCTGTTGCGGATGCGAATGCCGTGGCGCTGGTTGCCCAGCACCTGATTGCCCCACAGCAGGTTGTCGCCGCTCTCGTACAGGGTGATGCCGTCGGAATGATTGCCGCGCACCTTGTTGTAGGCGATCACGTTGCGCTCGCTGTTACGGTCGATGACCACGCCGGAGAGCTTGTTGTCGTAGCTCTCGTTGTTGATGATCCAGCTGTCGTTGACCTCGCGGGAGATGATGATGCCGTGCTTCTTCTTGGTGCCGAAGACCTTGTTCTCGGCGATGATCAGGCCGTGCGAGCGGTCGTGCGGGTCGATGCCGTAGACGATGTTGTCGCGGTAGGTGTTGCCCTTGATCACCACGTTCTGCGCTTCGTAGCAGTAGAAGCCGTACCAGTGATCGACGAACTCGGAGTCGATCAGCCAGCCGGTCGGCTCGTCGCGCTTGAGGCGCTCGTGCATGTTCGGCGTGTACTGGGTGATCGACACCCCGTACGACTTGGAGTTGTCGTAGCCCAGGCTGGTGATCACGCTGCCGGCGATGTACAGCTCGCTGCCGCCCCAGGACACTAGAAACGGGCGGAATTCCTTGCCGTTGTCGCGCATGGTCGCCGGGCCGTTGTCGGCCTCGCGCCAGGCGGTGACGCGGGTGTCGGTGAGAAACATCAGGCCATCATTGACCAGGAACGAGCCGCGCTCCTGCGACAGGCGCAGTTCACGGGTTTCCTTGCCCACATGCAGCGCCGCGCCTTCGGCGACGACGATGGGCAGGCGAGCGATGTACACGCCCGGCTCCTGCTCCTGGAACTGGCTGTCGGGCAGCGCCTTGGCCAGGTCCTGGGCGGTGACCAGGCCACCTTCGATGAAGATCGCCTGGGGCATGCCCTGCTGGCGCTTGATCCACTCGCGCAGGCGCTCGTTGCCGCCGGTGAAGTCTTTCAGCGCGTCCTGGCGCAGCATGCGCCGTACCACCACCTGGCCGCGTTGTTCGCGCGGAATCTTGGCCAGCACGGCCTCCTTGGTGTAGCCGGACAGGTCCGGCAGTTTGGGCGCTTCCATATGCAGTTCATCAGCCGGTGCACTGCGCACGCGGTAGTCGAACTGTTGCTGCGTCGGGTTGGCCTCGGCCAGCGGCACCGTGAGGCACAACGCGCCGAGCAGCAGGGGTAGGGCTAAGCCGTTGGGTTGCATGATCCGATCCCTCAGAAGCGCCAAATGAAGTCGACGAAGGCGCGGTGCATCACCGAGTCGGTGCCGCTGCCGTAGGCGTCGCCCGGCAGGAACACGCCGGCGCGCAGGCGTACCAGGGCCGAACGGTCATCCAGCTGTTCGGCGACGGTGGCCGGCAGCAGGCCCTGCTTGAAGTAGCGGGTCAGCACCAGGTCGACTTCCTGGCCGATGTCTTTCTCGCCGGCGACCAGCGGCGCGGTGATGCCGCTGTCACCGACGTCCTGATCACCATCGACGCGCCAGAAGCGGTGATAGACGACGCTGGCGTCGTAGTCCTGGCCCAGTTGCCAGGAGCTGAACGCGCTGGCCACCTGCAGGTTGGAGAGTTCGCCGCGGAAGGCCTCGCCGTAGCGGTGCAGGCGCGATTCGACGCCGGTGAAGTTGGCGCGGTTGCTCTGCAGACCGGTCTGCATGAACTGGCGCGACTTGCCGTCGTTGCCGCCGCCGCTGCCACGGGCGTAGGCGGCGCCGATCTTCCAGTTTTCATCGAGGCTGTAGCGCAGACCCAGGTCCATGGCCCAGGCGTCGACGTCCTGGCTGCGCGAGCCGGTGGCGATGCGCTCGCTGCCGACCACCTGCTGCTGCAGCTGATCGGTGTCGCCCTTGAGCCAGGTCATCTGCGCCCAGTAGTTGAGGCGATTGCGCGAGTTGCGCTCGAAGAAGCCGCCGTCGGCGTGCAGGCCGAACCAGGTCAAGTCGCCGGTGTAGCGCTTGCTCAGTTCGTCGACGCGCTCGCCGGCGTTCGGCAGGCTGCCGTCGTCGCGGCTGTGGTGCAGCTTGGCGCCGATGCGATGACCGGGCGTCCACTGGTAGTCGAGACCGGTGAAGAAGTGGCGACGGTCTTCGTCTTCAGGTGCCAGATCGTCGAGGTCGGTGCGGTATTCGGAGAAGCGCTCGGCGACGCCGACCGTGGCTTGCAGCAAGGTGGTGTCGAAGCGCCAGTTGACCGCTTCGATGTTGGTGTCCCACCAGGTGCCTTCATCGCTGCGCAGGCGCTGGCGGCCGACGCGCAGGTGCTCGCCGGGGTAGGCGGTGAGGCCGCTGTAGTCGACCCAGAATTCGCGCATCGCCAGGTAGCTCTTGTCCGGCTGGCGGGCGTCGCTGCGCTGTGCGCTGTCTTCGCCGTCGTCTTGCAGCGGGTCGGTTTCGATGGTGTCGGTGGCGGTGACCGCCTGGCCCATGGCGAAGGCGCTCCAGTCGCCGCGCTCGCCGTAGGCCCAGGGGCGCAGGTCCAGACCGATACCGCTGACATCCCCGCCGCTGCGGGTGCCGAGGTCGCGGTCGTCTTCCGATTGCGCGGTGATTTTCACATCCAGGCCGAAATTCTTCGGTGCATCCGCCGCCCAGGCAGTGCTGGCGGCCAGCAGGCTGGCGCTCAGCCCCAATTGGCTGACGATACGATTTAGCTGCATGCGTGCATCCCTGTTCATGGCTGGCTGACCTGCAGGGCGGCCTGCTGCTGCAGGACGATGCCGCGGGCATCGCGTTCCTCGCGCAGCAGGCGTTGGCCTTCGGCCAGTTGCGCCGGGGTCAGGCTCGCTTCCACCTCATGCGCCAGCTCGAAGGTCGGCGGCGTATTGCGTGGCAGGGCCAGTTGGCTGAATACATAGGCGTTGACCGGGTTGGGCTTGACCCCGCGGCCCTGGCTGAACATCTGCGCCAGAGCGAAGTCGGCGCTGAGCTGGCCGGCGCGGGCGGCGCTGAGCAGATGGTCGAGCGCCTGCTGGGCGTAAACCTCGCCGAGGTAGCCGCGCAGGTAGATCTGCCCCAGGTAGTAGTTGGCGCTGGGCTCGCTGGGTGCGGCTTTGCGCAGGTGCTCCTCGGCCTTCTTCGGCTGCTGCGGCAGCAGCTTGCCCTCGTAGTACAGGCGCCCGAGCAGCAGTTCGGCGCGCGGCAGGGCCGCCTCGCGACCCTTCTCCAGATAGCCGAGCAGGGTGTCGATATCGCCTTGTCCCGGATAGTCGTAGAGCAAACGCGCGAGGCTGACCCAGGCGGCCGGGTAGTTCGGCGCGATGGTTTCCAGCAGGTCCTGGGCGAGCTGCGGTTGCGGCTGGCCCAGCTCGGGGTCGCTGAGCACCTGGGCTACGGACTCGACCTGGTTGGGCGAGACGCTGCCGGCGCGGTAGCCCGCCAGCAGCTGATCGATCAGCGCCTGGCGATCGTCTTCGCGATTCTGCTTCTGGTACACGGTGGCCAGCTCGGCGTAGCAGGCGTCGTTGCTGGCCAGGCGTGCCTGGCAGATGCGCTCGATCTCGCCCAGATGCTGGTCGTAGGTGCCATCGGTGCGATACAGAAGAATCTGCGCCAGTTCCGCCTGCGGCAGACCCTGCTGGCGCCAGTCCTGAATACGTTGCGCGATGTTCATGGCGGGAAAGTCCTGTGGGTAGAACAGGTAGAGTTCGGTCAGCGGCAGCAGCGCGCTGGGTTCGCGCGCCT
Organism: Pseudomonas sp. KB-10; assembly: GCF_018221585.1. Lineage (NCBI taxonomy): Bacteria > Pseudomonadati > Pseudomonadota > Gammaproteobacteria > Pseudomonadales > Pseudomonadaceae > Pseudomonas > Pseudomonas sp. KB-10. Next base: position 287,918 of record NZ_QYYB01000004.1, read on the forward strand.
TGGCTGCGCTTTCCAGCAGTTCGGCGGCCTCGTGGCGCTCGGCCAGGGTGCTGCCGGGCTTGCGCGCCAGCAGCTTGCCCAGACGCGCCTTGGCGCGTGGCGAACCGTCCATGGCCTGGCGATAGATGCGCTCGGCCTCATCCAGGTCCTGGTTCTGGCCATTGGCGGCGTAGATGTCGGCCAGGCCGATCTGCGAGTCGCTGTAGCCCATCTCGGCGAGCTGGCGGAAGTGCCATTCGGCCGTCTGCTGATCACCGCTCTGCAGGGCTTCGCGGGCCAGGCGCTCATCCGGCAGGCCGGCACAGCCGGCCAGCGTGGCGCTGACGGCGAGGCCGAGCAGGGCGGGGCGAAGTAGAGGCATGCTCACGGCACCTTCTCCTTATCGACCTGCCGCGACGGCGCGATCAACCAGCCAGCCCAGCGACGGGCCGCGGTCGATGACCACGTCCACCGGCTGACCGGCGAGGCCGGCCGGCAGGGTGTCCTGCGGCTTGATCACTAAGCGGATGTCCGAGCTCAGGCCGCCATCGTGCAGCGCGCTGCTGACGATCTCGCCGTGGCGCGCCTGGTCCTCGCCCGCCACCTTGAAGGTCACCGGGGTGCCGGGGCGTGCCTGCTCCAGGTGGCGGTAGGGGAAGCTGGCGCTCACGGTCGCCACACCATCCTGCGGCACCAGTTCGAAGATCACGTCGCCCTTGCTGGCGAACTGGCCGTCGGCCACCAGCTGGCGGGCAATCTTGCAGTTGCACGGGCTGGTCAGGGTGCCCTGCATCTCGCGGGCGAACAGCGCTTCGATCTGGCTCGGCTCGAGCTGATCGTCGCCCAGGTGGCCCTTGAGCATTTCCAGCATGCTGGTGGTGAAGGTGGCGATCGGCGCACCTTTTTCCACGATGCCGTCGGGTTGAACCAGGGCCTGCACGCTGCCTTCGCGCGGCATGGTGACCTGCAGCGCCGGCAGGCTGATCTGCGCCGACTGGGCGTGGGTGACGAAGTACAGGCCGTAGATCGACTTGCCGATGTAACCGAAGGCGGCCAGGCCGATAACGAAGATCGCGGCGCTGAAGGTCACCGCGCGCAGACGGCCGAACATGCCCATGCCGCCGCCTGCGCCGTTCTTGCGCGCCTTGGTGAAGTTGTCACGCTGGAGGATGTGCAGCACCTCGCCGACGTTGACCAGCTCACCGGCCAGGTGGGCGCTGATCAGGTGGCGCAGGGCGGCAGCTTCGCGTGCGCCGAGGCCGTGGAACTGGCAGCCGATGCGGTTGTGCTCCGGCTGTACCGAATTGACCTGAAACTCGACGTCCAGACCCAGCACCAGGCTGTCGAGCTGAAACTGCAGCTGGCCGCGATGAAAATCGCCGACCTTGTGCGAGGTCTTTTCGTTGGTGAAGCTGAAGCCGCCGGCAGAGATGTCCTGCAGGCGCGCATCGATGCGCTCGCCCTTGGCATTGGTGAAGCGCAAACGCCCTGGCAGCTTGACGCGTGCGTGCTGGCGCTGGGCCTCGGACTCATGGACGACGTTGTGATTGGCGACGGAGTTCATGGTGGCTAATTCCTATTCGAGTAGGGTCATACCAGCGCCAGCAGCGCGGCGATGAAGACGGAGGCAGCAGAGAAAGTCATGGCACGCGACGACCAGCTGTTGAACCAGTTGGCGAAGCTGGACAGGCCGCGGTTGAGCTTGGTGTTCTGGCGCGTCCAGGACTGTTGGTCGAGGCGGAAGAACACATAGATCTTCACCATGGCCCCGACGATCTGGTTGTAATAGAGCAGCGCCGGGTAGGCCGGGCCGATGCGGTGGCCGGAGAGCATCAGCAGCAGCGTCAGGATCAGCCGCGTGGTGCCGATCCACAGCAGGTAGATCAGCAGATACATCACGCTGTACTTGAGGCTGGCGATGATCGCCACGCACAGGCCCAGCAGGCAGGTCCACATCGATACGCGCTGGTCGAACAGCACCAGGCTGGTGAAGGCGCCGAGGCGACCCAATCCCAGACGCAGCGCCCGCGAGTTCTGCCGCAGGTTGTTGCCGTACCAGCGGAACATCAGCTTGCGGCTGGCCTTGATGAAGCTCTTCTCCGGCGGATGTTCGACCGTGTTGATGGCGGCGTCCGGCACGTAGAAGGTGTCGTAGCCCAGGCGCATCAGGCTGTACCAGCTGGATTTGTCGTCACCGGTGAGGAACTGGAAACGACCCAGGCGCCAGTGTTCGAGGTGGTCGGCTTCGACGTCGCGGATGAACTCGGGATCGGTCACCACGCTGGCACGGAATACCGACATGCGCCCGGTCATGGTCAGCACGCGCTTGGAGAGGGCCATCGAGCACATGTTGAGGTGGCGCTGGGCGAAGCGCAGCTTGTGCCATTCGCTCATCAGGTAGCTGCCGCGTACCTCGCAGAACTCGTTGGTGGTCAGCCCGCCGACATTGGGGAAGAGCTTGAACCAGGGCACGCATTTACGTACCACTTCAGGCTCGAGCACGGTGTCGCCATCGATCACCGCCACCACCGCGTCGCGGTCCGGCATCTGCCGGGAGATGGCGCGGAAACCGTGGGCCAGGCCGTCACGCTTCCCGGTGCCGGGAATGCGCACGATGTCCAGGGTGACGTGCGCCGGCGGTTCGGCCTGAGCCCAGAGGTTCTTGATCAGCAGCTCGTCGGAGAGCTCGACGATCGAGCACACCACGGTGCAGGGGTAGCCGCAGTCGATGGCTTCGCGAATCACCGAGCGGTAGACCATGGCGGTGGTCAGCGCCTCGATGCGGAAGCTGGTGACCAGCAGGAACACATGAGAGGGGTCGGCGTCCTTGCCGAGTTTTGTAACCTTGCGGCGGTACCAGGGGTACACCAGGTAAAGGAACAGGCAGCCGCGCACGAAGTGCATGGCGCCCATGGAATAACGCCAGATGCCGACGATGCCGATCAGCAGCAGGAAGTGCCGCGACTCGGGGTCGAACACCGAGCGGGGCAGCGCCAGTGCCAGGAGCATCAGCAGGCTGAGATAGAGCATCCAGCCGCTGGCTTGGTTGAGGCCGTTCTTGAGCTTGTCCATATGCGTCTCTCGGTACCCGCGCGCCGGGCGCGCGGGTACGACTGGGCCTTACCAGCAGATGCCTTCGGCCACGCCGTTGCTGGCGTGGGGCATGAAGCCGACCAGGTCGATCACGCGCTTGCCGCTCGGTGCCTGCTTGGCCAGTTGGGCGAAGCGCTCGTCGCTGTTGCCCAGGACGATGATGTCGGCCTTCGCCACCACATCGTCCAGGTCGCTGTTGAGCAGCGAGGAAACGTGCGGGATCTTCGACTCGATGTAGTCCTTGTTGGCGCCGTGGACGCGGGCATACTCGACGTTGCGGTCGTAGATGCTCAGGTCAAAGCCCTTGCCGATCAGCATCTCGGCCAGCTCCACCTGCGGGCTTTCACGCAGATCATCGGTGCCGGCCTTGAAGCTCAGGCCGAGCAGGGCGACCTTGCGCGAATCATGACTGGCGATGATGTCGAAGGCCTTCTGCACCTGGGCGGCGTTGCTGCGCATCAGCGAGCCGATCAGCGGGGCTTCCACGTCAAGGCTGCTGGCGCGGTAGTTCAGCGCACGCACGTCCTTGGGCAGGCAGGAGCCGCCGAAGGCGAAGCCGGGCTTCATGTAGTACTTGGACAGGTTCAGCTTGTGGTCCTGGCAGACCACGTCCATCACCTCGCGACCGTCGACGCCGACCGCCTTGGCGATGTTGCCGATCTCGTTGGCGAAGGTGACCTTGGCCGCGTGCCAGACGTTGCAGGTGTACTTGATCATCTCGGCGACTTCGATGTCCTTGCGGATGATCGGCGCGTCCAGCTCGCTGTAGATGCTTTCCAGCAGGTCGCCGGAGGCCTTGTCCAGCTCACCGATGACGGTCATCGGCGGGAAGTCGTAGTCCTTGATCGCGGTGCTTTCACGCAGGAACTCGGGGTTCACCGCCAGGCCGAAATCGACGCCGGCCTTCTTGCCCGAGCAGTCTTCGAGAATCGGCAGCACGACGTTCTTGGCAGTGCCCGGCAGCACGGTGCTGCGCACCACCACGGTGTGACGTTCGTTCTTGTCGCGCATGGCCATGCCGATCTCGCGGCATACGCCTTCGATGTAGTTTAGTTCCAGGTCGCCGTTCTTCTTGCTCGGCGTGCCGACGCAGATGAACGATACATCGCTCTCCAGAACGGCAGCGGCGACGTCGGTGGTGCCACGCAGGCGGCCCTGACGCAGACCCTGTTGCAGCAGTTCTTCCAGGCCCGGCTCGACGATGGGCGATTTGCCGTTGTTGATCAGGTCGATCTTGTTCGCGGAAATGTCCACGCCAATCACATCGTGCCCCCGTGCCGACAAACAGCCGGCACAAACGGCACCTACATAACCCAAACCGAAGATACTGATTCGCATGGTATTCACCTCGTCCGTTCGATGCAGTTTCAAATACTGGCTTTTTTGGTCAAAACTAGTCCGTGAACTTGCTTTTAAATGGCGAGCAAGTTCATTCAGGCATAAGTAGAGAGCGGCGCCTGAGTTGGCACCAAGTGCGGGCCTTTATATGTAAGGTGGCCCTTTGATGTTGTCGCTTCTGCCTCGAGCGAGGCGTCTATATCAGTACTCTGGCGAGTTGCTATATCTCCCTTTTAACCACACGAACTTTTCTCGGCGTGAAGCTGTCCGGCGAAAGTCAATCCGCTGCCTGGCAGGTTCAGTTGACGAAAAGTTATGTGTTGAAATGTGTTACGGGCTGTATGAGTAGTGGCCCTTTCGGATAGTTCCTACCGTTCGTCCTGAAGCTGAACTGGAGCTGAACGGCTAAATTGATCGCAATATAGTGGCAAGTTGCAAAATGCATGATGGCACCGTTGCCAGTTAACTAACGCGAAACTATCCGATAACTAAGTAGCGCAATAAGTTCTGTGCAAAGTGCAGTCGTGCTGAAACTGTGATGCCAAGCAGGTTTTTGAGAATCAGACGCAACGGCGGCTGAATTTTTGCCAGGCGTAGCGCTCGGGGGCCGAGAGGTGACAGGCGAGCGGAGCAAAGGGAAGAGAGGATGGTGCGCAGCGCAGCGGCCAAACCCATGCAGGAGCCGATGAGCGGTGCATGGGTTTGATGAGCTTGGCGATCAGTCCTGTGGCTGGTCGCGCAGGAAAACCAGGCTGTCGGCCCTGGAGTGCTCGGCCGAGTAGCGGTAGCCCTGATAGTTGAATTCCTTCAGGCCTTCGGGGTTGGTCAGGCGTTCCTTGATCACGTAGCGGGCCATCAGGCCGCGGGCCTTCTTGGCATAGAAGCTGATGATCTTGTACTGACCGTTCTTCAGATCCTTGAACTCGGTGTCGATGATGCGAGCGTTCAGCGCCTTGCGCTTGACCGCGCCGAAGTATTCGTTGGAGGCCAGGTTGAGCAGCACATCATCACCCTGCGCGGCCAGCGCTTCGTTGAGCCAGCCGCTGATGCGCTCGCCCCAGAAGGCGTAAAGATCCTTGCCGCGGCCGTTGGCCAGCTTGGTGCCCATCTCCAGGCGATAGGCCTGCATCAGATCCAGCGGGCGCAGCACGCCATACAGGCCGGAAAGCATGCGCAGGTGGGCCTGGGCAAAGTCGAAGTCGTCTTCGGAAAAATCCTCGGCGTTGAGCCCGGTATAGACGTCACCCTTGAATGCGAGCAGCGCCTGTTTGGCGTTGGAGGGGTTGAACGGCCGTTCCCAGCTGCCGAAACGCGCGGCGTTGAGCCCGGCGAGTTTGTCGGACAGGCCCATCAGTTCGGCGATCTGCGCCGGGCTGAACTCGCGCAACTGCTCGATCAGCTCCTGGGCGTGGTCAAGGTGTTCGGGTTGAGTGAAGCGCGGGGTGGCGGGCGGGGTTTCGTAATCGAGGGTCTTGGCCGGTGAAATCACCATCAGCATGTGCAAGGTCTCCAGAAAGCGTGACGGCGATTCTAGAGGGCAGGGATCGGCAAGACCACCTATCGCGGCGATTGAGAATGGCCGATCGCTGCTGTGGTAGGCGCGAGCTCTGCTCGCGAATGAGCCGACCGCCCCTGGGAAGGCAGAAAATTCATGGCTAAGCGAAAGGCGCTGCACCTGATTGGCGCAACATGCTGCAAGTGAGGGCGGGTAAGCGAAGCGGGATGAAGCGGGTGGGACTTCTGACTTTAACGGTCGGTTGGCGGTACGCCAAGCGTTATCTGTCGCCCGTGCAAATAAACCCACATGCGGAGAAAAAAACGTTTTTCTGTCATGTGAATTGGAGTAATAAAAAAGCAAGACCGCCGAAACCTGCAGACAGGTGGCGGCCATTGGCCCTCACCTTGCTTGCCACCTTTCGGCCCCGATCTGAAAAATCGGCGGTCTCTGTCCGGCGCAGCACCGCCCTGGTATTGCGTCGCCTGGCTACTACAAGAAGGTGACCGAGTATGGATGACCACGGACGCTCCAAGCCCACCGCTCCAACCCTCTACGCCCTCGACACCAATGTTCTGATTCACGATCCCAACGCCTTGCTCAACTTCGAAGAACACCACGTCGCCATTCCGATGACGGTGTTGGAGGAACTCGACAAACTGAAGTCCGGCAAGCATGGCGTCGCCGCCGAATGTCGCCAGGCCATCCGCCTGATCGATCAGATTCTCGCTGGCGCCGAACCCGAAGACGTCGAATATGGCGTACCTATCCAGCGTGGCAAGAGCGGTCCCTGTGGGCGACTTTCCATTCTTATGAGCAAGAGCGCCGCGCCGGTTACCTGGCTGCCGGAAACCCTCAACGACAACAAGATCATCAACCAGTTGGTAGAGCTGAAAACCCGCAACCCCGGGCTTTCCGTGGTGCTGGTGACCAAGGACATCAACATGCGCCTGAAGGCGCGCGCCTGCGGTATCGACGCCGAGGACTACCACACCGACCAGCTGGTCGATGACGTCTCGCTACTGTCGAAGGGCTACCACGACATGCCCGGCTCGTTCTGGGACCGTGTGAGCAAGGTCGACACCCGTCAGGATCACGGCCGCACCTGGCACCGCGTGCAGCTCACCGACAACCTGCCGGCTGTGCACATCAACGAGTTCATCCTCGATGAGCAGGGATTCGTCGGCTGGATCAAGGCGATCAAGGGCGATGAGCTGGTGATTCTCGACATGCACCAAGAGCCGCTGCTGCACCAGGAAGCCTGGGGCCTGAAACCGCGCGACATCCACCAGGCGCTGGCGTTGTTCGCGCTGCTCGATCCGGACATCCACCTGGTCAACCTTTCCGGTGCCGCTGGCTCCGGCAAGACCATCCTGGCGCTGGCCGCGGCTATCGAGCAGACCATGGTCAGCAAGCGCTACCGGCGCATCATCGCCACCCGCAGCGTGCAGGGGCTGGATCAGGAGATCGGCTTTCTGCCCGGTACCGAGGCGGAAAAGATGGAGCCCTGGCTCGGCGCGATTACCGACAACCTCGAAGCGCTGCATATGGAGGACGAGAGCACCCACGGCAGCGTCGATTACATCCTGCAGAAGGTGCCGCTGCAGTTCAAATCCCTCAACTACATCCGCGGGCGCAGCTTCCAGCAGAGCCTGATCCTCATCGACGAATGCCAGAACCTCACCCCGCACCAGATGAAAACCATCATCACCCGTGCCGGCAGCGGCTCGAAGGTGGTGTGCCTGGGCAACCTGGCGCAGATCGATACGCCCTATCTGTCCGCGCCCAGCTCGGGCCTGACCTACCTCACCGAACGTTTCAAGGACTTCCCCCACGGCGTTCATATCACCCTGCAAGGCGTACCGCGCTCGATCCTGGCGGAATACGCCGAAAGCCATATGTAGCCTTCCGGTCGGTAAACCCGCGCCCCTGCTCGCTAGAGCAGGGGCGTTTTAGTCTGTATTAACGAATCGCCACAGGCGCTGTGGGAGCGGCTTCAGCCGCGATGATCGCGGATAAATCCGCTCCTACAGTTGCCTAGCCCGGATGCAATCCGGATGACGTGCCCGGGGCTGCATCCGGGCTACGAATTCCTGACCTGCAGGTTTACAATCGGTGGATTCCCGCCAGGAGCTTTCCCGTGCTGACCCACCTCGATTCCCAAGGCCGCGCGCACATGGTCGACGTCACCGACAAGGCGACCACCTTCCGCGAAGCCACCGCCGAAGCGCGTGTGCGCATGCTGCCCGCTACTCTGCAGATGATCGTTGCCGGTGAGCATCCCAAGGGCGATGTGTTCGCCGTGGCGCGCATCGCCGGCATCCAGGCGGCGAAGAAAACCAGCGATCTGATCCCCCTGTGCCACCCGCTGATGCTCAGCGGCGTGAAGGTCGAGCTGAGCGCCGAGGGCGGTGACACAGTGCATATCACCGCACGTTGCAAACTGTCCGGGCAAACCGGTGTCGAGATGGAGGCACTGACTGCCGCCAGCGTCGCCGCGCTGACCATCTATGACATGTGCAAGGCCGTGGATCGCGGCATGGTCATCGAGCAGGTGCGCCTGCTGGAAAAGCTCGGCGGCAAGAGCGGTCACTACAAGCTGGAGGAACAAGCATGATCCGCGTGCAGTATTTCGCCCGCTACCGTGAAGCCCTGGGCCGTGACGACGAACAACTCAGCGGCGACTTCGCCACCCTCGACGACCTGCGCCTGCACCTGATGGCTCGCGGCGGCGAGTGGGAAGTGCTGGGCGAGCAGAACCTGATGTGCGCACGCAACCAGGAGCTGTGCAGCCTCGACGAGCCGCTGGCCGAAGGCGATGAAGTGGCCTTCTTCCCCACCGTCACCGGCGGCTGATGCTGCTGTCAGCCGCTGCTGCGCTCGTTGTCGCGGCTGAAGCCCCTCCCACCGCTCCAAAGCCCTACCGAACGGACACACCGCATGACCATCCGCGTCCAAACCCAACCCTTCGATCCCGGCACCGAGCTCAATGCCCTGCATGCCGCCAACCTCGGCATCGGCGCGGTGGTCACCTTCGTTGGCTACGTGCGCGACTTCAATGATGGACGCGAAGTCGGCGGCATGTTCCTTGAACACTTCCCGGGCATGACCGAAAAGGCCCTGGCCAAGATCGCCGATGAGGCGCGCGAGCGCTGGTCGCTGCTGGGCATCGAGATCATCCACCGCGTCGGTCGGCTGGAGCCGGGCGAGCCCATCGTCTTCGTCGGCACCAGCAGTGCCCATCGGCAGGCGGCGTTCGACGCCTGCAACTTCGTCATGGATTATCTGAAGACCCGCGCGCCGTTCTGGAAGAAGGAAGACACCAGCGAAGGTCCGCGCTGGGTCGAAGGCCGCTGCAGCGACCGGAGCGCGGCCGAGCGCTGGCAGAAACCGTAGCGACATCTACCAGGTCGATGCCTACGGCGCGCCCTACGCCAGCGCCAGATGCACCCGCAGCGCAATTGGCACCAGCATCAGCAGCACGCCCAGGCCCAGAACCCGCACGCCCCATTCGTGTTCGCGAAAATTGAAGCCGACTCCCAGCATCAGAAAGCCGCCGATCAGCAGTACCAGCATCAGGTGATAGTGGTCCATCGCTCTTCTCCGCTTCGCCATCCTGTATACAGCCTAGTCCCTGCATCTCGTTTCAGCGCTGATCTGAGGCAATGATTGGCTGACTCGATTGGCGACAAAATGCGTCTCGATCGGTCGCTGTCTGGCGTCATGGCGTGCCCCATACTGTGCGCAGTCATCGTCAAGGATCGTCCATGCGCCTGTTTCCCTCCCTTCTGCTCGTCGGTCTGCTGGCTGCCGCGCCGCTGGCCGCTGCCGAGCGCGGTTTCACCATCCTGCACAGCAATGACTGGCAGTCGCGCCTGCTCGGTTTCGGTCCCAACAACGAATACAGCCCGGCAACGGTCGACGATGACGGCACGGTTGGCGGCGTGGCGCGCCTGGCCACCTTGTTGAGCGAGCGCCGCGCAGCAGCCGGTGACGAGCCCCTGCTGTTGCTCGATGGCGGCGACTTCACCATGGGCACGCTGTTTCACACCATCGCCCGCGAGATGGGCAGCGAACTGCGCCTGATGACCGAGCTGGGCTACGACGCCGCGGTGATCGGTAACCATGAGTTCGACTTCCGTCCGGCGGGCCTCGCCGCGATGATCAGCTCCGCGCACAAGGCCAAGGGCGATACGCTGGTGCCGCTGCTGTCGAGCAACATGCGCTTCGATCCGGCGAGCAAGGCCGACGACAGCCTCGAGGCGCATGCCGAGGCCGGGCGCATCCTGCCATACAAGCTGATCGAGCGTGGTGGCATCCGCTTCGGCCTGTTCGGTCTGCTCGGCAACGACGCCGTGGCGGTCAGCCCGATGATCAAACCGGTGACCTTCGCCGACCCGGTGGCCACCGCGAAGGAAACCGTAGCCAAGCTGCGCGAGAAGGGCGCCGAGGTGGTCATCCTGCTCTCGCACATGGGCGTCACCCAACAGGACGATGGCAGCTGGCGCGGCGAGGAAGTGGAGCTGGTCGAGCAGGTGCCGGGCATCGATATCGTCGTCGGCGGGCACTCGCATGTGGCGCTGCCGCAGCCGGTATTGGTCAATGGGCATACTCCGGTGGTGCAGGCCGGTTCGGAAATCCAGTACCTCGGCGAGCTGCGCATGACCCTCGGTGACGACGGCGTGCCACGAGTGCGCGACTACCGTCTGCATGCGGTCAATGACAGCATTGCCGGCGATGCGACCATCACCGCCAAGGTCGAGGATTTCAAGCAGGTGGTCAGCGAGCGCATGCTGGCGCCCAAGGGCTATCGTTTCGACCAGCCGCTGGCCAAGGTCGACCAGAGCCTGGGCCGCGACTTCAGCGACCAGACCCTGGCCAACCTGGTGACCGATGCCCTGCGTCATGCGGTGGACGCTGACCTGGCCTTCACCGGCAACGGCACCATCCGCGATGACCTGTTCAAAGGCCGCAACGGTGTGCAGGATGTCTCCGACCTGTTCCGCATCGCGCCGCTGGGCATCGGCCATTTCGACGACGAACCCGGCTACCCGATGATCAAGGCTTACGTCAGCGCCCGTGAAATCAAGTCGCTGCTGGAGGTGCTGCTGCTCGCCTACCAGCTACGCGACAGCCAGAGCTACTACCCGCGGGTCTCCGGCGTGCGCTTTACCTACAACCCCTGGCGTGTGCCGTTCGACCGCGTCAGCCGCATCGAGATTGGTGATCCGGTCAGGGGGTACCGCGACCTGGATCTGAACGACACGCGCCTCTACAGCATCGGCGCCACCAGTTACGTCGGCAGCTTCACCTGGCTGGTGCCGGACCTGACCAAGGGCCTGCTCGACGTAATCCCCAAGGATGCCGAGGGCAAGCCGCTGCCGCGTATCGAAGACGCCATCGTCGACCAGGACCCGGAAACCGAAGGTGTGCAGGAACTCAAGGAATGGCAGGCGCTGCTCGACCATATCCGCAGCCTGCCGGATCTCGACGGCGACGGCCTGGCCGATATTCCCACCACCGGCATCGCTGCCGAAGCGCGCATGATTCGCGCGCCCAGCCTGCATCCGGTCGAGATGTTCCGCCTCGCCGGGCCGCTGCAGTGGGGCACCAGTGCGGTGATCCTGGCTTGCGAGCTGCTGATCCTCTGGCTGCTGAGCCGCCCGTTGCGGCGACGGTACTGAGCGCCTGGGGCGCGCTGCGTGCCGACTCCGGTACGCAGTGTGCCTTTGCTCATCCGCCGCGATCTTGCCAAGCCTGGCCTGCCTCCGTATGGTGCAAAGCCGCCTGATTCGGAAGCTATGCAATGATCGCTCAGCACTGCCCGCTCGCTGACCGTGCTCAACCGGGCCGTTCCCGTTCGGATAAAACTGGCGCGGCAATCGCCTTATGAACGCACTTCAACACTCGCGCCCGCTGGCGCTGTTCGGCCTGTTGCTGGCCAATCTCTGCTGGTCCGGCAATGCCCTGGTGGCGCGCGCCTTCGCCGGTGAAATCGCGCCGTTCACCCTGTCGTTCTGGCGCTGGTGCCTGGCCCTGGCGCTGCTGCTGCCTTTCGTCGCCATGCCGCTATGGCGTCACCGCGTGGCCGTGGGCAATGCCGGCTGGCGCTTGCTGGTGCTTGGCGGCCTGGGCATCGCCGGCTACAACTCGCTGCTCTACAGCGCCGCGCAGACCACGGCGGCGATCAACATTTCGCTGGTCAACACCTGCCTGCCGCTGGTGACCTTCATCGGTGCCGGGCTGTTGCTCAACGAGTGGCCGGCGCGCCGTGCCTGGTGGGGCATGCTGGTGGCCGTGGCTGGGTTGGCGGTGCTGATCAGCCAGGGACAATGGAGCCGCCTGGCCAGCCTGTCGTTCAACCAGGGCGACCTGATCATGCTGCTGGCCGTGGTCGACTGGGCGCTTTACTCGCTGCTGCTGCGGCGCTGGTCGGCGTACCTGCAGCCGATTCCGCCACTGGCCTTGCTCGGCGTGTTCATTCTGCTCGGTGTGCCGCTGATCCTGCCTTTCTACCTCTATGAACTGAGCCAGGGCACACACCTGACGCTCAATGCCGCCAATCTCTCGGCCATCGTCTACACGGCGGTGTTCGCCTCGCTGGTGGCCTACCTGGCCTGGAACCATGGCATCCGTGTGATCGGCGCGGCCAAGGCGGCGCTGACCAACTACGTGATGCCGGTATTCACCGCGTTGCTGGGCTGGGTGCTGTTGAACGAGAGTCTGCAGCTCTACCACTGGCTGGGCGCCGCGATGATCTTCGGTGGTCTGCTGCTGGCCACGCGGCCGGGCAAAAGCGCCTGAATAAACTCCCCTCTCCCGCTTGCGGGAGAGGGGCCGGGGGAGAGGGTGCTTAGTCCGGCTTCATCATCACCAAGGCCTCACCGCCCTTACGATCGTGCATCAGGATGAAAGACTGCCCGGCGATCATCATCTTCACCGGTACCTTGCGCGGCACCGTGGTGCCGGCGCTGACCGCTGCGGCCGTCAGCAACTGACGGGTCAGCGTGTCGTCCTGCTGCGTCTCGCTGGTCACCACGCATTCGTGGCTGACCTTCACCTGCATGCTCAGGCTCTTGTCAGCGTTGAAGCCAATGACGGCAAAGCCCATATCGGTCATTTCGGTGATGCCATACTCCCGCGCCACGCGATGCGCCTCGGCAAAGCTCGGCGCCGTCCGCAGACAGATATCGCGAAAGGCCTGCACCACCGGCGAGGTAACCGGTACTGGTGGCTGCGAACCCAGGTTGGCGCAGGCGCTCAATAGGCTGCAGCCGACAAGCAAGGCGAGCTTTTTCATCACATCTTCCTTAATGAAGGTTGGTTCAGGGTTGCTGGCAAAGATCATGCCCGAGCAACTGCGAGGCCAGCCCCCTGGCCAGATAGGTTTCCACCACACGGCCGTCGCCGCAGTCGGTCTTGTGACCGATGGCGATGCCGATGGAAAGCACAACGAATAGCGCCAGGCCGATATTCTGGATGGGCGTCATGACAGGGCTCGTTTGGTCAACAAGTGGGGCAGGATGAAGAGGTGGGCAGGGGATGGCAAGTGCCAACACCACCGTCGGCACCTCCAGTGATGCAGCGATGTGACCGTTACGGCAGGGTGATCGACAGGCTGCTAAGCGCGACCTGCGCGATAAGCGTCCAGGCGATGGCGCTAATGATGCCCAGCACGCCATAGCCGACAACGATGCCAATGGCGATCTGCTTCCACAGCCCGGCGAAGCGGTTGGGTTCGTTGCGGTAATGCGTCGGCATATCACGCTCCGCCCGCAGATCGTCGAAGTCGTCTCTCGCTCTCAAGGTGTTCTCCTGGTTCATGGGCCAGCGCGCGGCGGCGCTGCAGCCTGCTGCAGGTGGATTTTCCGGGATCGTCCGACAGCCCCGCAAGCACCGTCCGAGCAATTGAGCGGTGAACCGCAGGCTCGGAAACGAGTGATTGGGCGCGCCGCCAGCGGCGAAGCCTAACCGCTTGATAAAACGTAAATTTATCGTTGATCTGGGGTTGACAGCAGTGGGCGAGACGCGGACAATGCGCGCCGTTGGCTACATAGCTCAGTCGGTTAGAGCGCAGCATTCATAATGCTGATGTCCCAGGTTCAAGTCCCGGTGTAGCCACCATATATTTCAAGGGGTTAGCGCAAGCTAGCCCCTTTTTATTTGGGCCGGTGTCCCCTAACTGTCCCTATCTTGTCCCAGTGAGGCCGAGATGAAGAAAGAAGAGTTCCTGAGATGCCTGGATTTTCCAAGCGAGTGGCTGACTCTCAATCTCTACCCCGACGAGCTGTTCCGTATTCAGATCGCTGAATATCAGCCTGAACATCGTTCGTCCTCTGAACACACAAGAAACGGCGCTTTCAGCTGGTGGCTCCATGACGAGCCCTCTGAGACGCTACTTGTGCAGCTCGCTCTCCTAGCCCGTATAGATCCCGACCCACTCTTGAGTGCTGACATCCAGGCAAGGATCAGGGCTTCTCGCTACTACAGCTCCAAGGTAGAGAAGGCGCTGACTGAGTCTAATCCTGACTGAGCAACGCCAGCGGCGAGTAGGTCAGGGCTGTGGCGAAGTGATCCGGCGCGAGGTGCGAATAGCGCATGGTCATCTTGATGTCGCCATGGCCCAGGATGCGCTGCAGGGTGACGATGTTCCCGCCTTGCATCATGTAGTGGCTGGCGAAGGTATGGCGGAGTATGTGGGTCATCTGCCCTGGCGTATGCAGGCCGGTGCGCTCGTAAGCTTTGCGGAAGGCTGACCTGCAGGAGCTGAACAGCTTGCCGTTTCCAGGGTAGCCACGCGACAGAATGAGCTTCTCCAGCTCTGCCGGGATCGGCACCGAACGACTCTTGCCATTCTTGGTACGTACGAAGCGCACTTGGCCATTGGAGACCTGCGGCCGGGTCAGGCTTTCTGCTTCATCCCATCGAGCACCGGTAGCCAGGCAGATTTGGGCGACAGGCAATGTATGGCTATTGGTCGAGGCGGCGCATTCCTGCAGGACAAGCCGGCATTCATCCAGGGTGAGGAAGGCGCGTTCTGTTTCATCCACCTTGAGCTGACGCAGCAATGCCAGCGGGTTGGCCTCATGCCATACGCCCAGGCGGATCAGCTCGTTGAACACGGCTTTCAGGTAGCGGTGTTCGTGGTTCACGGTGGCCGGGGTGCAGTCTTTGAGGCGCTGGGTACGGTAGCGGCCAAAGTCCAGGGCGGTGAAGGTGGCGGCAATAGGGTTGCCCAGGGCATGCGCTATGGCCATCGTCCGGCTGTAGCGGTAAGGGTCTTTCAGCGTGGAGCCGTGCAGCTCTTGCCACGTATCGACCAGATCGGACAGGCGTTCGCCCGGATCACGGCCACGTTGGCTGTATTGGCGGCGGGTGTCGGATACCCAGCGTTCGGCCTCGCTCTTGGTGCGAAAGCCACGTTTGCGCTTGCGGATACCGGCAGATTTATCGAGCCAGAAATCGACGTCCCAGCCCTTGGGTCCCTTGGTGATCAAACGGCACGCCCCCAACGAACGCTGCGTTCCTCTAGCAAGGCTTTGAGGTGTTTGTAGAGGCGGTCTTCATCGAGGCCCTTGGAGGCGTAGTGATCGCGGATCACCGGCCAGCAGTCCCATTCCTTGAGGGTGTAAAAAGCTTTTCTAGCGCCCACTCGCTCCCGTGCCAGCAGGCTTACGAAGTTTCCCAGGAACAGTTCCACGTTCTTGCCGGAGAAGCCCCGCGACGTCTTGTAGTAGCGCCTGTAGTCGGTGTCATCGAGCAGGGAATCGACCGGCAGATCGACGCGCACGTCATCGCGGATCAGCGTCCAGATCGGGGCGTAGTAGCCGCGACGGGCAAGGTATTTGAACTGGTTTAGGCCGTAGCGCCACAGGCCGTCCAGATGGCCCGCGAAGGCTGCAAAGGTGCGGGTGTCGATCACTTGTCCGCTCTGCAGGTCTACCGAGCCACTGGCGAACTGCTGGACGATGGAATGGTGGTAACGCAGCTCAACGCGCCATACATCCTGGGTGGGGTCGTAGTTATCCGGGTCGGTTTCGTCGAAGCTGTCACGGCGACGCCAGACGCTTTCCCAGTAGTCGAGCTTGTCGGTGGCCCTGGCCTGTTCGGTCTTGTTGTAGATGCAGAGCTGCAGGCCGTTGGCCGAACCGAACATCGAGGTTTCACCGCGGCCATACACGCTGGATTTCGTGGCCCAGTGCAGTTCGTTGATGCCGGATACATCCCGGTGCGAGCGGGCACGGCAATGCATGTTGCTGACCAGATCGGCGGGAGGCGTCCAGCCCTGCAGATCGAGGGCAAGATGCACCGCGCATTGATTGACCTCGATGTTCGTCAGCACCTGGGAGGCGTAGTGATCCAGGCGGGCCTGCAGGCGCTCGGGCGACAGGTTGTCGATGGCATGGGGTGACACCTCTATTTTCAGGTGTGGGCCGATGTTCTCGACTTTGGCGTTGAAGTTCTTCACCAGCAGCACGAACCCCAAGTCAGCGTTCTGCAGCTTGTACTGGTAGCCCGAGTCACGGCTAACACGGCCCGAGTGCCAGCGCTCACCGGCGAAATCGACAATGGCGCCCGGCTTGTCGAACAGGCCCAGGATGTCAGGGCGCAGCAGGCCCTTGTAGAGCTGGCGGACGGTATCGACGCCGCAGCGGAGCAGGCGAACGGCAGACAGATCGACAAAGCCGGTCTTGCCGATGTCCAGGAACAAACGACCATGAGGGGACTCAAGGCCGGTTTGGTTATCTACGCGGAAGAAGTCTTTAACGGCGTCCATTTGATTTCCTGTTATTGAAGGTTTGTCACTCGTTCAACTGCTTGTTATCTGACGTGTTACAGGGACGTCAGGCGGCGCTGCGCCGCTGTGGCACCAGCGCCCGTTGCGCTACGCTGACTCGGCGCTGGTGTCAGCTCGCGGCGCGCTGCGCCCCCGACGCACCCGAACCCGTCTCGGCTGCGCCGAGACACACACGGATGCGTCAGGGGCTCGCACTTCTCTTGCTTCATCCATCGTTCAAACTCTCTGAATGGTCTTTTCTGCTCGATCAGGCACGGTTGCTCCTGGGTGTAGGAGGGCACCTGGGGACGATCAAAGGGCGGGAGGCTGGCGTACCAGAGAAAGGCGCTGAGCAGCGCCAGGAACACGAGGTGCAGGCAGTCAGCGAAGTGCAGCGGGCGGGGCTGGATCAACACCAAGGGCTTTGCCCTTGTCATCCCACTCTTGCCGCCGAGGGCTCGGGAGCGTGGGGCGGTGAAGCTGCCCCACTCTCCCGTGGTCAGGCTTGTTTTCATGGCGTGGGGTCAAGGGTTCGCTGCGCCCGTGCTTCCGTTCGCCGGAACGGTGGAGCTGTTCCGACGAGCCGGGAGCGCGGCCCCTGACCCGGAACCATCGGCGGAATGGGTCAGGGTCATGCGGCCCAGTACGTTGCCGGAACCATGCCGGTCGCGGTGCCGCATCGCCCTGATAGTGCGGATGGTGTCGAGATAGATTTCAGAGGGAAACCGATCTTTACCATCCAAGTTAACGGTTATGAGGCATGCGTCTTTCTGAACGCCCTCCACGGGGACAATCACCCCAACAACAGTGACGCAATGCCAGACGGTCTCCGGCTCATCATCCCAGCACAGTTCGACCAGAACGGTCTGGCCGATGTAGCCAAAGGCATTGGAGGCATCCAGGGTGAGGCCGTAGCTATTCATGGCTGTAGTCCCCCGCCTTGAAGGACTCCTTACCGTTCAGCAGATCGGCGCGAAGCTTGCCGACGTTGACCATACGGAAGTCGGCAAAGGTCGCGCTGGGCAGGGTTCCGTCTTCTACCCACTCGGTCACTTCATCGACCGGAATGCCGCTGGCAGATGCAAAGGTGACGATGCTGCACAGATCGCTGATGGCTGCACCCAGCGGGACGACGTTGCCGTGGTTCGGGTTGGCCTTATTCATCGACGTAATCCCCCTGCGCAAAGATGGTCTTGCCCTTGGCCAGATCGGTGCGGATTTGGGCGAGGTGAACGAGGCGAGGGCGGCCCATCTTCACGCTGGGGATGGTGCCGCTCTGCATCCAGGCGATCACGGTGTCGGTGGAAACACCGTTCATGGCAGCGAAGGTTTCCTTGCTGCAGGTGAGGGCGTTACGGCAGTCGAGATAGATGACGCGTTTGCCGTCTACGTCGAAGCTGACATCGAAAGGTGGTTCGTTCAGGTGCTGAGTAGTCATTGCCTATCCCTGCCTATGAAATGCTCATAAACTGTGGTTAATGGGTATTCAGGTGTGACGAAATATTCGTCAGCGGGAGAAACTATACATGACGAAATATTCGTCGTGACGAAAATTTCGTCATTTTATAGACGGTTTTAGAATATGGAAGAAAGGCTAAGAGAGGTTGTTAGGCATATAGGCCCGTCAGCCTTGGCCAAGAGCACGACCATCAGCGACCGTCGCCGGTGGCAGACCGTGGCGACAGACATCAGAACCAAGACCAGGGTGGAAGACCTGTCCGCGCTGCTGGCGGCATACCCTGAGTACGAGCTTTACATTGTTCGAGGGGAGGTTGATCCATCCCGAGGACAGATCAGTCCGGCCTACGCCGAAGCAGACCTAAAATTGGCAGGACAAGAAGCGGGCAGCAGGTAACAGCGGAAGTGGCCCGGCGATGGTTCAGCCGAACAACGTGACTCCAGGGAGAAGGGCATGGGAAACATCATCGACATGGCGAGCTTCGAGCATCTGCGCCGGTCAAACACCGATGACCGCTACACGTGCCCGAAGACCAACGTAACATTCCCCTACATCTACAAAGTGCTGGTGCCGGACGGCGATCTAGTGGATGACGTGCCGGTCTTCATCGGCACCTACAGCACAGAGTACCGGCTCAAAGAGCCATCGAGCCTAGAACAGCTTCCAGGCTTTCCCCCTCTAACGGCAACAAAGATCAGCACGCTCGATGCTGCCGATGAAATCTATCTCGACGTAATCCACTTCACCAACAAAGACAGAGCGCTTGGCTTTAGGCAGGCCTGCGGGCACCTAGGACTGGAGCCAGAATACGTCCGCTCGTTCAAAGATGAACAAGGCGTGTTCATATTGCTGCGAAGGGATGATGCCCCAAGAAAGGTGGGGCATATCATCTTTAGAACCAGCGATGTTCAGTTTATACATGGGCTTGCTGCTGATATGGAGTGCGAGTATGTAGCAGCATTTAATGTATTGGGTGAATTGATTCCTCTTCAGTCAATTGAAAATAACGAAGAGGAATGAAATGGTTTAAGGCTGATTGTTTGTACTTATTTCTGTTTTGGCTCTTCTTAATTTGCGCGGGTCAATTTCGACTTCCGTGTTTCCGGTTTTTAGTTTAACCATTGATGCTGTTCCCATTATTGCAGACGCAAGCTGGTCTGCTGGGTGCACTAAGCTCTCCACTTTTTCGCCTTGAGGGGTGAATAGGTTTCTACTCAAACTGTCTAGTAGTTCTGGCGGTATAGGATTACCTTTTGCGTCATTCCATTCTAAGCTGGTTTCAACAATCCAACTTGCTCTTTCCATGTCAAGTTCAAGTTGTTTTAGTTGGAACTCTGCAAGTGAGTGTTGTTCAAACCAACGATTTTGCCAGCGGATATAAAAAAGAATAGAACCAACGGCGCCAAATGAGTAAATTACTTGCTTTAGTCCGGGTATCCATAAGGCACTTGTGTCGTTCAGGGTGAGTGCGTGGTAGAAGTCTCTAATGGAGAATCCTGCAAGCGCAATGAACAGGACGATAAGCCCCAGCATTGATGCTGCAACTGGCGTTCTTAGGCTGTTTGTGCCGCTGGTTAGTTTGAATTCAGTTTGGCGTTTTTTAATTTCACTAATAATATCTTTGCGAATTTGTCGTCTTGCGTGAGTGTTGCTCTTGCTGTCGAGTTCTTTCTTTCTTTCTTCAAACGCCTGTTCTTTCTCTTGAAGCTGTTCGCTAAGCCGCTGATGGTTTTTAGTTAGCTCCTGTTCTCTTGTGCTGAACGCTTCCTCTAGAGTGTGTAGTTTGCTTAGGTGCTCGGCCTCAAGCTTTTTTCTATATTCATGACTGTCGAATATTAGTTTTTCGTTCAGCTCTTCAAGGCGACTCAGCGTCGCTTCATGGATTGAAGCTAGCTCTTCTTGCTCTTTAGAGTTTTTGCCGCCTACGGTTCTGCCTGATTCTATAGCTTTTAGCTTTTTTACTACGGTGTAACCAATTTCTATTTTTTCATTATCACCTAGTTTGCAGTCATTTCCAGGGATTAGTTGTAGATCATCGGTATAAGGGGACTTTGGCTCTCCGGTGCCGCCACGATATAGTCTTAAAAGAAATCCCCCTACGTTCAGAGATAGGCTAAAGATTAATTCTGAGTTCTTCTTGATTAGTTCAGATACTTCTTCGTTTTCTTCCGGGTTTGCCGGGTCGAAAGAAAAGCTTGCTGATCCTAGTAGGGATGTGCTGGCTGTTTGCTTGTGGCTGCTTAGTTTTACTGCGATTTCTTTGAAGCAATCAATTAGTACTTTGTCTTTTAGTCTTGGGATTTTTATTGTCTGGCTCAAGCTTGATTGCTCCTTTGGTCATTTGTTTAAGGATTATCTTAAGATAAATATTTGGGTTTTTTAATAGATAAGTATCACGGATAGATATTTTGAAAGTCCGCAACGGTGAATCCATTCAAGCGCTTGTTCCCGACCAATATGACGGGAACGCCATTGCCGCCAATTGCGTCATAAGCTCTGCGGGCGTTCTGATTTTTCTCGATATCGTATTCCACGAAGCTGATGCCGTTGCTCCGGAAGTACTGACGGGCCTGCTTGCAGTATCCGCACCAGGCTGCGGAATACATGATGACGCGCTGCGATGTCGCGTTCTGGGCTGGCGTGAAGGATTCGTAGCTGACGCTTTCGTAGGAATTGATCTTGAGCGAGAGTTGCTCGGCTTGATCCTTGTCCTTTGGCTTGTCGCCGAAATGAACGCGCCCGTTCTCATCCGTCCACTTGTAGATTTCCGCAGAGCAGATCAGCGGCAGGATGGCGATCAGGGCAAGGAGGAATCGGGTCATGCGGCAGCTTCCATGCAGGGGAGGGCGTGCTGGCTGTCCCAGGAGCGCCACTGTTCAGGCAAAAGAGGTGTCCCCTTTCTGCCTCAAAACACCATGCAACGGATACTAGCCAATAGCTGGCACCGGTGAAAGCCCCGTTTTTACAGGCGTCCAGCTTCTTCCGAAGGCAGAAGACTTTCTTTGACCGATAAGGCTCACTGCCAGATATCAGGAGCCGTCGTAGATATCCAGGGAGAGTGATATGCCTCGGTCGCCCAGGCGCTTGAGCGTTGAAGGAGAAATATCTAGTCCTTCGTTACTCTCCTGCAGGAACAGGCCGCAGAATAGGTCGCATTTGTAGGACTCTGATAGTTTGCTCCAGATATCGAGGTCATCTGTGAGCTGATCAAGTATCTCTTTTGCTTGACCGTCAATATCCTCTGGTTCATGAGCTTGAGCAGACAGCGACCAATGACCTGATTTTCTTGTTACGTTCCTACCTGTGGATTTGATTGTGAACGTCTCGCCTTTGGCATACATCGTCGTCCCTTCTCGGCCGAGAAGCTTCGATATCTCCGAGGGATTCAGGCTGTCACCCATTATTCTCAGTGACGCCCTTGAGCGGCTGACGTGTGCCATACGGTGCTTCTCGCTATTTGACCAGAATGAGCCGACTCGTGATGCTTGGTTGCATATCGAGCAGGTTCGGATTGGGGAAGTGTCCCCTTGCGCCCTAAAAAATCCAAGTAGTGGATATTAATAAGTGAATAGTGGTAGCTGAACCCCCGATTTTACTGGCTTCCAGCGTCTGCCGAAGGAGGTGGCGCTTTTTCATAATGCTGATGTCCCAGGTTCAAGTCCCGGTGTAGCCACCATAAATTTCAAGGGGTTAGCGAAAGCTAGCCCCTTTTTATTTGGGCTGGTTTCCCCTGGCTGTCCCAATCTTGCCCCAGCGATGGCTCGATGTAATCGCTGCCAGTGCAGAGCTGCACAGTGACCGGTATCAGCGCAGCTGAATGCCGCCGATATGATGGAAAATGACCCGATCAAGGAGGATCAGAATGAGCAAACCACATCACTGGAATGACTGGGCTGGTGTACTTACAGTCATGATTCAATGCGTTGTCTATATCCCGCTTTTCTACGTCATTTTTATGCCTTGGCTTTGCCTCGCACTGGTCAAATTTGAACTAGTGCCGTTCATACCTGGGTTTTTCCAAGCCATGGCTTCAACTGGGTGGCTCATTGCTTCTGCGGCAGCTTTCCTATTTGTTGTTTTTGTGCTGCTTCGTGGACTCTTCAGAAAAAGAAGAGAGAGTTCGCGGGCTTCTAGCTAGCCCTGTTCTGATGGCATGCACAGTAGAGCAAGAGACGAGTGGGTCAGGTTTCGGCTTCATCCCGGCGAGCCCCCACAAAATCAAGTTCGTCTCCTTTTCTCCAAGCTAGCTTCTTTTTATGTGCCCGTAGAAAGGGCGCCTGAACGGCGCCCTGTTCACTTAGCTGCCAATTGCGCCTAGACATGAGGTGTAGCGCTTGGCGATGGCGATCACCTCGGACTTGCTGGCAAAGCTCTGAGGGGATCGGCCAAAGATGCGGTTCTCGCACATTTCCCGATAGTTCTCGTAACGCGCCATGCAGCTAGCGGGTGTTGAGCCGCCTGTAACCTGGTAGCTGGGATCGCTGCATATGAACGTTGCAAGGTTGTTGGCACCAACTTTCACCTCATCGAGACTTACGCTTGTGGCCTCTGCCTTCTTCAGTAAAGCCTGGTAGCTATCGACCGTGATGGCGGTAACGGAGAAGTGCTCGTTATAGACGTAATAGCCGGCGGCGGCGATGGCGATCAGTAGTAGCAGTGTTTTCACGTGGTTCATCCTTGATGCGAAAGGCCGGCAGATTAATTGCTCGCACTGAGGCTGTCCATGGCGTTCTGGGTGCGAGCGTCAGGGCAGGAACAATCCGCCCCTTTGTTTTTCAGGTGTCCCTAGACCGAAGTTTGTTCAATACCGCTTCGCGTGAAGGTAATGGGCGTTCCGCATCGGCAGGAGTGACCTGAAAACCCGCCAAGCGCAGGCTGGCAAAGTAGTTGGAACGACGCACCCTGGCGAAGTAGGCCTTTTTGATCTGCAAAGATGGGGGCGACATGACGCTACCTCTATTGACGGTGACAATTGCTTCAGCAATCAGGCGAACGCCAGTTTGCCAACCTGTTTGAGGTCTACGTGCTGACGGGCGATCCACAGATCATAAGCGTCCTGCATGGCCAGCCAGCTTTCCGGCGAGCGCCCCAGTGCTACTGACAGGCGCAGGGCCATTTCCGGTGTTACACGGCTACTGCCTTTGAGTACACGACTCAGTGTCGAGGGCGCTACGCCTAGCTTCTCGGCCAGCTCGCGGCCGCTGATGCCATTGGGCTCTAGGTAGATATCGGTGATGAACTCACCGGGATGGGGTGGGTTGTGCATGTTCATCAGTGGTAATCCTCATAGTCCAGGACATAAGCGTTTCCGTCGCGAAACTCGAACGTCAGCCGCCAGTTGCCGTTCACCATGATCGACCAGCGCCCACGCATTTCTCCCTTGAGCGGGTGCAAGCGAAAGCCAGGGATATCCATATCATCTATCGTCATAGCGGTATCCAGCGCTGCCAGCTGCATTCGTAATCGCTTGGCGTGGGCTGCTTGTACGCCAGCCGTGCTGCCCGTTTCGAACAGCTTGCGTAGCCCTTTGTGCTGGAAAGATTTGATCATCGCCGGAGTCTAGCGTGTTGCGCAACGCGCAACAATGCGTAAATTCGCAGAGTATTGTGTGGACTGCTCCTCGATCCGGGGGCTGGAGTCTCGGGCTGCTGCGCCAATCTAGTCGGCTCCGCCGGCCTGTGCGATGAGCACATCGATGTCGGCATGAACCGTGGGGGTGTCTTGCCGCGTACGTATGGTTTCGGCCAGACGAGTATCGTCGATCATTTCCAGCATGGCCTCGTACCGTTCAGTGGGAACGGCATAGAAGACAGGTGCGTTGTGATCGAGGATCACCACCGTCTCGCCGCCGCATTCGTGAAGGATGCCTATTGGGGCTTTCCTGAAGTCAGCCAGCGATACGGCGGTATCGGCCAGTATTCGGCAGGTCTTGGCCTTGGGCGGTTCGATAAAGAGTGCTTCACGCAGCATCTGCCGCACCTCCTCCGCCATCGAGCGCCCATTACGGGTTGCCTGGGCGCGCAAGCGTTGCTTGAGGTCGTCGTCCATGCGGATGGTGAGGCTGGCCATCAGCGCCACCAGCGATTGAGCAGGGCGCGTAGCGAGCGTTCGCCGGTTGCTGGCGGCGGGGCGAAGCGCGGCATGTCGCGCAGGGCGATCCACAGGTCGCCTTGCCATTCCAGCAGGCTGATGCGCTGGCGATCCCAGGTCATCAGCGTGCGCCTGGGTTCTTGTGCGCGATGTTCCCAAGAGTCGCGCAGGGCGGGCAGGGTTTCATGAGTGAGCCAGCGACGCAGGCTGTGATTCTCGGGATGGCTGAAACTGCACAGGGCGCGGTAAAGCGCGGATTCGCTAAGCACCTACACAGGCTCCGCATCGCCCTGGTGAGTGCGGAAGATCACTGTGCGCACCTGGTCGTCATCCATCAGCCGGCAGATCCGCTCCGGGTGACGATGCCCCATCAAAAGGCCGAACTCCTTGGCGCAGACCCAGGGCTGGCGGTCGATCATCACGCCGCGCAGCGGGCGGTTGTGGCGCATCAGCAGCAAGGGGATATAGCTTTCTTCCATAAAGGCCTCCGTGGGGTCAGGCAGGCGTCTGGTCGTCTCTGATCCGTGCTGTGCCCAGGAGATGAACCAGCATGGATTTCGTGCAGAACTGCGCTCGGAAGCGCGGCACATCAGACCGTTCCGTAACAAAGTCCCTATAATCGGGGAGCACCTGAATGGTTGTGGGATATGCCAAATGCTCAGGTGGAATAATACCACTATCTATCGATTGTGGAATATTTCAACAGGCTATTGTTAAGACCTTTATGGAATCAACCCACGATAGAGTCCGGCTTTTTTTGTCTAAGATCGGCCACCGCGAGGTCAGTGAAGCCACTGGCATCAAGGAGGAGCGCTGCAAGACGATCCGATATGACAAGCGAGCGAACCTGAGGACGAGCGAACTGGACTTGATGGCAGAGCGCTATCCTGAATACTCTCTATGGCTAAGAACGGGGCGGGTCGATCCTGCCAATGGCGAGATCAGCCCTGACAGCGAATAGACCAGCCAAGATCTCACCAATCCAAACGCCGGGTAGTGATTACGCAGGATGTCGCTAAGTGCTGGGACGCCTGCAAGCAGCTCAAGGACGGCAAGCAATGATCACACTCGAAACCCTCGAAAGGCGTAACAACCTAGGCTATTCAATCGTGGCAGGCAGCGCTCTAAGCGGCTTGCTCTATATCGGATTCAGCTTTTACGGAAGCCTCTACACGGGCTTCTACTGCCTCACGTGTTTCGCATCCATTATCTGGCTAAGCCTCTCGTCAAAACGCTGGAACCCGCTTCTAGGGCTAAGGCAGCCCTATTTATTCGATTGGGTGGTGGTAGCGTCTATAGCTTGGTTTATGACCAATAGCGTGATGCTGCTTGGTCACAAGATACTGGTCGGCGTGTGGGTGACGGTATGTATAGCCCCAACAGTGGTATCGGCCCGAAGAAAGCGGGTGAGGGATTAGTAGCTTGAGTAGTGGTTGCTTGGTGGGGCATACAATTAATCGTGGTCTGTCCCCTATTGTTATTTCAAAAGGCCTGCGTCATTGTAGTGTCGTTACGCATCATTATGGAGGGCACTATAAGTCGTAATGACTTTTTCTAGCTCAGACTTGCATAAAAAAGCATTGAGTTCGTGACCATCAACGGCCCCCTTCGCCGCTATACCAACAATATGAAGGTTTGAGTTTAAAACTGGGCCGCCACTATTGCCTGAATAAAGAACTTTATCTACTTCATAGTAAGTAACTGCTGATGCAATAAAACCGTTCACGACGCGTGCCCAAACGCAGCCGACATAAGTAGAGGCGGGCTTGTAGTCGGGAAATCCATATACTGAGACTTTGTCGTTTTGTTTGACGGGTATTTTCTCTTCTATCCGGAAGAAGGGGAATTTGTGGGTGTCGTGATCAATTTTTAGTAAAGCTATATCTCTATGTTTGTCGTAATGCACCACAATTGCTTTGTACTGATCGGATTTGTTACTCACGCGAAATACTGTACATGATTCGACAGGCTTGTCCGCATCATCCTTGGACGCCACAACGTGAGCGCATGTGACCAAAAGCCCCCCTTCGACAATGAAGCCAGAGCCTTGAGAGATAGTTTCCTCTATCTCAAGAATCCAGCATTTATCAACGACATTTGCGTTGATACTAATGTTGTCTTTTGACTCGTGTGACGATAGCGGAACTTTATATTCTTCAGATAAGGAGTTGAATTTTATAGCCATGTTTCGATAGACGGGGCAGGACTCGCCTTTGATTTGCTTAATGAAAAGCAGTCGCCCTTGAATGTGCGGCTCTAGCTCAAAAGCAGCTTCGTCAGGGTTCTCTTTAGAGGGGTTGAGCGCGATATTTAAGAATTTGGCACCTTCGATGCCAAGCGATTCGATTGAGTGAATCATGGCACTAGTCTTTCTAATGTAGCGCCTATCAACATTGACTTTTTTGTTAACGGTCAAGCCCGTGACGACTTGGCGTTCATGTTTGAACTGTAATCGAACTTTTCCCGGGTTTACGATAAAACCATTTGTAGATATGATTTCTCTTAACTTGCTGCCGGTTCGAGCGTTGTAGTGGTTAATCTTTTCTGGGTTGGCCTGTGTGTTAACTATCTCCAGTGGGAGATACTTTAAAGGGCAATAAAATGAGAAAGTAATGTCGTCGGCATATCTGGTGTATTGTGCCCGATGCTGTTTTGCTAGAGAGTTCAGCTGGCGATCTAAAGAGGCGCAGATCATATTGGAGATTACAGGAGAGCTTGGAGCACCTTGGGGGAGATGACCATTAACAGTTGTTAAATGCGCGATAACTGATGCTGTTGATGGGTCTAAAGAGTATGGTTTAGAGATTAAAAGTCCACGGACGCGGGCGAATGTAATTGTCGGGAAAAAATCTTTTAGATCAATGTTGAATACAAAGCTTTTTCTTGTATGGTTGATGGCGTTGTCGTAGAGCGATGTACCTTTGACAAAGGCTGTTACGTATTTCTTTGGTTTGTAAAGATTGGATAGAAGGGAGGCTATTCGGCCCTGAAGCACTTTTAGCTGTTTGTTAGGGGCATATATTTCTCTCACTCCCCCATTTTTCTTATTTATTTCGAATCTGGTATAGAAGCTAGCAGTTCTTGATCCGCTGCGGCCATAATAGAAGTATTTAATTTTTCCATAGCTGGTTCCCAGTATGGTAGCTAATAACTCAGGCGTAGTAGAGCTATCAAGTGTGGGCTTGGGAGAAGAGATGTCCCCGTCCATAGTTTCACCTTACATCATCGCGGACCGCCGAATAACACTCGTCGACCCACCGCTTTTGCATGTCACATTATTGAGCCAGGTCGCATTTGAACAACCCATGTTAATCCCTGGACGGGGACGCTAGGATCATATATCAAGTCGAAGGCTATTTCAATGCGGGTGCTTGTACGTTATTGGTGGAAAAATAAAGGTACACTACAAAATATTTCTTTATAGCGAAATCATAACGCCGGTGGGGCGTAGGTCACAGTTTGTAAGAGGGTTGTCGTGATCTATTTTCTGTTGTCTATGTCTTGGCGTGCTTAATGATCTATATGGTGAAGTTAGGGGGCGATGCAATATCAGGCTTTCGAGGTGCCACAGTCTGCTGGTTCAGATACCGCTAAAAAGGTCATCGCCATCATCGACTTCAAGAGCTTCAAGATGTGAAAAATATAGTTTAGGTCTCTTTGCAGTTGTCCTTCCTTTCTCATCTGTACGGTCTACTGTGCCAAAGAGTCTGCAGCGCAGGAATAGCAGTGGTTTATATCGAACGATGCTGCCTGTTTCTGGATAGGCAGTTAAGATATGGTCAAGATATTTGAAGCCCATTGAATTTGATGTCTTGTTCTCTCTGGTGACCTCTCCCTCAAGAACAACATTTTCCCCATGGCGAAGCTCTGGGAAAAGAGGTTCGTCGGAGTCTTCATCTTCTTCATCGCAAAAAATATATTTGTCATCTTCGGTGATGATTACCTCGTCAACAATGGTGCCGTTAATATCCCCGATTTTTAGACTTCTGCCTTCTATGACCAAAGAAACTAACCCTTCAAGTATTCTGGGGTCGCTTTGAACGTATAGATCAAGAATGTATTTTGGGATGTAAAGATATTCCCCTGCGTCATTCTTTATTCCGATTGAATTGTTGTTATCGGCAAATTTAACGTCTTCAAACGGCTTTGTTTCGACACGGCCTAGATGCTTTCCAAGACGAGCGAACCACTTTATTGCTGCCAAAGCTTTGCTAAAGATATCCTTTGCGCCGAATTCGTCGAAATCACGTTCAGCCATCTTTTGGGCTGCTTGAGTCAAATATGCAGTTGCCGCTATTCCTAAGCTGGCTTGAACCCAGCCAGAGACAGTTTCAGGAATCAATGCTTCCCAAGAGCCTTCTCTGACTTTTACAGGAATTTTTCAAAGTCAATGCCTTTGAACGCGGGATTAAGTTTGACAATGAAATGTCGAAGCGCATGATCCATTCCTAGCAATGCATCTGCTTGTTTACGGGCATCCATGATCCCCCGCTCCAATCCTTTCCCATCATATTTTATGTAACCCAGAAAGCCATCAATGTCTGAGTTAGATTCAATGAAAAGGTCGCTATTCATTGTTCCAAAGTTCCTTCTATGGATGCAGCCTGGAAAGTGAAATAAAGCAAAGGGGATGTAACTTGAAAGTGACTATTCTTGGCAAAACGCCATCACGAAAGCTACCGCGATAGGCGGGGCTAGGTAAAGAGCTTTGGGTGACTACATTGGTCTAATTTTCTGGAAAGGACTGGGCTGGCCAGCGTGGGGAAGGACGGAAAACCGCGTTTTATGGGCTTTCTGGCTCAGTCGGGCGGTTCGTAGCGGATTCATAATCCCCAGCTCCCGCGCCATCCGCACTAGACAATTCCCCACCCCAAAAACAACAAACCCCGCTTTCGCGGGGTTCTGTTTATGCACTGCTTACGATCAAACGTTAAAGCGGAAGTGCATCACGTCGCCGTCCTTGACGATGTAGTCCTTGCCTTCCAGGCGCCATTTGCCGGCTTCCTTGGCGCCGGCTTCGCCCTTGTAGGCGATGAAGTCGTCGTAGGCGACCACTTCGGCGCGGATGAAGCCTTTCTCGAAGTCGGTGTGGATCACGGCGGCAGCCTGCGGGGCGGTGGCGCCGACGCGGACGGTCCAGGCACGTACTTCCTTCACGCCAGCGGTGAAGTAGGTCTGCAGGTTGAGCAGCGAGTAGCCGGCGCGGATCACGCGGTTCAGGCCCGGCTCTTCCATGCCCATGGTTTCGAGGAACATCTGCATTTCTTCCAGATCGTCCAGTTCGGCGATCTCGGCTTCGATCTTGTTGCACACCGGCACGACGATGGCGCCTTCTTCCTTGGCGATGGCGTTCACCACGTCGAGGTGCGGGTTGTTCTCGAAGCCGTCTTCGGCGACGTTGGCGATGTACATCACCGGCTTGGTGGTGAGCAGGTGGAAGGTCCTGGCCAGGCGCTTCTCGTCGTCACCCAGGTCCTTCAGCAGGCTGCGTGCCGGCTTGCCTTCGGTGAGGTGGGGGATGAGCTTTTCCAGCAGGGCCTTCTGCGCCACGGATTCCTTGTCGCCACCCTTGGCGGTACGGGCAACGCGCTGCAGTTGCTTCTCGCAGCTGTCGAGGTCGGCCATGATCAGTTCGAGGTCGATGATCTCGATATCGCGCTTGGGGTCGACGCTGTTGGCGACGTGGATGACGTTCTCGTCTTCGAAGCAGCGCACCACGTGGGCGATGGCGTCGGTCTCGCGGATGTTGGCGAGGAACTTATTGCCCAGGCCTTCACCTTTCGATGCGCCCGCCACCAGGCCGGCGATGTCGACGAATTCCATGGTGGTGGGGATGACCTTCTCGGGCTTGACGATCTCGGCCAGGGCATCCAGGCGCGGGTCGGGCATGGGCACGATACCGCTGTTCGGCTCGATGGTGCAGAAGGGGAAGTTTTCTGCGGCGATGCCGGATT
The DNA here is from genome assembly GCF_018221585.1 of Pseudomonas sp. KB-10. NCBI lineage: Bacteria > Pseudomonadati > Pseudomonadota > Gammaproteobacteria > Pseudomonadales > Pseudomonadaceae > Pseudomonas > Pseudomonas sp. KB-10. Next base: position 318,103 of record NZ_QYYB01000004.1, read on the forward strand.
TGGTGAGGGCGTTGAACAGGGTGGACTTGCCGACGTTGGGCAGGCCGACGATGCCGCAGTTGAATCCCATGATGTGTCCCTCGGGGGATAGGTGGTTACTTGGTGTAATGCTGTTCACTTATGGTTGCGTGCGTTTGGCTCCCCTCTCCCATTTATGGGAGAGGGGCTGGGGGAGAGGGATGACAGCACCGCAAAACTGCCAGTTTTCCCCTCTCCCTAACCCTCTCCCCAGAGGGGCGAGGGGACTGATCGCGCTCGACCATTTCTTATGTGAACCGCATTAGGTTACTTGGTGGCCTTCTGGCTATGCAGTTTGCGCATGGCCACGGTCCAGTCGCCGGCGAGTATTTCCGGCAGGACGTCCAAGGCGAAGTCGATGCTCTGGTCGAGCAGTTCCTGTTCGCTGCGTGGGGCGCGTCCGAGCACGTAGCCGGAAACCAGGCTGGCGTGTCCCGGGTGGCCGATGCCGAGCCGCAGGCGATGGAAGTTATTCTGGTTGCCGAGCTGGGCGATGATGTCGCGCAGGCCGTTGTGCCCGCCGTGGCCGCCGCCCTGTTTGAGCTTGGCGACGCCGGGTGGCATGTCGAGTTCGTCGTGGGCCACCAGTATCTCTTCGGGCTTGAGCTTGAAGAAATTGGCCAGGGCCGCCACGGACTGGCCGCTGCGGTTCATGTAGGTGGTGGGGATGAGCAGACGAACTTCGCGCCCCTGGTGGTTGAACTTGCCCACCAGGCCGAAATACTTGCGATCTACGGAGAGGTTGACGCGCTGGCTCTCGGCCACGCGCTCAACGAAAAGGGCCCCTGCATTGTGCCGGGTCTGGTCGTATTCGGGGCCGGGGTTACCCAGGCCAACGATCAGTTGTACGGCAGTCATACAGGAGCCCTTTCGATAACATGGCCCGGCGTGATCGCATGCCGGGCCTGCTACTGACGATTACTCGGCAGCGCCTTCGCCGGCAGCTTCTTCACGAACGCGCGGCAGGTGGATGCTGGCTACCGGCAGGTCGCTGCCGTGGGCCAGAGCAACCAGCTCAACGCCTTTCGGCAGCTTGATGTCGGACAGGTGAACGGTCTGGTCAACAGCGACCTTGGCCATGTCGACTTCGATGAATTCCGGCAGGTCTTTCGGCAGGCAGGAAACTTCGACTTCGTTCAGGGCGTGCAGGACTTCGCCGCCGCCTTGCTTGACGCCAACGGCGGTAGCTTCGTTGATGAAGTGCAGCGGTACGTGGGCGGTCAGTTTCTGGCCGGCAACGACGCGCTGGAAGTCAGCGTGCAGAACGAAGCCTTTGGCCGGGTGGCGCTGCAGGGCTTTGATCAGAACGTTTTCTTTGGTGCCGGCAACGTCCAGGCTCAGAACGTGGCTGAAGGCGGCTTCGTTTTCCAGCAGCTTGGCCAGGTCTTTGGCCAGCAGGCTGATGGATACGGGCTCTTTGTCGCCACCGTAGATCACGGCAGGCACCATGGACACGTTACGACGCAGGCGGCGGCTCGCACCTTTCCCCAGGTCGGAACGCACTTCGGCATTCAGGGCAAACTCAGTCATTTCATTTCTCCAAAATAACCAAACCGCCTTATGGCTTGCGACCAGCCTCGGGCGGTAGGGCAAAAAGCCCCGCACGAGGCGGGGCAGTGTGATCTGGCCTGTTCCGCTTAGCGGAACATGGCGCTGATCGATTCTTCGTTGCTGATGCGGCGGACTGCTTCGGCGACGACCGGGGCGATGTCGAGCTGGCGAATGCGCGAGCAGGACTGCGCCGCAGCGGACAGCGGGATGGTGTTGGTGACCACCAGCTCGTCCAGGACGGAATTCTCGATGTTCTCGATGGCGCGGCCGGACAGCACCGGGTGGGTGCAGTAGGCGTAGACCTTGGCGGCACCGCGCTCTTTCAGCGCCTTGGCGGCGTGGCACAGGGTACCGGCGGTGTCGACCATGTCGTCGACCAGGATGCAGGTACGGCCGTCTACGTCACCGATGATGTGCATCACTTCGGACTGGTTGGCCTTCTCGCGACGCTTGTCGATGATCGCCAGGTCGACGCCCAGGCTCTTGGCCACGGCGCGGGCACGAACGACGCCGCCAATATCGGGGGAGACGATCATCAGGTTGTCGAAGCGCTGGTCTTCGATGTCGTCGACCAGGACCGGGGAGCCGTAGATGTTGTCCACCGGAATGTCGAAGAAACCCTGGATCTGGTCAGCGTGCAGGTCGACGGTCAGCACGCGGTCGATACCGACCACGGTGAGCATGTCGGCAACCACTTTGGCGCTGATCGCCACGCGAGCGGAGCGCGGGCGGCGATCCTGGCGGGCGTAACCGAAGTAGGGGATGACCGCAGTGATGCGGGTGGCCGAGGAACGGCGGAAGGCGTCGGCCATCACGACCAGTTCCATCAGGTTGTCGTTGGTGGGCGCACAGGTCGGCTGGATCAGGAAGACGTCCTTGCCGCGGACGTTCTCGTTGATTTCGATCATGACTTCGCCGTCGGAGAAACGTCCGACCGAAGCATCGCCGAGGGGAATGTGCAGCTGACGAACGATCCGTCGCGCCAGATCGGGGTTTGCGTTCCCCGTGAAGACCATCATCTTGGACACGCGCAGTACCTGCCGGCTGAGGGTATACCTGGATGGGTATGGAAAATGGCAGGGGCGGCTGGATTCGAACCAACGCATGGCAGGATCAAAACCTGCTGCCTTACCGCTTGGCGACGCCCCTATATTCTGTGTCGAATGCTGCTCGATCCGGTTTTCGATGCCTCCCGAGGGAGGTTATGGCAGGGGCGGCTGGATTCGAACCAACGCATGGCAGGATCAAAACCTGCTGCCTTACCGCTTGGCGACGCCCCTGTATCGTATAACCGAATGCTGAGCATTCACTTCTTGGCCAATGCTTGGAGCTTGCGGTGCAGCATCGAGATGTTGCGACCTTGAGCGACAAAGCTCGGCAGAGTGCCTGGAAGTTGGCGGGCGACTTTATCAGCATCGTCCCGATTTGGGAAGCTCCCAAATACGCAAGCTCCAGTGCCGGTCAATCTAGCTGAAACAAATTTGTTCAACAAGATCAAAGCGTTACGAACCTCTGGGTAACGCTTCTCTACAACCGGCTGGCAGTCGTTTCGACCACCCCCCGCAAGAAGGCTGCGAACTTTAATGGGCGGCGTATCGCGTGTCAACTCGGGCGAGCCGAAAACTTCTGCTGTGCTTACAAAGACTTGCGGCGCGGCGACGAGGAACCAGGGTTCCTCCAGCTCAACGGGCGTCAGACGCTCGCCCACGCCTTCGGCAAAGGCTGCGCGGCCGCGCACGAATACCGGCACGTCGGCGCCCAGAGCCAGGCCGATTTCGGCCAGGCGATCTTCGCCCAGGCGGGTGTTCCACAGATGGTCGAGGCCGACCAGGGTGGTGGCGGCATCCGAGCTGCCGCCGCCGATACCGCCGCCCATGGGCAGGCGCTTGTCCAGCCAGATATCGGCGCCCAGCGCGGTGCCTGAAGCTTCCTGCAGACGCCTGGCGGCGCGCACGATCAGGTTGCTGTCATGCGGCACGCCTTCGATGGGGGTGTGCAGGTGAATTTCGCCATCCTGGCGCAGGCTGAAGCCGAGCTCGTCGCCGTGGTCGAGAAACTGGAACAGGGTCTGCAGCTCGTGATAGCCATCGGCGCGGCGGCCGAGGATATGCAGCATCAGGTTGAGCTTGGCAGGGGCGGGCAGGGTGAGTTCGGCGTGGGCGGGGATGCGAGTCATGGTCGGGGCGGGGCAGTCGTCACGAGAGTAGGTGGCGATTCTATCCGGGAAATGCATCGGCAGGCGCGGTGTGTCGGAGGTACCGCGGCTGAAACGGAATGCCGCCCAGCTGCTCCTGCAAACACCGCGGCCTCCCCCGTAGGAGCGGCTTCAGCCGCGAAAGGCCCGGTTCGTAGCCCGGATGCAATCCGGGGCTTGGTGGCGATGGTTCCCGGATTTCATCCGGGCTACGGCCGTGTGCGCGAAACCTGTAGGAGCGAGCTCTGCTCGCGAAGCGGTTGGCGCCTTGTCGGGTGGCAGGGGGATTTCGGCGTGGTTGGGGATGGTGCTTTCATCCGCCAGCTGTGTGCTGTGGAAGGGCTGGGCAAGCTGTCGCGGCTAAAGCCCCTCCCACAGGATAGTGAGCTTATTGCCCCAACTGGCGCGGCTGCCAATCCTTGATCACCAGGGTCACTTCCAGATCCTGACCGTATAGCTTCATCCGCTCTGGCAGGGCGTAGCCGTTCTGCTCGGTATAGCGCTGGTATTCGACTTTCCAGCCGTCCTGCTCCAGCTGCGCCAGGTGGCTTTCGCCGTCGAGGGTGATGCGGCTGCGGCTTTCCGGGGCGGGCAGGCCGCGAATCCACCAGAGCAGGTTGGAGACTGGCAGATCCAGGCGCAGTTGTTCGCGCAGCAGGGCCTCGGGAGATTCGGCGCGGAAGCGGCCACGGTTGGACACTTCCAGCAGAATGTCACCCGGGCGCCCGGTCAGGCGCGCGGCGCCACCGCCCAGCGGGCCGGACAGGCGGATGTCGTAGTAGTCCTGGCGTTGCAGCCAGAACAGCGTGGCGCTGCCGGAGTCCTGCGGGGCGCGGATGCCGATCTTGCCGTTGATCTGCCAGCCGTCGAGCTGGGTGATCTGCTGTTTGTGGGCTTTCCACTGGGCCGGGTCGCCCTGGCCTTCCAGCGCTTCGTGCGAGGTGAGGCCGGCGCAACCGGCGAGCAGGGCGAGAAGGCTGAATACGAGTAGGTGACGAAGCATCAGGGAGTCTCGGAACCGGTCAGGCGCAACAGCGTGTCACGCAGGATGGGGCTATCGGGCGTTTTACGCAGTGCGTCGCGCCAGATGCCGCGGGCTTCACGCTGCTTGCCCTGGGCCCAGAGCACTTCGCCGAGGTGGGCAGCGACTTCGTGGTCGGGGAATTTCTCCAGGGCCTGGCGCAGCAGACGTTCGGCCTCGTCGAGATTGCCCAGGCGATAGTTGACCCAGCCGAGGCTGTCGAGAATCGCCGGGTCATTCGGGTTGAGCTGGTGCGCCTTGGCGATCAGCTCGCGCGCTTCTTCGTAGCGCGTGGTGCGGTCGGCCAGGGTGTAGCCCAGGGCATTGAGGGCCATGGCATGCTCCGGCTCGCGCTCGATGATGTAACGCAGGTCGGTTTCCAGCTGAGCCAGGTCATCGCGTTTTTCCGCCAGCATGGCGCGGGTGTAGAGCAGGTTGAGGTCGTTGGGGGACTGCTCCAGGCCCTCGTTGATGACCTTCCAGGCCGGCTCGACCTGGCCGCTGTTGCTCAGCCCTTCGGCCTCGATCAGGTACAGCTGGATGGCGTAATCCGGCTGGGCGTCGCGGGCCTGGGCCAGGCGTGCGCTGGCTTCTTCGCTGCGCTGTTGGGAGAACAGCAGTTCGGCCTGGCGCTGCTGGGCTGGCAGGTAGTCGTTGCTCGGACCAACCAGGGCGTATTCCTGCAGGGCGCTGTCGTCGTCGTTCAGCTCTTCGTAGGCGCGGCCGAGGTTGTAATGGGCGGCATCGACATGACTGCGACGTTCGACCAGCTCCTCCAGATAGACGATGGCCTCTTCCCAGGCTTCGGCTTCCAGGCACACCAGGGCCAGGGAGAAACGCAGGTCGTCATCGTTGGGGTTCTCCTGCACCAGCTTGGAGAACTCGCCCTTGGCGTCGTCGAGGCGGCCCTGTTCGACCAGCAGGCGCGCGTAGGTCAGGCGCAGACGTTTGTCATCGGGGTTCTTGCGGATGCCTTTCTGCAGCAACGGCAGGGCCTCGTCGCCACGACCGAGGCTTTGCAGCAGGCGGGCGCGCAGCAGGATCGGCGAAACCTGATCGGCACTTGCGGCACTGTCTTCGAGCAGCGCCAGGGCCTCTTCGGAACGGCCATCCTGTTGCAGGAGAATGGCCTTGCCGAACAGCAGCTGGCTGTTGTCCGGGTTCTTGCTCAGCAGGCGGTCAAAGCCTTGCAGCAGACCGGCACGGGTGTCCGGGTCGGTTTCCGCGGCAGAGAGCGCAAGGAAATCGAAGTGGGTATCACCCTGGCGCTGCAGCACCTGCTCCATGTAGGTCATGGATTCGTCGTAGCGGCCGGCGCGGGCCAGCTGTACGGCGGCGGCGCGTTGCGCATCGATGTTGCTCGGTGCGTTGCTGGCCCAGATCAGCGCGCTGTCCAGGGCAGCCTGTTCGGCGCCAAGGTATTCGGCAATGCGGAAAGCGCGTTCGGCTACGCCGGCATCGCCTGTGCTCTGCGCCTGCTGCACGTAGTTGCCGAGGGCTATGTCGAAGCGGTTGCGCTGCCCGGCCAGCTCGGCGGTGAGCAGGGCGAACAGGGTTTCCTGACTGAACGAGCCGTACTCGCTCGGTTCCAGTTGGGTGGCCTGGTCGGCTTCCTGCACCGGCGGCGTACCGTCCGGCTCGCTGGGGGCGAAGGTTTGGCAGCCGCTGAGGAAGGCGAATGCGGTGAGCAACGCGAGGGGTCTGTTCATAGTGCCTTGTCGTGCGTTATTCCGGGGCGAGGGCGTTGCTGGCTCGTGCCCTGCGACGTTCGCGGCATCATGACACAAGCCTTTGAGCAAGCCCACTGGCCAGCACGATGCGGCGAACCGTCTATTGGGACAATAGGTCGCAGGAGTTGTTCTATCGGGGGCGAAGTAGGACAATTGCCGGCTCCCGTATTGCCCCTCAGCGACTCTGCATGGCCTTTATCGCCCTCGGCATCAACCACAAGACCGCCTCGGTAGAGGTGCGCGAGCGCGTTGCCTTTACCCCTGAGCAACTGGTCGAGGCGCTGCAGCAGCTGTGTCGGCTGACGCCCAGCCGTGAGGCGGCGATCCTCTCCACCTGCAACCGCAGCGAGTTGTACCTGGAGCAGGATCAGCTGAGCAGTGACGACGTGCTGCAGTGGCTGGCCGACTACCACCGCCTGAGCATCGATGAACTGCGTGCCTGCGCCTACGTGCACAGCGAGCAGGACGCGGTGCGCCACATGATGCGTGTGGCCTGCGGCCTCGACTCGATGGTCCTCGGCGAGCCGCAGATTCTCGGTCAGCTCAAGTCCGCCTACGCCGTAGCGCGTGAGGCCGGTACCGTCGGCCCGCTGCTCGGCCGCCTGTTCCAGGCCACCTTCAGCACCGCCAAGACCGTGCGCACCGACACCGCCATCGGCGAGAACCCGGTGTCCGTGGCCTTCGCTGCGGTGAGTCTGGCCAAGCAGATCTTCGCTGACCTGCATCGCAGTCAGGCACTGCTGATCGGCGCCGGCGAAACCATCAGCCTGGTGGCGCGTCACCTGCATGATCAGGGCATCAAGCGCATCGTCGTTGCCAACCGTACGCTGGAGCGTGCCAGCCAACTGGCCGAGCAGTTCGGCGCCCATGCCGTGCTGCTGTCGGACATTCCCGACGAGCTGGCGCACAGCGATATCGTCATCAGCTCCACGGCCAGCCAGCTGCCGATTCTCGGCAAGGGCGCGGTGGAAAGTGCGCTGAAAAAGCGCAAGCACAAGCCGATCTTCATGGTCGACATCGCCGTGCCGCGCGATATCGAACCGCAGGTGGGCGAGCTGGATGACGTCTACCTCTATACCGTCGATGATCTGCACGAGGTCATCGAGGAAAACCTCAAGAGTCGCCAGGGTGCGGCGCAGGCTGCCGAGGAGCTGATCGCTGCCGGCACCGACGATTTCATGCAGCGCCTGCGCGAGCTGGCCGCGGTCGACGTGCTCAAGGCCTACCGCCAGCAGGCCGAGCGCCTGCGCGACGAGGAGCTGGCCAAGGCCCAGCGCATGCTGGTCAATGGCAGCAATCCCGAGGACGTGCTGGCGCAACTGGCGCGCGGCCTGACCAACAAACTGCTGCACGCGCCCAGCGTGCGCATGAAGAAACTTACCGCCGAGGGGCGCGTCGATGCGCTCAGCCTGGCCCAGGAATTGTTCGCCCTCGACGAGAGCGCGCCGCAGGACAAAGGTCTGCAATGAAAGCTTCACTGTTGAACAAACTGGACAACCTCAGCGACCGCTTCGAGGAACTGACGGCGCTGCTCGGCGATGCCGAGGTGATTTCCAAGCAGACGCAGTTTCGCGCCTACTCCAGGGAATACGCCGAGATCGAGCCGGTGATCGCCACCTTCCGCGAGCTGCGCAAGGTACAGAGCGATCTCGAAGGGGCTCAGGCGCTGCTCAAGGAAAGCGACCCCGACCTGCGCGAGATGGCCGAAGAAGAAGTGGCCCAGGCCAAGGAAGCTTTGACCACCCTGGAAGACAAGCTACAGCGCATGCTGCTGCCCAAGGACCCCAACGACGGCCGCAACGTCTACCTGGAAGTGCGCGCCGGTACCGGTGGCGACGAGGCGGCGATCTTCTCCGGCGATCTGTTCCGCATGTACTCGCGTTACGCCGAGAGGCAGGGTTGGCGCGTCGAGGTGCTGTCGGCCAACGAGGGCGAGCACGGCGGCTTCAAGGAGGTCATCGCTCGCGTCGAGGGTGAGAACGTCTACGCCAAGCTCAAGTTCGAGTCCGGCGCCCATCGCGTGCAGCGCGTGCCGGAAACCGAATCCCAGGGCCGCATCCATACCTCCGCCTGCACCGTGGCGGTGCTGCCGGAGCCGGACGAGCAGGCGGCCATCGAGATCAACCCGGCCGATCTGCGCGTCGATACCTACCGCAGCTCTGGCGCTGGCGGCCAGCACGTCAACACCACCGACTCGGCGATCCGCATCACCCACATTCCCACCGGCACCGTGGTGGAATGCCAGGAAGAGCGCTCGCAGCACAAGAACCGCGCCAAGGCCATGGCCTGGCTGGCGGCCAAACTGCAGGACCAGCAGGAAGCGGCGGCGCACAAGGAAATGTCCGACACGCGCAAGCTGCTGGTCGGCTCGGGCGACCGTTCCGAGCGCATCCGCACCTACAACTTCCCGCAGGGCCGGGTCACCGACCACCGCATCAACCTGACCCTGTATTCGCTGAGCGAAGTCATGGCCGGCGGCGTGGAGGCAGTGATCGAGCCCCTGCTGGCCGAGTACCAGGCCGACCAGCTGGCGGCGCTGGGGGACTAAAAAGCGGCTGCAGGCCACAGGCTAAAAGCCGTAGCCCGGATGCAATCCGGGAAGAGCTGACAGCAAGCGCCAACGTAGCGCCTAACAGTCCCCTCTCCCCTCGGGGAGAGGGTTAGGGAGAGGGGGCGCAACGACACACCCTCTCCCCCGACCCCCGCTCTGCGCCCCAGCCCCTCGCAGAGCTCAGGGCGCTTGAGCGGGCGAAGCGATGCTTCGCTATCTCCGCTCGAGCGCCGCAAGCGGGAGAGGGGAGAAAAGCAGTCAGGATGAACCATGGCCACCATCGAATCTCTGCTCGACAACGCCGATCTGCCCGACTCGCCCACCCCGCGGCTGGACGCCGAGCTGCTGCTTGCCGCCGCGCTGGGCAAACCGCGCAGCTACCTGCGTACCTGGCCGGAGCGCGAGCTGGAGGTCGATCAATTGGCGCTGTTCCTAGCGAATCTGCAGCGCCGTCGCCAGGGCGAGCCGGTGGCCTATATCCTCGGCCTCCAGGGTTTCTGGAGTCTGGAGCTGGAGGTGGCGCCGCATACCCTGATCCCGCGCCCGGACACCGAACTGCTGGTGGAAACCGCTCTTGCTCTGCTGCCGGCTGCACCCTTGACCGTGCTGGATCTCGGCACCGGTACCGGCGCCATCGCCCTGGCCCTGGCCAGCGAGCGGCCGGCCTGGCGGGTGACCGGGGTGGATCGCGTCGAGGAGGCCGTGGCGCTGGCCGAGCGCAATCGCCAGCGTCTGCAACTGGACAATGCTGCGTTCATGCATAGTCACTGGTTCTCTGCCCTGAGCGGGCAGCGTTATGGCCTGATCCTGAGCAATCCGCCCTATATCCGCGCCGACGACCAGCACCTCGTGCAGGGCGACGTGCGCTTCGAACCAAGTAGCGCGCTGGTAGCCGGCAGCGACGGGCTGGACGATATTCGTGCGATCATCCAGGCCGCGCCGCAGCACCTGCTATCCGGTGGCTGGCTGCTGCTGGAGCATGGCTTCGACCAGGCCGAGGCGGTGCGCGGGCTACTGGCCGCCGCCGGCTTCGCCGAGGTGCATAGCCGGCGTGACCTGGGCGGCCATGAGCGCATCAGTCTGGGACGTTTCGACCATGAGTGACGATATGCTGAGCGATGACGAGCTGCTGCGCTACAGCCGGCAGATTCTGCTGAAACAGATCGATGTGGACGGCCAGTTGCGCCTGAAACAGGGCCGCGTGCTGATCGTCGGCATGGGCGGGCTGGGCTCGCCGGTGGCGCTGTACCTAGCTGCCGCCGGCGTCGGTGAACTGCACCTGGCCGACTTCGACACGGTGGACCTGACCAACCTGCAGCGGCAGATCGCCCACGACACCGCCAGCATCGGCCAGGCCAAGGTGGATTCGGCCATGGTGCGTCTGGCGGCGATCAATCCGCAGATCAAACTGGTGCCGCATCGCCAGGCGCTGGATGCCGACTCGCTGGCTGCCGCAGTGAGCAGTGTCGACCTGGTGCTGGACTGCTCGGACAATTTCTCTACCCGCGAGGCGGTCAATGCCGCTTGCGTCGCAGCCGGCAAGCCGCTGGTGTCCGGTGCGGCGATCCGCCTGGAAGGGCAGCTGTCGGTGTTCGATCCACGCAATGCGGCCAGCCCCTGCTATCACTGCCTGTACGGCCACGGCAGCGAGGCCGAGCTGACCTGCAGCGAGGCCGGCGTGGTCGGCCCGCTGGTGGGCCTGGTGGGCAGCCTGCAGGCGCTGGAGGCGCTCAAACTGCTGGCCGGTTTCGGCGAGCCGCTGGTCGGTCGCCTGCTGCTGATCGATGCACTGGGTACGCGCTTTCGCGAACTACGGGTCAAGCGCGACCCGGCCTGCGAGGTGTGCGGTGGGCGTTAAGGACCGTAGGAGCGAGCTCTGCTCGCGAATGTCGCCGCAGCCTCAAGACGCTTCGCGAGCAGAGCTCGCTCCTACAATGAGCCGGTCACAGGCGCCGGTTGGCGTTTTCGATTCCGGCGTCGGCGGTCTGTCGGTGCTGCGCGAGATTCGCCAGCTGCTGCCCAACGAGTCGCTGCTCTACGTTGCCGACAGCGGCCATGTGCCCTATGGCGAGAAAAGCCCGGAGTACATTCGCGAGCGCTGCGTAGTGATCACCGAGCATCTGCTGGCGCAGGGCGCCAAAGCCCTGGTGCTGGCCTGCAATACGGCGACGGCGGCAGCCGCTGGAGAACTGCGCGAACGTTATCCGGATTTGCCCATCGTCGGCATGGAGCCTGCGGTTAAACCGGCGGCAGCGGCGACCCGCAGCGGCGTGGTCGGTGTGCTGGCGACCACCGGTACGCTCAAGAGCGCGCGGTTCGCCGCGCTGCTCGATCGCTTCGCCAATGATGTGCGGGTGATCACCCAGCCTTGCCCGGGGCTGGTGGAATGCATCGAGGCCGGCGAGCTGCAGGCGCCGGCCACCCGTGAACTGCTGCAAGGTTATGTGGCGCCGCTGCTGGCAGAGGGCTGCGATACCTTGATTCTCGGTTGCACCCACTATCCCTTCCTGCGCCCGCTGCTCGCTGAGCTGGTGCCGGCATCGGTGAGCCTGATCGACACCGGTGCTGCGGTGGCGCGCCAGCTGCAGCGCCTGCTCGCTCACCACGATCTGCTGGCCACTCAGTCTGCCCTGTCAACGCGTTACTGGAGCAGTGGAGAAGCCTCGCAACTTTGCCGAGTATTGCCGATTTTGTTGGGTGAACAGGCCAAGGTTCATTCGATTTAGTGAATCTTTTTCAAATTGCGCTTTCATTGACACTGGATGTTTCTATATTTTGTTACAGGCCTGATAAAACCTCTCGCTATTAAAGGAATGACTCATGAAGAAGTTGTGTGCCTTTGCTGCAGCTACGGCCCTCTCGTTCGGAACCATGGGCGCTGCGCAGGCTGCGGATGTAACCGCGGCTATTGGTCAGAGTGGCGATTCCACCATGGTTTACCGTTTGGGCGCGCAGTGGGACTGGAACCATAGCTGGCTGGAAAGCAGCTATGGTCGTCTGACGGGTTACTGGGACCTGGGCTACACCTACTGGGACGGCGACGACACGGCGAGCAACCACAGCCTCTCCTTCGCTCCGGTGTTCGTTTACGAATTCGCCGGGCAGAACGTGCGCCCCTATATCGAAGCCGGTATCGGCGTTGCCGCGTTCTCCAGCACCGAGCTGGAAAGCAACGATCTGGGCTCTTCCTTCCAGTTCGAGGACCGCATCGGCGTAGGCCTGCGTTTCGCCGGGCAGGAAATCGGCCTGCGTGCGATCCATTATTCCAACGCCGGTCTGAAGAAGCCGAACGATGGCGCCGAAGCCTACACCGTGCATTACCGCATGAGCTTCTAAGCGGTCATCGACGTCGCCATGAAGAAATCGCCCCTCTGTACGAGGGGCGATTTCGTTTCAGATCATCGGGTCCCAGCGCTGCGACCAGTCGGTGTCTTCGGCGATGATCTCGCGCAGCAGATCGAACGACTGCTGCAGCACTGCCGAGTCGCGTTCCCGGGAATACACCAGGTAGGTCGGGTAGCTGAACTCCGGCGCGCGAGGCACGCGTTTGAGCACCTTCTTGTCCAGGTAGCTCTGCACCACCCGCGTGCGGAAGTAGCCAGAGCCACCGTGTTCGAGGATGTACTGCAGGGCCAGCGGGCCGAGGTTGAAGGACACCGGCGCCTTGGCCCGATCCGGTAGCGCGCTGTCGTGCTGCAGGCGGAAGGCCTCGCCCCAATCGACGTACACGTAGGGTTCGGGATTCTTCGCGCGCACCAGGATCAGCTTTTCTTCCAGCAACTGCTCCACCTGCATGCCCGGCCAGTAGTTCGGCTGATACACCAGGGCGGCATCCAGCACGCCCAGCTCCAGCTGACGCAGCAGCTCCTGGCCGTCGCCGATATGGGTGTGCACGGCGTAGTGGTCGATGTTGGCGCGGATGCGGCTGACCCAGCGCAGCATCAGCGGGTTGCACAGGCTGACTTCGCCGCCGACGTGGATCACGTTGTTATAGCCGTCCGGCAGGGGCAGGTCGCGCTGCGCCGCCTCCCAGGTTTGCAATATCTGGTTGGCATAGGCGACGAAGGCTTCGCCGTCGGCGGTCAGCTTGGCCCCGGCTCGGTTGCGTACGAACAGCGTGCAGTTGAGGTGACCTTCGAGCTTCTGGATGCGCGCCGTGACGGCTGTCTGGGTAATGTGCAAGCGTTCGGCGGCGGCGATGAAGCTGCCGCTGCGAACGATTTCCAGAAAGGTGCGAGTCAGATCGATGTCCATGTCGTGGCAGGGCTCAGCAAGCGGGCAGACGCGCAGTGTAAGGGCTGCTCTGGCACTTTTCGATGCGCAGCCGCATTACGCCGTCACGAGCTGCGTCACTACAGATCGTCGTTCCAATCGAAGTGGGCCAGCAGATCTCGTTGCAACGCGGCGATCACGTCGGTCTGGGTGATGATCCCCACCAGCTTTTCGTTCTCCAGCACCGGCAGGCAGTGCAGACCGCGGTCGGACAACACGCCGATCAGGTCGACCACGTGCGTATCGACATCGGTGCAGCGCACCGGGCTGCTCATCAACTCGCCCAGACGCGGGCGAGGGCGCCGCCTGAATAGGCCGAAGCGCCTGGCCGGCCGGCGATGTATGGGAGCAATCAGGTCGCTGAGGCTGACGATGCCGACCAGTCGCTGGTTGTGGTCAAGGATCGGCAGCGCCTTGAGGTGGTGGTGGCGCAGCAGGTGCAGGCCCTGTTTGATGCTGGTGCCCGGCGTGGCGCAGACCAGGTCGCGTGACATCACCTGGCCGGCGCGTATGTCGCCCATGCTGCGACGCAGCGCATGGCGCTCGGTGCTTTTCACGATCATGGCCAGGTCTTCGCGAGTCACGTCGACGAAGGCGCCGAGTTCATCGAGCGCCTGGTCGAGGTCGGTATCGCGAATGCCCACACGCTCGCCGGGCAACGGGTCGCGGGTATGGTGGGCATCGGCGGGAGGGGTGGTCTGGCGCGGGTAGCGCATGCCGGTGAGGTTGTTGTAGATCAGCGCGCTGCTCAGCAGGCCCAGCGCGGCCATCACCGCCGTCACGGCCGGGTGCCAGGCGGGTATTCCCGGCGCCACCGGCGCGAACACCACGCAGAAGGCGATGGCGCCACCCGGCGGGTGCAGACAGCGCAGCGGGCACATCAGCAACAGGCTCAGGCTTATGGCCAGGGCTGCGCCGATCAGGCTGTGATCGAGCCAGTGGCCGACCAGCAAACCAACCAGCGTGGCGCACAGATAGCTGCCGAGTATCGACCAGGGCTGCGCCAGCGCGCCCGAAGAGACGGCGAACAGCAGCACCGCAGAGGCGGCCAGCGGGCCGGAGAAATGCACGGCCAGCTGCAGGCCGAAGAGCTGGCTGCATAGCCAGGTGCTGAAGACGAATCCGATGCAGGCACCGAGTGCCGCGCGCAGCCATTCTCGTGGGCGGGTGTGCGCAGCGTCGGGGATAAAGGCGATGCACCATTGGTACAGGCGTGATGATGTGTTCATGGTTTCCGGTAGAAAAAAGTGGGCTCTTCACTGCTGAAAAGCCCATAGGGTGCCGCAGGCGGCACTTCTGGACGCCCGTCCATGGGCGGAGCATCAAGTGAGAAGGTGCTCTCCGGTCGTATTGCCGGGTTTTTCGCGTGGCTGCGTGGTGATCTCCCACGGCCGGCCCGCTGCATGCGTCATGCGCGCCGCCGCTTCCGGCGGGCGGCAAAGGGCTGCAGGCTGGCCTGGTCGAGCGTCGACGGAGTGCGACCGCTCAGCCAGCAACCGAGCAGGCAACCCAGCGTGGCGGGGACCTGCAGAATCAGGGCGTCAGGCATGGGCTGCGGCTCCACCACCCTGGGGCGAGAGCTCCGACATGTCGCGGCCGATGGCCCGGTCGGCGTAAGGGGAAAGCGCGTTGACCGTCCTGATGGATCTCGGACACAGGGCGGTGAGGGTGAAACGGCGAACGAGCTCGTAGTGGTGAGAGTGGGGGCAGTCGCAAGGGCAGCCATCATGATTCCGTCTTGCTGAGAATTCAGGCGTGCTCTCCTGTCGCTCGGAGTGGCCGTCGGCGGGCACGTCAGGTCCGTAAGGGAGAGCCCCGAAAGTGTGCGCGACGGTTATGAATTCGACTAATTAATAATAAATTCAGTTTTGTTCTATTTTTTTGATATCAACCCGTGAGGTGCATATGAGTAACGCACTGGATTGGTGCTGGCGCACTGAAATGGCTCGGTGTTGAGCCAGGGAATTCCTCGCCGTCGACGGTGATGTATTTATAGAAATGCACTTATTCAGCATTAAAATTCATACATGAAATGTTACTGACTGTAGGCGGTGGCGATGCCGCGGCGTTCTTCCAGGCATTCGGTGGCGCCGAGTTCGAACTCGCGGCAGATCAGCGGGCGTTGTGCGTAGATGGTGCAGCGCATGGTGTCGCGATCAAGCGCTATGCACCAGCCATCGTCCAGGCGGCGCATGACTTCGCCGCCCCAGTCGTCGGTCTCGATGTAGCGTTGGGGCACCCCGGTGTCGCCAATCAGCATCACTTCCAGCTGGCAGCAGCAGGCCGCGCAGGTGCTGCAACTGATGGCGGGGGCGGTCGGCAGTTGGGTGTGGGGGATGGTCTCGCTCATGGCGCGGCAGTGTACGCCATGCTGTGGATACGCGGGGTTTGGGCTGACAGGGTGCAGTGGACAGTGTCGCCAGTTCCGCAGGCCGGCCAGCGGCTTTTCGTAGGCGCCTCGGGGCGAGGCTGTCGAACCCGAGGCAAAGCGGTTCGCGGCGAGGCGCCGCTCCTGCAGAGGCTATCGGCTAGGCCGAGCGGCGGCTGCGCAGGCGCTGTTGGTACTGCTCACGATACAGCTTGGCGAAGCCATGCAGCACCGGCATCACCAGCGCCCAGACCAACGCAAGAATCGCGAGGGTCGGCCAGGTACCGAGCGGCAGGGTGACGCCGGCGATCTTGGCGCCGCCGTAGTAGGACAGCGGTGCCGCAAGCGCGCCCAGCAGGCTGCCGCGCCACCAGGGCTGCGCGGTCCAGGCCAGGCAGTGGTTGAGCGTGCTGGCCAGCAACAGCCAGAGCAAGGCCAGCCATAGCGGGATCAGCTGGCGCGGTTCGCCGAAGTCGAACACCCCCAGATTGAGCAGAAAGCTGTCCAGCGCGCTGCCGGCGAGGA
The DNA here is from genome assembly GCF_018221585.1 of Pseudomonas sp. KB-10. Lineage (NCBI taxonomy): Bacteria > Pseudomonadati > Pseudomonadota > Gammaproteobacteria > Pseudomonadales > Pseudomonadaceae > Pseudomonas > Pseudomonas sp. KB-10. The sequence goes on from NZ_QYYB01000004.1 coordinate 334,333, forward strand.
ACACGCTGAGCAGCAGCTTGCCTTCCGCCGCCCAGCTACTGATCCACAGCAGGTGCACGCCGATGATCGCCGCCACTACCAGCAGCCAGGGGCCATCGCCGGCGAACACGCAGACGAGCCAGCCGAGCTGGAACAGGAGGGCATTGGCGATCAGCTTAGGCATCGAAGTTTCCCAGCAGTGGCGCAGGGCGAGCGGCCGGTTTGGCCAGCAGCAGTTGCGCGGTGCCAATGGTGCGTTCGAGGAAGCCGCCTTCGCAATAGCAGAGGTAAAACTCCCACAGGCGATAGAAGTAATCGTCGTAGCCCAGCTGCTCCAGACGCTGGCGGGCCTGGCGCAGGTTCTCGTGCCACAGGCGCAGGGTGCGCGCGTAGTGCAGGCCGAAGTCTTCCATGTGATGCAGGTTGAGGTCGGTATGGCGGGTGACCACGTCGAGCATCTTCTGCATCGACGGCAGGGCGCCGCCGGGGAAGATGTAGCGCTGGATGAAATCCACCGAGCGGCAGGCCTGCTCGTAACGCTGGTCGCGAATGGTGATGGCCTGTAGCAGCATCAGCCCTTCGGGCTTGAGCAGGCGCGCGCACTGCTCGAAATAGGTGGGCAGGTAGCGGTGGCCGACGGCCTCGATCATCTCGATGGAAACCAGCTTGTCGTACTGGCCGTCGAGGTCACGATAGTCCTCCAGCAGCAGGGTTACGCGGCCCTCCAGGCCCAGCTCGCGGATGCGCCGCTCGGTGTAGGCGTATTGCTCGCGCGACAGCGTGGTGGTGGTCACCCGGCAACCGTAGTGGGTTGCGGCATAGAGCGCCATGCTGCCCCAGCCGGTGCCGATTTCCAGCAGATGATCGGACGGCTGCAGGGCGAGCTTCTGGCAGATGCGTTCGAGCTTGTTCAGCTGTGCCTGTTCCAGGCTGTCGTCATCGCCTCTGAACATGGCCGCCGAGTACATCATGGTCGGGTCGAGAAACTGCTCGAACAGGTCGTTGCCCAGGTCATAGTGCGCAGCGATGTTGCGCCGCGAGCCCTGCCGGGTGTTGCGATTGAGCCAGTGCAGGCCCTGGATCAGCGGCCGCCCGAGGCGCGCCAGGCCGCCCTCCATGGCGTCCAGTACATCGAGGTTGGCGACGAAGATGCGGATCACCGCCGTCAGGTCCGGCGTGCTCCAATAGCCGTGGATGTAGGCCTCGCCCGCGCCGATGGAGCCATTGCCGGCCACCAGGCCCCAGACGGCAGGATCGCTCACCCGGATCTCGGCGCGCAGCTCGCTCTGCGGCGTGCCGAAATGCAGGGTGTCGCTGCCTTCCTGGATCAGCAGCAGGCCATGGCGCAGATTTTCCAGCTGGCGCAGTACGGCGCGTCGCAGCAGGCCGGCGCCGATGCCATTGCCACTGCGTACCAGGCTTCGGGTGGAGGTCAGGCTAGAGCTCTTCATGGGGCATGTCCTTCACGTGCGGGCGGGCAACGCGGAAGCTGCCTTCCGCGGGGGAGTGGTCGAAAATCGGGATGCGCTTGAGCAGCAGGCGCAGCGCCTGCCAGTAGATGGCCGCCACGGTCTTGCCGGTCATCCAGGGAAAGCTGAGCAGATAACGCTGCAGGCTGGCGCGGTCGAGCGCCTGGCGCTGCAGACTGAGGCTGGCATCGAACAGCTTGGTTGCGCCTTGCCAGTCGGCCATGTGCACGCCCAGACGTTCACCGACAGGGCTGAAACTCATGCGGTATTCCAGCTCGCGCGGCAGAAAGGGCGAGACGTGGAAGGTCTTGTCCACGCTGACCCGGTGACGCCCGTCGCCCTCAGCCGGCAGCACGTAGTGATAGCGCTCGCGCCACGGCGTATTGCTGACTTCGCAGAGAATCGCCACCAAGCGTTCTTCGCTGTCATGACAGTAAAAGATGCTCACCGGGTTGAAAGCCAGGCCCCAGCTGCGCGGTTGCGTCAGCACGCAGATGCGGCCTTGCGGGCGTGTGCCCAGAGCTTCTTGCACGCGGTTGCGCACCGCCTCGTGCAGTGCCACGCCCTGGCGGGTGGATTCGGGCAGGTAGTCGGTTTCGCGAAAGGCGAACGGCGCGAAGCGGCCGCATCCGGCCAGCTTCGAGAGGCCGAACAGCTGCGCCTGCTCGCTCAGATCGAGATACAGCAGACCCATGCGATAGCGAAAGGCATGGGCGCGTGGGGCGAAGCGACGATGCTGCACCCAGCCGCTGTACAGGGCGCTGTGCATCACAGCGTCTCTCCGAAGGCGCGTGCCACGCGCAGCGCGCTGACCACACCGTCTTCATGGAAGCCGTTGGCCCAGTAGGCGCCGCAGTAGTAGCTGTGCTGGGCACCGAGCAACTCTTCCCAGCGTGCCTGGGCGGCGGTGCCGGCCAGGCTGTACTGCGGGTGGGCGTACTGGAAGCGTGCGAGGATCTTGGCCGGATCTATGGCGGCGGTCTGGTTGAGGCTGACGCAGAAGGTGGTGTCTGCCTCGACGCCCTGCAGGATGTTCATGTTGTAGGTGACGGCTGCAGGCTGATCGGTCGGCCCGCCCAGCCGATAGTTCCAGCTGGCCCAGGCCAGCTTGCGCTTGGGCAGCAGGCGTGTGTCGGTGTGCAGCACCACGTCGTTGTTGGCGTAGGGCAGGGCGCCGAGAATGTCACGCTCCTGTTCGCTGGGCTGATCGAGCAGGGCCAGGGCCTGGTCGCTGTGGCAGGCGAAGATCACCTTGTCGAAGCGCTCGCTGCCGGCTGCGCTGTGCAGGGTGACGCCGTCCTGATCACGGACGACGCGGCTGACCGGGCAGTTGAGGCGAATACGTTCGGCGAAGCTTTCGGTCAAGGGCGCCACGTAGCTGCGTGAGCCGCCTTCGATCACCTGCCAGGTCGGGCGGTCGCTGACCGAGAGCAGGCCGTGGTTCTTGCAGAAGCGCACGAAGAACTGCAGCGGGAAACCGAGCATGTCGGCCAGCGACATCGACCAGATGGCCGAGCCCATCGGCACGATGTAATGCTCGATGAAGCGGCGGCCATAGCCGTTGCGTTCGAGGTACTGACCGAGCGTGGTATCGGCGCTGATGCGGTTGTTGGCCAGGTCGTCGAGCGACTGACGATTGAAGCGCAGGATATCGCGCAGCATGCCCCAGAAGGCCGGCGACAACAGGTTGCTGCGCTGGGCAAACAGGGTGTTGAGGTCGTGGCCGTTGTACTCCACGCCGGTGGCCGGGTCGCTCACCGAGAAGCTCATTTCGGTGGGCTTGTAGCGCACCCCGACCTGCTCCAGCAGGCGAATGAAATTGGGGTAGGTCCAGTCGTTGAAGACGATGAAGCCGGTGTCGATGGCGTAGTTTCGCCCCTCCACCTGCACGTCGACGGTGTGGGTATGGCCGCCGATCCAGTCACTGGCCTCGAACACCTGAATGTCGTGCCGGCGGTTGAGCAGGTAGGCGCAGGTCAGGCCGGCGATGCCGCTGCCGACGATGGCGATTTTCATGCGTTGTCCTCGTTACGCGCCAGGCGGCGACCTATGGCCAGTTGCAGGCTGCTGGGCAGGCTGCCGAGCAGTTTCAGTACGGCGATGAAGGGAGTGGGAAAGGCGATTTCGTGCGGGCGCTTGTCCAGGCGCGCGGCGATATACCGGGCTGCGCGCTCCACGGGCCAGCGCATGGGCATGGGAAAGTCGTTCTTCTGCGTCAGCGGGGTGTCGACGAACCCCGGGCTGACCAGGGTGACGTCGATGCCTTCTGCCGCCAGGTCGATGCGTAGCGTCTGCATCAGGTAACGCATGGCCGCCTTGGAGGCGCCATAGGCCTCGGCACGCGGCAGCGGCATGAAGGTCACCGAGCTGCCGACCCCGACCAGGTGCGGGCGATTGCCCTGGCGCAGCAGGGGCAGGGCTGCCTCGATGCAGTAGCTGGCGGAAAACAGGTTGGCGTTGACCACGCGTTGGATCATCGCCGCCTCGAACTGGCGAACCTCGACGTATTCGCAGGTGCCGGCGTTAAGGATCGCGCAATCCAGTGCGCCCCACTGCTGAGCGATGCGTTCGCCGATGGCGCGCACCTGCTCGGCGTCGGTCAGGTCGCCCGGGGCCACCAGCACTTGCTCGCCATAGCGCGCGGCCAGTGCCTGCAGCGGGCCGCTGCTGCGCGCGCTGAGTGCCAGGCGATGGCCGGCGCGCAGCAGTTCTTCTGCCAGTGCGGCACCGATGCCGCTGCTGGCGCCGGTCAGCCAGATGCGCTTCATGCCAGCCTCCGTTTCAACCAGGCGATCACGCTGCCGAGTACGGGCAGGTGTTCGTAGAGCAGGGCGCCGGCATCGAAGTAGTCCCGGTGCCGGTAGACGCGCTCGCGCCAGAGCAGATGCGAGCAGCCTTCCACGGCAATTTCGGCGCCACCGCGCAGGCGTGGATGGCGGTAGTACATGGTCCAGCGCAGGTAGCCTTCGCCGTCCGCGACCTGGTCGAAGCCGTGAAACTCGAAGCGCAGCGCCTCGACATTGGCATACAGCTCGGCGAAGTAGTGGCGCATCTCGCTCAGGCCGCGCACTTCATGCAACGGGTCGCGAAACAGCACGTCGTCGCTGTACAGCTCGCCCAGGCGGTCGAGGTTGTCCTTGTTCAGCGCGGCGAAGCGCTGGGCGAAGTCGTGCAGGAAGTCGCTCATGCCGGCAGCTCCTGCGCCGAAAGGTTCTTGAACGCCGTCAGTGCGCGCTCGCGCGAGCGCGACAGGTCGACGATCGGCCGCGGATAGCCGGACGGCGCGAACAGGCCGCCGAGCGCGGACGGATCGTGGATGTCGCGCTTGTTCAGGCCCGACATCTCAGGCACCCACTGGCGAATGAACTGGCCGTCGGGGTCGAACTTCTGCGACTGGCTGATCGGGTTGAAGATGCGGAAGTAGGGCGCGGCGTCGGTGCCGGTGGAGGCGCTCCACTGCCAGCCGCCATTGTTCGCGGCCAGGTCGCCATCGATCAGATGGCGCATGAAGAAGCGCTCGCCCTCACGCCAATCGATCAGCAGGTTCTTGGTCAGGAACATGGCGACGATCATGCGCAGGCGGTTGTGCATCCAGCCGGTTTCCAGCAACTGGCGCATGGCTGCATCGATGATCGGCAGGCCGGTGCGACCTTCCTGCCAGGCGGCCAGTTCCTGCGGCGCGTTGCGCCAGGGCACTGCCTCGGTTTCCGTGCGGAAGGCGCGATGCCGCGAGACCCGCGGGTAGCCGACCAGGATGTGCTTGTAGAACTCGCGCCAGAGCAGCTCGTTGATCCAGGTGACGACGCCCTGGTTGCCACTGTCGAACTCGCCGCGGTTGGCCGACAGGGCCGCGTGCAGGCATTGGCGGGGCGAGAGAACGCCAGCGGCCAGGTAGGCCGAAAGCTGGCTGGTGCCCGGTTTGCCGGGGAAGTCGCGCTCGTCCTTGTAGAAGGCCACCTGCTCGTCGGTGAAATGCTGCAGGCGCTGCAGTGCCGCCTCTTCGCCGGCTGGCCAGAGCAGGCGCAGGCTCTCACTTGGAGTAGCGAAACCGTCGACTGCGCAGGGGATGGCGTCGCTCTTCACAGCCAGCGGCGTCTGCGCCTTGGGCAGCGTGACCAGGCCGGGCAGGGCGCTGTGCAGACGTTCGTAACAGACCTTGCGGAACTGGCTGTAGACCTGGAAATAACCACCGGAGCGGGTCAGCACGCTGCCCGGCTTGAACAGCAGTTGGTCCAGGTAACTGTTCCAGGCGATGGCCTGCTGGCTGAGGTAGGCGCACACCTGTCGGTCACGCAGGCTTTCGTTGATGCCGTATTCCTCGTTGACGTGCACGGCGCAGATGGTGTGCTCGCGGCACACATCGGCGATCAGTACCGGCACCTCATTCCAGTCATGGCACTGGCGCACCAGCAGCGGCACGTTGAGTGCGGTCAGGGCCTTGCTCAACTCGGCCAGGTTGCGCAGCCAGAAGTCCACCTTGCACGGCGCATCGTCATGACGTTGCCACTGGCCGGGCGTGATCAGATACAGGGCGATGGTCGAACCGCGACTCATGGCCTGGCTCAGGGCTGTGTTGTCCTGAACGCGCAGGTCACTGCGAAACCACATCAGTTGCTTCATGGGGTTACCTCTTGTGCGCTTAGCAGACCCTGACGCTGCAGCCAGGCATGCGCTGCGAGCGGGTCGTTGGCCGACTCCAGACCGGTCAGCGCATCACGGTGAATGTGCGCAGCGGGGCCGGCGATCAGCAGTGGCACCGGGCATTGTTCGGCCAGGCGGGGCAACTGGCGGCGCACCAGCGTGCCGTCCAGTGCATCCTCGGCGTAGAGCAGCACGGCACGCGGTGCGATGTGTTCCAGTGCCGTCAGCAACTCATTGGGCGGTAGCGGCCAATCGAAGACCTCCACCGGGCAATCGCTGGCACTGGCCAGCCAGGCGCACAGCCACAGGCCCGGTTCCATCGGTGCTTCACCCAGATTGATCAACAGCAGGGGGGCGCCACCGACCTGTCGGTTGCAGTGGTAGATACGCGTGGCCAGCTTGCTGCGCAGCCAGGAGAAAAAGAACACCTGCTCCGCGCGCGCTCCGAACTGACCCTGCCAGCGCTGGCGCAGATCACCGAGCAAGGGCCAGAACAGCTGTTCGACCAGGGTGCAGGCCGGGTAGAGCGCCAGTGCTGCGTTGAAGCGATCATCCAGGCGGCGCTCGTTGAACTGGACGATGCAACCGAGGATGTCGTTGCGCTGGCGTGTCCAGTTGTCGCCGCTGGTGGCCTGCGGCACCTGGCCATGGTCGAGCAGCGCCTTGACCTGGCCTACGGCCACGCCGCGGGCCAGCCAGGCGAGAATGGCGTTGATGCGTTCGACGTTGGCCGGCGAGTAGAGGCGATGGCCCTTGGGCGTGCGGTACGGCACGATCAGGCCGTAGCGGCGTTCCCAGGCGCGCAGGGTGACGGCGTTGATGCCGGTACTGCGCGCCACCTCGCGAATCGGCAGGTAGCCCTCATCGAGCGCCTGGCGGTAATCGTGGCTGGTGTCTTCGTCGGCGATGGTTTCGCGGGTCATGGCGTCACAGTGCGTTGCGCAGGGCAAGAGGTTCGGGGTGCGGCTGCAGATAGGCCTGCTCGGCGATGTAGCGATCCGGGTGGCGGCGGAAGTGGTGCTTGAGCAATGTCAGCGGTACCACCAGCGGCACGATGCCCTCGCGGTACTGGCCGATCAGCTGCTGCATTTCCTGCTTTTCGTCGGCGCTGAGGGCGCGCTTGAGGTAGCCGCTCAGGTGCTGCAGCACATTGCTGTGGGTACGGCGCGTGGCGCATTTCTTCAATGCGCTCATCAGCTCGCTGAAATAGCGCGGTGCCAGTTCGCCAAGATCGTGCTGGCTCAGTTCGCCAAGCATGCGCCCCAGTGACTTGTAGCGCAGCGGATCGGTGGCCATCAGCAGGTACTTGTAACGCGAGTGGAAGGCGATCAGCGCGCGGCGAGTCAGGCCCCGCTGCAGCAGGCGCTGCCATTCGGCGTGGGCGTAGACACGGGTGATGAAGTTTTCGCGCAGCACCGGATCGTTGAGGCGGCCGTCTTCCTCCACCGGCAAATCCGGATGCCGCGCGCAGAAGGCGGCGGCGAAGATGCCACGGCCCGGCTCGCTCGGGCGTCCGCCCTCCTGATAGACCTTGACCCGTTCCAGGCCGCAGGAGGGCGATTGCTGCATGAAGATGTAGCCGCTGATGCCTTGCAGTTCCTGCGCCATGCGCTCGCCGTAGGCGGCCAGCGCGTCGGTCACGTCGCGCGAGCGGTCCACCGTGCCAACGGCGCGCGGCGCCTGCGGGTCACCCACCAGGCGGATCGGCTCGCGCGGGATCGGCATGCCGATGCCGACCTCAGGGCACACCGGGACGAAGTCGAAGTACTCGGTCAGGCTGCGGCTGCACAGGCGTGACAGCTTGTGGCCGCCGTTGTAACGCACTTCGGCACCCAGCAGACAGGCGCTGATCCCCAATTTGGCTTTGCTCGCTTGCATAACCTGACCTCATGATCCTTGTACATGGACTGATCCATGTACAACTTGTGTCTATCATAGGTGCGCAGTTATACAAGTCAAATAATTTGTATAGCTTTCGTATTGCTTCGTGTGTGGCGGCGGGTGGCGCCAGTTGAACCTGGCGCCATGGAGGAGCGGGGCAGGTCAGCGCCAGCCTTGCAGCCAGTGCTCGGTGTCTTGCAGTTGGCGCCAGTCGAGCTGCTGACTGCGCTGGGTGAGGACGGCCTGAAGCTCGACGCCGAGAATGGTGTCCGCTTCGTCGCGGATCAGCTCGGTTACCAGAAAATGGCGCTCGCGGTTCTGCGGCTGTGCTGCCGTCCACTTCGAAAGCAGGAGCTTGCGCCGGTTGAGGCGACGCTTGCCAGGCTTGTCGTTGAACGGGGTCATTGCAGGTGCTCGAGCAGGCGACGCGCCGCATCCTGGCCGCTGAGCCAGGCGCCTTCGACGCGGCCGGACAGGCACCAGTCGCCGCAGGCATACAGTCCCAGGTCGGCATCGGCCAGCGCCCCCCACTGATGCGCTTGCGCCGGCCGTGCGTAGAGCCAGCGGTGGGCGAGGGTGAAGCTAGGGGGCGGCACAGCGCAACCGATCAACTCGGCAAAGGCCCCGTGCAACTGTTCGATCACGGCTTCCTTGGCCAAATCCAGATGCTGTCGGCTCCAGGCGCTGCTGGCGTGCAGTACCCAAGTATCGAGGCGGTTGTCGCGCCCTGGTTTGCTGCGGTTGCGGGCCAGCCAGTCGAGTGGGCTGTCCTGTACGAAGCACCCTTCCACGCGGGTATCCAGCGGGCTGTCGAAACCCAGTGCCACTGCCCAGGTCGGTTCCATGATCACGCTCGCTGCGGCGCCGGCCAGCTTGGGGGCGGCCGCCAGCAGGGCGCTGGCTTGCGGGGCGGGTGTGGCGACGATGACGTGACTGTAAGGGCCGTGGCTGTTGCCGTCGGCGTCCAGCAGACTCCAGTAGCGATCACCGCGGAAAACTTCGGTGATGCGGCAACTGAACCTGACCGGAAGGGCGCCGAGCATGGCGCGGGTGATGGCGCTCATGCGGGGGCTGCCGACCCAGCGTACCTGCTCATCCGGCGAGGCGCTGAGCTGCGCGTCCTGAGCGTTGTACAGGCTTGGCTGCCACTCGGCGACCCAGCCGCGTGCCTGCCATTGCTGTACCACTTCGACGAAGCGCCGATCGCGGGCGGTGAAGTATTGCGCGCCCAGATCCAGGCTGCCGGCGTCGCTGCGTTTGCTCGCCATGCGTCCGCCGCTGCCGCGGCTCTTGTCGAACAGCTCGATGCCTTGCCCGGCGGCATGCAGAGCCTGTGCGGCGGAGAGTCCCGCGATGCCGGTGCCAATGATGGCGATGGGTGCGTTCATGGTTACCTCGTCAGCGCTGAATGCTATACAGGCTAAGGTTTGGACAAAAGCTATACAAGAGTGCTTTCATGTATAGATGTCGCTGGAAGTCGCGCTCCTTGCTTTAGGTTTAGGACAAACGCGGCATTCGATAAAGGCACGTGTGCGCGTCATGAACCAGACTAAAGGTGAAGTCTCATCAATTGCCATGCGAGGACGATGCCATGCATATCCTACTGACCGGCGGTACCGGCCTGATCGGGCGTGCGCTTTGTGCGCACTGGGTCGAGCACGGCCATCGCCTGACGGTCTGGAGTCGTGAACCTGGCAAGGTGGCCGGCCTGTGCGGGCCTGGGGTCAGGGGCATCGGGCGGCTCGAGGAGCTGGCCGAGGAACCGCTGGATGCGGTGGTCAATCTGGCCGGAGCGCCCATCGCCGACCGTCCCTGGAGCAGCAAGCGCAAGGCGTTGCTGTGGTCCAGCCGTATCGGTTTGACCGAGCAGTTGCTGACCTGGTGGCAGGGCCGTACCCAGCGTCCGGCGGTGCTGTTGTCTGGCTCGGCGGTGGGCTGGTACGGCAACGGCGGCGAGCGCGAGCTGCACGAGGAAACGCCGCAGGTCACCGACGACTTTGCCGCGCAGCTCTGTGGAGCCTGGGAAGAAACTGCACTGCGCGCCGAGGAGCTGGGTATCCGTGTGGTGCTGATCCGTACCGGTCTGGTGCTGAGCGCCGAAGGTGGCATGCTCAAACGCCTGCTGCTGCCATTCAAGCTCGGCCTGGGCGGGCGCCTCGGGGATGGTCGGCAATGGATGCCGTGGATTCATATCGCCGATCAAATCGGCCTGATCGATTTTCTCTTGCAGCAAGACGATGCCCGCGGTCCTTATAATGCCTGCGCGCCGACACCGGTGCGCAATGCAGAGTTCAGCAAAGCGCTGGGTCAGGCGCTGAGCCGCCCGACCATTTTCCCTGCGCCGGCTTTCGTCCTGCGCGCTGCACTCGGTGAAATGTCCGAGCTGCTGCTGGGCGGTCAGCGTGCCGTGCCGACGCGCCTGCTGGAGGCGGGCTTCAGTTTTCGTTTTACCCATCTGGATGTGGCTCTGGCCGATCTGCTGGGCCACCCCTGACTAGGATTTCGCATGACCGATCACGCATTGTTGCTGGTTAACCTGGGTTCGCCCGCGTCCACCGAAGTAGCCGATGTCCGCCGTTACCTCAATCAGTTCCTGATGGATCCCTACGTGATCGATCTGCCCTGGCCGCTGCGTCGCCTGCTGGTGTCGCTGATCCTGATCAAGCGCCCGGCGGCGTCGGCGCATGCTTATGCATCGATCTGGTGGGACGAGGGCTCGCCGCTGGTGGTGCTCAGTCGGCGCCTGCAGGAAGCGATGAAGGCGCACTGGTCGCATGGACCGGTGGAACTGGCGATGCGTTACGGCGAGCCGTCCATCGAGGCGACCCTGCAACGCCTTGCTGACCAGGGCATTCGCCAGGTGACCCTGGCACCGCTCTACCCGCAGTTCGCCGACAGCACCACCACCACGGTGATCGAGGAGGCCAAGCGTGTGGTGCGCCAGCGTGGCCTGGATTTGCGTTTCTCCATTCTGCCGCCGTTCTCCGACCAGCCGGAGTACCTCGATGCCCTGGTGGCCAGTGCCAAACCCTATCTGCAGCAGGGCTTCGACCACCTCCTGCTGAGCTTTCACGGCCTGCCCGAGCGCCACCTGCACAAGCTCGATCCCAGTGGTCATTGCCTGAAGGGCGACGACTGCTGCCGCAGCGCTTCGCCCGAGGTGCTCGCCAACTGTTACCGCGCGCAATGCCTGCGCAGCGCCGAGCTGTTCGCTGAGCGCATGGGCCTGCGTCCGGAACAATGGTCGGTGAGCTTTCAGTCGCGCCTGGGTCGTGCCAAGTGGATCGAGCCCTACACCGAGACGCGTCTCGATGAACTGGCAGCGCAGGGGGTGAAGAAGCTGCTGGTGATGTGCCCGGCCTTCGTCGCCGACTGCATCGAGACTCTCGAGGAGATCGGCGACCGCGGCCGCGAGCAATTCGTCGAGGCCGGTGGCGAGAGCCTGCAGCTGGTGCCCTGCCTGAACGATCACCCGGATTGGGTGGCGGCACTCAAGGTACTTTGCGAGCGGGCGCCGCAAGCCCTCTGATGCATGCCTCTGCTCGCCGCGGTGAAGCATTCGCTGCGGCGGGTATGAAGCATTCGCCGGCCTGATAACACCTTCGAGCGATACTCACCGCCGTTTATATCGTCCTAAGCTGACGCTACTTTCAACCGCCGCGCACCGCGTCAGCGGTGCCGAGGAGAGCGTCCGTGCATAACAACAATAACGGCTATCCCTCCAGTGCCCGAGCCTGGGTCACTGTCGCCATCCTGATGGTGGCCTACGTGCTGTCCTTCGTCGATCGGCAGATTCTCAACCTGCTGGTCGAGCCCATCCGCCGCGATCTTGCGATCAACGACACGCAGATGAGTCTGCTGATGGGCCTCTCGTTTGCGCTGTTCTACACGATATGCGGGATTCCTCTCGGGCGTGTGGCCGATACTCGCAGCCGGCGGGGCTTGATCGCCGTGGGCATCCTGTTCTGGAGCGCTGCTACCGCCGCCTGCGGCATGGCCAAGATGTACTGGCAGTTCCTGCTCTGCCGCATCGGTGTCGGTGTGGGCGAGGCGGCGCTTTCGCCTGCAGCCTATTCGCTGATTGCTGACAGCTTTCCCGCCGAGCGCCGGGCCACGGCGATCAGCGTTTATTCGATGGGCGTTTATCTGGGCTCGGGCCTGGCCTTTCTGGTGGGCGGTCTGGTCATTCAGTTCGCCTCGGCGCAGGGCGACGTGACGCTACCGGTGCTGGGAGAGGTGCGTCCCTGGCAGCTGATCTTCCTGATTCTCGGTGTGGCCGGCGTGCTGTTCACCCTGCTCATGCTGGCGGTCAAGGAGCCCGCCCGGCGTGGCGCCGGGGCCGGCGTGGCGGTGCCGCTCAGCGAAGTGGGTCGCTATATCCGCGCCAACCGGCGTACCGTGCTGTTGCACAACTTCGGCTTCGCCGGCCTGGCCTTCGCCGGTTACGGCAGCGCGGCCTGGGTACCGACCTTTTACATTCGCACCTACGGCTGGGACGCCGGCCAGGTGGGTATCGTCTATGGCAGCATCGTCGCGGTGTTCGGCTGTCTGGGTATCGTCTTCGGCGGCCGGCTGGCTGACTGGATGGCGAAACGCGGGCGCAGCGACGCCAACATGCGCGTCGGTCTGTACGCCGCGCTCGGCGCGTTGCCGCTGGTAGCGCTGTTCCCACTGATGGACACCGCGTTCTGGGCCAGCCTGCTGCTGGCGCCGACGGTGTTCTGCCTGAGCATGCCGTTCGGTGTGGCACCTGCGGCGATTCAGGAAATCATGCCGAACTCGATGCGCGGCCAGGCGTCGGCCATCTATCTGTTCGTCATCACTCTGTTCGGCCTGGGAGTAGGGCCGACCGCCGTGGCGCTGGTTACCGACTTCGTCTTCGCCGATGACGCGGCGCTGCGCTATTCGCTGCTGATCGTCACCACCCTGGCGGTGCTGACGTCGGTCATCCTGCTGGCCAAGAGTCTCAAGCCTTATCGTGAGAGCGTGACGCGACTGGAGCAATGGGCTGCCAGCCCGGCCTGAGCCTGCGCGTTTTTCTGCGGTGCCGAGCGTTGTTCGGCACGGTTCATGCGCCAGCGCACGGCCAGCATGGAATTTTTGCGCTTTACTGAGGTCCTGAGTGTTGCGCGCGTCACTCCGGCGCGTGCCAGCCAGGGAACTTCCGTATGGGAGCTAGGCCAGCATCTGCCAGCCAGGGCAGGGCATTCAACGACTCGGTAAATTTTCGACGGTTATTGCTGCCGGGGCTGGCTGCGCTCTTGTTGCTGAGTGGCTGCACCGGCCGGTTGGATAATGACTCGATCGTCCACACGCGCAGCCCGCTCAAGCCTGCCGAAGTGCTGCAAACCGATGTCGACCGCATGGCGACCCTGGCCATGCGCAACAACCTCAACAGCCTGTACCGGCTGATGAACAAGCTGTATCAGCGCAACCCTCGCGAGTGGCGCAAGAACTCGCTGCCCGACGCCGCGGCGGCCGAGCGCGCCATCCAGTACGCCATCGAACACAATCAGGATTGGCCGACGCTGGGTGGTCGGCGCGATGTCGCGGCGCTGGATTACTCGCTAAGCCCGGCGTTTCAGGGCGATCGCGTGGCAGCTTTCACCTATGCCATCGGCAGCATGCTAGTCACTGCGCACGGCGGTCGCACCGAGTTCTACCTGACCGACAGCTTCGATGCGCAATTCATCCACAACGCCGCGCGTAACCTGGAGAAAGCCGGCTGGATGCTGTCGCAGCGGCGTGGCGCCACGGGCCAGCCGCTGCTGTTGTCCAACGAATTCACCGAGCAGGGCGCCAACCTCAGCTATGCGGTGGAGTTCGGCAAGATGGTGGCGCGCCTCGATCTACTCACGCACGTGCTGGAAGAGCGCTACCGGCGCATGGGCGCCAACTATGCGCAGAGCCTGTTCCTGCTGAACTTCCTGCCGGTGCAGTGAGCGGGACGCCGCCCATTGCGGGCGGCGGCGGAGCGTCAGACCTTGCGCACGAACTCCGACTTGAGCTTCATGGCGCCGATGCCATCGATCTTGCAGTCGATGTCGTGATCGCCATCGACCAGGCGAATGTTCTTCACCTTGGTACCGACCTTGACCACCAGTGACGAGCCCTTGACCTTGAGGTCCTTGATCACGGTGATGGTATCGCCGTCCTGCAACAGGTTACCGACCGAGTCCTTGATCACGCGCGCATCGTCGCTGGCATCGGCATTTTCGCCGGCTTTCCACTCATGGGCGCATTCAGGGCAGACCAGCTGGTCGCCGTCTTCGTAGGTGTATTCGGAGTTGCATTTGGGGCAGGGCGGCAGAGCGGTCAAGGGGCGTCCTCGGGCTGATGAGAAACCGCAGATTATATAGGGTTTTGTTGGCTGGCGCCGCTCTAGGACAAGGATTCCTTAACAGGTGGTGTTTTAAATATTGGACTTTGGCCTGCGCCCGATCCGTCAGGAAAGCTCTTCAGGCGCCTTGTGTAGGGCATTGTAAGGGTGGGCGGGAAAAGCGTTGTCCAAATAATCTGAATGGATTTGTTTGACATATTTTACGGCTCGGGCAGACTGGCTGCAGATTCCGTTGCCGAACCGGGTGACGGGCAGCCTCGCTGCAGCCCCCTCTCTGGATGGAGTTGACCCGGTTCGAGCCGCCGTCGGAAGGCGACACTCTGGCTCAGGAAGAGCGCGGGTGCACGGAGTTAGCCAAACAGGCCATGGTGGCGGCAGAACCTTCTGCCGGACACAGGTCTGCACAGCAACGACAGGCCCGGCCTGTCCCAAGGTGACGTATGTCCGACAACAAGATCCGCAACGATTCCTGCAAGAACAATCCCCGCAAACCCGTCGTGTTGATGTCCATGGGCGCTCAAGAGCGCAAGGGCCACGACTATCAAGTAATGACGCACAAATACATCCAGCCTCTGGTCGAGTTCTCCGGTTGCGTGCCGGTGCTGGTGCCCACCTGCTGTGGCACCGCGGACCTCGAGCAGTATCTGGACATGGCCGATGGCGTGTACCTGACCGGGGCCGGCAGCAACATCGATCCAGCGCTCTATGGGCAGGAGAACGAAACGCCGAACAAGGGCCAGGATCGTGACCGCGACCTGTTCGACCTGCCGCTGATTCGAGGCGCCATCGCCCGTGGCCTGCCGATCTTCGGCATCTGTCGGGGCATGCAGGAAATCAACGTGGCGCTGGGCGGCGACATCTATCAGAAGGTCTACGCCGAGCCCGGCTTCAACGATCATCGCGAAAATCCCGATGACCCGGTCGAGGTGCAGTACGCACCCAGCCACAGCGTGCGCCCGGTAGCGGGCAGCTGGTTCGCCGAGTTGCTGGGCAAGGACGAGATTGAGGTCAACTCCCTGCACGGGCAGGCCATTCGCAACCTGGGCAAGGGCCTGGAGGTTCTGGCCACCGCCGAGGATGGGCTGATCGAGGCGGTTCACGCGCCGAGCCTGTCGCCTTTCCTGTTCGCGGTGCAGTGGCACCCGGAGTGGCAGGCGGCGCTGAACCCTGATTCGGTGAAGATCTTCCAGGCATTCGGTGACGCCTGTCACCGCCGTGTGGCCTCGCGCAACAGCCGTCAGGCTGCCTGACCCCGCTCAGCCGTCGGCCCTTATCAGTAAGGGCTTGGCGGCTGTGGCCAGTTCAGGGTGCCGCTGTCGCTGAAGCGGCGGGTGCCGAACAGGCCGTCTGCCAGTTTGCCGCGCAGCCTGTAAGGCACCTCCTGGCCCGGTTGGTAGCCGGCCACGCCCCAGGCTTGGCGCATCACCGAAAACGCGGAAATGCTCACCGGTACGCTTACAACCGTTTCACCGAAGCGCGGCACGCTGCCGCTCTGGTCGCTGACGCCACTGGCCAGCGGCTGGCCGTTGACGTCCAGATCCAGCGCCATGCCGTTGAAGCTTACCGCGCTGTCGTTGGGGTTCTGCACCCGCAGCTTGACCGCGAAGCGCACCTCCAGGCCCTGACCGGGCAAGGGTTCCAGACCGACCAGATCGACCCGCAACGGATCACGATTGCCCAGGCTGGCACAGGCGCTGAGGCCGGCCACGAGCAGGCTGACGAGGCAAAGACGGAGCAGGCGGGGCATGGCGATCTTCCCTGGATTTTGTGGGTTCAGGATAGAAGACCGCTGCGCGCGCCATTAGCTCCCGGCACGTTGCCGGCCGCCCAGTACCAGCGCGATCCCGCCGAGCACGGCAACGGCGCTGAGCAGCAGACGCAGGCTCAGCGCTTCGCCGAGCAGCAGGCTGCCGCCGAGTGCGGCGAGAATCGGTACGCTCAATTGCACCGTGGCCGCCTGGCTGGCGCGCAGGCCGGGCAGGGCGCTGTACCAGATGGCGTAGCCGATGCCCGAGGTCAGCGCGCCGGACAGCAGTGCGTAGAACAGGCCGGGCCCGTCCCAGTCGAGCTGTCCCCACAGTAGCGCCGTCAGCAGCAACGCCAGCGGTGTGGAGCGCATGAAATTGCCGGCGGTTACTGCCAGCGGATCACCCTGGCCGCGACCAAGCAGGGAGTACGCACCCCAGGCGATACCGGCCAGTAGCATCAGCAGTGCGGCCTGCGGCGGTGGTGCGCTGGCGCCCGGTAGCAGCAGCGCCAGCAGGCCTGCGGTGGCCAGTGCTGTACCGAGGCTGGCGGCGAGGCCCAGGCGTTCGCCGCGCAGCAAGCCCCAGAACAGCATGCTCAACTGCACCGCACCGAACAGCAGCAGGGCGCCGGCACCGGTATCCAGTTGCAGGTAGGCGAAGGAAAAGGCGGCCGCATAGGTGAACAGCGCCAGCGCGCCAGGCCAGTTGCCGGCCATGGGCTGCGTGCCTTGTCGCAGTTTCAGCAGCAGCCAAAGGGTCACCGCGCCGCAGAGCAGGCGAATGGCGGTGAAGCTGGCAGCGTCGATTTCGGTTTCACGCAGTGCCAGGCGGCACAGCAGCGAGTTGCCGGCGAAGGCCAGCATGGCGAGGGTGGTGAGCAGCAGGATACGCGCAGGCATCGTCCATCCTTGGGTGAAGGTCTGGTGATGCCTTGCAGCTAACCATGCCAGGCGGGTGCTGGGCATTGGCAGAAGGTCGCAAGTGACTGCGACCTTGGCCATTCACCCGCTGGGCATCGATCAGAAGTGCGCCTTGACCAGCAGGCTCGCGGTGTTCTGGTCGGTCGGGCCAACGAAGTTGTCGCTGACGAAGCCGCCGTCCTTGATGCCGTACTTGTTCTTCCAGTAGTCGTACTCGATGCCAACGTAGAGCTGTTTCTCGCCCCACTTCATGGCCTTGCCCAGGTCGTACTTGATCTGCGGATTGAAGTGCAGGTTGGCGTGGTAGTCGCCACGGCGGTTGCTGTCGTTGTCCACCACCCAGTCCATGAAACCGTCGATGAGGATGTCGGACTCGCCGACCGCAATGGTGTAGCTCCACACCGGGGTGATCTGCCAGACGTTCTTGCCTGGGCGGCTGCCGTCCGGCTTGCGCAAGTAGGTATTGAGCTGGAAGTAGTCGAAACCGGGGATATCCAGGTCGAAAGCCGGACCGAGCAGATAGGCATCGACGTCCTTCTCGCCGAACTCGTAGGTGAAGGCCAGCAGCACGTCCTTGATCGGGCCGAAGGACAGGTCGGCACCGCTGATCTTGCCGAACGACAGGCGCGGGCTGAATTCACCGTAGTAGGTGTGGCCGTCGCCGTTACCGTTGCGTGCGTCGGTGTTGTACTTGATCAGGTCGGTAAAGAAGAACAGGTCACCGAAGCTCCAGCCGCTGGCGTGCTCGAAGGTAACGGTCTGCTGGATCTCCGGATCGATCTTGAAGTCCTGCCCATAAAGGTAGGTCAGGCTGTTGTTCTGCCAATGCAACAGATCGCCGGCGATGGCCTGGCCGCCGGCCAGCAGACCGCTGGCGAGCACCAGCGAAGAGAGGGTGCGGTTCATGGAAGCTCCTGGTGATTAAGACGTGTCGTTATGGTTGTTAAACCTGTCCGCCTGGTCAGGCTGGTGCTGCCAGAGCAAAAACGGCGCCAATTCTGGTGATTGCTGATATCCGTTGCAATTCAATTGGATGCGAAGCTCTTTCGGATGTTTGTGATTGGTTTTTCTGCACCCTTTCTGACCGGGAGGACAAGTGCAGCCATAACTTGGTGCGCAACCGTCTGGCCGATGCAGTGCTGCTGCTTCCCGCTGTGCTTGTTTATTTTGATTATGGTTGTAATATGATAATTGAATTATGGTTGTAATCTAATCAGTGAGAGGATGTCCTCTCACTCATCACACCCCTGGAGAATCACCATGAATACCCAAGCCACCCGCGGGACCGCTTTGATCACAGGCGCCTCAACCGGTATCGGCGCGACCTATGCCGAGCGCCTGGCCCGGCGCGGTCACGATCTGCTGCTGGTGGCACGCGATGCCCAGCGCCTCGATACCCTGGGCAAGCGCCTCGGTGCCGAGTACGGCGTTGCGGTCGAGGTAATGCCTGCCGATCTGACCCACAAGGACGACGTGCTCAAGGTAGAGCAGCGCCTGAGAGGGGATTCGACTATCACTCTGCTGGTCAACAATGCCGGGGTTGCCATGAACGGCACGCTGGCGGCCGCCGACCTGGATCAGGCCGAGGCGATGATTCAGCTCAATGTAGTGACCTTGACTCGCCTGGCCGCCGCGGCGGCAGCCAATTTCTCCGCGGCCGGACGTGGCGGCATCATCAACCTTGGCTCGGTGGTGGCTCTGGCGCCCGAGATGTTCAACGCCGTATACAGCGCGACCAAGGCTTACGTACTGAGCCTGACTCAAACGCTGGCTGGCGAGCTGCGCGAGCGCGGGGTGCAACTGCAGGCGGTGATGCCGGGTGTGACCCGCACCGAAATCTGGGAACGCAGCGGCACCGATGCCTCGGCGCTGCCGCCGTCGATGATCATGGAAGTGGGGGAGATGGTGGACGCGGCACTCGCCGGCTTCGATCAGAAGGAGCTGGTGACCATTCCGTCGCTGCCTGACGCCGCCGATTGGGACGCCTTCGTCAAGGCGCGCGCAGCGTTGGGGCCGAATCTGTCGCGCAATCAGGCGGCTGCGCGCTACAAGTGATGCCAAGCGGCGCACCCGGGCTGCAGGGTGCGCCAAGTGGCATGCGTTACTGCTTCTGCGCCTGTTCGATCAGCACGCGTCGAGTCGTTTTCAGCAGGCGGTCGGACAGTTCCGGGTCCTTGACGCTGCGCGACAGCAGCAAGGCGCCGACCATGGCCGAGAGCATCAGCACACTTTCATCTTTCGCATCATCGCCTGGCAGATTGTTCTCGATCAGCGCCAGGCGGTTACGCACCATCGCATCGGTGGTGGCGCTGGGCTCACCACGCTGGCCCAGCTCCGCAGACATGGTCGGCAGTGGGCAGCCAGCGCCCGGATTGGCGCGGTGCGCACTGGATAAATAGTTCGCGATAAAGCTCGGCAGCGGTGCCTCGGCATCCTTCTCCAATGCCTCGGTGCTGCTGGCCAGTTCCTGCACGGCATGTTGCAGGGCGGTTTCCACCAGATCGTCCTTGGATTTGAAATGGGCGTAGAAGCCGCCGTGGGTCAGGCCCAATGCCTTCATCAGCGGCTGCAGGCCGGTAGCGCCGACACCGTCGCGGCGAAAACGCAGGGCCGCTTCCTCGATGATGCGTTGATGAGTCCTGGCCTTGTGGTCTTCCGAATAGCGCATGGGCTTTCCCGTCGTTCAGATGCTGCTCGTCATCTTACACCTGTGTCGCTGTTCTGGCGTGGGGCATTCATGTCGAGAATCAGGCAGGTGGTAGAGGCCACGGCATAGAGGCGTTCGTCGACGTCATACAGGCGCCCCTCGGCCAGGGCCGTGGAGCGCCCGACATGGATGATCCGACCTTCGGCGCGCACCGGGCCGGCCTCGCTGCGCAGCGCACGGATATAGCTCACCCGCAGGTCGGCGGTGGTGTAACCCTGACCTGGTTTGAGCAGGGTATGCACCGCGCAGCCCATGCAGGAGTCGAGCAGGGTAGCGATGTAGCCGCCGTGCACGCTGCCCAGCGGGTTGTAATGACGCTGATCCGGCGAGCCCTGGAATATGAACAGGCCGCTGGCCCATTGCACCGGAGTGAAGTCGAGGACGCTGTTGATCGGCGGGGAGGGCAGGTCGCCGCGACCGATGGCGTCGAAGAAATCCATCGGTCTCATGGCGGCCACCTCGGCCAGGCTGAGGGTGCCGGGCGCGGCGAGCTGGCTGCGAATGGCCTTTTCCTCGGCGATCCAGGTGGCGAGACGGGCATCTCGTGAAAGGTCGGTCATGCGGGCTCCAGGTAAATATGATGGACGACATTCAATGTTTCATATTATGGTTGAAATATAAATAACCGCCAGTCGTTGTCGAACGGAGCTTTGCCATGCAGCCGTCCCGCGTCCTGTTGATCATCCTGATGCTACTCACCGCGCTCGGGGAAACCTCCACGCAGTTGCTGATCCCCGCACTGGGCGAGCTTGAGCGCGGGCTGCACGCCCAGCCGGGCAGCAGCCTGCTGGCGTTGTCGTTGTTCGTCGGTGCTTTCGGCCTAGGCCAGCTGTGGCTCGGGCCGCTGTCGGATCGCCTGGGGCGCCGGCCGGTATTGCTCGTAGGCCTGAGCCTCTATCTGCTGGCGACTCTTGGCATGCTGCTGGCGCCGAATATCGAGGTGCTGATCGGCATGCGCGTGCTGCAGGGCCTGGGCGCCTGCGCGGCGCTGGTGCTGGCGCGTGCCATCGTGCGTGACGTATGGCAGGAGCGGGCAGGACCGGCCCTGGCGCTGACCGTGCTGGGCATGTTCGCCGCCATCGTCCTGTCGCCGGTGGTCGGTGGACTGCTGACCCAGTACGGCGGCTGGCGTGCGCCTCTGCTGGCCACCCTGGTGCTTGGCAGCCTGGCCCTGCTATCCGTGTTTGGCGGCTATCGCGAGACGCATCTGCAACCTGATCCGCGTGCCGGTCGCCTCAAGGGGCTGCTGGCCAACTATCTGCAGGTTTGGCCCAGCTGCCGCGCGCTGGCGCTGACCATCGCCTGCACCTACGGCGCGATGTTCGTCGTGGTGGCCGGCTCGTCGTCGGCGTACATCGGGCTGCTGGGGCTGAGCGCCGCGCAGTACGGGCTGACCTTTGCCGTGATCGTTTCCGGCTTGCTCGGCGGTGCGCTGTTCACCCTGCGCAACGTGCAGCGCATGGGGCCGCAACGGGTAGTCGGCATCGGCGTGGCGCTGGTGCTGCTCGGGGCGTTGCTGACCCTGGCGGTTTATCAGTTGTCCGGTCTGTCGCTACTGGGGCTGTCGTTACCACAGGTACTGGTGACGCTGGGCGGTGGCATGCTGCTGCCCGCCGCCGTGGCCGGCGCGGTGATTCCCAATCCGCAGCGTGCCGGACTGGCGGCGGGGCTGATGGGGTTCTCGCAGATGGCCGGCGCCACTCTGTCGGGCCTGCTGCTCGGCGCGCTGCAGGATGGCTCGGCCTGGCCTATGGTTGCTCTGAACGCGCTGTTCGCCATGCTGGCGTTTCTGTTCTTCCACCTTCTGCGTACCCGCCCGGTCGTTACGGCTGCGGTGGCCGGCAAACTTCCCTGATTCGAGGACAAAGCAATGAGCAGCTATGACGTGGTCATCATCGGCGCCGGACCCGGCGGTTACAACGCCGCCATTCGGGCTGGCCAACTGGGCCTGAAGGTGGCCTGCGTGGAAGGACGCGAAACCCTCGGCGGTACCTGCCTGAACGTCGGTTGCATGCCGTCCAAGGCGCTGCTGCATGCCTCCGAACTCTACGAGGCAGCGGCCGGTGGTGAGCTCAGTGCGCTGGGTGTGGAAGTCACGCCTACGCTCAACCTGGCGCAGATGATGAAGCAGAAGGAAGGCAGCGTCGAAGCGCTGACCAAGGGTGTGGAATTCCTGTTTCGCAAGAACAAGGTGGAATGGGTCAAGGGCTGGGCACGCATCGAGGGCCCTGGCCGTGTGCAGGTCAAGCTGCACGAGGGTGGCGAGCGCCTGCTGGAGACGAAGAACATCGTCATCGCCACAGGCTCGGAGCCGACACCCTTGCCTGGCGTGAGCATCGACAATGCGCGCATTCTCGACTCCACCGGTGCGCTGTCGCTGCCCGAGGTGCCCAAGCATCTGGTGGTGATCGGCGCCGGGGTGATCGGCCTGGAGCTGGGCTCGGTATGGCGCCGCCTGGGCAGCCAGGTCACGGTGGTGGAGTACCTCGAACGCATCTGCCCCGGCCTGGATGGCGAGACTGCCAAGACCCTGCAGCGCACCTTGGGCAAACAGGGCATGAGCTTCAAGCTGGGTACCAAGGTCACCGGTGCGAAGACGAGCAAGTCCGGCGTGATCCTGAGTCTGGAGCCTGCTGCTGGTGGCGCGAGTGAAAGCCTGGACGCCGATTACGTGCTGGTAGCCATTGGTCGGCGTCCCTATACCAAGGGGCTCGGCCTGGAGAGTGTCGGCCTGAATACCGACAAGCGCGGCATGCTGGACAACGAAAAACACCAGAGCGGTGTACCCGGTGTGTGGGTGATCGGTGACGTCACTTCCGGACCGATGCTCGCCCACAAGGCCGAAGACGAGGCTGTGGCCTGTATCGAACGCATCGCCGGGCATAAGGCGGAGGTCAACTACGGGGTGATTCCAGGCGTGATCTATACGCGCCCAGAGGTGGCCAGCGTCGGCAAGGGCGAGGAGGAGCTGAAGGCAGAGGGACGTGCCTACAAGGTCGGCAAGTTTCCCTTTACCGCCAACAGCCGGGCGAAGATCAACCACGAGACCGAAGGCTTCGTGAAGATCCTCGCTGACGCCAACACCGACCAGATTCTCGGCGTGCACATGATCGGCCCGAGCGTGGGCGAGCTGATCGGCGAGTACTGCGTGGCCATGGAATTCTCCGCCTCGGCCGAGGACATCGCGCTGACCTGCCACCCGCACCCGACCCGCTCCGAGGCCGGGCGCCAGGCGGCGATGGGCGTACATGGATGGACGATGCAGGCGTGAGAACGGCAAGGGGCGGCCCAGCCCAGACCTTGCGCGCCGGGCATTGAGCCGAATGACTGATGGCATAGGTGCGGGCGGCACGCCCTACCTGGAGACGCGTGGTCCGGATGCAGTCCAGGCCCCGTTATCCTGATGGGCGTGCTGTTTCAGAGCACGTGATCGAGGTTCACCGGTTCGCCCGGTTGGACGTGCAGCTTGTTGCGGATATCGGCGAACACCTTGTCGTACTCGTCATGGCCACGCATGACCGGGCTGCTGTTGGGCGGCAGGCCATGGCGGGCGGCGATGCGGGTGGCGACGCTGGCAAAATTGAAGGCTACGTCGCGGTGCAGCTCGAAGGTTTCTTCGAAGTGCCGACCGTCCACTTCGCCGACCATGCGCATATGCAGCATTGGTCCCTGCTGTGGGTCGTTGCGCACTTCGTAGTAGAAGTCCACCGAGAAGGGCGGCGCCAGGCGCAGGCCTTCAGGGCGGTCTAGGTTATCGCGGTGCAGATGGCCTGGTGTGAACATTTCTTTGCTCCTGCGAGACGCGACAAGGCCTTGGCCTCGTCACGGATCAGCGGTAATCGATGCCTTCGGTATCCAGACCGATGCGGGTACCGGAGCTGCCCTGAACGATTGCCTCGATGTTTTCCAGCGAGCCAATCACGGCTGTTTTGCCGGTGTTGCGGGCGAATTCGCAGGCAGCCTGTACCTTTGGTCCCATCGAGCCGGCGGCGAAGCCGAGCTTTTCGATTTCCTCAGGGTGGGCGGCAGCGATGGATCTCTGTCCGGGTTTGCCCCACTCGATATAGGCGGCGTCGACATCGGTGGCGATCACCAGCAAATCGGCGTTCAGTTGTTCGGCCAGCAGGGCCGAGCACAGGTCCTTGTCGATCACTGCCTCGACGCCGCGCAACTGTTTGCCGTCGTACATGGTGGGAATACCGCCGCCACCCGCGCAGATCACCACGCTGCCCTTTTCCAGCAGCCATTTGATCGGGCGGATCTCGAAGATACGCTGCGGTCTGGGGCTGGCCACCACGCGGCGGAACTTGTCGCCGTCCGGGGCGATGCTCCAGCCTTTCTCGGCGGCCAGACGTTCGGCCTCTTCCTTGCTGTAGACCGGACCGATGGGCTTGGTGGGTTTCTTGAAGGCCGGATCGCCGCTGTCCACTTCGACCTGGGTGAGGATGGTGGCGAAGGGCACCTCGAAGGGCAGCAGGTTGCCCAGCTCCTGTTCGATCATGTAGCCGATCATGCCTTCGGTTTCGGCGCCGAGCACGTCCAGCGGGTAGGGGTTGGCCGCGTCATAGGCGTTGCCCTGCAGGGCCAGCAGGCCGACCTGTGGGCCGTTGCCGTGGGCGATCACCAGTTCGTTGCCGGGCGCCACCTTGGCGATCTGCCGGCAGGCGATACGCACGTTTTCGCGTTGGTTTTCCGCAGTCATGGCTTCGCCGCGGCGAAGCAGGGCGTTGCCGCCCAGAGCGATGACGAGTCGCATGGTGTTCTCCTTGTTCGTGTTCGTAGCCCGGATGCAATCCGGGCAGTGGAACAGACCTTTCCCGGATTTCATCCGGGCTACGGGCTGCGTTGCCGGCCAGACCCTCTCCCCCGGCCCCTCTCCCATTAATGGGAGAGGGGAGACAAGTGCGCAGCGTCAGATGTCAGCCAGGGTCGAAACCAGAATCGCCTTGATCGTGTGCATGCGGTTTTCCGCCTGCTCGAAGGCGATGTTCCAGGGCGATTCGAAGACGTCTTCGGTGACTTCGATGCCGTTCTTCAGGTTCGGATATTGTTCGGCGATCTGCTTGCCGACCTTGGTCTCGCTGTTGTGGAAGGCGGGCAGGCAGTGCATGAACTTCACCCGCGGATTACCGGCGGCCTTCATGATCTCGGCGTTGACCTGATAGGGCAGCAGTTCCTGGATGCGCTCGCCCCAGGCCTCGACCGGCTCACCCATGGAAACCCAGACGTCGGTGTGAACGAAGTCCACGCCCTTGACCGCTTCCTTCGGGTCTTCGGTGAGCAGGATGCGTGCGCCGCTTTCCTCGGCGAATTTCTTGCACGCAGCAACGTGTTCGTCGCTCGGCCACAGTGCCTTGGGCGCGGCGATGCGCACGTCCATGCCGAGCTTGGCGCCGATCAGCAGCAGCGAGTTGCCCATGTTGTTGCGCGCATCACCCAGGTAGGCGTAGGCAATGTCGTGCAGCGGCTTGTCGGCGTGCTCGCGCATGGTCAGTACGTCGGCGAGCATCTGCGTCGGATGATATTCGTCGGTCAGGCCGTTAAAGACCGGCACGCCGGCGTACTGGGCCAGTTCTTCGACGATTTCCTGCTTGAAGCCGCGGTACTCGATGGCGTCGTACATGCGCCCGAGCACACGGGCGGTATCCTTCATCGATTCCTTGTGGCCGATCTGCGACGAGTTGGGGTCGATGTAGGTGACGTTGGCACCCTGATCGTATGCCGCTACTTCGAAAGCGCAGCGGGTACGGGTGGAGGTCTTCTCGAAAATCAGCGCGATGTTCTTGCGCTTGAGGTGCTGTTGCTCGGTGCCGGTGTACTTGGCACGCTTGAGATCGCGGGACAGGTCGAGCAGGTAACGCAGCTCGCGGGTGCTGTGGTGCATCAGGCTGAGCAGGTTACGGTTGTGCATGTTGAACGCCATGGTTCTCTCTCCTTGTGGGCAGCTGAAACGCCCCGGCAGCGGATGGCCGCCGGGGTTGGCTGGATCAGTAGTCGATCGGGTCGCGAATGATCGGGCAGGTCATGCAGTGGCCGCCGCCACGACCGCGGCCCAGTTCGCTGGCGCTGATGGTGATGACCTCGACGCCGGCCTTGCGCAGCAGGGTATTGGTGTAGGTGTTGCGGTCGTAGCCAATGACCACGCCTGGTTCCAGGCAGACCACGTTGTTGCCGTCATCCCATTGCTCGCGCTCGGCCTCGTAGGCGTCGCCACCGGTTTCCACCACCCGCAGTTGCTTGAGGCCGAGGCACTCAGCGACGACGTCGACGAAGGGCTTGTCCTCGCGGCGCACGTCGATGCCGCCGGGGCGGCTTTCGTCCGGGCGCAGGATGAAGGGCACGATGCTGTTGGCCACTTCCGGGAAGATGGTCACCAGATCGCGGTCGCAGAAGCTGAACACGGTGTCCAGATGCATGGCCGCGCGCGAGCGGCCGAGGCCGGCGACCACCACCTTGTCTGCCGCGCCCTTGGCGAACAGCGCGCGTGCCACCTGGCCAATGGCCTGGTGCGAGGTGCGCTCGCCCATGCCGATCAGCACGGTGCCGTTGCCGATGGGCATCACGTCGCCGCCTTCAAGGGTGGCCGAGCCATGGTCCTTGTCCGGATCGCCGTACCAGATCTCGAAGGGTTCGTTGGCGAAGTCCGGGTGGAAGGTGTAGATGGCGCTGGTGAGCAGGGTTTCCTGACGGCGTGCCGGCCAGTACATCGGGTTGAGGGTGACGCCGCCATAGATCCAGCAGGTGGTGTCGCGAGTGAACTGGGTGTTGGGCAGCGGTGGGAAGATGAAGCTGGCTTCGCCCAGGTAGGCGTTGAACATCTTCGCCGCTTCGGAATCCTTGTGCCTGGCCAGATCGGCACCGGATACACCGCCGATGAGGAACTCGGCGATGCGCCGCGGTTCCAGACCTTCGATGAAAGAACGCACTTCGTTCTGCAGGCCGAGGCCTACGCTGTTGGGAGTGATCTTGCGGTCGAGAATCCACTTCAGCGCATGGGGATCGCTGACGGTTTCTTCCAGCAGGTTGTGCATTTCCACGATCTCGATACCGCGTTCGCGCATCTTGGTCATGAAGTCGAAATGGTCGCGCTTGGCCTGCGATACCCAGATCACGTCGTCGAACAGCAGTTCGTCGCAATTGGCGGGGGTCAGGCGCAGATGGGCGAGGCCCGGCGAGCAGACCATCACCTTGTGCAGTTTGCCGGCTTCGGAATGAACGCCGAGGGGCTTCTTGGACATGTCGAACTCCTTCTCGTAGAGCGAGTTTTAAGGCTGGCCGGCAGCCCGTCGCGGGCCGCCGGCCAGCGGTGTTACAGACTCAGGAAGCCGTCATACAGCCCGAAGGCGGCGATGGCGGCACCGATCAGCACGACGACGAAAATCAGCTTCTCGACGCCGGTGAAGATGGGGTGACCCAGTTCGCGCTTGGCCTTGGCGAAGAGAATCGCGCCAGGCGCATACAGCAGTGCCGAAAGCAGCAGGTACTGCACGCCAGCGGCGTACACCAGCCAGACCGCGTAAAGGGTAGAGATACCCGCGATCAGCAGATCCTTGTTGCGCTCGCCAGCGGCGTTTTCGTAGGTCTCGCCGCGCACGGCCAGCAGCACTGCATAGGCGCTGGACCAGAAGTACGGCACCAGAATCATCGAGGTGGCCAGATACAGCAGGCTGAGGTAGGTGGAGGCACTGAACAAAGTGATGATCAGAAAAAGCTGGATCAGCCCGTTGGACAGCCACAGCGCATTGGCCGGAACCTGGTTGGCGTTCTCCTTGCGCAGGAACTCCGGCATGGTGTGGTCGCGCGCGCTGGCGAAGAGAATCTCGGCGCACAGCAGCGTCCACGACAGCAAGGCTCCAGCCAGTGAGACGATCAGGCCGATGGCGATCAGCTGTGCGCCCCAGGGACCCACTACCTGCTCCAGTACACCGGCCATGGACGGGTTCTTCAGGCCGGCCAGTTCGGCCTGAGCCAGAATGCCCTGGCTGAGCACGTTGACCAGCACCAGCAGCAGGAGCACGCCGACGAAGCCGAGCACCGTGGCCTTGCCAACGTCGCTGCGTTTCTCGGCTCGGGCCGAGAAGATGCTTGCGCCTTCGATGCCGATGAACACCCAGACGGTGACCAGCATCATGTTGCGCACCTGATCCATCACGCTGCCCAGTTCACTGTTGCCATGGCCCCAGAAATCCGCGGTGTAGACGTCGAACTTGAAGGCGATGGCGGCGATGATGATGAACAGCGCCAGGGGAACCATCTTGGCGATGGTGGTGACGGTGTTGATGAACGCCGCCTCCTTGATGCCGCGTAGCACCAGAAAGTGCAGCAGCCAGAGCAGCAGCGAGGCGCAGATCACCGCCGGCAGGGTGTTGCCTTCACCGAACACCGGGAAGAAGTAACCCAGGGTGGAGAACAGCAGCACCATGTAGCTGACGTTGCCGATCCAGGCGCTGATCCAGTAGCCCCAGGCCGATGAGAAACCCATGTAGTCGCCGAAACCGGCCTTGGCGTAGGCGTAGACCCCGCCGTCGAGTTCGGGCTTGCGGTTGGCCAGGGTCTGGAACACGAACGCCAGGGTCAGCATGCCGACACCGGTGATCAGCCAGCCGACAAGCGTGGCCCCGGCGCTGGCGCTGGCAGCGATGTTTTGTGGAAGGGAGAAAATACCGCCGCCGACCATGGAGCCGACGACCAGCGCAATCAATGCGCCGAGGCGGAGTTTTTGTGTCGAATCAGACATCTCAATTACCTCCGTGTCACAAGGGGACATAGGTATTGAGCGCGTTTGACGAGCACTGCATCCTGACTTGAATCAATAGTCAGGATTCGTCAACGCACATCCCTGTATGCAGGCGTTGTCGAGCACCTGAACGAGTCAGGAATGCAGCTCCGACCGGCGCGCCTGGGCGCACCAGTCCTGACACGATAGTCCGAACTTTTCGTTACGCAATGATGGCTAACTGAGATGGAGTTTCGAGGGGGGAAGAGCGGGCGGGGCGTTTGGCCCCGCTCGATGCGCCGGCCGGGTAGGCTGGCGCAGACCCGAAGGTCGGAAGGAGAGAACGCGGTGCCGGGCGGGTAGCCCCTGCAGGCAGCTGCGCCGCGTGGGTACAGCATGGCGTGGAAAGCTTTCAGCCAGCTTTCCACGAGATGACAGCGGCGTTTAACCGATGGTCATCAGGCTGGCGTTACCGCCAGCCGCTGCGGTGTTGACGCTCAAGGCGTGCTCGATCAGCAGGCGCTCCAGCGCAATGTCGGTTTCGCCCTTGTTCAGCCCGTGCACGCCGACGATGGCGCCCTTGCGCTGCGCTGCCTGCTCGCTCACCGCGCGCAACTGGTCGGAATCGCCGTGGTGCAGGATGGCGTCCAGCTCCACATCGATGCTGTTCCAGTCGGCCACCAGCTGGATGTGCTTCTGCACCTCCTTCGGCAGTTCCGCGTGCAGCGCGCGTTGGCTTTCCAGCCAGATCGCCTTGCTGCCCACCGCCAGGGTGGCGGCCAGTTGGGCCAGCAGGTCGCTGCGCTCGTCGGCCAGGTTGAGCACGCGCTCGCGCGGCAGCAGGCTGTAGCTGTTGCGCTCGCCGGTCGGGCCGGTCAGCGTGTGGCTGCTGTAGCTCTGCGACAGCGCGCGGTACTGCTCGAACAGCGCGGCGATGCCCGGCTCCTGCTTGCCTGCCCACTCGGCGAAGGCGGCGCGCACCTTGTCCAGTTCGCTCGGAACCGGCAGGGTCTGCACCTCGGCCTGTTGCAGGTACTGGGCGACCGCCTCCTGCGGACGGGTCGACAGCAGACGATACAGGTACAGCGGGCCACCGGCTTTCGGGCCGGTGCCGGACAGACCTTCGCCGCCGAACGGCTGCACGCCGACAACGGCGCCGACCATGTTGCGGTTGACATACAGGTTGCCGACCTTGGCGGTGCCGACCACCTGGGCGATGGTCTCGTCGATGCGGGTGTGCACGCCGAGGGTCAGGCCGTAGCCGCTGTCGTTGATCTGCTGCAGCAGCTTGCCAAGGTCAGCGCGCTGGTAGCGCACCACGTGCAGCACCGGGCCGAAGATCTCGCGCTTCATTTCGTCGAAGCTGTCCAGCTCGATCAAGGTCGGTACGACGAAGGTGCCGCGCTTGATCTCCTCGCCGTTGACGCGTGCCAGTTGAGTGACCTTGCGGCCTTTCTCGCGCAGCTTGGCGATGTGGGTTTCGATGCCGGCCTTGGCTTCGGCGTCGATCACCGGGCCGATGTCGGTGTTCAGACGCTCCGGGTTGCCGAGGCTGTATTCGGCCATGGCGCCCTTGAGCATGGTCAGCACGCGATCGGCCACGTCGTCCTGCACGCACAGCACGCGCAGGGCCGAGCAACGCTGGCCGGCGCTGTCGAAGGCAGAGGCGACCACGTCCATCACCACCTGCTCGGTCAGCGCCGAGGAGTCGACGATCATGGCGTTGAGGCCGCCAGTCTCGGCGATCAGCGGAATGGTGCGGCCCTGGGCGTCGAGACGACCGGCGATGTTGCGTTGGAGGATGCCGGCCACTTCGGTGGAGCCGGTGAACATCACCCCACGCACGCGCTCGTCACCCACCAGGCGCGCGCCGACGGTTTCGCCACGGCCCGGCAGCAGCTGCACGGCGCCAGCCGGGACGCCGGCCTCGCGCAGGATGCGCACGGCCTGGGCGGCGATCAGCGGGGTCTGCTCGGCCGGTTTGGCCAGCACGGTGTTGCCGGCGGCCAATGCGGCGGCCACCTGGCCACTGAAGATCGCCAGCGGGAAGTTCCACGGGCTGATGCACACCACCGGGCCTAGCGGACGGTGGCTGTCGTTGCCGAAGCTGCGCGCCTGGATCGCGTAATAGCGCAGGAAGTCCACCGCCTCGCGCACTTCGGCGATGGCGTTGGCGAAGGTCTTGCCGGACTCGCGTACCAAGAGGCCCATCAGCTGCTGCAGCTCGGCTTCCATCAGGTCGGCGGCGCGCTCCAGTACGGCGGCGCGCTCGGCCGGCAGGGTGGATTGCCAGATCTGGCCGCTGGCCAGGGCGCAGAGCAGGGCGCTGTCGACATCGGCAACGCTGGCTTCGCGCACGTGGCCGACCAGGTCACGATGATCGGCCGGGTTGCGCACCGGCTCCGGCTCGCCCGGGTTGGCGCCATCGCAACCGAGCATCGGCTCGGCCAGGTAGCTGTGGTTGACGGTGGACAGCAGCGCCGAGGACAGCGAGCCGAGGCGATGTTCGTTGGCCAGATCCAGGCCCGAAGAATTGACCCGCTCCTTGCCGTACAGGTCGCGCGGCAGCGGAATGCGCGGGTGCGGCAGACCGACGGCGCCTTCCTGCGCGGCCATCTGCTCGACCTGTTGCACCGGGTCGAGCACCAGGTCTTTCAGCGAGATGCTGTGGTCGGCGATGCGGTTGACGAAGCTGGTGTTGGCGCCGTTTTCCAGCAGGCGGCGTACCAGGTAGGCCAGCAGGGTTTCGTGGCTGCCCACCGGCGCGTAGATGCGGCACGGGCGGTTCAGCTTGCCGTCCTTGAGCTTGCCCACAACCTGCTCGTACAGCGGCTCGCCCATGCCGTGCAGGCACTGGAACTCGTACTGGCCCGGGTAGTAGTTCTGCCCGGCCAGGTGGTAGATGGCCGACAGCGAGTGGGCATTGTGGGTGGCGAACTGCGGGTAGATGGCTTCCGGCGCGGCCAGGAGCTTGCGCGCACAGGCGATGTAGGACACGTCGGTGTACGGCTTGCGGGTGTACACCGGGTAGCCTTCCAGGCCGTTGACCTGAGCCAGCTTGATCTCGCTGTCCCAGTAGGCGCCCTTGACCAGGCGGATCATCAGGCGATGACGGCTGCGCTTGGCCAGGTCGATGACGTAGTCGATGACGTACGGGCAGCGCTTCTGGTAGGCCTGGATGACGAAGCCGATGCCGTTCCAGCCGGCCAGGCTCGGCTCGAAGCACAGGCGCTCGAGCAGGTCCAGCGACAGCTCCAGGCGGTCGGCTTCCTCGGCGTCGATGTTGATACCGATGTCGTACTGCTTGGCCAGTTGGGTCAGGCCCAGCAGGGTCGGGTACAGCTCGTCCATCACGCGCTCGTACTGGGCGCGGCTGTAGCGTGGGTGCAGGGCAGAGAGCTTGATCGAAATGCCCGGGCCTTCGTAGATGCCACGACCGTGCGAGGCCTTGCCGATGGCGTGGATGGCCTGCTCGTAGGAGGCCAGGTAGCGCTTGGCGTCTTCCTCGGTCAGCGCGGCCTCACCGAGCATGTCGTAGGAATAGCGGAAGCCCTTGGCTTCCAGATTGGCGGCGTTGGCCAGGGCTTCGGCGATGGTCTCGCCGGTGACGAACTGTTCGCCCATCAGGCGCATGGCCATGTCCACGCCCTTGCGGATCACCGGCTCGCCGCTCTTGCCGATGATGCGGTTGAGCGCCGAGGTCATGCCGGCCTCGTTGTGGGTGGACACCAGCTTGCCGGTGATCAGCAGGCCCCAGCTGGCCGCGTTGACGAACATCGACGGGCTCTGGCCGAGGTGCTGACTCCAGTTGCCGTTGGCGATCTTGTCGCGGATCAGCGCATCGCGGGTGGCCTTGTCGGGGATGCGCAGCAGGGCTTCGGCCAGGCACATCAGCGCCACGCCTTCCTGCGACGACAGCGAGAACTCCTGCAGCAGACCCTGCACCAGGCCCTGACGGCCGCTGGCGTTCTTCTGGTTGCGCAGCTTCTCGGCAATGCCCAGCGCCAGCTTCTGCGAGGCCTCGGCCTGCTGCGGGTTCAGGCGCGCCTGCTCCAGCAGCATCGGCACCACTTCGGTTTCCGGGCGACGGTAGGCGCTGGTGATGGCAGCGCGCAGTACCGACTGCGGCAGGATGCTCTCGGCGAAGTCGAGGAACACCTGCAGACCCTGCTCGGTCAGCGACTCCAGGGCTTCCTCACCGGCAGCAGCGGCCAGGCCGGCATGCTCGGCGGGCGTCAGGCCACTCTCGACCTGCTCCAGATAATTGAAGATCGCCTGCTTGATCATCCAGTGCGGGGTGCGGTCGATCTTTGCTGCGGCGGTCTTCAAGCGCTCGCGGGTGGCATCGTCGAGTTTTACGCCAAGGGTCGTGGTAGCCATGGGGGAAGTCCTACTTGTTCGGGTTATTCACGGCAAAAAATCTGCGCGAGATTAAACCCGTAAAAAAGCGGGTGCAACCAGGTGCAACCATTATTTTCAATGATCCGACGGACGTTGCTCGCTGCCCGGAACCACCCTGATCGGCTTAATAAGGTAAAAGGTGCAACCCGCCGCCATGGCCTCGGTATTTGAGGATAGACCATCGTCAGGGTAGCGGTTGCGACACGTCCTGACCGGCGGCGGGCCTTTCAGATTGTTCCGACTATCAACTGGGCCGCCACCGCGAACATCATCGCCGCCACGCCCAGGTCGATCAGGCGCCAGGTCAGCGGCCTGGCCAGCCAGGGCGCAAGCCAGGCCGCGCCAAGCGCCAGGGCGCTGAACCAGAGCAAGGAGGCGCTGGCAGCCCCCGCCGCATAGGCACCGGGTTCGGGCTGCTGGGCGCCGAGCGAACCGATCAGCAGCACGGTATCGAGATAGACGTGCGGGTTGAGCAGGGTGACCGCCAGCGCTGCGAGCATCACCGCTCGAAGCGAACGCGGTTCGCTGCCAGCCGCCTGCAGTGATTGTGGGCGGGCGGCGCGCAGCAGCGCCTGGCTGCCGTACCAGAGCAGAAACGCGGCGCCGCCCCAGCGGGAGATGGCCAGCAGCGTCGGGCTTTGCGCAAGCAAGGTGGCGAGGCCGAACACGCCCGCCGCCACCAGCACCGCGTCACAGACGATGCACAGCGCCGCCACCGACAGGTGATGTTCGCGACGCAGGCTCTGCGCCAGAACGAAGGCGTTCTGCGCGCCGATGGCCATGATCAGACCGATGGCCACCAGCAGGCCATTGCTGTAGCTCTGCCACATCAGGCTGACTCCGGCGTGGCGGCGGCTGCAAGCGCGCGCAAGGTGGACAGCGCCCGTTCGGCGCGTTCGATGGGCACGAAGAGATGGTCGTGATGAAAGCCGGCGACCACGTTGCAACTGATACCGGCCTGAGCCAGGGCGGCGGAGAACGCCGCGGTCAGGCCCACGGCCGCCAGCGACGAATGGACCTGCAAGGTGATCCACGCGGCGATGTAGTCGTAACCCAGACCGTGGGCGTCGGCGACGTCGCGCTGCAACACCAGGCTCAGGCCCTCGGCTTCGCGCAGGCTGGCGATGGGTTGCAGGCCGCTGCAGTCGTGGTCGGTGGCGACGCAGCAGAACACGTACTGCCCGGGGTTGAGCCGCGGCGTCATGCTCTGCAGCAAACGTGAGAGATCGGTTTCGCCGGCCATGCTGGGCTCCAGAGGTAAGGTGGATGCTGGCGAGTCTGCGGCGCGAAGGGGTATAAGAGAAACAAATAATGCTGATTGCACATTAGGAAAATCGATTGTTCGATTACAAATTGCTGGCCGCCCTGGCAGCGGTGGTGGAGCAGGCCGGTTTCGAGCGGGCGGCGCAGGTGCTGGGCCTGTCGCAGTCGGCGGTATCGCAACGCATCAAGCTGCTCGAGGCACGGGTCGGCCAGCCCGTGCTGGTGCGTGCAATGCCTCCGGCGCCCACCGAGATCGGCCAGCGTCTGCTCAACCACGTACAGCAGGTGCGCCTGCTCGAGCGCGACCTGCAGGCTCAGGTTCCCGCGCTGGATGAACAGGCCTTGCCGGAGCGTCTGCGCATCGCCATCAACGCCGACAGCCTGGCCACCTGGTGGGCGGCGGCGACGGCCGAGTTCTGCGCCACCCGGCGGGTGCTGATGGAGCTGGTGGTCGAGGATCAGGAAGTGGGCCTCAAGCGCATGCGCGCGGGCGAGGTGGCCGGCTGCGTATGCGCCGCCGAGCGGCCGGTAGCCGGCGCGCGCAGCCTGGCACTGGGGGCGATGCGTTATCGCGCGCTGGCCAGCCCGGCCTTCATCGCGCGGCACTTTTCCACTGGCGTCACGGCCGAGGCGCTGGCGCGGGCGCCGGCCATCGTCTATGGCCCGGACGATCAGTTACAGCACCGCTACTTGGCGGGATTGGGGGTTACCGGCGCCTTTGCCTATCACCTGTGTCCCTCATCGGAAGGTTTCGTGCGCCTGACCGAAGGCGGCCTGGGCTGGGGCCTGGTGCCGGAGTTGCAGGTGCGCGAGGAGTTGGCCTGCGGCAGGCTGGTAGACCTGGTGCCGGAGCGCTTCATCGACGTGCCGCTGTACTGGCACCACTGGCGCAACGGCGGTGAGCTGTTCGGCGAGCTGACCGCGCAGTTGCGTCGCCACTCGGCTTCGGTGCTGGTACCACAGCTTTCATAAGCGGCCTGCCGGGTCGTCGTTCTGGCCTTCGCCGACAGCGCAGTCCGGAATGAGCGCTGCTAGAGTGCGGCCATTATAAAAAACGATGTTGGGGGGACGATGAGGATTCTGGTCACTGGTGCGAGTGGTTTCATCGGTGGGCGTTTTGCCCGTTTCGCCCTCGAGCAAGGTCTGGCAGTGCGGGTTAATGGCCGCCGTGCCGAGGGTGTGCAGCACCTGATCAAGCGCGGCGCCGAGTTCGTTCAGGGCGACCTGGGCGATGCCGAGCTGGCCCAGGCGCTGTGCCGGGACGTAGAGGCAGTGGTGCACTGCGCCGGCGCCGTTGGCGTGTGGGGCGACTATGCGCATTTCCATCAGGCCAATGTGACGGTCACCGAGAACATCGTCGATGCCTGCCTCAAGCAGAAGGTGCGGCGTCTCGTGCATCTGTCTTCGCCATCGATCTACTTCGATGGCAAATCCTATGTCGATGTCCGAGAGGAGCAAGTGCCCAAGCGCTTCTCCGATCACTACGGCAAGACCAAATACCTGGCCGAGCAACAGGTATTCGCCGCGCAGGAGTTTGGCCTGGAGGTGATCGCCCTGCGCCCGCGATTCGTCACCGGAGCCGGCGACACCAGCATCTTCCCGCGACTGATCGGCATGCAGCGCAAGGGCCGCCTGGCGATCATCGGCAATGGCCTGAACAAGGTCGATTTCACCAACGTGCACAATCTCAACGAGGCCCTGCTCAGCTCGCTGCAGGTCGGTGGTGCGGCCCTCGGGCAGGTGTACAACATCAGCAATGGCGCGCCGGTGCCGTTGTGGGATGTGGTCAACTACGTGCTGCGCCGCCTGGAGCTGCCACCGGTGACCCGGCATGTGCCGTTGCCGCTGGCCTATGCTGCGGCGACGCTCAACGAGGGTGTGTGTCGCCTGCTGCCCGGGCGGCCCGAACCGAGCCTGTTTCGCCTGGGCGTGGCGGTGATGGCCAGGGATTTCTCCCTGAACATCGATCGTGCCCGTGAATACCTGGGCTACGAGCCCAGGGCCAGCCTGTGGGAAGCGCTGGACGAGTTCTGCACTTGGTGGCAGGCGCAGATGGGGCCTCAGGCGTAGATGCGCTGGCCGCGATAGATGCGCACCGAGCCGGTTGCGCCGCCGGCCGGCAACTCCGCTGCCGCCTCGGGCGTCGCGACGCCCCGGGGTTGATCGGAGAGCTCGGCCAGGCGCCTGCCCAGGCTGCGGGTTTCTTCGTCATCGGACTTGAGGCTGCCATCGAGCATGGCACCGATGGCGTCGGGCTGGCTGAGGCGAATGTCCACTGCCTGCTCTTCGCGCAGGCGACGACGCAGCGCTTTCATGCAGTCCAGTACTTCTTTGTTCAGTTCCATCGCGACTTCCCCCGGTTGGTTGAAGGGGCACGGGGTGCGGCATCCTCGCCCGCCGTGACCTGGCTAGCCACTTCCTGGTGGCTTTCACACGCACACGTATTTTGGTGCTGAGTGCATTGAAGAACTTTCAGGCCGCTTGCTGGCTCGTGAGCGACGCGCCATGAGCGCGTTCAGGACGGGATCAAAAAAAGCAAAGTGCGTACCAGTTCAAGTTTTGCGGAACTGCCGGGCTGCAGGCGAGTCGATGGCCCTGTCGCGCCCTTTGTGGGTGCGCCACGCACCTGCTTGGCGCGACGCTGATGCCATAGTGGCGAATCGGTATACTGCGCGGCATTTCCGTTTCTACGTTCCAGCCATAGGTCCGACCATGCGCAATGACGCCAATGATGAGCTCGACAACCTGCCCAGCCTGACCCCGGAGCGCCGCGAGGATTTCGCCGAGCCACGCGAGGAGCCGGCCCCGCGCAGCAGCCGCGTGACCAGCAGCAAGGCGCCGGCGGCCAGGGGGGGCAGCACCGGGCCGTTGTGGGCGTTGGTTGGTGCGCTGAGTTTCGCCCTGGCCGGCCTGGGCTGGTGGAGCCTGCAACAGATCGGCCTGATGGAGCAGCGCCTGGTGGCGACCCAGGAGAGCTTCGCGCGTATCAGCGAAGAGGCCGCCGGACGTATTCAGGATATTTCCGGCAAGGTGGTGGCCACCGAATCCAGCGTCACCAGCGGCAGCGAGGCGCTCAAGCTGCAGGTCAAACAGTTGGAGACGCGCCTGGCCGAACTGAGCAAGCAGCAACAGCAGAGCGCAACCGCTCAGGCCGCGCTGGACAAGCGCGTCGAGCAACTGGGTAGCGAACTGAAGAGTGGCGTTGGTGCCAGCGCCGATTTCGACAAGCGCCTGCAGGCGCTGAGCAGCGAGCAGGCAGCGCTGAAGGCCGCGCAGGGTGACGCCAAGGCGACGCTGGCCGAACTGGCCAGGCTCGATACCCGTATCAAGGCGCTCGGTGGCGATATCGATGCGCTGAAGAAGCAGGGCAACCCGGCCCAGGCCATCCGCAGCCTGGAGCAGGATCTGCTGGTGCTGCGCAGCGAGCTGGACAATCGCCCGGCCGCCACTGGCGCGGGCCCGACTACCGCCGAGTTCGATGCCTTCCGTGCGCAGATGACGCGCAACATCAACACGCTGCAGAGCCAGGTGGCGAATCTGCAGCAGCAGATCAATGCGCGTTGAGCCCTGGATGTAGGAGCGAGCTTTGCTCGCGAAGATATGTTTGCTACAGCGATTCGCGAGCAGAGCTCGCTCCTACCTCGAACGAATGCACCTGTGAAAACGCCGCGCTCCTGCAAGGGGCGCGGCGATTTTGCTGTTCTGTCGTAGGGTGCGCCGCGCGCAGCGACATTGCTCGTCTCGCCCGTTGGTACGCGCAGCGCACCCTACATGAAGCGCCTTACAGGCGCGGATAGTCGATATAACCGACCGGGCCCGAGCCGTAGAAGGTTTCCGGATGCGGCTCGTTCAGCTCTGCGTCCTGCTGCAGACGCTCCGGCAGGTCCGGGTTGGCGATGAAGGGGATACCGAATGCCACCGCATCGGCCTTGCCTTCAGCCAGCCAGGCGTTGGCCCGGTCCTTGGTGAAACGCTCGTTGGCGATGAACACGCCGCCGAATTCCTTCTTCAGTTGCGGTGTCAGGCTGTCGTCGCCTTCCTTCTCGCGGGCGCAGATGAAGGCGATGCCGCGCTTGCCCAGTTCGCGGGCGACGTAGCCGAACGTTTCAGCGCGGTTGGCGTCGCCCATGTCGTGCGAGTCGGCACGCGGCGCCAGGTGTACGCCAACGCGGCCGGCGCCCCACACGGAAATGGCGGCATCGGTCACTTCCAGCAGCAGGCGAGCACGGTTTTCGACGCTGCCGCCGTAGCGGTCGGTGCGCTGGTTGGTGCTGCTCTGCAGGAACTGGTCGAGCAGGTAGCCATTGGCACCGTGGATTTCCACGCCATCGAAACCGGCCGCCATGGCATTCTCGGCGCCCTGACGATACGCCTCGACGATATCGGCGATCTCTTCGGTTTCCAGTGCGCGCGGGGTGACGTAGTCCTTGATCGGCCGCACCAGGCTGACGTGGCCGGCCGGCTGGATCGCGCTGGGCGCGACCGGCAGTTCGCCGTTCAGGTAGATCGGGTCGGAGATGCGCCCGACGTGCCACAGTTGCAGGACTATCTTGCCGCCATTGGCATGCACCGCCTGGGTGATGTTGCTCCAGCCACGCACCTGCTCGTCGGACCAGATGCCGGGGGTGTTCGGGTAGCCCACGCCCATCGGCGTGACGGCGGTGGCTTCGCTGATGATCAGGCCGGCCGAGGCGCGCTGGGTGTAGTACTCGGCCATCAGTGCATTGGGCACACGGCCTTCGTCGGCACGGCAGCGAGTCAGCGGCGCCATGATGATGCGATTGTTCAGGTGCAGATCACCGATCTGGATAGGGTCGAACAGTGTGGGCATGTGATTTCTCCGAAGGAAGAGTCGAATCAGAGTTGCTGGCCTAGGCGCTCGACGAAGGCCTGGATCAGCTCGTCGTTACGCTTGAAGAAGTGCCACTGGCCGACCTTGCGGCTGGTCACCAGACCGGCGCGTTGCAGGGTGGTCAGATGGGCGGAAACGGTGGACTGCGAAAGCCCGGTGCGCAGGAAGATCTTGCCGGCGCACACGCCGATCTCCAGCGGGTGATCCTGTTCGGCGAAGTGGCGTTCGGGCTCCTTCAACCAGTCGAGGATGTCGCGGCGTACCGGGTGGGCGAGGGCCTTGATGATGGCGTCGAGATCGATGTCCATGGCGTGATCGTTGCGTATCGGCATGTGGCGAACCTTATATCGTCTCTGAGCGATATACAGATCGTTTGTTCCGATAGTCTCCATCAACCGCTTCGATGTCTTGTCAGTGCTAAGCTCGCCGGATGAACTACCTCGCCCATTTGCATCTCGGCGGCGATGCGCCGGCACAGCTGCTTGGCAGCCTCTATGGCGATTTCGTCAAAGGCCCGCTCAACGGACGCTGGCCGGCGCAGATCGAGGCCGCCATCCGTCTGCACCGGCGTATCGATGCCTTCACCGACAGTCACCCGCTGCAGGCACGCGCACGAGCGCGTTTCCCGCTTGAGCGACGGCGCATGGCCGGCATGCTGCTGGACCTGTTCTTCGACCATTGCCTGGCGCGTGATTGGCAGGCCTATGCCACTTTGCCGCTGGAGCGCTTCACTGGTCGGGTGTATCAGGTGCTGGCTGCCGAACCGGAGTTGCCGGGGCGTCTGGCTCTGATGGCGCCGCGCATGGCTGCGCAGGACTGGCTGGGCAGCTACCGCGAGTTCGCGGTGCTGGAGCAGGTGATTGCCGGCATGCAGCGGCGGCTGTCCAGACCACAGTTGCTCGACGGCAGCCTGAGCGAACTGGAGCGTCTGTACGAACCGCTCAGCGAAGACTTTCGCGCCTTCTATCCGCAGCTGATGGCATTCGCCGCGGCGGAGCTGGGGCGTGGCCCGGAGGCAATCCGGGGGTGAGCATCCCCGCTCGCGGCTGAAGCACCTCCCACAGAAGCGGATGTCTGGCACCGTGGGAGGGGCTTCAGCCGCGACGACATCACTGCATCGTTGCTCTGGCGTTCAGACCGCCTGCGGATGCAGGTGATAGCGCCGCACCACCCATTTCTCCAGCTCTGCCAAGGCAAATAGCGCCAGGCCCGCCAGCAGCACCCGCAGCCATTGCTCCAGGCTCATGCCGACCGAGCCGAATACGCCTTGCAGCGGCGGCGCGTAGGTGAACAGCGCCTGCAGCACCAGACACAGGGTGATGGTCAGCAGTACCGCTCGGTTGCCCAGCAGGGCTTCGCGGCTGAGCACCGAGCCGAACAGGCTGCGGCAGTTGAGCAGGTAGAAGATCTCGCACATAACCACGGCGTTGACCGCCACGGTCCTTGCACTGCCCAGGTCGTTGCCAAGCTGCAGTTCCCAGAGGAACAGGGCGATGCCGGCACCGGCGATGAGCACCGAGATCATCACCACGCGCCAGACGAAGAAGCCGGACAGTAGAGGCTCGTTCGGCGCCCGCGGAGCGCGGTTCATCAGGCCGCGCTCGCTGGGCTCGAACGCCAGCGCCAGACCCAGGGTGCTGGAGGTGACCATGTTGATCCACAGCACCTGCGCCGGTGTCAGTGGCAGCATCACCTGGAACAGGATGGCGAAAATCACGATCAGCGCCTGGCCGCCGTTGGTGGGCAGGGCGAAGAGAATGAATTTCTTCAGGTTGTCGTAGATCGCCCGACCCTCGCGCACGGCGCCGGCGATGGTGGCGAAATTGTCGTCGGCCAGCACCACTTCGGCCGCTTCCTTGGCCGCTTCGGTGCCCTTCAGGCCCATGGCGACGCCTACATCGGCGCGTTTCAGGGCCGGCGCATCGTTGACTCCGTCACCGGTCATGGCCACCACCTGGCCGCTGTCCTGCATGCTCTGCACCAGGCGCAGCTTGTGCTCCGGGCTGGCCCGAGCGAATACCTCGACGCCGGGCAGCACCTCGCGCAGGCGGCGGTCATCGAGCAGCTCCAGCTCGGCGCCGGTCAGCGCCGGCAGGCCGACGCCGATGCCCAGTTGCGCGCCGATGGCGCGTGCGGTTTCGGCGTGATCGCCGGTGATCATCTTCACTCGAATGCCGGCGCGCTGGCATTCGGCCACGGCGGCGATGGCTTCTTCCCTAGGCGGGTCGATGATGCCGACCAGGGCCAGCAGCGTCAGCCCATCCTCCACGTCGGCGAAGTTCAGCGTGCGCTGTTCAGCCGGTGCGGCCTTGCTGGCCAGGGCCAGCAGGCGCAGCCCACGGGCGGCCAGGTCGGTGGCCTGGCGTCGCCAGTAATCGGCGTCCAGTGGCACGCTGCCGCCGTCTGCGCTGCGCTGGCTGGAGCACATCTCCAGCACGCGCTCCGGAGCGCCCTTCAGATAGATCAGACCATGGCCGGTGTGATCGTGATGCAGGGTCGCCATGAAGCGATGCTCGGACTCGAACGGAATCGCGTCGCTGCGTGGCAACTGCATCTGCAGGCTGTGAATATCGAGGCCGCTTTTCAGTGCCAGAGTCAGCAGCGCGCCTTCGGTGGGGTCGCCGTGCAACAGCCAGTGGCCGGCTTCGTTCTGATGCAGGCGGGCGTCGTTGCACAGTTGCGCGGCGCGGGCGATCTCCAGCAGGTCGGCGTCGGGCTCGTGCAGCGTGCCGTCCTGGTGGAAGGCTCCTTCCGGGGCGTAGCCAACACCGGAGACATCGAGAACGCGGCTGGCGCTGACCACGCGCTGCACCGTCATCTCGTTGCGGGTCAGGGTGCCGGTCTTGTCCGAGCAGATCACCGTCACCGAACCCAGGGTTTCCACCGCCGGCAGGCGCCGTACGATGGCGTTGTGACCAGCCATGCGCTGCACGCCGAGGGCCAGAATCACCGTCATGATCGCCGGCAGCCCTTCAGGGATGGCCGCTGCGGTCAGGGCCACCACCATCATGAACATGTCGCCGGGGTTCTGACCGTTCCACAGAATGCCGAGGACGAAGGTGGCGAAGGCCAGGATCAGGATGATCACCGCCAGCCAGCGGCTGAATTGTTCGATCTGCCGCAGCAGCGGGGTCGACAGCGCCTGAACCTGTTGCAACATGGCGCCGATGCGCCCCAGTTCGGTGTCGGCGCCGGTGGCCACCACCACGCCGGTGGCCTGGCCGCTGCTCACCAGCGTGCCGGAATAGGCCATGCAGCGACGGTCGCCGAGTGCGGCGTCGAGGTTGCAGTGGGCTACGGATTTTTCCACCGGGACCGATTCGCCGGTCAGTGCGGCTTCCTCCACCAGCAGGTTCTTCACGCCGAGCAGGCGCAGATCGGCCGGCACCTTGTCGCCGGATACCAGCAACACGACGTCGCCGGGCACCAGGTGTTCGGCATCTATTTCGTGGCGTTCTCCGCCGCGCAGCACCATGGCGTGAGGCGAGAGCATGTTGCGGATGGCGTCCAGCGCATTCTCCGCCTTGCCTTCCTGGATGAAGCCGATGATCACGTTGATCAGCACCGCGGCGAGAATTACCGAGGTGTCGATCCAATGGCCGAGCAGGGCGGTGATCAGCGCGGCCACCAGCATCAGATAGAGCAGCACGTTGTGAAACTGATAGAGCAGGCGCAGCAGCGGCCCACGGCGTTGCGGTGGTGGCAGGCGGTTGGCGCCATGGCGCTGCAGACGTCGTTCGGCTTCGGCCTGGCTGAGGCCGCTGGCGCTGCTGTGCTGCGCCTCGAGCGCCTGTTGTGCAGTCAAACCGTGCCAGGCGTGGTCACTATCTACAGAGGGTGAGCCGGACATGGACGCATCTCCTTCGGCGAGTCGGGTGATCTCACGGGCTTTCCTGGCAACCCTAGAGCGCTTTGCTGCGCTGTGCCTGACCTGCATCAAGGAGTGGACCGGCAGGAGCGGCTTGAATGTAACTCGGTGTGAATCCCATGGAGGAAACGAGATGATCAAGATTCTGGTAGCGACCGACCTGTCCGAGCGTTCGGCGCACGCGGTGCAACGCGCCGTACAACTGATCCGTCGCCAGGGTGGCGGCGAATGGAGCCTGCTGCATGTGATCGACGACGATGCGCCGGCCGCGCACGTGCAGCGTCAGGTGCAACAGGCAGAAACGCTGTTGCAGGCGCAGGCCGAGCGCCTTGGCGAACAGGCCGGCAGCGTGCCGCGGGTGATCGTGGCCACCGGCGAGGCCGCCACTCTGATCGTCGAAGGTGCCCAGGGCATGGGCGCCGATCTGCTGGTGGTGGGGGCCCATCGCAAGTCGGCATTGCGTGATTTCTTCGTCGGCACCACGCTCGAACGCGTTGTGCGCAGCAGCCATCTGCCGGTGCTGCGGGTCAATGGTCCGGTGACCCACGAGTACCGTCACGCGCTACTGGCGATGGACCTGTCGCGCACCTCGCAACACGCCCTCAAACGCGCACGCGACCTGGGTCTGGCGAGCCTGGACAGCCTGCATGTGGCCAGCGCGGTCGAGCCGCTGGCAGCGGGGGCGATGATGGAGGCGGGTATCAGCGCCGAAGTGATGGAAAACCAGCGCAAGCTGCTGCGTGAGCAACTGGTGGAGCGTCTGGATGCAGTCGGCGCGACGCTGAGCCACGAGCGCCTGCTGGTGCAGATCGGATCGCCCGAAGGGGTGATCGGTGAGGCCTTGCGTCAGTCCGGTGCCGATCTGCTGGTACTCGGCACCCATGCCCGTGAGGGCGTCTCGCGCTTCTTCCTGGGCAGCGTGGCCAGCCGCCTGCTGGGTACGCTCGACAGCGATGCCTTGATCGTGCCGCCGGCTGGCTGAACGGCTATGGCCTGCAGCCTGGATGAAATCCAGGGAGCCCTTGCAAACGCCCCCGGATTCATACGGGCTACGCGTTAGCTTAGGCAGCTTCGGCTTCGGTCGGCACCATGGCGGGCGTTTCCAGCTGCAAGGCGCAGGCGATTGCGGCCTGGCTGTGCCGGGCCAGTTCGTTGCGGCTGCGTGATTCGCTGGAAATCGGCTCAAGCAGGCGGATCTCCACCTCGCAGGCGGAACTGGAAAGCAGGCGCAGCAGGTGCGAGAGCATGTCATCGTCGCCCACGAAAGGCGCCACTGGGCAGGGCTGGCCATCGCGCAGATAACGAATCGCCACGGGCTGTACGGCCACGCCACTGTCGATGGCGCTGCTCAGCAAACGGCCGTGGAAGGTGCGCAGGGCCAGGCCATCGGTGGTAGTGCCTTCAGGGAAGATCAGCAGGTGATGGCCCTGCTGCAGGTGACGGGTGAGCTGCTGGCCGACCTGGCCGCTGTCGCCCGCGCCGCGACGGATGAACAGCGTACCGCCCTTGTGCGCCAGCCAGCCGGCCACTGGCCAGGCGCGCACTTCCGCCTTGGACAGGAAGGACAGCGGCTGCAGGGCGCCGAGCAGGGGAATGTCGGTCCATGACACATGGTTGGCCACCCACAGCATCGGCTTTTCGGGCAACTCGCCTTCGACCCGCACGCGAAACGGCAGCGCACCACCCAGGCGTGCCAGGAACCAGCGCGTCAGGCGCTGGCGCAGGGGCATCAGGTCGTGCCGTACCACGCGTTCGCACAGGCTGACGACGCCGGCCAGCAGGGTGCCGAAGGCGATGACCAGGGCCAGGTGGAACAGGCGTAGGGATAGACGCAGTTTGGCCATCGAGGCCTCCGGTTGAAAG
Organism: Pseudomonas sp. KB-10; assembly: GCF_018221585.1. Classification (NCBI taxonomy): domain Bacteria; kingdom Pseudomonadati; phylum Pseudomonadota; class Gammaproteobacteria; order Pseudomonadales; family Pseudomonadaceae; genus Pseudomonas; species Pseudomonas sp. KB-10. The sequence continues at coordinate 378,981 of NZ_QYYB01000004.1, forward strand.
CGGGTGCCGGCATTATCCACGGGTAGCGCCGTTTGGCCATTAGCGGCAGTCATGTCGCTCCTGCAACCGGGTTCAGACTGCGGCCTTGAAGTGCCGGGCGTAACGCGGGCACAGCTCGTCGCGCTTGAGCAGGATGAACACGTCGGCCACCTGGAAGTCCCTGTCCCAGCAGGGTTCGCCGCAGATCTTCGCGCCCAGGCGCATGTAGGCCTTGAGCAGCGGCGGCATTTCGGCGATGACGTTGCCCGGCAGATCCAGCTGCGGCAGTGGGTGCTTGGGTTCGGCACGCAGGTGCTCGGTGCACAGGTAGCGCTCGCGCAGGCGCTGCATCACGGCATGGGCCTGGATGCCGCCGTCCTGCATGGAGATGCTGGCGCAGCCCATCAGGTAGCGATAGCCGCCCTCGTTGAGCACTTCGGCCAGTTCGCTCCAGAGCACGGCGATGGTGGCGCCGTTGCGGTAGGCGATATCGACGCAGGTGCGGCCGATCTCCAGCACCGGGCCTTCGAGGCCGGCCAGGCCGTGCAGGGCGAATTCCTCTTCGCTGTAATAGCGCCCCAGGCCTGCGGCGGCCTGGTGGTCGAGCAGGCGGGTGGTGGCTACCAACTGGCCGCTTTCCAGGTCACGCACGCCGATATGGCGGCAGTGGATATCGTAGTCGTCCATGTCCAGACCCAGTTCGGCGCCGTTGAGCTTGGCGTCGAATTCTGCGCTGAACACGCGATAGCGCAAGGCCTGAGCTTCACGCAGGGCGGCGGGGCCTTGCAGGCGTTCGGCCTGCAGACGGCGAGCGTTTTGAGTCATGCCAGATCCTCCGTGTGCCGGCTGGATGCTTGCAGCCGGTCGATCTTGTTGGGCAAGCTCAGGCTAGGTAGCTGCGGTGTCACCACCGTGAAGCTTTTTTGATGCTTGTGTGACGGCAGTCCGAAGCTGCCCACGAGGAGAGCCGCAATGCCTTGGTCGAGCCTGTTTCAGCCCATCGAGCGTCTGACTGCCGAAGCCGGGCTGGAGGATTGGTATGCACGTCTGCTGGCGCGACTGGGCGGCACGCCGCAGCCTTTCGAGCTCGCTTTGCTGGGCGGTCTGCAGGCGGCCACGCCGGGCCTGGCCTTTCTTGCCGGCTATCAGGCGGCGCTGCGCATGCTCTGGCCGGCGGCGCCCTGGACGGCCGGCGCGCTGTGCGTAACGGAGAGTCGCAGCACGCGACCTGCCGACATGACCACGCGCATCGAAGGCCTGCAGATCAGCGGTCGCAAGGATTTCGTCACCGCCGCCGAATGCGCCGACTGGCTGCTGGTGGCGGCGCGCGAGGAGGGCGAGGGACAACCGCCACGCCTTGCCCTGGGTGTGTTGCGCCAGGGGGCATCGGGCGTGCGTATCGAGCCACTGCCTGCGCTGCCGTTGATGCCGGACATCGGCCATGCGCGACTGCATTTGCAGCAGGCGCAGAGCGAGCGCCTGGCCGGCGATGGTTGGGACGACTACGTGAAACCCTTTCGAACCCTGGAGGACGTGCACGTGCTCACAGCGGTGAGCGCCTGGCTGTTCGGCATCGGCCGTGAATGTAACTGGCCGGACGCCTTGCTCTTGCGTCTGCAGGCGCTGCTCGCCGGGTGCGCCGAGCTGGCGCGGCAGGCGCCCAATGCGCCGACCACGCACTTGCTGCTGGCCGGCCTTTTCGCGGAGCAGCAGGCCTTGGCCGACGAGATGGAGGCCGCTCTGGCGACCGGGCCGACGCATTGGGCGGAACTGTGGCGGCGTGACAGGGGCTTGCTGCGTATTGCCGAGGCGGCGCGCGCTAAACGCCTGGAGAAAGCGCGGCAGATTGTCGCCGGCTGTTGATCCATATCAGTACCGGCTGGCGGAGGCGCGCATAAGGTTGCCTGGTGAATCATCCAAGAGGTTTCCATGCGCCGCGAGCCCATCGTGCTGTTCGATAACGGCAGCCACCAATGCCTGATGTTCGATGACCTGGTCAGCGGCGAAGGCGTGCAGTCCAACCAGTTTCTGATCACCGACAACGAGCAGTATCTGCTGCTCGATCCGGGTGGCGACCTGACCTACACGCCTCTGTCGCTGGAGCTGTCCAAGCATATTCCGGTGCAGGATCTGACCTACATCTTCGCCTCGCACCAGGACCCTGACATCATCGCCTCGCTGGACAAGTGGCTGCTGCACACCCGCGCGCGGGTGATCTGCTCCAAGCTGTGGGCGCGCTTTCTGCCGCACCTGACAGCCAACTACCTGGTGCTGAGCCGCGGCATCAACACCTTCGACCGCATCATCGCCCTGCCTGATCGCGGCCAGAGCATTCCGCTCGGCAAATGCTCGCTCAAGGCCGTGCCGGCGCACTTTCTGCACTCGGTGGGCAACTTCCAGGTGTACGATCCGGTGAGCAAGATCCTCTTCTCCGGCGACATGGGCGCCTCGATGGTCGACGACGCTACGCCGGTGCGCGATTTCGTCAACCACGTGCCGAACATGGAGGGCTTCCATCGCCGCTACATGGCCGGCAACAAGGCCTGCCGCCTGTGGGCGGCGATGGTGCGCGAAATGGATGTGGAAATGATCGTGCCGCAGCACGGCCGGCCCTTCGTCGGCGCGGAAATGATCAGCGCCTTTCTCTACTGGATCGAGAACCTCGAATGCGGTCTCGATCTGATGGGGCCCGAGGATTATCAACTGCCCAAGTGACGGCAGAGGCGCGCTGCCCGAAAGAGCCGCGGAGATGGCGCAACAGGCCCTTCAAGCCGTCATCTTCGTCATGCTAGGGTGCGCCACGATTTCTGATCGAGGCCGCCCATGCCCACTTCCTTGCTTCGTCGACTGAGCCTGGCGCTCGCTCTCAGCCTGGCTGCCAGCACCGCCCTGGCGCAGAGCTGGCCGCAACCCGACTGGCAGAGCCAACCTCGTATCGACAGCGCCGCGCTGGCCGAACTGGAACACTACGCTTTTCCCGAGCGCGATGACGTCGAGCGCACGGGCGTGCGTACCGACGCGCTGCTGGTGATACGCGACGGGCAGATCGTCTACGAGCGCTACGCCGAGCCCACCACGGCGCAGACCGCGCACCTGACCTGGTCGATGGCCAAGAGCCTGCTCGCCACTATCCTCGGTGTGGCCTATGGCGAAGGACGCTTCAAGCTCGATGCGCCGGCCGCGCAGTACTACCCGGCGATGGCCGAGCATGCGCAGATCAAGATCGGCCACCTGCTCAACTGGGCCTCGGGCCTGACCTGGGAAGAAGATTACGAATACGCGCCGCTGAAATCCTCGGTGGTGGCCATGCTCTATACCCGTGGCCGCGCCGACATGGCCGCGTTCACCGCCGCACACGAGGCCGATGCCGCGCCTGGCGTGCGCTTCCGTTACTCCAGTGGCGACAGCAATGTGTTGGCTGCCGCGTTGCGTGGCATGGTCGGCGACCAGGCTTATGCCGATTATCCCTGGACGGCACTGTTCGAGCCGCTGGGCATCACCAGCGCGACCTGGGAGCGCGATGCCAGCGGCACCTTCGTCGCCTCGTCCTATGCTTACCTGAGCGCGCGTGACCTGGCCCGGGTCGGCCTGCTGATGCAGCGCGGCGGACGTTGGGGCGAGCGCCAGTTGCTGCCGACTGCCTGGATCGATTTCGTCTCCACACCCTTCGCTGGTTATCAGCCACAGGGCTTCGCGCCGGGCGATGCCGTGCCGGGTGGGCACTGGTGGCTCAATGCCGAGTTGCCGGGCGCCGCGCGGCCCTGGCCGGATGCGCCGGCCGACACCATCGCCGCGCTGGGCCACTGGGGGCAGGGGTTGTACGTGATGCCGCAGGAGAAGCTGGTGGTGGTGCGCTACGCCGATGACCGCGACCGCAGTTTCCAGCACAACGAATTGCTCAAACGCGTGCAGGCGGCCTTCGCCACGGAGGTGCAGCCATGATTCGTCGTCACCCGATCCTCAGCATGCTGGCGCTGCTGCTGATCCTGCTGCTGGCCTGGGCCTGGCCGAACCGCGCGCATCTGGCGGCGTTTCCCGACATCATCGGTGCCTACACGGCCAAGGAGTATTGCTCCTGCCGTTACGTCAGTGGTAACCCGGCGGCCTATTGCGAGGGCTATGTGAAGCAGTACGTGCCGATCAGCAGCCTGCTCGATGACGAGAACGCCAGGCGCGTGACCGCCAGCGGGCTGGGCCGCACCCACAGCGCGGTATGGCTGGGCGAGCGGCAGGGCTGCCAGTTGTTGCCGAACGAGTAGAGCCGGCCCTCTCCCCCCAACCCCTCTCCACCAGGCGTGCCCCCATAAAATTAATAGGAGAGGGGAGCCAGGCGCGTCTTGCTTTGCAACGCCGGCCTTGGCGACTATCGTTGCCGCCTGGTCATGCCTTTATCGAGTTTTCATGCGCCGTTCGCTCCTCGCCCTGTTGCTTGCTGCCGCCTTGCCCGTTCACGCCGACTGGTATCTGGACAACGAGTCCTCGCGGCTGTCGTTCATCTCCACCCATTCCGGCAGCCAGTCGGAGGTGCATCGCTTCCTCACCCTGCACGGGCAGATCGCCGCCGATGGACGTGTGCGCCTGCGTGTGGATCTGGATTCGCTGAGCACCGGCATCCCACTGCGTGACGAACGACTGCGAACCCTGCTCTTCGACACCTCGCGTCTGCCCGAGGCGCGCATCAGTGCCCAGGTCGAGCTGCCGCAACTCACCGACCTGGCGCCCGGCGCGCAGTTGGAATTGCGTATGCCGCTGCAGCTGACCCTTAACGAGCGCACGCAAGAGCTGGACAGCGAGCTGTTGGTGACCCGCCTCGATGATCGCCGCTTTCAGGTCGTGACCCTGGCGCCGTTGGTGTTGCACGCCGAGGACTTCGCCCTGGGCAGTGGCGTCGAGGCGCTGCGCAAGCTCGCCGACCTGCCGGCCATCAGCCTGTCGGTGCCGGTGGGTGCCGTGCTGATCTTCACGGCGCGTTGAGCGTGCACAAGCGCGGCCGCATATTTCCCTGGCGCGGTGGCAATCGCTTCGAGTTGCTGCTGGACGGGCCGGCGTTCTTCCCGCGCATGCTGGCAGCCATCGAGGGCGCCAGGCGGCAGGTGGAGATCGAGCTTTACCTGATCGAGGACGGGCGCTGCAGCGAGCGTCTGGTCGATGCCCTGTGCCGGGCGGCCGAACGAGGGGTGACGGTGCGCGGCCTGTTCGATGCCTTTGGCGCGGCCCGCCTGGGGGCCTCGCTGCGTGAGCGCATGCAGGCCGCGGGGGTGCAGTTGCGCTGGTATAACCCGGTGCGTTGGCGGCGTGGCATCCGCAACTTTCACCGCGATCACCGCAAGCTGCTGCTGGTGGATCAGTGTCTGGCATACGTGGGCGGCACCGGCTCCACCGACGAGTTCTGGCTGCCGGATGAAGCCCGCAGCCCCTGGCACGAAGCCATGGTGGAAATCGAGGGGCCGCTGGTGGGCGACTGGCAGCAGTTGTTCGAGCAACTCTGGCGTGCACGGTTTTCCTGGCGCCCGAGTCATCAGCCGGTTGCGCTGAGCCTGCCCGAATGTCCGCCAGCCGGCGTCGGTCTCGGGCGTGTCGCTTATGCCGATGCGGCGCAGCATCGCGATATTCTGCTTTCACTGCTGCGCGCGCTACGAGGCGCCAGGCAGCGCGTCTGGCTGGCCACGCCGTACTTCCTGCCCACCTGGAAAATCCGTCGAGCCCTGCGCCGCGCGGCGGCCCGAGGTGTCGAGGTGCGCCTGTTGCTGGCCGGGCGCAACACCGATCATCCACCCGTGCGTTTCGCCGGTCAGCGCTATTACCCAAAGCTGCTTAGGGCCGGCGTGCGCATCTTCGAATACCAGCCGCGTTTCCTGCATCTGAAGATGGTGCTGGTGGACGACTGGGTCAGCGTCGGCTCGTGCAATTTCGACCACTGGAACCTGCGCTTCAACCTCGACGCCAACGTCGAGGCTCTCGATCCGGCCTTCGCTAAGGCGGTGGCGGCCAGTTTCATCGAGGACTTCGGTAACAGCCGCGAGATCACGCTCGACGACTGGCGCCGTCGCCCCTGGTGGCGCCGCGCGCAACAGCGCCTCTGGGGCTGGCTGGATCGCCTGACGGTAAACCTGCTGGACCGTTGGCGCTGAGGCTCCGAAGGCTCTATCTCAGACGTTTCGTTCACATTCGGAAAAGCATTGCCGCGTTGGCGCTGCAGGGTGGTTGCTATAGTCGCCAGCTCAGTGACGTCTGCGCCTGGCCGTAGCAGGCGTTCAGCCGCGAAACCGCCATAGGAATGCGCACGTGAAGAAATCCCTGCTCATCGCGACACTTTCCGCCAGCCTCCTTCCCCTCTCCCTGCTCCAGGCTGCACCTCAGGCCGGTTATGGCCCGCAGTTGGAAGGCTTCGACTATCCCCATCCCATCGAACGGTTCGAATTCAGTTCGCAGCAGCAGAAGCTGTCGATGGGCTACATGGACGTGAAGCCAGCCGGCGAGGGCAATGGCCGCACGGCGGTGCTGCTGCATGGCAAGAACTTTTGTGGCGCCACCTGGGGGGCGACCATCAAGGCACTGAGCGATGCCGGCTACCGTGTGATCGCCCCGGATCAGATCGGTTTCTGCAGTTCGAGCAAGCCGCGCGGCTATCAGTTCAGCTTCGGCCAACTGGCCAGCAATACCGATGCGCTGCTGGAGTCGTTGGGGGTGGAGAAGGCCACGGTGATCGGCCACTCCATGGGCGGCATGCTGGCCGCGCGCTACGCACTGGCGCATGCCGATCGGGTGGAACGGCTGGTACTGGTCAACCCCATCGGTCTGGAGGACTGGCAGGCCGAGGGCGTGCCCTACGTGACGGTCGATCAGCTCTATCAGGGCGAGCTGAAGACCTCCTACGAGAGCATCAAGAACTACCAGCTGAAGTTCTACTACAACGGCGTGTGGAAGCCCGAGTACGACCGCTGGGTCGATATGCTCAACGGCATGTACAGCGGTCCGGGCAAGGAGATCGTGGCCTGGAACCAGGCGCAGACGGCGGAGATGCTTTTCACCCAGCCGGTGGTGCATGAGTTCGCCAACATCAAGGCGCCGACCCTGCTGCTGATCGGCGGCAAGGATCGCACCGCACCGGGTGCCAACCGTGCGCCGGAGGATGTCGCCAAGCGTCTTGGCAATTACCCGGAACTGGGGCGCAAGACTGCCGAGACGATTCCCGAGGCGAAACTCGTGGAGTGGCCGGAGCTCGGCCATTCGCCGCAGGTGGAAGCGCCGGCGCTGTTCCACGAAGTGTTGTTGCGCGAGCTGGCAGCCAGCGGCAACTGATCGACCTGGCAGAGCCTGGCCCCAGGCTCTGCCCCTTCTTCAGGACGCCATTCGCGTCGTCCTCTGGCAGAGTCATCGGTGTCTGCCTGCAAATAGTTCCCCACCCGCCTGATGGTCCGTCATTCAGCAAGCTGAGGTCGGCCCGCGTGCGCCCGTTTCAGGGCGCCGTTCATCCTTTCGGGCGACAGGTGAAATCCCTCCTTGGTGCGCTTATCCGGGGCCTGTTCCCCGCCTAGGGTTGGCGCTGCAGTACCCAATACCTAGGAGACCCGCATGACAACAACAACAGGGCCCGGACTATTCCAGCCGCACACCTTGGCTTTGGCCGTCGCCGTCGGTTTCGCCGCTCCGGCACAGGCCGTCACTTTCAATATCGGTGAGATCGAAGGGCAGTTCGACAGCGCGTTGTCGATCGGTGCCAGTTGGTCGATGCGCAGCCCCGATCGTGACCTGATCGGCCCCAACAATGGTGGCCAGGGCCAGGCGCAGACTGGCGATGACGGGCGCCTGAATTTCAAGAAGGGCGAGACCTTCTCGAAGATCTTCAAGGGCATTCACGACCTGGAGCTGAAGTACGGTGATACCGGCGTCTTTGTGCGCGGCAAGTACTGGTACGACTTCGAGCTCAAGGACGAAAGCCGCCTGTTCAAGGACATCAGCGACCACAACCGCAAGGAGGGGGCCAAGTCCGCCGGGGCGGAAATTCTCGACGCCTTCCTCTACCACAATTACGCCATCGGCGATCTGCCGGGCACGGTACGGGTCGGCAAGCAGGTGGTGAGCTGGGGCGAGAGCACCTTCATCGGCAACAGCATCAACTCGATCAACCCCGTCGACGTCGCGGCTTTCCGTCGCCCTGGTGCGGAGATCAAGGAGGGCCTGATTCCGGTGAACATGCTCTACGTTTCGCAGAGCCTCACCGACCGTTTGAGCATGGAGGCCTTCTACCAGCTGGAGTGGGACCAGACCATCCTCGACAACTGCGGCACCTTCTTCTCCACCGCCGACGTAGCCGCCGACGGTTGCGACAGCGGCTATCACATCGGCTCGCCGGCCATCGCACCGCTGCAGCCGGTCGCTGCTGCGTTCGGTCAGGGCTTTCGTGTCGACAGCGAAGGGGTGATCCTGCCGCGCGCCGGTGATCGTGATGCGCGCGACAGTGGCCAGTGGGGTCTGGCGTTGCGTTGGCTGGGTGACGAGACCGAGTACGGCGCCTACTTCATCAACTATCACAGTCGTACGCCGATCGTCGGCACGCAGAACGCCGGCCTGTCGACCCTGGCGGCGCTGCCGGGGATCATCGGCACCGCCGAGGGCATCGCACCGGGAAGTGGTGCCGGTCTGGCACAGAGCGTGATGCTTGGCAACGGCCGCTACTATCTGGAGTACCCGGAGGATATACGCCTCTACGGGCTGAGCTTCTCCACCACGCTGCCCACCGGCACGGCCTGGAGTGGCGAGATCAGCTATCGGCCCAATCTGCCGCTGCAGATCAACACCACCGACATGACCCTGAGCCTGCTCAACCCCATCGCTCCCGGCACGGCGCCGGTCACGGCCGGCCCCGGCCAGGACAACGTCGGCTACCGGCGCAAGGAAGTCACTCAGCTGCAGACCAGCTTCACCCACTTCTTCGATCAGGTGATGGGTGCGGGGCGCTTCACCCTGGTCGGCGAGATCGGCATGGCCCACGTCGGCGGGCTGGAGAGTCGCGAGGACCTGCGCTATGGCCGCGATTCGCTGTTCGGCGCCTACGGCTTTAACGGCGACACCCACGGCTTCACCACCAGCACCTCCTGGGGCTATCGAGTTCGCGGTATCTGGGAGTACAGCAACGTCTTCGCCGGAGTGAACCTCAAGCCGAACATCTCCTGGTCGCACGACGTCGACGGCTATGGGCCCAACGGCCTGTTCAACGAGGGTGCCAAGGCCATCAGCTTCGGTATCGACGCCGACTACCGCAATACCTACACCGCCAGCCTGTCGTACACCGACTTCTTCGGCGGCGATTACAACGTCGCGGTCGACCGCGACTTCCTGGCGCTCAGCTTCGGCGTGAGCTTCTAGGCCATCAGGATCAGTTGAGGAATGCAGATGAATACAACCCTGAAGATGCTCGGCGCACTTTCCCTGAGCCTGCTGGCCAGCGGCGTGCTGGCCGCGGTCAGCGAGCAGGAAGCGGCCAAGCTCGGTAACAGCCTGACCCCGCTGGGCGCGGAGATGGCCGGCAATGCTGCCGGCACCATCCCCGCCTGGGACGGTGGCCTGGCGGCCGATGCCGGGCAGGTGGACGCCCGCGGTTTTCTCAGTGACCCCTTCGCGGGCGAACAGCCGCTATTCACCATTACCGCGCAGAATCTGGATCAGTACCGTGACCGTCTCACTGCGGGACAACTGGCGATGTTCCAGCGTTATCCGGAAAGCTACCGCATGGCGGTATACCCGACCCACCGCAGCGCCGCGGTGCCGGACAACATCTATGCCGCGGCCAAGACCAGTGCGCTGAACACCGGGCTGGTGGCAGGCGGTAACGGTTTGACCAACTTCGGTCAGAGCCGTTACTACGCGTTCCCGATTCCGCAGAGCGGCCTGGAGGTGGTGTGGAACCACATCACCCGCTATCGCGGCGGCAACCTGCGCCGCAGCATCGTCCAGGCTTCGCCACAGGCCAATGGATCCTACACGCTGGTCAATTTCGAGGATGAGGTCGCCTTCCCGGACAACATTCCCGACATGGACCCGGCCAAGGCGGAAAACACTCTGCTGCTGTTCAAGCAGCGGGTCACCGCGCCGCCGCGCCTGGCGGGCAACGTGCTGCTGGTGCACGACTCGCTGGATCAGGTTCGCGAACCGCGCATGGCCTGGATCTACAACGCCGGCCAGCGTCGCGTGCGGCGTGCCCCGCAGGTGGCGTACGACGGCCCGGGCACTGCAGCCGATGGTCTGCGTACCACCGACAACTTCGACATGTTCAGCGGTGCTCCGGATCGTTACGACTGGAAGCTGGTGGGCAAGCGCGAGGCGTTCATCCCGTACAACAACTACCGGCTGGCCTCGCCGCAGGTGAAGTACAGCGACATTCTCAAGGCTGGCCATATCAATCAGGATCTGGCTCGTTACGAGTTGCACCGTGTGTGGGAGGTCGAGGCCACGCTCAAGAGTGGCGAACGCAACATCTACGCCAAGCGGCGCTTCTACGTGGATGAGGATTCCTGGCAGATCGCCCTGTCCGAGCATTACGACGGTCGGGGGCAGATGTGGCGCGTCGGTGAGGCCCTGCTGTTCCAGCAGTACGACAAGAAGGTGCCGGTATACGCGCTCGAAGCACTGTATGACGTGATCGCCGGACGCTATATCGCCATCGGCATGGCCAATGAGGAAAAGACTGCCGTGCAGTACGGTACTCAGGCCTCGGCCAAGGACTTCACTCCGGCAGCGCTGCGCAACGCTGGCGTGCGCTGACCACCAAGCAAGCCGAAGCAAGCCGGTGTCGCCCTGTGCGCCGCCGGCTTTTTTGTGCGCGCGCCTCTCTCACGTGAATCTCGCACCATAAGCGCCAAGGGGTGGTCGCGCGCGGTCAGCGGGGTACCATCGCTGAGTGGTTCAACAATGACAAGCAGAGAGAACCGCTGCCATGCCGACCCTTGCCATCGCCCGTCCGAGTGCGCTGCAGGTGCAACCTGCAGACCTGCCGCGTCTGCCACCCTGTGTGGTTTCCCGTCCCGCCCTGCAGCAGCGTCTGCTCGCCAGCGAGTCGCGCCTGCGCCTGCTCTGCGCGCCTGCCGGTACCGGCAAGAGCGTGCTGCTTGGCCAATGCGCGCGACAGACGCCTGCCACCATCGAGCGGGTATGGCTCGATCTTGCCGGGCGCAATCTGAGCCCCGCGCAACTGTGCAAGCGGCTGGCTGTTGCCATGCAGCTGTCGGGCGAGGATGTCAGCGAAGCCGGTCTGATCGACCGTCTGCATGAGCGGGCAGGGCGGTTGTGGATCTTTGTCGATGACTATCCGCGGCAGGCCGACGAGGCGCTCGATGCCTGCTTCGATCGCTTGTTCGCCGCAGCGCCGGCGCAGGTCACCTGGTGGGTCGCCAGCCGCCGGACGCCGACCTGGAATCTGCCGCGCCTGCTGCTGGAGGGCGATCTGCTGGAGCTCAAGGGCGAGGAGCTGGCGCTGGACAATACGATGCTCGACGAGCTGCTGGCGACACTTCAGGTGGATCTGGCCGATGACCTTCGGCAGGCCCTGCTAAAGGGTAGCGAGGGGTGGCTGGCGGCGATTCGTCTGCTGTTGCTCGATGCCGACGAGGACGCGCTGCGGCAGCGCTTGCAGGATGGTTGCCCGGTGCTGCATGACTACGTGCAACGGGAGGTGCTGGCCGATCTGGACGAAGAGCTGCGCAGCGATCTGCATGCGCTGGCCTTGCTGCCACGTTTTTCCCGGTCGCTGTGCGAGCACCTGCTGGAAGGCCGCGGTACCTTGTTGCTGAGCGAGCTGCAACGGCGTCAGTTGTTCATTCGCAGCCTGGACAGCAGTGGTAGCTGGTTCCGTCTGTGGCGACCGCTGGCCGATGTGCTGCGGCGCTTGCCGGGCGCTCCGGCACCGGCCTCGATCCATGTGCGCGCCTGCCAGTGGTTCGCTCAGCATGGCGATATCCGCGAGGCGGTCGAACATGCCTTGCAGGCGGGTCAGGTCGAGGTCGCGGTCAATTACCTGCAGCGCTTCAGCCAGGAGCAACTGTTGCAGGGGCACTCGGTGGCGCAGCTGCTGCAATGGCGCGAGGAGCTGCCGGACTGGCTGTTCGCCAGTTCACCGCGGCTGATCGTACTGCAGGCCTGGGCGCTGATCATTTGTGCCCGATTCGACGAAGCCAGTACCTGCATCCAGGGGCTGACGCATTTCATGCCGCAGCCCGATGCGCGACGTCAGCGCAAACTGATCGCCCACTGGCAGGCATTGATGGGTGTGCTGGCGCGTCAGTGTGGGCGCCGCGATGCCCGGCGACATTGCGAAGAAGCGCTGCAAATGCTTGACGATGACAGCTGGTCGCAGCGCGTGCTTTGTTATCAGGCGCTGGCCCAGCAGCATATGGCCGAACATGCCCTGGAACAGGCCAAGCAGGCGCTGGATCATGGCCTGCGTCTGGCGCGGCTGCGTGGCAGCCTGATCTACGAAGCCTTGCTCAATACCGATCACTGCCTGTTGTTGCAAATGCGTGGCGAGGCCGGGCGCGCGGCCGAGCTGGCCGAGCAGTCGCTGGCGCTGTTGCGAGAACGCTTCAACCACAGCCCGGTAGTTGCCCGCCTGTTGCTGGTACGGGCCAGCCTGCTGGCGCGCCAAGGCCTGGACGAGGCGGCGCAGCAGGCGTATCGCCAGGGGCTGCAGGAAGCCGAACATTGCGAGGATGCCTACATCATTTCCGGCTACCTGGGATTGCTGGAGCTGGCCGAGAGCCGTGGTGATCTTGAAGAAGCGCATCAGTGGTTGCAGAAAGCCGAGCGGGCCATGCAGTGGTCGCATGTGCCGGAAGTGCGTTACCGCTCGGTGTTGCGGCTGCAGGCGGGGCGCCTGCTGCTGCGTCAGGGACAGACCGGTCGCGCGCGCGAGTTGTTCGCCCAGACCCTGCAGCATTTGCAGCAGCGCCAGCAGCTGGCGCCGTCCGAGTTCTATGATTTGCTGCCGCGTCTGCGCCATTGTCTGGCGATCAGTGACCTGCTGCTCGGTCATCAGGCGGCTGCCGAGCATGCGCTGCGCCTGTTGCTGGACGAAAGCCAGCTCGCCGGACATCGCAGCCTTGCCTGTGAGTGCCGGGTCAGCCTGGCCGAAGCGCTGCTGGTACAGGGCCAGGTGGAACAGGCCGATGCCCTGTTGCAGCAGGCCATCGGTGAGGCGCGGCAACTGCGCCTGCTGCGACCCTTGCAGGAGCTGCAACAGCGCCAGGGGCAGTGGCTGGATCGTATGTTGCCAGGAGAGGTGGGGCAAAGCCTGCATCAGCGTCTGTTCGAGCCGGCGCCGCGGTTGGATGAACCGGCCAGCGCCGGCACCGCGCTGCTCAGCTCGCGCGAGCTGGCAGTGCTGCAGTTGATCGCCCAGGGCTGTTCCAATCAGGAAATCGCCGATCGCCTGTTCATCTCGCTGCACACGGTCAAGACCCATGCGCGGCGGATCAACGTCAAGCTCGGTGTGCAAAGGCGCACCCAGGCGGTGGCCATGGCCAAGGCCCAGGGGCTGATGGGGGATTAAGTTAGGCACAGCCTGCTGCGCGTCGGCGCTGCTGCGTTAGAAGCAGGCTGGAGCGCCAGCCCGGTCGAATGCTCATGTACAAAAGTACGCTCCGCTTGCTCGCCTCCTTCTGCCTTGCATCGCTCTAGCTCGCGAGGCTTCACAGGGAGTTGATCGCGAGAGGGTAAAAAGGTGAACGCTTAGCCAGTAGGGTGGGCTGGGCGGCGATCCGCTTTAGCCCACCAGATTTGGTCCGCATGGGCCGAAGCAGATCACCGCCCGGTCATCGCTGCATGCTCAGCCGAGCAGATAGAACGAGCCGCAGATCACCACGCCCGAGTACAGCAGCATGATCAGGCAGTAGCCCATGATGTCGCGCGCGCCGAGGCCGACGATGCCCAGCAGCGGCAGCGCCCAGAACGGCTGGATCATGTTGGTCCAGGCGTCGCCCCAGGCAATCGCCATGGCGGTGACGGTGGGCGATACGCCAAGGGCCTGGGCAGCCGGCAGCATGATCGGGCCCTGCACGGCCCACTGGCCGCCACCGGAGGGGACGAACACGTTGACCACACCGGCGCTGAGAAAGGCCAGCAGCGGGAAGGTGTCGGCCGACGACCAGGAAATGAACGCCTCGGTGATCTGCCGGCCGAGGGAGATGCCGTCGGCGTTGGCGCCCATCATCATGCCCATGATCCCGGCGTAGAAGGGAAACAGCAGGACGATGCCGCCGATGCCGCGCACGCTCTCGTCCACCGCACGCATGTAACGCTCCGGGGTGCCGTGCATCAGCAGGCCGCTGAACAGAAAGATGGCGATGACCACGTCCAGACCGAGCACGAAGCCCTTGCTGGCGAAGTGGTTGAACAGGTAGATGCCGGCCATGGCCACCAGCGCCAGACCCAGGATGCGGCTGTCGTCCAGGCGTTGTGCCGGGGTTTCACGGGCCGGCAGCTCGGCCTGCGATTCCACCAGCTTGGCCGGGTCGGCCACCTTGGCGCCCTGACGCGGATGCATGGCGCGGTTGAGCAGCGGCAGGCCGATCGCCAGCAGCGCAACGATGGTCAGGTTCAGCGGGCTGAACAGGGTCTGCATGATGCTCACTGGTTCGGTCAGCACGCCGGCAGTGATGCGCGCCAGATCGGGCCCGCCGGTGGCCATGGACAGCGGCACCGAACCGGCCAGGCCGCCGTGCCAGACCAGAAAGCCCGAGTAGGCCGAGGCCACCAGCAGCGGGTAGTCGACGCCTGCGACCTTGCGCGCCAGGGCGCGGGCGAACACCGCGCCGATCACCAGGCCGAAGCCCCAGTTGACCCAGCAGCCCACCAGCGCCACCAGGGTGACCATGACGATCGCCTGGCCCGGCGTGCGCGCGATCGCGGCCAGGCGGTCGAGCTGGCGGTTGATGATCGGCGCGCTGGCCAGAGCGTGGCCGGTGACGAAGATCAGCGCCATCTGCATGGCGAAGCCGAGCAGCGTCCAGAAGCCGCCGCTCCAGTGCTGGACCATGGCCGGTAGCGACTGGCCGGTGGAGAGAATGCCGGCAAGCAGCACTCCGAGGGTCAGGAGCGCAGAAAACACGAAAGGCGAGGGCAGGTATTTCTGTACCAGGCTCACGCTCATGCGGGTGAGGGAGTTGAACATCGAAGGTGCCTCTTTCTTATGGTTGTGTAAGGGCTTTGACCAGGCATTTGGAGGTTGGCTAAGCCTGGGTGTTGCAGTGGATATGACAAAGCCCGGCCGAGGCCGAGCTGTTTGCGTGGCCCGGATTGCATCCGGGCTACCTCGTTATAAATCGTCGCGGCTAAAGCCCCTCCCACAGGAGCCAGGCGGGCAGTGTGGGAGGCGCTTCAGCGGCGATTGTCCGGCGCTCAGACGCGCTCGATAGCCAGCGCCACGCCCTGACCGCCGCCGATGCACAGGGTGGCCAGACCCTTCTTGGCGTCGCGGCGGATCATCTCGTGCAGCAGGGTCACCAGTACGCGGCAGCCCGAGGCGCCGATGGGATGGCCCAGAGCGATGGCGCCACCGTTGACGTTGACCTTGTCGGCGTCCCAGCCCAGCTCCTGGCCGACCGACAGCGCCTGGGCGGCGAAGGCCTCGTTGGCTTCGATCAGGTCCAGATCGGCCAGGCTCCAGCCGGCCTTGTCCAGGCAGCGACGGGTGGCCGACACCGGGGCGATACCCATGATCGCCGGGTCGACACCGGCGTTGGCGTAGCCGGCAATCTTCGCCAGCACCGGCAGGCCCAGCTCGTGCGCCTTGGCCGCGCTCATCAGCAGTACGGCGGCGGCGCCGTCGTTAAGGCTGGAGGCATTACCGGCGGTGACGCTGCCATCCTTCCTGAACGCCGGCTTGAGCTTGGCCAGGGATTCGGCGGTGGTACCGGCACGTGGCTGCTCGTCACGGGTGAAGGCGACGGGGTCGCCCTTGCGTTGCGGGATCAGCACTGGAGTGATCTCGGCATCGAAACGACCGGCTTCGATAGCGGCCACGGCCTTGCGCTGCGACTCGGCGGCGAAGGCGTCCTGCGCTTCACGGCTGATGCCGTATTTCTCCACCAGATTCTCGGCGGTGATGCCCATGTGGTAGTCGTTGAAGGCATCCCACAGGCCGTCGACGATCATGCTGTCGAGCATCTGGGCGTGGCCCATGCGCAGGCCGGTGCGGGCCTTGGGCAGCACGTAGGGCGCCAGGCTCATGTTCTCCATCCCGCCGGCGATCACCACCTCGGCATCGCCACAGCGAATGGCCTGGGTGGCCAGGTGCAGGGCCTTGAGGCCAGAGCCGCAGACCTTGTTCAGGGTCATGGCCGGCACGGCATGCGGCAGGCCGGCGCGAATGGCGGCCTGGCGTGCGGGGTTCTGCCCGGAGCCTGCGGTGAGCACCTGACCGAGGATGACTTCATCGATCTGAGCGGCGTCGAGGCCGGTTTGTTCGAGCAGGCGCTTGATGACAATGGCGCCGAGTTCTGGGGCGGGAATCTCGGCCAGGCTGCCCTGGAAGCTGCCGATGGCGGTGCGTGTGGCGGCGACGATGACGACGTCTTGCATGGGAAATCCTCTTGGCGGGTGGGCCGCGTATTGTGGGAGGCGCTTTAGCGGCGAGCCTTCCTTGTCGCGGCTAAAGCCCCTCCCACAATGTAGAAAACGCTCTGTAGGCGCCGTGCGTGGTGGCGCCTACAGAACGGTAGACAACTTAGAAGCTCATTTCCGGCACGTGTTCGGGGACGATCAGCTTGCCGGCAGTCTTGGCCACGATTTCCTCGACGCTCACCCCTGGCGCGCGTTCGCGCAGGATGAAGGCGTTGTTCTCGATCTCCAGATAGGCCAAGTCGGTCAGCACCTTGCGGATGCAGCCACAGCCGGTCAGCGGCAGGCTGCAATGCTCCAGCAGCTTGGATTCGCCGTCCTTGGAGGCGTGGGTCATGGTGACGATGATGTTGTCGGCACCGGCCACCAGGTCCATGGCGCCGCCCATGCCCTTGACCAGCTTGCCGGGGATCATCCAGGACGCGATGTTGCCGCGCACGTCCACCTCGAAGGCGCCGAGCACGGTCAGGTCGACATGGCCGCCACGAATCATGGCGAAGGACTGCGACGAGTCGAAGATCGCCGCGCCCTTGATCGCGGTGACGGTCTGCTTGCCGGCGTTGATCATGTCGGCGTCCACTTCGTCTTCCGTCGGGAAGGCGCCCATGCCGAGCAGGCCGTTCTCCGACTGCAGCATCACCTGCATGCCTTCGGGTACGTAGTTGGCGACCAGGGTGGGAATGCCGATGCCGAGGTTGACGTAGAAGCCGTCCTGCAGCTCGCGGGCCACGCGCTGGGCCATTTGTTCACGGGTCAGTGCCATGCTCTTGTCCTCAGCTGCGCAGGGTGCGTTTTTCGATGCGTTTCTCGAAGCTGCCGCAGATCAGCCGGTCGACATAGATGCCGGGGGTGTGAATCTGCGTCGGGTCGAGTTCACCGGGCTCGACGATCTCCTCGACCTCGACCACGGTGATGCGTCCGGCGGTGGCGACCACCGGATTGAAGTTCTGCGCGGTGTGGCGGTAGACCACGTTGCCGAAGTGGTCGGCCTTCCAGCCCTTGACGATGGCGAAGTCGCCGGTGATGGCCGGTTCGAGGATGTAGTGGCGGCCGTTGATTTCGCGCGCCTCCTTGCCTTCGGCGACCGGGGTGCCGTAGCCGGTGGCGGTGAAGAAGGCAGGGATGCCGGCGCCGCCGGCGCGCAGCTTCTCGGCCAGGGTGCCCTGCGGGGTGAGTTCGACTTCCAGCTCGCCGGAGAGCAGCTGCTGCTCGAACAGGGCGTTCTCGCCCACGTAGGAGGCGATCATCTTGCGGATCTGCCGGTCTTCCAATAGCACGCCGAGGCCGAAGCCGTCGACGCCGCAGTTGTTGGACACCACAGTCAGATCGCGCACGCCTCGACGGCGGATCTCATTGATCAGATTTTCGGGGATGCCGCACAGGCCAAAACCGCCGGCCAGTACAGTCATGCCGTCCTGCAGGCCGTCCAGGGCTTCTGCATAGCTGCCGACGCGTTTGTCGAGTCCGCTCATTCGGGGCTGCCTCTTGTTGTTATCTGTTTGGGCCAAGCTTCTGCGCTACAGGCTTATTTGTTAAGTTTGTTTTTCCTCTTGATTGATCAGGTAAATAAATTAATGACCGTCAAGCAGCTACGCGCCTTTCTCGCCGTGGCGCAGAGCCTGAGCTTCGCCCAGGCCTGCGAGCGCCTGCACCTGTCGCAGCCGGCGCTGAGCCTGGCGATCAAGAACCTGGAGCAATCGCTTGGTGGCCAGTTGCTGGTGCGCACCACCCGCAGCGTGGCGCTGACGCCGGAGGGCGAGACGTTGCTGCCCATCGCCGTGCGTCTGCTGGCCGACTGGGACAACGCCGAGGACCTGCTGCGCCAGCACTTCACCCTGCAAATGGGCAAGGTGGCGGTGGCGGCCATGCCGTCGTTCGCCGGCAATCGCCTGCCGGCAGCGCTGCGCGCGTTCCGTGACGCCTACCCGCGGGTCAACGTGGCGGTGCACGACGTGATCAACGAACAGGTGATTGAAATGGTGCGCGACGGCCGCGTCGAGCTGGGCATCGCCTTCGAGCCGGCGACCCTCGACGGCTTGCAGTTCACGCCGCTGTACGAGGATCGCTTCGTCGCGGTGGTGCCGGCCGACAGCGAGCTGGCCGAGCGCGAGGCCTTGAGCTGGGTGGATCTGCTCGACCGGCCCTTCATCACCCTGCAGCGGCCCTCGGCTGTGCGCCTGCTGCTGGAAGACAGCGTGATCGCCCGCCACGGCAGGCTGCCGGTGGCGTTCGAGAGCCATCAGCTGGTCACGGTAGGGCGCATGGTCGCCGAAGGTCTGGGCGTCAGCGCGGTGCCGCAGCTGTGTCGGCAGCAGATGGAGGAGTTGGGCGCGCGCTGTCTGCCGCTGGGTGAGCCGCAGGTCACGCGGCGTGTCGGCCTGCTGCACCTGGCCGGGCGCCAGCTGTCCAGCGCGGCGCAGGCCTTGAGTGAGGTGCTGTTGCATCAGGCCGGGCAGTTGGGCGGGTGAAACCCGCCGTCTGCATTGTGGCGAGCCTGCGGACCTAGAACCGAATCAGGTCGGCCGGGGTGTCGATATCCTGCAGTACGCCTGGGTCGTCCAGCTCGACGATACGCACGGCCTCAGCATGCTGCTGCAATACCTCACGAGCGCCAGTATCGCCAGCAAGCGCCGAGAGCTGCGGCCAGAAATGGCGGCCGAACACTACCGGATGACCGCGTTTGCCCTGATGGCTGGGCAGCACGATGCGGTCCGGGGCGGCGCAGGCCATCAGCGCCTCGAGGCTGTGTCGACGAATCGACGGCATATCGGCAAGAAAGATCGCCACGGCGCCAGCGCGCGATTCGGCCAGCAGGCGCTCGGCCCCTGCGGCCAGGCTATGGCCCATGCCCTGGGCGGTGGCCGGGTTCTGCACGATATGCACGCCCTTTGGCAGCTCAAGCTCTGTCAGCGCTTCGTCCGGACGCAGCACCAGCCAGACGTCTTCGAGCATCGAACAAGGCAGAGCCAGGCTGGCCGCCAGCAGCGAGCGGCCATCGGCGAGCACGAGCCGGCGCTTGTCGGCACCGAAGCGGCGGCTGTAACCCGCGGCGAGCATCAGCGCGGCGATGGAGTGGGACGGCTGGTTCGGTTGCATGCCACGCCTGTGAAGGATGTGAATGCCGCCGATTGTAAGGACTAATTCGGTTTGCGGTGAGGCCATCTGCGAACCGCCAGGCCGATGCACGATGGCGCCGCCCTGGCGGTTCGGGCTTCACTGCGCCTGCTGGCTCCTGGCGTCGAGCATCTGCACCAGTTTCGTCCCCAGCGCATGGTCGGAGAAGGGGTTCTGCCCGGTGATCAGCTCGCGATCCACGACCACGTTCGGCGCCCAGGCCTCGGCGTAGCTCAGCTCGCCGCCCGCGCTTTCCATCGCGGTGGCCGGGTAGAACAGGATGCGTTCACCTTGCAGCGACTGTTCGAAAACCTGCTCTTCCGGGGTGGAGAAGATGGTCATGCGGTAACCCTGATAGATCCAGTCAGCCGCTGCCGGTGTTTCGCCATTGGCCAAGGCCGCATGGTAGGCCGCCGGGTCGCGCTGCGCCGAGAGCAGGGCGATCGGGCCGTGGCAGATGGCGGCAGTGGGCTTGCCGGCCTGGTGGAAGTGACGCAGCAGGGCGCCGACCTCGGGGTTGTTGGCCAGGTCGATCAGCGGCGCATGACCGCCGGGAATCAGCAGGCCAGCGTAGCGCTGCAGATCACCCTCGAGCACTTCCTTGAGCGACAGCGTGTCGTCGATGCCCGGCAGGTTTTCCACCAGGCTGCGGATGCGCTGCATCTCCTGCTCGTCGCCGCCGAAGTACTGCGGGGTTACCGAGTTCTCATCGACACGCGGGGCATTGCCCTTGGGCGTGACCAGCACCAGTTCGTAGCCCGCCTTGAGCAGATGGTCGGCGGGGACGCCGAACTCGTTGAGGTAGAACCCGGTGGTGTACTGCTTGCCATCCTTGAGTGGCAGTTGCGTTTCGCTCGACAACAGCACCAGTACTTCGCCCTTGCCGGCAGCCAGGGCGCTGCCTGCCAGCAGGGAGCCGGCAACGGCGACGGCGAGGGTGGTCTTCTTGCTCATGATCGTTCTCCTGATTGGGAAAAGGGGGCCAGGTCCAGGGCGTGAACCACGCGCACCTGGGTGGGGGCGCTCAGCCAGTCGGCCGTGGCGGCGCGATAGTGCTGGTAGTGGGCGCTCTGGCGATGGGCATCGACGGCGGTCTCGTCGATGTAGAGTTCGAACAGGTCGAAGGCCTGGCCGTCGTCGCGCAGGAACAGGTCGTAACGCAGGTTGCCGGCCTCGGCCCTCGAGTGCTGCACCATCAGGCGCAGCGCCTGCTCCACCGCTTCACGGTGCTGGGGTTGGGGCGTGATGGTGGCGAAGATGCCTATTGTCATGCTGATCTCCATGGGCAACGGGTTTTCAGGCCCCATCCTAGGCAAGGCGATATGATTCTAAAATTCGAAAGCGCTTATTTCAGGAATTCAAAAAATGAATATCGCCAAGAAGGACCTGAATCTGCTGCTGGTCTTCCATGTGCTCTATCAGGAGCGCAACGCCTCGCTGGCGGCCGAACGCATGGCGCTGAGTCAGCCCGCCCTGAGCCACTGCTGAACAAACTGCGGCATCAGTTCGGTGACCCGCTGTTCGTGCGCGCGCCGCGAGGGTTGACACCGACGCCGCGGGCCCATGAGCTGGCGCCGCAGGTTCAGCGCCTGGTGGGGGAACTGGAGGGGTTCTACGAGCGCTGCGATGGGCAGGACTTTCTCGGGCGTGTCGAGCGCTTGCATCTCTACAGCACTGACTACATCGAGCAGACCCTGCTGCCCAGGCTGCTGCCGATTCTGCGCCAGCAGGCACCGAACCTGGTGCTGGTCACCCACAACACCCGTGGCCAGCTACCGCGTGACGAGCTGGAGAAGGGTACCTGCGACTTGGCCATCGCCGGCTTCTACAAGGACCTGCCGGGCACTTTCCATCAGCAGCGTCTGCTCAGCGAGGACTTCGTCGTGCTCGCCGCGCATGACAACCCACGCCTTGCGAGCGGCCTGGATCTGCAGAGTTTCGTCGCCTGCGAGCATCTGATCACCACGCTGACTGGGGATCTCGAGGGGCTGGTGGACAGGGCGTTGCAGCAACGGGGGCTGCAGCGGCGGATCGCTGCCGGGCTGTCCAGCTTCGTTGCCCCGCCGCGCCTGCTGCGCGGCAGCGACCTGCTGCTCACCTGCCTGCGCTCGCTGGCGCAGGAGGCGGTCGCTAGGGACCCCGAGCTGCGCATGCATCCGCTACCGCTGGAGTTGCCGCGTGTCGAGGTGATGCAGATCTGGCACGAACGCACCCACGCCGACCCGTTGCGCAGCTGGTTCCGCCGCCAGGTGCAGGCAGTCGCGCAGGCGGCGGACTAGAACGAAGGCCGCGATTCGGTACGGGCGATTGCTCAGCCGGCCAGGCCCGCCGCCCTGGCGCGGGCGGCGTGCAGTTTCTTGTAGCTGTCGATCAGGCGCAGGTGCTTGTCCAGGCCTTCGAGCTTCATGCTGGTCGGTGTCAGACCATGGAAGCGCACGCTGCCCTCCACCGAGCCGATCACCGCGTCCATGCGCTCGTTGCCGAACATGCGCCGCAGGTTGTGCTCGTAGTCGGCCAGCTCCAGCTCGTCGTCCAGCTGGATCTCCAGCACCGCGTTGACCGCCTGGTAGAACAGGCCGCGCTCGACGGTGTTGTCGTTGTACTGCAGGAAGGCCTCGACCAGCTCCTTGGCGTCGTCGTATTTCTTCAGCGCCAGGTTGATCAAGAGCTTCAGCTCGAGGATGGTCAGCTGGCCCCACACCGTGTTGTCGTCGAACTCGATACCGATCAGCGTGGTGATGTCGGTGTAGTCGTCGACCTCGGTGTTGTTGAGGTTGCGCAGCAGTGACTTGAGTTCGCGGTCGCTCAGAGCGTGCAGATTGAGAATGTCCTTGCGAAACAGCAGCGCCTTGTTGGTGTTGTCCCAGATCAGGTCCTCGACCGGGTAGATCTCCGAATAACCCGGCACCAGGATGCGGCAGGCGCTGGCGCCGAGGTCGTCATAGGTGGCCACGTAGACTTCCTTGTCCATGTCCTCGAGGATGCCGAACAGGGTCGCGGCTTCCTGCTCGTTGGAGTCGGCGCCTTCGCCGGAAAAATCCCACTCGACGAATTCGAAATCCGGGGTGGCGCCGAAGAAGCGCCAGGACACCACACCGCTGGAGTCGATGAAGTGCTCGACGAAGTTGTTCGGCTCGGTCAGCGCCAGGCTGTCGAAGGTCGGTTGCGGCAGGTCGTTGAGGCCCTCGAAGCTGCGGCCCTGCAGCAGTTCGGTAAGGCTGCGCTCCAGCGCCACCTCGAAGCTCGGGTGCGCGCCGAAGGAGGCGAACACGCCGCCGGTGCGCGGGTTCATCAGGGTCACGCACATCACCGGGAATTCACCGCCCAGCGAGGCGTCTTTCACCAGCACCGGAAAGCCTTGTTCCTCCAGGCCCTGGATACCGGCAACGATGCCCGGATACTTGGCCAGCACCTCCTGCGGCACATCCGGCAGACACAGCTCGCCTTCGAGGATTTCGCGCTTCACCGCCCGCTCGAAGATCTCCGACAGGCACTGCACCTGCGCCTCGGCCAGTGTGTTGCCGGCGCTCATGCCGTTGGACAGGTACAGGTTCTCGATCAGGTTGCTGGGAAAGTACACCGTCTGGCCATCGCTCTGGCGCACGAACGGCAGCGAGCAGACGCCGCGCGCGGTGTTGCCCGAGTTGGTGTCGAACAGGTGCGAGGCGCGCAGCTCGCCGTCCGGATCGAAGATGGCCCGGCAGTGCTCGTCGAGGATCTCCTCGGGCAGCGCATCCTTCGTCCCCGGCTTGAACCAGCGCTCGTTGGGGTAATGGACGAACTCGGCGCCCGCGATGTCCTCACCCCAGAACTGGTCGTTGTAGAAGAAGTTGCAGTTCAGCCGCTCGATGAACTCGCCCAGCGCCGAGGCCAGGGCGCTCTCCTTGGTCGAACCCTTGCCGTTGGTGAAGCACAGGTTCGACTGCGCGTCGCGGATATGCAGCGACCAGACGTTGGGCACGATGTTGCGCCAGGAGGCGATCTCGATCTTCATCCCCAGCTCGGCGAGGATGCCCGACATGTTGGCGATGGTCTGCTCCAGCGGCAGGTCCTTGCCCGGGATGTAGGTGGTGGTGTCACTCACCGGCATCAGCAGCGCCTGGGCATCGGCGTCGAGGTTGTCGACTTCCTCGATGATGAATTCGGGACCCTGCTGCACCACCTTCTTCACCGTGCAGCGATCGATGGAGCGCAGGATGCCTTGGCGGTCTTTCTCGGAAATGTCCGCCGGCAGTTCGACCTGGATCTTGAAGATCTGCGCGTAGCGGTTTTCCGGGTCGACGATGTTGTTCTGCGACAGGCGGATGTTCTCGGTGGGAATGTCGCGCGTCTGGCAGTACAGCTTGACGAAGTACGCCGCGCACAGCGCCGAGGAGGCCAGGAAATAGTCGAACGGCCCCGGCGCCGAACCGTCGCCCTTGTAGCGGATCGGCTGATCGGCGATCACCGTGAAGTCATCGAACTTGGCTTCGAGGCGAAGGTTGTCGAGAAAGTTGACCTTGATTTCCATGAGGCAATACCAGCGAGCGAAACGAGATGGCCGCCATTATCCGGGTTTTCGTGCTGGCGTGCTGGATCGGATAAGGCAGGCGTCGTGTCATCAAGTTATCGCCGATTGGCATCGATCGCCTCGTAATCGAGGCGGCGTGACCAGCGAAAAGCCCCTGAAGTGTCGATCTTTAGGGGCTTGTTCACGCTTGTGGCCTGAGCGGCTCGAACTGGCAGCCTTGCCCGATTTTGCCGGCTGTGCTCGTTACCAGCGATAGCTCACCGTGCTCACCACCTGTCGCTCGTCACCGTAGTGACAGGTGGAGGTCCCGCACTGCGCGTAGCGCTTGTCGGTCAGGTTGCTGGCGTTGACGGTCACGGCCCAGTGATCGTCGATCTGGTAGCGCGCCATGGCGTCGAACAGGGTATAGGCCGGCATGGGCGAGTCCATCAGTGAGGCCTGGGTTGTACCCATGTAGCGAGCGCCGGCGCCTATGGTCAGTTGCGGAATACCCCAGTTGACGAAGTCGTAGCTGGTCCACAGGGCGGCCTGGTGGTAAGGCGTATCATCGGTGCGTTGGCCGACTTCTGTGGCAATGGCGCTTTTGATGGTGCGGGCATCGGTGTAAGCGTAGGAGGCAATGAGGCTTAGCGCTTCGGTCACATCCGCTTTGGCCTCCAGTTCCAGGCCGCGCGAGCGAACCTCGCCGGTCTGTCTCGGATCGTCATTGCTATCGAAGGTCAGCACGTTGGTTTGGGTCAGTTCATAGATGGCTGCACTGAGTAGCAGATTGCTGTCCTTGGGCTGATAGCGCATGCCCACTTCGTATTGCTTGCCTTCGGTGGGGGCGAAGTTTTGGCCAGTGACTTCTGCGACAGAAACAGGGAAGAACGACTCGCTGTAGCTGATATAGGGCGCCAGGCCGTTGTCCGCCAGGTAGACCAGGCCGGCGCGCCAGGTGGTGGCTTCGTCGCTTTGGCTGGCCTTGGCATCATTGCGATGCGCCGTCTGATGTTGGTCAGCCCAATCGTGGCGGCCACCCAACACTAGAATCCACTTGTCGTCGAACTTGATCTGATCCTGCAGATAGAGACCTTTCTGTCGAGTATCGAGCTGCGATCCGCGATCCGCTGCGCGGCTTTTGTCGACGACCACTGGCTGACCGTAGTTATAACGAGTCAGATCCAGGCTTGGAGTGTTGGTAGGGGTGCCCCGGAAATTATGTGAGTCATAGGAAGTGTCATAGCCATCGAAGCCTACGAGAACTGTGTGTTCGACATCGCCGAGCTGCCATTTCGACTCGATATTGGTATCGCTGGCCCATGTCCGTGCGCGTTCGTGGCGGTCACTGTAACGGCGCAACAGTGTGCCGGTGTTTGCAGCAAGGTTGATGGCAGCGGCAGACGGTTGAATTTGCAGGTAGCTCCACTGCACGTCGGTTTCGTAATAACGCAGCTTATGGTTGAGCGTGAAGTTTTCGTTGAAGTGGTGTTGAAATTCGTAGCCCAGGGTCGACATCTCGCCGTTCATGTCGTCGTAGTCCGGCTCGCCGATGAAATCGTGGCGACCGATCTTGAACGCGCCGTCACCCACGCCCTTGACCAACTGGTAGGGCAGGGGCGCGGGGAAACGCGTATCGGTCTTCTGGTAGAAGGACAGCAGGGTGAGCGAGGTGTCTTCGTTGGGTCGCCAGGTCAGCGCCGGAGCGATGTAGAACTTGTCGTCGTTGATATGATCCTGTTGGGTGTCGCTGTTGCGACTGAGCAGAGTCAGGCGATAGCTCAGGGTGTCGCTACCGGCCAACGGGCCGCTGAAGTCTGCAGAAAGTTGCTTGCGGTCGTGGGAGCCCGCTTGCAGGTTCAGCTCATGGAAGGGCGTTTCGGTCGGGCGCTTGCTGATGCCATTGATCATGCCGCCAGGCGAAAGCTGGCCGTAGAGCACCGAGGCAGCGCCGCGAATGACCTCGACGCGCTCCAGGCCATAAGGTTCCTGAATGCCGTCGTAGGAGTTGTTCTGCAGGCGCAGGCCGTCGCGCAGCGAGCCGCCGGTGCCGGATTCGACCCCGAAGCCGCGGATGCGGAAGCGGTCCGCGGTGCGGTTGAAAGCGGTCGAGCTGCTGGTGAGCCCAGGCGTATAACTCAGCGCCTGGCCCAGCGTTTCCGACTGGCGGTCGCGGACCTCGTCGCTAGTCACCACCGACAGCGACTGAGGCGTTTCGGTGATCGGCGTGTCGGTCTTGGTAGCGCTCATGTTGCGTTTGGCCACGTAGCCAGCCACATATTCGTTGGGGTGTTCCTCGTTGGCGCCGATCACGGTCGTGGCGCTCAGCTCCAGGCTGTCGCTCTGGCGAACCAGGACGTAACCGTTGGTCCCCATGCGGGCTGAGTAACCGCTGCCTCGCAGCAGGGTGGCGAAGCCTGCGTCGATGTCGTACCGCCCGTGCAGGCCCGGGCTTTGCAGATCGGCGAGGCGCTGCGGCTCGAACGCCAGGGGCACGCCGGCCTGCTGCGCGAAACGGCTCAGCACCTCCGCCAGGGGGCCGGCTTCGATGTCGTAGTGGGTGTGCGTCTGCTCGGCAGCGTGAGCGGGTGCAGGCATGACGGCAAGGGTGCCCAGCAGCCCGGCGAAGGTCAGATGAACGGCCAGGGCAAGGGGCGTGACAGCGTAGCCAAAGGGCGCGGCGGAGGTGCGCATGATCGATAGGATCCCGTGTTTTTTTGGTGTCTATCGTCCTTGACGGGCCAGGCGCAAAACCCGGAACCCGATCATGCGATTTTTTTTGCTGCCGCTTCAGCGGGCGCGGCTGATCACTCTCAGCCATGGGCTGAATTCGCGAACCTGCAGTGGCAGTGCCTCGGCGAGCAGATTCAGGGCACGGTCGCTATCATCCAGCGGCAGCACCGCGGATACGCGCAGGTCCGCCAGCGCCTCGCGGTCGAACTGCATATGCCCTGGAAACTGCCTGGCCAGTTGATCGAGTACCGCTGGCAGCGGCTGGTCCTTGACCACCAGTTGATGGTGACGCCAGGCGTCCTCGACGCTGCGGGTGTCCACGGTCGCCGTCAGTTGCACGTCGTCGCGGGTGATGCGCGCCTGCTCGCCGGCATTGACCTCCAGCGCCTGCGGGTTGTCGCTGGCGGTCGCTGCCACGCGCGATTCGAGCATGGTCACCAGGGTCACGCCTTCTGCCCGGGCGACCACGAAGCGGGTGCCCAGCGCACGGATTTCGCCCTGCTCGGTCTCGACGATAAAGGGGCGGCTCGAGTCATGGGCGACGTCGACCAGCACTTCGCCGCGTAGCAGGCGAATGCGTCGCTGCCGACCGTCGTACTGCAGGTCCAGGGCGCTGTTGCCGTTGAGGGTCACCCGCGACTGATCGGCTAGCTCGTGCACCAGCCATTGACCGGGCTGGGTGCGCAGGTCGGCAAGCAGGTAGCCGGGTAGCTCGCTACGCCAGAGCGCCCAGGCCGGCAGCAGCGCCAGCAGCATCAGGGCGGTGGCCGCGCGCTTGCCGCGGTAGCTGCGCTTGCGGCTGGTGAAGGCGGCATCGAGCGCGGCATGCACCGAGGCCTTTTGCGCACGCAGTGCAGACATCTGCCCGATAAAGCCCTGTAGCCGCTCGGCCGCTGCAGCGTGGCGAGCGTCGCTGCGTTTCCAGGCGTCGAATTCGGCTGCCAGTCGCTCGTCGGCACCGGGCTCATTGAGCCGGATCAGCCAATCGGCGGCTCGCTCATTGATCGGCTCGAGGTTGCTCATGCGCGTGCTCAGACTTCCAACGCATTGCTGCACTGCAGCAACGCCTGCAGTAGATGCTTGCGCACCATGCGCTCGGAAATACCCATCTGCACGGCAATATCGGCCTGGCTTTGGCCATCGAGAAAATAGAGCAGGAAGGCCTGGCGCTGTTTGGCGCTGAGCTCTTCCAGCACGAATGCGATCTGCTCCAGGGCTTCGAGCGTGGTGAGAATCTGCTCGGGCGACTGGTAACCCGAAAGGCTTTCGGCGGTCAGCGTTAGTTCACGTAGATAGGCTTCTTCGATCTGTTTGCGGCGTGACTGGTCGATCACCAGACGGCGCGCCGTCGTCGTCAGAAAGGCACGTGGCTCGCGAATGCTGCCGAGCACCTCGCGCGAAGAAAGAATGCGGGCAAAGGTGTCCTGCGCCAGATCGGCGGCGTTATGAGAGCAGCCAAGCTTGCGCCGTAACCAGGCGAACAGCCAACCATGATGGTCGCTGTACAGCTCATGGATCGCTTGCTGGAAAGGGGGCTCGGCCGCAGGCATGCGCACACTCGCGATGGAGGAGTCGATACTCAAGTTTAATTGAGAATTGTTCGCATGGTATCGATTTGCCGGGGCACGCTGCAAGCGCCGGGCGCTATCTGCTTAGGTCCTACCTCGTAGCCTGTCGCTAGCCCTCTTGAAAAATGACGGGCCTGAAAACACAAAACCCCTGAAATTCTCTAGGAAAGTCAGGGGTTTATGCTTGCTTCAATTGGTGGAGCCGGGGGGATTTGAACTGGCGTCTAGTCCAGTGTTTTCGCGGCCTCTAGGGCTGAAGCTGTCATAACGCTGTCATTTCTGGATTTTCTGAAGCTTGCTCTTCCTTCCCGCCCCGATGTGTTCGTGGACTTCAGCTGCGTCCCAGATGTTCGTCAGTACCGCGTTAGAGCCCACTACGAGCGCCTTGAGTTCAGCCAGGCTGGAAACTGACCGAGTACTTGTAGAGCCTAACTTGTAGGTGATTCTTGGGGGTATACAGCCGCCCATGCGGTAACAGAGGTAACCATCTCCGTCGAAGTCACCCATCCAGTACTCAGAGGGTTTTTCGTTGAGCCAAGCATCTTATAGGTGTAATGGTCGAGGCTTTTGGCAAGCAATCTGTATCTCTTGTATCTGGTGTTGTCAGCCAGCCGTTGTCGCCTTTCATTCGTTTTATTTATGTAGTCTTCGTTATTAGCAGCGGATATAGGGTATCTCGCATCAAATTGGACGGCACTGCTCAACGCGGAAAGATCCTCAAGGATCACCCGGTCAGTTGGAAAGCCTATAAACTCGGCTATGGCTGTGTAATCGTGCGAAAATTTTCGAGACAAACACGAGAACAATTCTTCCGGGCAGCCGATCAATGAATTAGCCAGGCCTGCCTTTAGATACATTTCAATGGCGTATCCGATCAAGAGTGTCGATGATTTCACCAGAGCCTGATCGTGCTGTATGAGGTCAAGGTCTACTGATAAATGTCCGACAGTGCCGAAGTTTTCTTCTCGCAACCTTCGTATCAATCTGCGCCTTTTCAGCAACCACTGAATGCGAAGTGTCTTCGAAAAAAGCAGCAAAGAGTGCCCCTCCGACTTCCAATCGCTGGCACTAAATTCCCCTACGCTAGATCTTGATAACCGTCCTTGCTTCTTCATTTCTTTGATCCCCGCTCCAGAGTTGCGTTGCCTTGCTACCTGCAGAGTCATCAGCCGATGGCATCCACCGACCATAAACCCTGGCGATCATCGTCCAGTCACTATGCCCCATCTGACCCGCCACCCACATAGGATGCTCGCCAGCAGAGAGCATCATCGAGGCGAAGGTGTGCCGGGTCTGGTACGGTCGCCGGTACCGTACGCCAGATTTTCTGACCGCGTGCGCCCACATGGTCTTGCGGATCGGCTGATCGCCTTTCCAGCGCTCAAGCGTGCGAGGGTTCTGGAACACCTCTTTGCCCGCGAGGAACGTGTGTGCTTTTTGGGCCACCAAGGCCTCCATGGCTGGGGTTAGCAACTTGATGCGCCGTTTTCCCGATAGCGGCTTGGTTACCTCGGCTTCGCCCGCAGCCGCCTGCGTCATTGCCCGGGTAACATAGGCCTCACCTTTCAACCAGTCGATGTCGCCCCAGTCCAGGGCGACGAGCTCGCTCGTGCGCATGCCTGTCCAGAAAGCGAACTGCACAAGATTGCGCGCCTGGCCATCCAGAACACCCAGGATGGCGCGCTGTTCCTCTGGGGTGAAAGGGTCAACGTCGTCTTCTTTCACCTGATCCTTACGCGAGAACGTCCAGCCAGCTAGAGGATTTGCCTCAATCAGCTGCGCCTTATCGCGCGCCACGTTTTCTTCGTCTGCGTTTTGTGGCGCGCCGACAACCACGCCCAGCACCAGGCTTGCCGGACTATTGTCGGCGTCCTCGAGCGCCTGCCTGGCATCATCCCACTGGTGCAAGGCCACCTAAGTTAGGATGTAGAAGGCCAGGGCTGCGCAGCCGAGCAGGATGTTGACGAATTTCGACTGTGCAAGCGTCATGGTTTCCTCCCGCTTCGCTCGACGATGCGCTGACCGCCGTCGCTGCTATGCACAACCAAGGCGGGCGCGTTGCGCTTCATGCTGCCGTCAGGCTGCATGGTGTAGGACGGCACGCCGTAAAACGGCGCCCCGGGGGCGAAGGCTTGTTTCAGAATGTGCGGATGATTGAGCAACGCCCTGTGAAGGGCTGCTGTCTTCGCTCGGGTTGCCATCCGCAGGGCGATTACCCTGACGCGCAGGTCTCGGCTTTCGTCGTTGGCGATAGCAACGCACTGCTCGTAACGCTTCAGGCTGATCATTCTCGAGCGTTCTCAACGGCGCGGATCTTCAGCGTCAGTCCGCAGGCATAAGCAAGGCGCTGTAGCTCGCTGACAGTGCTCGCCGAGGTCAGCCATGCCCAACTTGACCAGGCGCGCGCCCGGATCGTCGAATGGGTTCTTGGCGGCGTATGCCTCTGGGTTCTGCTCGGTTTCCGGGCCGGGATTCCTGAGTGGGACGTGCGCGGTGACCATGTTTATCTCCTGAGTTGCCCAGGCGCCCGCAGCGTGGCGCCCGGTGCTGGTTACTTGCCGACGCCGATAAAGGGCAGGGGGGAACCGCTGGCCATGTAGGTGGGCAGCTTGCCGTCCCACTTCTCAACGGCGTTCAGCGTCACCACGTCAGGGTTGGAGCGCAGCGCTTCAGCACGGATGGCGATAGCCTTGGCGTCGGCCTCGGCCAGCGTCAGCTTTGCATCGGCTTCGCCCTGTGCTCGAGCGCGCTCTTTATCGGCCTCGGCTTTCGCCTGGGCTACCTCGTTACGGCGCTGCTCGGCCATCTGGGTGGTCTGAATCTTGGCGTTGAGGCTGGTGGTTAGGGCTTGACAGTGGCCGAGTGACCGCGTAGTTTTCGAACCTGCGGTTTGGTGCGTGATCAGGTACACGCCCAAGCAGGAAAGAGCCCGGCCATTGTGCTGGGCTTTTTATGCGTGTCGTTCTGCTAATCTCGGAATTATCTATCAACCAAGGACGAAATCATGATTCGGAATCCACGCAAGGTTCATGCAATTCTCGACGCTGTTCAGGCTTACTCTACCGGGAACCGGTGGACCTAGGTCACCTGAGATCCGTGTACAGCAAGGACGAGCCATTTGGCGCAATGAAGCATGAGGAGTTCCAGTACCACTTGGAGCTACTTGTGGGCGGTGGTTTCTTGAGGGAGACGAGCGCGCTTCTGTATCAGCTCACCTGGGACGGACATGACCTTCTCGAAGCTCTGGAGGAAGAGTTCGACGAGGATGATGAATAGCTATTCATGATGAAAACCCGGTTATTCAACCGGGTTTTTTTGTAACTTTCTTGAATGTAAGATTTAGCGAGTTAACGTCGAAACTTTCAGTATGTTTATTTTGAAAACAAGCGTTAGGCATTCGTGATAGTCTCCGCAATCTCTAGCCAGACGTATTATTCCATCCAGCACCTTCGAGTGGCTGGTTACTTCGTCAGTCGGGCAGAAAGGCTTGAGCGGCGTTATGGGGCTGCGTCTTTCAATGCAAATCTTGATACTCTAATTGCTGGCTACGCCGCCTCGTCGTTGTTTACAACCGTGGCGTTTCTAGAGGCGCTTATAAATGAACTGTTTGCCGATGCCGCGCAGAAAAACGGAGGAAATCTGTCGTCAATCGATCCCGGCTCATTAGCTCTCATAGCTGACCTTGGTGAATCGACATCGGTGCAGAAGTCTACCGTTACCGAGAAATTTGGAATTCTGCTTAGAGCTGCCCAGAAGGAGCCTATTTCAAAGAGCTGCAATCCTGGGCAAGACCTCGCAACAGCAATTCGACTGCGCAATGAGCTGGTGCACTACAAGGCTGAGTTTTTCGATGTTGGCACTCCAGGAGCAGCTCGAGTCGGAAACTTTCTTGAAAGCAAGCTGCCCCATCAAATAAGCGGTCGTTTTCAGCCTCGTCCAGGATCTGCCGGCATGCGTGCAGATGGTTGGCTCGGCGCAGGGTGTGCAAGCTGGGCGTTAAAGCACGCAATCTCCTACGCCGATGAAGTGTTCTTGCGGCTTGGCATCAAACCAATTTACGACCATGTTCGCCAAACGCTACCGCCTTCGGTTAGGTGACCAGTTGAGATGGTTGTTCTGCAGGATGGCTACCCGTTCCGGTTGCGTTCTCCTCAAAACGCAATGAGATCTATAAGAAATGTGGGTGCTGACGGCATCATAGAGTCAAAAGCCCAGCCATCGAGCTGGGCTTTTTCTTTTCAGGCTGCCTCTAGATGAACGACCAGGCGCTTGCCGAGCTTGGCAAGCGCATTCTCCAGCGCTTCCATTTTGGTGTTGTGCAGGAAGTCCACCAGGCGGTCACCTTGGGTCTGGCTCAGATCCAGCAGCCGGCATAGATCGGCCTTGCGCATACCTTGAGCCACCATCTCATTCCATAGCGCGATCTTCGCCACGGTTACGGCCGGCAGGTGCACAACGTGCTCGCCAGCTTCTGGCGCGGTGGCCTGCGGAATAGCGCGGCGCTGATCGACATAGGTCGACAGGGTGGTCTCGATGGCGTCCACGGCCTCTGCCAGGGCGTGCGCTTCGTCGTCGCCGTAGCTGTTCAGTTCAGGAAGGTCACGGCAGAACACGGCCAAGCCTGGTGCGCTGTCGTCTCGTTCAAATCGGATTGCGTAGTTGTACATGGCTTCCCTCGGTAATGAGTGGATGACTTCGTTTGATTCGGTGCCGTCCAGCGATACGGCTTAGGGGCTCTCAGAGCCCCAGTTGCTTGATGATTGCTTTGCGGGTTGGTTCGGGCATTTCCTTGGCTCCGTGATCCGCAAAGATCGTCGTCTTGCCGTTTGGTGCGGTGATCTTGAAGTGGCTTCCTTTGCCGGCTTCGAAGGTCACCCCGTTGGCTTTAAGCCATCTCCTGAATTCGCTGAACTTCATCACCTCATCTCTGTTGTCTGGATGGCTCCAGTATACAACAAATTCGTGGTAATACAACAAATTTGTGGTGACACAGCAAATTTGTGGTGACACAGCAAATTTGTGGTGTGAGGGGAGAATATGGCAGAGCCAAGCAGCGTGGCCGCAGTAGCTGTGCCCGGTGTCCTAGGCATTGGTGCTGCCGCGCTTATTCCAAGGGTCGACCTAAACGCCGTGATCGGCGCTTGGGCCGGCGCCTTGTTCTTCGTGACCTGGGCGCGTGACCTGTCGATCTGGTCGCGCCTGGCCTATCTGGTCGTGTCCTGGGTTGGTGGTTACTTCGTGGCGGCTGAACTCATGGGCCGCAGCCTTACCAAGTTCTCCGGACTTCCTGCACTGCTTGCCGCTGCGCTGATCGTCACCGTGCTGATCAGCGTTGCCGAGTGGGTGAAAGGCGGGAAGATGCCGGGCTGGATAAGCGCGGCTCTCGGCTGGGCACGCCACGCACTGAGCCGTCCTGGCTCTGGAGGTGGCAATGGGTAGCATCGTCGTTGCTGTTGCACCGGACTGCTGGACTCTTGCCGCTGCCGCGATCTGCGCAGCGATCAGCGCCAGGATTTTCGCATGGTGCCCGCAGCCAGGCCAACAGTACAAGCTCGGGCATTCCCTGCTTGCTTGGCTGATGGCTGCCGCCTCTGGTGGCTACTCGCTGTCGGTAGGCCTGTCGGTTCTCTACCTGCAGACAGTCGCGCCGGTATCGCCAATGCTGGTGGTCATCCTGCTGGTGGTCATGGTTCAGGTCTACCGGGCACGCGGCAATGTCGCCGCCTTCTTGCGTGTGGACTGGGATGGGCATTGGACCGGGGTTGAGCGCCGGAAGGCCGAACACTGATGGCCCGGCTGAAGAACCTTAAGCCCCGCCTAGCCGAGGCGCCTGGCCAGCTGAACAAGTCGGCCAGCGACTACATTGCCGCCATCGAGAAGCGCACGGCTGCCATCGAGGACGGTAACGACCCGATCAAGCAGGCCACGCGGCATATCGAGGAACACGGCAAGTACACCGAGGACGAAGCCAAGGCCATTCTGAAAGCCGCCGAGGCGCAGAAGGCGGCGCAGGATGCGCGCGCAAAAGCGACCGAGGGGCGCAAAGGCAGCATCAAGGGCATCAATGACGAGCTGCGCGCTATTGATGCACTGATAGCGAAGTACGACCCGGCCGCCAAGGCACAGAAGGACTATGCCGCAGGCGTCAAGGCGGCAGACGCCGCATTGGCCAAGAAGTCGGTCACAGCCACCCAGTAGCAGAAAATCATTCAGGGGCT
This sequence comes from Pseudomonas sp. KB-10, assembly GCF_018221585.1. Classification (NCBI taxonomy): domain Bacteria; kingdom Pseudomonadati; phylum Pseudomonadota; class Gammaproteobacteria; order Pseudomonadales; family Pseudomonadaceae; genus Pseudomonas; species Pseudomonas sp. KB-10. The sequence continues at coordinate 413,693 of NZ_QYYB01000004.1, forward strand.
GAATAAAGACCTGTCTAACTCGGTCTGGGAGATGCATAAAGCTGCTGTTGAGAAGGCCGAGCAGGCTTATAAGAAGGCCGCCGATGCCATGCAGGCCATTGACGACCGTCTGAATTCGGCGGCGGCAGCAGCCCGCAAATACGCTGCTGAACAGCGTGTGCTGGATGAGGCCCTGGACGAAGGCGCGCTGACCCTGGAACGGCACGCTGAGCTAATGCAGCAGCTGGGCAAGGAGTACGAAAACAACCAGCGCGCTGCTGATCAGTGGGCGCAATTTACGCAGGGCGCGATTGATCGCGTTGACGAGGCCTTCGCCGATGCCTGGCGTAACGTCTTTGATAACTCCGATGATCTGTGGAGCGGGCTTAAAAAGGGCTTTCAGCAGACGCTGGCCGAGCTGGCTCATATGGCGATCACCAAGCCGATTACTGTCAGCTTTGCCAATCAAGTGCTTGGCACCAACACGCCAGGTGGCATCGGCGATGTTTGGGGTGGCTTTTTGGGGGGCGGGTCTTCGGGTGGGGGTCTGGCCTGCAGCAGGGTATGCAGGCCGTGAACACTGCCCGAAATGCCTACTCGCTTTATACCAACGGCCTGGCCGGCATGGTCAGCACCATGGGGGCTTATATTTCCACCTTTGGCAACATGCTGGGCATGTCGTCTATTGGGAACTTTGGCGTTGGGATGCAGGGCGCCTATCTGGCCCCTGGCCTAGCCGGGCCTACTACGGCGGGCGCGAGTGGCGCGATGGGGATTGGCGCCAAGGTTGGTAGCACTATTGGCGGCATGGCATCCAACCCGCTGACTTGGATTCTTGCGGCGCTACTGGGCAGTCATCAGTTCGGCCAGGCCGGCGTTCGGATAGACGAGAATCAAATCAGAAAAACCCAGCTTTCCCGCACGAGTTTTGCAATCGACCCCCTGCCTCCGCGGCGCTCGACTTCGGCGTGGTCAGGCCAGCGCAAGATGCACAAAAACTGTTGAGCCCGATTTTCGGCGACAAGTGGGGTTCAATCCTCAGCGGTGGCGCGCTGGTCTCGGGCATCCACAACACGCTCAACAAGGCGCTTTTTGGCGGCGCGTGGAAAACCAAGGATTACGGTATAGGCCTCGGCATCGAGGACGGGGCGCTCGACGCCGCCCAGTTCGAGTACCGCAAGAAAAAGGGCGGATTGTTCAGCAGCAGCAAGAAAAAAAACGATCTGGCGCGACCTCGAACCCGAGGTTCAGGCCGCGCTTGACGAAACCTATGCGGCTACAGCTGATAGTGTTTTCGATCTGTTCGAATCCCTGAGCTACACAATCGAGGACAGCGCGCTGTCAGGGTTGAAGTTGGCGCGCACGCAGATCCGCACGCAGGGCAAAACCGAGGAGGAAATTCAGGCCGCTATCGCTGAGTGGTTCGGGCAAATCGCTGGCCTCGTTTACGGGATTGGAGGATGCTATTGCAGCGGCGTCGAACATCGACACCGGGATCTACGGGTCGCTGGTCGATTTCGAGCGCGAGCAGGGGCGGACTGCCAACCTGGTTGCTGATCTGCAGGCGATCAGCGGCAAGCAGTTGACAGCTGACGAAAAGCTGCTGGAGCAACTGCAGCGCCAAACGTCGGCAGTCGGCGGTGTCTCGTCCCAGCTCACGACTGAGTATGAGCGTGCTATGGCTGCCCTGGATGAGGAGCTGGCCGCGGCGCAGTCGCAGCTCGACGCGCTTAACGGCATCGACAACAGCGTGACGAGCGTAGCGGCTGGCTGTATGCGTCCGGCCAGCTGAGCCGCGCCGATGCCGATCGCGTATTTCACGAGGCGCTGCGCTCCAGTGGGATTGCGCGCTGGAGGGCCTGGCTGATGTGGGTCGGCGTGCGGGCGAGTGGGTAGGCCGGTACGTGCGATAGGGTTGTCATACGTCTAATTGTGGTGGCAGACTGGAATCACTGCCGCAGGATGCGGCCCTGATAGGAATGGACTCAGTGAAAACCGCCCTCACTCTCTGTGCCGCTGCTCTCGCTCTCGCGTACCTGGCAATCGGCCTGATCGATGCAATCGCCCCCGGCTGGCACCCGCTGCTGATGTAGGGGCGATTGCGCCTCTCAATATTACTGAGTTCCCCTTCATGCCCGCCCCGCGCGGGCTTTTTTGTGTCTGGAGAAAATCATGAACCCTGCAATCACGCGGATCATCGCTGAGGTGATCCGGGCCGAGGGCGGCTACAGCAATAACCCGAACGACCGTGGCGGCGAGACAATGTATGGCATCACCGTCGCAGTTGCTCGAGCAAACGGCTACCAGGGCGATATGCGCGAAATGCCGCGCAACGTAGCAGAGTCCATCTACCTCAAGCGCTACGTGACTGAACCGAAGTTCGACCAAGTGGTGGCTGTGAACGCCAACATCGGCCTTGAGGTGATCGACACCGGGGTGAACATGGGGCCGGCCCGAGCAGCTGAATACCTGCAGCGCTGGCTGAACGGATTCAACCTGCCTGATAGCGGTTATCAAGATCTGTTTGTCGACGGTCGCCTGGGGCCATTGAGCATCGACGCGCTGAAACGCTTCCTGGCCAAGCGCGGCCGCGAAGGCGAGAGCGTGTTGCTGCGCGGCCTGAACTCGACCCAGGGCAACCGCTATCTGGAGTTGACCGAGGCTAACCGCACTCAGCGCACCTTCCTGTATGGCTGGGTGAAAGAGCGCGTGCAGGTGCCGGCGTGAACTGGCTTTCAGTGGTTCCAGCCTAGGCCTGGTGGTTGCTCGCTCTGGCTGTTGTAGCCAGTGGGCAGCAGGTCCGCGTCAACAGTCTGCAGGGCGACCTAGCCACCGAGCGCCAGGCACGCACTGAGGACGCTGGCAAGCTCGGGGCCTGCCGCGCGACGCGCACCACTCTGCTCGGCCGAGTGATCGAGCAGAACGCGGCGCTGGCCGACCTGCGTGCCAGCGCGATGGAGCGAGCCGCTCGCGCCAAGGATCTGCAGCAGCAGGCGGAGGGAGAGGCTCAGCAGGCAGACCAACAGGCGCTGGCAGTCATGCAGGAGCGAACGCCGCCCGGCGTCGATGCCTGCACTGCTGCAAGCCAGGCATTCGACGATGAGCTACGGCGGGAGCGTGCGCAATGAAGCGGCTGGCTATTGGTTTATGTCTGGTTTTGGTTGGTTGCGCCGGCCAGGTGGCTGAGCCGCCCGAGCCTGTTGTGGTGCGCGTCGAGGTGCCGGTGCAGATCCCGTGTCGCACTGAGCGCGTAAAACGGGCGGTGTTCGCCGTCGACGTGCTGCCCATCGGCGCGTCGATTGCTGAGCAGATGCGCGCACTACGCGCCGAGCGGCTGCAGCGAAAGGGGTACGAGAAGCGCCTGGAAGCGGCGGTGGAAGCGTGCCAGTGACCGGCACTACATATTCACTACAAAGGCTGTCATTAAGCTGGCATAACCCAGCCAATTCAGCCCAATCAGGCACAAAAAAGGCACTGTAGCTATTTGCTAAGTGACTGATTTTTAAAGGATTTTTTGTGGAGCTGGGGGGATTTGAACCCGTGTCGAGGCTTCTGCATTGTCCCGCTGTAGCCCGCTTCCCCAATCAATTCGGCCTGTAGCCGTCTTCGCTATGACGCATTGATCCGCTGTGCCTTGCTGTGTTTGTGACACTTTCGGGGCAGGGCGGCTCGTCGAGTACATCGAACTTACTTCCAAGTCTCGCTGTAGATGTTGGTAGTTATCTACGACTCTTTCTTGTATTGATAAGTTCAAGGTCTTGCTTGTATTTTTCTATAAGATTCTCTCTTTCTTTTTTAAAGTTTTTTTCTGTTTCTCCTCCTATTATGTTTGCTACTTCTTGTGTAAAGATGTAGTGCTTAGATACCCCCTTGATAAGCTTGCTGTCCCTGAGTATCTTTATTTTGCTCGGCCTTGCTATTGTCGTGAAGTGATATATGAAGGATATGAGTGGTGGGGAGTAGTGAGTTTGCAGTATTTTTATATAAAGCCTCTTCTCTTCTCCACCAATTTTTTCTGCGATCTCAAGAAGGGTTATCGTTTTTTCTATAAGGACTTGGCTGATATAGCCGGTTGCGGCGATTTTTCTGATTGGCTCTCTTAGTTCTTCTATGGTTATTTTTCTATCTGCACCTTCTATGCCGTCTTTGTATATAATTTCAAACAATATGTTGTTTAGTTCGGAGCATGATTTCCTTATATGATTTATGAATTCGTCGTTTTTAATGTCTTCTAAGAACCTAAAAAAAGATTGTTCTAATGATTGCCTTAGCGCGACTTGGTGTTGTTTTTTTAGGGCGTCCGCGGATTCAATGGCTGCCTTTCGTGTTAGTTTTAATTCCTTTATTTGAATTCTGATTGTGACTAGCAGGGCTATTATTGTCAGAAAACCGAATATTGGATTAAGAGTGCCTCCAAAGAAATCTCCAAACTCTCCCCAGGTGGAGTGCTTTCTTATTACTTCGCCAGGGAAGTAATGTGTGTATGCTATTATTGTTGATGTTGCTGCGGTTACTGCTGCTATGAGTATTAGCGTTGGCGCAAGAGTGTCTAGTAGCCCATTATTTTCGTTGGTGTCTATCTCGTTTTTCTTTTCTTTCATTTATTTCTTCTCTGTTTTGACTCGCTCTAGTTGGTGCTTTGAGTTTATTGTTCTCTTTTTATGGTCTGTCAATCTTTCTGCTTTTGCATTAAGGCTGATGCTATTTTAAGAAGTGCTACGCAAAACATAGACTTGTCTATTGGGAGCAGGCCTTGTGATATTAGCTTCCAATCTTTGGGGTTTTCTGTTTCTATGTTTTTGTTTGGCTGTAAGTTTGCCAGTATTTCTTTGTGCTCATTTTTCATGCAATCTTTAACGAAATACATGCTTCTTATTTTTTTTGAGGTTGTTGGGTTTAAAAAACTGGCATTATCAGTCTCGTGAGCAAAAGAATTCCTTAGTTTTCTTGTGATAAGTAGATCGTGAAAGCAATTTTCATCTATTAGTCCAAAGGCCCTGCATATGTATATTTTTGAGGAGAAATTTGATAGTGGGCCGCTCATGTCCATCATGCGACTTATTGCTGTATTAGACATTCCCCTTGCTTTTGCTTCTCTCTTGATTTTTGCTGCAAGAATTTCATCCAATATCGCGGCTGCAACTATTACGCAGCCTCTATCTGATTCGTATATTAAGTTTTCGATTTTTTTAATCACGTGTTTGTCTCGGCTCTGTTGGCTTTGCCAGCTCCGGAAATGCCAACTCTATTTGGTTTTTTGATGGCATTATTTCGCATCTCCAGCGTATTACCTTAATTCCGGCAGCAGTTAGAACCTTGTCTTTCTTTGCATCTGCTTGGTGTCGATCTTCATCCATATAATGAGATTTGTCATCAAGCTCGATGGCGGCTACTGTATTTAATTCTTTATCTACTACAACAAAGTCCACACTCATTCGGCTGGTGCGTGCAAACCAAAGTTTGAAGCTGTGTCCCTTCTTGATGCTTACAAGTTGGGATAGCTGTACCTGGGTGAATATGTGGTAGTCGGGGAGGGCTTCGCGTAGACGTTCGAACAGTATCTGTTCGGTATCAGTGATCAGCTTGCGCTTCTGGAAGGGCCATTCGCCTTCAGGGTCATAGCGGAATCCGTCTGGCGCAATCTTGCTCGGTGGTCGAGCTGGGGGAGTTGCTTGGCTCGGTGGGTGCGGGAATGCCGGTGTTTGATCCGGCGCCGCCCAGGTAGGGGATTGCCGCTTGCGGTAGTAGCTTTGCGGTTTTTTCTTGACGCTCGCCACTGCAAGCGCTGCAGCGACGAGAATGACTATAAAGAAAAACTCCATCTGCGCTCCCTGCTTACTTTCTCTGAGTCCTTTCGTTACGGGCGTACCAGCGCCTAGCTGCTTCCTGGGTGATCGCTATCCCGCGTTGGGTTGGCTCAAGTTTCGGTTGGCTTCGTCATAGGCTGGGCTGGTCTGGCCGATCTCCGGCGCAGTCTTCCCGCTAGCCAGCCATAGGGCGTACTGGGGGTAAATCTTCACCAGTACGTCGATCTCGTCTGCGCTTACGCGTACAGCGCCTTTGCTGACGTTTCTCCAGCGCTCGTAATCCCCGCCTTGTTCGCTTGCTTTTTTCGGGCCTACCAGCTTGATCAATACGCGTGCTCTATCGGCTGCGCTTTCCATATAGAAAATATTTCCTGAGTAGTAATTGCTCCATCGTGGGGGATGGGTAACAATCACTCTATGGGTAGCTATTACCCATTTTGTTGGTTGCTTATCAATGCCGAACATAGTGGAACAAAGCTTATGGATACGGAAGGTCTTGACCCGCAAAAGCTGCACGGTGCCCCGCCCTTGATGCCGTGGCAGAAGTTCGCCGAATGGATCGGCATGGGCGACGAACCCATCGTGGTACGCACCTGGGTAGAACGTAACTACCTGCCTTCGCAGAAGGTCGGCAAACGCACCATGGTCAACGTGGCGTTGCTGACCCGCCAGCTACTGGAACAGGAGTGGACGCTGTGAGCCGAACAGACCCGCAATTCAAGCTGCGCGTACCGCCAGAGCTGCGCGCCAAGATCGAACAGTCCGCCTTCGCCTCGCGCCGTTCGATGAACTCGGAAGTCGTCATTCGCCTGGAAGCGAGCTACGCCCAGGACAAAGCCGCCAAGGAGGGCACCCATGAGCAAGCCTGACGAAAGCCTCGACCTGTGCAGCCTCAAGACCTTTGCCGAGCTGAGCGGCGTGTCAGTGGAAGAGGTGGCCGATTGGGCCAACACCGGCACCATTCCGACCCTCAAGCTGGCCGACTTCCGCATGGTCAATCTGGCTCGCCTGCGCGCCGATCTGACCAAGGGCAAAGCCGAGTTCAAGGAGGGGGACTACGCCCATGCCTAAGCAACCTTTCCAGCTCGACCCGGTTACCGCTGTTGGCTTCCTGGGGCAGACCGTACTTATGGAACTTTACTGGGAAGATGAAGGCGAACGCCGGTGGCGCTGCTACCACGTCATCGGCCTGGTGCTGCCCGTGCCGGGCGTGTTTGAAGACGGCTACTTCCTGACCATGCCGTTCGAAGGCGGCCACGACTACCCACTGGAAGTGCACTTCCACCTGATCCAGACCGCCCGAGTCATTCACGGTCGTGGTCACACCACGGCCAAGGTGCTGGAGCGCCTGCAGCTCCCGCAACTGATCCAAGCCCAGCAACCCACGGAAGGAGAGCGCCACCATGGCTAAGCGCGGATTGACCCTGGATACGCCTACGGCTCTGAGCTAAGTCGGGCAAACCGTTCTGCTGGAACTGATGTGGGACGGTGACACGGAATCCTTCTGGCAGTGTGCTGATATCGTCGGCGTGCTGATCCCACGGGACAGCATGCAGGGCGCTCCTTGTTTCCTCGCCGTCGAGGTCAGCTCCAGCACGGGCAACCCGAACGAGTTCTACTTCGACGACATTTGCACTATCAGGGCGATGCGGTACCGCGACCGGCATGGTTCCGGCAACGTACTGGGCCGCATGACCCTGACCCATTCCGCCGATGGTTCCGGGTCAGGGGCCGCGCTCCCGGCTCGTCGGAACAGCTCCACCGTTCCGGCGAACGGAAGCACGGGCGCAGCGAACCCTTGACCCCACGCCATGAAAACGAGCCTGACCACGGGAGAGTGGGGCAGCTTCACCGCCCCGCGCTCCCGAGCCCTCGGCGGCAAGAGTGGGATGACAAGGGCAAAGCCCTTGGTGTTGATCCGCCCCCGACCGCTGCACTTCGCTGACTGCCTGCACCTCCTGTTCCTGGCGCTGCTGAGCGCCTTCCTCTGGTACGCCAGCCTCCCGCCCTTTGAACGTCCTCAGGTGCCTTCCTACATCCAGGAACAGAACTGCCTGACAGAACCAGACCCATTCAAGGAGCTTGAACGATGGATGAAGCAAGAGCGGTGCAAGCCCCTGACGTAGCCGTGTGTGTCTCGGCGCAGCCGAGACGGGTTCGGCTGCGTCGGGGGCGCAGCACGCCGCTAGCTGACACCAGCGCCGAGTCAGCGTAGCGCAACGGGCGCTGGTGCCACAGCGGCGCGCCCGCCGCCTGACGCCCCTGTAGCACGTCAGAGAGTTAGAGAAAAACTTCCGCATTAATCAGCAATAGGTGAACACATGAGAAAGCCAAAAGACTTCCTGAGACTCGACATGCTGGCCTGTGAAGACCCGAATGGGCGCCTGTTCGTCGACCCTAGTACAGCCGGTTTCGTCGACTTGTCGAAAGTTCGCCTGCTGCACTGCGGTGTCGATACCGTCCGCCAGCTCTATCGCGGTTTGCTCCGCCCTGAAATCATGAGCCTGTTCGACAAACCCGGCACCATCGTCGACTTCGCGGGAGAGCGCTGGCATGCAGGCCGTGTGAGCAAGGATTCGGGCTACCAGTACAAGCTGCAGAACGCTGACCTGGGCTTTGTCCTGTTGCTCAAGAACTACAGCGCCAAGCAGGAGAACATCGGCCCACACCTGAAAATCGAAGTGTCACCCCATGCCATCGATGCACTGTCGCCTGAGCGCCTGCAAGCCCGCATGGATTTCTATGCCGAGCAGATCCTTACGCACCTTGAAGTAAACCAATGCGCCGTCCACATCGCCCTGGATCTGCAAGGCTGGCAACCGCCTGCTGACTTGGTGGCCCGCATGCACTGCCGCGCACGCGCTGCCCGTGATATCTCCGGCATCAAGGAAATCCAATGGACGATGGAGTCTGCCACCTACGGCAAAGGCCAGTCCTACCTGTTTGGCTCGGCGGGCAGCGTCCAGCTGGGTATCTACAACAAAACCCTGCAAGCCCGAGCGGTAGACAAGCTCGACTACTGGGAAGGCGTCTGGCGGCGTCGTGACAGCTTCGACGAAGGCGACCCGGACAACTACGATCCCAAGCAAGACGTGTGGCGTGTCGAGCTTCGTTACCACCATTCCGTCATCCAGCAGTTCGCCAGTGGCTCCATTGATCTGCACACCGGCAACGCCATCGAAACCAACAGCTATGCCGCCTTTGTTCCACACCTCGACGGCCTTTGGCGCTACGGCATGCAGCAGTTCAAGTTGCTGGCCCGCCCTGGCTACTACGAACCGATCTGGACCCTGCTGCGTGAAGATGCCCGCGTCGATCTGCCGGTCGATTCGCTGCTGGATGACACCGAGTACAAGCGCAGCTACAAGACCTCGCGTGGCTTCTCCGGCAAGAACGTCGAGTTATTCCTAGGAAACTTCGTCAGCCTGCTGGCACGGGAGCGAGTGGGCGTAAAAAAGGCTTTCTCCACCCTAAAACAATGGGACTGTTGGCCCGTTATACGGGATCACTACGCGGCCAAGGAAATGAGTGAGCGTGATCTCTACAAACACATCAAAGGCATGCTGGAGGAACGACACGTCAGGTGGGGCAGGGCAGTATGACCGTCAAAAAACAGCCCGACGGCCGATGGCTTGCAGACGTCCAGCCCATCCGTGGCCAGCGCTTCCGCAAGCTGTTCAAGACCAAGGCAGAAGCCTTGCGCTATGAGCAGTACATCACTGCCAACAAGGCCGCTGACCCAGCCTGGAACCCCAAGGCCCAGGATCGCCGCCGACTCTCTGAGCTGGTTGGTCTGTGGTTCGATCTGCACGGCCATATGCTCAAGGATGGTGAGCGCAGAAAGGCCAAGCTTGATGCCCTGTGCATTCGTCTACGCGACCCCATCGCCATGAAGCTCGACCCGGCCACCTACGCCCATGATCGCCGCTTGCGGGCAGAAGCCGGCATCACACCCAAGACGCTGAACAACGAACTCGGATACATCCGGGCAGTGTTCAACGAGCTGCGAGGCCTCGGCCAGATCGATTACGCCAATCCCCTGGAGCTGATGAAGCCTTACAAGATCGAAGAACGGGAACTGTCCTGGCTGACCCAGGAACAGATAGCCGATCTGCTGACCGCCATTCGCGAAGGCTGCGACAACCCACACGTCGAACCTATCGTGCTGCTCTGTCTGGCCACTGGTGCTCGATGGTCAGAGGCGGAAGGTTTGGCACCATCGAGGCTCCGCAATGGCGCTGTGACCTACAGCAAGACCAAATCCAGCAAGGTGCGAACCGTGCCGATCCAGCCCGAGCTGGAAGCGTTCATTCGTGATCACTGGAAGCGTCACGGCCAATTCACCGGGGCTATCACGTCGTTCCGTCGAGCCTTGAGCCGATCCGGCATCGTGCTGCCGAAAGGGCAGGCCAGCCACGCACTGCGCCACACCTTCGCCAGCCACTTCATGCAGAAGGGCGGGAACATCCTCACGCTACAGAAAATCCTGGGTCACTCCAGCTTGGCCATGACCATGCGCTATGCGCACCTGGCGCCGGAGCATCTGGCCGAGGCGGTGAAGCTGAACCCGTTGGCTTCAGGTAAGGGTTTGATCGCTTCGTGACTTGGGCAATACTGTGTCTACAACTCAACCCTTGGTGGGCCGATTCGGTTCAGCCTCAACCTCGGGTGAAGAGACCGGCCGTTGAGCCGGTTTTTTCGTTTTTGTAGCGGCTGTGACACTTTCGGGACAGTTGCTGCCCCTGAAAACACAAAACCCCTGAAATTCTCTAGGAAAATCAGGGGATTATGCTTGCTTCAATTGGTGGAGCCGGGGGGATTTGAACCCCCGTCCGCCAGCTCTCCGCTATTGGTTCTACATGCTTAGCCATCTCTACTGAGTTAACTCCGCGCCGCCCGAGTGGCAGGGTGCTTGGAGCGAGCTGCATGAGTTTTAGCCGTTACGTCTGCAGCGAACTTGGCGGCGATCCTGTTCTATATGACTGACCAGATCTTCGGGTTTACAGGCATCCCCTAGGGTCAGCTGGCGCCCTTAGGCGGCCAGAGCGTAGTTGTCGTCGTTGGCAACTATGAAATTGTGGCAGCGGATTTACGAGAACTGTCACCTACTCGGCATGCCCCTCAAGTTTCGCTACCGGCGTCGAATCCTAATCGGCCCCAAAACTTTCGTGGTTACAGCTAGGACGTGGAGTCTACGCCAAAGGTTCCTCAGCGTCGACTGCGGATTCCGTCTCGGGAAGCTATGATGGCCCTTCGCGTCTGCCCGCGACCTCTGGAAAGGAGCCGTAATGCCGAGTTCTAGCCGCTACCCCTTGCGTCAGTGGATCTGGCGAGCGTTCGTACAAAGCGCGCTGATCCCGCTGATTCTCGTGGAGTCGGTGCTTATTGCGGTGTATCTGCTAAGTAACCAGGCGATTCGTGACGCGCAGGTCGGGCATTTGCAGGAGACCGCCGTGAAGGATCTGGCCAGCGCCGCGTTGCGTGAGGGACAGGTCATCGACGGGCGCCTGCGCTCCATCGAGTCGTTGGTACAGGTTTTTCGCGATGCAACGCATGAGGCGCTGCTCGATACCGATTTCCAGGCCGATGCGCTCGAACGCCAGCGTCATGCGGTGACTGAGAGCGGCGTGTTCTACACCCGCAGCGATGACGGGCGGGCCGCGTCCTTCTATGCCAACAGCACGCCTCTGGCGCAGCAGGATCACGCCAAGGTCATGCGCCTGTCGCAGATCGACCCGCTGATGCGTTCGATCCAGACGTCCAACCCCCTGGTGGCTGCGCTGTATTTCAATACCTGGGACAGCTACAACCGCATCTACCCCTGGTTCGATACGCCCGCGCAGTATCCCCATGACATGGTGATACCCGATTACAACTTCTATTACCTCGCCGATGCTCAGCACAACCCGCAGCGCAAGGTGATGTGGACCGAGGTGTACCTCGATCCGGCCGGTCTCGGCTGGATGCTGTCGGCCATCGCGCCGGTGTATCGCGATGATTTTCTCGAAGGGGTGGTCGGCCTGGACGTGACCGTAGGCCAGGTACTGGGCGAGATTGCCGAGCTCAACGTACCGTGGCACGGCTACGCGATGCTGGTCAGTCATGATCACAACATCATGGCGCTGCCGAAGGCTGGCGAGCTGGATTTCGGCCTGCGCGAGCTGACCCAGTATTCCTACGATGAGGCCGTGCGCCGTGAGGTGCTCAAGCCCGAGGACTTCAACCTGGCCAAGCGCGAGGGCATGGCGCCGTTGCTGCAGGCGATGAACGAGGGCAACGGCAACGTTCAGGAGGTGCTGCACGGCGGACGCAAGCAACTGGTGGCCTGGAGCGAAATTCCGCAGACCGGCTGGCGCTTGCTGCTGGTGGTGGATGAGGAGCAGATCTTCCATGACACCAACCAGCTGGCCGAGCGTTACATGCACATCGGCTACCTGCTGATCGCTGGTCTGGCTGCGTTCTATCTGTTGTTCTTTGCCCTGATGTGGCTGCGCTCGCGCAACCTGAGCAATCAGTTGGCCGAGCCTATCGACGGCATCGTCGACATGGCCGCCAGTCTGGGGCAGGGTAAGTACCTGCCCACCGCACCGGACAGTCGCATCGCCGAGGTCAGTCGCCTGGCCGAGGCCGTGCAGCAGGCCGGCAAACAGCTCAAGGCCAGTGAGCATGAGCGGCTGGAGGCGCAAAGCATCCTGCAGCTTGTGCTCGATAGCACCACCGAAAGCCTCTGGCAGATCGACACCCGTGATCTCACCATCGATCTCAGCGAGCGCTTCGTACGGCGTTTTGGCCTGGGGGCGAGCCACCTGACGCTGAGCGAGTTCAACCAGCGCGTACACCCCGATGATCTGGAGCGCCTGCGCCACCTGCGCAAGCTCTTTGCCGACAACGGCGAGGAATATTTCGACGCCGAGTATCGCTATCTCGATTGCCGCGGCGAGTACGTCTGGCTGCTCAGTCGAGGAAAGGTCCTGTCGCGTGACGACAGCGGCTGGCCGCTACGCATCGCCGGTACGCATGTCGACATCACCCGGCTCAAGCAGGTGCAGGACGAGCTGCGCCATGCCAGCCTCGAGGCGCTGGCCGCCAGCCAGGCCAAGAGTCGTTTCCTGTCGAGCATGAGTCACGAGTTGCGTACGCCGCTCAATGCCATCCATGGATTCGCCCAATTGATCGAGATGGAGGCGCAGGAAAAGCCCGACGCCAAACTGGAGACCGACTACTCGCGCGAAATCGTCAACGCCAGCCGTCACCTCACCTCGCTGGTGGACGATATTCTCGACCTGTCGAGTATCGAAAGCAGGCGCCAGCAGCTGCAACTGCAACCGATCGAAATCGGCGCGCTGCTCAGCGGCTGTGCCGAGCTGGTGCAACCCGAGGTGCAGCAGAAACAGCTGCAGTTGCAGGTCATGGAGGCGGCCGACCCGCCGTTGTTCGTGCAGGGTGATCCGCGTCGGGTGCGGCAGATCCTGCTCAACCTGCTTTCCAACGCGATCAAGTACAACAGCCCGCGCGGCATGATTCGCCTGGGCTACGAGGTGCGCGCCGATTGCGTGCGCTTGTGGGTCGACGATACCGGGCCGGGCCTGTCGCGCGAGCAGCTGGCACAGCTGTTCCAGCCATTTCAGCGTCTCGGTCGCGAGAGTTCCAATATCCCCGGTACCGGGATCGGTTTGGTGCTGTGTCGCGAGCTGGCCACGCTGATGGATGGTGAGATCGGTGTGCGCAGTGAGCCCGGCGTGGGCAGTCGCTTCTGGCTGAACATACCCAGTGCTGCCAGTCCTGAAGGCGCTCGCGATGAAACGGTCGAGGTGCCGGCGCAAGAGGCACGCAGCCTGGTACAGGTGCTATGCGTGGAGGATCATCCGGCCTGCATGAAGATCCTGCAGGCATCGCTGCGAGAATTCGCCGAGGTCCGCGGTGTGAGTTCCTGCCAGCGGGCGTTGGCCGAACTGCACGACAGCGAACCCGCGCTGGTGTTGCTGGATATCGACCTGCCTGACGGTAACGGGCTGGAGGTACTCGACGCCATGCGCGCCGAGCCGCGTTTACGGGGCGTGCCGGTAATAGTGATCAGCGCGGTAGCCGATGATCGCCTGTTCGAGGATGCCAGAGCGCGCGGCGCCTCCGCCTGCCTGAGCAAGCCGGTGGATCTGCAGGAAGTCAGGCAGGTGGCGCTGAGCCTGCTCTACAGCGGTTTCTGAGGCCGCTGTGCTTATTCGCTGGCGGAGAGCAGGTCCAGCGCTTCGCCGAGTACCTTGACCGACTCGCTGTGATCGCCAGCCTTGTGCAGCGCCTCGCCCTCGGCGCGCAGTTCCTTGACCCTGGCCAGCACATCAGGATCGGCAGGAGGATCGCTTTGCAGCAGCGCATCGATCTTGGCCATGTCCTGTGGACAGTGCATGGCCCACAGCGGCAGGCTGATCAGGGCGGCGGCGAGAAACATGAGCGTGCGACGCATGATGGCTCTCCTGAAACGGGCAGCGGGAATTTCAGTATAGAAGCCTGTTGTCTGCCTGCTGGCGTTCAGTAGTGATACCAGCGCAGCTCCAGCTTCACCTCGTTGACCGGGCTGGCGATCTGGCTGAACTCGCGCTGGGCGCTCAGGCGCAGGCCGAGGTTGCGTGACATTTCCCATTGCTGGTTGAGTGACAGGCGACGGCGCACTTCGCCGTTATGGAAGTAGTCGCCGGCTGCCTCCAGCGTCAGGTTGCCCAGCGGGTTGCGCCACAGCAGGCCGCTGTTGAAACCCAGGGCGGGAGAGACGACGGCGGCAAAGTCCTCGTTGTATTCCAGTCGTGCCGTACCGAGGGCGAAGCCGAGTAGGTCGTCGTGCATCTGCCAGGTGGCACCGGCGCCACCGCTGATATGGCCGACCAAGCGGCTATCGCCGTCCTCACCGAGAACCCGCTCCAGGCCACCGCCAACCTGCCAGGACAGTGGCTGGAGCAGGTCGTTGCGCGGTGTCAGCGAGCGAATGTTGGCCAGGTCCAGGCGCTGCAACTGCCAGTGGTTGTTCTCGTACTGGCGTAGCTTGAGCTGGAATATCTCGATCTGTGCACCCAACGGGAAACCGGCGAGGTTGTCGTTCAGGTCATGGTAGGCCATGCGCAGGCCGTATTCGGCGAAGGCGCGATCATCACGGCTGCCGCCGGCCAGTTGCCAGGTGCGTGATTCGTGGCCTTCCTCGGGCAACGGCGGGCGCTCGACCTTCAACGGTGGTGGCGGGTTACGGTTGATCGCGCCAAGCAGCTGGAAGCTGCGCTGGGCGTTGCTGCTGCGTTCTTCGTCGTTGGCGTGATAGCGCACCAGGCGAAAGGCGGCGTCCTGGATCAGCGCACGCCGTTCAGCCGGAAGGGTGAGAAAATTGGCATTCTCGAGCTGCGTCGGATCTTCGCTCAGGCGCAGCACCCAGCTCTGTTCGTCATTGTCCAGCGGTTCGGCGCGCGCCAGCAGCTCGCGCTCACGCGAAGGGCGATAGTCGATGCGTTCCACCAGCCCGGCGTCCTTGACGGCGCGCACGGTGTCGGTGGGGATGGCGGTAAGCGGAAAGTGCTCGGTCAGTTCGATGCCGGGGCGGGCGATTTCCAGCAGCTCGAGCAGGCGGTAGGAGCAGTTCTCGTCAAAGAAGAAATAGTCGAAGCGGATCTGCTTGAGTTCCCAGACGTGCTCGACCATGCGCGTGGTTTCTTCTGCCGTCAGGTTCAGGCGGTACTCCCACAGGTCGCGGTTTTCCAGACGGTTGTACTCGCTGAGTTTCTCGCGGTACGGCACCAGGGCGAACAGGCCCGGGTAGCCGCCCATCAGCCCGCGCCAGGCGTAGAGGATGCTGTTGTCGTTACCTTCGATGAAGGCACCGAAGTTCAGCGCGTAGCTGAGCAGCGCGGTGTTGTGGCTGTCGATGTCGGGCTGATCGATGCGCAGCAGGGTGTGACCGAACATCGATGACGGGCTGTTCAGATAGGCGGCCGGGAACACCAGCACCGTGCTGTGCGGATTGACGTCGGCGATCCACTCTCGGTACTCGGCGCAGTCGGGGCTGGGTAGGTCGTCGAGCTGCAACTGGGCCTTGAGCCAGCGCGTGCGCGCCGGGTACACGCACTGCGGGTGGCGGTCGCCCAGTTCGGCAGGCTGGTACAGCGCCTCGAGGGTCGCCTGCAATTCGGCGGACGGGTTGCTGTCGCCATCTTCGGCGAGAAAGAAATCCTCGTCGTCGACATAGCTGCGCCAACCTCCGAGCTTGCCGGTTTCGTAGTGGCCGAGGGCGATCCAGTAGGGATCGTTGGCCAGACGTTCGGCCGTGGCGGCATGCAGGGGGAGGCTGAGGCTCAGGGCGAGGACGGCGAATGTCCGTTTCAAGGTCGCTGTTCTTCTGGTCATGGCGATGGGCGAGCTTTGGCCAGCCTGCCGACCGGTGTCAAGGCAGTCGAGCAAGACATTTTGCGCAAGTGCTGACTGGCGTCAGTCATGGGCTTGGCGCTGCGCGTCACACTGAGCACCGTTGATAGGCAAGGAGGTTGATCATGGCTCACCGTGATGTGCTGGACGCGCTGTTGCACGAATACACCACCCGCGCCGAGGCGATTGCCCGCTGCCTCGAGCGCAGGCACCCGGCCAACGGCGCCGAGCAGGCGCAGCAGCGGCAAAACGACGAGGTGCTCGAAGCCCTGCTGGCCGAGGCCGAGCAAGGCCTGCTGCTGGTGCGCCAGGCCCAGCAGCGCCTGGCCGAAGGGCGTTATGGCGAATGCCTGTGCTGTGGCGAGCCGATCGAGGCGGCGCGCCTGGCCGCTCTGCCGGTTGCCGAGTGTTGCCTGAGCTGCGTGGGCATGATGAGTCCCGAGTTCTGAGGCGTTACCGGCGCGGGATTGCAGGTGCTGCGACGAAAGGATAAATTGAGAAGTATTATCAATTGATTTTCTGCCGCCTCATGTCCCGCGATTCCTCGGCTGCCGACACGGCCCTCGACCAGCTTTACCGTGAACACCGCTCCTGGCTGCACGGCTGGATCAGCCGGCGTGTCGGCTGCCGCGACAACGCTGCCGACCTGGCTCAGGACGTGTTCGTGCGCCTGCTGCGCAGCGGCAAGCCGAGCGGCCTGTTGCTCAATCCGCGTGCCTATCTGGGCAGCGTCGCCCGTGGTCTGATGATCGACCAGTATCGGCGGCGGGCACTGGAGCAGGCCTATCTGGAAAGCATCAGCCATTTCGACGAGGCGCAAGCGCCGTCCGAGGAAGAGCGCCTGCTGCTGCTGGAAACCCTGGAACAGCTCGACCGCCTGCTCGACGGGCTGAAGCCGCGGGTGCGCCAGGTGTTCCTGCTGGCCCAGCTCGATGGCCTGACCTGCCCGCAGATCGCCGAGCGTATCGGCATGTCGCGAGCCACGGTCGAGCGCGATCTGGCCAAGGCGCTGATGGCCTGCTATCGGAGCTGCCATGAGCCGTACTGACGACCCGGTCGAGCAGGGCATCGCCTGGCTGGTGCAACTGCAGTACAACCAGCCGGACGCGCAGACCCTCGAGCGTTTCGAGCGCTGGCTGGCCGCTGCGCCGGAGCATGCGCTGGCCTGGCAGCGCGTCAACCAGGCCAGCGAGCGCTTTGCCAACCTGCCGCCGGCGTTGAGTCGCAGCACCCTGCAGGGCGCCAGCCGGCGCATGAGCCGTCGCCAGGGCCTCAAGCTACTGGGGTTGTGCGCTGGCATCGGCATGCTCGGCTGGGCCGGAGCGCGAACGCAGGCGCTGCCAGGGTTGATGGCCGACTATCGCAGTGGCGTCGGCGAGCGGCGCCACCTGGCGCTGGGCGACGATATCAGCGTGCAGATGAACAGCGCCACGGCGCTGGATGTCGATCTGGCACGCCGGCGCATCGAACTATTCTACGGCGAGTTGCTGGCCGAGGCCGGCCCGCGCCCGCTGCAGCTCAGCGCGCGCGATGGTTCGTTGCGGGGGCAGGGGCGCTTCCTGCTGCGTCAGGAGGAGGCCGGCGGCAGCCTGCTGGCGGTGCGCGACGGTCAGGTGGCGCTGACCGTGGCCGGAGCTTCGGCGATCGTCGCCGCGGGCGAGCGCGTGCAGTTCGATGGGCTGGCCATCCGCCCGGCGGCTGATAACGGCCTCGATCCCTGGGGCTGGAGCGATGGTGTACTCAGTGCGCGCGGCATGCCGTTGCGTGCCTTCCTCGCCGAGCTGTCGCGCTATCGCCGCGGCCTTCTGTACTGCCGCGATGACGTGGCGCAGCTCCGTGTCTCCGGCACCTTCCAGCTGGGCGATACCGATCGGGTGCTGGCGCTGCTCGGCAGCACGCTGCCCATCCATATCGACTACCGCACCGATTACTGGGTGACGGTCAGTGGCAAAGCCTGACGGTAATCGAAAAAAATAACTGAGGTGGATTCTCATTTCGTTCGACCAGTAAGAGAAGGCCGACGACAGGCCACTCTGCTGATCTCGACATGGAGTATGTGATGACCGCTTCAGTTTCTCCCCTGGCCGGTGCCCTGCGCGCGGCGATCCTTGGTTTGGCTCTGGGCGCAGCGGCAGGCCCCGGCTGGGCCGCGGATGACCTGCCTGTCAGCGAGCAGCGTCAGCACTGGCGGATCGCTCCCGGGCCGCTGGTCGATGCGCTGGATCAGCTGGCGCGCCAGGCGGGTATCAGTCTGTCCTACAGCGAAGCGGACGTCAGCGACAAGCTCAGCCCCGGGATCGACGCCGAAGTGGGCCTGCAACAGGCGCTGGACACCCTCCTGCAAGGCAGCGGCCTGCGTAGCCAGGCGCAGTCACCTGGCTCGTTCGTGCTGGTGCCGCTGGCCGGCAGTGGCGATGCTCTGGACCTGGGCTCAAGCAGCGTAATCGGCAGCCGGCTGGGCGGCGTAACCGAGGGTAGCGGCTCCTACACCACCGGCAGCGTGAGCATCGGCAAGACGCCGCAATCGCTGCGGCGTACGCCGCAATCGGTGACGGTACTGACCGAACAGCGGATGAAGGATCAGAACCTCACCAACCTCAAGCAGATGCTGCAGCAGACGCCCGGCGTGGTGGTGGACCAGACCGACAGCGAGCGAGTCAACTACTACTCGCGCGGCTATCAGATCGATGCCCTGCAGTTCGATGGTTCGACCATCAATGTCGATTGGCGCAGTGGCAACTTCATCCAGCCGGATGTAGCCACCCTCGATCATGTGGAAGTGTTGCGTGGCGCCAGCGGCATGCTGCGTGGCTCGGGCAACCCGTCCGGTATCGTGAACATGGTTCGCAAGCGTCCGACACGTGATTTCCAGGGCTCGGCCAGTTATACCCTCGGTTCATGGGACGCCAATCGTTACGTGGCGGATATCTCCGGGCCGCTGACCGAAGGCGGCAACATCCGTGGGCGGGTGATCGCGGTACACGATGACAAGGATTTCTTCCAGGACACCCGCATGGAGCGCAAGAACGTGCTCTACACGGTACTGGCCGCCGACCTGAGCGACCGCACCACGGTGACCGGCGGGCTCGAGTACAGCGAGATCGATGCCACTGGCGCATGGGGCGGGCTGGTCCCCGATTTCGACGGCTCGCCGTTGTCGTTTTCCCGCTCGACCTTCCTTGGTGCCAACTGGGCTCGCTGGGACCGCACCAACGCCCATGCTTTCGCCGAACTGGAGCATGCCTTCGACAATGACTGGAATCTGAAGCTGAACGCCAACCGCAGCCGTCTGGCATACAAGGATCATGGTTTCCAGCAAACCTCGCTGGCGAGAACGGCGGGCGCTACCAACCCCTATCTGTGGGACGTGAACTACAACTTCAACGATGGCGGTGGCCGGACCAACTACAGCAACGTCGCTGCGGTACTGGACGGTCCGTTCCAGTTGCTGGGGCGCGAACACCGGCTGACGCTGGGCGCCGAATGGAACGAGGCCGATGCCATCGGCGTCGAGTCCGTGTGGGGCTACAACGCACGAGGAGTGGACGTGCGCAACTGGAACCCATCGGCCGTGAACAAGGAGCGCACCGGTGCCCAGGTCAACCCGCAGGCGCACACCATCACCACTCAGAAGGCCACCTATGCCAGTCTCAACCTGTCACTGGCCGACCCGCTGACCGCCATCATCGGTGCGCGTCTGAACTGGTACGACTTCGAGAATCTCACCAGCACCACCGGAGACTACAAGGTCACCCGTGAGGTCGTTCCCTACGCGGCCTTGATCTACGACCTGACCGACAACATCAGTGCCTATACCAGCTACACTGAGATCTTCGCCCCGCAGGCCGCGTTCGATGCCGCCGGTTCGGTACTCGAGCCGATGACGGGCGAGGTGTATGAGCTGGGCCTCAAGGGCGAGTTCTACGACGGGCGCCTGAACAGTTCGGTTGCCCTGTTCCGCACCAACCTGATCGGCAAGGCGCTGGACGACCCGTCCATCACCAACGGCGTGCAGCAGTGCCTGCCGTACTATCCCAGCGGCTACTGCAAGACCGCTGCCGGCAAGAGCCGTAGCGAAGGTGTCGAGCTGGAAATATCGGGTGAAGTGCTGCCGGGCTGGCAGGTGGGTGGGGGTTACACCTACACCACTACCGAGTACCTGAAGGACACCGCCAACAACCAGGGTAATGCACTGCGCACCACCGACCCGAAGCACCTGCTGCGTTTGTTCACCACCTACAAGCTGCCGGGTCAGTTCGCCAACTGGACGGTGGGTGGTGGCGTGCAGGCGCAGAGCGATATCTACGCCACCAACGCAGCCGGCAGCGCTCGCGCCGAGCAGGCGGGCTACGCGATCTACAACGCCATGCTCGCCTATCGCTTCAACGCGCATTACTCGGCGCAGTTCAATGCCAACAACCTGTTCGACAAGTACTACTACGAGAAGATCGGCATCACGGGCGCCAACTACTACTACGGCGAGCCGCGCAACTTCGCCCTGACCCTGCGCGGCGAGTTCTGAGGCCGCTCAGGCAGGCGTCTGACCGATCTCCTCCTGGACCCTGCGCGCCGCCGACTCGGCGGCATCGATGTAAGGCTGCAGCACGCTGGCGGCGCCGGCACGGGTGAAGGCTTCCAGGTCGCCCTCGCGGAATGCGCTGAGGGTGACGTTGCCACGGAAGCCACCACTGCGTGCGGCGCGCAGGAGGATGGCATTGACCTCGCGCTGCGGGATGGTACTGACCAAAGCGCGCGCCTGCTGCAAGGGCAGGTGGGCGATGAAGTCGGCGTCCTCGGCATCGCCGTAGCACACCTGCAGGCCTGCCTGGCGGGCGCTGGCCAGCGCCTGCGGGTCGAAATCCACCCCCAGCACGCGCAGCCCGGCATCCTGCAGGCGGTGCGCCAACTGGCGGCCATAGCGGCCCAGGCCATAGACGATGACCTCAGGTTGGGCCTGCTGCGGGGCATTGTCTTCGGCGTTTTCGCGGTGGGCGACGCGCCGCTCGAAGATTCCGAGCCAGGGGGAAAGGCGCTCGAACAGCGGCTGCGAGTAGAGAATCATGTAGGTGGACAGCGTAATGGTGATGATCCCCACCAGGGTGGTCAGGCCCAAAGCCGCTCCGCCCACATGGCCGAGGCTGATGCCCATGGCGACGAAGATGATGGAGAACTCGCTGATCTGCGCCACGGTCAGCCCGGCCATGAAACCGGTGCGCTTGCGGTAGCCCATCGCCCCCATGATGGCCATCACGATCAGCGGGTTGCCGATCAGCACGAACAGCGACAGCAGCAACGCGCTGCTGATCTGTTGGTGCAGGTAGGTGAAGTCCAGCTGAATACCCAGGTGCAGGAAAAAAAACAGCAGAAGAAAGTCGCGCAGGCTGGTCAGACGGCTTGCGATGGCTTCACGCAATGGCGTCGAGGCCAGGCAGAAACCCGCGATGAATGCGCCCAGTTCCTTGGACAGCCCCAGTGCCTCGGCACCTCCAGCCAACAGGGTGCCCCAGGCGATAGCCACCAGCATCAGAAGTTCGGGCGAGCGGGCCATGGGCGCCAGCAGGCGTGGCAGGGCAAAGCGTACCAGCAGATAGAGCAGCGCCAGGCTGGCCAGTAGGGCGCCGATCAGCGCCAGCGGCGATAACCCCTCGTGCGTGCCGTGGCTCGGCTGATACAGGCTGATGACCAGCATGGCCAGCACCACGGCGATGTCCTGCACGATGAGAAAGCCCATGGCGATGCGGCCGTGCAGAGAATCGATTTCGCCTTTGTCCGACAGCAGTTTGACGATGATGATGGTGCTGGAAAAGGTCAGCGCCACGGCCACGTAGCCGGCACTCGCCCAGTCCAGGCCCAGCAGACGACACAGGAACAGGCCGGCGACGATGGTGAAGCTCAGTTGCCCCAGACCGGTGGCCAGAGCCACCGGGCCCAGCGTGCGCACCAGATGCATATCCAGTTTCAGGCCGACGACGAACAACAGCACCGTGATGCCGATTTCCGACAACAGACTGATCGAGCTGTGATCGCCGGCCAGATTCATCACTGCCGGGCCGGCGATGATGCCGACCAGGATATAGGCGATGATCAATGGCTGGCGCAGCCTGACGGCGAGCATGCCCAGCAGCGCGGACAGGCTGAGCAGGGCGGCGATTTCCTGGAAGGCACTCATAGGCAAGGTTCCTGAGGGTGGCGCCTGTCGTTTGCAGGCTTGATGGCTACAAGACAGATTATCCCGGCATCGATTTTGCGCATTGCCTTGAATCAAGCCTTGATCCTGCTTGTGCCACAGGCCCAGAATCAGCCCATGTTTTTGCGGAACTTCCGCTCGCTATAAAGGATCGCCAATGTCCAAGCGTAGCCTCGATGCTTTGCGCCTTGCCCCCGAATCTCTGACCCGCCCCTTCGCCCCCGAGCAGTTCAACTTCAGCAGCACCGATGACCTCGAACCTTTCCGCGGCGTACTCGGCCAGGCCCGCGCAGTCGAGGCCCTGCAATTTGGCGTGGCCATGCCGCGTCCCGGCTATAACGTGTTCGTCATGGGCGAGCCCGGCACCGGGCGCTTCTCCTTCGTCCAGCGCTACCTCAAGGCCGAAGCCAAGCGTATGGAAACACCGGCCGACCGGGTCTACGTCAACCATTTCGACGAGCCGCGCGAGCCGCGTGCGCTGGAGCTGCCAGCCGGTACGGCGAGCGACTTCATCGCCGATATCAATCAGCTGATCGACAACCTGCTGGCCACCTTTCCGGCGGTGTTCGAAACGCCGACCTACCAGCAGAAGAAGAGTGCCATCGACCGCGGCTTCAACAAGCGCTACGACCAGGCGCTGGACGTGATCGAGCGTCTGTCGCTGGAGAAGGGCGTGGCCCTGTACCGCGACAGCACCAACATCGCCTTCACCCCGATGGCCGACGGCAAGGCGCTGGACGAGGCCGAGTTCGCCCAGTTGCCGGAAGCCGATCGTGAGCGCTTCCACGCCGATATCGCCGCGCTGGAGGAGCGCCTCAACGAGGAGCTGGCCAGCCTGCCGCAGTGGAAGCGTGAATCGAGCAATCTGCTGCGTCAGCTCAATGAAGAGACCATCACCGTCGCCTTGCAGCCGCTGCTGGCGCCGCTGTCGGAGAAGTATGCCGAGAACGCCGGCGTCTGCGCCTACCTGCAGGCGATGCAGATCAACCTCCTGAAAACCGCCGTCGAGCAGCTGGTGGATGTCGACAAGGCCGATCCGCAACTGCGCAAGCTGCTGGAAGAAATGTACTGCCCGAGCCTGGTGGTCGGTCACCATGCCAATGGCGGTGCGCCGGTGGTGTTCGAGTCGCACCCGACCTACGACAACCTGTTCGGCCGCATCGAGTACAGCTCCGATCAGGGTGCGCTGTACACCAGCTATCGCCAGTTGCGCCCGGGTGCGCTGCACCGCGCCAATGGCGGTTATCTGGTGGTCGAGGCGGAAAAACTGCTTGGCGAGCCCTTCGTCTGGGAGGCGCTCAAGCGCGCCCTGCATTCGCGCCAGTTGAAGATGGAGTCGCCGCTGGGCGATCTCGGCCGCATCGCCACCGTCACGCTCAACCCGCAGGTCATCCCGCTGCAGCTGAAGGTCATCATCATCGGCTCGCGGCAGCTGTATTACGCGCTGCAGGATCACGATCCGGACTTTCAGGAGATGTTCCGCGTTCTGGTCGACTTCGACGAGGACATCCCGCTCGCCGAAGACAGCCTGGAGCAGTTCGCCCAGTTGATGAAGACGCGTACCTCGGAGGAGGGCATGGCGCCCATGACCGGCGCCGCGGTGGCGCGCCTGGCCACCTACAGCGCACGTCTGGCCGAACACCAGGGGCGCCTGTCGGCGCGTATCGGGGATCTGTTCCAGCTGGTCAGCGAGGCCGATTTCATTCGCCAGCTGGCCGGCGAGAAGATCACCGACGTCGGCCATATCGAGCGCGCGCTCAAGGCCAAGGCTACGCGCACCGGGCGCGTGTCGGCGCGGATCATCGACGACATGCTGGCCGGCATCATCCTCATCGACACCAGCGGCGCCGCCGTCGGTAAGTGCAACGGCCTGACCGTGCTGGAAGTCGGCGACTCGGCCTTCGGTGTGCCGGCGCGGATTTCCGCCACGGTGTATCCGGGAGGCAGCGGCATCGTCGACATCGAACGCGAGGTCAGCCTCGGTCAGCCGATCCACTCCAAGGGCGTGATGATCCTCACCGGTTTCCTCGGCAGCCGCTACGCCCAGGAATTCCCCCTGGAGATTTCCGCGAGCATCGCCCTGGAGCAGTCCTACGGTTACGTCGACGGTGACAGCGCCTCGCTTGGCGAGGTCTGCACACTGATTTCGGCGCTGTCGCGCACGCCGCTCAAGCAGTGCTTCGCCATCACCGGCTCGATCAACCAGTTCGGCGAAGTGCAGGCGGTCGGCGGCGTCAACGAGAAGATCGAAGGCTTCTTCCGCCTGTGCGAGGCGCGTGGCCTGACCGGCGAGCAGGGGGTGATCATCCCGCATTCCAACGTTGCCAACCTGATGCTCGACGAGCGCGTGTTGCAGGCCGTGCGAGACGGGCAGTTCAACGTCTATGCCGTGCGCCATGTCGACGAGGCGCTGAGCCTGCTGGTCGGCGAGGCGGCCGGACACCCCGACGAGAAAGGGCGTTTCCCCAAGGGCAGCGTCAACGCCCGTGTAGTCGAGCGCCTGCGCGATATCGCCGAGATCGGCCTGGAAGAGGAAGGCAAGCCTGCCGAGGAGAAGGCGAAAGCCGAGGCCGAGGCAGCGGCCGCCAAGCCGGCCAAGACGCCACGACGCAAGAAAGGCGAGGGCGACGTCGCAAGCTGATCAGAACTTGCACGATTGTCCCGGATTGCCCGGGGCAGGCGCATCGGTCTTGTTGCTAACGCCTCATGCACAGAGTTATCCACAGATTGCGTGGATAACTTTGGCTTCACAGTGCGGGCGCTCGGGGTGTAGGCTGGAGCCTGGATTCCGCGAGGGTCGCCGCCATGTCGCGCAGCCTCTGCCTCACCCGCCAATGCCTGGGCCTGGTCACGCGCATCGAATGCGTGGTTCGGCCGATGGCCGGTCACAACGGACGCTGGATACTGCTTTGCGCTGCCGGTATGACAGGCGCGCAGCCCTCTGCGATCAAGGCGCAAGGCCCGTTCTATGGGCCTTTTGTCGCAGAAGGCGTGCTTGACTCGATTGCCGAAAGCCTGGCCTTGCAGGGCTATGTCGAATGCAGCGAACCGCCCATCTGGCGTTTGCATATGCAGGCCGAATTGCGCCGCGTCAGCGGCGAACGCAGCAGTCCGTTCGGCGCATTCCACAGTCAGCCCGAGACTGACGGGCATAGCTGAATCGTCCCAAGCAGAGCGCCCGGGAACGGTCGCAGCGCAGGCCTGGTGCTGGGGTTATCCACAATACGCGGGGCGCTTCTGCTGATGCAGGCCGATGGGTATACTCGCCGCGATTTTCTCTCTTCCTTCAGTGAGTCTTCCATGGAACGCTTTATCGAAAACGCCATGTACGCATCGCGTTGGCTGCTGGCGCCGATCTACTTTGGTCTTTCTCTGGGTTTGCTGGCGCTGGCGCTGAAATTCTTCCAGGAAGTCTTTCATATCCTGCCGAATGTGTTCGCCATGGCAGAGTCCGACCTGATTCTGGTGCTGCTGTCGCTGATCGACATGGCCCTGGTGGGTGGCTTGCTGGTCATGGTGATGATCTCCGGCTACGAGAACTTCGTTTCGCAACTGGATATCGATGACAGCAAGGAGAAACTCAGCTGGCTGGGCAAGATGGACTCCAGCTCGTTGAAGATGAAGGTGGCGGCCTCGATCGTGGCCATTTCCTCGATCCACCTGCTGCGGGTTTTCATGGATGCACGCAACTACGAAACGGACCATCTGATGTGGTACGTGATCATCCACATGACCTTCGTGGCCTCGGCATTCGCCATGGGCTATCTGGACAAGCTGACCAAGCACGATTGACCCTGGCTGGCTGAAGACCGCCCGTCCGGATAGGACGGGCGTTTTGCTTTCTGGGCTTGAGCTTTTTCTTTATTGTACAAGAATCTATTTTGTATAGGTTCTTGTATAGTTAATGGCAGGAGGAAGCTCATAATGAATCTGCAGGATCTGGCCACTCATGCCCAGGCCGGGCGCATCGATGAACTCAATCTGATCTCGCTCGAAGGGGGCATCTACTTGCTCGAAGCGCGGATGGACGGGCGTGCGCATCCGATTCTCAACGAACACGGCAGTACGCTGAGCCTGCGATCGGTCGAGCATGCGCGCGATGTGCTGCAGGAAACGCCGACGCTGCCGTTCTTCCTGGTACACAGCTCGGTACACGACGAGATGTGTGGCATGCCCTCGGCCGCCAACAGCCTGCGCGTGCCCATCGCGTTTCGCTCCGGCTGGTGACAGCGCAGCAGATGGCCTCCGATATCGACGGCGGCGTGCGCCGCCTGATCCTGATTCTTGGCGACCAGCTCACGCTCGGCCTCGGTGCCTTGGAGGATATCGACCCGCAGCGGGATCATGTGCTGTTGGCCGAGGTGATGGAGGAGGCCAGCCATGTGCCGCATCACCCGAAGAAGATCGCCCTGATTTTCAGCGCCATGCGCCATTTCGCCGAGGCCCTGCGCGCGCAGGGCGTGCAGGTGCACTACGTGGCTCTGGACGATCCTCATAACAGCGGATCCTTGCCCGGTGAGCTGCAGCGCTGGACGCAACAGCTCAACCCCGCCGAAGTGCATCTGACCGAGTGTGGTGACTGGCGTCTGGAGCAGGCGTTACGCCACTGTGGCGTGCCGATACACTGGCATCGGGATGGCCGCTTTCTCTGTTCGCGCGAGGCCTTCGCGGCCTGGGCGAAGGATCGCAAGCAACTGCGCATGGAGTTCTTCTACCGCGAGATGCGCCGCACCAGTGGCCTGCTGCTCAACCCGGATGGCACCCCCGAGGGCGGTGCCTGGAACTTCGATGCCGACAACCGCAAGGCCTTGCCCAAGGGCGTGCACCCGCCTGCGCCGCTGCGTATCGAGCCGGATGTGATCACGACCGAGGTGCTGGAGCTGGTATCGCGGCTTTTCGCCGATCACTACGGCAGCCTGGACGGTTTCGATTACCCGGTCACTGCCGAGCAGGCCGAGCGTCTCTGGCAGCATTTTCTCGCCCATGGCCTGGCGGATTTTGGCGACTATCAGGACGCCATGGCCGACGACGAGCCTTTTCTCTTTCACTCGCGCATCAGCGCCGCGCTGAATATCGGCCTGCTCGATCTGCGGCGCATCTGCGCCGAGGTCGAGGCGGCCTATCGCGCAGGCGACGTGCCTCTGAACGCAGCCGAAGGTTTCATTCGCCAACTGATCGGCTGGCGCGAATACGTGCGCGGCATCTACTGGCTGCGCATGCCTGAGTACGCCGAAGGCAACCGTTTCGGCAATTCACGGGCGCTGCCCGAGTTCTACTGGACCGGCCGGACGCGCATGAACTGCATGCGCCAGGCCATCGGTCAGACCCTCGAGCATGCCTACGCCCACCATATCCAGCGGCTCATGGTCACCGGCAACTTCGCCTTGCTCGCCGGCATCGCGCCCAAGGTTATCTGCGACTGGTACCTGGCCGTGTACATGGACGCCTTCGACTGGGTCGAACTGCCCAACACCCTGGGCATGGTGATGCACGCCGACGGCGGCTATCTCGGTTCCAAGCCCTATTGCGCCAGCGGGCAGTACATCAAGCGCATGTCCAATCATTGCCAGAGCTGCAGCTACAAGGTGAACGAGAGCACCGGCGAGTCGGCCTGCCCGTTCAACGCGCTGTACTGGCATTTCCTCATGCGTCACCGTGAGCCGCTGGAACATAACCCGCGCATGGGCATGGTCTACCGCAACCTGGCGCGCATGAACGAGGCCAAGCAGCGGGCGCTGTGGGAGTGGGGCGAGCACCTGCTGGCCCGTCTCGATGCCGGGGAAATGCTGTGAAGAAGGCCCATTTGCCGGTGAAGACCTGCTTGGTCTGCGGCTTGCCATTCGCCTGGCGCAAGAAGTGGGCACGCTGCTGGGACGAGGTGCGTTACTGCTCCGAGCGCTGTCGGCGTGGGCGCAACTCACCATAGATACGAGGTTGTCGCCGCTAAAGCGCCTCCACTGCAGGTGCGTTCGGCTTACGGTTGTGGGGGCTTCAGCCGCGACAGGCAAGCGCTGCCGTGACCTGGCTTCTGTGCTAGGCTGGCCAGCCTTTTTCATAGCCCCTAGCGGAGCCTTTTCATGTCCGAATTCAACTTCACCCCCGATCTGTCCTCCGATGAGGGTCGCGTCAGCTACGGCATCGGTCGTCAACTCGGTGGTCAGTTGCGCGACAACCCGCCGCCCGGCGTCGACCTCAATGCCATCCTCGCCGGTCTGACCGACGCCTTCACGGGCCAGGCCAGCCGCGTATCCGAGGCCGAGCTGGGCGCAAGCTTCAAGGTCATCCGCGAAATCATGCAGGCCGAGGCGGCTGCCAAGGCCGAAGCCGCTGCCGGCGAAGGCCGTGCCTATCTGGCCGAGAACGCCAAGCGTGAAGGCGTGACCGTGCTGCCGTCCGGGCTGCAATACGAAGTGCTGGTCGCAGGCGAGGGCGCCAAGCCGTCCGCCGAGGACCAGGTACGTACCCACTACCATGGCACCCTGATCGACGGCACCGTATTCGACAGCTCCTACGAGCGCGGCCAGCCGGCTGAGTTTCCGGTCGGCGGCGTGATTCCGGGCTGGGTCGAGGCCCTGCAACTGATGGGCACCGGCAGCAAATGGCGCCTGCACGTGCCGAGCGAGCTGGCCTACGGTGCTCAAGGCGTCGGCAGCATTCCGCCGCACAGCGTGCTGGTGTTCGATGTCGAGCTGCTCGACATTCTGTAAGCGAAATGCGTAGGTAAGTCGTAGGGTGGACAACGCTGTTCTTGTCCACCACGGCGACGGTGGACGGGTGAAGCGTCGTCCACCCTACGATCGAGCGGCCCCCTGCATTGCAGGGGGCCGTTTTGTCTTTAGGACGGCCGCAAGGCCCGTGCGTAGCAGTACAGGAACAGGCTGCGCACCAGTTCCTTGAGCACGACGGGCTCACTGGAGTTCAGTTCCTGCAGGTCCAGGTCGCCCTGGTCGCGCAGCTCGTCCAGGGCTTCTTCTTCGAGCATGGCGCAGACTTCGCCGGTTTCGCGGTTGAGGATGCGCAGGTAGGGATGCGGGCGGTCCAGCCAGGCATCGATCAGGTAGGTCATGGCAGGTCTCCTTGGCCGTCTTTACGTAACTGAGAATAATTCCTATTACATAAATAGCAAGGACTAATTGCGACCTTTTGTCGTTTGCCTTGTGATGGAGCCACCGCTTGCGGCGCGGAGCCGCTGTGCAGCGCGCATTCTGCGCTCAGGTATTGGGCAATACCCGGGTGAGGGCTGTGAAGGTGAGCACGCGGCTCACCCGAGCGCCAACGCAGGGCAGGGCGAGGCTGCCGGTGCTGCCCTGCTGATCATGTCGGGTCGCTGCTGCCTTACGCCCCTAGACGACGGGTCACCTCACCCAATTGTCCGGACATGTCGTGCAGGTTGCGGCTGGCCATCTGCGTGCGTTCCACGTTGTCCTGGTTGGCGCTGGCTATGGCGGTCAGCTCGGTGAGGTTGCGCGAGATGTCCTCGGCCACCGAGGTCTGTTCCTCGGCAGCCGTGGCGATCTGCTGGTTCATGTCGCGAATGGCCTCTACCGCCTCGGTGATGCGCTGCAGCATGGCGCCGGCTTCGGTGACCTGGGTGACACCCTGTTCGCTGCGCTGCTGGCCGCTCTCGATGGCGCGCACGGCATTCAGGGCGCCGGTCTGCACGGTGTCGATGATCTGGTTGATCTCGGCGGTGGATTCGGCCGTGCGTTGGGCGAGGTGACGCACCTCGTCGGCGACCACGGCGAAGCCGCGTCCCTGCTCGCCGGCGCGCGCGGCCTCGATGGCGGCATTGAGAGCGAGCAGGTTGGTCTGTTCGGCGATGCCGCGAATCACTTCCAGCACCTTGCCGATGCGCCCGCTGTCGCTTTCCAGGCGACGGATCACTTCCGCCGTGCTGGCAATCTCGCCGCGGATGTCGGTGATGGTGGCGATGGTCGATTGCATCACCGTGCTGCCCTGGCGCGCCGAGTCGTCGGCGTCGTTGGCCGCGTGCGCGGCATCGGCGGCGTGGCGCGCCACTTCCTGAGCGGTGGCGGACATCTCGTGCATGGCGGTGGCGACCTGATCGGTGCGTTCGAACTGCTCGCTGACGCCTTCGGTCATGCGCGAGGCGATGGCGTTGAGCTCGCTGCTGGCACTGTCGAGGTTCTGCGTGCTCTGGTGCAGGCGCTCGGTGGTACTGGCGAGAAAGTCACGCAGGGTGTTGGCCGCACGCGCCAGCAGGCCCAGCTCGTCCTGGCGGGTACTTTCCACGCGCTGGCCGAACTGCCCATGGCTGAGCTGGTCGACGTGGCCAATCAGGTGGCGAATGGGGATGATCAGGTTGCGGTTGACCAGCCACAGGCTGAACAGGGCAATGATCAGCGCCGCGACCAGCATCAGCACGGTGCCGCTGAAAATGGTACGGGCGGCGCTGGCGTTGATTTGTTCGGCCTGGCTCAGGCTGTTCTGGCGCAACTGCTCGACCAGCGCGCTCATCTGCTCGCTGGCGGCGCGATCGATGCCTTTTACGGCCTCATCGCCGGCCCTGGCATCGGCGCCGGCGCTGACGAAGGCATCGCGGCCCTTGCGGTAGTTGGCGCCGAGGGCCTGGTGTTCGCTGCGCAGGCGCTCGACCTGGTTCCTCAGCGCCGGGTCGGCAGCGGCGACCTGAGCGAGCTGGCCGAGAATCTCCTGCACCTTGCGTTC
Source organism: Pseudomonas sp. KB-10 (assembly GCF_018221585.1). Lineage (NCBI taxonomy): Bacteria > Pseudomonadati > Pseudomonadota > Gammaproteobacteria > Pseudomonadales > Pseudomonadaceae > Pseudomonas > Pseudomonas sp. KB-10. The sequence goes on from NZ_QYYB01000004.1 coordinate 444,752, forward strand.
CTGCGCTTCGAACTGGCTCCAGTAGCGTTGCAGACTCGCGTTGTCCTGGCCACGCAGCAGTACGTTCTTCCATTCCTGTACCTGGATCTTGAATTCGACGTTGGCCGCATCGATCAGTCGCGAGGACTCCAGCGGACCATCGAGAAGACCACGGTAAGACTGGATGCCGCTGGAAAGGAAGCTGAAGCAGGCCAGGGCGGTAATCAGGATCAGTGCCAGACTGCCGCCGAGCAGGGCGAGAATCTGCGCGCGCAGGGATTTTTGCAATAACATGATGGGGGTGCCTCGGAAGCCAGGCGTGGCGGGACGCGCTCAGCCTAGTGGGCAAATGTTGCAGATTTGTGAAAGGTCTAGACGACTTGTCACGATGCCGGGATGCGTCTGGTGTCGGTGAATACCAATGCTTGAATGATTGCGCAATCATCTTAATCTGGCTCGGGTTGCCCATTTTCGGCGGCCCGAGAGGGGCGCCGAGTCATCACGAGGAAGCAGTCATGACCGATAACGCCGCCCCATCCGCCGACGACGACCGCATTGCCTGGCTGAGCATGCGCTCCGTGGCGCTGCCGCTGGCCAACCCGATTAGTGATGCCAAGGTACTGACCGGCCGGCAGAAGCCGATGACCGAGATCGCCATCCTGATCGCTGAAGTCGAGACCCGTGACGGCCACCGTGGTCTGGGCTTCAGCTACTCCAAGCGTGCCGGTGGTCCCGGCCAGTTCGCCCATGCCTTGGAAGTGGCGCCGAACCTGATCGGTGAGAACCCCAGCGATATCGCCAAGTTGTGGGACAAACTGTGCTGGGCCGGCGCATCGGTCGGTCGCAGCGGCCTGGCGACCCAGGCTATCGGCGCCTTCGACGTTGCCTTGTGGGACCTCAAGGCACGGCGCAGCGGTTTGTCGCTGGCGCGCCTGCTCGGCAGTCATCGCGATTCGGTGCGCTGCTACAACACCTCTGGCGGCTTCCTGCATACACCGCTCGACCAGCTGCTGAAGAACACCGATATCTCCCGCGAAAAGGGCATCGGCGGGATCAAGCTCAAGGTCGGCCAACCCGACTGGGCACTGGATATCCACCGCGTCAGCACGGTGCGTGAGCATCTGGGTGAGGGTTTTCCGCTGATGGTCGATGCCAACCAGCAGTGGGATCGCCCGACCGCACGGCGCATGTGCCGTCGCCTGGAGCCCTTCGATCTGATCTGGATCGAGGAGCCGCTGGACTGCTACGACGCCGAAGGCCACGCCGAGCTGGTGCGCCTGTTCGATACGCCAATCGCCACCGGCGAGATGCTCACCAGCCCGGCCGAGCACTGGGAGTTCATCCGCCAGCACGGTGCCGATTTCCTCATGCCCGATGCGCCGCGCGTAGGCGGCATCACTCCGTATCTGCGCGTGCAGACCCTGGCCGAGCAGGCCGGCATGACCCTGGCGCCGCACTTCGCCATGGAGCTGCACGTGCACCTGGCCGCCAGCCATACGCGCGAGTCCTGGGTCGAGCATTTCGAGTGGCTGGAGCCGCTGTTCAACGAGCGCCTGGAAATTCGCGACGGGCGCATGCTGGTCCCGGCCCGTCCTGGCCTTGGGCTGAGCCTGAGCGAACAGGTCGCCGGCTGGACGGTGCAGCAGGCGGAGATTGGCAAGCGCGGCTGATCTTCAGCTCTGCGGATAGATGTCGCGGGCAGCCTGGCGCACGGCTTCGATCACTGCCGGCAGTGCGGGGTTGTCGTTGTCATCGCGCCAGAGCAGATGCAGCTCGCCGCACACGCCTGTAGGTAGCAACAGCTCGCGGAACCGCACCTGCTCGAAGCGAATGGCGCTGGCGCTACGTGGCACCAGCGCCAGCCCCATGCCCGCGTTGACCAGCGACAGGATGGTCAGGGTCGAGCCCAGCGACTGCACGAATTCCGGCTGGATGCCCCTGGCGCGAAACAGGCCGGTGTGAAGTTCGTTGAAGGGCTGCCAGGCGGTATGTGCATAAAGGATGAATGGCTGGCCGTGGAGCATCTCCAGGGTCGGCCGTTCGTGCTGCGCCAGCGGATGTTCGGCAGGTGCGGCCAGCACGAAGGGCTCGCGCAACAGGCATTCGCTGATCAGCCCCGTTTGCTGCAAGGGCGCCCGCACGATGGCCAGGTCAACACGCCTGGCGCGCAGTGCCTGTACCTGTTCGAAGGTGCTCATTTCCAGCAGCGCGATGTCCACGCCAGGGCGTTCACGCTTGGCAGTGGTGATCGCGCGCGGCAGTACGTCATACACCGCGCTGGCGACGAAGCTGATGTTCAGCGAACCGCTTTCACCGATGGCTGCCAGTCGGGCGCTCTGTGCCGCGCGGTGGGCCTGATCGAGCAGAGCCTGGGCTTCTACGAAAAAGGCGCGACCGGCCGCTGTCAATGCAACAGAGCGGGTATTGCGGGTGAACAGCGTGACGCCCAACTGATGCTCGAGCAGCTGAATCTGCCGGCTCAGCGGGGGCTGGGTCATGTGCAGGCGTTCGGCGGCGCGGCGGAAGTTCAGTTCGGCGGCCAGGCTGGTGAAGCAGCGCAGCTGCGCCAGGTCGAACATTGATTCATTCCGGGTATCAATCAAGTGGATGATTAGATTAGACCTGGATCAATGCAAGCGTCCATCATCTGCCACGAGTCGTTGTAGATGGCGTGCCAGAGGGTTGGGCACGGAAAGAGGCGGGAGAGGAAAAAGAACCGCCCCCTGAGCAGAGGGGGCGGTGGAGTGGATCAGGTACGCAGGATCTGGTTGATCGCGCTGGGTTTGGGACGCAGCGCGCTGAACACCTGCCAGAGCACGAACACCAGCGCCATACCGAGGAAGGTCCCGGCAATTGGGTTGGTGAAGAAGTCGACGAAACTGCCGTCCGACAGCATCAGCCCGCGGCGCAGGTTGGTTTCCGCCATGGGGCCGAGGATGAAGCCGATGATGAAGGGGGCCGCCGGCATACCTGCCTTGACGAAGGCGTAGCCGAGCAGGCCGAACAGCAGGATCGACCAGACGTCGAACAGGCGGCTGGACAGGCCAAAGGCACCGACTACGCAGAGCACCAGAATGATCGGCAGCAGGATGTGCTTGGGCACGTCGAGCAGCTTGATGAACAGGCGCAGGCCGTAGAACTCCATGAACAGCATCATGCAGGTGGCGACGATCAGCGCGGCAAAGATGGTGTAAACCAGCGGTCCCTGGCTGATGAACAGCAGCGGTCCGGGTTGGATGCCGTGAATCAGGAAGCCGCCCAGCAGGATCGCGGTAACGGTGTCGCCGGGGATGCCCAGGGTCATCAGCGGCATCATGGCGCCGCCGACGCCGGCGTTGTTGGCGGTTTCACTGGCGACTACGCCACCAATGTTGCCCTTGCCGTAGGTGTCCCCATCCTTGGCGCGCTTCTTGGCAATGATGTAGGAAACCAGGTTGGACGTACCGGCGCCGATGCCCGGCAGGATACCGATGCCGAGGCCGATCAGACCGGAGCGGCCAGCGTTGGGCAGTTGCTCGCGGAACTCCTTGAGCGAAAAGCCAAAGCCCTTGATGTTCTTCATGCTCACCGACTTGGCTTTGCCCTGCACGGCATGGCGGCCGGTTTCAGCCAGCTTGATGATCTCGGCCACGGCGAACATACCGATCATCACGGTCAGCATCGAGAAGCCACCGTTGAGCTCGCTGAAGCCGAAGGTGAAGCGGCGGATGGCCTCGACCGGTGCGATGCCGACGGTGGATACGGCGATACCCAGCGCACCGGCGAACAGGCCCTTGACCATGGAGCCGGCCGACAGGGTGGCGATCAGGGTCAGGGAAAACACCGCGATGGCGAAGTATTCATGCGGGCCGAAGCTCAGGGCCACCTTGGCCAGCTGGGGTGCGATGAACATCAGCGCGACGATACTGAAGATGGTGCCGAGGAAAGAGAACACGATACCGACGCCAAGGGCCTTGACGCCGTGGCCCTGCTCCATCAGCGGACCACCGTCGAACACCGTGGCGATGGAGGAGGGGGTTCCGGGAATTTTCAGCAGGATCGCCGAGATCAGACCTCCGGACGTTGCGCCGATGAACAATGCCACCAACAGCGACAGGCCGGCCTGCGGGCCCATGGTGAAGGTCAGTGGCAGGCACAGGGCGACGGCCATGGTGGCCGACAGGCCGGGCACGGCGCCGAAGACGATGCCCATGGCCACGCCAACGGCCATCAGCATCATGATGTTCAGTGAAAAGACGGCACCGAAGCCTTGCTGCAGTAATTCGAGCATGGTCGATCCTCAGATGTAGTCGTTCAGCAGGCCAGCGGGCAGCAACAGGTCGAAGGCCTCGCGGAACAGCAGGAAAATGAGCGCCGAGCAGCTAACGGCGATCAGCAGATAGGTCAGGTGTCTGGCTTTCTGGTTTGCCGGGGTCAGCACGAGGAACTGCAGATACAGATAAACCACGGTCATGATCGGGAAACCCACAGGGCCGAGCAGGGCCATGTAGCCAAGAATCAGGCCGAGGGTCTTGAAAACGGTCTTGGGTTCGACGATTTCGGCAGCCGGCTCTTCAGCCTCTGTCTGCGCGGGGGCCGGGGTGCTGGACTCGGCGGCAGCCTTGGGCTTGGCGAAGGCGCTGGCCAGTTGCATCAGACCAAGCAAAGACAGGAAGCCGGCCAGCAGTTTGGGCACAGTGGCCGCATCGACGCCAGCATGGCCGGGCAGCTGTTGGGCCAGTACCAGATAGGCAAGGCTGGCGACGAGCATGGCAATGCCGATGATCAGTTCTTTCTTGTTCAGGGTGTTCATCGCGTACCTCGATGTTCTGAGGTGCAGCGCCGGCACGAATCGATCGGGCCGGCGCTGCGTTGTGGCTTACTTGGACTTGCGCAGTTCATCTTTGAACTGCATGAAGTCTTCGCGGGTCTTGGCCAGGATCTGCTTGGCTTCTTCGGTAGGGAAGAAAGCGACGGGTTGCTTGAATTTCTTCAGGTCTTCGGCGTACTCAGGCTTCTCGGTGATCTGCTTCATGATGTCGGACATCTTCTTCACGATGGCCGGATCGGTGCCTTTCGGGAAAGCCACTACGTACGGTTTGTCCATGGTGATGTCGAGGCCTTGCTCCTTGAGGGTCGGCACGTCACCCAGCATGGCGTTGCGCTCGTCGTTAGGCTGGCCCAGTGCGACCATCTGCCCGCCCTGCACATAGTCTTGTACGGAACCATAGGTGATGGCTCCCATGTCCAGACGACCGCCGAGCATGCCCACCACGCGGTCGGATACGGTGCCGCCGTCGACCATCTTCAGTTTGGCGCCGCTGAGTTTCTCCAGCATCAGGCCCTGAATGTGCGAGAAGCTGCCCATTTCGGTGCCGTAGGTGATGCTGCCCGGGTTGGCCTTGGATTTGTCGACCAGGTCTTTCATGCTGGTCACGCCGGACTGCTTGGAGGCGACGAACACGGTGCTCTTGTCGACACCGGCGATGCAGGACACGTCGAAGGCCTCATAGCTGTCTTCGGTCAGGCCGGCGACTTCGTTGACGATCAACTGGCCCGGGTGGGTGAAGAGGATGGTGTTGCCATCGGCCGCAGCGCCCTTGACCTGTTCGGCCGCCAGGGTGCCCCCGCCGCCAGCGACGTTGGTCACCACCATGCTTTTGCCGGTGATTTCGTTGAAGTACTTGGCCATGGTGCGGGCATTGAAGTCGGTATCGCCGCCGGGGTTGGCGATGACCACCACCTGGACCGGGCGAGTTGGCCACTTGACCTCATCGGCGAAGGTGGCGGCGTGGGTGACCAGGGCACCCATTCCGACCAGGGCAGAAAGGAGGGAGGCGCGGAATGTTTTTTTCATTGGAATACTCCGGGTTGGGATGAAAGCCGCGCGAGTCAGTCGCGGCCGAGGCTGGGACGTTTCGGGTCGTACTGCCAACCCGGAACCAGGTACTGCATGGCCATGGCGTCGTCACGCGCGCCGCTGGCCACCTTCTTGTAAAGCTCGTGGGCGGCCATGATCCGCTCCATGTCCGGCTCGATACCGAGGCCGGGCTTGTCCGATACCTGCACCTGGCCACCGATGATCTGCAGCGGTTCGCGGGTCAGGCGCTCCTCGCCTTCCTGCCAGATCCAGTGCGTGTCGATGGCCGTGACGCGGCCCGGTACGGCCGCGGCAGCATGGGTGAACATGGCCAGGGAAATGTCGAAGTGGTTGTTGGAGTGCGAACCCCAGGTCAGGCCGAACTCCTCGCAGACCTGACCGAGGCGCACGGCGCCCTGCATGGTCCAGAAGTGCGGGTCGGCCAGCGGAATGTCGACGGCCTCGAGACGCAGCGAGTGGCCCATCTGCCGCCAGTCTGTGGCGACCATGTTGGTGGCGGTGGGAATGCCGGTGGCGCGCTTGAACTCGGCCATCACCTCGCGCCCCGAGTAGCCGTTTTCCGGGCCGCAGGGGTCTTCGGCATAGGCCAGTATCTGGTTCTGGCCCTGGCACAGGGCGATGGCTTCATCCAGTGACCAGGCGCCATTGGGATCGAGGGTGACGCGTGCATCGGGGAAGCTTGCCTTGATCGCGCGGATCGCGTCCATCTCTTCGGCGCCGCGCATCACTCCGCCCTTGAGCTTGAAGTCGTTGAAGCCGTAGCGTGCATGGGCCGCGTCGGCCAGGCGGGCGATGGCCGCCGGGGTCAGCGCGGCCTGGTGGCGCAGGTGGTACCAGTCATCCGCCGCGCCATTGCCGGCGAGGTAGGGCAGGTCGGTACGCTGACGATCACCTATATAGAAGAGGTAGGCGAGCATCGGCACATGATCGCGTTGCTGGCCGCTGCCGAGCAGCTCGGCAACCGGAACGTCCAGATGCTGACCGAGCAGATCGAGCAGGGCGGCTTCGACCGCGGTAATCACGTTGTCCAGGCGCAGGTTGATCTCGTGCGGTTGCTTGAGTACGCGTGCTTCGGATTCGGAGGTGACCTGATGCTGAGTGGTCTGCGGGCCCTTGGCCGGGCCGGAGATGGCCTGGCGCAGGCGATTGAGCACGCGGTTGTAACGGCCGATCGACTGGCCGATCACCAGTTCACGACAGCGCTCCAGCGCCTGACGGATGCCTTCGCCGCCGGGGACTTCGCCACAGCCGATACGCCCGGCATTGTCCTTGAGCAGTACCAGGTTGCGGGTGAAATAGGGGGCATGGGCGCCGCAAAGGTTGAGCAGCATGCTGTCATGGCCGGCGACCGGAATGACCTGCATCTCGACGATCTGAGGTGTGCTGCTGCGGGGGGCTTCGTACATCTTGGCTGGGGCTCCGAAACTGGCGCGGCCCTTGGCCGCAAAGGCGAAGGTACGGTTCAGTCGTGCACCGGGGTCAGGCGATCCTCGCTGCAGCGAGTGAGAGCATGGGCAAAGACGGCAACGAAGCCCGCGCGGGCAGCGCGGTTCGGGCAGCTGCTGGCATCGTTGCAATGACCCGCACGAGGGCAGGGCAGGGCGGCAGTGAAGGTCTGAGACATGACCTGGGCCTCGTTTGTTTTTATTGGAATGTCATAGGTTGTCGTATGACTTGGTGAAATTAGTACCAGCCTGTTCCTGGCCTGTCAACGCTGCTCAAGGCGAATGATGATTGCGCTGCCATCTCAACTGGCGCCATGATCGAGCCTGCTCTACGCTTGGCTCTAGCGCTTGAGGTCCGGTTTTGTGCTCAGGTCGGGCGACGGTGAAAAAAACTTCGACGAACGGACGATGCGAAAACTGGTGTTTTTTTTGTTGTTGTACGATAACGTATCTCTACAGCTGCGGCTGACGTCATTCCTCACAACTCGCTTTACAGGGTGTTCGCATAATGAATCCACAAGAACTTAAGTCCATCCTCTCCTCCGGTCTGCTGTCTTTCCCGGTAACCGACTTCGATGCTGCCGGTGATTTCAATAAGGCCAGCTACGTGCGCCGCCTCGAGTGGCTGGCACCTTACGGTGCATCGGCGCTGTTCGCAGCCGGTGGTACTGGCGAGTTCTTCTCCCTGGCGCCGGACGAATACAGCGCCGTGATCAAGACGGCCGTCGACACCTGCGAGAAGTCCGTACCTATCCTGGCCGGCGTTGGCGGCCCCACCCGCGTGGCCATTCAGATGGCTCAGGAAGCCGAGCGCCTGGGCGCCAAGGGCCTGCTGCTGCTGCCGCACTACCTGACCGAAGCTTCGCAGGACGGCGTTGCCGCTCACGTCGAGCAGGTGTGCAAGTCGGTGAACATCGGCGTGGTGGTTTACAACCGTAACGTCTGCCGCCTCAATGCCAACCTGCTGGAGCAACTGGCCGAGCGTTGCCCGAATCTGATCGGTTACAAGGACGGTCTGGGTGACATCGAACTGATGGTCTCCATTCGCCGCCGCCTGGGCGAGCGCCTGACCTACCTCGGCGGCCTGCCGACCGCTGAAGTCTACGCCGCCGCCTACAAGGCGCTGGGCGTGCCGGTTTATTCCTCGGCCGTGTTCAACTTCATCCCGAAAACCGCCATGGACTTCTACAAGGCCATCGCTGCGGAAGATCACGCCACCGTTGGCAAGCTGATCGACGACTTCTTCCTGCCGTACCTGGATATCCGTAACCGCAAGGCCGGTTATGCCGTGAGCATCGTCAAGGCCGGCGCCAAGATCGTCGGTTACGATGCCGGCCCGGTACGCGCGCCGCTGACCGATCTGCTGCCGGAAGAGTACGAGGCCCTGGCCAAGCTGATCGAAGCGCAAGGCGCGCAGTAACCGATCGGCTCGCCGCTCACCCCGGTGAGCGGCCAGACCTGAGTGTCGCGTTCGCAGAGTCGGGCGCGACAGTCTGCAACATTTGTCGAACCCATAAGAACAACAGGGTAACGCTCATGAATTCATCAACCCCTGCCGCTGTCGGCACTCCGCTGATCACCGAGCTGCAAGTCGTACCGGTCGCCGGTCAGGACAGCATGCTGCTCAACCTGAGTGGTGCCCACGGCCCTTATTTCACCCGCAACATCCTCATTCTCAAGGACAGCGCCGGCCACGTCGGTGTCGGCGAAGTCCCCGGCGGCGAGGGCATCCGCAAGACCCTCGAAGACGCCCGCTCGATCCTCGTCGGCCAGCCGGTCGGCAACTACAACGCCTTGCTCAACCAGGTACGCCGTGCGTTCGCCGATCGTGATTCCGGCGGCCGTGGTTTGCAGACCTTCGACCTGCGTATCACCATCCATGCCGTCACCGCGCTGGAGTCGGCGCTGCTCGATCTGCTCGGCCAGCACCTGGGCGTGCCGGTGGCCGCCCTGCTCGGCGAAGGCCAGCAGCGCGATGCGGTGGAAATGCTCGGCTACCTGTTCTTCATCGCCGACAAGGACAAGACCGATCTCGGCTACCGCGACGAGCGCGACGCCGATGACGCCTGGGAGCGCGTGCGCAACCAGACCGCGCTGACCCCCGAGGCCATCGTCCGCCAGGCCGAGGCTGCGCATGCGCGTTACGGCTTCAACGACTTCAAGCTCAAGGGCGGCGTGCTGCATGGCGAGGCCGAAGTCGAGGCGATCCGCGCCCTGGCTGCGCGTTTCCCTGACGCCCGCGTGACGCTCGACCCCAATGGTGGCTGGTCGCTGGATCAGGCCATTGCCCTGTGCCGCGATCTGCATGGCGTGCTGGCTTATGCCGAAGACCCGTGCGGTGCCGAGAACGGCTACTCCGGCCGCGAGGTGATGGCCGAGTTCCGCCGCGCCACCGGCCTGCCCACGGCGACCAACATGATCGCCACCGACTGGCGGCAGATGGGCCACACCATCTCCCTGCAGTCGGTGGACATCCCGCTGGCCGACCCGCACTTCTGGACCATGGCCGGCTCCGTGCGCGTGGCGCAGATGTGCAACGACTGGGGCCTGACCTGGGGTTCGCATTCCAACAACCACTTCGACATCTCTTTGGCCATGTTCACCCACGTCGCCGCCGCGGCTCCGGGGCGCGTGACCGCCATCGACACCCACTGGATCTGGCAGGACGGCCAGTACCTGACGCGCAATCCGCTGCGCATCGAAGGTGGTCTGGTACAGGTGCCGAAAACGCCGGGCCTCGGCGTCGAGCTGGATTGGGACGCGCTGGCCAAGGCGCACGAGCTGTACCAGGCCAAGGGCCTGGGTTCGCGCGATGACGCTATCGCCATGCAGTACCTGATCCCCGGTTGGACCTTCAATAACAAGAAGCCCTGCCTGGTACGCTGACGGAGAAGGTCGCCATGCGACCTTCATGTTGACTCTATGGCCCGGTGCACTGCGCCGGGTCTGTCATATCCCTGTGCGAGCCTTGCCGATGCCAGATGCCAAACCGGGGCGGGTGCGCTACAGCATCCTGCTGATGCTGTTTCTGGTCACCACCATCACCTTCGCCGATCGCTCCAGCCTCTCCGTCGCCGGTTCGGCGATGCAGGCCGGCCTGGGTATCGACGCGGTGACGCTCGGCTACATCTTCTCGGCATTCGGCTGGGCCTACGTGATTGGACAGATTCCGGCAGGCGCGCTGTTCGACCGCTTCGGCACCAAGCCGGTGTATACCCTGGCGCTGTTCGTCTGGTCCTCGCTGACCCTGCTGCAGGGCTTCGTCGGCTGGCTGCCGGCTACCTGGGCCGTAACCTCGATGTTCCTGCTGCGGCTGCTGGTGGGGTTCGCCAGCGCGCCGTGCTTTCCCGGCAATGCGCGGATTACAGCCTCCTGGTTTCCCACAGCCGAGCGCGCTACCGCCACGGCTATTTCCAGTTCGGCGCAGTACGCGGCCACGGCATTGTTCGCGCCGTTGATGGGCTGGGTGGTGCAAACCATGGGCTGGCAATCGGTGTTCGTCGTGCTCGGTTGCCTCGGTCTGGCGCTGTCGTTGCTGTGGTTGAAACAGCTACACGGGCCGCGCCAGCACCCGCGTATCGAGGCGGCCGAGCTGGCCCATCTGGAGCAGGGTGGGGCGCTGATCGATCTGGAAGGGCAGCGTGGCGGCAGTGGCGGTTCGCAATGGCGCTACCTGGGCCTGCTGTTGCGCCAGCGCACCATGATCGGCATCTACCTAGGCCAGTACTGCAACAACGCCATCACCTACTTCTTTCTCACCTGGTTCCCCGTTTACCTGGTGCAGGCGCGCGGCATGAGCATTCTCGGCGCCGGTTTCGCCGCCGCCTTGCCGGCCATCAGCGGTTGCGTCGGAGGCGTACTGGGCGGCTTGCTGTCCGACGGCATGCTGCGCCGTGGCCATTCACTGACTCTGGCGCGCAAGGTGCCGATGGTGCTCGGTCTGCTGCTGTCGAGCGCCGTGGTGCTGTGCATTTTCGTCGAGAGCGACACGGCTGTGGTGGCGCTGATGGCCCTGGCGTTCTTCGGCAAGGGCCTCGGCTCGCTGGGCTGGACGCTGGTGGCCGACACCTCGCCACGGCAGATCCTTGGCCTGTCCGGTGGGCTGTTCAATACATTCGGCAACCTGGCGGCGATCACCACACCTATCGTTATCGGCTACCTGGTCAGCCGTACCGGATCATTCGACTGGGCATTGGCCTATGTTGGCCTCAATGCCCTGCTGGCGGTCGTGAGCTTCGGCCTGATCGTCGGCCGTATTCACAGGGTCGAGCTGGACGCCGCGTCTGGCTCGGCACCCTGAACGCACAACAGGAGCAAGCGTCATGCAGTTGATTCCCCATCAGGATTCGCCCCGTTACATCCGCCTGCACCCGAGCGACAACGTCGGCGTGGTGGTCAATGACCAGGGCGTGGCCGCTGGCGGTCAGTTCGATGATGGTCTGACGGCTATCGAAGGCATCCCGCAGAGCCACAAGGTGGCGCTGGTGGATATCGCCGAAGGGCACGAGGTGGTGCGTTATGGCGAGGTCATCGGTTATGCGCTCAAGTCCATCGCCGCCGGCAGCTGGGTGACCGAGCAGGTGCTGCGCATGCCGGAGCCGCCCGTGCTGGACAACCTGCCCAAGGCGACCATCAAGGCCACGCCGGGCGAGCCGCTGCAAGGCTATACCTTCGAAGGTTTCCGCAATCCGGATGGCAGCGTCGGCACGCGCAATATCCTGGGTGTGACCACCACCGTGCAGTGCGTGGTCGGTGTGCTCGATCACGTGGTCGAGCGCGTGCGCAAGGAAGTGCTGCCCAAATACCCCAACGTCGACGATGTGGTGGCGCTGTCGCACAGCTACGGCTGCGGCGTGGCGATCAACGCGCCGGACGCCGTGGTGCCGATCCGCACCCTGTATAACATCAGCCGCAACCCCAACCTGGGTGGCCAGGCACTGGTGATCAGCCTCGGCTGCGAAAAGCTGCAGGCCAGCCAGTTGATGGATGGCGACCAGCTCACCAACGGCATGGACGAGGAAGACTGGCTGTTCCGCCTGCAGGATTCCGGCACCGGCTTCGCCGGCATGGTCGAGCAGATCATGGGCATGATCGAGGAGCGTCTGAAGGTGCTCGATCAGCGTCGCCGCGAGACCGTACCGGCTTCCGAGCTGGTGGTCGGCATGCAGTGCGGCGGCAGCGACGCCTTCTCCGGCATCACCGCCAACCCGGCTTTGGGTGTGGCCGCCGACCTGCTGGTGCGCGCCGGCGCCACCGTGATGTTCTCCGAGAACACCGAAGTGCGTGACGGCATCCACCTGCTCACGCCGCGCGCCGCCAGCGTCGAGGTGGCCGATGCGTTGATCCGCGAGATGGACTGGTACGACCGCTATCTCGCGCGCGGTATGGCCGATCGCAGCGCCAACACCACGCCGGGCAACAAGAAGGGCGGGCTGAACAACATCGTCGAGAAGGCCATGGGCTCCATCGCCAAGTCCGGTAACGGCACCATCGCCGGCGTCGTTTCGCCGGGCGAACGCATTCGCGGCAAGGGCTTGTGGTTCTGCGCCACGCCGGCCAGCGACTTCATCTGCGGCACCCTGCAACTGGCAGCGGGCATGAACCTGCATATCTTCACCACCGGCCGTGGCACGCCCTATGGCCTGTCCATGGTGCCGGTGATCAAGGTGGCCACGCGCACCCAGCTGGCCGAGCGCTGGCCGGATCTGATCGATGTCGACGCCGGGCAGATCGTTTCCGGGCGCATGACGCTGGAGGAAATGGGCTGGCACATCTTCCAGCTCTATCTGGACGTGGCCAGCGGGCGCAAGCAGACCTGCGCCGAACACCTGCGTCTGCACAACGATCTGGTGCTGTTCAACCCGGCGCCGGTGACCTGAGATGAGCGGCCTGTCCGATGACCTGCTCCAGGCCTTGCGCGACGCAGTCGGCGAGGCTGGCCTGATCCTTGACGCCGAGCGCATGCAGAGCTACCTCAGCGACTGGCGCGGCGCCTACCGTGGCCAGGCGGCTGCCGTGCTGCGCCCGGCCTCGACGGAGGAGGTCGCTGCCGTGGTACGCCTGTGCGCGCAGGCTGGCGTTGCTCTGGTGCCACAAGGCGGCAATACCGGCCTGTGCGGCGGCTCGATTCCGGATGATTCCGGGGCGCAGATCGTGCTGTCGCTGACGCGCATGAAGCGCATCCGCGAAGTGGACGTGGCCAACGCCACCATCACCGTCGAGGCCGGCGTGATCCTGCAGCAGCTGCAGGAGGCCGCCGCCGAAGTCGGCCGGCTGTTCCCGCTGTCGCTGGGCGCTGAAGGCAGCTGCACGGTTGGTGGCAATCTGGCGACCAATGCCGGCGGCACCGCGGTGCTGCGCTACGGCAACATGCGCGACCTGACGCTGGGGCTGGAAGTGGTGCTGCCCGACGGGCGCGTCTGGGACGGCTTGCGTGGGTTGCGCAAGGACAATACCGGCTACGATCTCAAGCATCTGTTCATCGGCAGCGAAGGCACCCTGGGCATCATCACCGCTGCCGTGCTCAAGCTGTTCCCGGCCGTGCGCAGCCTGACCACCGCCTGGGTGGCACTGCCCAGCCCGCAGGCGGCCGTCGAGATGATCGGGCAGATGCGCGGGCTGTGCGGCGACCGCCTGACCGGCTTCGAGCTGATGTCGCGGCAAAGCGTCGAGTTCGTCCTGCGTCATGTCGCCGGTGTCAGTGATCCGTTCGCCGAAACGCATCCCTGGTACGTGCTGATCGAGCTGAGCGACACCCAGCCCAATGCGCCCCTGAACGAACTGCTCGAGCAGGGCCTCGGCGCCGCCTTGGAGCAGGGCGTGGCGCTGGATGCCGTGGTCGCCGCCAGCGACGCGCAGGTGCGCGCCTTGTGGGCGCTGCGCGAAGGCATCTCGGAGGCGCAGAACCATGAGGGGCCGAGCCTCAAGCACGACATCAGCGTGCCGGTCAGCCGTATCCCCGACTTCATCGAACGTACCGATGCCGCACTGCAGCAAGCCTTCCCCGGTGTGCGCATCGTCGCCTACGGCCACGTTGGCGACGGCAACCTGCATTACAACATCAGCAAGCCAGCCGGCGCCGAGGATGGGGCGTTCAAGGCGCAGGGCGAAGCGATCATGCGCGTGATCTACGACCAGACCCTGCGCTATGCCGGCAGCATCAGCGCCGAACATGGCCTGGGCCAGGCCAAGCGCCTGCCCGCGCAGCATTACAAGGCGCCACTGGAGCTGGAGTTGATGACCCGCGTCAAGCAGGCGCTGGATCCGGCCGGACTGATGAATCCGGGCAAATTGCTGTAAATCGCATGTTTGAGACAGGAGGTTCCATGAGCAAACCCAAGGTGCTGCAGGTCGGCCCGCTGAGCGAGCGCTTCAACCGCGAGCTGGCCGAGCAATACGAGGTCAGCGCGCTATGGCAACAGGCCGAGCCGCTGGCGTTCCTGCGTGAGCACGGCGAGCAGTTCATCTACATGGTGTCCTCGGCGCGGTTCGGCTGTACGGCCGACCAGCTGGCGCTGCTGCCGAACCTGCGCGCCATCTGCAGTTTCGGTGTCGGCTACGACCCCTATCCGCTGGATCTGCTGCGCGATCGCGGCATCGTGCTCAGCACCACGCCGGACGTGCTCAACGATTGCGTCGCCGACCTGGCCATGGGCCTGATGATCGACAGCGCGCGGCGCCTGTCCGAGGCCGATCGATTCGTGCGCAGCGGTGCCTGGAGCAGCACCACGGGGTTCCCGCTGGCGCGCCGGGTCAGCGGTAAGCGCCTGGGTATCGTTGGTCTCGGGCGCATCGGCGAGGCGGTGGCACTGCGTGCCTCGGGTTTCTCCATGCCGGTGCGTTACCACAATCGCCGTGCGGTCGAGGGCAGTCCTTACCAGCATGAGCCGGATCTGCTGGCGCTGGCGCGCTGGGCGGACTTCCTGGTGCTGACCTGCCCGGGCGGCAAGGCCACCCACCACCTGATCAACGCCGAGGTGCTCGAAGCGCTGGGCCCGGATGGTTTTCTGATCAACGTGGCACGTGGCTCGGTGGTCGATGAGGCCGCGCTGATCTTGGCGTTGCAGCAGAAGGTGATTGGCGGCGCCGGGCTGGACGTCTTCGAGCGCGAACCCCAGGTGCCGGCGGCGCTGCGCGAACTGGACAACGTGGTGCTGCTGCCGCACGTCGGCAGCGCCAGTGTCGAGACGCGCCAGCAGATGGCCGATCTGGTGCTGGACAACCTGCGCGCCTTCATCGCTACCGGCAAGCTGCTGACCCCATTGTAGAGCGGGGCAACCCACCAACCCTAGGGCGGTTTACAGCCGCCCTAGGGTTCTGTTCACCACTGAATATGTCGGGTAGCACGCGCTGTCTGGCCTATCGTTACATCGCCACAAGCGCTGTAATCGTTCCCAACTCACCTGCAGCATCCCCGGCGCACCACAAGTGCGCCGTTTTTTTCTCTCATGCGCTGATGTCGGTGCCTGTAAACTGTGGTGTTTTCTGCAGGCAAGGGGCCATCCACCGTGCAGTCGGTCATTTCCATTTCGCAATTGAACAAGATCTATGCGTCCGGGCATCCGGCCCTGCAAGGCATCGATCTGGATATTCGCCAGGGCGAGATCTTCGCCTTGCTCGGGCCCAACGGCGCCGGCAAGACCACCCTGATCAGCATCATCTGCGGCATCGTCAATCCGGGCGAGGGCAGGGTACTGGTCGGCGGCAAGGACATCGTCCGTGACTACCGCGCTGCCCGCTCGCAGATCGGCCTGGTGCCGCAGGAGCTGGTCAGCGACGTGTTCGAAACCGTCTGGGCGACGGTCAAGTTCAGCCGTGGCCTGTTCGGCAAGAAGCCCGATCCGGCCTACCTCGAGCAACTGCTCAAGGACCTGTCGCTGTGGGACAAACGCAACGCCAAGATCATGGAGCTGTCCGGCGGCATGAAGCGCCGGGTGATGATCGCCAAGGCGCTGTCGCACGAGCCGCAGATTCTCTTCCTCGACGAACCCACAGCCGGTGTCGACGTGGAGCTGCGCCGCGACATGTGGAACATGGTCCGGCGTCTGCGTGAGCGTGGCGTGACCATCATCCTCACCACCCACTACATCGAAGAGGCCGAGGAAATGGCCGATCGCATCGGGGTGATCAGCAAGGGGCGGATCATTCTGGTGGAAGACAAGCAGGTGCTGATGCACAAGCTGGGCAAGAAGCAGTTGACCCTGCAGTTGCAGCAGCCGCTGTCCTGCGTGCCGGCCGAGCTGGCGCGCTATGGCCTGGAGCTGGCCGATCAGGGCCATGCCCTGGTGTTCACCTTCGATGCCCAGCACGAGAACACCGGCATCGCCGAATTGCTGCGTGATCTGGCCCAACACGGCATCGACTTCAAGGATTTGCAGTCGAGCCAGAGTTCGCTGGAGGAGATTTTCGTGTCACTGCTGGAGGAGTCGCGCGCATGAACCTGTACGCCATCAAGGCCATCTACCTGTTCGAGCTGGCGCGCACCTGGCGCACCCTGCTGCAGAGCATCGCCACCCCCGTGATCAGCACCTCGCTGTACTTCGTGGTGTTCGGCTCGGCCATCGGTTCGAGCATGACCCAGGTGCAGGGCGTGAGCTACGGCGCTTTCATCATCCCGGGCCTGATCATGCTGGCGCTGCTGACCGAGAGCATTTCCAACGCCTCGTTCGGCATCTACATGCCCAAATACTCGGGAAGCATCTACGAGATCCTCTCGGCGCCGGTTTCCTATCTGGAGATTCTGATCGGTTATGTCGGTGCGGCAGCGACCAAGTCGGTGATTCTTGGCGTTGTCATTCTGCTCACGGCAAGGCTGTTCGTCGATTTCGAAATCCAGCATCCCATCTGGATGGCGGCGTTTCTGGTGCTGACGGCGCTGACTTTCAGCCTGTTCGGCTTCATCATCGGCGTCTGGGCCGATGGCTGGGAAAAGCTGCAGATCGTCCCGGCGCTGATCGTCACGCCGCTGACCTTCCTCGGCGGCGCCTTCTACTCGATCAGCATGCTACCGCCCGCCTGGCAGACGGTGACCCTGTTCAATCCGGTGGTGTACCTGATCAGCGCCTTCCGCTGGAGCTTCTACGGCGTCTCCGACGTCAATGTCGGCTTCAGCCTGGCCATGGTGTTGGGCTTTTTGCTGCTGTGCATCGCGCTGGTGGGCTGGATCTTCAAGACCGGTTACCGCCTCAAGAGCTGAGCCTCCGCATAGCAGCATTCGCGGCTGAAGCCGCTCCTACAGTCAGAGGCGTACGCGGCCTATGTAGGAGCGGCTTCAGCCGCGAAGCGCGTGAGCGAAGGGGCGCATGAGCGCCCCTTGTTCGTTTTCAGCCTGTAGAGCATGTGCAAACCGCCAATGAATAGGTGGTGGCACGGAACCGTGGGAGGCGCTTCAGCGGCGATTGTCGAGTCGTCGCGGCTAAAGCCCCTCCCACAGAAGCAATTCCGCTCACTTCACCCGCAATTCACAGTCGAAGGTTTCCGCGGGCGGCACGTTTGGCTCCCACGGCTGCTGGTAGGTCAGCAGCAGGCGGCCCTCGCCGGCTTCGCGAGCGGTGAAGCGCCAGGTTGAAATACCGCCAGCGCCCACCACTCCGGCGTCTTCCGGGTTGCTGTAGACCTCGGGGCCGAGGCTTTGCAGCACGTTCGCCGCACCATCACGGACCTCCCAGCGAAAGCCGGTGGTGGGGTTGCTGGGCAGGCTGAGGATCAGTTGCTGACCCTTGTTCAGCGTCAGCGGGCATTGCCGATCCTTCTTCAGCTCCAGCGTGCCGGATTGATGAGCACAGGCCGTGAGCAAGGCCAGGGCGGGCAGGGTAAGCAGGCGCAAGGTGGCGTACATGACGAACTCCAGTCGACGAAACCTGGCCCAGCATAGCCGCATCGGCTTGTCGGTGGCGACCGTCGAGGCGCGCGGTTTGCTGTAGGAGCGAGCTTTGCTCGCGAAGCTTTCAGGTTCGCCGACATTCGCGAGCAGAGCTCGCTCCTACATTGGGCCTGTTTAGTCGAACAGCACTTTCGCCACATCTCCATAGCGCTTGGCGAAGTGCACGGTCAGGCCTTCCTTGAGATAGTCCGGCAACTCCTCGTAACTGCCGCGGTTGGCCTCCGGCAGGATCAGCTCGAAGATCTTCTGCCGGCGTGCCGCGATCACCTTCTCGCGCACGCCGCCGATGGGCAGCACCTGGCCGGTGAGGGTCAGCTCGCCGGTCATGGCTACGCCCTTCTTCGGCGCCTGGTTGCGTGCGAGCGAAAGCAGGGCGCTGGCCATGGTGATGCCGGCGCTGGGGCCGTCCTTGGGCGTGGCGCCTTCCGGCACGTGCAGGTGGACGAAGGCCTGGTCGAAGAAGCTCGGGTCGCCGCCGAACTGCTTGAGGTGCGAGCTGACGTAGCTGTAGGCGATCTCCGCCGACTCCTTCATCACCTCACCGAGCTGGCCGGTAAGCTTGAAACCGCGGTTGAGCGTGTGGATGCGCGTCGCCTCGATCGGCAGGGTGGCGCCGCCCATGCTGGTCCAGGCCAGGCCGGTGATGACGCCGACGCCGGCCAGCACCCGCTCGTTGCGGAACACCGGCATGCCGAGGGTTTCTTCCAGATCCTTGGTGCCGATGCGGATTTTCGCTTCGGGATCTTCCAGCAATTTGACCACCGACTTGCGCACCAGCTTGCCCAGCTGCTTCTCCAGCTGGCGTACGCCGGCCTCGCGGGCATAGCCTTCGATCACCGCGCGCAGCGCCGCATCGCTGATGGACAGGCGCGCCTTAGGCACGCCGGCCTTTTCCAGCTGCTTGGGCCACAGATGGCGCTTGGCGATGGCCAGCTTTTCCTCAGTGATGTAGCCGGAAAGGCGGATCACTTCCATGCGGTCGAGCAGCGGGCCGGGGATGGAGTCGAGGGTGTTGGCGGTGCAGACGAACAGCACCTTGGACAGGTCCAGGCGCAGGTCCAGGTAATGATCGAGAAACTCGACGTTCTGCTCCGGATCGAGGGTTTCCAGCAGCGCCGAGGCCGGGTCGCCCTGGTAGCTGGTGCCCATCTTGTCGATCTCGTCGAGCATGATCACCGGGTTCATCACCTCGGCTTCCTTCAGTGCCTGCACCAGCTTGCCGGGCATGGCGCCAATGTAGGTACGGCGGTGACCCTTGATTTCCGCCTCGTCACGCATGCCGCCGACCGAGAAGCGATAGAACGGCCGGCCGAGGGATTCGGCGATGGACTTGCCGATGCTGGTCTTGCCCACGCCAGGTGGGCCCACCAACAGCACGATGGAGCCGGCGATCTCGCCCTTGAAGGCGCCGACGGCGAGGAACTCGGTGATGCGCTGCTTGATGTCGTCCATGCCGGCGTGGTGCTTGTCCAGCACCTTGCGCGCGCGGCCGAGGTCGAGCTTGTCCTGGCCGTGGACGCCCCAGGGCAGGGCGGTAGCCCAGTCCAGGTAGTTGCGCGTGACGGCGTACTCCGGCGAGCCGGTCTCGAGGATCGACAGCTTGTTCAGCTCCTCGTCGATGCGCTTTTGCGCAGGCGCAGGTAGGGTCTTGCCTTCTAGACGGGCGAGGAATTCCTCGCGGTCGGCGCTCTTGTCGTCCTTGCTGATGCCCAGCTCCTGCTGGATCAGCTTGAGCTGCTCCTTGAGGAAGAACTCGCGCTGGCGCTCGCCGATCTGCTTGTTCACCTCGGCCGACAGCTCCTTCTGCAGGCGGCCGACTTCGACCTCCTTGCGCAGCAGCGGCAGCACCTTCTCCATGCGCTTGAGCATGGGCACGGTATCGAGCACTTCCTGCAATTCGTGGCCTGGCGCGGTGGTCAGCGCGGCGGCGAAGTCGGTGAGCGGCGACGGATCGTTGGGGCTGAAGCGGTTGAGGTAGTTCTTCAGCTCCTCGCTGTACAGCGGGTTGAGCGGCAGCAGTTCCTTGATCGCATTGATCAGCGCCATGCCGTAGGCCTTGACCTCGTCACGCGGGTCGTTGTGGGCCTGTGGGTATTCGACTTCGGCCAGATACGGGCCGCGGCGGCTGAGCCAGCCACGGATGCGTACGCGGGTCAGACCCTGAGCGACGAACTGCAGCTTGCCGCCTTCCTCGCTGACATGGTGCACGCGCACCAGGGTGCCGTGCTCGGGCAGGCTGTCCAGATCGAACTCGCCGTGCTCGTCCGGCGGGGTGTCGACGAAGAACACCGCCATGCACTTGTGCTCGGTATTGCCGACGCGCGTCAGGGTGCGGCCCCAGGGCTGCTGATTGACGATCACGGGCAACACCTGCGCCGGGAAGAAAGGGCGGTTGTGAATGGGGATGATGTAGAGCTTGTCCGGGAACTGCTGCGCGGGCAGTACCAGGCCAGTACTGCTGGCTTGGACGTGAACTTCGACAGCTTCCGGCGTGTTGTCCTGATCGTTCATGGAGCACCTTTGCGTGTACGTTGGAAGCTACATGGGGCGACCTGGGGATTTTTTCAACGCTTCACACAAGGTGGTTGCGCATTGATATCTCAAGTTGGCTAGGCGACTCGATGGCGGTCAGCTGGGGTTGGATTCAGGTTGCTATAGGTGCAACCGTTTCGCTGATAGGTGGTTGCGGCGTTTTTGTCGGGAAAGGAGTAAAGTGCAACCCTTGTTCCGTGCCGCCAGTTTTTAGCGATGCTGCAAGCCCGTGTGATTCGCCTGGATGAACAGGCTCATGAACATGCCCACGATCATCATCAGTTGGTGATGTCCCTGGTGGGCCGCGCCGAATTTGAGGTCGGCGGTCGCGGTGGGGAGGTCTGCCGGATGCGTGCGTGTCTGGTGCCGGGTGATGCCGCTCACCAGTTCGCCGGCATGGGCGACAACCGCATGCTGATTCTCGATCTGGACGAGCAGGACACCCCCAGCGAAGACCTGGAGCTGCTCCATCGTCTGTTCGAAACGCCGCGTTATCCCGCCCTCGATGTGGATTTCCAGCACCTGCTGACCTATGCCGGCGCCGAGCTGGAGCGCTATGGCAGCGATTCGATACTGGCGCGTTCTCTCGGTGGTGTCCTGCTGCGCGCCCTGCACCTGCGCCTGTTCGGCGAGCAGCGTCGGCAGCCACAGGGCACGCTGGATCTGCAGCGTCTGGACGACTACATCGGTGAGCATCTGGCGCGGCGCATCAGTGTCGCCGAACTGGCGCACGAGATGTGCCTCAGCCCCAGCCACTTCCACGCTCAGTTCAAGGACAGTGTTGGGCTCACGCCGCACCAGTATCTGCTCAAGACCCGCCTAGACCGCGCCGCGCGCATGCTGCGCGAGAGCAATCTGCCATTGGTGCGCATCGCCGAGGAATGCGGCTTTTCCAGCCAGAGCGCCCTGACTACGGCCATGCGCCGCTACATGGGGCTGACCCCGAAGCGCCTGCGCAGCGCCTGAGCGGAAGTCGAGTAGGGTGGGCTTCAGCCCGCCAGTCGCGTAGCCCGGATGCAATCCGGGGGCAAAAAACTCCCGGATTGCATCCGGGCTACGGTGTTCAGGCGTAGTTCTGCGGGCTCAGTTTGCGTTCGATCAGCTCGATCAGAATGTGCAGGGTCTTGATGTGCAGTTCCTGCACGCGGTCGGCGAAGTCGCCGCCGGGGGCGCAGATGCACACGTCGGCCAGGCTTTCCAGCAGCGAGCCGGGCTTGCCGGTCAGGGCGATCACCTTTACGCCCAAGGTCTTGGCGGCTTCGGCGGCCTTGACCACGTTGGGGCTCTTGCCGCTGGTACTGATGGCGATCAGCACGTCACCTTCGCGGCCGTGCGACTCGATATAACGCGAGAAGATGAAGTCGTAGCCGAAATCGTTGGCCACGCAGCTGATGTGGCTGGGGTCGCTGATCGATACGGCGGCGATGCCGGGGCGGTTCTTGCGATAGCGTCCGGTCAGTTCCTCGGCGAAGTGCATGGCGTCGCACATCGAGCCGCCGTTACCGCAGGAAAAGGCCTTGCCCTTGTTCTCGAAGCTCTCGACCAGCAGTTCGGCGGCCTTCTGGATATTGCCCAGGGTCTGTTCGTTGGCGAGAAAGGCCTCCAGCGCGCGCTGGGCCTCCAGCAGGCTGTTGCGGATATGTTCGATCATCGCGTCAGAACCTCAGGGGAGTTCAGGGCTGGAATAGAAAGCCGTCAACACTTTCACCAGGTGATCCAGGTCGTGGCTGCCGGCCAGTTCACGGATCGAGTGCATGGCGAAAGTGGGCAGGCCGATGTCGACCGTGCGCACGCCGAGCTGGCTGGCAGTGATCGGGCCGATGGTGGAGCCGCAGCCCATGTCGCTGCGCACCACGAAGCTCTGCACCGGCACTTCGTTCTCCAGGCACAGGTGGCGGAAGAAGCCGGCGGTTTCGCTGTTGGTGGCGTAGCGCTGGTTGCTGTTGATCTTGATCACCGGGCCGGCGTTGAGCTTGGGCCCGTGGTTGCCGTCGTGCTTGTCGGCATAGTTGGGGTGCACGCCGTGGGCGTTGTCCGCCGAGACCAGCAGCGAGCGCTGGATGGTGCGGACGAAATCGTCGCCACCCGGCAGCACGCGGCGCAGCACCTGCTCGAGGAAGGGCCCGTCGGCACCGCAGGCCGAACAGGAGCCCACTTCTTCATGGTCGGTGCAGACCAGCACACAGGTTTCATCATCGTCCGAGTCGATCAGCGCCTGCAGGCCGGCGTAGCAGGACAGCAGGTTATCCAGGCGCGCGCTGGCGATGAAGTCCTGATTGAGGCCGACGATGGCGGCGCTTTGGGTGTCGTAGAAGCTCAGCTCGTAATCCAGTACCGCGTCCGGGTTGAAGTCGTGTTCCATGGCCAACTGCTCGGCGAGCAGGGCGCGGAAGTCGGCGGTTTCGCTGCTGGCGAGCTGGGCCAGGATCGGCGGCAGTTCGTTCTGCGGGTTGATCGCCCAACCCTGATTGGCCTCGCGGTTGAGGTGGATGGCCAGGCTGGGGATCACGGCGATGGGTTGGTAGAAGTCGATCAGCTGGCTCTCGACCTTGCCGTCGCGGCGATAGGTCACGCGGCCGGCCAGCGACAGGTCACGGTCGAACCAGGGCGCGAGCAGGGCGCCGCCATAGACTTCCACGCCGAGCTGGAAATAGCCCTGGCGCTGCAGTTCGGGGCTGGGTTTGACGCGCAGGCAGGGGCTGTCGGTATGCGCGCCGACCAGGCGAATGCCCCCCTCTACCGCGGGGCGCTTGCCCAGCTTGAAGGCGATGATCGAGGAGTCGTTGCGGGTTACGTAGTAGCGACCGCCGGCCTCAACGTGCCAGGGCGCGCGTTCGTCGAGGTGACGATAACCGGCGGCTTCCAGGCGCATGGCCAGGCTGGTGGTAGCGTGGAAAGGGGTCGGCGAGGCGTTGAGAAAATCGAGCAGGCCTTGGATCAGTTCTTCGCGCATAGGGACTCCGGGCAACGATGGCGCGAGTGTAACCAATTTGCATCGCCCTGTGCCGGCCGTGCACTCGTTTGGAGCGATAGTTGCGGGCTATCTGGCACGGAGTTCAAGCTTGTTATCGTTGCGCTACCACTGAGAACAGATGCCAGTGCTTGGTATGGCCGCGAGCCGTGCTCCCCTGACGGTCAATTTCCTCAAAGTGGATCAGCTCCCAACCGGCAAAGAGGTTTTCTACCGATTGTCTGTCGAAAATGCTTAAGTCGCCGCTCGCCCAGTCGTCGTTAGGGCCGAAGAAATTGCCAGAGAAAAGCCCGTCACGCTTCAGGGCGCAGCATATGCGTTGCCAGACGCGGGGAAACTCCGCAGGAAGACAGAATGGTAAGGCGAAGGCACTGTTGATCAGGTCAGCTGGTGGTAATTCGCAGTCTTCGAATTGTTCGCAGAGCGTCGTCAGTCTTGATGCCTGATCCACTTGTATCTGCTGGTACAGGCGAGCAATAGCTTGTTCTTCGCGATCAATGGCAAGTACCTCCCAGCCTCGACGCAGCAGCTCCAAAGTATCGCGTCCGGCTCCGCAGCCTAGATCTATGGCAAATCCCGCTGTGTTACGGCTTTTCTCCAAAGCCATCAGAAGCATTGGCCAGGCAGGAGCACCTTGCGTGCGATCGTAGTACAGCTTGTCGGTCATCTCTTGGGCTCAAAACGGCGCCGGGCACTCGAAGCGCATGCGTTCGCCTGTTTGCGGGTGGGTGAGGGCGAGCATGCTGGCGTGCAGGCACAGCCGCTCATGGGCGGCCAGCGCCTGCTCGTGGGCGTAGAGGCGGTCGCCCAGCAGCGGGTGGCCGATGGACAGCATATGCACGCGCAACTGGTGCGAACGGCCGGTGATGGGGGTGAGCTCGACCTGGCACCAGTCGCCGCAGCGCTCGATGATGCGCCAGTGCGTCAGGGCGTGTTTGCCCAGTTCGTGGTCGACCACGTGGCGCGGCTTGGTCGGCGGGTCGTAGCGCAGCGGCAGGTCGATGCTGCCGCTGTCTGCCTCGGGCTGGCCCCAGCACAGCGCGGTGTAGGCCTTCTCGGTCTCACGGTCGTGGAACTGCCGGGACAGCTCGCGGTGGCTGTCGGCATCGCGGGCCAGGACAATGATGCCGGAGGTTTCCCAGTCCAGCCGATGCACGATGCGCGCCTCGGGGTAGCCGTTTTCCTGCAGGCGGGTGACCAGGCAATCCTTGTTGTCATCGGCGCGGCCAGGCACCGAGAGCAGCAGGGTGGGCTTGTTGATCACCAGCAGGGCGGCGTCCTGGTGGAGAATTTCGATCTGGCTTAGCGGCATGGGGCGTTCGCAACGGTCTGGTAGGAGCGAGCTCTGCTCGCGAAAAATGCAGGTTACCGATATTCGCGAGCAGAGCTCGCTCCTACAGGCTATCGGTGACTACAAACGAACACGGCGGCCGAAGCCGCCGTGCGTGTGGCCAGAATCGATCAGCGATCCGGCAGGGTGATGTTCAGCTCCAGGATCGAGCAGCTGCCCTGGTTCTCCAGCGCGACCTGAACCTGATCCGATTCGATGGCCACGTACTTGCGGATCACTTCCACCAGCTCCTGCTGCAGGGCAGGCAGGTAGTCCGGCTGGCTGCGCTGACCACGTTCGTGGGCAACGATGATCTGCAGGCGCTCTTTGGCGATGGATGCGGTGGTTTCCTTCTTGCGCGAACGCAAGAAGTCAAAAATATTCATTCTCGACCTCCAAATAGGCGCTGCAGGAAGCCCTGCTTCTTCACATCCAGGAAGCGATGCGGCACGTCCTTGCCGAGCAGACGGTCGACTGCGTCGCTATAGGCCTGGCCGGCGTCGCTCTGGTCATCGAGGATGACCGGGATGCCCTGGTTGGACGCCTTGAGCACGGCCTGGGATTCGGGGATCACGCCGAGCAGGCGGATGGCGAGGATTTCTTCGACGTCTTCGACGCCGAGCATCTCGCCCTTGGTGACGCGCTCGGGGTTGTAGCGGGTCAGCAGCAGGTGCTCCTTGATCGGCTCCTCGCCTTTCTCGGCGCGGCGCGATTTGCTCGCCAGCAGGCCGAGCATGCGGTCGGAGTCACGTACCGAGGACACTTCCGGGTTGGTCACGACGATGGCTTCGTCGGCGAAGTACATCGCCAGGTGAGCACCTTTTTCGATACCGGCTGGCGAGTCGCAGACCACGTATTCGAAATTCTGCGACAGCTCGTTGATGACCTTCTCGACGCCTTCGAGGGTCAGTGCGTCCTTGTCACGGGTCTGGCTGGCGGCCAGCACGTAGAGGTTTTCGAGACGCTTGTCCTTGATCAGGGCCTGGGTCAGGGTGGCTTCGCCATTGACCACGTTGACGAAGTCGTACACCACGCGGCGTTCGCAGCCCATGATCAGGTCGAGGTTACGCAGGCCGACGTCGAAGTCGACGATGACGGTCTTGTGCCCGCGCAAGGCGAGGCCGGTACCGATGGCAGCGCTGGTGGTGGTTTTACCGACGCCACCCTTGCCGGAAGTGACTACGAGGATCTTGGCCAAGGTGATTCACCCCAAAAAATGAATAAAACGCGGGAATCCGTCAGCCATTCGAGGCTTCCAGATGCCTTTTTTGTGTCCGTAAAAAGTGGCCGCAGTATCCGTTAAAGGCGGGTGATGTTCAACACGTCACCCGACAGGCTGACGTGCACCGCATCGCCCCAGAGCGGGTCGCGGCGCAGGTCTTCGGCGACCTTGTAATGGCCGGCGATCGACAACATTTCGGCGCCCATTTGCTGACAGAAAATCCGTGCCTTGGTGTTGCCCTTGATCCCGGCCAGGGCGCGGCCACGCATGGGCGCGTAAACATGGATGTTGCCATCGGCGAGAAGTTCCGCCCCGGCACTGACCGGTGCCAGCACGATCAGATCGCCGCCCTGGGCGTAGACCTGTTGGCCGCCGCGTACCGGGGTGGTGACGATACGGCTGGGTTTGTGCTCGGGCTCGGCCGGCTTTTCCTCGACCTTCTTCGGCGCCGGGTCGATGGGGCGCTCGCGGGCGCCGGAGGGTGGCAGTACCGGCAGATCCATGGCTTCGGCGGCGGCGATGTCGCCCTCGCGCGAGGCGCGAATGGCCAGCGTGCGCAGACCGTGGCGGCGGCAGACCGCCATCAGCTCGGCCAGGTCCAGATCACCTTCGCCTTCCGGCAGTTTGTCCAGGGCCAGTACCAGCGGCGTATTGCTGAAAAAGGCGGGGGCCTGGGCGACTTTTTCCGTCAGTTGCGCGTCGAGGCGCTCCAGGTCGTTGTGCGCCAGTTCCATCACGGTGATGGCGAGCATGCTGCCCTTGAGCTGGAATACGGGATCTTGGGCGAGGAGGTCGGCTTGGCTCATGGTGATGCGATGGGCCTTCTGGCGAGTCGAAAGATGCCCGGACTTATAACGACATAGCCCGCATGCCGCAAGCCGCCTGAGCAGACGCGGCCGACCGGAGGCGATGTTATCGCCTGCACGGGTTGGCCATCGCGACCTGCACGGCGCGCAGCGAAGCCGCCGAGTGGCCGGGAAAACTGCGTTAGAATGCGCGGCTTTGTATGTGATCGGAAACGCCTCATGGATCGCCCCCGCTTTCGCGCCTATTTCCTTCATCCGCGCTTCTGGCCGCTGTGGCTGGGGTTCGGGCTGCTGTGGCTGGTGGTGCAGCTGCCTTATAGCCTGCAATTGAAGCTGGGGCGGGCGTTGGGCTGGCTGATGTATCGCGGCGCGAGTTCGCGCCGGCAGATTGCCGCACGCAATCTGGAGCTGTGCTTCCCCGGCAAGAGCGTTGCCGAGCGTGAGCGTCTGCTCAAGGAGAACTTCGCTTCCACCGGCATCGCCTTCTTCGAGATGGCCATGAGCTGGTGGTGGCCCAAGGCGCGCCTGGCAAAGCTGGCGCATGTCGAAGGCCTCGAACATCTGCAGCAGGCGCAGGCCGAAGGGCAGGGTGTGATCCTCATGGCGGTGCACTTCACCACCCTGGAGATCGGCGCGGCGCTGCTCGGTCAGCTGCACACCATCGACGGCATGTACCGCGAGCACGACAACCCGTTGTTCGACTACATCCAGCGACGTGGCCGCGAGCGCCACAACCTCGACGCCACCGCCATCGAGCGTGAGGACATTCGCGCCATGCTCAAGGTGCTGCGTGCCGGTCGCGCCATCTGGTACGCGCCGGACCAGGACTATGGCCGCAAGCAGAGCATCTTCGTGCCCTTGTTCGGCATCCAGGCGGCGACGGTCACCGCCACCACCAAGTTCGCTCGTCTGGGCAAGGCGCGTGTGGTGCCTTTCACCCAGCAGCGTCTGGCCGACGGCAGCGGTTATCGTCTGGTGATCCATGCGCCGCTCGAAGGCTTCCCCGGCGAGAGCGAAGAGGCCGATTGCCTGCGCATCAACCAGTGGATCGAGCGGGTCGTCAGCGCCTGCCCAGAGCAGTACCTGTGGGCGCATCGGCGTTTCAAGACGCGTCCCGAGGGGGAGCCGAAGCTGTACGGTAAGCGCAAGTAGCGCATCTATACTGCAACGAAAAACAGGACCGTTCGATGACAGTGATTGCCCGCCCCGATGCGCCCGTTACCGGGCTGATCCTTTCTGGTGGCGGGGCGCGGGCGGCCTATCAGGTCGGTGTGCTGGCGGCCATCGCCGATCTGTTGCCGGACACCTCGCACAATCCCTTTCCGGTGATAGTCGGCACCTCGGCCGGGGCGATCAATGCCGTTGGCCTGGCCTGTGGCGCGCTGCAGTTCGGCGAGGCGGTGCGGCGCCTGACCTCGGTCTGGCAGGGTTTTCACACGCACATGGTGTACCGCAGCGACTGGCCAGGCGTGCTGCGTCAGGCGGCGCGCTTCATCGGGCACAGTTTGCTCGGCCTGGGCCGTGACGTTCCGGTGGCCCTGCTCGACAGCTCGCCGTTGCGCGAGCTGCTGGAGCGCGAGCTGGATTTTTCCGGCATCGCGGCGGCGGTCCGGCATCGTCAACTACGGGCTGTCGCGGTGACGGCCTTCGGCTACGAAAGCGGGCAGGCCGTGACCTTCTACCAGGGCCGCGCCACCATCGATCCCTGGTTTCGTCATCGCCGTGTGGGCGTGCCGACACGTCTGCAGCTTCACCATCTGCTCGCCAGCGCGTCGATTCCGCTGATCTTCCCGCCGGTGAAGATCAACCGCGAATACTTCGGTGACGGCGCGGTACGCCAGGCGGCGCCGATCAGCCCGGCGCTGCACCTGGGCGCCAGCCGCGTGCTGGTGATAGGCGTGAGCGGCAATGCCCAGCTCGAAGCCTATGCCGCGCTGCCGCGCGTGGCGAGCACGCGGCCGCCGAGTCTGGCGCAGATCGGCGGACACATGCTCAACAGCACTTTTATCGACAATCTGGAAACGGATATCGAACTGCTCGAGCGCCTCAATCAGATGAGCGCGCTGGTGCCACCGGATCGCCGTCCGCGTGGCCTGGGGCTCAATCCGGTGGAGGTGCTGGTGATCGCGCCGAGCCAGCCGCTGGATCAGATCGCCGCCCGCCATCAGCGTGAGTTGCCCAGGGCGCTGCGTCTGTTCCTGCGTGGTCCGGGAGCGACCAAGGCCGGTGGTGCCGGCGTGCTCAGTTATCTGCTGTTCGAGCCCGGTTACTGCAGCGAGCTGATCGAGCTGGGGTATCAGGATGCGATGACGCGCAAGGCCGACCTCTGTCGTTTTCTCGGCTTGACCGAGGTCGTCCAGCCCGCCTGATTCAGCTCAGGCCAGTACGCCATCGCGAAAATCACGCAGGGCCTGCTCGATTTCCTCGCGGCTGTTCATCACGAACGGCCCGTACTGCACGATGGGCTCGTTCAGCGGGGTACCGGCGATCAGCAGCGCTCGCGCGCCATGACTGCTGGCCAGGTGCAGTTCGCCTTGATCCGACAGCCGCACCAGGCGTCCGGCACTGACGGGTTGTGCACCGGCCTCGGGCAGTTCGAGCAGGCCTTCGTAGACATAGAGCATGACCCGCTGACCGTCGGCCAGGCGCGGCGCCACCTGGCTGCCTGCCGGCAGATGCAGGTCGAACAGTTGCGGCTCGGTATGCGGGCGCTGCACGGCGCCGGCCTGACGAATTTGGCCATCGTCGAACTCGCCGGCGATCACCACCACCTCGACGCCGGACGCCGTATTGATGCGTGGAATGTCGGTGGCGGGGATATCGCGGTAACCCGCTTCGCCCAGCTTGTCCTTGGCCGGCAGGTTGAGCCAGAGCTGGAAGCCGCGCATGGCGCCGGACTCCTGCTCGGGCATCTCGCTGTGGATGATGCCGCGCGCGGCGGTCATCCACTGCACGCCGCCGCTGCCGAGCAGGCCGACATTGCCCAGATGATCCTCATGACGCATGCGCCCTTCGAGCATGTAGGTGATGGTCTCGAAGCCGCGATGCGGATGCGGCGGGAAGCCGGCGATGTAATCGTCGGGGTTGTCGGTGGAAAACTCGTCGAGCATCAGGAAAGGGTCGAAACGCTCCAGCCCCGGCCCGCCGATCACGCGGTTGAGGCGCACGCCGGCGCCGTCGGAGGCAGGTTGGCCAGGCTGAATGCTGATGACGCGGCGATGTGAAGTCATGACGGGCTCCTTGATAGCGAGGAATGACGCCATGCTAGACGCATCGAATCGATGTTTGGGTGGAAAATTCTCGCGCCATGCATCGAATTATTCGATGCATGGCGCATCTCAGTCGGCGATCCGCAGCTTGCGCGACTCCGTGTAGAAGTAGCGCAGTTTCTCGTACTCGAAGGGCGAGTTGAGTTGGCCGTAGCGAAAGCCCGTGTTGGCGCGGGTATCAATGATTCTCAGGGTGGTGATACCCGGGTTGCTGCGCCCGACCTCGGCTACGTCGAGGTAGTTGACGGCGTTCTCCAGGCTGAAGTCGGCCACCAGCCCGCCCGTGTCGCGCAGGTTCGATGGGCCGAGCAGCGGCAGCATCAGATAGGGGCCGGCAGGCACGCCGTAGTAGCCCAGTGTCTGGCCGAAGTCTTCGTTGAATCTTGGCAGGCCCATTTTCGTCGCCGGGTCCCAGATACCACCGACACCGAGAATGGTGTTGAACAGCAAGCGCGCCGTGGTGTTCATCGCCCGCTTGCCCTTGAGCTGCAGCACGCTGTTGGCCAGCGTGGGGATTTCACCAAGGTTGTTGAAGAAGTTGTGCACGCCGGTCTGCACCGGGTCAGGCGTGACATAGCGGTAGCCGTCGACCACCGGCAGGAACACCCACTGATCGAAACGGTAGTTGAAGTGGTAGACGCGGCGGTTCCACGACTCCAGCGGGTCATAGACCTGCAGGGCGTCGCTGGAGGCGCGCTCGAACTCCTGCTGATCCAGCCCCGGGTTGAACTGCAGGTTCTGCAGCGGGTTGGTGAAGCCGTCAGGGTCGACCTGGTTCTCGGCCAGTGCCTGCCCGCTGGCCAGCAGCAGGGCGATGATCAGAGTACTGTGCTTAACCACGGAAGAACTCCAGCATGGCGTCGGCATTGACGCGATAGTTGAGGTTGCCGCAGTGCCCGCCGCGCGGGTAGAGGGTCAGGCGGTCGCCAAAGGTGCGGCGCAGGAAGCCGATATCGCCCTGGCCGAGAATCAGGTCATCGGCGTTGTGCATCACCGCGACCTTGTCGCTGCCCCTGAGGTAGTCCTCCAGTGCATACAGGCTGCTCTTGTCGATCAGCTGGTTGAGGCTGCCGCCGTCATAGCGCGCGCGCCACATGGGCATCAGTTGCTCGGCGATGTAGCAATCGAAGTCGCAACGCAGAGCCATCTGGAAGAAGGGCGTGAGGCTGGTGCTCTCGGTGATCCGATAATCGCGCGGGGTGATCAGGCCGCGGCGGTTGAGCAGGTCCGAGGTGAAGACGATGTCGGCGGAGGAGAAGCGGAACGAGGTGCCGATGAGCATGGCCATCTGTTCGTCCGAGAGGCGCTCGGTGGATTGCTGGAAGTCGTAGAGCATCGCCTCGTTGATATCCAGATAGCCCTTGTCGTTGAAGTAACGCGTCAGCTTGCCCAGCACCAGGTCGTAGAAGTTGGTGCTGTTGTCGATGCCCTGCACCTTGGTCTGCACCAGCTTGTCCAGGTTGCTAACGGAGGTGTAGAGGTTGACCGGCGGGTTGAGCAGCAGTACGCGCTTGAAATCGAAGGCGCGGCGGGTCTCGTCGATCTGGCTGACGAAGGCGGCATGCAGCGCGCCGAGGCTGTAACCGGTGAGCAGGAATTCGCTGACTTCCAGCCTTGGATGCTGCGCCCGCACCGCCTGCATGACGCGGTACAGGTCGTCGGCATCATCCGGACTATAGCCAGGTGTGGCGAAGCGTGAGGCGGCAGCCATGAAGTCGTAGCTGGTCGGCGAGGACAGCTGCACGACATGGAAACCGGCGCCGTAGAACAGCTTCTTCAGGTATTCGTTGGTGCCGTTTGCGTAGTGCGCGCCGGTACCGGCGATGATGAATATCAGCGGCGCACGGCCTTTCTGCTCGGCCAGGCGGTAGCGCAGCTTGGTCACTGGCCAGAAATTGTCCAGCAATTCGAATTCGCGGTCAGGACGCAGGCGTACCGAGTAGTCGCGCTGCCTGATATCGCCATCAGCCGGCAGCTCCGGGCGCAGCTCGGGCGGCGTGGTCGCGATGGTCGCCTCGAACGGGTTGGCCAGCGGATAGCCGTAGCTTTCGGCATCCACATCGGCGGCCATCGCCGAGGCACAGAAGACCAGGCCGCCGAGCAAGGCGGCGAGACGGGCAAGGCTGGGCATGTGCTAAGTCCCTTTGAATCAGAGAGCGTCTGGATTGAACAGCTGGCTTATGACAGCAGCAAGAGGGGCAAAGTGCCAGACTATCCTGACTTATCGTGGGGAACTTGAGTATCAGGGCTATGTGGCCAGGCGTATCGGCCGCGGCGCTGGTTTGTTCAGTCAGGCCTGATGGTGCAGCCAGGCGTGCTTGGGTCGCTCCGGTGCAGGCTGACGATTACGTTCGAAACGCTGCCAGATCTTCTCGTGGAAGTAGAAACCCACCGAGTTGCACAGCGGCTCGATAGCCGCCACCAGGCTGCTGGCTGCAACGCTGCCGGTCAGCACGTAAGTGACACCGAAGGCAATGCAGAAGTGCATGATGGTGAAGGTCAGGGTCTTGAGCATGATGCGCCTCGTTGAGAATCATTTCGTCTTGCATGAAAGGCTAGTCCTGTTCTTTCGGCTCGGGAAATGTGGCGTTTGCATGGCTTCGATAGGCATGCCTAATTAAGTTTGTTTTCATATAAGCTTTTTTCTATGTTGGTTCGGGAAGGACATCAATGATTTGGCGCACGGCCGCCGATGCACTGGTGCTGGTGCATCTGGGCTTCATTCTGTTCGTACTGTTCGGCGGCTTGCTGTTGCTGCGCTGGCCGCGGTTGCTCTGGCTGCACGTGCCGGCGGTGGCCTGGGGCATCGCGGTGGAATGTTTGCACCTGGGGTGCCCGCTGACACCCTGGGAAAATCAGTTGCGCCGCGCGGCGGGGCAGGCGGGCTACGAAGGCGGCTTCATCGAGCATTACCTGATACCGCTGATCTACCCGGCCGGGCTCACGCCGCAGATTCAACTCTGGCTGGGCGCCATCGTCGTGCTGGTCAATCTCACCGTCTATGCCTGGCTGATCTGGCGTTGGCGCGCTGTGGCACGGGCCTGATTTGCCTTGCCTATTCATAAGCCTGATGAAGGCTCGGTCGCTTTATTTCCTTCGCTACACTGCCGCCAATGCAACCAAACACTGAAGGCAGGCTGTTATGCAAAACCGCATGATGATCACTGGCGCGGGCTCCGGCCTGGGACGCGAAATTGCCCTGCGTTGGGCGCGCGAAGGCTGGCGCCTGGCACTGGCCGATGTCAATGAAGCCGGCCTGGCAGAAACCCTGAAAATGGTGCGCGAGGCGGGTGGTGACGGGTTCACCCGGCGCTGCGACGTGCGCGACTACAGCCAGCTGACCGCCCTGGCGCAGGCCTGTGAAGAGCAGTTCGACGGTATCGATGTCATCGTCAACAATGCCGGGGTCGCCTCCGGTGGTTTTTTCAGCGAACTGTCGCTGGAGGACTGGGACTGGCAGATCTCGATCAATCTGATGGGGGTGGTCAAGGGCTGCAAGGCATTCCTGCCGCTGCTGGAAAAGAGCAAGGGCAAGATCGTCAATATCGCCTCCATGGCCGCGTTGATGCAGGGCCCGGGCATGAGCAACTACAACGTGGCCAAGGCCGGCGTAGTGGCCTTGTCGGAAAGCCTGCTGGGGGAGCTGCGCCAACTGGGGATCGGCGTGCATGTGGTCTGTCCGTCCTTCTTCCAGACCAACCTGCTGGATTCCTTCCGTGGTCCGACCCCGGCGATGAAGGCCCAGGTGGGCAAATTGCTGGAAAGCTCGCCGATCAGCGCGGCGGACATCGCCGACTATATCTATGATGAAATGGCCAAGGGCAGCTTCATGATCCTGCCGCACGAAATGGGCCGCATGGCCTGGGCGATCAAGCAGAAGAACCCGCAGGCGCTGTACGACGAGATGGCCAGCATGGCCGAGAAAATGCGCGGCAAGGCAAAATCCGCCAGCTGACCGATAGGTCAGTTATTCATGTCTGCAGGCTTGCCTGGCGTGGCCTGCAGGGGTAGGGTGGCCGCCCCGGCCTGCCTGCCGTCATGACCATGGAATATCTGTGAAACCAGTCCCTCGGGCCCTGCTGCTAGTGGCCCTGGTGCTGGCGGCGATCAATTTGCGCCCCGGCATCACTTCCCTCGCGCCTTTGATCGAACGCATCGCTGCGGAGTTGTCCCTGAGCCGCAGTTTCATCAGCCTGACCACCGCCCTGCCGGTACTGTGCATGGGGCTGTTGGCGCCATTGGCGCCGCGCCTGGCCGTGCGCTGGGGGCTCGAACGCACCATCGTGCTCTGCCTCGGGCTGATCGGCCTGGCGCTGCTGGCGCGTCTGGCCGCGCATCAGAGTGCAGTGCTGATCGGTAGCGCCATTGCGCTGGGCGCCGCGATTGCCGTAGCCGGCCCTTTGCTGTCGGGCTTCATCAAACGCCATTTCGCCAGCCAGATGGGGCGCGTGGTCGGCTGGTACTCGCTGGGCATGGCCATCGGCGGTGCCGGCGGAGCGGTGCTCACGGCGCCGGCCACCGCACTGTTCGGCGATGCCTGGCACCTGGGCCTGGCGGTGTGGGCCGCGCCGGCGTTGCTCGGCGTGATGCTCTGGTTGTGGTTGCCCAATCAGGTGGGCGCTGCCGAGGCGCAGGAGAGCGCCGGCCTGCCCTGGCGGCAGCCACGCGCCTGGCTGATCAGTTGCTTCTTCGCCATTCAGGCGGGGCTGTTCTATGCCATCGCGACCTGGGCCGTGGCGCGCTACCACGAAGCCGGGCTGAGTGTGCTGCGCAGTAACTCGCTGCTCAGCCTGGCCATGCTGATGGGGCTGCCCAGCTCCTTCCTGCTGCCCTGGCTGGCGCAGCGCTACAACGCCCGTTACCCGCTGCTGCTGGCTTGCGGCGCGGTTACCTGCGGTTGTCTGGCGATGGTCACCTTCATGCCGCGTTTCGTTCCGGAGCTCTGGGCGCTGATCCTGGGCTTTTCGCTGGGCGGCTCCTTCGCCCTGTCGCTGGTATTGCCGCTGTACGAAGCCGGCTCGCCGATGGCGGTCAGCCGCTGGACGGCGATGATGCTCTTCACCGGGTACTGCCTCGGCTGCCTGACGCCGATTCTGACCGGCCTGGCGCGCGACCTGTCCGGCAGCTATCGCCTGCCGTTCGCGGTACTGACAGGGTTGGCATTGCTGATGACGCTGGTGGCCTGGATGCTGGGGCGCAGCCGACGGCAGACGCGTTGAGGAATTCGCACCAGTTCCTTTCTTGCCCGGGTGTGCTGTGTTAGAAGGCTTTCTGCTTTTTCAGGAGTGCCGGTGTGGAATCCGAATCCATCGTCTATGGCTGCATTCGCGACTGGCCCTCGGATGATCCCGAGCTGCGTCGTCTGCGCCGTGAAACCAACCGTGGCGTATTGGCCGAATTGCCGTCGGGAGATCTCTGGCCCTTTCTTGGGCGTGAGATGTTCTCGTTCTGCGAGTTGCCGGGGGCGGGCCTTTACCAGACCCAGGTCATTCACTTCGGTGCCAGCTACGGCGCAGTGGAGTATGAATGGAACCTGTGGATCGAAGCGTTCGAGGCGCTACTCAAGCGCCTGTACTGGGCCAGTGCCGTGGTTCACCTGGAAACCGAACTCAATGGCATGCATACCTTTCGCTGGGAATCCGATAACGGCTTTCACAGCCCGCAGGAAGGCGCGCTGCGTGTGCGCTGCGCCTGGGAGCGAGAGGGTGCCCTGCGTGTTTAGGCAGCCGTGATGCTCAGCTACCTGTGGTTTCTGCTGGCGGCGCTGTTCGAGATCGCTGGCTGTTACGCGTTCTGGATGTGGTTGCGGCTGGATCGCAGCGCCTGGTGGATAGCGCCTGGGCTGCTGAGTCTCGCGCTCTTCGCCCTGATCCTCACGCGGGTCGAGGCCGCCTTTGCCGGGCGCGCCTATGCCGCCTACGGTGGCGTATACATCGTCGCTTCGCTGGCCTGGCTGGCACTGATCGAAAAGACCCGACCGATGCTCAGCGACTGGCTGGGTGCTGCACTGTGCCTGGCAGGTGCAGCGGTCGTCCTGCTGGGGCCTCGGCTACATTCCTCCTGAATGGCTTATAAGCAGTAGAAGTAAAAAGTTCCGCTGTCATCAAATCTTTATATATCAGCAACTGCGCTGAAATAACCCCTCGCCAAGATTCCCCCAGCACGAACGAGCCCAGCTCGGGTGTTTTCAACACTAAAAGTCCAACAGGGGAATTTCTCGATGATCCGTAAGCACTTCGCCGGTTTCGTAGCCAGCGCCCTGGCTCTGGCCGTCTCCGCCCAGGCTTTCGCCGGTACCGTCACCACTGACGGCGCCGATATCGTGATCAAGACCAAAGGTGGTTTTGAAGCTTCCACCACCGACAAACAGTTCGGTTTCAAGATCGGTGGTCGTCTGCAGGCAGACTTCGACCAGTTCGACGGCCTCTACACCCGTAACGGCAACACCGCCAACGAAGCCTACTTCCGTCGCGCCATCCTGGAAATTTCCGGTGTTGCCTACACCGACTGGAAATATGCCTTCAACGTCGACTTCGGCGAGAGCGGCAGCAGCAAGTGGGACGAGGCCTCGATCACCTATACCGGTTTCAAGCCGGTCAACGTGAAGATCGGCCGCTTCGATCCTGACTTCGGCCTTGAGAAAGCCACCAGCTCCAAGTGGATTACCGCCATCGAGCGTTCCGCTGTCTATGACCTGGCTGACTGGGTGAACGACAAGCAGGACGGCATGGGCGTGCAGGTCAGCGGCGTCGCTGGCGACATGTTCTACGGTTCGGCTGGTTTCAATCGCGCCAAGAACAACGAAGACACAAACGGCAAGAACAACAACACCTACAATCTGCGTGGTGTGTTCGCCCCTATGGCCGAAGCCGGTAACGTCCTGCACTTTGGCGTCAACTACGCCAAGCGCAACACCGAAGACTTCGATGGCCGCATCCGTTCGCGTCTTAACGTACGCGGCACCACCGAAGACGGCGTAAACGGCAACCGCCCTGACTTCGCTCCGGCCGTGGCTGGCCAGTTCGACGGTGATAGCGCCTGGGGCCTGGAAGCTGCCTTCGCAGCAGGTCCGTTCTCGGTTCAGAGCGAATACCTGCGCCGCGACATCGATGCCAAGTCCGGCTCTGCTCGCAACGACCGCGAAGCGACCGGCTACAACGTTCAGCTCGCTTACACCCTGACCGGTGAGGCGCGTGGCTACAAACTCGAC
Organism: Pseudomonas sp. KB-10; assembly: GCF_018221585.1. Lineage (NCBI taxonomy): Bacteria > Pseudomonadati > Pseudomonadota > Gammaproteobacteria > Pseudomonadales > Pseudomonadaceae > Pseudomonas > Pseudomonas sp. KB-10. The sequence continues at coordinate 482,258 of NZ_QYYB01000004.1, forward strand.
GGCGGCAAGTTCGACAGCATCAAACCGAACGACAAGCAGTTCGGCGCCTGGGAAGTGTTCTACCGCTACGACAACATCAAGGCTGAAGAGTCGAGCATCATCGACACCAAGGCCAAGATCCACACCGTCGGCGTGAACTGGTATGCCAACGAGGCGGTCAAGGTTTCCGCCAACTACCTGAAAGCGTCTGCTGACAACGTGACCAACGCTGCTGGCGACGACGATGGCGATGCCGTAAGCCTGCGCCTGCAGTACGTTTTCTAATAGCTAACTGATTGTGCTCCTGTTTGAGCCCCGCCACTGGCGGGGCTTTTTTGTTTTTGTCGGGCCTGATTTCCGCACAAAAAAGCCCCGGACCTGCCGGGGCTATCTGCCTGCTGCGATCAGCTCTGCTTTTCGAAGCGCTGCATGGCTTCTTCGATCAGCTTGCGCGCTTCGGCTGCATCGCCGTAGCCATTTAGCTCGATCTTCTTGCGGCCTTCGGGCAGTTGCTTGTAGACGCGGAAGAATGCCTCGATACGTTGGCGCTCGATCAGCGGCAGATCCTCGACATCGCGAATCTTGTCGTAGGTCGGGTCGACATCGCTGCTGGGGACGCCGATGATCTTTTCATCCGCCTCGCCACCGTCGATCATTCTCAGCACTGCGACAGGGCGGAACTTGATCAGAACCCCAGGGTGCAGCGCTTCGCGGGTAAGTACCAGCGCATCGAGCGGGTCATTGTCGCCACCCAAGGTGCGTGGCAGCGAACCGTAGTTGGCAGGGTAGGCTACCGGCATCGACTGGAAGCGGTCGACGAAGACCAAGCCCTCCTCGTTTATCTCGTATTTGGTGATACTGCCGGCGGGAATTTCCACCGCCATGTGCACTTCGTTCGGCGCGTCCTTGGGCTGTGCGGCATGGAAGGGATGGACGATGCCCGGGGCGGCGAACGAGCAGGGGGCCGCGAGGCCGATAGCGATGCCGAGGGCGAGCAGGGATTTACGCATGATGACTCCGTTGGGTTGATGGTTGATAAACCGGCAGTCATCTTGCTGAGGCCTTGTTAGAGATATATTGCAGTCTGGCTTCTGGGATTCAGTTCATGCCCGTCACCATCATCGACTCGCTTCATTCATTGCAGGCAGACGTCTGGGACGCTCTGCTGGTGCAGGCGCAACCATTCTTGCGCCATGCCTTTCTCAGCGCACTGGAAGACAGCGGCAGCGTCGGCGATCGCACTGGCTGGCTGCCTTCGCACCGACTCTGGTGCGATGAGCAGGGACAGGTGCAGGCGGCATTGCCGGCTTATGTGAAGCAGCACTCCTACGGCGAATACGTATTCGATCACGCTTGGGCCGATGCCTGCCGCCGCGCGGGTATTGCCTATTACCCCAAGCTGCTGGGCGCCGTGCCGTTCTCTCCGGTGAGTGGGGCACGTTTGCTTGGTGATGCCGCGGCGGCTGCCAAGCTGCTCGACACGCTGGCAGCTGAATTGAGCGCAGAGGGCTTGTCCAGCCTGCATATCAATTTCACCAGTCCGGCCTGCGATGCCGTGATGGCGCAGCGGCAGGGCTGGTTGGAGCGCCTTGGTTGTCAGTTTCACTGGCACAACCGCGGTTATCGGGACTTTCAGGATTTTCTCGATGCGCTCAGCTCACGCAAACGCAAGCAGATGCGCAAGGAACGAGAACAGGTCGCGGGGCAGGGCATCGAATTCTCCTGGCACCCTGGCCACGAGTTGAGCGAGGTGGACTGGGATTTCGTCTACCACTGCTACGCCAATACCTACCATGTGCGCGGCCAGGCGCCCTACCTGACGCGGGAGTTCTTCAGCCTGCTGGCCGAGCGCATGCCGGAAATGATCCGCGTGGTATTCGCCCGGCAGCATGGGCGGCCGCTGGCCATGGCCTTCAGCCTGGTCGATGGCGATACCTTTTACGGTCGCTACTGGGGCTGCCTGGCCGAGTTCGACCGCCTGCATTTCGAAACCTGCTTCTATCAGGGTATGGAATTGGCCATCGCCGAAGGTCTTGGACGCTTCGACGCCGGGGCCCAGGGTGAGCACAAACTGATCCGCGGTTTCGAGCCGGTGATTACTCGTTCATGGCATTATCTCTGCCACCCGGGGCTGCATGCCGCGGTCGTCGAGTTTCTCGAGCAGGAGCGCTCTGGCGTGCGAGGCTATGCTGAGCAGGCGCGCAGCTATCTGCCTTTTCGCCAGTCTGGCGAAGCCTGATCGAACGAGCAGATTACCGACCGCGAGCCGAAACGGTTGTTTGCCGGAAGTTCCCTGTGTCGGAGATTTCTGTAAAAACTCCAGAGCTTTCAGCAAGAAGCCCGTTCACCTCTGCCACTAAATTCCGCCCTTCACTTTCGTTACGACCTTTTTGTCTGCGCCGATTGCTCAGGCCAGCGTTGCTGGGCTGGACCGATCACTGCGGTTCCTGCAATGGAAGTAGGGTGGTAACGCGATTCGGTGGCCGCAGGCGCAAGCCAGGGAGGTCAGGGAAGGTGCTCACGCACATGCCGATGCGATGACGAAGTGGTGAAGGTTTCATTGCACCGGTATCTGTCCCTGATCGTGCTCGCCAGGCATCGGCGTGACGAGAAAGAGAAACCGGAGCCCCGCATCCGCAAACACGGGTGCACTTTGCCAAGCTGGGCACGGTGCCCGAGAACAACAAACGAGAGGGGAGCCCCCCAAAAATGACAGCTAGTACTCCAATGCTCGTCACCTTCGTGGTGTACATCGCAGCCATGGTGCTGATCGGCTTGATCGCCTATCTGCGCACCAAGAACCTTTCCGACTACATTCTCGGTGGCCGTAGCCTCGGTAGCTTCGTTACCGCGCTGTCCGCCGGTGCTTCCGACATGAGTGGCTGGCTGCTGATGGGCCTGCCGGGCGCAATCTTCGTCGCCGGCATCTCCGAAAGCTGGATTGCCATCGGTCTGGTGGCTGGTGCCTACCTCAACTGGTTGTTCGTTGCCGGCCGCCTGCGCGTACAGACCGAGCACAATGGCAACGCCCTGACCCTGCCTGACTACTTCACCAATCGCTTCGAAGACAACAGCCGCATCCTGCGCATCTTCTCGGCCTTGGTGATCCTGGTGTTCTTCACCATCTACTGCGCGTCCGGCGTGGTGGCCGGTGCCCGTCTGTTCGAGAGCACCTTCGGCATGTCCTATGAGACCGCGCTGTGGGCCGGCGCCGCTGCGACCATCGCCTATACCTTCATCGGTGGCTTCCTGGCCGTGAGCTGGACCGACACCGTGCAGGCCACGTTGATGATCTTCGCGCTGATTCTGACTCCGGTCGTGGTGATGACCGCCACCGGCGGTTTCGATCCGGCCATGGCTGCCATCGAAGCGGTCGATGCCACCAACTTCGATATGCTCAAGGGCGCTACCTTCATCGGCGTGATCTCGCTGATGGCGTGGGGCCTGGGTTATTTCGGCCAGCCGCACATTCTGGCGCGCTTCATGGCCGCCGATTCGGTCAAGTCGATCCCGGCGGCTCGCCGCATCTCCATGACCTGGATGATTCTGACCCTGGCCGGCGCGGTGGCCGTGGGCTTCTTCGGCATCGCCTACTTTTCGGCTCATCCGGAAGTCGCCGGCCCGGTCGGCGAGAACCCGGAGCGTGTGTTCATCGAACTGGCCAAGCTGCTGTTCAACCCCTGGATCGCCGGTATTCTGCTGTCGGCCATCCTGGCCGCGGTGATGAGCACCCTGAGCTGCCAACTGCTGGTGTGCTCCAGTGCGCTGACCGAGGACTTCTACAAGGCCTTCCTGCGCAAGGGTGCTTCGCAGACCGAGCTGGTCTGGGTCGGCCGCGCCATGGTGCTGCTGGTCGCACTCATCGCCATCGCCCTGGCGGCCAATCCGGACAATCGCGTACTTGGCCTGGTGTCTTACGCCTGGGCCGGTTTCGGCGCCGCTTTCGGTCCGGTGGTCATCCTGTCCCTGCTGTGGAAGGGCATGACCCGCAACGGCGCGCTGGCCGGCATGCTGGTTGGTGCGGCCACCGTGATCGTATGGAAGAACTGGATCGGTCTGGGCCTGTACGAGATCATTCCTGGTTTCATCCTCGCCACCCTGGCCATCGTGATCTTCAGCCGTATCGGTCAGGCACCCAGCCAGTCGATGCTCAATCGTTTCGACAAGGCCGAGAGCGAATACAAGTCGGTGTAACCCTGTCGGCTTGACCAAAAAAGGCGGTGACTGCTCGGCAGTCATCGCCTTTTTCGTTTACGGCTCTAAGATATGCTCACCTTTTTCGACGGATGCCTACATGACCAGCAATGACCCGCTTCACGGCCTGACCCTGCAGGCGATACTTACCGCTCTGGTCGAACGCATCGGTTGGGAGGGACTGGCCCGTCAGGTCGATGTGCGCTGTTTCAAGCATGAGCCGAGCATCAAGTCGAGCCTGACCTTTCTGCGCAAGACCCCTTGGGCGCGGGCCAAGGTCGAGCAACTCTACCTGCAGCAATTCAAGTCCTGATCGCGCGGATCAGTTGATCTCCAGCCCCAGTGCCTGCAAGGCCTGCCGGTAGCTGTTGCCGGCCATGCGCAGGCCGTTGTTATGGTTGGCGCCCTCGATCAGCAGCAGCTGCTTGGGTTCGCTGGCCGCCTCGAACAGTGCTTCGCTGAAGCGTGAGGGCACATAGCGGTCGTCACGCCCATGAGCGATCAATACCGGAATCCCGACCTCGCCGATCTTGCTCAGCGAATCGAACTCCTGCGACAACAGCCAGCGTACCGGCAGCGAGGTGTTGGTCACCGCCGCAGCCACATCGCCCAGATTGGTGAAGCTGGATTCGACGATCAGGCCTGCTGCCTGTGCTCGATCTTCGTCAGCCAGTTCGTGCGCCAGGTTGACCGCCACCGCGCCGCCGAGCGAATGGCCGTAGATGAAGCGTTTGTCGGCTTCGGGCTGCAGACGAGCCAGATGCTCCCAGGCAATCAGCGCATCCTGATAGACGCTGCGCTCGGAGGGCAGGGCCCCACGGCTCTGGCCGAAGCCGCGGTAGTCCACCGCCAGGACCGAAAAGCCCATGGCGTGCAACTGTTCGATGCGAAACAGCTGGCCGGTCAGATTCCAGCGTGAACCATGCAGATAGAGCAGTGCCGGGGCGTCCTGGCGTGCCGCCGGCCACCACCAGGCATGCAGGCTTTCATCGGCGCTCAGCTTCGGTGATTGCAGCTGCACGTCCTCGATGCCGGTGGGCAGGCCACTGAACCAGCGGGCGGTGCCGGGCTCGATGCGGAACACCAGTTCGCGTTCGGTCTGCTCCAGCTTGGCGCAGCCGATAGGCAGCAATACTGCCAGGCATACCAGGAACAGCAGGCTCAGGCGACGACGGCGTAGCAGGGCGAACCAGGAGGAGCGCATCGACAATACTCATGAAGGGCAACGGATGATGCTGCCATGGACTGCATATCCGATGCCGGGTTTCCCCAGGCGCTGGCCGCTGTGGTTACCGGGTATTACCGCCTGCTGATCTGCACCGGACTGAGCGCTGTATCGCAGAGCGTGGCGCTACCCGGTTCGAGATAGGGCGCCAGTATCGGCGCCATGCCCTTGAGCACCTGTACCGGCAATGCCGAGGTGAAGGTGAAACGCTCGGCATCACGCCCCGGCACGAATGCGGTGAGGGTGCCGTAGTGCCGCGGGCCGAGGAAGAATACGAATGTGGCCGTGCGGTTCATCGCCCTGGAGCTGATCACCCGCCCCCCCGCGCCCACGCTTTCGATGCGGTTGTCGCCGGTACCGGTCTTGCCGCCGAGCGTCAGGCTTTGGCCGTCCTGCAGCTGGAAGGTACCTTGCAGGCGCCGGGCGGTGCCGCCTTCGACGACCTGGGAAAGGGCATTGCGCAGCGCCGCGGCGACCTCGGACTGCATCACCCGTTTGCCGCCATGAATATCGCGCTCGACCCGTGTTTCGTAAGGCGTGCCGGCGGCGAAATGCAGTTCGTCGATGCGCAGTACCGGCTGCCGGATGCCGTCGTTCTGGATGATGCCCATCAGTTCGGCCAGCGCTGCCGGCCGGTCACCGGAGCTGCCCAGCGCGGTAGCCAGTGAGGGAACCAGATGCTGGAAGGGATAGCCGAGGTTCTTCCAGCGGCGGTGGATGTCGGAGAAGGCCTCGACCTCCAGCATGATGCGGATGCGGCTGTCACGAGCGCTCTTGTGTCGGCTACGGAACAGCCAGCCGTAGACTTCCTGGCGTTCGTCGATGCTGGCGGCCACGGCGTCGCTGAAACTCGCCTGCGGGTTGTCGATCAGGTAACCCAGCAGCCACAGCTCCAGCGGATGCACGCGTGCGATATAGCCCTGATCCGGCAGGCTGTAGGCGCCGGGGCCGTAATCCTTGTACAGGCGGGCGATCCGCTTGTCGGTGAGCTTTTCCTGCGGCAGTTGCGCCCGCAGGAACGCGGCGAAGGTGGCCTCGTCGGCCTGCGGCAGCAGGTAGCGATGCACGGCGCCCAGGCGTACCGGCGTCTGACGCAGGCCGCTGATGAAGGTCTCCAGACGCTGCTGCTCTGCCTGACCCTGATACTTGCGCCAGAAACGCAGCAGGAAGGTGCGCCCCTCGCGGTCAGCGAAGCGCTGCAGGTACTCCTGGCGGCGCGGGTCCTTGTCGTCCTTGAGCAGTTCGGCGCTGCTTTGATAGGTGCTGTAGCGCACCAGGTCGCGCATCAGGCGGACGAAGGGCAGATTGATCGATTCGCGCAACGACTCGCGCAGGGTCGGGTTGCGGCCGTTGTCCTCGCGACGGAAGTTGCCGAAGGTGTGCAATCCGCCGCCGGTGAAGAAACGCTCATTCGGGCTGGCGGAGTAGCGCCGCTCCAGTGCGTCTTCCAGCATGCTGGCCAGGTCGGCTTCGGGCTTGGCTTGCAGGTAGCCCACGGCCCAGCGGCTGAGGTAGTCCTGCTCGGCGATGTCCACCTGGCGCAGCTCGGCCGGGCTCTTGCCGGCATGGCGCTGATGCAGTTCGGCGATAATTTCCAGGTAGGTGGCCAGCACCCGCAGTTTGGCAGTGGAACCGAGCTCCAGCTTGCTGCCCTCGTTGATGTCGAAAGGCTGGTCGGTGCTGTCGGTCTGTACGCGCACCCGGCTGCCGGTCGGGGTGCGCTCGAACAGGGTGAAGCTGTAGCGCACCTCCGCGGTTTTCTCGGGCGATAGCAGGCGCTCGCCGAACAGACCGATCTTGCCGGCGAAGTCCGGATCGGCCAGGTTCTGCAGATAAGTGCTGGCCTGTTGCTGCAGGTCGCGCTGCAGCGTGCTGCGTGCGGAGAGGTCGAGACGATCCAGGTCGTAAAGTGGCATGCCCAGCAGATTGGACAGGCGTGAGCGTGCCACGCTGATGCCTTTGTCGCTCTCCACCGCCCGCAGGTTGGGTTCCTGCTGCCAGTCGCGGTATTGCAGTTTCTGCGCGAGAGCCGCATCGCGCAGGTCGGCATCGATCAGGCCTCCGCTGGCGAGCAGGCGGATATGGCTTTCGGTCAGGGCCTCCATGTCGTGCCGCCCTTGCGCGAGGTAATAGGAGGGACGGCGCTGGGCGATCATCAATGACAACATCTGTCGCAGTGCCAGGCCGCGCTCGGCGAGGCTGGCATCCGGCGAACGGCTTGGATCGAGCAGGGCATTGCTGCGCTCGAAGTCCGCGCCATACCAGATGCGCAGACCGTCGGCCAGACCGTGAACCTCGCCATGGCCGGGCGCGGCGGACAGCGGCACGCTGTTGAGGTAGTCGCGCACGATGCGCTGGCGTGCTTCCAGCGTCTGTGGCCCTTGCTGGTAGGCGCGGACACTGGCGGAGATCATCTGCCGCAGCTTTTCTCCGGCAGACAGGGTCAGCCCGTCAGGAGAGTGGCGGTATTTCTCCAGCTGAGTAGCGAGGGTGCTGCCGCCAGCGGACTGATCCTGCACGTCGAGCATCTTGCCGAGTTGCGACAGCGCTGCCATGGCGAAGCGTGGCCAGTCCACGGCCGGGTTGGCCAAAGGTTGCGACGGGTCGAGCAGGTGCCGGTTCTCGATGAACAGCAGGCTGTTGACCACCAGTGGTGGGATGCTGGCAAAGTCGGCGTAGCCTTGCTGAGGGTAGCGAAACTCGTAGAAGGGTGTTCCACGGCAGTCGCTGATGCTCAGACCGCTCTGGCTCTTCTCGGTAAAGGGTGGAAACAGCCCGCGGCGGCTGTAGGCCATCAGCTCGTCGGAGAAGCGCGACTGCTCGGTAATCTGGTAATCGCGTTGCTGCAGGCGCTCCAGCATCAGCGGCAGGTAGGCGTAGCCCTGGCGCTTGTCGAAGGGCCCGTCGGTCGGGTAGATGATTCGTTCGCTGGGGCCGGGTTCGACCTGGTAGGTGAGGCTCGCGGCATAGCGGCTCAGTTCGCGCGACTGAAAATGTGCGCTGCGCGATTCGAACACCGCCAGCGCGGTGGCAGCCAGTACCAGCGATACCAGCAGCAGATACAGGGTAAGGCGCCAGTGACGGCCTGCCGAAGCCGGCTTTCGCTGAGCCCTGGCATCGACCGAGGCGGCCAGCTCACGCTGCTGCGTATTCACTTGCCATGATGCGCCCATAAATCACCGGCCTGGTCTGTCAGCATCATATAAGCCGCGAGATTGCCTCTTGCCGGATGCTGACCCTCGGTCGGCCGGGCTGCGGTCGTCTCGTCTGTCTCACTATCAGCTTAGACGCTGGCACGGTGTCTGGCTGGCGGTTTTTGCGGGTTGTACCGGGTTTACCTCGATTGAGGCCAGGCCTGCTAGACTCGCGGGATGCATCGATACAGGTGATCAGCATGCAGCGCGACCATCGTGAACAGCTTCAGCAAAGCTGGCAGGCCAACGCCGATGCCTGGGCTGCCGCTGTGCGCGAACAGCGCATCGAAAGCCGGCGGTTGGTCACCGATGCCGCCATCCTTCAGGCCGTACTGGCGCTGCAACCCAAGCGCGTGCTGGATATCGGTTGTGGTGAGGGCTGGCTGTGCCGTGGTCTGGCCGAACATGGCATAGAGCCGGTCGGGGTGGATGCCTCCGCACCCCTGATCGAAGCGGCTCGAGCAGCGTGCGATGGGCGTAGCCAGTATCGCGTCTGTGGCTATGCCGAGCTGGAAGAGCACGCCGAGCAACTTGGGCGTTTCGAGGTGCTGGTGTGCAATTTCGCGCTACTCGAAGAGCCGCTGCAGCCGGTTTTGCGTAGCTTGCACACCTTGCTGGCGCCTGGTGGCAGTCTGCTGATCCAGACCCTCCACCCCTGGCGCGCCAGCCACGGCGAGCCCTATCAGGACGGTTGGCGGGTCGAGGATTTCGTCGGTTTCGGCGAGGGCTTTCAGGCGCCGATGCCCTGGTTCTTCCGTACCCTGCAATCCTGGCTCACGCTGATAGGTGAAACCGGCTGGCGGCTCGAATGGCTGCAGGAGCCGCTGCATCCCGAGAGCGTTCAACCGGTTTCCCTTCTACTGTTGCTCAAACCGATCTGACCATGCAGCTGCTGCTCAACCTCGACGTTCCCGATCTTCCGGCTGCGGTGACCTTTTATCAGCAGGCATTTGGGCTGACAGTCGGGCGTGAGCTGTTCGACGGTACGGTCGTCGAGATGCTCGGTGCAGCCGTACCGCTCTATCTGCTGCACAAAGCAGCCGCCACTCGTCCTTGTCCACAGGCAGACCTGCAGCGTCACTACGGCCGGCACTGGATGCCGCTGCACCTGGACCTGGTGGTCGCTGATCTGGATCTGGCGCTGGCTCGGGCGCTCGGTGCGGGCGCGCAGCAGGAAGGTGAAATCCATGAATATGACTGGGGGCGCCTGGTCACGCTGAGTGATCCCTTTGGCCACGGGCTGTGTCTGGTGCAGTGGCGTGGCGAGGGATATGACCTGGTCGCAACCCATGGGAGAGCTATCGATGCGCAGAATTGAATTGGCCGGTAGAGAGGTACCGGTGATCGGCCAGGGAACCTGGCGCATGGGCGAGGACGGTCGCCAGCGCTCACGAGAGGTCGCGGCGCTACGTGAGGGCCTGGACCTGGGGCTGAGCCTGATCGACACCGCCGAGATGTATGGTGAGGGCGGGGCAGAGCAGGTGGTGGGCGAGGCCATCGGCGGGCGCCGGGACGAGGTGTTTCTGGTCAGCAAGGTGTATCCGCACAACGCCAGTCTGGACGGGGTCCAGGCGGCCTGTGAGCGCAGCCTCAAGCGCATGGGTTGCGAGCGTATCGACCTGTACCTGTTGCACTGGCGCGGCCGCTACCCGCTGGCGGAGACCGTCGAAGGCTTCGAGCGACTGCGCGAGCAAGGCAAGATCGCCGCCTGGGGCGTCTCCAACTTCGATCTGGACGATCTGCTGGAACTGGACCAGCCGGCATGCCAGACCAATCAGGTGCTGTACAACCTGGAGGCACGAGGCATCGAGTATGACCTGCTACCCTGGCAGCAGCGCGCCGGCATGCCGCTGATGGCCTACTGCCCACTGAGCCAGGCGGGGGGCTTGCTGCATGAGCCGGCGCTGCGGCAGGTGGCTGAGCGGCATGGGGCTACGCCAGCGCAGATCGCGCTGGCCTGGACGCTCAGGCAGGACGGCGTGATTGCCATTCCCAAGGCGGTGAGCAGTACGCATTTGCGCGACAACGCTGCAGCGGCTGCCATCGCGTTGAATGCGGATGATCTGGCCCTGCTGGATGAGGCCTTTACGCCGCCACGTGGCAAGCGACCGCTGGAGATGGTCTGAAAGGGCGTGACTGACCGCGTACAGTGACAGGGTCGTGGTGCTTAATCAGTTGGCCGGATCGGCGGCCAGGCGTCCGGCGTCCTTGAGCAGCGCCTTGAGAAAGGCGTCCTGCAATTCGGGATCGTTGCGCGTCAACTCGATCAGGCTCTGCTCCAACTCGCTGGCTTCCTCTTCCAGGCCGAGGTCGGACAGGCGCTTGACCCGGTGCACCCACTGCGCCACGTCGTCCCCTTCGAGGTCGTCGAAGATCAGGTCATGCGCCTCACGCAGCTTGCCGCGAAGGGTGTGGCTGACCATCAGAGTCGTTTCGGCGCGGGCAACGTCATCGCCAAGGCGATCCTCCACGCTCAGCTGCAGCATGTTCAGACGAGTGATGTCCTGCTCGGTGAAAGGGCTGTCCAGCAGATTGAGACGCAGGACCCCGGTGCTGTCGGTGAGCATCTCGAACTGCTGATCGCCCGCCCTGACCTGAACCGGGCGTTCGGCCCAGGGCAGGTTGGTGTATTCCATGCGGCGATCGCGCTGCACCTCGTCGATGCTGGCCAGATTCTGCTCGGCACGACCATTGGACTCGACGTTCATGAACGGGTTGAGGCCGGCCATGCCGTAGCTGATCCAGTCGCGGGTCGCGGTTTCCGGCAAGCTGCCGAGCAGTACGACGTTGAGGATGTTGGCACCGACACCGGCTACTACCGCGACCGCCCCCATCGGCACTTCATAGATCTCGCGCCAGGCCTGATAGGGGGTATAGCGGTCGTAACGCCGAGTCACCTCGAACGCTGTGACTTCGAAGCTCTTCTGGTCATGCACACGCACCCGGCGTTGTGGCAGCTCCAACACCTTGGGTTCGCCGGCATCGATCTGCAGCTGGTGATCCAGCAGTTTGCGTTCGACGCGCTCCTCATGCTCGCTACGTTGCGGCAGCTGGTTGGCGCAGCCGCTGAGGAAGAGGGCGCCGCACAGGGCGGCGCCGATGAGGCGAAGGTTGCTGCTCGTGTACATGATGTCTCGGTAGGGCGTGATCAGCGTTTGATGCGGGCTTGCAGGAACGACAGAATCTCGGTCAGCGGTACGGCTTGCGCTTCGGTTTCTGCGCGGCTCTTGTACTCGAGATTGCCCTCGGCCAGGCCACGGTCACTGACCACGACGCGGTGCGGGATACCGATCAGCTCCATGTCGGCGAACTTGATGCCGGGGCTGGTCTTCTTGTCGCGGTCATCCAGCAGCACTTCGAAGCCTGCCGCGGTGAGTTCGGCGTACAGCTTGTCGGTGGCCTCGCGGACCTGCTCGGTTTCATAGCGCAGCGGCACGAGAGCAATGTGGAACGGGGCCAGGGCATCGTTCCAGCGAATGCCACGTTCGTCGAAGTTCTGCTCGATGGCCGCGGCCACCACACGGGAAACACCGATGCCGTAACAGCCCATGGTCAGGGTTACCGGCTTGCCGCTTTCGCCCAGTACCTGGCAATTCAGCGCTTCGCTGTACTTGGTGCCGAGCTGGAAGATATGACCGACTTCGATACCGCGCTTGATCACCAGAGTGCCCTGACCATCCGGGCTCGGGTCGCCTTCGACGACATTGCGCAGATCAGCCACGGTCGGAACCGGCAGGTCGCGCTCCCAGTTGACGCCGAAGTAGTGCTTGTCGTCGATGTTGGCACCGATGACGAAGTCGCTCATCAGCTCTACGGAGCGGTCGATAATGACCGGCAACGGCAGATTCAGCGGGCCGAGAGAGCCAGCGCCGGCACCGATGGCTGCACGTAGCTCGGCGTCGGTAGCCATGGTCAGCGGGTTGGCGACCTGCTCCAGATTGGCGGCCTTGATCTCGTTGAGCTCATGGTCGCCACGCACCACCAGCGCGATCAGCTTGCCTTCCTCGGCTGCGTGAACGATCAGGGTCTTGATGGTCTTCTCGATCGGCAGGTTGAAGCCTTCGACCAGAGCCGCGATGGTTTTCGCATCAGGCGTATCGACCAGGCGCAGCTCTTCGGTCGGCGCCGGACGGCTCTTCTCGCGCGGCAGGGCTTCGGCCTTCTCGATGTTGGCGGCGTAATCGGAAGTATCGCTGAAGGCGATATCGTCTTCGCCGGAGTCGGCCAGCACGTGGAATTCATGCGAGCCGGTACCGCCGATGGAGCCGGTATCGGCCTGCACCGGACGGAAATTCAGGCCCAGGCGGGTGAACACGTTGCAGTATGCCTGATGCATGCGGTCGTAGGTTTCCTGCAGGGAAGCCTGGTCGGCATGGAAGGAATAGGCATCCTTCATGATGAACTCGCGGCCACGCATCAGGCCGAAGCGCGGGCGGATCTCATCACGGAACTTGGTCTGGATCTGGTAGAAGTTGATCGGCAGCTGCTTGTAGCTGTTCAGCTCGTTGCGGGCCAGGTCGGTGATGACCTCCTCATGGGTCGGGCCGACACAGAACTCGCGGTCATGGCGATCTTTGATGCGCAGCAGCTCGGGGCCGTACTGCACCCAGCGTCCGGACTCCTGCCACAGCTCGGCCGGCTGGATGGCCGGCATCAGCACTTCCAGAGCACCAGCGGCATTCATTTCCTCGCGCACCACATTCTCGACCTTGCGCAGCACACGCAGGCCCATCGGCAGCCAGGTATACAGGCCGGAGGCCAGCTTGCGGATCATGCCGGCACGCAGCATCAGCTGGTGGCTGATCACCACGGCATCGGAAGGGGTTTCTTTCAGGGTCGAGAGCAGGAACTGACTGGTACGCATGTTTGGCCGTTCTGTCGGTTGCTAGGGCTTGGAGTAGGCCGGCATTGTACGGTGCCTATACAGTGGCGTACAGGACGGGCGCAGGGCTACGAGTGCTGCTGCGTTCACCAGGAGGAATAATAGTGGGGCTGACTGCACTTGAGGTTCAAACCCTGATTCGGGATGGGCTGCCGATGGCCGAAGATATCGACCTGCGAATAGACCGTCTGGATGAGCAGGGCGTGCTGGCGCGCGTGCCCTTTCATGCCAAATTGGTGCGTCCCGGCGGCACGCTGTCAGGCCCTACCATCATGGCTCTGGGGGACGCGGCGATGTATGCGGTGGTGCTCGGGCGTCTCGGTCGAGTGGAGATGGCGGTGACGTCCAATCTCAATATCAACTTTCTGATCAAACCCAAGCCGGTCGACTTGCTGGCCGAGGCGCGCATATTGCGCTTGAGTCGACGTCAGGCGGTCTGCGAAGTTTCGTTGTATTCGGCGGGTAATGAGGATGAGTTGGTTGCGCATGTGACGGGGACGTATGCGCTGCCTCTTTAAATCGCCCGCGCAGAAATAAAGAAACCCGGCCGAGGCCGGGTTTCTTTTTTACCGCTATCGAGTAGCGCTGAGGTTACAGAACGCTCAGCGGGTATTCGACGATCAGGCGGAAGTCGTTGACGTCGCCTTCGAACGAGTTGCGGTAGAACGCTTGACGAACGCGGAAGGACAGGTCCTTAGCGGCGCCGTCCTGGATCACGTATTTAGCTTCAACGTTGATTTCGCGCTCTTTCTCGTCGCTACCAGTACCGACATCCATATCTGTACCGCGGATGTAACGGGTCATGAAGCTCAGACCAGGTACGCCGTACTCGGCCATGTTGATGTCGTAGCGAGCTTGCCAGGACTTCTCGTCTTTGGCGTTGAAGTCGGAGTACTGAACCGAGTTGCTCAGCCAGATGGTGCCGCCGCCGTCGATGTCACCGTAACGGTAGCCGGTGTCACCGCTGGAACGCTGGTGCGCCAGAGTAAACTTGTGGGCACCCAGGGAGTAAGCAGCTGCCAGGCTCCAGATGTTGTTATCCATCTCGCCCAGTTCTTCCTTGCCGTCACCGCGGGTGCGATAGCCGTTCAGGTCGAAATTCAGAGCCTGATCTTCCGCCAGCGGCAGATTGTAGTTCAGGTTGGCGTAGGTTTTCTTGAAGTTGTCTTCAGCATCGGAGTAGTGCACGGCGCCGCTGAGGTTGTCGGTGAAGCTGTAGCTTGCGCCGTAAATATTGATTTCTTGCAGACCGAAGGTGTCACGGTCAGTACTAGTCTGGCTGCTCATGGCAGTGAAGCGACCAGCGGTCAGCTCCAGACCTTCAATCTCATTGCTGGTGATCAGGGTACCGGTAGCGACTTCAGGCAGAATACGGCTGTCGTCAGTGGAGAACACCGGGCTGGTAGTCACTTGGTTGCCGTATTTCAGAACGGTGTCGGAAATACGGAACTTGATGGCACCGCCTACTTCGGTCTGAGTGTCGTCGCCACGGCCATCGCCGGTTTGGTCGAACTGGCCGGTGCCGTAACGACCGCGACCGCTGTCGATCTTGATGCTGCTCAGGGAGTGTGCGTCGAAGCCTACGCCTACGGTGCCTTGGGTGAAGCCGGATTCGTACAGCAGGCGAATGCCCAGGCCGGTTTCTTCACGATAACCCTTGTCGCCTGTGCCTGCAGTGTTCGGGCCGTTACGGAAATCGCGGTTCATGTACAGAACGCGGTTGAAGATGTTGAAGCTGCTGTCTTCGATAAAGCCATTCGACTCGGACTGGCTGGATGCCACGGCCATCTGGCTGGTGCCCGCGGCGACTGCCAGGGCGATTACGCTCCACTTCATCACTTGCATCGTGATTGCTCCTTGGGTTTAGAAGAGTTGCGCTACCCACTGATTTTTATATGGGTGGCTCTTTCTTTTTGTGTCGGCGCTAACTTATAGCACGCAGCCAATGTTGGCGATAGTTGTAGTCTATTCATTGCGGCTTCGATCATGCTGGTGTCGCATCGCGTGAGGGAGAATGTCGCAAATCTATAGTTCTGCACTTGCGTTTCGTTGCGCCAACGTTTTCGCGGTGCTTCAGGTGCCTGGGACCGCTGTCCTCGGTCTGCTGCACGGTTTACCGGGCATTGGTTTTACAGGTAGCAAAAGTCATGCTCAAAACCTGGTTTTCATCTTAAAACCTTGATTTTTCGGGTGCTCATTACGGCGCTCGCACCGCAGGCAATGCGCTTGGCGCGGTTTTGCAAGGCGGTGGGACGATGCTCGGGTTCGGTTACCAGCACAGGATGTCAGGAGCCTGCCGGGCATCTCGCCGGTAACGCTTGGCACCGCCTATTACGGGAGGAAACAAAATGGTGCGCACCTGTGGTGCATATCTGCTCGGTCTGCGTTGGCGTGGTGCGCGATCGCCGGGTGAATTGTCCGCTGGGCGCGCGTATGCTGCGCGCCATCGCGTTGGGCCTCAGGGCGCTACGCTTGATTGATCTGAATTGAATGAAGGAGGACAGCCTGATGTTCACCCTGGATTCCCGGCTGCAGCAGGATTGCCTGCTGATCGGGGACTTTCCCCTCTGCCATCTGCTGCTGATGAACGATGCCAGCTATCCCTGGTTCATCCTCGTGCCCCGGCGTGACGAGGTCAGCGAACTGTTCCAGCTCGACGCGACTGACCAGCGCCAGCTCTGGCACGAAACCACATTGCTGGCCGAAATCCTCAAGGACACCTTTGCCGCCGACAAGATGAATGTGGCCACACTTGGCAATGTGGTCAGTCAGCTGCATATGCATGTGATCGTGCGCCGCCGTGATGACGCCGCCTGGCCCGCGCCCGTCTGGGGGCGGCACCCTGCGCAGCCATATGGCGAGCAGCAGGTGGTGCAGATCATCGACAAGCTGCGTTTGGTACTGACCGAGGATTTCCAATTCGCCGGAGCGTTCGCATGAGTCTAGAGTCACGGATCATGGAATTGGAGAGCCGCCTGGCTTTTCAGGATGACACCATCCAGGCGTTGAGCGATGAGCTGGTCGAACAGAATCGCCGCATCGAGCGGATGCAGTTGCAACTGACCGCTCTGGCGCGGCGCCAGGAAGAATTGAACGGACTCGCGGGAATCGCCGAAGACGAAGCGCCGCCACCGCACTATTGATACGAAAAGCCCGGTTTCCCGGGCTTTTCTCTGTGTGCCGCTCAGCGCCGCGAAGGCGCAGCTGCGATCACATCTTCCGCCTGCAGGCCTTTGTCACGCTGCATGACCGAGAACTCCACGCGTTGGCCCTCGATCAGCACGCGATGACCTTCGCCGCGAATGGCGCGAAAGTGCACGAAGATGTCTTCGCCCGAGTCACGGGAAATGAAGCCGAACCCCTTGGAGGTATTGAACCACTTGACCGTCCCGGTCTCGCGATCTTCCTGAGGTGTGCTGGAACTGGTTTGCGCAAAAGGCTGCTGCTCTTTGGATTGCGGTTGTGTGCGCAGCTGGGCGGCAAGGCTCAGTACCACGGCGAGGACCGAGGTCAGCAGCGGTAGCCAGATGGCCGGTTGGCCGCCGATGCTGGGTAGCGGTGCAAGCAGAATCAGGCTCTGGACCACGGCGGCCAGGATCAGCAGTGCGGACGACAGCCCCAGCAACTGCTGGCGTGCCGCTGGTGCATTTTGCTGTTGCGCTGCAGCAAGCAGGTTTAGCAGGCCGGTCATAGCCAGGTAGATGGCATCCGGGGTGGTCAGGAACGAAGTGGAAATACCGGGGACGGCGGACAGCAGCAGGGCGGCGAACCCTGTCACGAGATGGGCAATCTTAAACATCTTCGACGAACTCACTGATTGAATGATGACTCAAGGTGTCGCGGAGGGAGCGCGCTTCACGGGTGGCCAGCTGAACGGCCATGGCGCGCGCCGGTATACAGGGTCGGCGACGCCGCGGGATGGTAACGCGGCGCGCGAACCTATTTAACAGCAAAGGAGTGGGCTTCTCAAATCAAGCGGTTAGCATCTTTTCGCTGGCAACAGGGTGGACCTGATTGCGGCCGGCGCGCTTGGCTTGATAAAGCGCATCATCGGCGCGGGTCAGCAGCGATTCGAAGGTGTCGTCTTGTTCGGCCATGGCGCAGCCGAAGGATGCAGTGATGCTGTCCAGAACCTGGTCGGTACGGCGCACCTTGACTCTCAGCGACTGGATCTTGTGGCGCAATTGTTCGGCGAAGTCGAGCGCCCGGTTAAGGTCGGTGCAGTTGCGCAGCACCACGCAGAACTCTTCGCCTCCGTAGCGTGCAGCGAAGGCATCCGGCGGCAGCAGATCGCGCAAGAGCTGCCCGACGTGTTGCAGTACGCGATCACCCAGCGGGTGGCCGTACTGGTCGTTGAACTGCTTGAAGTGGTCGATATCCAGAATCACCAGGGCCAGACCCTGTTGCGATTCCTGCAGGGCACGCTCCAGCAGGCGAGTAAAGGCATGGCGGTTGAACACGCGGGTCAGGCTGTCCAGCGTCGCTGCCAGGTGCGCACGCTCCAGTTGGCTGCGCAGATGGGTGATCTCCTGTTGCGCGGCGCGCAGGCGATAAAGAAATTTTTCCTGCTGGTCCTGCATGAGCTGGGTGCTTTCCTGCAGTTCGCTGAGGACGCTAGGCAGGTCATCGATGATCGGTTCCTGCAGGGCGCTGAGGCCTTGCGTGAGGCTCTGCTGGTAGTGCTGGCTGCCGATCACGCTGCGTGAAACGTCGCTTTCGATATCGTCGACCAGTTCGATGACCTGTTGCTGGCCGGCGCGTGCCTCGTCCAGTTCGCCGCGGATGATGTAGTCGCGAAACAGCCGGCTGGCGGTCTCAGGAGGAAACAGGTCGAAATCTTCGACCACCTTGTCCATGCGGCGGTTGAGCTCTGGCTCGCTGCCTCGGCTGTAGGTGTACCACAGTGCGTAATGCACGGGATTGGGCGGGATGTCGTGGCGCATCATCAAGGGTACGGCCTGTTTCAGAAGTTCAGCCGCCTTGCGGGTTTCCTCCGGATACAGTTCGATGATGCTGGGCGGTTTGCTAGCTTGGCTCATGGATTTGGGCGACTCGATGGCGAATGGCCAGAGCATAGATCAGAGCACGGTGCCATGCCTAATGAAAAGGCCCGGATAACCGGGCCTCTGAGCGTCTCAAGCAGCAAGCAGGCTGCGCAGCATCCAGGCGGTTTTTTCGTGCACCTGCATGCGTTGGGTCAATAGGTCGGCAGTGGGTTCGTCGCTGACCTTGTCCAGCAGCGGGAAAATGCCCCGAGCGGTACGTACGACGGCCTCCTGGCCCTGCACCAGTTGTTTGATCATCTCATCGGCGCTGGGTACGCCTTCCTCTTCCTTGATCGAGGACAGGCGGGCGTAGGCGGCGTAAGTCCCGGGAGCCGGGAAGCCCAGAGCGCGGATGCGTTCGGCGATTGCGTCAACCGCCAGGGCCAGTTCGGTGTACTGACCTTCGAACATCAGGTGCAGGGTATTGAACATCGGACCGGTAACGTTCCAGTGGAAGTTGTGGGTCTTCAGGTACAGGGTGTAGGTGTCCGCCAGTAGGCGCGACAGGCCTTCGGCGATGGCGGCGCGATCCTGTTCGGCGATTCCGATATTGATTTCCATGGCTTGTCTCCTTTCAGATGGACCCAGGGTTTCTATCCCGCATTGTTGGGCAAAGCCTAACACGCAGGGTGACAGGATGATCTTGGCTTATATCAATCAAAGCGATGTTTAGAGGCTATCGATAACGCGCGGTTCATCCAGTGCGATAAGTAATTGTTTGCGGTGGACAAGCTGCTCGGCTGTGGCGAGGCGAAAGTCTGCGGGCAGATCGTTGGTCGGGTGCTGCGATTGGGTTAGGCGATGGTCTTTCGCCGGGCAGAAGGGCTCTTCCGTAAAGACACCGTATGCCGGGCGGCTGCGTCACGACGATTTACGCTATATAATCCCGCTCTTTATCGAAGCGCGGCGTGCGGCTGGACGTTTGCCGCGGTGTGGCTCCTGCCCAGGGCGTTGGGGGCTGCCTGACCTATCCAAGACCTTAGAGAAGCGAAACACGATCATGATGCGCAGTCACTATTGCGGCCAACTGAACGAGAGCCTGGATGGCCAGGAAATCACCCTTTGCGGCTGGGTTCACCGTCGCCGCGACCATGGAGGGGTGATCTTCCTCGATATTCGTGATCGTGAAGGCCTGGCTCAGGTGGTGTTCGATCCGGATCGCGCCGAGACCTTCGCCAAGGCTGACCGCGTGCGCAGCGAATACGTGGTGAAGATCACCGGTAAGGTGCGCCTGCGCCCTGAAGGCGCGCGCAACGCCAACATGGCGTCCGG
Source organism: Pseudomonas sp. KB-10 (assembly GCF_018221585.1). Taxonomy (NCBI): domain Bacteria; kingdom Pseudomonadati; phylum Pseudomonadota; class Gammaproteobacteria; order Pseudomonadales; family Pseudomonadaceae; genus Pseudomonas; species Pseudomonas sp. KB-10. Next base: position 502,049 of record NZ_QYYB01000004.1, read on the forward strand.
CGCCATCGAAGTGCTGGGTTACGAGCTGGACGTGCTCAACGAGGCGGAAACCCCGCCGTTCCCGCTCAATGAGTACACCGATGTCGGCGAGGAAACCCGCCTGCGCTATCGCTTCATCGACCTGCGTCGTCCGGAAATGGCCGAGAAGCTCAAGCTGCGTTCGCGCATCACCTCGAGCATCCGCCGTTACCTGGATGACAACGGCTTTCTCGATGTCGAGACCCCTATCCTGACCCGTGCCACGCCGGAAGGTGCACGCGACTACCTGGTGCCGAGCCGTACCCACGCCGGTAGCTTCTTCGCCCTGCCGCAGTCGCCGCAGCTGTTCAAGCAGCTGTTGATGGTGGCCGGCTTCGACCGCTACTACCAGATCGCCAAGTGCTTCCGCGACGAGGACCTGCGTGCCGACCGTCAGCCGGAATTCACCCAGATCGACATCGAGACCAGCTTCCTCGATGAAAAGGACATCATGGACATCACCGAGACCATGGTGCGCAACCTGTTCAAGGAAGTGTTGGGCGTCGAGTTTGGCGCGCTGCCGCACATGACTTTGGCCGAAGCCATGCGCCGCTTCGGTTCGGACAAGCCGGACCTGCGTATTCCGCTGGAGCTGGTGGACGTGGAAGATCAGCTCAAGGACGTCGAATTCAAGGTGTTCGCGGGTCCGGCCAACGATCCGAAATGTCGTGTCACCGCCCTGCGCGTACCGGGCGGGGCGAGCATGCCGCGCAAGCAGATCGACGACTACACCAAGTTCGTCGGCATCTACGGCGCCAAGGGCCTGGCCTATATCAAGGTCAACGAGCGCGCGGCCGGTGTCGAAGGTCTGCAGTCGCCGATCGTCAAGAACATTCCGCTGGACAACATCAACGTCATCCTCGACCGCGTTGGTGCGGTCGATGGCGATATCGTGTTCTTCGGTGCCGACAAGGCCAAGATCGTCAGCGAAGCCCTGGGCGCGCTGCGCATCAAGCTGGGTCATGACCTGAACCTGTTCACCTGCGAGTGGGCGCCGCTGTGGGTCGTCGATTTCCCGATGTTCGAGGAGAACGACGACGGCAGCCTGACCGCCATGCACCACCCCTTCACCTCGCCCAAGTGCACCCCCGAGGAGCTGGAGGCCAATCCGGCCGCCGCGCTGTCGCGTGCCTACGACATGGTGCTCAACGGCACCGAGCTGGGTGGCGGCTCGATCCGTATCCACGACAAGGCCATGCAGCAGACCGTGTTCCGTGTGCTGGGCATCAGCGAGGACGAGCAGCAGGAGAAGTTCGGCTTCCTGCTCGACGCGCTGAAATACGGCGCGCCGCCCCATGGTGGCCTGGCCTTCGGCCTGGATCGCCTGGTGATGCTGATGACCGGTGCGCAGTCGATCCGCGAAGTGATCGCCTTCCCGAAAACCCAGAGCGCGGCCTGCGTCATGACCCAGGCGCCGGGTGTGGTCGATGGCAAGTCGCTGCGCGAGCTGCACATTCGCCTGCGCGAGCAGCCCAAGGCCGAATAAGCCTGTACAAGAAGCCTGGTTTTCCAGGCTTCTTCGTTATGGGGCGCTGTCCGTGCGCCCCTGCAATTCTCAAGTGGAAAAGATGGAGTGAGTTATGGCTGGTCATTCCAAATGGGCCAATATCAAGCACCGCAAGGGGCGTCAGGACGCCAAGCGGGGCAAGATTTTCACCAAGCTGATTCGTGAGCTGACGGTGGCTGCCAAGCACGGCGGCCCGATCCCGGCGGACAACCCGCGTTTGCGCCTGGCCGTGGACAAGGCGCTGACCAACAACATGTCGCGCGAGGTGATCGATCGCGCCATCGCCCGCGGTGCCGGCAACAACGAAGCCGACAACGTCATCGAGTTCAGCTACGAGGGCTACGCGCCAAGCGGGGTGGCCATCATCGTCGAGGTGATGACCGATAACCGCAACCGCACCGCAGCCGAAGTGCGTCATGCCTTTACCAAGTGCGGCGGTAACCTCGGTACCGATGGTTCGGTCGCCTACATGTTCGACCGCAAGGGTCAGATCAGCTTCGCTCCGGGCGTCGATGAGGATGCCCTGATGGAGGCAGCGCTGGAGGCTGGTGCCGATGATGTGGAAATGGGCGAGGATGGCTCGGCCCTGGTCTCGACCAGCTTCACCGAGTTCCATGCCGTCAACGAAGCCCTGAGTGCGGCCGGCTTCAAGGGCGAGGAAGCGGAAATCGCCATGATCCCCTCGATCAACGCGCCGATTACCGATCTGGAGACCGCGCAAAAGGTGTTCAAGCTGATCGATATGCTTGAGGACCTGGATGACGTGCAGAACGTCTATCACAACGCCGAAGTCGCCGACGAGATCATGGAACAGCTCGGCTGAGGCTGTTCCCCGGATTGCATCCGGGCTGCGAGCGAGGAGGCCGGAAGCGCTGTATGGTGCTTCCGGCTTTTTTCGTCTGGCCGAGCGGTGGCGGATGACGTCGTCGAGGGCGCCCCGTATACTCGCCAACTGGATAAATAGACAGTTGCTGATATGACCCTGATCCTAGGCATCGACCCCGGTTCACGCATCACCGGTTATGGCGTGGTGCGCGATACCGGGCGTGGCTGCGAATACGTGGCCTCTGGCTGCATTCGTACCGGCAACGGTTCTTTGGCTGAGCGTCTGCAGATCGTCTTTCGCGGCGTCAGCGAGGTGATTCGTACCCATGGCCCCGTGACTATGGGCATCGAGCAGGTGTTCATGGCGCGCAATGCCGATTCGGCGCTCAAGCTCGGGCAGGCCCGTGGCGCCGCTATAGTCGCTGCGGTGGAGGCAGGGCTCGAGGTGAGCGAGTACACCGCCACCCAGGTCAAGCAAGCCGTGGTCGGCAGCGGGGCGGCGGACAAGCAGCAGGTGCAGATGATGGTCATGCATCTGCTGGGGCTGGTGCAGAAACCACAGATCGACGCCTCCGATGCGCTGGGTATCGCCCTGTGCCACGCCCACCATCGGCAGAGTCTTATTCCTCACGGACTGGCCGGCGCCAAGCGGCGTGGCGGCCGTCTTCGTTTGTAATCGGATCAAAGGAAAACAGCGGTGATCGGACGTTTGCGCGGCACTCTGGCGGAAAAGCAGCCGCCGCATTTGCTTCTGGATGTGAATGGCGTCGGTTATGAGCTGGAAGTGCCGATGACGACCCTATATCGTCTGCCTGCCGTGGGTGAGCCGGTAACCCTGCACACTCACCTGGTGGTGCGTGAGGATGCGCATCTGCTCTACGGTTTTTTCGAGAAGCGCGAGCGCGAGCTGTTCCGCGAGCTGATCCGCCTCAATGGGGTCGGCCCCAAGCTGGCGCTGGCCCTGATGTCCGGGCTCGAAGTCGATGAGCTGGTGCGTTGCGTGCAGGCACAGGACGCGGGTGCGCTGGTCAAGGTGCCGGGTGTGGGCAAGAAAACCGCCGAGCGCCTGCTGGTCGAGCTCAAGGACCGCTTCAAGGCCTGGGAATCGATACCGTCCATTGCGCCGTTGGTGGTTGAACCTCAACTGGCGCAGGCAGTCTCAAGCGCGGAGAACGACGCCGTCAGTGCATTGATCTCCCTCGGGTACAAGCCGCAGGAGGCCAGCCGAGCCGTTGCCGCCGTCAAGGAGGATGGTATGAGCAGTGAAGATTTGATCCGACGCGCGCTGCGCGGCATGGTTTAGTGGAACCTTATTGATGATCGAAGCCGATCGCCTGATTACCGCCAGTCCACGTGAGCGCGAAGAGCAGCAGGATCGTGCCATTCGCCCGTTACGTCTGGCCGACTATATCGGTCAGCCCGTGGTGCGTGAGCAGATGGCGCTGTTCATCCAGGCTGCGCGGGGCAGGGCCGAAGCGCTCGACCATACGCTGATTTTCGGGCCACCGGGCCTGGGCAAGACCACCCTGGCCAATATCATCGCCGAGGAAATGGGTAGCTCGATCAAGAGCACGTCCGGCCCGGTGCTCGAGCGTCCGGGAGATCTGGCGGCGCTGCTGACCAACCTGGAAAGTGGCGATGTGCTGTTCATCGACGAAATTCATCGTCTTTCTCCGGTGGTCGAGGAAGTGCTGTACCCGGCCATGGAGGATTTTCAGCTCGACATCATGATCGGCGAAGGGCCAGCGGCGCGCTCGATCAAGCTGGATCTGCCGCCCTTCACTCTGGTCGGCGCCACTACCCGTGCCGGCATGCTGACCAATCCGCTGCGCGACCGTTTCGGTATCGTTCAGCGCCTCGAGTTCTACGGTATCGAGGATCTCGCCACCATCGTCTCGCGCTCGGCCGGGATTCTCGGTTTGCCGATCGAGGCCAAGGGCGCCTATGAAATCGCTCGTCGCGCGCGCGGTACGCCGCGTATCGCCAACCGCCTGCTGCGCCGCGTGCGCGATTTCGCCGAGGTGCGCGGCACAGGCCATATCTCCCAGGCCATCGCCGACCAGGCGCTGAACCTGCTGGATGTCGACGAGCGTGGCTTCGATCATTCCGACCGACGTCTGCTGCTGGCCATGATCGAGAAGTTCGACGGCGGGCCGGTGGGGCTCGATAGCCTGGCTGCGGCCATCGGCGAGGAGCGCCATACCATCGAGGACGTGCTCGAGCCGTACCTGATTCAGCAGGGCTACATGATGCGCACTCCACGTGGGCGTGTGGTCACCCGGCATGCCTATCTGCACTTCGGGCTGAACATCCCCAAGCGCTCGGGTGATTCGCCCAGCGGCGATCTTTTCAGTACGGGTGACGAATGACGAAAAAATTGTTACCAGGCCGGATTGGCAAGCAGCAGGCCGGGGACTAGAGTATGCGCGCGCAAAACGGAGTCCAGCCGTTCAGCCACCATTGCCGGGTCTATTACGAAGATACCGATGCGGGCGGCATCGTCTACTACGTCAACTACCTCAAATTCATGGAGCGGGCTCGCACCGAGCGCCTGCGTGAGCTGGGTTATGCCCAGTCGACGCTTGCCGGTGAGGGCCTGTTGTTCGTCGTGCATTCGGCCGAGGCGCGTTATCACGCGCCGGCACGTCTGGATGACGAGCTGGTGATCAGCGCCGATGTAATTGAATTGAACCGTGCCAGCCTGCGCTTTCGTCAACAGGTCAGGCGGGCTGCGGATGATGTGCTGCTCTGCGAAGGGCAGTTTCTGGTGGCCTGTGTGCGCGCCGACAACTTGAAACCCCGGGCTATTCCCGAATCTCTGCGACACGCGTTCGCCGGGACGCAGGCGCCGGGTCCAATTGCAGCAGGAGAGTAAGCGTGGAAGCTAACGCCGTTGACCATATGTCGATGTGGAGTCTGATCAGTAACGCCAGTCTGTTGGTTCAGCTGGTGATGCTGACCCTGGTGGCCGCGTCGGTCATTTCCTGGGTGATGATCTTTCAGCGTAGTAATGCCATCCGCGCCGCCAAGCGTGCTCTGGATAACTTCGAGGATCGTTTCTGGTCCGGTATCGACCTGTCCAAGCTGTATCGCCAGGCCGGCAGCAACCCTGATCCGGATTCCGGTCTGGAGCAGATCTTCCGCGCCGGCTTCAAGGAGTTCTCCCGCCTGCGTCAGCAGCAGGGCGTCGACCCGGACGCGGTGATGGACGGTGTTGCGCGCGCCATGCGCGTAGCCATCTCCCGCGAAGAAGAGAAGCTGGAAACCGCGCTGCCGTTCCTCGCTACCGTAGGTTCCACCAGCCCCTACATCGGCCTGTTCGGTACCGTATGGGGCATCATGAACTCCTTCCGCGGCCTGGCTCAGGTGCAGCAGGCCACCCTGGCCACCGTCGCTCCGGGTATCGCCGAAGCGCTGATCGCTACCGCCATTGGTCTGTTCGCCGCGATTCCGGCGGTCATCGCCTACAACCGCTTCTCCGCCCGCGGCGAAATGCTGATCGGCCGCTACTACACCTTCGCCGACGAGTTCCAGGCCATCCTGCACCGCAAGGTGCATACCTCGGAAGACTAAGACGCGCGCACAGGATAGGTTCTAGCCATGGCGAGAATTCGCAACAGACGCAAACCGGTCGCCGAGATGAACGTGGTGCCCTACATCGACGTGATGCTGGTGCTGCTGGTCATCTTCATGGTCACCGCGCCCATGCTCAACCAGGGCGTCAAGGTCGACCTGCCCAAGGTCAGCAGCGAAGCGCTGCCGCAGGACAACGACGCCCAGGTGCTGACCATTTCCATCAAGGCCGACAAGACCTACTACTGGAACATGGGCAGCGAGGTCGATGTCGACACCGAGCAGGAGCGCGCCTCCACTCTTGAGCAGATGACTCAGGCCGTTTCGGCGATCATCGCCGAGAACCGTCGCCAGGGTAAGCAGGTGCAGGTGTTCGTGCGCGGTGATCGCACCGTCGATTACGGCACCGTGATGGCGGCCATGGGCGGCCTGCAGCAGGCCGACGTGGGCAACGTCGGATTGATTACCGAGGCGCCCTGATGCAGCAGACCGAGCGTTCGCAGTCGGAAAGCTACTTCTGGCCCGTCGTCTGGGCCGTGGGTCTGCATGTCCTGATGTTCGCCATGCTGTTCGTCAGCTTCGCCTTCACGCCGGAGCTGCCACCGGCGCGTCCGGTGGTTCAGGCTACGCTGTACCAGTTGCAGTCGCAGAGCCAGGCCACCACCCAGACCACGCAGAAGGTGGCAGGCGAGGCGCAGAAGACCTCGGCGCCGCAGTTCGAGACCGAACGACTGGAACAGAAGAAAGCCGAAGAGCAGAAGCAGGCGCAGGCCGAGGCGCAGAAGGTAGCCGCAGCGAAGAAAGCCGAGGAACAAAAGAAGGCGGAAGAGGCTCGAAAGGCCGAACAGGCCAAAGCCGAAGCTGCGAAGAAGGCCGAAGCCGAAAAGGCTGCCGAGCAGAAGCGCCAGGCGGACATAGCCAAGAAGCGCGCCGAGGAAGAGGCGAAGAAGAAAGCCGCTGAAGAGGCCAAGAAAAAGGCCGCTGCAGAAGAGGCGAAAAAGAAGGCGGCAGCCGCCGAGGCCGCGAAGAAAAAGGCTGCCGAGGATGCCAAGCGCAAGGCCGAAGAGGCCCGACGCAAGGCGGCCGAGGATCAGAAGGCAGCGGCGCTGGCCGAGCTGCTTTCGGACAACGTGCAGAACCAGCAGGCGCTGGCGGAAACCCATGGTGACCAGGTCGCGGGTAACCTCGACGATCTGATCATCAAGCTGATCACCGAGAACTGGCAGCGACCGATGTCGGCGCGCCGTGGCATGAGCGTCGAGCTGCTGATTCAGATGCTGCCCGACGGCACCGTGACCAATGCCAGCGTATCGCGCTCCAGTGGCGATGCGCCGTTCGACAACTCGGCCGTTGCCGCTGTACGTAACGTCGGGCGTATTCCCGAGATGCAACAATTGGATCGCGCTACCTTCGACCGTATGTACAGGCAGCGCCGCGTGATTTTCAAACCGGAGGATTGAGCTCTGTGAACAACCTGATTCGTATCGCCCTGCTGGGGCTGGTCATGCTGGTCGGTAGCGTCCAGGCGGCCGATCCGCTGGTGATTTCCCAAGGCGCCGACCGCGCCACCCCTATCGCCGTGGTGCCCTTCGGCTGGCAGGGCGGCTCGGTACTGCCCGAAGACATGTCGCAGATCATTGGCAACGACCTGCGCAATTCCGGCTATTTCGAACCCATCCCGCGGCAGAACATGATCAGCCTGCCGACCCAGGCCAGCGAAGTCATCTACCGTGACTGGAAGGCCCTCGGCGCGCAGTATGTGCTGGTCGGCAATATCGTGCCCAATGGTGGCCGGTTGCAGATCCAGTACGCATTGTTCAACGTCAACACCGAGCAGCAGGTAATGACCGGCAATGTAGGTGGCGGCACCGACCAACTGCGCGACATGGCCCACCATATCGCCGACCAGTCGTTCGAGAAGCTCACCGGCGTCAAGGGCGCGTTCTCCACTCGCCTGCTATATGTCACCGCCGAGCGCATGGGCGCCAACAACACCCGTTACACCCTGCAGCGTTCCGACTATGACGGCGCTCGTGCCGTGACGCTGCTGCAGTCGCGCGAGCCAATCCTGTCGCCGTCCTTCGCACCCGATGGCCGCCGCATCGCTTACGTGTCGTTCGAGCAGCGTCGCCCGCGCATCTTCGTGCAGCACATCGACACTGGCCGTCGCGAGCAGATCACCAATTTCGAAGGCCTCAACGGCGCGCCTGCCTGGTCGCCGGACGGCTCGCGCCTGGCTTTCGTATTGTCCAAGGATGGCAATCCGGAAATCTACGTGATGGACATGGGCAGTCGGCAGATGCGCCGCATCACCAACCACTACGCCATCGATACCGAACCCTTCTGGGGCAAGGATGGTCAGACCCTTTACTTCACGTCGGATCGTGCGGGCCGTCCGCAGATCTACAAGACCAACATCAATAGCGGGGCAGTGGAGCGTGTGACCTTCGTCGGTAACTACAACGCCAACCCGAAATTGTCGGCAGATGAAAAGACCCTGGTGATGATTCATCGTCAGGATGGTTTTACCGTGTTCAAGGTGGCCGCACAGGACCTGGAAACCAACCGTTTGCGCATACTTTCAGACACAAGTTTGGATGAGTCGCCCACTGTTGCGCCCAATGGCGCCATGCTAATCTACGCCACCCGCCAGCAGGGCCGGGGAGTCTTGATGTTAGCGTCCACCAACGGACGTGTGAGGCTCCCTCTTCCTACCGCTCAAGGCGAAGTTCGAGAGCCTTCTTGGTCCCCTTACCTGAACTGATGCGGCGTTACACCTATATTGCTTAACACAACTGGGGTTCATTAGGAGTTACATGATGGAAATGCTGAAATTCGGTAAGTTCGCTGCACTGTCCCTGGCTCTCGCCGTTGCCGTAGGTTGCTCCTCCAAAGGCGGCGACGCTGCTGGCGAAGGCGCTGTCGACCCGAACGCTGGCTACGGTGCCAACACTGGCGCTGTTGATGGCAGCCTGAGCGAAGAAGCGGCTCTGCGCGCTATCACCACCTTCTACTTCGAGTACGACAGCTCCGACCTGAAAGCCGAAGCCATGCGCGCTCTGGACGTACACGCCAAGGACCTGAAAGGCAACGGCGCTCGCGTCGTTCTGGAAGGCCACGCTGACGAGCGCGGTACCCGTGAGTACAACATGGCTCTGGGCGAGCGTCGTGCCAAGGCCGTTCAGCGCTACCTGGTTCTGCAGGGCGTTTCCCCGGCTCAGCTGGAACTGGTTTCCTACGGCGAAGAGCGTCCGGTTGCCACTGGCAACGACGAGCAGTCCTGGGCCCAGAACCGTCGCGTAGAGCTGCGTAAGTAAGCTGCCATGCGAGATTGCCGCCGTATCCTGACCCTTCTGACACTCGCCTTGCCGCTCGCGGCGATGGCGGAGGTTCCCGTACTGGAAAGCAGCTCCATGCAACAGGGCAGCAGCTATCCACCGGCGGGTTATGGTACGGCCGGCGCCTCCGCCGGAGCGGGTGCGCAAGCGCCCGCTTCTGCGCAGGGTATGCTGTTCAACCAGCTCGAGCAGATGCAGCAGGAAATTGCGCAACTGCGTGGCATGGTCGAAGAGCAGCAGAACGAAATTCAGCGCCTCAAGCAGGAAGGCCTGGAGCGTTACCAGGATCTGGATCAACGTATTTCCTCCGGTGCCGCTGCCGGTGGAGCTCCCGCACAGAATTCAGCTGATGGCGCGGTAAACGCCAACGGCACGCCAACGCCACCTGCCGCACAGCAGCAGGCCAGCGCCGAGCCGGGTGATCCGGCCAAGGAAAAGCTCTATTACGATGCCGCCTTCGACCTGATCAAGGCCAAGGACTTCGACAAGGCGTCGCAGGCATTCGCTGCCTTTCTCAATCGTTATCCCAACAGTCAGTACGCCGGTAACGCCCAGTACTGGCTGGGCGAAGTGAATCTGGCCAAGGGTGATCTGCAGGCAGCCGGTCAGGCCTTTGCCAAGGTCAGTCAGGCCTATCCAAGCCATGCCAAGGTGCCGGATTCGCTGTTCAAGCTTGCCGACGTCGAGCGTCGTTTGGGGCACAACGACAAGGCGCGCGGTATCCTGCAGCAGGTGATCGCTCAGTATCCGGGCAGCTCGGCCGCCCAACTGGCCCAGCGCGACCTGCAGCGGCTGTAAGTCAAGAATCGAGAACGAACCCGCGCTTGACGCGGGTTTTTCTTGTGGCATGCCATCCCGGGCGGCCACCTTACGGGCCGTGGCGGAGCGCCGTGAGAATCACTTCCGATGATTTCCTATCTGCCATTCGGCCACTTCCATTAGAATGCGCGCTCGCGTGGCTCGCGGGGTTTCAGCTCGGCTGATGTCCCTGTCGCCATGCATCGTCGAATGTCTGCTGCTGCCGACGTTCCTGTCTTTTCACGCAACGGAGGCGGATGACCTGTTTCGTCATCACGCCCGTGGCTACCATGCAAGAAACCCTGCGCATTACCGAGATTTTCTACTCGTTGCAGGGGGAGACGCGTACCGCCGGCCTGCCGACGGTATTCGTGCGCCTGACCGGCTGCCCCCTGCGCTGTCAGTACTGTGACACCGCCTACGCCTTCAGCGGCGGCGAGATCGTCGCGCTGGACAGTATCCTCGACCAGGTGGCCGCCTATCGGCCGCGTTACGTCTGCGTCACCGGCGGCGAGCCGCTGGCCCAGCCCAATTGCATCCCCTTGCTCTCGCGTTTGTGCGACGCCGGTTACGAGGTGTCGCTGGAAACCAGTGGCGCGCTCGACGTCTCGGCCGTCGATCCACGGGTGAGCAAGGTGCTCGACCTGAAGACGCCTGGTTCGGCCGAGGTGCAGCGCAACCGTTACGAGAACATCGAGTGGCTCACCACCAATGATCAGGTCAAGTTCGTCATCTGCTCGCGCGAGGATTACGACTGGGCCGTGTCCAGGCTGATCCAGTACGACCTGGCGGCCCGGGCCGGCGAGGTGCTGTTCTCGCCCAGCCATAAACAGGTGGATGCGCGGGCGTTGGCCGACTGGATCGTGGCGGACAACCTGCCGGTGCGCCTGCAACTGCAACTGCACAAGATTCTCTGGAACGACGAGCCGGGACATTGATCATGAACGACAAGAAAGCGGTCATTCTCCTTTCCGGCGGCCTGGATTCGGCCACCGTGGTGGCCATGGCCAGAGCCGAGGGCTACGCCTGCTACAGCATGAGCTTCGATTACGGGCAGCGTCATCGCGCCGAACTGCAGGCGGCCGAGCGCGTCGCCCGGCAACTGGGTGTGGTCGAGCACAAGGTGATCGGCCTGAATCTCAACGGCATCGGTGGCTCGGCGCTGACAGACAGCAGCATCGCGGTTCCGGAAACACCGGGCGAAGGTATTCCGGTGACCTACGTGCCGGCTCGCAACACGGTGTTCCTCTCCCTGGCGCTGGGCTGGGCCGAGGTGCTGGGGGCGCGCGACATCTTCATCGGCGTCAATGCGGTGGACTACTCAGGTTATCCCGATTGCCGCCCGGAATTCGTCGAGGCTTTCGAGCGCATGGCCAACCTGGCGACCAAAGCCGGTGTGGAGGGTGAGGGTTTTGCCATCCGTGCGCCGCTGCAGCAGATGAGCAAGGGCGAAATCATCCAGGCCGGTATGCGCCTGGGCGTGGACTATGCGCTGACCGTCTCCTGCTACCAGGCCGACGATGATGGCCGTGCCTGTGGCAAGTGCGACAGCTGCCGCCTGCGCGCGGCGGGTTTCGTCGCCGCTGGCGTGCCCGATGCCACGCGTTACTTCTGAAAAAGTTTTCGCGAAGTGTTGATTTCCTGAATTAAATCAGTATCATGCGCCTCGCGTTGGGTCGTTAGCTCAGTTGGTAGAGCAGTTGGCTTTTAACCAATTGGTCGTAGGTTCGAATCCTACACGACCCACCAGATCGCAAAAGCCAGTCGTGAGACTGGCTTTTTTTTGCTCTCGGAAAAGCCCCTGGCTGGCCCGCCTGTGGCGATGGGCAGCCAGGGGGTATACTCGCAGCTCGCTCAAGAGCGCCGCAGGTTCGATGATATGACGCAGATTTCCGAACGCCTTCTGGTCCAAGCCCACCTCGATGCCAAGCAGCCCAAGCCGCTGACCGCTGAGGAAGAGGCTTTCTATCGCCGCGAAATCGCCGCCGAGCTGAAGAAGCAGAACGCGGTGCTGGTGGCGCACTATTACTGCGATCCGGTCATCCAGGCGCTGGCCGAGGAAACCGGCGGCTGCGTTTCCGACTCTCTGGAAATGGCCCGCTTCGGCAACCAGCACCCAGCGCAGACCGTGGTGGTGGCTGGGGTCAAGTTCATGGGCGAGACGGCGAAGATTCTCAATCCGGAAAAGCGCGTGCTGATGCCGACGCTGGAGGCGACCTGCTCGCTGGATCTGGGCTGCCCGGTAGACGAGTTCTCGGCCTTCTGCGATCAGCATCCCGAGCGCACCGTGGTGGTGTATGCCAATACCTCGGCGGCGGTCAAGGCGCGTGCCGACTGGGTGGTGACCTCCAGCTGCGCGCTGGAGATCGTCGAGAGCCTGATGGATAACGGCGAGACCATCATCTGGGCGCCGGACAAACATCTGGGCAACTACATCCAGCGCGAGACTGGCGCCGACATGCTGCTGTGGGACGGCGCCTGCATCGTGCACGAGGAGTTCAAGTCCAAGCAGCTGCTGGACATGAAGGCGCTGTACCCAGACGCCGCCATTCTGGTACACCCGGAATCGCCGCAGAACGTGGTGGAGCTGGCCGATGCCGTGGGCTCCACCAGCCAGCTGATCAAGGCCGCGCAGACCCTGCCGAATTCCACCTTCATCGTCGCCACCGACCGTGGCATCTTCTACAAGATGCAGCAGCTGTGCCCGGACAAGACCTTCATCGAGGCGCCGACCGCCGGCAACGGCGCGGCATGCCGCAGCTGCGCGCACTGCCCGTGGATGGCGATGAATACCTTGGAACGTGTGCTGACCGGCCTGCGTCAGGGCTCCGGTGAGATTCATGTCGACCCGGCGCTGATTCCCAAGGCGATCAAGCCGCTCAAGCGCATGCTCGATTTCACCCAGGCGGCGCGGATGAAGGTCGCCGGCAACGCCTGATAGGCATGTAGTAAAAAGAAGCCCAGCCAATGCTGGGCTTCTTGCTTTGCGTAGCCCGGATGCAATCCGGGAATGGCGAGAGGCCAATACCCCGGATTGCATCCGGCTACGGCAACTCGTCAGCTCAGGTTGTCCAGTTATCCGGTTCGTTGACCACATTGAGCAGGGCGCGCAGACGGCCATAGTCGCGCCCGTTGAAGGCAAAGGCCAGGCGGGTGAGGTCGCAAAGTTCCGGTTCGTCGCGCTCCTGCTCGCAATAGGGCTGTTGGGTAAAACCGCCTTCCTTGCACAAGCCGGCGAAGTCGGTATGCAGTTTGTCCATCGCTGCCTCGTTGAGCGGATGATTGAGGCGAATCACGAAGCGATCCTTGAGCCAGCGGCTGGAGTGGAAGTTGCGATAGAACCGGGCGATTTCATCCACTGCTTCTTCGGCGCTGTAGACCAGGTGCATCAGGTTGAGGTCGGTCTGCAGGATATAGCCGTTGTCGCCGAGCTGCCGGCGGATGAAGCCCAGAGCGTCTTCCCAGTAGCTGCCACCCGGCTGATCGAGCAGCACCACCGGCACCAACGGGCTCTTGCCGGTCTGGATCAGGGTCAGCACCTCCAGGGCTTCATCGAGGGTGCCGAAACCGCCGGGGCAGAGCACCAGGCCATCGGCTTCCTTGACGAAGAACAGCTTGCGCAGGAAGAAGAAGTGAAAGGACAGCAAGTGGTGGCTGCCGCGCATCGTGGCGTTGGCGGCCTGCTCGAAGGGCAGGGTGATATTGAACCCCAGGCTGTTTTCCGTGCCGGCGCCTTCATGAGCCGCCGCCATGATGCCGCCACCGGCTCCCGTAACCACCATCAGGTCGCGGTGTGCCAGCAGTGCGCCAAGTTCGCGAGCCTGTCGGTATAGCGGATGATCCACCGGCGTGCGTGCCGAACCGAATACCGTGACCTTGCGCCGCCGCTTGAGCTGCTCCAGCACACCGAAGGCATGCTCCATCTCGCGCAGGGTCTGCATCATGATCTTGGCGTCCCAGCGGTTGCGATCAGCCTGGGCCATATGGATCACCGTAGTGAGCATCTCGCGGTACAGCGCCAGGTTGGGACTGTTGCTCGGGGCTGCCAGTGCCACCAGTTCCTCCACCTTGCTGCTCAGGTCGACCTCGCTGGTTTGCACGTGGCGCGACAGATAGTCGTCCGATTCAAAGGGCATGGAAACTCTCCTCTTCTTGGCCAGTGGCAGGCGCGCAGCCTCCCACCTTGGCCGGTTCCCTGATTATGGAGGGTTAAGCAGCTTGCCACAGGGAGGCTGCCGTTTCGTTGCCACCTTTTCGTAAGCGCCGATTACAGGGCGATCTGCTCGCCGGGTTCTGGAATGTTGGCGGTCCAGTTCAACCGCTCGCGCAGGGCCTGCTGCAGCGCCTGCATCTTTTCCAGCTCGCCATGGACCAGATGCAGCTCCGGGTGATGTTCGAACCGACTGGCCCAGTCGATCAGCTGCGACTGACCGGCATGTGCGGAGAAACCGCCCAGGGTGTGCACCCTGGCTTTCACCGCGATGCGCTGGTGCAGCACCTTGACCGTTGCGGCACCGTCGACGATCAGGCGGCCCAGCGTGCCCTTGGCCTGGAAACCGGGGAACACCAGATGGCAGTTTTCGCGCCATAGATTGTGCTTGAAGTGATGGACGATACGCCCGCCGTTGCACATGCCGGCCCCGGCGATGATGATCGCCCCGCTCTTGATCCGGTTGATTGCCATCGACTCTTCTGCTGTCGGCGTGCAGCGCAGAATCGGCAGCCAGTCCTCGATGCGTTTCACGCCTTTGGCCGCCAGCGCTGCGCGGTCCTCGCTCGCGAACTGGTCATGAAAGCGGCTGTAAATGGCATTGGCGCGGATCGCCATGGGGCTGTCGAGGAACACCGCCTGCTGGGGCAGACGGCCCTCCTGATAGAAGCGGCCGAGGTAGTAGATCAGATCCTGGGTGCGACCGACGGCGAAGGAGGGAATCAGCACATTGCCGCCATCACGATGGGCCTGCTGCAGGATGTCGGCCAGCTCCTCCAGGGTGGCTTCGCTGTCTCGGTGGTCGCGGTCGCCATAGGTGGACTCCATCAGCAGCACATCGGCCTGGTTCAACTGTGCCGGGGCCTGCATCAGTGGCGAGCAGGTGTTGCCCAGGTCGCCCGAGAACACCAGGTGGCGGTGCAGGTGATGGTCTTCCACCCGCATCTCGACGATGGCCGAGCCGAGGATATGGCCGGCATTGTGGAAGGTCACCTGCACGCCCTTGGCCACCTCGACTTGTACGCCATAGGCGTGAGCACGGCGCTGGCTGAGCGCCTGCTCGGCATTGGCGACCGTATACAGCGGTTTTATCGGCGGCTTGCCCTGACGGGCGCGCCAGCGATTTTCCCACTCGGCGTCCTTTTCCTGAAGAAAAGCCGAATCCAGCAGCATCAGCTCGAGCAGTTCGCAGCTCGCCTCGGTGGCATGGATCGGGCCGCGGTAGCCTTCTGCGACCAGTCTTGGCAGCAGCCCACTGTGATCGAGATGGGCGTGCGAAATCACTACCGCGTCCAGGCTGCGCGGGTCGAATGGAAAGCCGCTGCGGTTCTGATCTTCTTCCTGGCGACGCCCCTGGTGCATGCCGCATTCAAGTAGAACCTTGGCGCCGTCACGGCTTTGCACCAGATAGCATGAGCCCGTGACTTGCTGGATCGCGCCGATGAAAGTGAGCAGGGCCATGAGCCTGTCCTTATCGTGATGATGAGGCGAGTGTGCCGGCTCAACCCGGTGCGGGCCTTGATGCAGATCAGCCGGGGCTTCTCATGTTTTCCAAGCATAGCCGGCGCTCCCTCCCGCCGTTGGTCTGGGCGAGCGAGCACCGGTTTCGTGTCTGATTAATCGTGCAGAGCTGCGCCTGCAGTGCCTTGCTGCCAAACTGGGGCATGCAGCTGTTGGGGGCTGCACCGGTCAGCAATGGAGCGCTGCTGACGTTTGCCTTGCGAGGCTCTGGACGGCGAGCCGCTGGCCCGACGAGCAGGCGGAACCTCGCCTGCTGCGCCGAGTCTTCTGTTTGGTCAACCGGAAGGGAGGGGCAGGTATGCCCAAGTTGATTCTGGAGATCGAAACGGACCTCTACAGCAAGCTGCAGCAGGCAGCGCGAAGCAGCCAACTGAGTCTCGAGGACGAGTGCAGACGGCGCCTCGAGGGTGGAAGACGGCGTTCACGCTACATGGAAGCGTTGCTCGCCGAATTGCGCGCCGATGAAGCGCAACGCCGAACGCAAAGGGGCTGACGCCAGCTCTTGATCAGAGGCCGCAGTCGCCCTTGTCGAAGACTTCGACGGTCACCGGGCGATTACTGCGGTATTCGCTGAACTGGTAACGCAGTTGTGCGCCCTGAGCCAAGAGGCTGCGATAGCCCGGGTTGCGGCAGACGCTTGCCGCGAGTTGCGAACGCACGGTATCAGGGTTTCCACGCATTTGTGCAGCATGCGCCTCACGCACGCTGAGGTGGTTGATCAGCGTATGCCCTTCCACCGTATAGCCCTGATCAAGAATGTCCTCATTGATCGCTCGTGGGGTGCCTTCACTGCTTTGCCGGGCAACCTGCTCCAGGGTACGAGTCAGCTCCATCTCCTTCAGCGAGGCTGCCTGGGCAGTGGGAAGCATCAGGCTGAGCGCGAGAGCGGGGAAGATGTAACGCAGCATGGGGAGACTCCTGAAAGCGTGGACGAGGGTTGGACAGGGCCTCGCAGCGAATGTTCGCGGCCATGGCCTTTTGCCCGGATGAAACAAAGTGTTACCGATAGAGACATGATGGCCTCTTGCTGCTCTTCGTCACCACGACCAAAGGCCGGGGATCGTTGCGCAAGCCTGCACGTCACACAGATGAGCCGCCGTCGCAGCCAAGCGGCGCCAGCGCAGACGTAAGTCTGTCGAGGGTGATCGCCGCGCTGCACGGTGTCCAAGCAGCGTGCAGGAGAATAATAATGACAATGCTCTTTCGGCGCTGGCCATCACGTGTGGTGGTCGGCAGTTTACTGGTTTTGCCCGTCGCGCAGGCGCAGGCGTCCGGTTATCACTTTGGTTCGCAATCGGTAGCGGCGCAGGGTTCGGCACATGCCAATGGCGCCGAGGCGGCCGACCCCTCGACCATTTTCTACAATCCCGCTGGGCTGGCCCGGCTCAAAGGCACCCAGTTGACCTCGGGCCTGACTATTCTGTTGCCGGACGGCGACTACGAGGACAAGGGAAGCCGTGATGTATTCGGTAATCCCGTCTCGGGTGATGCGGGCGAGTTCCTGCCCGATGCCGCCGCCGCGCCCAATTTCTACTTCTCCCACGAGATCAATGATCGGGTGACGATTGGCCTGGGGATCTTCACCCCGTTCGGCGCCAAGCTCGATTACAAGGAGGACTGGGCCGGGCGCTACGGCATCCAGTCAGCCAGCCTGGAGACGGTGACCTTCAATCCGAGCATTTCCTACCGCTTCAACGAACATCACAGCGTCGGTTTTGGTGTGTCGGCGCAGTACATCAAATCGGTGCAGCGTGGTGCGGCGGACGTCAAAGGCGCGTCGCGGCAGTTGGCCGGCCAGTTCGTCGATGCGAACTACGAGAGTGCCCGCAACGCAGCTGACCCCCTCCTCGGACCTATCGTCGGGATCATCGCCGGTGTGCCGGTGCCGGAGGAAATCACCTCCTGTCGCGGCGTCGCTGACAGGGATGGCTTCGTCGACTGCGTTGCAGGCAACTTCGCCGACAACGTTCAGGGCGACGGCTACTTCCGGGTCAAGGGCGATGATTGGGGCTTCGGCTGGAACATCGGCTACATGTGGGAGCCGACCGAGTCGACGCGCTTTGGCGTGTCCTATCGCTCCAACATTCGCCACACCCTGGAGGGGGAAACGAAATGGAGTTTCGCCGGAGTGCAGGGCAGCGTTCCTTCCCCGGATACGTCACTCGAGGGCGGTATTACCATCCCCATTCTGGATATTTACCTACCGCCGACCGATGCCCTGCAGGAGCTGTTCGATGAAGGCAACTGGGTCAACCCAGGTGACTTCGCCGCCACGCGCCTGCACCCCAATTCCAAGGCCAAGACCTCTATCGATACCCCGGAAATGCTTTCCTTCAACGCCTTCCATCAGCTCAACGACAAGGTGGCGTTGATGGCGGACCTGACCTTCACCCGCCACTCGCGGCTCGACGAGGTGCGTATCGGCATCGATCAGGTCGCCGGATATCCCTACTTCAATGGCGTTACCGAGGGCGATCTGAGCGTCAGGCAGGACTGGAAGGATACCTACAAGATCTCTCTGGGCATGAACTACCAGTACAGCGACGACCTCTTGTTGCGCACCGGGGTGGCGTACGACAAGTCACCCGTCAATTCGACCCAGTTGCGTCATCCGGCCTTCCCCGATGCGGATCGCTACTGGTTGTCCTTCGGCGCCAACTACAAGGTGACGCGCGATACCTCGCTGGACTTCGCCTACAGCTACGTGCAGTTCTCAAGCGGCAAGATGGACTACCGAGATGGCTGCTCGCCGGCCGGCTGGGTGCCGGGCGCCGGCGGTCCGTACCAGGACAGCGGCGTACGCTGCACCGGTAATGGTGGCAATTACACCGGTGAGTACAACACCCACATCCACTTCATCGGTCTGGCGTTGAACCACACCTTCTGATCCGTCTGGGCGGCGAACGGGGGTGGTAGAATTCCGCCCCCGTTCGCAGTTGCTCCCGCCATGACCCATCCAGCCCCACATGCCGTTGCCCGTTTGCGCGCAGAGCGCCTGGCGCGCAGCGTCAAACCCTTCATTGCCCGCGGCTCGCGTGCCGAGCGTTGCCCTCATTGCCGGGTGCAGCCGACGCATTGCCTGTGTGCCTGGCGCCCGCAGGTCCAGGCCAATGCCGGCATGTGCCTGGTGATGCACGATATCGAGGCGCTGAAACCGAGCAATACCGGTTGGCTGATCGCCGACGTCGTGCCTGAAACTCATGCCTTCGGTTGGACCCGCACCGCGGTCGACCCGGCGCTGCTGCAGCTGTTGGCCGATCCGCAGTGGCAGCCCTATCTGGTCTTCCCCGGTGAATACGTGGCACCGCAACGCGTGGTGGAAGAGGTGCAACTTGCCCCCGGCAAGCGGCCGCTGTTCGTGCTGCTCGATGCAACCTGGACCGAGGCACGCAAGATGTTTCGCAAGAGCCCCTATCTGGATGCACTACCGGTGCTCAGCCTGACCCCGGCGCAACTGTCGCGCTATCGCCTGCGTCGCTCCACCCGCGGCGAGCACCTGTGCACTGCCGAGGTCGCCGCGATGTGCCTGGAGTTGGCGGGTGACCTGCGCGCCGGCGAGGCACTGGACGATTACCTGGACGCTTTCAGTCAGCACTACCTGGCGGCCAAACGACGCCTGCCACTGGATATCAACGACGCTCTGCACCAGCGTCTGCAGTCGTACCGCTGAGTTCGCTCGGCCAGGGCTTGGGCCACAGCTGAGCCAGCAGCATGCCGCCGAACATCAACGCGCAACCCAGATAACCGCGCAGGGCCAGTACTTCACCCAGCAGCAGGGCGCCGGCAATGGCGGCGAACACGGCTTCCAGCGAGAGGATGATCGCCGCGTGCGAGGCGATGGCGTGCTGCTGCGCCACCACCTGCAGGGTAAAGCCGACCGCTACGCCGAACAGGCCGCCATAGAGAATGGCGGGTGCGGCTTGGACTATGCCGTCCAGCGTCGCGGTTTCGAAGATAATCGCCAGTAGCAGGCTGATCACCGCGCAGGTGGTGAACTGGATGAAGGCCAGACGCAGCGGGTCGTGGCGGCTGGCGAAGAAACCCACCAGCAACACGTGAATCCCCCAGACGAAGGCGCCGGCCAGTTGCAGCCAGTCGCCGGAGGCTACGGTGAAGCCTTCTCCGACACTGAGCAGGAACATGCCGACCACCGCCAGGCTGGCGCCCAGCCAGATACCGGCGCTGCTGCGCTGGCCGATCAGCAGTCCGAGAATCGGTACGACGATCACGTACAGCCCGGTGATGAAGCCGGAGTTGGTAACGGTGGTAAACAGAAGACCGACCTGCTGCAGGTTGATCCCGATCGACAGCGCCAGGCCCATGACCACACCGCCGATCAGCAGGTTGCGGTTCAGCGGCGCGACGGGACCTCGCTGACGGCGCTGTAGCAGGGCCAGCAGTGGTAGCAGCAGCACACAGGCCAGGGCGAAGCGCAAGCCGGTATAAAGGAAGGGGCCGATACTATCCATGCCCAGGCGCTGGGCCACGAAGGCGCTGCCCCAGATCATCGCGGTAATCAGCATCAGCAGGTCGGCGCGCAGGGCTTGGCTTCGCATTCGGGCGTCTCGGCAGGAAAGCTGCGCATCCTGCCGCAAAGCATTGAGCTTGACCACCCCGCCACAGCTCGGCATGCTGAGCGCCGCCCTCGGTCCGAGTGGGGAGTCTGTGGATGAGCAGGCTTGAGCGGGTCGTCAGGCGAACTAGCACTGCCATACTCACCTCGGTGCCACTCATAAGAAGAACAGGATCTGCCAATGGCCGCCTACGAAATCCTGATTGCCGACGACCACCCGCTGTTTCGCAGCGCGTTGCAGCAAGCACTGACCCTGGGGCTGGGGCCTGAAGTCCGCCTGGTAGAAGCCGCCAGCATCGCCGAACTCGAGGGTCACCTGGCCGCCAAGAGCGATTGGGACCTGGTCCTGCTCGATCTGAACATGCCGGGTGCCTACGGTTTTTCCGGCCTGGTGCTACTGCGTGGTCAGTACCCGCAGATTCCTGTGGTGATGATCTCCGCTCAGGAAGAAGCTTCCATCGTCAACCGCTCCCGTGAGTTCGGCGCAAGCGGTTTCATTCCCAAATCCAGCCCGCTGGAAACCTTGCAGCAAGCTGTGCGTCAGGTGCTCGATGGCGACACCTGGTGGCCCCCGCTGGCCGAAGAAAGCGCGCCGCTATCCGAAGAAGCCAAGGCCGCCAGTGCCGGTCTCGCCAGCCTGACACCGCAGCAGTTCCGTGTTCTGACCATGGTGTGCGAAGGCCTGTTGAACAAGCAGATCGCCTATGAACTGAGTGTGTCCGAGGCGACGGTCAAGGCGCATGTCACGGCGATTTTCCGCAAGCTCGGCGTGCGCACTCGCACCCAGGCGGCGTTGCTGCTGCAGCAGATGGAGTCGATTCCGGGCTGATCGCGGCGCCGCGTGACGCCGGATCAATGCTGACCGCTCAGACGATCGGCGGCAGGACGATTTGATCGCTGCGGCTGACTCCGGCGGTCAGCGCACGACACTGCTCGAGAAACTCGCGCATCGCCGCCGTCTGGTACTTCTGCTTGTGCCAGATGAAGTAGAACTGCCGGCGCAGGTCCAGCTCCGGGGTTTCCACCGGCATCAGGCTGCCGCGGCGAAAGGCATCACGCAGTGCCAGGCGAGAAATGCAGCCGATGCCCAGGCCGGATTCCACCGCACGCTTGATCGCCTCGGTGTGTTCCAGCTCCAGGCGAATGTTGAGATTGCGCGGATGATGACGCATGGCCTGATCGAAGGTCAGTCGCGTGCCCGAGCCCTGTTCGCGCAGAATCCAGGCCTCGTGCGTCAGCTCTTCCAGGCTGGCATTGCCACGCCGGGCCAGCGGGTGCTGCGGTGCGCAGAACACCACCAGTTCATCCTCGACCCAGGGGTGTACCTCGATGTCCGGGTGCTGGCAGTCGCCTTCGATCAGGCCCAGATCCAGCTCGTAATGCGCGATTTGCTGCACCACATGGGCGGTGTTGTGCACCTGCAGTTTCACCCGGCATTCAGGGTGGTGCTGCATGAAGCTGCCAATCAGCAGGGTCGCCAGATAGTTGCCCACGGTCAGGGTGGCGCCGACATTCAGCGAGCCATACCCGCTCTTGCCGCTCAGCAGGCGCTCGATCTCGCGCGCCTGGTCGATCAGCGCTACCGCTTCGGGCAGCAATTGCCGGCCCAGCGCGTTGAGCGCCAGGCGTTTGCCGGCGCGATCGAACAGCTGGCAGTCGGATTGCCGCTCCAGTTCGGTCAGTGAGGTGCTGGTGGCCGACTGCGACAATGCGAGCGATTGCGCTGCGCGCGATACGCTCTCATGCTGCGCCACGGCGACGAATACCTGAAGTTGCCTGAGGGTAAATCGCATATCGATATAACCGATAACCTATATCTTGATAATCCACTTAACAGATATTGTTGCCGCGAATAGAATGCCGCGCAATCGCGCCTTTTGGTGCTGAAGTTCTTCGAGGAAATCATCATGAGCAATATGAACGTCGAGCGCGTGCTCAGCGTCCACCACTGGAACGATACGCTGTTCAGCTTCAAGTGCACCCGTGATCCGGGGCTGCGCTTCGAGAATGGCCAGTTCGTGATGATCGGCCTGCAGCAGGACAATGGGCGCCCGCTGATGCGCGCGTACTCCATCGCCAGCCCGAACTGGGAAGAGCATCTGGAGTTCTTCAGCATCAAGGTGCCGGACGGCCCGCTGACCTCGCAGCTGCAGCACCTGAAGGAAGGCGACGAGATCATCATCAGCAAGAAGCCCACCGGCACCCTGGTGCTCGATGACCTCAACCCCGGCAAGCACCTGTACCTGCTGTCCACCGGTACCGGCCTGGCGCCGTTCATGAGCGTGATCCAGGACCCGGAAACCTACGAGCGTTTCGAGAAGGTGATTCTGGTGCACGGCGTGCGTTATGTGAACGAAGTCGCCTACCGCGAGTTCATCACCGAGCACCTGCCGCGCAACGAGTTCTTCGGCGATGCGCTGAAGGAAAAGCTGATCTACTACCCGACCGTGACCCGCGAACCGTTCGAGAATCAGGGCCGTCTGACCGACCTGATGCGCAGCGGCAAGCTGTTTGCCGACATCGGCCTGCCACCGATCAACCCGCAGGACGACCGCGCCATGATCTGTGGCAGCCCGAGCATGCTCGATGAGACCAGCGAAGTGCTCGACAGCTTCGGCCTGAAGATTTCCCCACGTATGCGTGAGCCGGGGGATTACCTGATCGAGCGTGCCTTCGTCGAGAAATAAGCGCTGCGTTAAACGACGAAGCCGCCCAATGGGCGGCTTTGTCGTTCATGGTGCTCTCGTAGCCCGGATGCAATCCGGGGAGGAGGTGTTGCAATCTCCCGGATTGCATCCGGCTACGAATGACTGCTGTGCCTTACAGACGCTTGGCGTCGATGATCAGCACCGGCTCACGTGGCACGTTCTGGTGCATGCCGCGGTTGCTGGTGGGGACCTGGGCGATCTTGTCCACTACGTCCATGCCGCGGGTGACCTTGCCGAACACGGCATAGCCGAAGTCGCGCGAGCTGTGGTCGAGGAAGGCGTTGTCCTTGTGGTTGATGAAGAACTGGCTGGTGGCCGAGTCGCGTACCTGAGTCCGGGCCATGGCCAGGGTGCCGCGCACATTGTGCAGGCCATTGTCGGCCTCGTTCTTGATCGGTGCGTCGGTGTCCTTCTGGCGCATGTCGGCATCGAAACCGCCGCCCTGAATCATGAAGCCCGGAATCACCCGGTGGAACTGGGTGCCGTTGTAGAAACCGCTGTCGACGTACTTGAGAAAGTTCTGCGTGCTGACCGGCGCCTTGTCGGCGGCCAGCTCCACTTCCACTTCACCCATACTGGTGGTCAGCAGCACCTTGGGGTTTTCCGCAGCCAGCAGGCTGGACGACAGCAGCAGTGCGCCGGTGGCGAGAACGAGTTGCTTGAGCATGATGGTCAGTTTTCCTTGTTGGCAGCCTCGCCGAGGAAGGCGAGTAGGGCGCTATTAAAGCGTTCGGGTTGATCCAGTGGTGTGGCGTGGCGCGAATTTTCGATCACCAGCAAGCGCGCGTTGGGCATTTCTGCCACGTATTCACGTTTGCGTTCAACTGGCGTGTAGTCGCGGTCGGCTGTGATCACCAGGGTAGGACAGGTGATGCGCTTCAGCCGTTCCCGCACGCCCCAGCCGATGATGGCATCCAGGCTGGCGAGATAGGCGCGCTTGTCGTTCTGCGGCCAGCGTTCTTCGACCTTGCGCCGCAGTTCTGCCTGCTCGGGTCTGGGAAACAGCAGCTTGGCCAATGCCTTGGCGATGGTCTCCAGGCTGAGCAGGCGCGAGAGCGTCCAGCGCCTGGCAATTTCCAGCCAGTCACGCGGGCTTTTGGCCTTGACCTCGGGACCGCTGTTGACGATGGTCAGGCTGCGCAGCAGTTCGGGGCGGTCGACGCCGAGCTGAAAACCGATCATGCCGCCCATGGAGATGCCCACCAGATGTACGGATGGCAGTTGCAGGTATTGGATCAGCGCGGCCACGTCATCGGCGAAGTCTGCGATGCGATAGGCGCCGCGTGGCTTGTCCGATCGGCCGTGGCCGCGCACGTCGAGGGCGATCACCCGATAGTGCTGGGCGAGCACGGGAATCTGGTATTCCCAGTCTCGCGTACTCGAGCCCAGGCCATGCACCAGCAGCAGCGGCTCGCCGCGGCCGTAATCCTCGTAGTGCAGCTGACAGCCGCCATTGTCGAAGTAGGGCATGCGGAGGTTCTCAGCGATTCGACTGCGGGGCGGCGAAGGCGGCGTCCAGTGGGGCCGCGTCGAAATTCTTGATCAGCTCGATGAGAATCTGCGTGGCCGGGCCGAGCACGCGTTCCTTGTTGCTGTAAAGGAAGAAGCGTGGCTTGCGGATTCCGCCTTGAGCCAGCGGCAGCGGTTTCAGCAGGCCTTCCTGCATCTCCCTGGCGATCAGGTGACGCGGCAGCCAGGCGAAGCCCAGGCCGCTGCTGACGAAGGTGCGGGCGGTGGGCAGGCTGCCGACCGTCCAGCGTTGCTCCGCGCCCAGCCAGCCTGCATCACGCGGTTGCAGACGGCCGCTGTCACGAGTGACCACCTGCATCTGGCCTTCCAGATCCTGGAAGCTCAGCTCGCGCTGCATGCGGTGTAGCGGGTGCTCCGGATTGGCGACGGCGACGAATTCCACTTCGTTCAGCTCGATACCCAGGTGACCGGTGATGTTCAGTGCACTGATGGCCAGGTCGGCGGTGCCTTCGAGCAGTACCTCCTCGACTCCGGACAGCACTTCCTCGCGCAGGCGTACGCGGCAACCGCGGCTCTGCGGCATGAAGGCGGTCAGGGCGCGAACGAGATTGGCGGTGGGGTAGGCGGCGTCCACCACAAGGCGTACTTCGGCTTCCCAACCCTGCTCCATGTGGTGGGCCAGATCTTCCAGCTGGCTGGCCTGCTTGACCAGTTGCCGCGAGCGGCGCAGCAACACGTCACCGGCCTCGGTGAGTACGGCCTTGCGTCCGTCGATGCGCAGCAGCGGTACACCGAGCTGTTCCTGCATGCGCGCCACGGTATAGCTGACCGAGGACTGCGAGCGGTGCAGCACTTCGGCGGCCTGGGCGAAGCCGCCCTGATCCACCACGGCTTGTAGCGTGCGCCATTGATCCAGGGTTACGCGAGGAGCTTTCATCACATCATCCTGTCTGAGTCGGCCTGTTACACTGGCTCTTCAACGTTGGAGAGCACCGATGAAAAAAATAATCTGCTTGCTGTTCGCCTTTGTGCCGCTGGCCGCCCATGCCTACCCCATCGAAGTGGAAAAACAGCTCAACGGCGCAGAGATCTCGGCCACCACCCAGGATATCGACCACAACATGGCGGCGTTGATGCTCTACAACTACGGCCAGAGCGAGGCCGAATGCAGTGCGGTGTTCCGTAACGGCCCCGAGGCGCCGCGCACCCGTCGTACCGTCCTGGCCCCGGGTGCCAGCAACAACATGACGGTCAAGTTCAGCCGTAGCGTGATTCGCCTGCGCATCAGCCTGACCTGCGGCCTCAAGTGATGAAAAGCCTAAACGCGGCTTGCAGATAAATCAAATTAATCGATATATGTAGGCGGATATTTACGCTTTTTAATCGAATACTGCATCTCTACTCTGTGCTCCATCGACTCTCAACCCACTCGATGGAGCCTCAGACATGTCCCGTGTTCTCGTAATCGAAAGCAGCGCCCGCCAGCAAGGTTCGGTCTCCCGCGAGCTGACTCAGCAATTCATCGCCAAGTGGCAGGCTGCGCATCCGGCTGACCATGTTCAGGTTCGCGACCTGGCGGCCGAGCCGGTGCCGCACCTCGACGCCACGCTACTGGGTGGCTGGATGACTCCGAACGAACAGCAGAGCGAGGCGGAAAAAGCCGCGCTGGCGCGTTCCAATCAACTGACCGACGAACTGCTGGCCGCCGATGTGCTGGTGCTGGCGGCGCCGATGTACAACTTCGCCATTCCCAGCACCCTGAAGGCCTGGCTGGACCATGTGCTGCGCGCTGGCGTTACCTTCAAGTACACCGAAACCGGCCCGCAGGGGCTGCTGACCGGCAAGCGCGCTTTCGTGCTGACCGCTCGCGGCGGCATCTACGCCGGTAGCGGCCTGGATCACCAGGAGCCCTACCTGCGTCAGGCGCTGGCCTTTATCGGTATTCACGACGTGCAGTTCATCCACGCCGAAGGCCTCAACCTGGGGGCCGAGTTCAGCGAAAAGGGTCTGGCTCAGGCCAAGGCCAAGCTGGCAGAGGTGGCCTGATACCGATCCTGCTCTCCTGAGCGCCCGCTAGCGGGTGCGCTATGCCGGTCGCTTCGCATGGAAGTGACCGGCTTTTTTATTTGGCCGACCAGCAGACACTGAAGCACGGATTGTCCGCGGCAGGGGAACGCGCTAAGGTCGCCGCCTTCCTTCGGAGGTGGCTGTGCGATATCTGCTGATAGTGACCGTGCTGTGGGCTTTTTCCTTCAGCCTGATCGGTGAATACCTGGCCGGCAGGGTGGACAGTTACTTCGCGGTGCTGACGCGTATCGTCATCGCCGGCCTGCTGTTCGTACCGCTGACCCGCTGGCGCGGCCACGCCCCGGCGTTCGTGCGCGGCATGCTGCTGATCGGCGCGTTGCAGTTCGGCATCACCTACGTCTGCCTGTACCTGAGCTTCTCGGTACTGACAGTGCCGGAAGTCCTGCTGTTCACCATCCTTACGCCACTGCACGTGACGTTGATCGAGGATGCGCTGAACCGCAGGTTCAACCCCTGGGCACTGGCCGCTGCACTGGTGGCGGTGTTGGGCGCCGGGATCATCCGCTACGACGGTATCAGCAGCGGCTTCTTGCTCGGTTTTCTGTTGCTGCAGGTAGCCAACTTCACCTTCGCGGCCGGACAGGTGCTGTACAAGCATCTGCTGCTCAGGCACCCCTCGAGCGAGCCGCAATACAAGCGTTTCGGTTTCTTCTACCTGGGCGCGCTGCTGATTGCGTTGCCGGCCTTCCTGCTGCTGGGCAACGGCGAGCGTCTGCCAGGCTCAGCGCTGCAATGGGGCGTGCTGGTGTGGCTCGGCGTGATCGCATCGGGTCTCGGCCTGTACTGGTGGAACAAGGGCGCCAGCCTGGTCGATGGCGGTACGCTGGCGGTGATGAACAATGCGCTGGTGCCTGCCGGTCTGCTGGTCAACCTGCTGATCTGGAACCACGACGCCGATCTGCAGCGCCTGGCTCTGGGCGGAGCGGTGATCGCCGCGTCCCTGCCGCTGGCCAACCTGGGCGGTAAAGGTTGTAGGCCGGCCGAGGCGCATTGATGGGGCTGTCAGGGCGTGGTGTTGCGTTGTCAATTGGCGCCTCGATGCTGTTCGCCTTGCTGCCGGGCTATGTGCAGTGGCTGAGCCCGCTCGATGGTGTGCAGATATTCGCGCAGCGCGTGCTCTGGTCGATTCCTCTTGTCCTGCTGTTGGTGGTGCTGGCGCGACAGACCGCTTCGCTGCGCGAGACCTTTGCCCGCCTGCGACGCGAGCCGTTGTTGCTGGCCGCCTGCCCGCTGGCGGCAACGCTGATCGGCGTGCAGTGGGGGTTGTTTCTTTGGGCGCCACTGGCCGGGCACATGCTGGAAGTGTCGATGGGCTATTTTCTCCTGCCGCTCGCGTTGGTGCTGACCGGGCGATTGTTTTATGGCGAGCGGTTGCGTCCATTGCAGCGGTTGGCCGTGGCTTGCGCCATGCTCGGCGTGTTGCACGAACTCTGGCGTACCCAGGCGTTCTCCTGGCTTACCCTGGTCACCGCCTTGGGCTATCCGCCGTACATGATGCTGCGCCGATGGATGCGCCTGGATGCGCTATCGGGCTTCGTATTGGAAATGCTGATGCTGGCGCCTTTGGCGATCTGGCTGATCGTCGCCCACGGCCCTGTCGGCGCGTTCGCCGATCGCCCGCTGCTATGGTTGCTGGTGCCGGTGATGGCCCTGATCGGCACCTTGGCGTTTGCCGCATACATGGCCTCGAGCAGACTGCTGCCTCTCGGGCTTTTCGGCATTCTCAGCTATGTCGAGCCGGTGCTCCTGTTCGGCGTGGCACTACTGGTGCTGGGCGAGACCTTCGATGCGGGACAATGGCTGACCTACCTGCCGATCTGGGCGGCAGTGCTGTTGGTCGGTTGGGATAGTGCCCGTCTGCTGCGCAAGCAGCAGCTCGGACGCTGATCAGGCTGCAGTGCTGCGCGCTGCGGGAATCTGAGAGGACTTGCTGGCCTGCTTCTGTACCTGGTAATGCACCTGCAGGGTGCCACTGTTGAAGCGTCGCTGCTCGCTCAGCGTCAGGCTGCGCTCCATACCGGTGGCCAGTAGCGGAACGCCGGCGCCAAGCAGATGCGGCACCAGGTTGATCATTACTTCGTCGATCAGCCCGGCGGTGTAGCAGTTGCCGGCCAGCAGGCTGCCGCCGACCAGCCAGATGCGCTGGAATCCCGCTTCATTCAAGGCCGCGACTGCCTGGGCTGGGGTGCAATGGGTCAGCTGAACTTCATCCGTCGCACGCGGCAGGGCCAGGCGAGTCAGCACCACACAGGGCTTGCCGGGGTATGGCCAGGGACCGCCGCGCTGCAGTAGCGCTTCGTAGGTGACCCGACCCATCAGCAGGGCATCGATACCTGAGTAAAAGTACTGGAAGCTGTACTCCTCGTCGGCCTGACGCAACGAATCGAACCAGTCGATGCGGCCATCGGGACGCGCGATGTAGCCATCGAGACTGGAGGTGACGTGGTAGATCAGGGACGGGTTCATCATGCACCTCGAAGGGCTATCTGAGAGTTGGATTGGCGCTGCTGAAACAAGTTCGTCGTGCGCCGCACCGCTTGTCGGAAGCCGCTCAGTCCAGAACGTTGCGCAGGATTTCGTAGACGATGCCGGTCGCGATGGCGACCAGTACAACGTCGCGGCCGATCTGCTTCCACTCGTAGCCCTCGTAGTGGGGCAGGCGTGATACCAGGCGGCTGTCGAAGTTCTTGGCGATACCCGGAGGCAGTGGCTTGCCGCGTGCCAGGTTCTTGGCGATTCCCGGCGGCAGGGACGAGGTCGGGCCGATCAACTGGCGATTTTCGCCGAGGATGATGCGCACCTGGCCGATATCCACGCTCGGGCCGCGCAAGTCGATCTGCACGCCGCCATCATGCTGATGGCCCGGTTTGCCTTTGCCGGGCGGCGGGCTGGCCAGAGCCGGCGATGCGGCCAGCAGGATGCACAGGCCGATGCTGAGGGTTGCCTGGGGTTTGGTGAGCATGGCTCTGCACTCCTTGGTCAGTGATGCCTATTGGATATCAGGCGAGCCGTCTCGGTTCCTCCGCGCCGCTGCCGGATGGCGTCTGCAGGCGGCCGTCCGTCGGCGTGCGAATGTGTGGCTCGTGCAAAGAAATTCGGCCCCGGCGCCGGAAACCGTTAGGCTATGCACCGTTTTGTCGATCTTTCGAGGTAGTGCCCCCGTGTTTGCCCAATTCGCCCTGCATGAACGCCTGCTTAAAGCCGTGGCCGAGCTTAACTTCGTCGAGCCGACGCCAGTGCAGGCGGCGGCGATTCCGCCTGCACTGGAGGGCAAGGACCTGCGGGTGATCGCCCAGACCGGCAGCGGCAAGACCGCCGCCTTCGTCCTGCCGCTGCTCAATCGCCTGCTCGGTGATGGCAACTCCAGGCAGCGCCTGAGCATTCGCGCGCTGATCCTGCTGCCGACCCGTGAGCTGGCACAGCAAACGCTCAAGGAAGTCGAGCGCTTCGCCCAGTTCACCTTCCTCAAGGCCGGCCTGGTCACCGGTGGCGAGGACTTCAAGGTGCAGGCGGCGATGATGCGCAAGATCGACATTCTGATCGGCACGCCGGGGCGCCTGATCGAGCACGCCAACGCCGGCAATCTGCCGCTCGATGAGGTGGAGGTGCTGGTATTCGACGAGGCCGACCGCATGCTCGACATGGGCTTCGCCGAATACGCCCAGCGCCTGGCCGAAGCCTGTGGCCCGCACCAGACCCTGCTGTTCTCTGCCACCACGGGTGGCAACGGCCTGCGCGAGATGGTCGCCAAGGTGCTCAAGGAGCCGCAGCACCTGATGCTCAACAGCGTCAGCCAGCTCAACGAGGGCACGCGGCAGCAGATCATCACCGCCGATCACAACCATCACAAGGAGCAGCTGGTTGACTGGCTGCTGGCCAACGAAAGCTATGACAAGGCCATCGTCTTCACCAATACCCGGGTGCAGGCCGACCGACTGTACGGCAAGTTGGTCGCCGCCGGGGTCAAGACCTTCGTGCTGCACGGCGAGAAGGACCAGAAGGACCGCAAACTTGCCATCGAGCGTCTGCGTCAGGGCGCGGTTCGCGTGCTGGTCGCCACCGACGTGGCCGCGCGCGGTCTGGATGTCGAGGGGCTGGATCTGGTGATCAACTTCGACATGCCGCGCTCAGGCGACGAATACGTGCACCGCATCGGCCGTACCGGCCGCGCCGGTGGCGAAGGCCTGGCGGTGTCGCTGATCTGCCATACCGACTGGAATCTGATGTCGAGCATCGAGCGTTACCTCAAGCAGCGTTTCGAGCGCCGCACCATCAAGGAGCTCAAGGGCGCCTACCAGGGGCCGAAGAACCTCAAGGCGTCCGGCAAGGCCGCTGGCAGCAAGAAGAAAAAGGCCGAGAAGAAAGACCCTAAGAACGCCGCTGCGCCCAAGCGCAAGACCGGCCCGCGTCCGGCTGGCAAGCCTTCCACGTTGGTCAGCGCCGACGGCAGCGCGCCGCTCAAGCGCAAGAAGCCGGCGGCGGAGTAAGCAGCTGTTGTGGGAGGCGCTTTAGCGGCGAGTCGCGGCTGAAGCCCCTCCCACAGTTTCACTCCATCCCGACGAAACCACCAGTCTGATGCTGCCACAGGCGTGCATACAGGCCGCCGCGGGCAATCAGTTCGGCGTGGGTGCCGGTTTCGATGACCTGGCCCTTGTCGATCACCACCAGGCGATCCATCCGTGCGATGGTCGACAGGCGGTGAGCGATGGCGATTACCGTCTTGCCTTCCATCAGACTGTCCAGGCTTTCTTGGATGGCCGCTTCGACTTCCGAATCCAGTGCCGAGGTGGCTTCGTCCAGCACCAGGATCGGCGCATTCTTGAGCAGCACGCGGGCGATGGCGATGCGCTGACGCTGACCACCGGACAGCTTCACGCCGCGCTCGCCGACCTGGGCATCCAGGCCGCGACCGCCCTGGCTGTCATCGAGGGTGGGAATGAACGCATCGGCGCGGGCCTTGCGCACCGCTTCCCAGAGTTCCTCGTCACTGGCACCGGGTTTGCCGTAGCGCAGGTTGTCGCGGATCGAACGGTGCAGCAGCGAGGTGTCTTGGGTCACTACGCCAATGTTGGCGCGCAGGCTTTCCTGAGTCACCGTGGTGATGTCCTGATCGTCGATGAGGATGCGGCCGCTCTCCAGGTCGTACAGGCGCAGCAGCAGATTGACCAGGGTCGATTTGCCGGCACCGGAGGGGCCGACCAGGCCAATTCTTTCGCCCGGCGCGATGGCGATATTCAGGCCACCGATCACGCCGCCCTTCTTGCCATAGTGGAAATGAATGTCCTCGAAACGCACACCGCCCTCAGGTACCCGGAGCGGACGGGCATCTGCGCGGTCGAGCACCTGGCGTGGCTGGACGATGGTCTGCATGCCGTCCTGCACGGTGCCGACGTTCTCGAAGATGCCGTTGACCACCCACATGATCCATTCGGCCATGTTGTTGATGCGGATCACCAGTCCCAGGGACAGGGCGATGGCGCCCGTGGTGATCAGCGATTGGCTCCACAGCCACAGCGCCAGGGCGCCGGTGCCGACTATCAGTACGCCGTTCAGGCAGGTGATGAGGAAGTCCAGGGCGGTGATGGTGCGAGACTGCAGGCGAAACTTGTCGAGCAGGTCCTGCATGGCTTCGCGGGCGTAGCTTTCCTCTTCCTGCGAATGGGCGAACAGCTTGAGTGTGGCGATGTTGCTGTAGCCGTCCACCACCCGGCCCATCACCTTGGAGCGCGCCGAGGAGGCGGCTGCCGAGCGTGCCTTGATGCGTGGCACGAAGTACCACAGCGCCGCGCTGTAGCCGACGATCCACAGGGCCAGCGGCACCACCAGGCGCAGATCGGCCGCAGCGAACAGATACAGCGCGCTGCCGGCATAGACCACCACGTGCCACAACGCGTCGATCACCTGCATGGCCGAGTCGCGCAGGGAGGGGCCGGTCTGCATCACGCGCTGGGCAACGCGGCCGGCGAAGTCGTTCTGGAAGAAGCTCAGGCTCTGCTTGAGCACGTAACGGTGGTTCTGCCAGCGAATCAGGTTGGTCAGGCCGGGGTTCACCGCCTGATGGGTGAGCAGGTTGTGCAGGCCGAACACCACAGGGCGGATGACGAGTGCTACCAGCAGCATCCATAACAGTTCACGCTGGTGCTCATGGAAGAAGGTGCTGGCGTCCGTGCTGGCCTGGGCCATGTCGATCAATTGGCCAAGGAAGCTGAACAGCGCCACTTCGATCAGGGCGGCGAAGAAACCAATGATCAGCACGGCCAGCATCAGTGGCCACACCTGTTTCAGGTAGTGGCCGTAGAAACGCAGCATGCCGGCTGGCGGGGCGACGTCGGGACTGGGTTTGAAAACGTCGATCAGGGATTCGAAGCGGCGAAACAGCATTGCAGGCGTCCTGCCCAGATGAGTGGACGCCGATATTAACCTCTCAGTGCGAGCGAGTCTCAGTCAAAAGCGGTTTCTGCAACTCGCTGGCCCAAGCCAGCAGTGGAACCTTTAGCTCAGGCTGCCAGATGCGCTTGAACAGCAGGGTCAGGTGTTCGACTTCTCCACGTGCGAAAGGTAGGCGATCGATACGCTCATGGATTCGCCACTGGCCGTCCTGCCGGTGAGCAAAGTCGAAACGGAAGGGATGAAAGCCAGTCATGCCCAGACGCAGGTCGGTGACGATCAGGTGCTCGCCGGCCAGGTCGTAACGCAGCACGCCACCGGTGAACCACTCCAGGCGCTGGTGCATGGCTGAATCCGCCAGCAGTTCGCGCAGGTGCGTACCGCGTGGCAGGCGCTGCAGTTGCGGCGGCTCGTCATCGAACCAGCCGATCAGGGCTTCGTGATAGTCCTCGCCGTCCAGCACGACGACCCGCCACAGCAGGGTATTGAAAGGCGTCGGCGTGACGAACAGTTGTTCGGCCTGGATGCCCTGACGGGCCAGTTCGCGCTCCACGCGCTGTTCGGCCATGAACTTGCCGGCCAGGCTGAAGCCGATGTACAGGGTCGAAACAGCCAGAGCGACGGCTGGGACTCGCCAGCTCTGCTCGCGCAGCCCGGTGAACAGGCTGATCACCACCGCGGCGATCAGTGGCACGGTGTACAGCGGGTCGATGATGAACAGGCTGGACCAGGCCGTGGGCGTCGGCATCAGCGGCCAGAACAGCTGGGTGCCGTAACTGGTGAAGGCGTCCAGCAAGGGATGGGTGATCAGCACCAGCCATAGCGTCAGCAACAGGCGGTTGGTTGAGTAGCCCGGATGTCGGCGAAAGCGCCTGATCAGCCAGGTCAGCAGCAGGGCCAGGCCGCTTAGAACGAACAGCGAATGGCTGAAGCCGCGGTGGTAGGTCATGTTCGCCACGGCATCGCCGTAATCCATGACCACGTCCAGGTCGGGAAGGGTGGCCAGCGTGGCGCCATAGAGCAGGGCTTTGCGCCCCTGCCAGCGGCCGAGCAGCGCGCCCTGGATGCTGGCGCCGAGTACCGCCTGGGTTATGGAGTCCATCGAGTGCGTCCGAAAAAATACAGGCCGTTACGTTAGCCGAGGGGTTCGGCAAATGCCGTGGGAAATTTCAAGCAAAGATTACAGCTGTGGCGGGTATCCTGATGACCATGAGCCTCAAGAAATCCTGTCCATGCTGATCGTCTCCAACAGTGTTCATATTCCCGATGAGGAAATCGAGCTGACCGCCATCCGCGCCCAGGGCGCTGGCGGGCAGAACGTCAACAAGGTGTCCAGCGCCGTGCACCTGCGCTTCGACAGCCAGGCCTCGTCGTTGCCGCCGTTCTACAAGGAGCGTTTGCTGGCGCTTGCCGACAGTCGTATCACCGCAGGCGGCGTGGTGGTGATCAAGGCGCAGCAGTATCGCACCCAGGAGCAGAATCGCGCCGATGCCCTTGAGCGTCTTGCCGAGTTGATCCGCAGCGCCGGCAAGGTGGAAAAGAAGCGCCGCCCGACCAAGCCGACCCTGGGTTCGAAAAAGCTCCGACTGGATGGCAAGAGCAAACGCGGGGCGATCAAGGCGGGGCGGGGCAAGGTGGATTTCTAGAAATGTCGCTGTTTCGACGAAGGGGCCGCTTCAGAGGTAGGTTTATTATTGTGGGTACAGTGCGTTCTGGTTTCGCCCCTTACGGGCGAGTCACTTTCTCTTGCTTGCCCAAGAGAAAGTAACCAAAGAGAAGGGCACCCAACATCCGGCCCCGGCTGCGCCGGGGTTCCCTCGCTCCATCACCACTCCAGGGGCACGCTGCGAAGGGCCATCCCTGGCCCATCGCAGCTCATGCGACATCCATGTCGCTCAACCCCTTACGCGGCGATTCCACTCGGCCTCCTGAAGGGGATCGGGTGTCGCTCTTGAGGACTTGATTCACGCCTGGCCTGCAGCCCGAGTGCGGCAGCCATTAGCCGCGTGCTGCCAGATAAGCCTGATAGTCGGGGATGCGATATTCGTGCTGCTGTTCCAGCAGGCTGCTGCTGAGCAGGTAATCGGCGCTGCTTTCGTTGCAGGCCACCGGTATGTTCCATACCGCAGCCACGCGCAGCAGCGCCTTGATATCGGGATCGTGTGGCTGCGGTTCGAACGGGTCCCAGAAGAACACCAGCATGTCCACGCGTTGTTCGGCGATGCGTGCACCGATCTGCTGGTCGCCGCCCAGCGGGCCGCTGATCATGCTCTCCACCGGTAAATCCAGGCGTTTGCTCAGAAGCAGGCCGGTGGTGCCGGTGGCCACCAGCTCGTGGCGTGCCAGCTTGTCACGTTGGCGTTCGCACCAGTCCAGCAGAAAGCCCTTGCAGTGATCGTGCGCCACCAGGGCGATGCGCTTGCGCGCCGGCAGCTCGGCGCGGGTGAAGCTGATACGGCTCATCGAGCCTCCTGTTCAGTGCAGGCGGGCCAGGACCAAACAGTTGTCCAGCATGCGGTTGGAGAAGCCCCACTCGTTGTCATACCAGGCCATGACCTTGAGCAGCTTGCCGCTGACCTTGGTGTGGTTGGCGTCGAAGATCGATGACAGCGGATTGTGGTTGAAATCACAGGACACCAGCGGCAGAGCGTTGTAACCGAGAACCGGGGATTGCTCGCTGGCAGCCTTGAGCAGGGCGTTAACTTCCTCTGCGGTGGTTTCGCGCTTGACCTGCACGGTCAGATCGACCAGCGACACGTTGATCACCGGTACGCGCACGGCCATGCCGGTAAGCTTGCCGGCCAGCTCCGGCAGTACCAGGCCGACCGCTTCGGCGGCGCCGGTTTTGGTCGGGATCATCGATTGGGTTGCCGAGCGCGCGCGGTACAGGTCGCTGTGGTACACATCGGACAGGTTCTGGTCGTTGGTGTAGGCGTGGATGGTGGTCATCAGTCCCTGTTCGATACCCAGCTCGCGCTGCAGCACCTGCGCCACAGGCGCCAGGCAGTTGGTGGTGCAGGAGGCGTTGGAGATGATCTGCATGTCCGGCGTCAGCACCTGTTCGTTGACGCCGTACACCACGGTGGCGTCGGCGCCTTTGGCAGGTGCGGAGATCAATACCTTGCGCGCGCCGGCTGCGAGATGCGCGGCTGCCTTGTCTCGTTCGGTGAACAGCCCGGTGCATTCGAGCACCACATCGACCTGATGGGTTTTCCAGGGCAGCTCGGCCGGGTTGCGAATGGCGCTGACGGCGATGCGATCACCCTTTATCCACAGGCTTTCGCCGTCGACTTTCACTTCTTCGGGGAAATGGCCGTGGACGCTGTCATATTGCAGGAGGTGCGCGTTGATCGTGCTGTCGCCCAGATCGTTGATCGCCACGACCTGCAGATGCTGACGATAATTCTGGGTATAGAGTGCGCGTAGCACGTTGCGGCCGATACGGCCGAAGCCGTTGATGGCGATTCGTAGTGTCATGGTGAGGGTCTCGTGAATTTGTTGTTGTAATTACAAGATTATTCCCATCGCTATAGAAATCAAGCCCGTTGGGTGGCAGTATTTTGTTGTAAATACAAACAGAAGCTAGAAGCTAGCCTGGAGATTTCCCATGCATCCCCGCGTTGTCGAAGTTACCGAACGTCTTGTCGAGCGCAGTCGTGCCACGCGTCAGCGCTACCTTCAGATGATCCGTGCAGCTGCCAGCGAAGGTCCGCAGCGGGGCAAGCTGCAATGCGCCAACTTCGCTCATGGCGTGGCCGGCTGCAGTGGTCACGACAAGCAGACCCTGCGCCTGATGGATGCCGCCAATGTGGCCATCGTTTCCGCCTACAACGATATGTTGTCGGCGCACCAGCCCTATGAGGCCTTTCCCGAGCAGATCAAGCAGGCGTTGCGCGAGCTGGGCTCGGTCGGGCAGTTCGCCGGTGGCGTGCCGGCCATGTGTGACGGCGTCACTCAGGGCGAACCGGGCATGGAGCTGGGCATCGCCAGCCGTGAGGTGATCGCCATGTCCACCGCCGTGGCGCTGTCGCACAACATGTTCGATGCCGCGCTGTACCTGGGGGTGTGCGACAAGATCGTGCCGGGCCTGGTGATGGGCGCGTTGCGCTTCGGCCATCTGCCATCGCTGTTCGTGCCGGCCGGGCCGATGACCTCGGGGTTGTCCAACAAGGAAAAAGCCGACGTGCGCCAGCGCTACGCGGAAGGCAAGGCGACCCGAGACGAGCTGCTGGCGGCGGAAATGGCGGCCTACCACGGGCCGGGCACCTGCACCTTCTATGGCACCGCCAATACCAATCAGTTGCTGATGGAGGTGATGGGGTTGCACCTTCCTGGCGCTTCCTTCATCAATCCCGGCACGCCGCTGCGCGAGGCGCTGACCCGTGAAGCCGCGCAGCAGGTGACGCGGTTGACCAAGCAAAGCGGGAATTTCATGCCCATCGGCGAGATCGTCGACGAGCGCTGTCTGGTCAACTCCATCGTCGCCCTGCACGCCACTGGCGGCTCGACCAACCATACCCTGCACATGCCGGCCATCGCCCGCGCTGCCGGCATCCTGCTGACCTGGCAGGACATGGCCGACCTGTCCGAGGTGGTGCCGACCCTGGCCCATGTCTATCCCAACGGCAAGGCCGACATCAACCACTTCCAGGCTGCCGGCGGCATGGCCTTCCTGATCCGTCAGCTGCTCGAGGCGGGCTTGCTGCACGAAGAGGTCAATACCGTGGCCGGCCGAGGGCTCTCGCGTTATACCCGAGAGCCCTTCCTCGAGAATGGCGAGCTGGTCTGGCGCGATGGACCGACCGAGAGCCTGGAGCAAAGCGTGCTGCGTCCGATAGCGCAGCCGTTCTCGGCAGAAGGCGGACTGCGCCTGATGCAGGGCAATCTCGGTCGTGGCGTGATGAAGGTGTCCGCCGTGGCGCCCGAGCATCAGGTGGTTGAGGCGCCGGCGCTGGTGTTCGAGGATCAGCTGGAGCTGGTCGAGGCGTTCAAGGCCGGCAAGCTGGAGCGCGATTTCGTTGCCGTGGTGCGTTTCCAGGGGCCACGCAGCAACGGCATGCCCGAACTACACAAGATGACGCCTTATCTGGGCGTGTTGCAGGATCGCGGTTTCAAGGTGGCGCTGGTCACCGACGGGCGCATGTCCGGTGCCTCGGGCAAGATCCCGGCGGCCATTCACGTCTGCCCGGAGGCCTTCGATGGCGGGCCGCTGGCACGGGTGCGCGACGGCGACCTGATTCGTGTCGATGGTCAGAGCGGGCAGCTGACGCTGCAGGTCGACGAGGCTGAGTTCGCCGCACGTGAGACGGCGGCCAGGCCGGCTCCGGCAATGGGCTGCGGGCGCGAGTTGTTCGCTTTCATGCGTCACAACTTCAGCACGGCGGAGCAGGGCGCCAGTGCCTTTACCGAGAGCCTCGAGTCGCTGGTCTGAGGCAGGCGCCAGTAGCCCGGATGAAATCCGGGAATCGCTGGTGCAAGAGCCCGGATTGCATCCGGGCTACTCGCCGGGCGCCGACGAGGCCCGCAAAGCCGCTCTTTGTAGAGCCCCGCCTCGGGGCGAAGCTTCATCTAAGCGTGTCCCGCCCTGATTCGCGACGGGGCGCCGCTCCTACTGAACTGCGTCCTGCTTTCGACCGTTTCAGATACCCTGCGGAATCTCTTCTCCGCCCAGTGCGGTGAACAGCTCCGGCAGGAACTCCACCAGGGTCATCATCATCAGGATGAAGCTGGCGTCCTGCTGAGCCAGGGCGTCATCGCCGCCGTCCTGTTCGGCCTGCTCCTGCAGCACGTCTTCGAAACGCAGGCGCTTGATGGTCAGCTTGTCGTCGAGCACGAAGGACAGCTTGTCCTGCCAGGCCAGCGACAGCTGGGTGACCTGCTTGCCGGTGGAAAGATGCAGCTGGATTTCCTCGCTGGTCAGGTCCTGTCGCTTGCAACGCACCACGCCGCCATCTTCATGGGTGTCACGCAGCTCGCACTCATCGAGTACGAAGAAACCTTCGGCGGCGCTCTGATTCTTCAGCCAGTCGGTCAGAGTCGCGGTCGGAGCGATCTTCACCGACAACGGGCGTACCGGCAGCGAGCCGATGGCCTCACGCAGGGTGGACAGCAGGTCTTCGGCCTTCTTGGCGCTGGCGCTGTCGACCAGGATCAGGCCCTGCTTCGGCGCGATGGCGGCGAAGGTGCCGGATTTGCGGATGAAGGCGCGCGGCAGGAAGGCCTGGACGATCTCATCCTTGATCTGGTCGCGCTCCTTCTTGTAGACCTTGCGCATCTGCGTGTTTTCAATCTCGTCGACCTTTTCCTTCAGTGCGTCGCGCACCACCGAGCCGGGCAGGATGCGTTCTTCCTTGCGTGCACCGATCAGCAGGAAGTCGCCGCTGACGTGCACCAGCGGCGCATCGGCGCCCTTGCCGAAGGGGGCGGTGAAACCGTAGGTGGTCAGTTCCTGGCTGGCGCAGGGGCGTGCCGGTTTGCTGGCCAGTGCGGTCTCCAGCGCTTCGGCGTCGAAAGGGATGTCCTGGGTGAGGCGGTAGACCAGCAGGTTACGAAACCACATGAGCGGGTGACTCTCCATTGATGAGGTAAGTCGCGGGGTGGCGCCATCGATGGGCTTCCACCTTGGGAAAGCCGGCGCGTAGCGACGGATGAAGGGGGCGGGCGAGCAACGGTGAGCTGATCGGTCCGCCGACACAGAGCGCGCATTATTCTCTGCTGACGAGCTCAGGCCAACCCTGACCACGGTGTGTCGCGAAAATTCGCAGGTATCACCTAAGTTCTTGCTGCTGCGGTATATTTTTTTGCAAAGGGGGCTTGCCAAGGTAAGGAACGCTCTCTAGAATGCGCCCCACTTCGAGAGCGAATGGGTGGTTAGCTCAGCCGGGAGAGCATCTGCCTTACAAGCAGAGGGTCGGCGGTTCGATCCCGTCACCACCCACCAATCTCGCAGTTACGCGCAGCGGTAGTTCAGTCGGTTAGAATACCGGCCTGTCACGCCGGGGGTCGCGGGTTCGAGTCCCGTCCGCTGCGCCATTCTTCTCCTCGCTTCATCCCCTCCTGTGACAACGCCTCGGCATTCGCCGAAATTTTCGAAAAAATCCTTTGCTCGCCTGAACTTATGCGCATTGCTCGGCTCCTATGCCGTAGCCAGTGATCGCGGCGTACTGCTAAGCTCGCGCTTTCACTCGACGGCCTTCGGGCGCATCTACAAGGAACAAGCATGAAACAGCATCGTTTGGCGGCGGCGGTTGCCTTGGTAGGCCTGGTGCTTGCCGGTTGCGATTCGCAAACCAGCGAAGTCGAACTCAAGAGCCCGGCGCAGAAAGCCTCCTACGGCATCGGCCTGAACATGGGTCGCAGCCTCTCCGAAGAGGGCATGGACGATCTGGATTCCAAGGCTGTCGCCCAGGGCATCGAGGACGCGCTGGCGAAGAAGGAGCCGCGCATCAAGGACGAAGACATGATCGAAGCCTTCTCCTTCCTGCAGAACCGTGCCGAAGAGCGCATGACTGCGCTGAACAAGGAAGCTGCCGAAGCCGGCAAGAAATTCCTCGAAGAGAACGGCAAGCGTGAAGGTGTGGTCACCACCGCTTCCGGTCTGCAATACGAAGTGATCAAGAAGACCGACGGCGCACAGCCCAAGGAAAGCGACGTGGTGACCGTTCACTACGAAGGCAAGCTGACCGATGGCAGCGTGTTCGACAGCTCCGTCGCACGCGGCAGCCCCATCGATCTGCCGGTTGGCGGCGTGATTCCGGGTTGGGTCGAGGGCCTGCAATTGATGCACGTGGGTGAGAAGTACAAGCTGTACATCCCCAGCGAGCTGGCTTACGGCGAGCAGAGCCCGTCTCCGGCCATTCCGGCCAACTCGGTGCTGGTGTTCGATCTGGAGCTGATCGGCATCAAGGATCAGGCTGCCGAGCCGACCGAAGAGTAACACCTGGTACTTGCGTACAACGCCCCGTCTTGACGGGGCGTTGTCGTTTCTGAGGACTGCCGGGGGTGGAGTGTTACGCTTATGCACATCCTGGGAAACATTCCTAACAACCCCTCGCTACAGCTGCGCTGCGTTTGTGTCAATCAGCAACTTGTTGATTTTCATGGATTTTATATGCTGTATAAAAAATATCCGATCTAAGCCGAGGCCCCATGGCACGGGGCTTTGATAAGCTTGTCGAAAGACTTTGCACAGATT
The DNA here is from genome assembly GCF_018221585.1 of Pseudomonas sp. KB-10. NCBI lineage: Bacteria > Pseudomonadati > Pseudomonadota > Gammaproteobacteria > Pseudomonadales > Pseudomonadaceae > Pseudomonas > Pseudomonas sp. KB-10. Next base: position 543,259 of record NZ_QYYB01000004.1, read on the forward strand.
TATCCACAGCTTCGGTGGATAAGCGAGACAAGCCCAGAAAGTACCTGGCTTGCCGAGGAGGCCGAATGAGAATTCCGTGGAGACTGACGCGTTACCTGCCGCTGGCTGCCCGCTTTCTCCGTGACGGCAGGTTGCCCGAGCTGATGCGAGCACTGCGCGACAAGCGTACGCCACAGGGGCAGCGCTTCGCTGCATTCAAGGAGGATGTGCAACTGCTACGCGCGCTCAGCCTGGCCTGGTTCAAGGGTGAGTACCGGCAGATCAGCAGCCAGGCCCTGCTGATGGTGGTGGCCGCGCTGCTGTACTTCATCGCACCGCTCGATGCCATTCCGGACTGGCTGGTAGGCGTTGGTTTCGTTGACGACCTGGCCGTGCTGGCCTGGGTCATGCGCACCTGGCATGGCGAACTGGAGGCCTTCAGGGCCTGGCGTGACCGGCAGAGCCCCGAGCGCATGGCGCTCATCGAACAGCTGCCGGCAGCGGAGCGGGTCGATCCGCTGCATTCCTGAAGCCTTCTTCTGTCATTACCAATCCCGTGCGCATCGGCCGGGCAGCCGGGGTTCCTGCGCTAGTCGCTGATAGGGTTGCCGATTCGCTCGGATGGACGAACCCCTCATCCTGCGACCTTGGCCGCATGGATCACGCCCCAGGCGGCACACGCCTGTTAAGATGGCCGTATGCAAGGAAGGGGTCGAGGCTATCGGCCCTGCTTTCCAACGGAGAGACTCATGAGTGTGCAAATCATTGCCCGTGACGGCGAACCGGAATACGCGGTGCTGCCCTGGGCCGATTATCAGGCCTTGTTGCTGGCCGCGGGGCGTCAGGAGGTTGCCACGACCGTTGCGCCCACACCGGCGCCTGAAGCCAATCGCGCGCCGCTTGCGCAGTTGCGAGCGCTGCGCGAAGCCAAGGGCCTGAGCCCGGAGGCGCTGGCTCGCAGCGTGGGCATCAGCCCCCATTATTTGGCCATGATCGAAACCGGTGAGCGTCAACCCGATGCGGCCATCCTGCGCTCGCTAGCCTGGGAGTTGGGGCTGGAGGGCTGGTCTTGAGCGTACGCATCAGTCGCCAACACTGGCAGGCGTTGCTAACCGAGCTGGACGACGCCCGCCGTCAGCGCCATCTGCTTACCTATCGTGCATTGATCGAGCGGCTCGATCTGCCAACACCGGCCATGCAAACCCTGACTGCCGCGTTGGAGCACCTCGCTGCGCTGGATGCACGTGCCGAGCGACCGCTGCGCAGCGCACTGGTCATCAGTCAGGGCGCCAGTCGCCTGCCGCGCACCGGGTTCTTCGACTGCGTGACGCGTCTGGGGCGGTTCAGCGGCGCTTCCGACGGCGTGGCGGCAGCATCCTGGCATGCGGCAGAGGTGGTGCGGGTGTTCGAATTCGAGTATCCCGCCGATGTCTAGATGGCTCTGGCAGGCCCGAGCGCAGCTGGGGTACTGGCTGGCACGGCGCCTGTTTCACTGGCCAGCGGCATTGCGTCAGCCGCGTCTGTGGCAGTGGATGCAGGGGCAGTACGGGCGTATGGCCAACCTGGGTGACACTTCGGCACAGAGTTTCTATGGCCATATCCTGCTGTTTCGCGGTCATGGCCTTGGCGCGCGCGAGGAAGGGCTGAGGCTGTTGCGTCTGGCCGCCAATGGCGGTGATGGCAAGGCTGCCTACCAGTTGGGTGTGCAGGCGCTGAAGGGCGATACCCGGCTAGCGCCGGATGCCGTGCAGGCCGTGCGCTGGTGGGAAATGGCCGTGGCTGCCGGCCACCCGCTGGCAGCTGGCCGTCTGAGCCAGCTCTATCGTGAGGGCGCTCCGGGTTTGCAAGCTGACCCTCAGGCTGCCGAGCGCTACGCCGCCATGGCGGACGGGGCAGGCCGCTCAGGCCGCTGAGCCCTCCAGAATATGCAGGCTGTAGCCAGGCACTGCCTTTGCGTGGCGCTTGGCCTCGGAAGCCAGTTCTGCCAGGCGTGATGCATCGAGCTGCGCGCAGTCTGCCGTTCTCACGTGTACGACGCCGATCGAAAGTGACAGCAGCGCATATTCCTGGCGCTGGCCATGGCGGTTGTGGGCGATGAAACAGCCAGCCTGAAGGTGTTCCTCGCGGTAGAAGCGCCGGCACTGATTCTGGAAATCCTCGATCAGCTTGCCGAGCTTGTCGCGCCAGTCTGGCGAACCAAGCACCAGCATGAAATCGTCCCCGCCGATATGCCCCACGAAGTCACGCGCCGGATCGACCCGTTCGTTCAGGCACTGCGCCAGACACAACAGCACCTCGTCGCCCTTGGCATAGCCGTAGAGATCGTTGAAGGGCTTGAAACTGTCGATATCGACATAGCACACCGCCGCTTCGCGCTGCTGCTGCAACAAGCGGCTCAGGCACTGCTGGATCGGCACGTTGCCTGGCAGCAGGGTGAGCGGGTTGGCGTGACGCGCCTGCTGCAGCTTCTGCTCGGTGATCAGCTTGAGCACGTCGATCACCCGTCCCAGGCCAAGATAGCGGCCGTTCTGGATGATGATGAAGTCTTCCTCGATACGCTGGCGTGCGCGGCTGGTGAGCAGGCGGCTGACCTTTTGCAGCGATTGCGTCAGCTCCACGGCGAGAAAGTCCTGGCTCATCAGGCGGCTTATGGGTTTACGTGCGAACAGATCGGTGGCGAAGGGCTTGAGCAGCGCTTCGGACAGCGAGTGACGGTGGACGATGCCGACCGGTTGTCGCTGGGCGTCCAGTACCGCCAGGGAGTTGAGGTTGGCCTGGGCGCGAAATACGTCCAGTACCTCGGCGATGGGCGTGTGCTGGTCGACTGCAAGCTGGTCGTTGAGCAGGGCGCTGAGGTCATGGCTGTCTTCGCTGAGGCTGGCCTGGTTGCTCTGTACTTGGGGGAGCAACTGACGCGCCTCGCGCGGGGGCTTTTCCTGCGGTCTGCTGAGCAAGTAGCCCTGTACCAGGTCGACGCCCATTTCCGTCAGTACGGCCAGTTCTTCGGGCAGCTCGATGCCCTCGGCGATCACTTGTGCACGTGAGGCTTCGGCCATTTTCAGGATGGAGCCGACGAACTCGCGTTTGACCGCGTCCAGGTGGATGCCATCAATGAAGTGGCGGTCGATCTTCACGTAGTCCGGGCGCAGCTCCGACCACAGGCGCAGGCTGGAATAGCCGGCGCCCAGATCATCCAGGGCGATGGAAAAACCCATGGCGCGGTAATGGTGCAGCGCGTTGTCGAGGAGGGTGAAGTCTTCGGTGGGCGACTGCTCGGTGAGTTCGATTACCACCTGGCTGGGTGGGATGCCGAATGCCTGCAGCAGTTTCAGGGTGCGCCCGGGCTGGTGACTGGGGTCGAGCAGCGATTCCGGTGAAACGTTGAGAAACAGCTTGCCTTCCAGGCCCAGGGCGCTGAAGCCTTTGCAGGCGCTTTTGCGGCAGGCCATTTCCAGCTCGCTCAGGCGGCCGGCATGGCGGGCCACGGCGAACAGGGTCAATGGCGAATGCAAGGGACTGTTGGATGGGCCGCGAGTCAGTGCCTCGTAGCCGAGGATACGCTGTTCGGACAGCGAGACGATGGGTTGGAACAGGCTGCTGAGGTCGCCGTGAGCGAGGATTTTGCCCAGTGCGCTCAACTGCTCGGTGACGGTCATGGTGTTCTCGATCTGCCGGAAAACGAAGGGGCCGGTTCTTAACCGGCCCCTGCATTTCACGACAGTTCGATGACGATTTGATGACGATCCTTGAATCGCCTCAATGCAGCGCGAGCGACGGGTTCAGCCCCAGGTAGTCGAGCAGGATGCGTCCGCTTTCTGCGAGGTAGGCGTCATCTTCCGGTGTGCTTTTGTCGTCGGCCAGTGGCAGCGCGTCTTCGTCTTCCTTGGCCAGCTCCTTGAGCGGCTCTTCGCCCTTGGCCTGACGACGGTTGTTTTCCAGAGCCAGCTGCTTGGCTTCGACTTCGGCCTGGCGCGCACGACGGGTCTGCTCGTTGAGGCTGACGGTTTTTTCCTCCATCAGCTTCTTCGCCAGGGTCAGACGGTCGCGGGTGAAGACGAAGTCAGGGTCCTTGGCCGTGCGCTTGTCATGGCGAGCCTTGAGCTCGGTCAGGAACGGCTTGATCGGATCCAGCTCGGGCTTGATCGCCGGACGGATGCTGTCCCAGGGGAGGGCGGCGGGCAGAGCGCTCTCGCCGATGTCCTTGGTGTCCATGACGTCCGGATAGGTGATGTCGGGAATCACGCCCTGATGCTGGGTGCTCTGGCCGGAAACGCGATAGAACTTGGCCAGGGTCAGTTTCAGTTCGCCATGGTTGAGCGGCTGAATGGTCTGCACCGTGCCCTTGCCGAAGGTCTGGCCGCCGAGAATCAGCGCGCGGTGATAATCCTGCATGGCGCCGGCGAAGATTTCCGAGGCAGAGGCGGACAGGCGGTTGACCAGCACGGCCAGCGGGCCGCTGTAGTAGACGCCCTTGTTCTCGTCGGCAAGCACGTCAACGCGGCCGTCGGCGTTGCGTACCAATACGGTGGGGCCCTGTTCGATGAACAGACTGGTCAGCTCGGTGGCTTCCTGCAGCGAACCACCGCCGTTGTTGCGCAGGTCGATCACCACGCCGTCGACCTTCTCTGCCTGCAGCTCATCGAGCAGGCGTTTGACGTCACGGGTGGTGCTCTTGTAGTTCGGATCGCCGGCGCGGAAGGCCTTGAAGTCGAGATAGAAGGCCGGCAGCTCGATGACGCCGAGTTTGTAGTCACGGCCGTCGTGCTTGAGTTCCAGAACCTTTTTCTTGGCGGCCTGTTCTTCCAGCTTGACCGCTTCGCGGGTGATGGTGACCACCTTGCTGCTTTGGTCGCTGGGCGGATTGCTGGCCGGAATCACTTCCAGGCGCACGGTGGAGCCTTTCGGGCCACGAATCAGCTTGACCACTTCGTCCAGGCGCCAGCCGATCACATCGACCATTTCATCGTTGCCCTGGGCGACGCCGACGATCTTGTCGGCCGGCGCGATCTGCTTGCTTTTCTCGGCCGGACCGGCAGGCACCAGACGTACGACCTTGACGTGCTCGTTGTCGCTCTGCAGGACGGCACCGATGCCTTCGAGCGAGAGACTCATGTTGATGTCGAAGTTTTCCGCGTTATCCGGCGACAGATAGGTGGTGTGCGGATCGTAGGTGGTGGCGAAGGCATTGATGTAGGCCTGGAACACGTCCTCGCCACGAGTCTGCTTGAGACGCGCCAGCTGGTTCTTGTAGCGCTTGGTCAGCAGCTCCTGAATGTCCTTGGTTTCCTTGCCGGCGATTTTCAGGCGCAGCACTTCGTCCTTGACGCGTTTGCGCCACAGCTCGTCGAGCTCGGCACGATTCTTGGCCCAGGGGGCTTTCTCGCGGTCAACCTGCAACTCTTCATCGACGGTGAAGTCAATCTTGTCGACGCCCTTGCCCAGCTCGGCCAGGGCGAAGTTCAGGCGCTCCTCCAGGCGGGTCAGGTGGCGGCGATAGATGGTGAAGCCCGGCTCGAGGTCGCCGCTCTTGAGCAGATCATCGAACTTGGTGCGCCACTGGTTGAATTCGGCAATGTCGGCCGCAGTGAAATAGCTGCGGGACGGATCGAGCAACTTCAGGTAGTTGTCATAGATCTGAACCGAACGCTCATCGTTGAGTGGCGGCTTGTTGTAGTGGTGGCGGCGCAGCAGCTCCACTACGTTGAGACTGGCGATCACCTGGTCGCGATCCGGCTGCAGGTAGTCCCAACTGGTCGCTGTGGTGGTCTTGGCCGCCAGCGGCAGGGCACTGAGGCCGAGAACGAGGGCGAGGGCGGTGCTTGCAAGGGAGCGCTTCATGCTGATTCGACGTAGTGGCAGGTGATAACGCATATTAGGCCGTATTTGAGGGCGCCAGGTTCCGTTGGCGCTAGGCGAAAGCCCGGCGGTCAGCGCTGGGCTCGGTTCACTTGCACTATGGAGGCAGCATGAAGGCATTGCAAGGCGTCGAAGGGCGTGCAGAGTGGCTGGAGCAACCGGCGCAGAGCTGTGATGCAGGGCAGATTCGCGTGAAGGTGGCGGCCGCTGGGCTTAACCGGGCCGATCTGTTGCAGCGTGCCGGGCTCTATCCGCCGCCGCCAGGTGCCAGCCAGGCGCTGGGCCTGGAGTGTTCCGGGGTGATTGTCGAAGTCGGTGCTGGCAGCGCCTGGCAGGTGGACGATCGCGTCTGTTGTTTGCTCGCTGGCGGCGGCATGGCCGAGGAGGTGGTGCTCGACGCCCGCCACGCGATGCCGGTGCCCGAGGGCCTGAGTCTGGTCGAGGCAGCGGTGGTGCCGGAGGTGTACGCCACGGCCTGGCTCAATCTGTTTCAGCTCGGCGCTTTGCGCCCCGGCGAGAAAGTCCTGCTGCATGCCGGCGCCAGCGGCGTCGGTTCGGCTGCCATCCAGCTGTGCAAGGCATTTGGCAGTCCGTGCTGGGTCAGCGTCGGCTCTGCCGAGCGCCTGGCATACTGCGAAGCGCTCGGTGCGCAGGGTGGTGCCTTGCGTGGCGAAGATCTGCAGGCCTTGCATGATTTCGGGCCGTTCGATGTGATTCTCGATCCGGTCGGCGGGAGCTACGCAGCGCTGAATCTGGAGCTGCTGGCGCGTGACGGACGCTGGATCAATATCGGCCTGATGGGCGGGCGCGAAGCTACTCTGGACCTGGCTCAGGTACTGGGCAAGCGCATCCAGCTGACCGGCTCGACCCTGCGCAACCGCGATGATCAGTTCAAAGCCGATCTTCTGCGTGATCTGCAGCAACAGGTATGGCCGCTGTTCGGCGAGGGACGATTAAAGCCGCAACTGGAGGGCAGTTTTGCGATCCAAGATAATGAGGCGGCGTTCGAGACACTCGCCGGTAACCAAGTCGCCGGTAAACTTGCGCTGCTGATAGATTCCAGCCTGGTCTGAAGCAGGGCTACTGATAGCCTGTGGCGCGGGCTGCGTCATCGATTGGTGCACTCAATCGATATCATGGTCGTAATCAATAAGCTTTTTTCCGTTAGGTGGCTAATATAGCGACCGTAGATTTCAACCCTCACAGAAACCTCAGAAGGAGTCAGAGATGTCCCTCATCAATACTCAAGTTCAGCCGTTCAAGGTCAACGCTTTTCACAACGGTGAGTTCATCGAAGTCACCGAGCAGAGCCTGCAGGGCAAGTGGTCCGTGCTGATCTTCATGCCGGCTGCCTTCACCTTCAACTGCCCGACCGAAATCGAAGACGCTGCCAACAACTACGCCGAGTTCCAGAAGGCCGGTGCCGAGGTCTACATCGTGACCACCGACACCCACTTCTCGCACAAGGTATGGCACGAAACTTCGCCGGCCGTTGGCAAGGCTCAGTTCCCGCTGATCGGTGACCCGACTCACCAGCTGACCAACGCTTTCGGCGTACACATTCCGGAAGAAGGCCTGGCCCTGCGCGGTACCTTCATCATCAACCCGGAAGGTCAGATCAAGACTCTGGAAATCCACTCCAACGAGATCGCTCGTGACGTTTCCGAAACTCTGCGCAAGCTGAAGGCTGCTCAGTACACCGCCGCCAACCCGGGTCAGGTTTGCCCGGCCAAGTGGAAGGAAGGCGAGAAGACTCTGGCTCCTTCGCTGGACCTGGTTGGCAAGATCTAAATTGCCGACTTCCTTTCCGGCCGGCCTCGGGCGGAAAGGACCAACTCTGCGCTGTTTGGGCCATTAACCGGCCCTTGTGGTGCCCGATGCCCGGGCGCGATCCGTCCGGGCATTTTATTGCCCGAATTTTCGTATTTGAGGAATTTCCGCCATGTTGGACGCCAATCTTAAAGCCCAGTTGAAGGCCTACCTGGAAAAGGTCACCCAGCCGTTCGAGATCGTCGCGTCCCTCGATGACGGCGAAAAATCCCAGGAATTGCTCGGGCTCCTGCAAGACATCGTCAGCCTGACTGACAAGATCACCCTGAAAACCGATGGCGGTGATGCCCGTCGTCCGTCTTTCTCGCTGGTGCGCCCCGGTGCGGATATCGGCCTGACCTTCGCCGGTATCCCCATGGGTCACGAGTTCACCTCGCTGGTGCTGGCACTGCTGCAGGTGGGCGGCCATCCGTCCAAGCTGGACGCCGACACCATTGCGCAGATCAAGAGCATCGAAGGCAGGTTCGAGTTCGAGACCTACTTCTCGCTCTCCTGCCAGAACTGCCCGGACGTGGTTCAGGCGCTGAACCTGATGGCCGTGCTCAACCCCAACATCCGCAACGTCTCCATCGACGGTGCGCTGTTCCAGGAAGAGGTCGAGCGTCGCCAGATCATGGCCGTGCCGAGCATCTACCTGAACGGTGAGGTCTTCGCTTCCGGCCGCATGGACGTGAAGGAAATCCTTGCCAAGATCGATACCGGTGCCGCCAACCGCGATGCCGAGAAGATGAGTGCCAAGGAAGCCTTTGACGTGCTGGTGGTTGGCGGTGGCCCGGCCGGCGCCGCAGCCGCCATTTACGCTGCGCGCAAGGGCATCCGCACCGCGATTGCCGCCGAGCGTTTCGGTGGCCAGGTGCTGGACACCATGGCCATCGAGAACTTCATCTCGGTCAAGGAGACCGAAGGCCCGAAGCTGGTGCGTGCGCTTGAAGAACACGTCAAGGAATACGAAGTCGACGTGATGAACCTGCAGCGTGCCTCGGCCCTGGTGCCGGCCAGCAGCGAAGGCGGCCTGCACGAAGTCAAGTTCGAGAACGGCGCCTCGCTCAAGGCCAAGACCGTGATCCTCTCCACCGGCGCGCGCTGGCGTGAAATGGGCGTGCCCGGTGAGCAGGAATACAAGGCCAAGGGCGTGTGCTTCTGCCCGCACTGCGACGGCCCGCTGTTCAAGGGCAAGCGCGTGGCGGTGATCGGCGGCGGTAACTCCGGCGTCGAGGCGGCCATCGACCTGGCCGGCCTGGTCGCCCGCGTCACCCTGCTGGAGTTCGCCGACACCCTGCGTGCCGACGCCGTGCTGCAGAAGAAGCTCTACAGCCTGCCCAACGTCACCGTGATCAAGAGCGCACAGACCACCGAGGTCACCGGCGACGGACAGAAGGTCACCGGCCTGGTGTACAAAGATCGCACCACCGAGGAGCTGCACAACGTCGAGCTGGAGGGCATCTTCGTGCAGATCGGCCTGTTGCCCAACAGCGACTGGCTCAAGGGCACCGTGGAGCTCAGCCGCTTCGGCGAGATCGTCGTCGATGCCAAGGGCGCGACCAACATCCCCGGCGTGTTCGCTGCCGGCGACGTGACCACCGTGCCGTACAAGCAGATCGTCATCGCCATGGGTGAGGGTTCGAAGGCTTCGCTGTCCGCCTTCGACCACCTGATCCGCCATAGCTGATCGGTTGTTGCGGAAACGAAAAGGCCGCCCCTAGGGGCGGCCTTTTTCCGTTTGGCGGACCTGCGAGCTCTGCAAAGAAAATTGCCTGTTTATCTGGCGCAACAGCCGCTGGTGACCTCCTCTCGAATGTACAGGCTAGGTCGTTTCTGATTCGCCTTTGGTTATGCGTGCCAACGGTTGGCCGGCGAGCATAGCTAGGACATGGACGCCGAGCATCGCCGAGGTCAGGCCGAGCAGCATGCCGGTGTAGCCCAGGCGATCCAGGAGCACGCCGGCGGCCACCGGCACCGCCAGGCGCGAGACGACGAACAGGCTGGCCTGCAGGCCGTAATCGACGGCTTGGCGCTGGTGGCGGGTGAAATACATCATCAGGCCGAAGACCATGGCGGAGATCGCGCCCATGGCCGCGGCCACCAGCGTTGCGCCGATGATCAGCCCGAGCGTGCCGGCCTGGCTCCAGAGCACGGCGGTCAGGCCGGCCAGGGCGAAGAGGGCGAAACCGGTGAACAGCGGCATGGCCCGGGCCACCCCGAGCCGGCGCAACAGGCGCCCGCCCAGCACGCTGGCCAGGGCACCGACCACGCCGCCGCCGACCCCGGCCACCCAGGCCACCTGGGTGGCCGGCATACCCTGATCGAGCAGCAGGGGCTTGAGGTACAGCCAACTGGCGCCAATGAAGGGAAAGCAGGACAGCAGCAGGCAGGTCCACAGTGCTGCCCCGGGTTGCTCGAAGTAGCCGCGCCAGTTCGGCTCGTGCCTGCTCTGCGCAGCGTCTGCCTGGCCTTGCGGCGCACCTTCGCCCAGCAACGGCAGCAACAGCGCGCCCAGCAGCAGGGCGCCGGCCATCAGCACGAAGGGCGCCTGCCAGCCCCAGTGCGCGTGCACCAGCAGCATCAGGCCGCCACCGACGATGGCGGCCAGAAACAGCGCCGCCGAGCGGATCGCCCCGGCGCGCACGCGTTGGCTTTCCGGCAGAAGCTTGATCGCCAGGGCGTTGACCGGAATGTCAGCCCAGGTCGCCAGCACCCCGGCCAGCAGTGTCAGGGCGAAGAACAGGCCATGCCTGTCGAGCAGTGCCTCGCGGCCTGCCAGCAGCAGAACCGCCGCCAGCCCCAGGCTCAGCAGCAGTGCCCAGCTTCTGTAATGCGCGCCGGCGAAGCGCCAGCGCTCCACCGGCAGCGCCAGCAGGAACTTGAACACCGCCGGCAGCCCGGCCAGCTGGAACAGGCCGATCTCGGTGCCCGACCAACCGTGCTGGCGCATCACCAGCGGCATGCCGAGCAACAGGTAGATGCTCGGCACCGCCAGGACGAAGTTGAGCCAGCCGAACAGCGCCTGGCGCCCGAGCAGGTGCATGTTCATTGCAGGCTCCTGCGGCCGATCACGGCGGTGACCGGGGTTACCGGGAAGGGCACCTCGCGCTGCGTCTGCAAGGCGCTGAAACCGGCCCGCTGCATGGCCTGGCGCAGGCCTCCGGTGTGGGTCAACTGGCGCCCGAGCATGCGCATGGACAGGTAGTAGGAGAGCATCTGCCGCGCCGCGTCCTGGCTGTCGGGAATTTCCGCCTGGGCGCAGACCAGCACGCCGCCTGGGCGCAACGCGGCGTGGATCTTGCCCAGGGCCTGGTCGATATCGGGCACGAAATGCAGCACGGAGGAGCACCAGATCAGGTCATAGCCCTCGCCGATCGGGTCGCGGATCAGGTCGCCGCTGCGGCCCCGCAGACGCCCGCCGAGGCCGGCCGCGTGGATGTTCTCTTCGGCCACGCTGATGGTCTCTGGCAGGTCGAACACCTCGCCGCGCAAGTTCGGGTTGGCCTTGGCCAGGGCGATGGCCACCAGCCCGGGGCCGCCGCCCAGGTCGAGCAGGCGTTGGGCGCGGTGGAATTCGGGCAGTTGCGAGAACACCGCCAGCGCCGCCTCGGCCGTTGCCGCCCGTTGCTCCTGGGCGATCTGCAGGCGCGCTGCCGCCTGCCAGTTGGCCGCGGTGCCGGCGAGTCGGGGGGCGGTGCTCGCTTCGCCGGTGCGTAGCTGTTCGTCCAGATTCTTGCCGAAGTGGCGCAGCGCCTGCAGGCGCAGGCTCCAGGCGTCGCCGCAATGCTGCTTCGACTCGTGATCCAGGTAGCGGCTCGCCAGCCAGGAGGCCTGGTAGCGCCAGCATTGCGCAGGCGTTGCGGCTTCCTGACGATCCAGCAGGCGCATGCTCCAGAGTATTTCCAGCAGATGCTCGGTGTTGCTCGGGTGCAGGCGCAGGCGCTCGGCCACGATGCCGGCCGGCATGGGTTCGGCGAGCAGGCGGAACAGCTTCAGTTCCAGAGCCACGCGCATGGCGTCGGCCTGGACCGAGGCCAGGGCCAGGTCCCAGTAGGGTTGCAGCGGGTGGCCACCGGTGGCGTTGGTGTGTGGGGTCATAGTCGATAGCTCAGGCGTAGGCCGATCTCGCGTGGCTCGCTGTACACGCGTGCCATGCCGTTGAGGTAACCGACCGCGTCGTAGCGCTTGTCGGTGGCGTTTTCTACGTAGGCGCTCAGGCCCAGGTGCTCGAACTCATAGCCGGCGCTCAGGTCGAGCAGGGCGTAGCCGGCGCGGCCGTAACGGTTGGCCGAATCGAGATAGGTGCGACCCACGCCGCTTATCCCGGCCTGGGCGAACCAGCCGGCGTCGGCGTCGTAGCGCAGGCCCAGGTAGCTGGTCAGGTCGGGCGCGAAGGGGGCGTGGTTGCCTTGGTAGTCGGCGCTGCCGTCCTGAAAGCGCTCGAAGCGCGTGCGGTTGATGCCAAGCGAGGCCTGGAGCTGCCAGTGCTCGCCGAGCAGGTAGTCGGCCTCTAGTTCCAGGCCGCTGCTGCGAGCCTCGGCGGCATTGGTGATGTAGACCATGCCGGGCTGCACGATCTGCTGCACCTGCATGTCGCTGATCTGCATCCAGTAGAGGGCGGCCGAATAGCGCAGGCGACGTTCCGCGGCCCAGCCCTTGATGCCGAGTTCATAGGCGTCGACCTGCTCCGGGTCGTACGCCGGGTAGCCGGCCGAGGCGGAGAAGGCATTGAAGCCGCCAGCACGGAAGCCTTGCGAATAGCTGGCATAGGCCTGGGTGTCATCGCTCCAAGCGTATTGCAGGGCCAGCTTGGGGGTGAAGCGCTGCCACTGGTCGCTGCGGTTGCCGCTGTCACGGGGCGACAGGCTGACCTCGTTGCGCTCCAGCCGCGCGCCCAGGGTCAGGGACCAGTGCGAGGTCAGCGCCTGCGTCCACTGGCCGAACAGGGCGGCGGTGTTGCCGCCCAGATCCACCTGGGTGCGGGTCATGGCCATGGGCAGCTTCTGGCGATAATCCAGCGAGTGGTCGTCGCGATCGGCATAGAGGCCGACGAGCCACTGACTCTCGGCCCCTTCGCCTTCCAGGCGCAGTTCCTGGGACAGGGTACTCAGGTGGTAGTCGCGTTCGAGGTGCAGGGTGTCGATCGGCAGGAAGTCGGTGTCCTGGCGCACGCGATCATAGAAGTCGTTGCGTGCCGTGATCGAGCGCAGGCGCAGGCCGGAATCCAGCTCATGCTCGATATCCAGCGACAGGCTACGGCCGCTGGAATGGTTCCAGCTGCGGGTGCCGGAGCGCACCTCGCGGTGCGACGAGCCGGCCGCGCCCCACTGCGAGCCGCCATCGCGGTAGTCCTGGCGGCTGTAGCGCAAGGTGGCGCTGGTCGCTGATGCGGGTGTCCAGCGCAGCACGGCGCGGCCGTTGTGGCGCTCGCGATCATCCTCGTCGCGGCCACGGTAGGCGTTGTCGATGAAGCCGTCCTGTTCGAGCCATTCGCCGGCGATGCCGCCGTACAGCGTATCGGCCACCAGCGCCTGGCTCAGGTCGAAGCGCAGCACGCGCTTGTCGCGGTTGCCCAGGGTGGCATCGACCCGCGCGTAGGGCGCGTCGTCGATGGGGCGGGTGTGCAGGTGCATCACGCCGGCCTCTGCGTTGCGCCCGTACAGGGTCGATTGCGGGCCACGGAGGATTTCCACTCGCTCCAGCGCCAGCAGGTTGTGGTCGAAGCCCTGGCCCATCAGGGAGGGTACGCCATCGACCAGCATCAGCACGGAGGAGGAGAACGCTGTGGCACTGGAGCTGATGCCGCGCATCACCGGTACGTTGGTACCGGACTGGCCGAATGGCTGGAAGACGAAGTTCGGCGTGCGCCGGGCCAGCGCCTGCAGGTCGTCGGCCCCGGCGTCGCGCAAGGCTTCGCCCTGCACCACCGACACGCTGGCCGGTACGTCCTGCAGATCCTGTTCGATCTTGTTGGCGGTAACGGTCATATCTGGCAGTCGTTGTTGTTCTGTAGCCAGCGCCAGCGTTGGCATCAGTAAGCCCCCCAGTATGACGCCCCCCCAGCGGATACTCATTTCCCGCATTTCTCCCTCTCGAACGAAAAGATGGCAAGCGCGCCTGCGGGCAGGGCGGATACCTGCCGCAAAGGCGTGCTTTTGATGTAATACGAATGCTACAGATAGATAGGAATGCGTATCATCTAGATTGATATGATTTCAGAATTTTCCCGTATGCGAACCGGAGGAAGGACCCATGACTGCTGTTCAACGGATATCCCAGCCGCATCGATTAGCGATGAGTCAGGCACGGCTTGTGCGCCGGGAAACCTCCGGCTGGGAGCGTCAGCAACTGCCGGAGGAGTTGGGCGACTGCTACTCGGAGCGTTTCGTGCTGGATCACGACTTGTTGGTGGTTCGCTCGCGCTACCATCCGACCCGCGACCTGATCGAGGAAACGGTCGACCCTCATGACCGCCACATGCTGGTGATCACCCTGGGCTTGCAGGGGCAGTCCGGCTACAAGGCACGCAATGGCGATACGCTGTGTTTCCGTGCCGGCTTCACCACCGTCACCGCTTTCCATGGCAGCCAGGGGGAACGCTGCTACGAAGCCGGCACGACGGTTTCCCAACTACGGCTGCTGGTGGGCGAGAACACCCTGATCAGGTATCTGGGCGCGGAGCGTGCCGGGACGTTGCTGGGCTCGGGGCATATCCGCCAGCTGGCCTTTCGCAAGACCAGCGGGGCCAGCAGCGCCCATGCCGGAGCCCTGCAGCGGTATCTCAACGACCCTCAGCGCATCGCAGCGCTGGACATGCATATCCACACGCTCAGCCTGCTTTCCGAGCAGCTCAATCTGCTCTGTCCGGCAACGCCTAAGGCGCTGCAATTCAGTACCCAGGACATCGAGAAGCTGGAGCGCGCCCGCGATCTGATGATCGAGCAGATCGACCAGCCACTGACCATCGCCTACCTGTGCGCGGCGGTGGGGCTGAACGAATTCAAGCTCAAGGAAGGTTTCCACTACCGCTTCAACACCACGCCCCACCGCATGCTCCACGAAATGCGCATGCGCAAGGCCCATGTCCTGCTGGAGAGCGGACACCAGGTGGCGCAGGTGGCATACCGCGTTGGCTATCGCTACCCGAACAACTTCAGTGCGGCATTTTCCGCATTCTTCGGCCAGGCGCCGAAGTCGGTGTTCGGTGCGCATCGGCGCCATAGCAAGGATCTGGCATCGGGCGAGTAACCTTGGTGCGAGGTTCGCCGCGTTGAAACGAAAAACGCCGCGCTCTGCGAAGAGCACGGCGTTAGAGTTTTGGCGGGCTACCTCAGCGCTTCAGACCTCCCAGGGTCAGCGGCATCTGGCGGTTCACATCCTTGTACAGCAGGTAGCGGAAGCGGCCCGGGCCGCCGGCGTAGCAGGCCTGCGGGCAGAAGGCGCGCAGCCACATAAAGTCGCCGGCTTCGACTTCGACCCAGTCCTGATTCAGGCGATACACCGCCTTGCCTTCGAGCACGTACAGGCCGTGTTCCATGACATGGGTTTCGGCGAAGGGGATCACGCCGCCCGGCTCGAAGTTGACGATGTTGACGTGCATGTCATGGCGCATGTCGCTGATCTCGACGAAGCGCGTGGTGCTCCAGCGGCCTTCGGTGCCGGGCATGACGATCGGCTCGATGTCCTGCTCGTGGGTGACGAAGGCTTCCGGATAGGGCACACCCTCAACCGGTTGATAGGCCTTGCGCAGCCAGTGGAAGCGCACGGCATCGCTGCTGTTGTTGCGCAGCGACCAGTCGCTTTCTGGCGGGATGAAGGCGTAGCTGCCCGGACGCAGGGCGTGCTGTGTGCCGTTCAGGGTCAGGTCGCAGGTGCCTTCGACGACGAAGATCACGCCTTCGGCGCTCGGGTCCAGTTCGGGCTTGTCGCTGCCACCGTTCGGGCCGACTTCGACGATGTATTGCGAGAAGGTTTCGGCGAAGCCGGTCAGCGGGCGGGCGATGACCCACATGCGCATGTTGTCCCAGAACGGCAGGTGGCTGGTGACGATGTCACGCATCACGCCTTTGGGGATCACGGCATAGGCTTCGGTGAACATGGCGCGATCGGTCAGCAGTTGCTCCTGACCGGGATGGCCGCCATGCGGGGCGTAGTAGTAGGGCGATTTGCTCATCGAGAGATTGCCTCGGCGGGTGAAAGGCACCGGGATCGACCCGGCGCGGAAAACTGTCTCCCATGAACTATAGGAATTTGCGGCTTGATTCGGAAATTAAATAGTAGAATCCCTGCCAGTGGATTTCATGATGGGTGCCGGTATGCTCGATCCCGTGCTGTTACGCAGTTTTCTCGCCGTGGTGCAGACCGGCGGCTTCACCCGCGCTGCGGCCAGCCTGCACCTGACCCAGTCCACCGTCAGCCAGCAGGTGCGGCGTCTGGAGGAGCAGCTTGGCGCCGAGCTGCTCGACCGCAGCGGCCGCTACGTGGTGACCACCACCGAGGGCGAGCGCCTGCTGGGTTACGCCAATCGCATCGTCGCGCTGATGGACGAAGCCATGCTGGCACTGGGGCAAAGTGCGGTGGAGGGCGAGGTGCGCCTGGGCGTGCCGGACGATTTCGCCGCCAACAGCCTGACTCCCTATCTGGCCGATTTCGCCGATGCCCATCCGGGTATCCGCCTGGAGATCACCAGTGGCCTCAGTCACGACGTGTGGCGTGCGTTCAACGCCGGCGAGCTGGATCTGGCGCTGATCAAGCAGCGCGCCGGCAGTGCCAAGGGCCTGGCCAGCTGGGCCGAGCCGCTGGCCTGGCTCGACAGTCGTGCGCGACCGGTGCTGGCGCGCAATCCGGTGCCGCTGGCGGTGTTTCCGCCCAACGGCCTGTATCGCCTGGAGATGACCCATGCGCTGGATGCCATGGGCAAACCCTGGCGCATCGCCTATGTCAGCAGCAGTCTGCCCGGGGTCAGCGCCGCGGCCGAGGGTGGCCTGGGTCTGACCCTGCTGCCGCGTCGATTGATCACCTCCGCGCACCGCGAACTGGGCGAGGCCGAGGGCTTCGCCCCGGTGACACCGGTGGAGGTGGCGCTGCATGCGCGCAACCAGTTGCCCGGTTACGCGCGCGAATTGGCGGCAGCGCTGATCGAGGCTTGCGAAGGCATCATGAGCCCTACGCTTAGCTCCAGCTGAGGATCGGCCAGCCGGCTTGTTCGGCGTGGGCGCGCAGGGTCGGGTCGGGATTGACGGTGAACGGCTTGTCCACCAGTTGCAGCAGCGGCAGATCGTTGCGCGAGTCGGAATAGAAGCTGGCGCCGGCCAGGCTTTCGTCCTGTTCGATCAACCAGCTTTCCAGGCGAATCACTTTGCCCTCGCGGTAGGTCAGCACGCCCTGGGTGCGCCCGCTGTAGAAGCCGTGCTGCAGCTCCAGGTCGATGGCCAAGACCTCGTCGATACCGAAGCGCTCGGCGATGGCGCTGACCAGGAAATGCGCCGAGGCGGAGATCACCAGCAGGCGGTCGCCAGCGGCGCGGTGCGCGGCCAGGGTGCGGCTGGCGTCGCTGTAGAAGATCGGCTCGATCACGTCCTCGACGAAGGGCTCGACCACATGGGCGACCTCTTCGGGCGTGCGGCCGACCAGCGGCGACAGGGTGAAGGTCATGTAGTCCTCCATGGCCAGGATGCCGGCGGCGTATCGGCGCATCAGCTCCTGCTCGTGGGCGATGAAGGATTCGCCATCGGCCCAGCCGAGCTTGACCATTTCCTGGGTCCAGAGGCTGGCGCAATCGCCGTTGATCAGGGTTTCGTCGAGATCGAAGATCGCCAGAGCCATCACGCCACCTCCCGGATCGCGTCGGCGCCGATGGCCAGGCTGACGCTCTGGCCATCCCGATGCAGGTCGGCGGCAGAGCGATTGAGCACGTCCACCAGCAGCTCCACACCGCGGGCCTCGACCCGGTAGCGCACCACGTTGCCGAGCAGGCTGTGGCTGAGGATGGTGGCGTCGATACCCGGGCCACCGATCTGGATCGCTTCCGGGCGAATCGCCACGCGGCTGCCGATCGGCTGACCGAGCAGGCGGCTGGCGGCATCGGCATCGAGCAGGTTGTAGTTGCCGATAAAACCGGCAGCGAAGGCATCGGCCGGGGCGGTGTAGAGGGTTTCGGCATCGCCACTCTGGACGATCTGCCCGCCGTTCATCAGCACGATGCGGTCGGACAAGACCAGCGCCTCTTCCTGATCATGGGTGACGAAGATGGTGGTCAGGCCCAGCTCGCGCTGGATGGCGCGGATCTGTTCGCGCAGGTGTTTGCGGATGCGTGCATCCAGAGCCGACAGCGGTTCGTCGAGCAGCAGCAGGCGCGGGCGGGTGACCAGCGAGCGGGCCAGTGCCACGCGCTGGCACTGGCCGCCGGAGAGCTGCTGCGGATAGCGCCCGGCGTAATCGCTGAGCTCCACCAGTTCCAGCACTTCGGCGACGCGCTTGCTGGCCTCGGCAGCAGGGACCTTCTGCATGCGCAGGCCGAAGGCGACGTTCTGCGCCACGGTCATATTGGGGAACAGCGCATAGCTCTGGAACACCATGCCGATACCGCGTTTCTGTGGCGGCATCGGCACCAGGTCCTGGCCGTCCAGCAGGATCTGCCCGCCATCGACTGCGGTCAGGCCGGCGATGCAGCGCAGCAGGGTGGACTTGCCGCAGCCGGAGGGGCCGAGCAGGGTGATGAACTGGCCCTGGCCGATCTCGATATTGATGTCGGTGAAGATGGGCGTTGCGCCGTAGCTTTTATGCAGGCCGCGGATATTCAGGTAACTCATGACTTGTCCTTGTTCAGACGGTTGGCCGCCCAGGTCATCAGCAGCACGAACATGAAATAGGAAATCACCAGAGCGCTGGTGAAATGGCCGCTGTCGTTGCGCATGTTGTACAGGTACACCTGCAGCGTTTCGTAGCGGCTGCCCACCAGCAGGTTGGCGAAGACGAACTCGCCGAACAGGAAGCTGAAGGACAGGAAGACCGAGACCATCAGGCCCTTGCGCAGATTCGGCAGCACCACCAGGAAGGCCGCGCGCCAGGTGCTGGCGCCGAGCAGGTGGGCGGCGTCCATCAGGTCGCGCAGGTTGATCGCCTGCAGGTTGTTGGTGATGGCGCGGTACATGAAGGGCAGGGCGATGGTGAAGTAGCAGCCGATCAGGATCCACGGCGTACCGAGGATCGGCAGCGGACCTGCCGCGAACAG
Source organism: Pseudomonas sp. KB-10 (assembly GCF_018221585.1). Classification (NCBI taxonomy): domain Bacteria; kingdom Pseudomonadati; phylum Pseudomonadota; class Gammaproteobacteria; order Pseudomonadales; family Pseudomonadaceae; genus Pseudomonas; species Pseudomonas sp. KB-10. The sequence continues at coordinate 562,139 of NZ_QYYB01000004.1, forward strand.
CTGCATCAGGCCCACCGAGGACACCACCGGCGGAATGGCGAACGGCAGCAGGATCAGCACGTTCATCAGCGCGTCGAGCTTGGGGAAGTGGTAGTTGACCACGAACAGCAGCGGCAGGATCAGCAGCAGCGACAACGCCAGGGCGCCGAAGCACACCAGCAGCGAGCGGCCGAAGGCAGCGAGAAAGCGCGCATCGCTCCACAGCGCCACGTACCACTTGAAGGTGAAGCCGTTGGGCAGGATGGTCGCCGACCAGCTGGTGGACAGCGAGTAGACCAGCGTGCCGAGCAACGGCAACAGCAGGATCAGAAACAGCAGGTAGACCACCAGTTGGTGGAACAGCGGCGAGCGTTTTTCAGCGGGCGACATGGTAGCTCCGGCGCAGCAGCCATTGGTGGACGATGGTGATCAGGGTCATCATGCCGACCAGCACCATCGCCAGCGCGCTGGCCATGTTCGGGTCAAGGAAGATGTCGCCGGAAACCATCGACGCGATACGGATCGGCAGGATGTTGAAGTTGCCGGTGGTCAGCGCGTACACCGTGGCGTAGGCGCCCAGGGCATTGGCCAGGAGGATGACGAAGGTGCCGAGCAGCGCCGGGGTCAGCACCGGCAGGCCGATATGCCGCCAGAACTGCCAGGTATTGGCGCCAAGCAGTTCGGCCGACTCGCGCCAGTCCTCACGCAGGGCGTCGAAGGCCGGGTACAGCAGCAGCACGCCGAGGGGAATCTGGAAGTAGGTGTAGAGCACGATCAGGCCGGTCTTGGAGTAGAGGTTGAAGTCCTCGATCACCCCCATCTGCTTGAGCAGGATGGTCAGCGCGCCGTTGAAGCCGAGCAGGATGATGAAGGCGAAGGCCAGCGGCACCCCGGAGAAGTTGCTGGTCATGTTGGAAAACGCCATGACGAAATCGCGCAGGCGGCTGCTGACCTGGCGCAGCGAATAACTGCCGATGATGGCGACGACGATGCCGAACAGGCTCGACCAGAAGGCGACCTCCAGACTGTGGCGCATGGCCTGGCGGTAGAACGCCGAGGAAAACGCCTGCTGGAAATTGCCCAGACCCCAGCCTTCGGCGGTGTTCAGGCTGTTGCTCGCCACCCAGGCCAGTGGCGCGATCTGGAAGGCGAAGAAGAACAGGGCGAAGGGTACCAGGCACAGCAGTGCCCAACCCTTGCTGGAGATGGTGGACTTCATGCGAGCAGCTCCCTGCACCAGGGTTTGTCGTGGGCCGCGCCGAGCAGCTGGCAGAGGGTGCCGCACAGCTCGGTCTGCTGCGGGCGGGCCGCCGGGTCGAGGCTGAAGGCGCTGCCGAGGACGATCAGCGGTACCTCGCGTTCTTCCGGCAGCAGGCCGTTGTGGCTGCGGTCGGTGTTCATACCGTGATCGGCGGTCACCAGGATCTGGTAACCGGCGTCGAGCCAGGTCTGGATGTACTCGGCCAGCAGCACGTCGGCCATGCGCGCAGCGTTGCGGTATTGCGGGCTGTCGAGGCCGTGCTTGTGGCCGGCATCGTCGATGTTCATCGGGTGCACCAGCAGCAGGTTCGGCGCGTGAAGCCGGCGCAGGCTTTCGGCATCGGCGAACAGGTGCGAGTCCGGGTAATGGTCGGCGTAATAGAAGTGGCCGTGCTGGATCGGCAGCGACGGTTCAAAGGTATGGCGGTCGCGGGCGGCGACGAAGGGCGCGCGGTTGTACAGCTCGCTGACCCAATGATAGGCCGCGGCGGCGGTCGTCAGGCCGGCGTCACGGGCGTAGTGGAAGACGCTGCGCTGATTCGACAGGCGTACCACATCGTTGTGCACGATGCCGCTGTCGATGGGCGCCACGCCGGTGAGGATGCATTCGTAGAGCGGGCGGGACAGTGCCGGCAGTGCGCAGTCGAGCTTGTACAGCGCGGCGCGCCCGGCCTGGCAGTAAGCCAACAGGTGGCCCAGCGCATGCTGGGCCACCTGATAGCTCAGGCCATCCAGTACCACCAGGATGACGTTGTGTTTCATGGGTTTCTCTCGTTCGGTCGTAGCCCGGATGCAATCCGGGGCATTTTCTGCAATTGCCCCTGACGCTACTCACTTAACCTGTGCGCGATCAGCTCCCCTCTCCCATTTATTGGGGGCACGCCTAGTGGAGAGGGCCTGGGGAGAGGGCAGAACATAGCGAGGTCGCCCGTTTTCCCCTCTCCGAACGCGGCCCGCCCTAACCCTCTCCCCTGAGGGGCGAGGGGACTGATCGTGGTCAGTCACTCTTATCTGAACACGCCCTCGGATTTCATCCGGGCTACGGATCAATGGTGTCGCGGCTGCATCAATTCATATTGATGATCACGTGCTCCTGCCACAGACGCGGCAGGGCCTTGGAAGTGGCTTCCCAGGCGGCGGCATCCTTGATCGGCTGGACCTTGGCGTACTGCTCTTGCGGCAGCAGCTTGGCCTGCACCTCGGCCGGCATGTCGATATGCTCGGCGCGAATCGGGCGGGCGTGGCCCTTGGCGAGATTGATCTGCCCCGCATCGCTCAAGATGTATTCGCGGGTCAGCTTGGCGGCGTTGGGGTTCTTCGCCCACTTGTTGATGATGGTGCTGTAGCCGGAGATCACCGAACCGTCGGACGGGATCAGCACCTCGAAGCGCTCGGGGTCGATCTGGTCGCGGTAGGACAGGCCGTTGAAGTCCCAGACCACGCCGACTTCCACTTCACCTTTTTCCAATGTCTGGATGGTCGGGTTGGCCAGCGACAGGCGGCGCTGCTTGGCCAGGTCGGCGTACAGGTCCAGTGCCGGCTGGATGTTGCTCTCGTTGCCGCCCAGGGCGATGGCCGCGGCCAGCACGCCGTTGGTGGCCTGTGCGGCGGTGCTGACGTCACCGGCGGCGACCTTGTAGGTACCGGTTTTCAGATCGGCCCAGGAACGTGGAATATCCTTGACCAGCTGCTTGTTGACGATGAAGGCGATGGAACCGGTGTAGGCCAGCATCCAGTGGCCGTCCTTGTCCTTGGCCCAGTCCGGAATCTGCTCCCAAGTGCTCGGCTTGTAAGGCTGGGTCACGCCCTGCTGCACGGCGATGGGGCCGAAGGCGGCGCCGACGTCACCGATATCGGCGGTGGCGTTTTCCTTCTCGGCGGCGAACTTGGCGATTTCCTGCGCCGAGCTCATGTCGGTGTCCTGGTGCTTGAGGCCGTATAGTTTGGCCAGATCGGCCCAGGTGTCTTTCCAGTTGGCCCAGCTGTCGGGCATCCCCACGCTATTCACCGCGCCCTCGGCGCGTGCGGCCTTTTCCAGGGCCTGCAAGTCGGTGCCTTCGGCCATGGCGGAGGTCGCCAGAGCGATGGCCGAGCCCATCAGTGAAGCCAGCAGCAGTTGTTTCATTGGAAACTCCTTTGCAGTGAGAGTGTTGGTCTAGATCAGCAATACCCGAGCCAATCTAGGCGCCTTCGATGACAGTTTTATGTCCGGCCACCAGTGGCAGATGTCCAGGTGCAGAGGGCCGGTGCGCTTCACAAGCGTAGACCATGGATAAGTGGCTGATTTGCTGGGCTGTGAGTAAGCATGGCGGTGGCATGCGGCGTGCTTGCAGCAGAGTTGTCATCTATCAGTCATCTAGACTGCCTAGTCTTGTAACCCGTCTTAGCGAAAGGCTTTTGCCCTGTCATGGGGCTGGACTAGTCCAAAAGGGGAGATATTGATGCGCGAAGAAGCGCCGCGGGCCGTCACCATCATCTGTCGTGCCCTGCAGGAGCAGATAGACCGGGGCCTGTTGCCCTCCGGCAGCAAGTTGCCGGCCGAGCGCAAGCTCAGCGAGTTGTTCGATACCACGCGCATCACCCTGCGCGAGGCACTTGGCCAGCTGGAAGCCCAGGGGCTGGTCTATCGGGAGGAGCGCCGCGGCTGGTTCGTTTCACCGACGCGGGTCGCCTACAACCCGCTGGTTCGTACTCACTTTCACGCCATGGTCGCGGAACAGGGGCGGGTGCCGGCTACCGAAGTGCTGAGCGCCAGGCTGATGCCGGCCAGCGCGCAAATCTGCCAGGTGCTGGAGTTGCCGGCGCTGTCGAGTGTCTATCAGGTATGCCGCGCGCGGCGCATCGACGGACGCCTGGTGCTGTATGTCGAGCACTATCTCAACCCGGCCTATTTCCCCGGTATCCTCGAGTTCGACCTGACCCGCTCGCTGACCGATCTCTACGCCAGCGAGTACGGCATTCACTACGGACGCGTGCGCTTCGACATGGTGCCCACCGCGCTGCATGCCGAAGCTGCGGCCAGCCTCAAGGTGGCGCCGGGCAGCCCGGCGCTGCGCATCACCCGGGTCAACCGCGATCAGCACGGACGCATCATCGATTGCGATCTGGAGTTCTGGCGCCATGACGCCATTCACGTCAGCGTCGAAGTGCCTGAGTAGATCGTGCCGCGAGGCGCGCGGCTTGCCGCATAGAACAGACTTCGATGGGCAGGGCGCACCTTACCATTCGTCGGCTTGATCGATATTTTTCCCGCCGATGTCGAAAGCCCCCCGCCGCATTCGACTATCCAGTACCCACTGCACAGGAACTGGAGCGCGCCATGAAATACCTCTGCCTCGTCTACGCCAACGAACAGGAGCTGCACAGCTCCCCCGACAGCCCGCATGACAGCGAATGCTTCGCCTACGCCCAGCGTGTGCAGGAGAGCGGGCGCATGCTCGCTGCCGAGGCGCTGCAGTCGGTGCAGACCGCCACCACCGTGCGCATGCGCGGCGGCAAGCTGGCGATCACCGACGGCCCCTTCGCCGAGACCAAGGAGCAACTGGCAGGCTTCTACCTGATCGAGGCGCGTGACCTCAACGAAGCGATTCAACTTGCCGGTCACATACCAGGCGCCCGGGTTGGCTGCGTGGAGGTGCGTCCGGTTCGTCAACTGGATATCGACCCGGCCGCTCAGCACTGAACCGTCATCGCCCTGTTTCAGGAGAATCGTCATGGACCGTCGCTATATCCCCGAGGTTGCCACACGTGAGCAATGGCTTGCCGCACGCAAGGCCCTGCTCGAACAGGAAAAGGCGCTGACCCGTCAGCGCGATGCGCTGAACCGCGCCCGCCGTGCCCTGCCCATGGTGCTGGTGGAAGAGGATTACCGCTTCGATGGCCCGCAGGGCGAAGTCGGTCTGCAAGCGCTATTCCACGGGCGCAGCCAGTTGATCGTCTACCACTTCATGTACCACATGGATCGCGGTGAGGGCTGCGATGGCTGTTCCTGCCTGGTGGACAACATCGGCCATCAGGCCCATCTGCATGCCCGTGACACCAACCTGGTGCTGGTCTCGCGCGCGCCGTTGGCCGACCTCGAAGCGTTCAAGCGGCGCATGGGCTGGACCCTGCCCTGGTACAGCTCCTACGGCAGCCGCTTCAACTACGACTACCACGCCACCACCGACGAGCAGGTCGCGCCGGTCGAGTACAACTACCGCGACAAGGACGAGCTGCAGCGCCTGGGCCTGACCTATCACATCCAGGGCGAGCAGCCCGGCGTGAGCGTGTTCCTGCGTGAGGGCGGGCGCATCTATCACACCTACTCAACCTATGGTCGAGGCGTGGAGATCTTGATGAGCAGTTTTCATTTCCTCGATTTCACGCCCTTCGGCCGTGGCGAAGGCTGGGACGGCATGCCCGACCTGGACGGCAAGGGGCGCAACTGGACGCGCCTGCATGACGAATACGAGCACGCTGCGCCCACCCACGACTGCTGCGGCCACAAGGCCTGAACTTAGCTAAGGAGAACCCCCATGAGTCAGCACGAACTGCAAGACGCACTGAACAGCTGGACCGAAGCCTGCCGCAGCAAGGACGTGGCGCGCATCATGAGTCACTACGTCGAGGACCTGGTGTCCTATGACGCCGTAGGTCCCTTGCGCTTTCAGGGACGCCCGGCGTACCAGGCGCATTGGCAGGCCTGCATGGAGATGTGCAGCGGCCCGGGGATGTTCGAGCCGCATGAGCCGACGTTCAACGCCAGCGGTGATCTGGGCGTGACCCACTACCTGCTGCACTGCGGCGGCAGCAATGACAAGGGCGAGCTGGAAACCTGCTGGATGCGCGTCACCCAGTGCCTGCGCCGCCAGGGCGGCCGCTGGCTCATCTTCCACGAGCATTTCTCGGCGCCCTGCGACATGGAAAGCGGCAAGGCGCTGTTTGACCTTCAACCTTGACCGTTCGACCTACTGACGACCCAGCGCCATGCAGGACGGCTCGTAATTCTGCTGGCAGGCGCTCTGGTACAGGCGCTGGGCCTGGTCCGGGTCACGCGAAACACCGCCCTCGCCGCGACGGTAGAGATTGCCCAGCACATGCTGAGCCATGGGGTTGCCTGCAGCGGCCGACTGGTTGAGGTACTTGAGCATGCCCTGCTGGTTGGCGAACTCCGGCGCATCACGCCCGGTATAGAGGTAAGCCAGGCTCACCGCGGCCATGGCGTGGCCCTTGTCGGCGGCCTGCTTCCACCAGTACTCGGCCTGCTTGAGATTCTTCTCCGGCTGGCCGACGAAGTAGCTGCTGCCGAGCTGGAACTGGCTGTCCAGATCGCCGCGCTGGGCCTGCTGGCGCAGCTGATCCTGCTCGGTCTGAGTGATGGGCTGTTCTGCCTGCGGCTGCTCGTCAGGCTTGGCGGCATCAGGCTCACGTCCGGCGCAGCCTGCCAATAGCATGAAGGCGAGCAGGGCGGTGGCGGTGTGCAATCGGTTGAATGGACTGGGCATGACGGTGGCTCCCTGAGCGAGAAAACGAGGCAAGTCGCTGTTAGGCCTGCCTCGCACACCTTAGTTCGCTCAAGTGCATCTGTGCAGTGACGACTTCACACCCGCGCCATGAACTGCAATCCTGAGCGCCGACTTCGCTCACGAGGCAGCCATGAAGATCAGTGCGGATTTCGACAGCGGCAATATCCAGGTCATCGACGCCAGTGACCCGCAGCGTGTGCTGCTGGCCATGCGGCCGGACCTCAACAGCCATCATTTCCAGTGGTTTCACTTTCAGGTCGATGGCCTGCAGCCTGGCCAGCGTTATGGCTTCAGCCTGACCAATGCCGGGCAGTCGGCTTATAACCGCGCCTGGGACGGCTACCAGGCGTTGGCCAGTTACGACCAGCAGGACTGGTTTCGCGTGCCGACCCGTTTCGAAGACGGTCAGCTGCGATTCGAGCTGCAGGCCGAGCACGCGAGCGTGCGCTTTGCCTACTTCGAACCTTACCCGCGAGCGCGGCATGAAGGCTTGATCGCCAAGGCGCTGGAGCGCGGTGCCGAGCTGGTGGCCAGCGGCAGAAGCCTGGAAGGGCGCGATATCCAGCTGCTGCGCATCGGCGGCCAGGCAGGCGCCGCGCGCAAGCTATGGATCATCGCCCAGCAGCACCCCGGCGAGCACATGGCCGAGTGGTTCATGGAGGGGCTGATCGAACGCTTGCAGGACCCACATGACGCCGAGGTCCAGGGGCTGCTGGCCGAGGCCGAATTCTACCTGGTGCCGAACATGAACCCGGATGGCGCCTATCGCGGTCACCTGCGCACCAATTACGCCGGACAGGACCTCAATCGCGCCTGGCAGTCGGCCAGCTCCGAGCGCAGCCCGGAAGTGCTGTTCGTGCTGCAGCATATGCAGCGCATCGGCGTCGATCTGTTCCTCGATATCCACGGCGACGAGGAAATTCCTCACGTGTTCACCGCCGGCTGCGAAGGCAACCCCGGCTACACCCCGCGCCTGGCTGCGCTGGAGGAGGACTTCCGCAGCCGCCTGGTCGGCATCGGCGCTGAGTTTCAGACCCGTTTCGGCTACCCGCGCGACGAGCCGGGCCAGGCCAACCTGACCCTGGCCTGCAACGCGGTGGGCGAGGCCTTCGATTGTTTGTCGTTCACTATCGAGATGCCGTTCAAGGATCACGACGACAACCCGCAGCCGCGCACCGGCTGGAATGGCGCGCGTTCGCAGAAGCTGGGGCGGGAGGTTCTGACGGTGCTGGCGCAGATGGTCGGGCGCTTGCGCTGAAACGGCCTGTCCAGGCTCGGCCGCTCTGCGTACAGTCTCGGCTGGCGGCCAAACTGATAAACAAAAAAAGCCCGTCACGAAGACGGGCATAAAGTGCCGTTAACACACAGGAGTCAATTGGACGTAGTGAAACGTCCGGTATTACAGAATCGAAAGCGGATAGTTGATGATCAGGCGGTTCTCATGCAGATCCTGGCCAACGTCGCGGCGGACGTCGGAGTTACGCCAGCGCACGTTGAGGTTCTTCAGGGTGCCTTCCTGAATGGTGTACGCCAGCTCGGTCTCCCGGCTCCACTCTTCGGCGTCGGTGCGACCGCCGGCATGGATATTGGAGCCGCTGGTATAGCGGTTCATCAGGGTCAGGCCCGGGATGCCGAGGCCTGCGAAGTTGTAGTCATGACGTAGCTGCCAGGAGCGTTCCTCGGGGTTGTCGAAGGCCGACAGGAAGCCGTCGTTGACCAGCATGCCACCACTGGCGCCATCGATACGCAGGAACTTGGTATCACCGCTCAGGCGCTGGTAGGTGACCTGAAAGGTATTGTTGCCTCTCTTGGCCGACAGCGCGCCCTGATACACCTTGTTGTCCAGATCGCCGGCTTTGGCCGCGCCTTCGTCCTTGCCGTTGAAGTAGCCCAGGTTGGCGCCCAGTACCCAGTCACCGACCGGTTGGCTGTGGGTCAGCTGCACGAAGCTCTGCTTGTACACATCTTCCAGGCGCGCGTGCCAGACGCCGACCATGGTGCTGTTGCCGTTGAAGCGGTACTCACCACCGCCGAAGTTGAAATCATCACCCTCAACACCGCTGAACGACATGTCTTCACGGCTGGCATCGTGACGCTGGCTGTTCTTCCAGAACTGACCACCGTACAGGGTCAGGCCGTCGATTTCGTTGGAAGTGATCTGTGCACCCTGGAAGGTTTGCGGCAGCGAGCGACCGTCGTCAGCACGCAGGATCGGCAGCACGGCGAACCACTCACCGACTTTCAGTTCGGTCTTGGAGATTTTCGCCTTGGCGGCCACGGCAGTACGGCCGTATTGATCGGCTGCTTCACCGTCATCGTGAATCGGCATCAGTTGGGTGTTGGCGGCGCCACGGTTGCCATCCAGCTTGATGCTGTACAGGCCGAGTACGTCGAGGCCGAAGCCAACGGTGCCCTGGGTGTAGCCGGAGCGTGCATCGAGGATGAAGCTCTGGGTCCAGCCTTCGGCCTGGCCCTGGCGCTCACCGCGGATAAGGGGATCGGTACCATTGAGGTAATTGCGATTGAAGTAGTAGTTGCGCAAGCCGAGGGTGACTTTGGCGTCTTCGACGAAGCCGGCAGCGTGCGTGGCAGTCGGCATAACCAGGGCCAGAGCCGTGCTGCCGAGCAGGGCCAATGGGATGATGTTGCGTGCGGTCATTGTTGTTGTGCTCCCAGTTTTTGAACGAACCATCCCCTGCTGGCCTGCTCAGGGCCTGCATGAAGGGAATGTGTGTTTGCCCTGTCGAGGGCGAGCGGCCGGCCGAAGGTGGCCGGTCATTGCTGGAGGGCTGGCGTCAGCCTCCGGCGAATCCGGGTCTATGGCGTGCGGTGGCGATGAAGGCCGGGCAGGCGAGGCGCTGCTGTGCTGAGGGAGAGGCGAGGGTAGTCATGTTCTGGCCCTTATTCTTGTTGTTATCGTTGTCATATGTCGTCATACAACTGATCGGATTATCGACAGCATTTTTATCGCTTGTCAACGTGTGACTAGACGAAAGTCTGAGTGGCAAAAACAGATGACGCTTGGTTGTAACCGGGGAAGTGAGCGGTTATGGCGCGACGTGATCGCTTTAGACAGGGCTGCAAGTCGCGCGGTTGTTGTGTGATGACGTATGACGGCAGGGGCGCGTAGCAAGGGCTACATCACTGTCTCGGTGGTGAGTCAGGGTTGTTCGGGCCTGATCTTTTATGTACTGGGCGCAGCGATGGCGATACGGGCGCTGTCGCTACGTCGTGCATGCCCTGGCGCAACGCCTGCCGCAGGTGCCGGCGATCTCCCTGGATGTGCGCGACATTCGGCGCGAGTCGTTCAGCAGTCGGCGCAACTGCCTGGAGGATTAATCCGTCTCCAGCAGACGTGCCCCGACGCCCTGTTCGCTGAGTTCGTCCTTGGGGTTGCGTAATGGGCAGTTCTGCATCGACAGGCAACCGCAACCGATGCAGCCGGTGAGCTGGTCACGCAGTCGCGTCATCTGCTCGATGCGGGCATCCAGATCGCGTTGCCACTGCTCCGATAGTTGCTGCCAGTCCGCTGCCGTGGGGATGTGATCGCAGGGGAGGGTGGCGAGCGCCGCACCGATATCTGCCAGCGGAATGCCCAGTCGCTGCGCCACTTTGATGATCGCCACGCGGCGCAGTACATCACGCCGATAGCGCCGTTGATTGCCGGCATTGCGCTGGCTCTGAATCAGCCCCTTGGCTTCGTAAAAGTGCAGTGTGGAAACCGCCACGCCACTGCGCTCGGCGACCTGGCCGACGCTAAGTGGGCGCTTGTGGAAGGGACGGTGCGTGTCCATGCAAATTCCTGTTGACCTCAAGTTAAGTTGAGGTTTTACCCTCGCAGGCCTTGATAGACAACCCCGAGGGCATTTCCATGCAGGACCGCATTCGACTGGTACTGATTTACGGCAGCGTGCGCGAAGAGCGCTTCTGCGACCAGGTGGTGGCCTGGGCGCGTGAGCAGATTGAACAGCGCAGCGAATTCGAGCTGAGCCTGGTCGATCCCGCGGTGATGTTCCGCCAGTCGGGTGAGGACCCGGCGATCGCCGTGCAGCGCCATCAGTCGTTGCAGAATCTGCTGCGTGCCGACGCCTTTCTGATCGTCACGCCGGAGTACAACCACGGCTATCCGGCGGCGCTCAAGCAGTTCATCGATGAGGTACCGGCCTCCTGGGAGGCGCGGCCGGTGGGGTTCGTCAGCTATGGCGGGGTATCCGGCGGGCTGCGTGCGGTGGAGCAGTTGCGCCAGGTGCTGGCAGAGCTGCATGCCATGACGGTGCGTAGCTCGGTGAGCTTCACCAATGCCTGGGAGCAGTTCGATGAACAGGGACGATTGAGCGAGCCGCGACATGCCAACTCGGCGCTGGCACATACGCTGGTGCAGCTGAACTGGTGGGCGCAGACGCTGCGCGCCGGGCGTGAGCGCGTCCCTTACGAGCGGATCAGGGGGTAGAAACGACGTAGCCCGGGCGCAATCCGGGAGCTTTTCAGGCATCCCAGCATTGCATCCGGGCTACGGAGCAGAGCGCGCGCAATGAGTGTAGGAGCCTCGCCCCGAGGCGAAGCTTTTGCGTCTTTCGATGTATTCGCCGCGAGGCGCGGCTCCTACAGCGCAGGGCAACGTGGCGGATCAGCCGCGATAGTAGCGCTGCGGTACGAACGGCGTCTTGGCCACTTTCATCGCCACGCGCTTGCCGCGCACCACGGCCCAGACATCGCTGTCGACGGCGGTGTGGCTGGCATTGACGTAACCCATGGCCACCGGTGCGCCGAGGGTCGGACCGAAGCCGCCGCTGCATACCTGGCCGATCACGGTACCGTCGGCGTCGACGATTTCCGCGCCCTCACGCACCGGCACACGCTCCTGCGGCAGCAGGCCGACGCGCTTGCGCGCCACGCCTTTTTGCTGCTGCTCGAACACGCGCTCGGCGCCCGGGAAGTTGCCGGCACGCTCGCCACCTTCGCGACGTACCTTGGAGATCGCCCACAGCAGGCTGGCCTCGATCGGCGTGGTGGCGCTGCTCATATCGTGGCCATACAGGCACAGGCCGGCTTCCAGACGCAGCGAGTCGCGCGCGCCCAGGCCGATGGCCTCGACTTCCGCTTCGGCCAGCAGGCTGCGCGCCAGGGCTTCGGCCTGGTCGACGGCGACGGAAATCTCGAAGCCGTCTTCGCCGGTGTAACCGCTGCGGCTGACGATGCATTCGCCGCCCAGCAGGCGCACGCGGGCAACCTGCATGAAGGTCATCTTGCTCACCTCAGGCGCCAGGCGGGCGAGCACGTCGACCGCTTTCGGGCCCTGCAGGGCGAGCAGGGCGCGCTCCTCGAACAGGCACTCGATCTGGCATTGCTCGCCGATGTGCTTGTTCAGGTGGGCCAGGTCCTGATCCTTGCAGGCGGCGTTGACCACCAGATACAGGGTGTCGTCACCCAGGTTGGCGACCATCAGGTCGTCGAGGATGCCGCCCTGGGCATCGGTGAACATGGCGTAGCGCTGCAGGCCCACCGGCAGGTCGATGATGTCCACCGGCACCAGGCTTTCCAGGGCACGCGCGGCGTTTTCGCCACGCAGCAGAATCTGGCCCATGTGCGACACGTCGAACAGGCCGGCGGCGTCGCGGGTGTGCAGATGTTCCTTCATCACGCCCAGCGGGTACTGCACGGGCATGTCATAGCCGGCGAAGGGCACCATGCGCGCGCCGAGTTCGATGTGCAGGGCGTGCAGCGGAGTCTTGGCGAGGGTTTCAGTGGTCATCGGGAAATTCCTTCAGAAGGCCCGGCGCTGTTAGCGGCGGGCGTTTCGTGAAACGGCTTGAGGTAGCCCGGATGCAATCCGGGAGCTTTTCACGGCTTCCCCGGATTGCTTCCGGGCTACGGCTGGAAACGGAACGGTCCCCTCTCCCGTAAGCGGAAGAGGGGAGGCAAGCGCATTACGCGTCCTGATACGCCTCGATGGACGGGCAGGCGCAGACCAGGTTGCGGTCGCCGTAGACGTTGTCGACGCGGCCAACCGGCGGCCAGTACTTGGCCTCGATCAGGCTCGCCAGCGGGTACACGGCCTGCTCGCGGCTGTAGGCGTGGTTCCACTCGCCGACCAGTTCCAGGGCGGTGTGCGGGGCGTTCTTCAGCGGATTGTCGTCTTTATCCAGACGGCCCTGCTCGACCGCACGGATTTCCTCGCGGATGGCGATCATGGCGTCGCAGAAGCGATCCAGCTCTTCCTTGGACTCGCTCTCGGTCGGCTCGATCATCAGGGTGCCGGCCACCGGGAAGGACATGGTCGGGGCGTGGAAGCCGAAGTCGATCAGGCGCTTGGCCACGTCGTCGACGCTAATGCCGCTGCTGTCCTTGAGCGGACGGATGTCGAGGATGCACTCGTGCGCCACCAGGCCGCCTTCGCCGGAGTACAGCACCGGGTAGTGCTCTTCCAGACGACGGGCGATGTAGTTGGCGTTGAGAATGGCCATCTGCGACGCGCGCTTGAGGCCGTTGCCGCCCATCATGGTGATGTACATCCAGGTGATCGGCAGGATGCTGGCGCTGCCGAACGGCGCGGCGCTCACCGCACCTTCCTTGCGTGCCATGTGGCCATGGCCCGGCAGGAACGGCGCCAGGTGCGACTTGACGCCAATCGGGCCGACGCCCGGGCCGCCACCGCCGTGCGGGATGCAGAAGGTCTTGTGCAGGTTCAGGTGCGAGACATCGCCGCCGAACTGACCCGGTGCGCACAGGCCGACCATGGCGTTCATGTTGGCGCCGTCGATGTAAACCTGGCCGCCGTTGGCGTGGATGATCTGGCAGATCTCGCGGATGCCTTCCTCGAACACACCGTGGGTGGACGGGTAGGTGATCATGATCGCAGCCAGGCGATCCTTGTGCTCTTCGGCCTTGGCCTTCAGATCGGCGATGTCGACGTTGCCGCGCGCATCACAGGCGGTCACCACCACGCGCATACCGGCCATGGAGGCGGTCGCCGGGTTGGTACCGTGGGCCGATTGCGGGATCAGGCAGATGTCGCGCTGATCGTCGCCACGGCTCAGGTGGTAGGCGCGGATGGCCAGCAGACCAGCGTACTCGCCCTGGGAACCGGCGTTGGGCTGCAGCGACACGGCGTCGTAGCCGGTGGCGGCGCAGAGCATGGCTTCCAGTTCGCTGGTCAGCTGGGTGTAACCCGCGGCCTGCTCGACCGGAGCGAAGGGGTGCAGATTGCCGAATTCCGGCCAGGTGACCGGGATCATCTCGCTGGCGGCGTTGAGCTTCATGGTGCAGGAGCCCAGCGGGATCATGCTGCGATCCAGGGCCAGGTCCTTGTCGGCCAGCTTGCGCAGGTAGCGCATCAGCTCGGTTTCGCTGTGGTAGCGGTTGAACACTTCGTGCTGCAGGATCGCCGACTGGCGCAGCAGGCCGTGGGGCAGGCGGCTGGCGACCTGTGCGGCCAGCTCGCTGACGGCCGGGGCGGCCTGATCGCCGGCGAACAGCGCCAGCAGGGCTTCCACGGCGGCCTGGTCGGTGGTTTCGTCCAGCGACAGACCCAGACGCTCGGCGTCGATCTCGCGCAGGTTGATGCCGGCGGCACGGGCCTTGGCATGCAGCTCGGCGGTCTTGGCGCCGGTCTTGATGCTCAGGGTGTCGAAGAAGTGCTGCTGCTCGACGCTGTGGCCCAGCTTGGTCAGGCCCAGGGCGAGGATGGCGGTGAAGCTGTGCAGGCGCTGCGCGATGGCGGTCAGGCCTTTCGGGCCGTGGTACACGGCGTACATGCTGGCGATGTTGGCCAGCAGTACCTGGGCGGTACAGATGTTACTGGTGGCCTTCTCGCGGCGGATGTGCTGCTCGCGGGTCTGCATGGCCAGGCGCAGGGCCGGCTTGCCGAAACGGTCCACCGACATGCCCACCAGACGGCCCGGCATGTCGCGCTTGAACGCGTCGCGGGTGGCGAAGTACGCAGCGTGCGGGCCACCGAAGCCCAGCGGCACACCGAAGCGCTGGGCGCTGCCCAGGGCGACGTCGGCGCCGAACTCGCCCGGCGGGGTGAGCAGGGTCAGGGCCAGCAGGTCAGCGGCCACGGCGACCAGGGCATTGGCGGCGTGGAAGCGCTCGACCAGGGCGCGGTAGTCGAAGATGTCGCCGTTGCTCGCCGGGTACTGCAGCAGCGCGCCGAAGTAGGCGCTGGCGTCGGTAATAGTGGCTTCGTCGCCGACTTCGATGTCGATGCCCAGCGGCTCGGCACGGGTGCGCAGCACATCGAGGGTCTGCGGGTGGCAGTGCTGGGAAACGAAGAAGGTGTTGGCGGCCTTGTTCTTCGACAGACGCTTGCAGAAGGTCATGGCTTCGGCGGCAGCGGTGGCTTCGTCGAGCAAGGATGCGTTGGCGATCTGCATGCCGGTGAGGTCGCTGATCAGGGTCTGGAAGTTCAGCAGCGCTTCCAGGCGGCCCTGGGAAATCTCCGGCTGGTACGGGGTGTAGGCGGTGTACCAGGCCGGGTTTTCCAGCAGGTTGCGCAGGATCGGGCTCGGCGTGTGGGTGCCGTAGTAACCCTGGCCGATGTAGTTCTTGAACTGCAGGTTCTTCGCGGCGATGGCCTTGATCCTGGCCAGGGCGTCGGCTTCCGACAGGCCCGGCTGCTCACCGAGGATGCTGGTGCCCTTGATGCTCTCGGGGATCACGGCATTGGTCAGCGCGTCCACCGAGTCATAGCCGAGCAGTTCGAGCATGGCGGCGGTGTCGGCATCGCGCGGGCCGATGTGGCGGGCGATGAATTCGTTCTGGGTATCGAGCTTGGTCATGGCGGTCACTCAGGCGTCGGCGTTGGCGTTCAACAGACGATCATAGCCGGCCTTGTCCAGCAGGTCGGCCAGCACGGCGTTGTCGGCCAGGCGCATACGGAAGAACCAGGCCTTGTCCAGCGGCGACTCGTTGACCAGTTCCGGGCTGCCTTCCAGGTCGGCGTTGATTTCGACGATCTCGCCATCCAGCGGCATGACGATGTTGCTGGCGGCCTTCACCGACTCCAGCACCGCCACCTCTTCGCCCTGGGCGTAGGCCTTCACTTCCGGCAGCTGTACGTACACCACGTCGCCGAGCGCGTCCTGGGCGTAATGGGTGATGCCGACGGTAACCAGACCATCGTTGTCCAGACGCAGCCATTCGTGATCGGCGGTGAAACGCAACTCGCTCATGTCAACTCCTCAGGGGTAAAGATGTCCGCTTCTTGGGTGGCGGGCAGGTGGGTGGGCGTTTGCAATGCCAGTGCCAATGGTAAAAAACTCAATAAAAACAAATACTTATATAAATTTTCAGCGACGGCAAGCAATGCTCTGGAACGATATCGATACGAAACCATGCGTCGCAAATGGAAAAGTTTGCGTCGCACGAGCCGCGGCGCGGCCTGCAGGTCTTTGTTGCTGAATCGTTACGGTGGATCGATATCGATACAGCATATGGCTGGAACCGCTTAGAGGATCGAAGGTCGGTAACTGGGAGGCTTCATCGACAAGGAGATAGATCGACATGAAACCCCTGATCCCCCTGGCATTCGCGCTGCTTGGCGCCACCAGTCTGCAGGCCAACGAGACGGTTACCGTGACGCTGGAGCAGGCCACCGAGAAAGGTACCGGCGCGTCCATCGGCACCGTGACCATCAGCCAGTCGGCCTACGGGCTGGTATTCACCCCTGATCTGCAGGGGCTGGAACCTGGCGTGCATGGCTTTCACGTGCACACCGAGCCCAACTGCAACGCCGCGGAGGTGGATGGCAAGCTGACGCCGGCCGGCGCAGCAGGTGGCCACTGGGACCCGCAGAACGCCGGCCGCCATGGCTTCCCCTGGGAAGACAATGCCCACATGGGCGACCTGCCCGCACTGCTGGTGACCGAGGACGGCAAGGCCAGCCAGCCGGTGCTGGCGCCGCGGCTCAAGAGCCTGCAGGACCTGCACAATCGCTCGCTGATGATTCACGCAGGCGGCGACAACCACGCCGATCATCCGCAGCCGCTGGGCGGCGGCGGGGCGCGTGTGGCCTGTGGGCTGATCAAGGTGCCGACCAGCACCACGCCGATCTGACTCAACGCCGAGAATCGTAGGGTGGGTTAGCGGCGCCAATAGGTGAGTTCTCAGGCACTGCGGTCGTGGTGCGCCGCGTAACCCACCGGGCGATCTTCCGCGTTGCGCCGATGGTGGGTTACGGCGCATCGGGACCTTCGGGGGCCTCAGTATTTGCGACAGGCGCCTAACCCACCCTACAAGGGCGAGTGGTCCGCTTGTTAAGCCTGGCCTTAATGCTTGCCCGGAATCCCGTACTTGCGCAGGCGCTTGGCGATGGCCGTGTGCGAGGTGCCCAGGCGTGCGGCCAGCTGGCGGCTGGAGGGGTGGCTGTCGTAGAGCTTTTCCAGCAGCGCCTTCTCGTATTCGTCCATGGCCTGTTCCAGGCTGGCGACTTCCCCTGCGACCTTCGGCGCCACTTCGGTGCCGGCAATATCCAGATCGTCCATCTCCACCCAGTTGCTGTCGCAGATCGCGGCGGCGCGGAAGATCACGTTCTGCAACTGGCGCACGTTGCCCGGCCAACGCCCGGCCAGCAGTGCCGGGAAGGTGGTCGGCGCCAGGCGGCAGGGCAGGCGCTGGATCTGCGCGCAGGCCTGGGCCATGAAGTGCTGGGCCAGCAGCAGGATGTCCTGGCCGCGCTCGCGCAGCGGCGGCACTTCCAGATTGAGCACGTTGAGGCGGTAGAACAGGTCTTCGCGGAAGCTGCCTTCGGCCACCATCTTTTCCAGATCACGGTGGGTGGCGCTGAGGATGCGCACGTCCACCTTCACCTCGCGGTCGCCACCGACGCGGCGGAAGCTGCCGTCGCTGAGAAAGCGCAGCAACTTGGCCTGCAGATAGGGCGACATTTCGCCGATTTCGTCGAGAAACACCGTGCCCTGGTTGGCCAGCTCCAGCAGCCCCGGCTTGCCGCCGCGCTGGGCGCCGGTAAAGGCGCCGGGGGCGTAGCCGAACAGTTCGCTCTCGGCCAGGTTCTCCGGCAGGGCGGCGCAGTTCAGGGCCAGGAAGGGCGCATTGCGGCGCACGCTGACGGTATGACAGGCGCGTGCCACCAGCTCCTTGCCGGTACCGGTTTCGCCGTGGATCAAGAGCGGCGCGTCCAGCGACGCCACGCGCAGGGCGCGGGCCTTGAGCGCGCGAATCGGCGCCGATTCGCCGAGCAGCGAATCGAAGCCCTCGGCATGATCATGATGCAGCGCGGCCAGGCGCTGGCCCATGCGGCTCGGGGCGTAAAGGGTGAGCAGGCCACCGGTCAGGCGACCGTCTTCGGTGATCGGCTGGGCGTCGAGCAGCAGCGGCTGGCCGGCGAAATGCACCTCACGCAGCGGCTGATGGAAACCGGCGGCAAGCAGCGATTGCTGCAGCTCGTCATCGGCGAACAGCGCAGCGATGCTCAGGCCTTCGGGCGTGCGGCCGCACAAGTCCACCAGCGCCGGGTTGGCCAGCAGTACGGTGGCGCGATCGTCCACCGCCAGCACCGGGTCGGGCATGGCCGCCAGCAGGGCGTCGAGCTGCAGGCGGCGACGCTGGCCGGGCAGAATGTCCACCACCTCCACGCTCCGCACACCGTGCACCTGCAGCAGCGCGCCGCGCAGCTCCTCGAGCACCGCGGCGCTCAGGGTCGGTGCATCGATATAGACGTTTGGCGGTACCATCTCCACCGCATCGAGGTTCAGATTGCGCCCGCCGAGCAGTGCCAGGACTTCCTGGGTGATGCCGACGCGGTCGATGAAACTGACGTGGATACGCATTGATGACAGTCGAAATGGGCGAACAGGCGGCGATTATGCCTGCTCTGCCGCGCATGAGGAAAAGGGCAACACCGTGAGCACAGAAAAACCGAGCCGCGCCGACTACCACCGCGAGCACCAGGCACGCGCCGAAGCCGAGGCCCAGCGCCTGCTGGCGCGCAGGGCCGAGCTGCAGGGGCGCTGGTTACCCTGGGTGGCCCAGGAGCTGTACCAGCTCAGCCCGCCGGAGTTCGCCAACATGGTGCGCCGGGAGTTGCAGCGCCTGGCGTAGCCCGCCACGCTGCAACGCCCCCCGTAGGAGCGGCTTCAGCCGCGATGCTGTGAGCGTCCCGGATTGCATCTGAACGATGTGCCGGACAAAAGCATCAGGGCGGTTTGGGCAGCGGTAGAAGTTCTAATCGCGGCTGAAGCCCCTCCCACAAATCTCCCGCATCTGCGGGAGGGGCTTCAGTCGCGACCCTTCGTATCCAGCGACCTACGCACGCTTGCGCACACAGCGGCTCATATCCACCTTGCCTACATAAGGGTTGCCCCAGCCCATCACGCAAGCCACCTGCTGGTTGCGCTGCTGTTCCCAGGGTTTGACCGGGTAAGCCTTGCTCCAGGCCTCATAGAGCTGGCGATCCTGCTTCGACAGGCGCAGCTTGTAGCGGTCGGACATATAGAGGTAGGTGCGTGCGATCATTCCGCGGATCGCCGCGCGCGGCATCACCTTGCGCGCCTTGAAATCCACCACCGTCTCGCATTGCCCGTACTGATGCGGTTTCTGCGGCAGCCAGGCGAAGCTGTAGTTGCTGCGGTCGCCATTCACCTCGCCGATGCTCGGCACCAGGTTGTGCAGGTCGGCTTCGGCCTTGCGAAACTGCGCATCGTTGGCCGCGCAGTTCTTGCGGCCGCCTTTCTGCCAGCACTGGCGCTGATGGCCGATCACCCAGGCCGGGACGATATGCTCCCACTCGATGCGCTGGGCGCGACCCGCGTTCTTGCGCGGCGTATAGCCGCAGGAGCGCAGATCGACCCGATTGCCGCTGTACTTGCAGCCGCAATAGAACTCGGTGGACTGCTTGGCATACAGCCGCCAGGCCAGGCGCTTGGCCTCGGCGAAAGTGGCGGGTGCCGCGTGCAGGGAAAGGGTTGTGAAACAGCAGAGCAGGGGTAGTAGGTATCGAATCATGGGGCGGCAGAGTAGCCGTCACCGCTGTCGATGTGAAGATAGAAAAATTATGTTTTTCAAAGACTTATATGATGGCAAAGCGCCCTCCTCGAGCGAGGAGGGCGCCAGGCTTCAGGCATTGGCCGAGGCGGTGATGGCCTGCACGCTCGCGCCGCGGTCGCGGCTGAACTGCGGCATCAGCGAGCCGACCAGCATGCCCGCCAGGCTGATCAGCAGACCGGCCAGCTGCGGCGGCCAGAAATCGCCTTCCTGATAGGTCAGCTCCAGGGCAATCCAGCTCGACAGGCCCATAGTGATTGCCAGCAGCGCGCCCTGAGTGGTCGCACGCTTCCAGAACAGGCCGGCGAACAGCGGCACTACGGCGGCCACCAGCGTCACCTTGTAGGCGTTGCCGACCATCTCGTAGATGCTCGCCGTGGAGTGCAGAGCGAATACCGAAGTCGCGATGGTCATCGCCACCACGCTCACGCGCATGGCCAGCAGGAACTGGCGGTCGCTCATCGCCGGTACGAAGTTCTTCAGGATGTTCTCGGTGAAGGTCACCGAAGGCGCCAGCAGCGTGCCCGAGGCGGTGGACATGATCGCCGACAGCAGCGCACCGAAGAACATCACCTGAGCGAACAGCGGCGTACGCTCCATGATCAGGTGCGGAAGGATCATCTGGGCGTCCTCGGCCAGCCACTTCTGCACCATCGCCGGATCGATCAGCGAGGCGGCGTAGGTGAGGAAGATCGGCAGCATGCAGAACGACAGATAGAACACAGCGCCAGCCATCGAGGCACGTGCGGCGATGTTCTCGGTCTTGGCCGACATCACCCGGGCATACACGTCCTGCTGCGGGATGGAGCCGAGCATCAGGGTCACCGCCGCGGCGATGAAGGCGACGATATCCCGTGGTTCGAAGGCATGCATGAAGGTGAACTTGCCCTCCGCTGCGGCATGGCTGATCACCACGTCGGCGCCGCCGGCCATGTCGCCGATCAGCCACGTCAGGTACACCAGGCCGAGGACGATGATGATCATCTGCACGAAGTCGGTCAGCGCCACCGACCACATGCCGCCGAACAGGGTGTAGAGCAGCACGATGGCCGTGCCGATCAGCATGCCCTGGGTGGTGCTGATGGAGCCGTCGGAGAGCACGTTGAACACCACGCCCAGCGCAGTCAGCTGCGCCGCCACCCAGCCCAGGTAAGAGCCGATGATCACCAGGCTGGTGAAGATCTCCACGTGCGGCCCAAAGCGCTTGCGGAAGAAGTCGCCGATGGTCAGCAGGTTCATGCGATACAGCGGACGGGCGAAGATCAGGCCCACCAGCATCAGGCAGCCGAAGGAGCCGAACGGGTCCTCGACGATACCGGCGAAGCCTTCCTCGATGAAGGTAGCGGGAATGCCCAGCAGCGCTTCGGAACCGAACCAGGTGGCGAACACCATGGCTGCGACCAGAGGGAAGGACATGCTCCTGCCGCCGGCGGCGAAATCCTTGGAGTTCTTGACGCGAGTGGATGCATAGAAGCCGACACCGACGGTGAACAGCAGGTAGATCGCAACAAACCAGATCAGCATTGGATGAATACCAGTGGCTCGCCCGTCGTCCGGCGTCAGCGATGCCCGCTAGGCCGCCTGGACAGACAGAATTGTTGTTTTCATGGCGCGTCACGACTGGCGAGCGACACCCCGCTGGCGTGCGCCGAACCGGGCTCGCGGTCATTGCCGCAACGGGCGAGCAGTCTGCCAAAGCCGTAAAATATGTCAAACGCTTATGGCGAGTTCGCTGAAAAAAACGACAAGCGATACGAAGCAGAACTAATCAAGCGTCTGATTAATAATGCATTGTCGGGAGGCGGGAGTATTAAGCGTTTCGGATATTTTACGGAGAGCCTGTCGGGCTGACTGGTAGCTGATGCCTGCTAGGACAGCTACCGTCGTGGCGACTATTCATCGCGGGCTGGATACCGGAGGCCGCCTCTCACAGGCTGCAGTGACTGCAGATGTTCCAGCAGCCGTTGCGGGCCACCATACAGGTGCTGCCCGGCGATCACCTGGGGCTCGCCATCGATCCGGGCCAGCAACTGCGGCACGCCAGCGGCGGGTAATGCCCGCATGGCCTGCTGGGCCAGGGCGACACGGCGAGCGGTGGCTACGGCTAGAGCATGATCGTCTTGCAGGCAAGCGGCGAACTCATGAGTATCCAGATTCAACCCTGCGCGGTGCGCGACCTCCACCGCAATCCGCGCGACGGCTTCTGCGCGGCAGGTGTCCACGCCATCGACATAGCGGGCAAGCTGGGCGGCGTGCAAAAAGCGCGGCTCCAACGCTGCGTCCTGCTCCCCCAGTGCAGTCAGCGCCCGGGTCAGCGGCGTTGAATCGAACACCCCATCGGCTGCTTCCAGCACCTGAAGTCGATAAGCCTCGCTGAAGCGTTGGCCGGTGAGCGCGGTGATGCGCTGGTCGTTTTGCCAGGCGTGCTCGGCAATGGTCGCCATGGGGCGAGGATGCATGAACAGACCTATCGGCATCATGCGCAGCGCGCTGCCATGACGCTCGGCCAATCCTGCCAGCGCGGGCGCGCTGGCATAGCACCAGCCACAGAGCGGATCGAAGAAGTACTGCAACTCGAGGTTTGGCGAAGTCATGGGCATAGTCTCCTGTACGCCCACTCTATCGCTGCGTCATGTGCAGATATACCCGTTGGCAGTTACGGCTTTGTTGCGCGAAGCGCGCAAGTCCTGCGTTCAAGGGCGTTCCAGACCAACGATTTGGTGTCGCTCCCACCAAGGCGGGAGCCCATGCAATTCGCAGGTTCCGGATTGACCAGCACTGTTCCGTGGTCGAGCCGCTATCCCGCATATCCGTTGTGACGGCCTTTTCAGGGGGCTTAGTTAAACCTCGGCAAATGTTGATCCTGCTCGCCTTCCTCTGGCAGGGCCTGCTGCGGCTGGCCGGCGACCTTGATGGTCGGCATGCTCTCGCCCATCAGACGCAGATCGCGACGCGGCAGGGCGAAGCGCACATCCAGGTCGCGCAGGGCATCGAGCAGTTGCAGATTGATCTCCTGCTGGATGTCCATGTACTGGTTGTAGTCCGAACTCTGCACGATATACACCACTTCGAAGGTCAGCTGGCTTTCGTCGAAACCGAGAAAATGCGCGCGGTCGAAGCGGGTCTTAGGCGTGGCGCGGATGATGTCGCCGACCCGCTCCGACACCTGGCGAACCTTGTCGCTCGGTGTGTCGTAACTGATGCCGAACTTGAAGACAATGCGGCGGGTATTCATGCGCTTGTAGTTGTGCACGATCTGCTTGAGCAGGTCGGCATTGGCGCACACCACCTGTTCGCCGCTGAGGCTGCGGATGCGTGTGGTCTTCAGGCCGATATGCTCGATGGTGCCGGCTACCGCGCCGAACACCACGAAATCGCCGATTTCGAAGGGCTTGTCGACGCCGATGGACAGTGAGGCGAAGACATCGCTGAGCACCGTCTGCACCGCCAGCGCCACGGCGATACCGCCGACCCCCAGGCTGGCCACCAGCGCGGTGATGTCCACCCCCAGGTTGGCCAGGATCGACAACAGCATCACCGACCACACCACGATCAGGATCATGATGCTGATGATGGTGGTCATCACCGGGTTGTAGGCGCCGCTCTTTTTCATCACCAGACTGCGCGACCACAAGCGCACGCCAGTATCGACCCACAACGCGACCTGCAAGGCCAGCGCAACGAACCAGGTATGACTCAACGCGCTCTGCCAGCTGCCAGGCAGCTCCGGCAGGCGCAGCGCGAGCAACAGGGAAAAGGCCAGCAGCAACACGCGGCTGGTACGGCCCACCACCACGGCGATGAAGTGCGGCCAACTACCATCCTGATCCTTCGACCAGGCCATCAACCGCTTGTGCAGCGTGCTGACCACGGCACGCAGCACGCTGTAGATCAGCGCCGTGGCGACGACGACGATCGCCACGTTGAGCCAGAGCTCACGTTCAAGCCAGATGTTCCACTGTTCCATCGCCAAGGGCCTCCAGGAAAGGATGTATAGATTTCTGGTGGCATTGGGGGGCAGAAGTTCCGGGGAATAATTGGTCTCGGTTGGTTCAGCTGACGTAATCCATTTCTGCGAGAGCCCTTGCGGTCAAACCTTTCAAACGCTCAGAAACGAAAAAGCCCCGTCAGTGATGACGGGGCTTTTGCTTGACTGTCTGGAGCGGGTGATGGGAATCGAACCCATTTGAAGCGCTGCCCGTTACTGCCCTTCCCTGCCCAAAGCTAGCAAAATCGGGGCTTTCGCCCCTCCCTTCCTGCCCATTGCGGCACTCTGTCGCCCGTTGATTTCGACACTTTTTCGACACTCAGCTAGACAGTATTAGGGGCTCCGGGTAGCGTCTAGCCATCACAACGCCCTGGATCGTCTGAAATCTGGATGCTTTGCGTGTCGCTTTTCCTTCTGCCCAAGTCGCTTTTCTCATTTTGACCTTAATTAAAATCAAGGGCTTAGCGAAATTCTAGGCAGATTATCAGACACCAGCGGGTATTTTATGCGACAGCAATGTCGCCTAATTAATAGTTAGGCAATCCACGGATGATCTTCGGCAACAAGTCAGACTTCGCAATTGAGGCGATGATCGAGCCACATTTAGAACCGCCTTCTGAACCATGGGGCCGGCTATGCATATGGGTATCGGGCACACAAATCGGCGATTTTGATGACCCACACTGCGGCTTATACAATTGCCACGCAAGTTTCCAAGAAACATCTAAAAGACTAGATGCACTATGGACGAAAGAGCTAGAAAGCCTAAGCGACATAGAAATTTGGAATTTCCTTGATGGCACGCTTTATGGGCATCATGGAAATATAGAAATCGACGACCTCAGAACATTAGAAGAAACAATCAGAGATGCTGAAAAATATTCAAAATTTGATTTTCTTACTAACTGGGGTGAAATGTTCGACCGAGGCGGAAAGTCTTTTATTCTAAAGCCACCAAGTGAGCACATCAAAATACTCAACTACGACTACAAGCAAGAAGTTGTCAGAACCTACAGATGCACAGAGTTCTCTTTCTATCGAGCATCTAGAGAATTTTCCAACTGGTATTCTGAGCAGGTAAGAAGACTAAAGGCCTAACAAATGGTTCAAGTCGTTCGCTTCGCTCACTCGGGACCGGCTAAAGCCGGCCCCTTAACCAAACGTTATGTGAAATCAAGTATGAAAAATGAAGAAATACAAATAGAACTTGATGAGCGAAATGCTCACCAGAAGGCTTTGCTTTTGCTTAGCTATGGGCATCAACTAACGGTAATGTCTAGAGAGTCGTATGAATTTCAGGGCGCGGGCGTCACCAATCCCAGATTATTGAGAGATGCCAATGAAATATTACATCGTGTATTTCAAGCGCTAACTGAGCTGCAATTGCAATCTGAAAAGAGCTTTTCTCTATCAGGCATTTCGCACTGGATTTCATGCGAGGAAAAGACTGGAAGTATTGTGCAAGCAAGCAATCAGGCTTTTTCAATGGCTCTTCAAAAATGTAAAATCACATAACAATGCATTGCACCTGACGCATTGTAAGTAGCGCTTTTGCAATATCGCTGCGCTAAGTTTATCGCAACGCGCTACTTACAATCCGCAGGTGAACGCAACGTTATGCACCACTATGAAATATCGCATTTCTAAAGAGAATATCGAGTTTTTAGCTGAGGCTGCCGAGCAGCCTGCGCTGGTTAAAGCAATAGTGGAGACCGTGGTGCCAAAACTAGCAGACAAGCTATATTTCTATTCTCCTGAGAGCAGCGTCCGAGAAGCAGTATCGGACGCAGTTGGTGTAGGTTTGGTTGTAGTGAATGATTCGTGCATTGAAACTTTTCATAGATACAAACGCATTCATTACTACCGAGGCTGTACTTCTTTGGTGCCTGTTCTATCTGGGATCGTGAAGAAAAACGAGTGGGCGACAGTTTGTGAAAAAATTGCGGCGCTTTACCACCACTATGCATAACAATTGGTTCAAGTCGTTCGCTTCGCTCACTGAGAGACCGGCTAAAGCCGGCCCCTTAACCAAACGTTAGCAGCCATGAGCAATAAATTGGAACTCCTCAGCTTTATCGAGTTTTTTGAATCCGAGCCTGGATGGATACATGAAATGGGCTGGCTCTATGGCGCACGCTTTATTACAACGCGAGGCCCAGACACCGTCATAGCTACAGTTGCACCAGATGAAGCTGAGTTTTTCATTGAGTGGCATCAAGCAGACCGAACTCTTATAAAACTCAAGCTAGTCATGGTTACTGAGTGGATATTTCAGACCATCAACGGGAAAGAGCAGTTATTCCTCAAGGCCACCTCTGACCGGGAAACGCTTTGTGTTATTACTCTCAAACCAGAAGTGGCAGTAAACGTGGAGACGCTTTGGTGAGCATGGCCGCTAACAATGCGCTCAAAGCGCTCACTCCGTTCGCTGGGACCGGCGAAGCCGGCCCCTTAGCTTAATCGTTAGGCTAACTCCTCTATGACGCAGACCTCTCAACTTGATGCATTACCCCTACTAGAAAAAATCATTGCAGCGAACTCTCCAGTTAGTTTGGCTATTTTAGTATTTGCTGCAGTCATATGGATCGTGGGTGGAAATCTTCTGATTAGCTACCATTTCCGAAGGGTTGGAAATAAACGGCCAGGGCTATTTCCATTCCCGTTTAAGAATTTCAATCGCTTTGAATGGGTTACTTTATTAGTGCTTTTGCTTACAATATTTGCCTCATTTTTTATTGCGCTATCAATCAATGATAAGTAGCGGTAGCCTAACAAGTGGTTCAAATCGTTCGCTTCGCTCACTGGGACGGGCTAAAGCCCGCCCCTTAACCAAACGTTAGAGGCTTATTCAGTTCATGCGTATTGACATAGATTTTTCGATATTCACATCTGCTCCATCTGCCGAAGGGGTGATATCAGGAAAAGTTGAACTCAACGCACTGCCTCGAATCGGAGAAATCGTTTCGTTCCTTGCTTCACCGAACGGGCATAAATTCCCGGCAGCTTCGGAATTTAATCCGCTGTTGAAAGTTAAAAATGTAATTCATCAAGTAAATAGCCAAGCGGTAACACTTCAGCTACAAGACGTAGTTCTTCCAAATAAAACAAGCGTTGCCGAAGTCACTGCATTCCTGGAGCAAGGTTTTGGCCTATTCTTTGACCCAACCGGTGAGTAAGCCTCTAACAAGTGGTTCAAACCGTTCGCTTCGCTCACTGGGACGGGCTAAAGCCCGCCCCTTAACCAAACGTTATAAGACTATGGAGACTAGGCAGTGTGGCTAAAAATTGTTAATGCTATAGCTGTAAGCAGTTTGGCTGCTGCCATATTTTTCTATGCTGGTGTCTTTTCAAATTCATTTAGCCAGAACATGTGCTATTCAGAGGTCTTGTCAAAGCTAGGCTCTGACGCCGAACTGGTTGCACACTCTGAAAACAAAGAACACTTTAAGAATTGGGCAAAATTTATTAACCAACTACCTAACCATGGCTACGAGTCCGACTGCCAAGAAATACTTAGATATTTAGGCTCTAAACAATCATATGCGAAATAGCCGTATAACAATGCGCTCAAATTGCTCACTTCGTTCGCTGGGACGGGCTAAAGCCCGCCCCTTAGCTTAATCGTTATGTATAAGTAGTGAGATCGTGCTATGGATAGGCCTCCTAAAAAAATAGACGAAGCAACGGTTATCGAGTGGGTGGTACTGGATGAAACTGTTGTGAAAACAGGGAAGATCACCATGTATCATAATTACATAGAAATCGATAATCCGGCTGCATTCGCCATGTGCCGGTATGAAGACGATCCTGATGATATCTTGGTGTTTTACTGCGATAAACATTGGCGAGTCTTGGCAGCAGCTGGTTACTCAACAATTGAAACTGCAAAGGCAAAAATTGAGCGTGGTTATTCTGGCACGTTAGCCAAGTGGTGCAGAAATGCATAACAAAGTTGTCAAGTTCACTTCGGCCCTTCGGGCCTGCGCGGGACAGCCAAACCGTTGGTTTGTCTGCCCCTTACAACGGCGTTAGACGTAGAGCCATGGATAGCAACGACGAATTTCTTGAACTAGTACAGAAGCACAAATCCGCTCACGCAAGTGTCAGCCTAAGCAGCAGAGTCGTTGATGATTTAGGTATCGATGGCGACGACGCAGAAGAGCTAATTGAAGAGCTTAATACAAAGTTTAAACCTCAAGCACCTGAGGAAAACTGGTCAAAATACTTTCACACCGAAGCTGAGCTTCTATCATGGAGCTACTACCTGAGGCTACTCATGTATAAAGCAGGCATCAGAAAGAGCCCACCGCTAAGAAACATTGAGCCGCTGACAGTTAAAAAGCTCATGGAGCTATACAATGCACACCTGTGTAACGTCTAACAATGCGCTCAAAGCGCTCACTCCGTTCGCAGGGACCGGCGAAGCCGGCCCCTTAGCTTAATCGTTAGGCAATTATGTACCGCATTCCCAAAGACATAGATCTATCAGGAATCGTTGGTGAGTTCACGACGCAAGTGTTGGTTGGTCAATTCGATATCCAATTTTGTTTTGGGAAATATCATTTTGCGGTTCAGTCAGATATTCATCTTATTAAGCACGGGCAAACCATTGGGGTTTGGCAAGCAGGTGCTTGGCCGCCACAGCAGTTTTTTGAAATAATGAATATAAACGTAGTTGCATGCCAAATACCAGATGAAAGAACAGTAACCATCTATCTGGATAACGGTATTGAAATACACCTCAGCGATAACTCAGACCATTTTGAATGCATGCAAATTTACGTCGATGGAGAGCAAGGCCCATGGATAATCTAAAAGCCTAACTAGTGGTTCAAACCGTTCGCTTCGCTCACTGGGACGGACTAAAGCCCGCCCCTTAATCAAACGCTAATCCCTGTGATTCAGTCCGATTTGTGACCTACAATTTCGCCGCTCAATGCTTCCTTCCTTTCCCCAGCAAAAATCTTTCAACTTTCTCTCTTCCTTGATTCCAGTAACTCGCAACGTCTCTTGGGATTGTTCTTGAGCTACAGGCTTTGGAATTTCTCGAGAGCTGAGCACGTTGTCAGCCCCTCTCGGAGTGTAATTCTGATCGTTGAACACAGTTTGTTTGACTGCATGGCCACCTGAGCCAGTGGGCTGTTCAGATCGTTGCTGAGACATTGCGTCTCGCCTTGCCTGCTCTTCCACGATCTTGTCCCAGTCGTTCCTGGGCGTTGGCTCTGCTCGGGTGATCTCTGCAATCGGCTTGGGCTTCGGTTGCTGCCTGTTCTCGGCTAGGTTTTTTACGGTGGTCTGCAGGAAGGCTTGGCCGGCCACATTGAGTGCACCAAGGGTAACTACCGTGCCAAGCACGCCTGCGAGTATCACCCCAGCATTGCCGCGTTTGCGTGGTCGGCTGGTTAGCCATTCCGGTGCATCGTTTCTATCAGCCTTCATCCTTGAATCTCCTCTCCTTGCGGGCGTACCAGCGCCTAGCTACTTCCTGGGTGATCGCTATCCCGCGTCTTGATCGGTCAAGTTTCGGTTGGCCTCGTCGTAATCCGGGCTTCTATGTCCGCCCTCTGGCTCAACCCTACCGCTCACTAGCCAAAGCGCGTACTCAGGAAAGGCATCTGCAAGGATGCCGATTTCCTCTGTACCGATACGAATCTTCTCGCTGCTGATGTTCCGCCAGCGGTCGTAGTTCTTCCCGCCCTTCTCGCTTAGGCGTTTCGGTCCTACGGCCCTAATCAATTGAAGCGCCCTATCTCGAACAGAGTCCATATAGACACAAATCATTGTGCGTAACCTTTACGCAGGCACGATGCCGTGTAAATATTACGCAGGAGTAAATTTTACGCAAAGCTCGGCTTTGCCAACAAAGACCAACATAGTGCAACAAAGGCCACTCCGATGGAAGGAATCCCCCTGACGCTGAAAGACCTTGTGAACCCGCCGCCGATGATGCCGTGGCGCGAGTTCGCAAACTGGATTCGCATGAGTGAAGACCACGACACCGTTCGCGGCTGGATGCGCAACGGCTACCTGCCCCACCTCAAGGTAGGCCGCCACGTAATGGTCAACGTCGCCCTGCTGACCAAGAAGCTTATGGAAGAGGAGTGGGTTGAATGACTACTCAATACGTCGTCGAGACCTGCACCCTGCACGGCGCCACCAAGCAACGCCGCTGGCACCGCGTCCACACCGGCCCGAACAAGGCCGACTGCGCTGCCTATATAGAGCGCGTAATCGCTGACTTGCCGTCCGGCCCTGGTCGTCACTGGGGGCTGACCCAGGAACGCGCCCGCGATTTCTACCGCGTCCGTGGTGTGAGGGCTGCCGCATGAGCCGCACTGACCCGCAATTCAAGTTACGCATGCCGCCAGCCCTCCGCGCCCAGCTAGAGCAAGCCGCCGAACAGGCCAACCGCTCCCTGAACGCCGAAATCGTCACCCGCCTGCAAGCCAGCTTCACCCAGGTAAAGCCCGAGGTGTCGGCCAATGAAAAGCCTGAGCCAGTACCTGCACCAGCCGCACCTCGCGAATTGCGACTGCTCTGTGTGCTACGTCAATCGAAACTGGTCGACGCTCCCAGCATCGTCTCCATCGGCTACCTGCCGATCCACACCATGCACCGAGTGCCGCCCCGTGCAATGGTCCAAGGTAAATGGTCGGACCCACGTTACGCCGGCCTATACCTGCGAGAAACACACGCCACCGAGCCGACCGCCGAAGTACTGGAGCGTTGTGCTCGACACTGGCAAACCAACGCCCTTCGTGCCCCTGCGCGAACCGTTCGAACTGGTGGGGTGATCGCATGACAGTCTCTTTCCGTGTTGGCCGCTATCTGGTCGCCCTGCTCTGGCACTGGATCACACCGTTTCTCTTTGGTGCGGCTGCAGCCATGAGCGTCACGCTGGTAAGCCTGCAAACGAGTGTCAACGCTGTCGGCCTTCACTTCCAAAACGCCATCGCTAATGCGATCGAACAGTGCGCCCCCAGCGATCCGGCCAACGCCGCCGATGCTGAACAGGTCAAGGGCCGCGCTCCCGGCTCGTCGGATCATGCTTCACCGATCCGGCGAACGGAAGCACGGGCGGAGCGCACCCTTGAACGCCCACCACCCTGAATAGCCTCCGCTCGTGAGTGTGGGGCAGCTCCACCGCCCCGCGCTCCCGAGCTCTCGGCGGCAAGAGTGGGATGACAAGGGCAAGGCCCTTGGTGTTGAACATGATCAGACTTGAATAAAACTCACAACTGGCAACTAACGAAATGCTCTTTATTGCACTTTATTGCCCATTGTCAGAGTTGACACGTTAATTATTCAAGAATGGTTTTTCTGAATTTTAATAGCGTATAACTAGGTACACAAACCCGTTGCAAGCCTCGTAATTCCTGGCAGTGAAGAACTACAGCAAGTTCCTCTGCCTGGACTAACTCGGCCTGCAAAAGGTAAATCCGCGCACTAACGCGCAACTTAAATGAGGAAACACAACATGGCACGCACCACTATGGAATTGGCATTCATCAGCGCTGAGCGCGTCCAGTTCGACAACGTAAAGCTCGTCAAACTGTTCTTCGGTGACGAACCCGATGGCGAAAAAGACCTCGGCGTTTCGCTCATGTCCATGAATGTTGCCGAAGACGTCTTGGACGAAGTGTGGGAGGCCTGCAAAGGCTTCGATGTGCTCGAAACCATCCGCGTAACCGCCGAGATCGAACGCGGCTCCAAGAACGCCGGCAAGTTCATCGTCCTGCACGTCGAGTCGGCCAAGCCTGCTCAGGCCGGCAAGCCTGCCGCCCCGCAAGCCACCCAACAACAGCCCAAGCCGACCGGCACCCAGCCGGACGCGGCCAAGGCCTAACGGGAGGGCGCCGCCGTGCTGATCGTTGATCGCGTGCTGTGCGACTGCTGTGGGCAGCCCATGGGCCAGCTCTACAACCAGTCCGCCCCTCAGCCCGACCGGCTGCCCGATCTGCATACGGCGCCCCACCAAACCATCTGCCCCGACTGCCAGGACATGGCTGAGGTCCTCCGCGACCCTAGCCAGGCCGAGTAAGGGGGCGCCATGAATTTCATTGTGTGCGACGGCGTATGGGAGAGCGCAGGCCAAACCCCGGTTTGTGTCGGCACCCTCTCTACCGTCGCGCTCAGTGAGATAAGCCCGACCGGGCTAACTGCTGAAGACCATGCACAGATCCGCGAACACGCCCTGGTGCTGTTCGCCATCGTCTTCGGCGCTCTCGTGCTGAAAAAGGCACTCAACCTGTAGGAGACACCCCCATGCAACACCTGAAAGTCCTGCGCCGCTCGCTCGGTGCTTCCGCCGCTGTTGGCCTGCTGGCCGTACAGCAAGCCCAAGCCGCCCTGCCTGAAGGCGTCGAAGCCGCTCTGACCGCTGCCAAGACCGATGGCGTCGAGGTCGCGGGCATCGTCCTCGGCGTGATCATCGCCATCGCTGCATTCAAGTTCATCCGCCGCGCGCTGTA
>NZ_QYYB01000005.1:0-409418 GCF_018221585.1 Pseudomonas sp. KB-10
GGCTCCTGCGCCGTGCATCAGCACCAGCATGATCGTGCGCGCCGCAGCAATGTGCCGGTCAGTGATCATCAGGGCTTCTGGGGCGCGTTCGGCTGCTCCTGCTTCGCCTTCTGAGCTCGCCTGCCGCCAGCCCGGCCGGGTTGGCGGCAGTGCGCCGAATTCTAAAACATCCCACGACAAGGCCAGTGCCGAGATGACCACCGCCAAACCGTCGCCCTGGGGCGCCCTGAACCACCGCACCTTCCGCTGGCTGTGGCTGGCCAGCATTGCCTCGAACATCGGTACCTGGATGCATGAAGTCGGCGCCGGCTGGCTGATGACCAGCCTGTCGGCCAACCCCATGCATGTGGCGCTGGTGCAGGTCGCCGGGTCGGCGCCGATGTTCCTGCTGGCGCTGCCGGCCGGGGCCATGGCCGATATCGTCGACAAGCGCCGCTACCTGCTGGGCGTGCAGCTGTGGATGGCCGCCGTGGCTACCGCACTGGCAACGCTTACCCTGCTCGGGCTGACCAGTGTCTGGCTGCTGCTGGGCATGACCCTGGCCATGGGCGTCGGCACCGCGCTGATGATGCCGGCCTGGTCGGCGCTGACTCCGGAGCTGGTGAGCAAGCGTGACCTGCCCTCAGCCATCGCCCTGTCCAGCCTCGGCATCAACGTCGCCCGCGCGCTCGGCCCGGCCATCGCCGGCGTGCTGGTGAGCCTGAGTGGCCCCTGGGCGACCTTCGCCCTCAATGCCCTGTCGTTCTTCGCGGTCATGGCCGTGCTGCTGACCTGGAAGCGCGAGCGCCAGGTGGCGGCCTTCCCGGCCGAGCGTCTGCTGGGCGCGATCCGCGCCGGCTGGCGCTACAGCCGTGCCTCCAGGCCGCTGCAGGCGGTGCTGGTGCGCGCGGCGGCGTTCTTCGTCGGGGCCAGCGCCGGCATGTCGCTGCTGCCGCTGATCGTGCGTGGCGAGCTGCAGGGCAGCGCCAGCGACTTCGGCCTGATGCTCGGCAGCGTCGGCGTCGGTGCCGTACTCGGCGCCACCCTGTTGCCGCGCATTCGCGAGCGCATCAGCAGTGACCGCCTGGTGCTGCTGGCCAGCTTGCTCTATGCGCTGGTATTGCTGGCCCTGGCCAGCGTACGCCACTTCGCCGCCCTGCTGCCGGTGATGCTGCTCAGCGGCGCGGCGTGGATCGCCGTGCTGTCCAGCCTGCAGGTCGCCGCACAGACCTCGGTGCCCGACTGGGTGCGGGCACGGGCGCTGTCGGTGTACATCCTGGTGTTCTTCGGCAGCATGGCCGCCGGTGGAGCGCTCTGGGGCTTCGTCGCCAGCCATGCGTCGATTCCGCTGGCGCTGTTCGCCGCCGCCGGCTGCCTGGTGCTGGGCCTGCTGCTGAGCGCCAGGTTCCCGCTGCCGGTCACCGAAAGCGAAGACCTCGCGCCTTCGCTGCACTGGCCTGCGCCGATTCTCGCCGACGAGGCCGATCTCGAGCGCGGCCCGGTGATGGTCACCCTGCACTACGACATCGCGGCCGAGCATGCTGCAGCCTTCCGCCAGGCGATGAGCGAAGTGGCGCGCATGCGCCGGCGCAACGGTGCCTTCTCCTGGGGGCTGGTGCAGAACAGCGAGAACCCGCGGCACTGGCAGGAGTTCTTCTTCGACGAATCCTGGCTCGAGCATCTGCGCCACCACGGCCGGGTAACGCGTGCCGAGCAGCGCATCGAGGCTGCCGCCCGGCAGTTCCAGACGGCCGGCGTGACGATCCGTATCGACCATTTCCTAATGCCGGCCCGGCAGGCCGCTCAGCCAGCCGAGGTTGGCCAGGCCGCGTCGTGACACCATGGGCGCCCAGCACCCGCTGGGCGGCTCATCTTCCTGCGCCGAAGGCGCCGTTAGCCCTGGCTGACGGCGCCTTCGGCATTTCTAGGCCATGTCGCTCTGGCTGAATTCCTCGGCGAGAAAATCGATCAGGGTGCGCACCGAGGGCAGCAGCCCGCGCCGCGACGGGAAGATGGCGTGGACGATGCCGCACTTGGGCGCCCAGCCCGGCAGCATCTCCACCAGCTTGCCGGCGGCCACGTCGTCGCGCACCGCCACACAGGGCAGGTGGACGATACCCACGCCTGCCAGCGCGCCGTCGCGCAGGGCCCGCAGGTCATCGGTGATCATCCGTGGCCGGTGGGTGATTACCAGTTTGCCATCGTCAGGGCCGAGCAGCTCCCACTGATAGTCGCGCTGCGCGCCGCCCCAGTGCAGGCTCGGCAGACGTCCGAGTTCCTCGGGGTGAAAATCCTTCGGCAGCGAGGCCAGCAGATCCGGGTGTCCCACCAGGCACTGGGTGCTGGCGGCGAGTACCTTCATCACCATGTCGGTGTTTTCCAGCGGCGGAAAACGCACCCGCAGGGCCACGTCGAAGCCTTCATGCAGCAGATCCACCCGGCGGTTGGTGCTCTCGATGTACAGCTCCACCAACGGGTACTTGAGCATGTAGCGCGTCAGCATCGGCCCGACCCAGGAATTGAGCAGTGTCGTCGGACAGGCCAGGCGCACCAGGCCGCGTGGTTCGGCTCGGTTGCGCTCGATCACCTCCGCCGCGCCTTCGGCCTCGACGCGCATGGCCAGGCAGCGCCGGTAATACTCCTGGCCGATCTCGGTGAGCGACAGGTGCCGGCTGGTACGGTGCAGCAGACGCACGCCGAGGCGCTCCTCGAGTTCGGCGATACGCCGGCTGAGCTTGGACTTGGGCATGTCCAGCGCGCGCCCTGCCGCGGCGAAGCCGCCATGCTCCACCACTTGGGTGAAGTAATAGAGGCTGTTGAGGTCTTCCATTTATCGTTCTCCAAATAGAACGCTAGAGGCAATTTTCGTAGTCTAGTCGATTGGTCGTCTCGAATTTAATCTTTCTTCCATGCAGTGACGCACTGCTGGACCAAACCAACCTTCCAGCTAAGCTGGAAACACCGAAAGCAACTCGAGGCCTTCACCATGACCAACGCCACCTACAACCGCCTGGACAAAGACAACGCCGTAGTACTGCTGGTCGACCACCAGGCCGGCCTGCTCTCCCTGGTTCGCGACATCGAGCCGGACAAGTTCAAGAACAACGTGCTGGCGCTGGCTGATCTGGCCAAGTTCTTCAACCTGCCGACCATCCTCACCACCAGCTTCGAAACCGGCCCCAACGGCCCGCTGGTTCCCGAGCTGAAGGAAATGTTCCCGGACGCGCCGTACATCGCCCGCCCTGGCCAGATCAACGCCTGGGACAACGAAGACTTCGTCAAGGCGATCAAGGCCACCGGCAAGAAGCAACTGATCATCGCCGGTGTGGTCACCGAAGTCTGCGTAGCGTTCCCGGCCCTGTCGGCCATCGAGGAAGGGTTCGACGTGTTCGTGGTGACCGATGCCTCGGGCACCTTCAACCAGATCACCCGTGATTCGGCCTGGAGCCGCATGACCCAAGCCGGCGCGCAACTGATGAACTGGTTCGCCGTAGCCTGCGAGCTGCACCGCGACTGGCGCAACGACGTGGAAGGCCTGGCCAAGATCTGCTCGGATCACATCCCGGACTACCGCAACCTGATCACCAGCTACAGCGCGCTGACCGCTGGCAAGTGATCCTCGCCTGAAACGCAACCGGAGCCTGCAAAGGCTCCGGTTTTTTTATGGGCGATTGCTTTCGCTTGCTCAGCGCAGGTGCTCGTCTCCGCTCACCGCGCCGCTATTCGCGGGGCTGGCTTGCGTCGCCTTGGCCTGGCCTGATTCGCGCTCGGCGACGAAGGTGGCGGGCGCCGAGCCATCGGCATTGAGCTGCATGATGCGTTTGGGCCGGCCCTGGTCGTCGAAGAACACCTGGCCGAGGCCGGCACCGTTCCATAGGCGTTCGCCGGCACGGCTGCGGTCGGGGATCAGCGGGGTGACGCGCATGCGCCGGCGCTTGGTCAGCCAGTTGAGTGGCGACCAGGGCGCATAGAGCCAGCGGTTGAGGCGGTCGAACCAGTCCAGCAATTTGTGCGGAAATTCGTTCTTGATGCCGCTGCTGGTGATCTGCCAGATGGTCGGGCTGGCGCGCTTGTGACGGATGCTCACGCGGTAGACGAAGGAGTAGTGCACATCGCCGGAGAGGATGACGAAGTCCCCCGGCGTACGTGAGTGGCGGAAGATGTTCATCATCACGCTGGCCGCGCCGCGATGGGCCATCCAGTTTTCCGCATCGACCATCAGCGGGTGGCCGGCGTAGGTGAACAGCTTCTGGATGCCCTCGATCAGCTTCACCCCGAACATCGGTGCCGGCGAGACGATGATGCAGCTGGGGTGGTCGAGCAGCGCCTGCTGGAAGTCGCACAGCGCCTCCCAGTCCATCAGCCCCGAGGGTTTCGACAGGTGCCCTTCGCTGCGCCAGCGGCGCGTGCGCGTATCCAGCACCAGCAGCGCCGGGGTGGTCGGCAGCACGTAGTGCCATTGCTCGAAATGCAGCAGCTGGTCGATCAGCCCGTCCTGCATCTCGGCCTGGAGGTGGCCGTTCTGGCGCTGTTGCAGCAGTTCGGCAAAGGTCTTTAGCGGCTGCTCGAACACGTCCGGGTTGTTGCCCCAGCCCTGGCACAGCAGGTAGGCGAGCAGGGCGTTGCCGATGATGCGCTTGGAGAAGGGGTGGCCGTAGGCGGTCTGCTCCCAGCGCGCGGACAGGTTCCAGTCGTCGGTGACGTCATGGTCGTCGAAGATCATCAGCGTCGGCAGGTGGGCGAACACACGCGCGGCCTGGTCGAGACTCTGGCGGAAGGCGTCGATGCGCTGGCGCTCGTCGGCATAACGCTGCTGTTGTTGCTGGTCCAGCGGCGGCTGTTCTTCGCTGATCAGCGTCCAGGGCAGCGGCGACCAGACCAGCAGATACATGGCGATCATCTCGGCGAAGGTCACCAGGTGGTTGTCGGCGCTGCTGCTGGTGAACACCGGCTTTTCCACACCGCCGAAGAACTTGTCGCGCAGGGTCTGGTTGCTCTTCACCGCCGGCAGCAGGTCGGCGCGTTGGTAGTAGCCGACCGGATGGCCATACAGCGCCTGGCTGTCCTCGACGACGGCGCCTTCGAGAAACTCGTCGAACAGACCGAGGCGGGCGATCAGCTGGTGAATGGCGCACAGCATCGGCCCGGCGACGTCGTCGACGTAGACCTGGTCGCCACTCATCAGCAGCAACGACGGGCGTTGGGCAGCGTCGTGCTGCCCGGCCAGCAGGCGGTCGGCGCAGAGCAGGCCGTCAGCAGCGGCGTGGTGCGGCTTGCGGCAGGAGCCGTGGAGCAGGTGGTTGACGCGTGAGCGCAGGACGAAATCAGCATGCTCGGCGCCGTCGTAGAGCAGGTGCGGCGCCCAGTCGGCCATGCCACGAGTGCCTTGGTCCTCGACGATCTGCAGGTCATAGGCGATGCGCACATCCTGCGGCAGCGCCTGCTCCAGCGGCAGGTCGATCAGGTGCAGCACGGCGTGGCGGCCCAGCGGCAGGCGTTGACAATGCGCTTCTAGGCTCTGAGTGCGCGGCTGTTCACCGTCGGCCTGCAGCCACAGCTGCAGGTCCAGCGCCCGACTGGCCACCAGCCAGAGCACCAGCCGGCCAGGCTCCATGCGCCGCAGCAGCGGGCCGGCGAGTACATCGGGCAACGGGGTGCGGGCGCTATCGGACATGCAGAAACTACCGGGAAAATACAGGCCTTGGACAGTGGCAGGGCGCCGGCAGTTCAGGAGGCCAGCTGGCGCAGGCGCTCGAAGTCGAGAATCTCGATTTCGCCGTAGGTCAGCTGGACCACGCCTTGCGCCTGCAGGTCCTTGAGGATCTGGTTGGTGGTCTGGCGCGACAGCGAGAGCATCAGCGCCAGCTGTTCCTGGGCCAGGTGCAGCACCCGGCGTGGTTCGCTTTCGCCGTAGTTCTCGGCGATCAGCAGCAGGCGTCGGGCTAGGCGTGGCGCGGCGGGCAGCAGGCTCATGTCCTCCAAAGCGATGAAGGCCAGGCGCAGCTTGTGGCTCATCAGCAGGGCGAAGTCGCGCCAGTACTGCGGCTGGCGCTCGAGCAGCGCGAGCAGTTCATGCTGGGGTAGCAGCAGCAGGGTGCTGGGGCTTTCGGCGAAGGCATCGTGGGTGCGCGGCAGGCCATCGAACAGGGAAATCTCGCCGAACCAGTAAGGCGGCTCGACCAGGGTCAGCAGCGCCTCCTTGCCGTTCTCGCTGACGGCGCCGACACGCACTGCACCTTCCACCACCGCATACAGCCCGCTGGGTTTGTCGCCACGGCGAAACAGCCGCTGGCCGGCGTCCAGGCGCTGCACCTGGGCCATGTCCAGCAGGCTCTGACTCAACGCCTGGGGCAGTGCGGCGAACCAGTGGCCCTGGCTCAGCTGGCTGACGTAGCGGCGGGGGTCGGGCATTACGGCTCCTGTGAGGTTGCGCGGCGCCATTGTCGGCTAGCCGACAGTGCGTCGGGTCGCGGCGAGGTGATCATGCTTTGGCCTGTTTCACATATGAGGACGATAACAATGAAAACCCTCGTCGATCACCTGGCGCAGTATGCCGCCTACCACCGCGACCGACGCAACATCGCCAGCCATTTCATCGGTATCCCGATGATCGTGCTGGCCGTCGCCGTGCTGCTGTCGCGCCCGGGCTTCGAGCTCGCCGGCCTCTGGCTGGCGCCTGCCACCCTTACTGCCCTGGCCGCTGCCGTGTTCTATCTGCGCCTGGATACCCGCTTCGGTTTGCTCATGACGCTGCTGCTGGGGCTGTGCCTGTGGGCTGGAGCCGGCCTGGCGAGCGCCTCCACCGCGATGTGGCTGTCAGCCGGCATCGGTCTGTTCGTGGTCGGCTGGATCATCCAGTTCATCGGCCACTACTACGAAGGGCGCAAGCCGGCGTTCGTCGACGACATCATGGGGCTGGTAGTCGGCCCGCTGTTCGTGGTCGCTGAACTGGCCTTCCTGCTCGGCCTGCGCAAGGAAGTCGAGCATGCCGTGGTGGAAATCGCCGGGCCGACCTGCATTCGCGAGAAGAAAGCGCTGGCCTGACTCTGTCCTAGCTGTAGGAGCGCCGCCCCGGCGCGAAACGATCATCGCCGTGGCGCCCGATTGGCGTTGTCGGCACGATTCGCCGCGGGGCGCGGCTCCTACGAAATCGCCGGAGCGCGGCTGAAGTCCCCCCACAAGCTCGAGAGACTGTGGGAGGGGCTTTAGCCGCGAGCCTTTCTAGTACATCGCCATCCACTGGGTCGTCATCGAGCGCGCATGGCGATCCACTGTGATGGGCGCGAAGGGGCGGCCGGAAACGCTTTGCAGCGTGTTGCTCTGGCTGTTCATGTCGGCCAGCGCGGCGCGCAGATAGCTCCAGCGCGTCTGCAACTTGCTCACCTGCGGATCGGATTGCTCCTTGAGCGCCTGTAGCTCGCTGTCGATGGCCGGCAACAGCAGACGTTCGTCCTGGCCGAGGTAGGTGCCGGGCTGCTCGCGGGCGATCTCGAAGGTGCCCAGATAGGAACGGCTGAGGTACTGCACGCTGAGGTACTCGACCTTCGCCGCCAGCTCGCTTTGCCCCTCGGCGCCGGGCAATGCGCGGGCCGCGCTGAGAAAGTCGCGCAGGGCACGGCTGAGGTCTTCGGGAAAGCGCCAGGGCACGTTCTCGTCACCGGGGCCATAGGAAACACCGTTGCGCAATTGGGTAACGAGGGCCTGATGGGCGCTTGCCAGTTCGGCGCTGCCCTGCGGCAGGCTCTGCATGGCGCCGGCCAGAGCGGCCAGATCGGCTTCCAGGCGCTGCTGATGAGTCTTCTGGAAACCTTCACCACGTAACAGCATCAGGCTGCTGGTGGCGCGGCTGGCGTGTATCTGTATCTGTTCCTGCGGGCTGACGGCTTCGGCGAAGGCCACGGGCGAAAGTCCGACGAAGAGTCCGAGCGACCAGAGAAAAGCATGACGCAACAGTGCTTTACAGCGCATCCGGGGTGCTCCTTGTTATTGTTTTGAGCAGGTATGCATTGGCAGCGTCAACGACGCACGGCCAAGACTACTGCGCCAAGCGTAGCGGAGCATGACCCGAAAGAGTGATTTCGTCGGAAATCGCCACCGTTCAGGGGCCTTTCATCAGATTGCGCAGGTACTCGGCGGTGAAGGCGTCGGCGGGGAAGAAGGTCTCCAGTG
Organism: Pseudomonas sp. KB-10; assembly: GCF_018221585.1. NCBI lineage: Bacteria > Pseudomonadati > Pseudomonadota > Gammaproteobacteria > Pseudomonadales > Pseudomonadaceae > Pseudomonas > Pseudomonas sp. KB-10. The sequence continues at coordinate 8,149 of NZ_QYYB01000005.1, forward strand.
CCAGTTCGGCGAGGGTCACGTCATTCGGTGTGCCGAACACCGTGATGGTGCTGATCAGGCTGAGCACGCCCTGTTCGCTGTGCAGTTGCAGCGGTACCAGCACGGCGTCGCTCGGTGGCGCAGGGACTTCGGCCGGCGCCGGGTAGCCGCGCAGCTCATCGAGCAGGTCGAACAGGGTTTCGTCGCCGCTGATCTCCGCGTCGCGCTGCAGGCGCATCAGCAGGTGCGCGCGCCACAGCGCCAGGTTGGCGATGCGCGGAGCCAGGCCTTCGGGGTGCAGCGACAGGCGCATCACGTTGAGCGGTGGGCCGAGCAAAAAGTCTGGCATGCCGGCGAGGAAGGCGGTGGCTGCCGCGTTGGCGGCCAGCAGGTTCCACTGGCGGTCGATGGCCAGGGCCGGATAGGGCTCATGGGCCTTGAGCAATTGCTCGATGGCCTGGCGCGCCGGTGCCAGCGCCGGGTCGGCCAGGTCGTGCTGGCTGTACAGCGGGGCGAAGCCGGCGGCGGCGAGCAGGCGGTTGCGTTCGCGCAGGGGCATGTCCAGCTGTTCCGCCAGGTGCAGCAGCATGTCGCGGCTGGGCTGGGCGCGTCCGGTTTCGACGAAGCTCAGATGACGCGTGGAAATCTCGGCCTCGCAGGCGAGGTCGAGCTGGCTCAGGCGGCGCCGCTGGCGCCACTGGCGCAACAGGGCGCCGGCGGTCTGGGATTGGCTGTTCATGGCCTGCACGATAGTCCAGCCAGGTCATGTCAGCCATTACCTGGCAGGTAATCGACGCGCTGCCGGTTTCGGCGAACTCTGTAGGCCAGGCACCACTCCGGTGCCCTTATGGAGGATTCGCCATGAACACACTGCAACCTTCCCCGATGCTACGTAACGCTCTTCTGATCGATGGCCTGCTCAGCGGTTTCACCGGCCTGCTGCTGGTACTGGCGGCCGGCTGGCTGGGCGCCTTCCTCGAACTGCCGCGTCTGCTGTTGCTGGTCGCCGGCAGCGCGTTGCTGCCCTTCGCGGCGATGCTGGTGTGGCTGGCCAACCGCGCCGAAATCAGCCGTCAGGCGATCTGGGCGGTGATTGCAGTCAACGTCGTCTGGGTGGTCGACAGCCTGCTGTTGCTGGTGGTGGGATGGGTGTCGCCGAACCTGTTCGGCCATGCCTTCGTCATCGCTCAGGCTTTGGCGGTCGGGCTGCTGGCCGAACTGCAATGGTTCGGCCTCAAGCACTCGCAGGCTGCCGTGGCCTGATGAGGTCAGCTCAGAGGCCGCGTAACGCCAGCTCGGCGCCGAGCAGCAACAGGCCGATGAAGAACCATCGTTTGAAGCGCTCCGCACTGATGCGCTTGCGCAGCCACTGGCCGGCGGCCATACCCAGCAGGGCAGGCAGCAGGGCCAGGGCAGACAGCCCGAGCACCGCCGGTTGCAGCAGTTCACCGCTATGACCGAGCGCTGCCGCCAGGGCCAGGGTGGAGACGCTGAACGACAGCCCCAGGGCCTGCACCAGGTCGTCCTTTTCCAGGCCGATGGCCTGCAGATAGGGTACGGCGGGAATCACGAAAACGCCGGTTACCGCGGTGATCGCACCGGTGATGGCGCCGATCACCGGGCCTAACCACGCTTCCTTGGCCCGCTCCACGCGAAAGTGCACCCTGGCCAGGCCGAGCAGTGCGTAGAGCACCAGGGCTGCGCCCAGCCAGCGGGTTGCGCCGGGCAGGTCGAGGCTCTGCAGCAGGCCGGCGACCAGCAGCGTGCCGCAGAGGATGCCCAGCAGCATCGGCCACAGACGGCGTGCCATCGGCAGCGGGCTGCGGCCGTCACACAGTTGCCAGATGTTGGTCACCATCGACGGGATGATCAGCAGCGCAGCGGCCTGCAGTGGCGCCATCACCAGGCCGAGCAGACCGACGGCGATGGTCGGCAGACCAAGGCCGACCACGCCCTTGACCATGCCGGCGAGCAGAAAGGTGACGAGGATCAGCGGCATGTTGTCGGTCATCGCGCCGCCCCCTGTTGGTGGATCGCGCGGCTGTCGGCCGGTGCCTGTTCGCGCTCATTCAGGCCGTAGTCGCGCAGCACCTGGGCCACGCGCAACCGATAGTGACTGAAGACCTCCTCGCGTCCTGCCGTCTGTGCGCGTCGGTGTTCATCACGCTGGCGCCAGGCCTGGACCGAGGCTTCGTCCTGCCAGAACGACAACGACAGGATCTTCCCCGGCTGGGTCAGGCTCTGGAAGCGCTCGATGGAGATGAAACCCGGCTGTTCGGCGAGCAGCGGGCGCAGCTCTGCGGCGAGGTCGAGATAGTCCTGTCGTTGGTCCGGCTTGGTCTCGACTTCGAAGATCACGGCGAGCATCGGCTTTCTCCCTGGCTGGCTCTGGCTGAAGTTGCCTGTCAGTATCCACATTTGCTGCACACCATGTTTCGTCATGAGGTGAACTATGGAATACGCACCGGGATTCAGCTCGATCGCCGCCCTGCTCGCCGATGCCGGGCGTGCTGCCATGGTCTGGGCACTGATGGATGGCAGTGCGCGGCCGGCCGGCGAGCTGGCCTTGCTGGCGGGGCTGTCGCCTTCGTCGACCAGCGCGCACCTGGCCAGGCTGGTGGAGGGCGGCCTGCTGGCGCAGCAGCGGCATGGGCGCAATCGCTATTACCGCCTGGCCGGGCCGGAGGTCGGGCAACTGGTGGAGGCGCTGGCCAGTGCCGCACTGGCTGCACAGCCCCGGCAAGCTCGCGCTATACCGACCTCGCGCGGCACGCCGCAGCCCATGCGCGAGGCGCGCACCTGCTATGACCATCTGGCCGGCGAGCTGGCGGTCGGGGTGTTCGCACGCATGCGCGCCGCCAACTGGCTGAGCGAGGCGGGCGGTGCGCTGAAACTGACCGCAAGCGGCGAGCAGGGCCTGCAGGCGCTGGGTATCGATCTGCAGCAGGTAGGCCGTCAGCGCCGCCAGCGTTTGTGCGCCTGCCCGGACTGGAGCGAGCGCAAGCCGCATCTGGGCGGCGCACTGGGTGCGGCGTTGCTGAACCTGTGCGAAGGCGAGGGCTGGCTGCGGCGCAGCAAGGATTCGCGTGCGCTGCAGGTTTCCCCGCAGGGGCGCAGGGCGATCATGGCGATCGCGGCTTTGTAGTTTCGTAGGGCAGGCCGGGCGGCGATCCGCTTTAGCCCACCCAACAAGGGTTGAACGCAGTTTCGGTGGGCTGAAGCCCACCTTGCGCCGCTCTACGTACCAAGGGATGCCAATGCATCACCGCGTAGGAGCCCCGCCCCGGGGCGAAGCTTTTCGTCGCGGGGCGCGACTCCTGCGGGTGTGGCCTTAGGCCTGGGCGCTCACCGGCTTGCCGCCCTTGGGTTTGAAGTACAGGGTGGTGCCGCGGGCGAGGTTGTCCAGGCTGGCGTGATCCTTGGCCACCTCGGCCTCGATCAGTTCGTCCTGGCCCTCGACCTTGAGGGTGATGCGGGTGATCGCGCCGAGCAGGCGGATGTCGCGCACTTCGCCGGCCTGGTGATCGGCGGCCGGCTCGGTGCACAGGTCGACCTCGTGCGGGCGGAACAGCACGTGGTGATCGTTGCCGACGTACAGGCGGTTGGCGTCACCGAGGAAGTGGTAGACGAAATCATTGGCCGGATGCTCGTAGACCTCGGCCGGGGTGCCGATCTGCTCGATCACGCCCTTGTTCATCACCACGATGCGGTCGGCCACTTCCATGGCCTCTTCCTGGTCGTGGGTGACGAACACGCTGGTCAGATGCACTTCCTCGTGCAGGCGCGCCAGCCAGCGGCGCAGTTCCTTGCGCACCTTGGCATCCAGTGCGCCGAAGGGTTCGTCGAGCAGCAACACCTTGGGCTCCACCGCCAGGGCGCGGGCCAGGGCGATACGCTGGCGCTGGCCGCCGGAAAGTTGCTCCGGGTAGCGGTCGCCGAGCCAGTCGAGCTGCACCAGATCGAGCAGCTCGTGCACCTTCTGCTTGATCACCTCTTCGCTCGGGCGCTCGCGCTTGGGCTTCATGCGCAGGCCGAAGGCAACGTTGTCGAACACCGTCATGTGGCGGAACAGCGCGTAGTGCTGGAACACGAAGCCGACGTTGCGATCACGCACGTCGTGCTCGGACACGTCCTCGCCATGGAAGCCGATGCTGCCGCTGTCCGGGGTTTCCAGGCCGGCGATGATGCGCAGCAGGGTGGTCTTGCCGCAGCCGGACGGGCCGAGCAGGGCGACCAGCTCGCCGCTCTGGATGCTCAGGTTGATTTCGTTCAGCGCCTTGAACTGGCCGAACCGTTTGTTGACGCCTGTGACTTCGATACTCATGGCTTATTCCTGGTGGTTCCGTGGGCCGGGCCGCTTTCAGGCGGCGCTACGGCGGTCAGTCTTCTCGGTTGGCTTGCAACTGGCGGGTCAGGCGCGCTTCGCTCCATTGGCGAAGCAGCAGCACCACCAGGGCCATGACGAGCAGCAGGATCGCCACGCTGAAGGCCGCGACGATGTTGTACTCGTTGTAGAGAATCTCGATATGCAGCGGCAGGGTGTTGGTGTAACCGCGGATATGTCCGGAAACCACCGAAACTGCGCCGAATTCGCCCATCGCACGGGCGGTGCACAGCACCACGCCGTAGATCAGCGCCCATTTTACGTTAGGCAGCGTGACATGCCAGAACATCTGCCAGCCGTTGGCACCGAGCAGGCGTGCGGCCTCTTCCTCGGTGGTGCCCTGTTCCTCCATCAGCGGGATCAGCTCACGGGCGACGAAGGGGAAGGTGACGAAGATGGTGGCCAGGACGATGCCGGGCACGGCGTAGACGATCTGCAGGTCGTGCGAGTCGAGATACGGTGCGAGCACGCTCTGCGAGCCGAACAGCAGCACGTAGATCAGGCCGGCGACCACGGGCGATACCGAGAAGGGCATGTCGATCAGGGTGATCAGGATGCTCTTGCCGCGGAACTCGAACTTGGTCACCGCCCAGGCCGCGGCGAGGCCGAACACCAGGTTCAGCGGTACCGAGATGGCGGTCGCCAGCAGGGTGAGTTTCAGCGCCGAGATGGCGTCCGGCTCGCTGATCGCCTCCCAGAAGAATTCCAGGCCGCGGCTCAGGCCCTGGGTCACCACCATGTACAGCGGCAATACGAGAATCGCGGCGAACACCGCCCAGGCGATGACGATCAGGACGATGGCGCCGACGGAGCGGCTGGCCGGGCGCGCAGCCGCGCTCTGGCCAAGGGTTGCAAGGCTCATGACGGGCTCCTCAGAGTTGCGGCTGGATGCGGCGCTGCAGGATGTTGATCAGCAGCAGCAGGAGGAACGACACCACCAGCATGATCACGCCGATGGCGGTGGCGCCCGGATAGTCGTACTGGTCGAGTTTGGACACGATCAGCAGCGGCAGGATCTCGGTCTTCAGCGGGATGTTGCCGGCGATGAACACCACCGAGCCGTACTCGCCGACGCCGCGGGCGAAGGCCAGGGCGAAGCCGGTCAGCCAGGCGGGCAGCAGGCTCGGCAGCAGGATGTGGCGGAACACCTGCAGCGGCTTGGCGCCCAGGCAGGCTGCCGCCTCCTCGATTTCCCTGGGAATATCGGCCAGTACCGGCTGCAACGTGCGCACCACGAACGGCAGGGTGACGAACACCAGCGCCAGGGTGATGCCCAGCGGGGTGTAGGCGATCTTGAAGGGGAACAGCGAGCCGATCAGGCCGGTTGGCGCATACAGCGCGGTCAGGGCGATGCCGGCCACGGCCGTGGGCAGCGCGAACGGCATGTCGACCATGGCGTCGATGATGCGCCGGCCGGGGAAGGTGTAGCGCACCAGCACCCAGGCGATGATGGTGCCGAGAATGCCATTGAGCAGGGCGGCGGCCAGTGCGGTGCCGAACGAGAGTTTCAGCGAGAACTGCAGCTGGCGGTTGTTCAGCAATGCCCACCACTGTTCGCCGGTCAGTTGCAGCGAGAAGAGGAACATCGCCCCCAGCGGAATCAGCACGATCAACGCCAGGTAGGTGATGGTGTAGCCCAGGGTCAGCCCGAAGCCGGGTATGACCGGGGAAGTTCGACGAGACATGGAGTGTCCTATTACCCAAAGACAGCGATCGGGAGCCGCGCCCAGCAGGCGCGGCTCCAGTGGCGAATCTCGCGAGGCAATCGCGAATGAATTCGCTGCTACTGGTTGATCTTGCTGAAGATCTGGTCGAACACGCCGCCGTCGTCGAAGTACTTGGGCTGGGCCTGTTTCCAGCCGCCGAAGTCCTTGTCGATGGTCACCAGCTTGAGGTCCTGGAACTGGTCCTTGAACTCGGCTGCGACCTTTTCGTTGCGTGGGCGATAGAAGTTCTTCGCGGCGATGCGCTGGCCTTCTTCGCTGTACAGATGTTTCAGGTAAGCCTCGGCCAGGGCACGGGTGCCCTTGCGCTCGACGTTGGCGTCGACCACCGCTACCGGCGGCTCGGCAAGGATCGACAGCGACGGGGTGACGATCTCCAGCTGGTCGCCGCCTTCTTCGGCCAGCGACAGATAGGCTTCGTTTTCCCAGGCCAGCAACACGTCACCCAGGCCACGCTGGACGAAGCTGATGGTCGCGCCACGGGCGCCGGTATCCAGCACCGGGGCGTGGCGGTACAGCTCGGTGACGAATTCCAGGGCTTTGTCTTCGCTGCCGAACTTCTCGCGGGCGTAGGCCCAGGCGGCGAGGAAGTTCCAGCGTGCGCCGCCGGAGGTTTTCGGGTTCGGGGTGATGACTTCCACGCCGTCTTTGACCAGGTCATCCCAGTCCTTGATGCCTTTCGGATTGCCCTTGCGTACCAGGAACACGATGGTCGAGGTGTAGGGCGTGCTGTTGTCCGGCAGGCGTGCCTGCCAGTTCGGGTCGATCAGCTGCTGGTTGAGGTTCAGCGCGTCGATGTCGCCGGACAGTGCCAGAGTCACCACATCGGCGCGCAGGCCATCGATCACTGCACGGGCCTGCTTGCCCGAGCCACCGTGGGACTGCTGGATGGCGACGGCCGGGTTGCCTTGCGCTTGCCAGAATTTGTTGAAGGCGGCGTTGTACCCGACGTACAGCTCGCGGGTCGGGTCGTAGGACACGTTGAGCAGCGGCTGGGCAATGGCCGGGCCGGCGATCAGGGTGCTGGCCAGCGCGGCCAGGGCGAAACGGCGAATGGACATGGTGCAGCTCCTGGACTGGATAGGTTCTTGTGTTGGCGGAGGCGTTGGGGTTGTGGCCCTCTGGTGGTCCAGTCGGGCTGCAGCATGGTTAGTTCTTGGTGTTCGGTTGTTGCAGGCGGATCTTTTCCTTGCGCTCGATCTGCACCACCTGGCCGTTGTGTACGGTGATCTCCACCGAGCCGAATTTCAGGCCATGCAGGGCGGTCTGGATCTCGTGCAGGATGCTGGCTTCATCCTGGCCTTCGAGGTTTCTCAGCGTCGCGGTCATTTCCAGGCTCCTTATGAACAGGTCGCCACGGCGGCGTAACGAGTGCCGACGCTGGCGTGGAGCGGATAGTAGAGAGGGCGAAATATTCTTAAAAATATTGTTTAAGAACATTTATATGCCTTTTGGAAATATAAAATGCTGCGTGGCGTAGATGATCTAATGGAATAAACAAAGAAATTCTTATTCTTTTTGTATTTGATTTGAGCTGCCTAGACTGACGCCATTCGATTCAAGGAGGTGCCATCATGGGCAGCGAAGCAATCCGTTATCTGATTCTGCCGGGCTGGCAGGGCTCGCCCGAGGAACACTGGCAGAGCCACTGGCAGCGCAGCCTGCCGAACAGCACGCGGGTGGAGCAGGCCGACTGGCTCCATCCAGGGCGCGCCGACTGGGTGAGCGAACTGAACCGCGCCGTGGCCGCCGACCCGCGGCCTGCCATCCTGATCGCCCATAGCCTGGGCTGCGTCACCGTCGCCCACTGGGCGGCGCAGGCACCGATCGATCTGCTGCGTCGCGTACGCGGCGCCCTGCTGGTGGCGCCGGCCGATGTCGAGCGCCCGGGCTGCCCCGCAGCACTGCAGAACTTCGCACCGATGCCGCGCGATCTGCTGCCCTTTCCCAGCCTGCTGGTGGGCTCCGACAACGACGCGGCGGCCAGCGCCCTGCGTGCCCTGGAGCTGGCGCGTGCCTGGGGTAGCGAGGCGGCGATTCTGAGCGGGGTCGGGCATATCAACGTGAAGTCCGGGCACCGCCGTTGGGAGCAGGGCTTCGGCTATCTGTATCGCCTGCAGAGTCGCATCGAACAGCAGACGCGCCTGCGCGCCTGAACGTCCCCTCGGGGCGAACCCTTTCGGAGCGGGAACGGGCCAGGCAGCCGCCCGCTCTTTTTTACTCGACTACGGGCTGCGTCTACCGAGGCGCGGCCTTGGAGCTGCACGTCATGAGCTTTGCACCCGACTTCCCGGCGCCGCTGACCTTCGCCGATTCGGACAAGAGCCCGCTGAGCATCCGGGCCAAGGCGCTGGTGTTCGTCGACCCGTGTTCACGCCAGTTGCGCGAACGCGCCGAGGCGCTGGCGGGCAATGGTCAGCCGCTGCTGATCCTTGGCGAGACCGGCACCGGCAAGGAATTGCTGGCGCGCTACATCCACCGGCATAGCGAGCGCGGCGGCCTGTTCGTCGCACTGAGCTGCGCTGCGGTCAGCCCGCAATGGGGCGAGGCCGAGCTGTTCGGCCATGTCGGCGGCGCCCATGTCGGGGCCGCCAGCAGCCGCGCCGGCTGGTTCGGTTCGGCCAATGGCGGCACGCTGTACCTGGACGAAATCGCCGATCTTTCGCGCCCGTTGCAGAGCAAGCTGCTGGCCGCGCTGGAAACCCGCGAGGTGTATCGCGTCGGCGCCAGCCAGGCCCTGCCGGTGGATGTGCGCCTGGTGGCGGCGAGCAGCATCGATCTGGCCCGCGCGGTGGCCGCCGGCACCTTCGACGAGCGCCTGTACGCCTACCTGTGCGACGGTCAGCTGCTGTTCCCGGCGCTGCGCCAGCGGGTCGGCGACATCCTGCCGCTGGCTGAGTACTTCCTCGGCATCCACGCCTCGCGCCTGGGCCTGGCCATCCCGCCGATCAGCCCGGCGGCGCAGGCCGTGCTGGAGTCGCACCGCTGGCCGGGCAATACCCGCGAGCTGGAGAACGTCATCCACTTCGGCCTGCTATTGGCCGGCAACGGCGAAATCGGACCGGAGCATCTGGAGTTGCCTGGGAGCGTGTAATCGCCCCGGATTGCATCCGCTACGAACCTGCGGCATCTGCGTGTACTCGGCGCACCCTAAGGCGCCAGCACCGACACCGACTTGATCTGCGCCCACAGCGCCTGGCCGGCATGAATGTCCAGCTGATCGAAGGAATAGCGGGTGATCCGCGCCAGCAGGCGTTGCTCGCCCAGGCGCAAGGTCAGCAGCATCTGCGCATCGAGCGCCTGCCAGCTTTCCACCGTCGCCGGCAGCAGGTTGAGCAGGCTGCTGCCCTCGGCGCGTTGCAGGCTGAGGCTGACGTCGCGCGCCTTGATCTTCACCCGCACCGGATGGCCGTTGGGCAATACCGCGTGAGGCAGGCGCAGGCGCGCCTCGCTGCCGGGCAGGCGCAGTTCCAGCAGGTCATAGGCGGCAGCATGGCCGCAGACCTCGCCGTCGATCACCGCCTCGGCATCCTCATCGCTGGCGAAGGGCAGGTCGGCGCGCAGCAGGGTTTCCTTGAGCGGGCCGCTGGCGCGCACCTGGCCGTCGTCGAGCAGCACCAGGTGATCGGCCAGGCGCGCCACTTCGTCCGGGGCGTGGCTGACGTAAAGCACGGGAATGTCCAGCTCCTCGTGCAGCCGTTGCAGATAAGGCAGCACCTCCTGCTTGCGCTTGAGATCGAGCGAGGCCAGTGGTTCGTCCATCAGCAGCAGGCGCGGGCTGGTCACCAGGGCGCGGGCGATGCCGACGCGCTGCCGTTCGCCACCGGACAGCGCCGAGGGCATGCGCTCGAGCAGATGGCCGATGCCCAGCAGCTCCAGCGCCTGATCCAGCGCCACCCTGCGCTGCGCGGCCGGGATGCGCTTCTGCCCGTACTGCAGATTGCCGCGCACGCTCAGGTGCGGGAACAGGTTGGCGTCCTGGAACACGTAGCCGATGGCGCGCTGGTGCGCCGGCAGAAAGAAGCCGCGCCCGCTGTCCTGCCAGAGTTCGCCGGCCACCTGCAGGTAGCCCTGCTGAGGGCGCTCCAGCCCGGCGAAGCAGCGCAGACAACTGGTCTTGCCCGAGCCGGAATGACCGAACAGGGCGCTGACGCCCCGCGCCGGCAGGTCGAGATTCATATCCAGGCGAAACTCGGCGCGCTGCAGCACGAAGCGTGCGCGGATACGCCCGTCGTCACTGACGACAGGCGCCTTGGCCTTGCCGAATCCGAACATCACAGCGCCCTCACCCTGGTGCTGCGGCCGCCGTATAGCGCCAACAGGACGATGAAGGAGAACGCCACCATGCCGCCAGCCAGCCAGTGCGCCTGGGCGTAGTTCAGGGTCTCCACGTGGTTGTAGATCTGCACCGACACCACCTGGGTCTTGCCGGGGATATTTCCGCCGATCATCAGCACCACGCCGAACTCACCGACCGTATGGGCGAAGGCCAGGATCGCGGCGGTGACGAATCCCGGGCGGGCCAGCGGCAGCACCACGCTGAAGAACGTATCCCAAGGGTTGGCGCGCAGGGTCGCGGCGGCCTCAAGCGGGCCGCGGCCGATGGCCTCGAAGGCGTTCTGCAAGGGCTGCACGACGAAGGGCAGGGAGTAGAAGATCGAACCGATCACCAGGCCGGTGAAGCTGAAGGTGAAGGTGCCAAGGCCGAGACTCTGCGTCAGCTGACCGAAGAAACCGTTGGGGCCCATGCTCACCAGTAGGTAGAAGCCGATCACCGTCGGCGGCAGCACTAGCGGCAATGCGACGATGGCGCCGACCGGGCGCTTGAGCCAGGAGTCGGTGCGGGTCAGCCACAGCGCGATGGGCGTGCCAATGATCAGCAGCAGCACGGTGGTCAGCGAGGCCAGCTCCAGGGTCAGGAGAATGGCGTCGAGGTCGTTCTTGGACAGCGGCATGCAGGGATTCCGGAAGTGGCGAATGTAGCCCGGATGCAATCCGGGCTACGGCAGTTTATAGCCGAAGGATTCGATCACCCTGGCTGCTTCCGGGCCTTGCAGGTACTCGACCAGCGCCGCCGCGGCCGGGTTGCCCGCGCCGTGCTTGAGGATCACCGCATCCTGCCGGATCGGCTCGTACATGGCGTCCGGTACGATCCAGGCCGAGCCGCTGCTGAGCTTGCCGTCCTTGTACACCTGCGACAGCGCGACGAAGCCCAGCTCGGCATTGCCAGTGGAGACGAACTGGTGCGCCTGGGTGATGTTCTGGCCCTCGACCAGCTTGGCTTTCACCGCTTCGCTGAGGCCCAGCTTGTCCAGCACCTGCGTTGCGGCCAGGCCGTAGGGGGCGGCCTTCGGGTTGGCGATGGACAGGTGCCTGAACTGGCCGGCCTGCAGCGCCGCGTCCGTACCATCGAGGTAGCGGGCATCGGCCGACCACAGCACCAGGCTGCCGATGGCATAGGTAAAGCGCGAGCCCGGAGCGGTCGCCCCTTCACGCTCCAGCCTGGCCGGCGTGGTGTCGTCGGCGCTGAGCAGCACATCGAACGGCGCACCGTTGTTGATCTGTGCGTAGAACTGCCCGGTAGCGCCGAAGGAAGCCACCAGCTGGTGCCCGGTGGCTTTCTCGAATGCAGGCGCGATGGCCTGGACCGGCGCGGTGAAGTTGGCGGCTACCGCAACCTTGACTTCGCCAGCGAAGGCGCCGCTGGCGAACAGCAGACCAAGGGCGAGCAGGCTGCGCTTGAGAGGCTTGAGCATGTGGATTCCCTGTCGTTTTTAGGCGAGCACTCGGCCCGGGCAGCAGGCTGAATGCGGCAATCCTACCTCGTTATATTATTTTGTATATAGCGTTTGTCTGGCAGGGCGGGAGGGTATCCACGTGCGAGACTGAAAATGCGCAGGTTCGTGGGCTAGGTCAGGCTGAGGATTGCCTTGATGGAGAAGCCCGGCAACTTGGCACGTTGCTTCTCGGCTACGGGCGCGGTTCTTCCGTTGGAGTTTGCGCGAATGTCACGGCTCTTGCTTGCGCTCGCTCGCCGGCACGGGATGGCCGAACAGGAAACCCTGGAAGTGAGAGCAGCCCTGGGCCTTGAGTTGCTCGAGCTGCTCTTCGGTTTCCACGCCCTCGGCGGTGGTCTTGATCTGCAGGCTGCTGCTCATGCCGGTGATGGCGCGCACGATGGACATCGCTTCGGGGCTGTGGACCATGTCGTTGATGAACGATTTGTCGATCTTGATGCGGTCGAAGGCGAACGAGCGCAGGTAGCTCAGCGACGAATAGCCGGTGCCGAAGTCGTCCAGCGCGATGGTCACCCCCAGGGCCTTGAGGCGCTTGAGCGTTTCGATATTGCCTTCGCTGTTGTCGAGCAGCACGGACTCGGTGATCTCCAGTTCCAGGCGCTGCGGCGCCAGGCCGGAATCCTGCAGTGCCAGCGCCACGATGTGCACCAGCTCAGCGTTTCTGAATTGCGCGGGTGACAGGTTGACTGCCACCGTCTGCTCGGTGCCCCAGCTGGCCGCTTCCTGGCAGGCCAGGTTGAGCGCGCGTGCGCCTATCTCGTTGATCAGCCCGGTTTCCTCGGCCAGTGGAATGAAGTCCATGGGCATCACCAGGCCGTTGAGTGGATGGTGCCAGCGCATCAGCGCCTCATAGCCGGAGATGTGTTCGCTCTGCTGGTCGATGATCGGCTGATAATGCAGCTGCAGCTGACCCAGATGCAGGGCCGTGCGCAAGTCCGTTTCCATGGTGCGCCGACGCCGTGCGGCGGCGTCCAGTTCCGGATGAAAGTATTCGAAGCGATTGCGCCCGTTGCGCTTGGCTTCATACAGTGCCATGTCGGCATAGCGCAGCAGCTGGTCTGCGCTGTCATGGTCGTGCGGCGCGATGGCTACGCCGATGCTCAGGCCGACGGTGAAACTGTGATCGTCGATGAGAAAGGCCGGCGCCACCACATCGATCAGGCGCTGGGCGGTGCGATGGGCATCTTCGGCGTGCTCCAGATGGCGCAGGACCACGGCAAATTCGTCGCCGCCGAGCCGGGCCAGGGTGTCTTGATCGCGCAGGGTGCCCTTGAGCCGCGCCGCCAGCGAACGCAGCAGGCGATCGCCGAAGGCATGGCCGAGGGCGTCGTTGATGTTCTTGAAATTGTCCAGGTCCAGACACAGCACGCCGACCAGTGATCGCCCGACGCTGCTTTCGGCGAGCGCCTCGTGCAGGCGCTCGGCGAACAGGGTGCGGTTGGCCAGCCCGGTCAGCGCATCGTGATGCGCCATGTGGTGGATCTGGGCATGCGCGGCCAGCTCGTCGGTAACATCTTCCGCGATCATCAGCACATAGCCGCTCTGGTCTGCTTCGCTCTCGCTGACTACCACACGGGTACGCAGCGTACGTGCCCCTGAGGGTGTTTGCAGACATTCTTCGGTCGGCTGGGCGCTGTCGCTGCGTGCGCCCTGATCGGCCTGCATCTCGATATAGCGGGCTATGTCCGGCGCCAGGCAGACACGAGGATGCTGGCCGATCATCGTCTGAGCATCGCAGCCGAACAGGCGTTCAGCCTGCGGATTGGCCAGCAGGATCTCCCCGCTGTGGAGATTGCGGACGATCAGGCTGGCAGGGATATTGCCGATCACCGAATCGAGGAAACGCGACAACTTGCGCATTTCCTCGCTGTAGCTTTCTGCCAGCTCCTTGGCCTTGAGCAACTCCTGCTCGTGGCGGCGGCGTTCGGTGATGTCGCGGGTGATCTTGGCGAAGCCGATCAACCGGCCATCCTCGTCGCGCACCGCATCGATGATCACATGCGCCCAGAATGACGAGCCATCCTTGCGTCGCCGCCAGCCGGTGGCTTCGAAACGACCGGTTTCGCGCGCCTGCTCCAGGCCCCTTTGCGGCACACCGGCCTTGCGCTCCTCCTCGCTGTAGAACACCGAAAAATGCTGGCCGACGATTTCCGAGGCCTGGTAGCCCTTGGCACGTTGCGCGCCGGCATTCCAGTTGGTGACCACGCCCTCCGGGCTGAGCAGGTAGATGGCGTAATCCACCACGCTCTGTACCAGCAGGCGATACATCGTGTCGGAATTGAGATCGATAGGCGGCATTGCAACGGTACCTGCGTGAAGAATAGCGACGCAGGTTCGGGCCTGCGTATCTGCCGTCCTGGCTGGACGCAGCCCGGGGTTTGCACAGTAGATCGTTCAGAAGCGGGCTGCTGGAAAGTTTGCCCGCATGGACGGTGTTTTGCCAGCCAGGCGCAGGCACCGAGGCTTCTGGTGCGTGGCCTGGCGGTGTGCCGGTCAGCGCGCCTTGTGCTTGCCCGCCGACAGGCGCGAGACGCCCAGCAGCACCAGTGCCAGCCCGCCGATCTGGTACAGGGTGATGGCTTCGCCGAGCAACGCCCAGGCGGCGAACAGGGTCAGCACCGGGCCCAGGTTGCCGAATAGCGCGGCGTGACTGGCGCCCATGCGCTGCACGGCCAGTGCCATCCAGTAGATCGGCAGCACCGTTGACAGCAGCGCCATCAGCGAGCCGTGCAGCCATACCGCCGCCGGCAGGTTGAGCAAATGCGCGGGGTCGCGGGTTAGGCCGTAATGCACCAGCACCATGATCGCCGAGGCGCCGCCGGCCAGCCCCGCGAGGCGCATCGAGCCGACCCGGCGAATCACCACGCCGGTACCCAGGTAATACAGGGCGTAGGTCACCGCGCTGGCGAACACCCAGGCCGCACCCAGCAGGATCTGCTCGCTGTCGCCCTCGACGCGAATGTCATGCACCAGGGCGATGCCCAGGCCCAGGTAGCACAGTCCCATGGCCAGGAAGGTACGCGGCCCTGGTCGCTCACCTATCGCCAGCATCTGCAACAGCACCACCAGCGTCGGGTAGGTGAACAGGATCAGCCGCTCCAGTCCGGCGCTGATGTACTGCAGGCCATAGAAATCGAACAGGCTCGACAGGTAGTAACCGAACATCCCCAGCAACAGAACGTGCGCCCAGTCCTTCGCCGACAAGCGCGTTTGCGTGGTGCCCCGGCTCAGCCACAGCAGCCAGGCGAACAGCGGCAGCGCCAGGCCCATGCGCAGACTCAGCACCGTGACGGCATCCACCGGCGCCGCGGCGTATGCGAGTTTGACGAACACGGCTTTCAGGCTGAAGCCGGTGGCAGAGAGCACGGCGAACAGCACGCCGCTGTCCAGGCTGCGACGGTACGAGGCGGTCAGTGCGTTCATGATCAAGGCTGCGCTAGGGATCGAGCTGTTATTCTGCGTGGAAAGCCACCCGGCAAGAATCGCAATTTCACGAAGACAGCTTTCTGATCTGGAGAAGGCTCATGCATTTCGATCTGCCCGACCTGCGCCTGATCGCGGCGATTGCCGCCACCGGCAGCCTGAGCAAGGCGGCGGCCACCTTTCCTGTCGCCGTGTCGGCGGCCAGCACCCGCCTGCGCCTGTTCGAGGAGCGCTGCGGCTTGACGCTGTTCCTGCGTAGCAGCGATGGCATGAGCCTGACCCCTGCCGGGCGGCTGGTGCTTGAGGCCTGCCAGGGCGTGCTGAAGGAGGCCCGCCAGCTCAGCGATACCCTGCAGGAGCTCAAGGGCGAGCGGCGCATCACGCTACGCCTGGCGGCTTCCACCGTGGCCAACAGTACCTTTCTGCCTGCGGCGCTCGGGCCGTTTCTGGCCGATTACCCGGAGGTGGATCTGCAGCTGGCCGAGTACAACAGCAAGGATGTGCTGCATGCGATCAGGGATGGCGGCATCGATATCGGCGTGTACGACGGCAACCTGCCCACCGATGGCCTGCTGTCACTGCCGTTTCGCAACGACCGCCTGGTGCTGCTGGTGCCCCAGGGGCACGCGCTGATCGGGCAGCGTCCGGCGTCACTGCGCAGCGCGCTGAACTTCCCCTTCGTCTGCCTGCCGGCCGAGCGCGCGATGCAGCGCTTCATCGAATATATGGCGGTGCGCAACGCCTTACCGCTCAAGGTGCGCGTGCGCGCGCCGAGCTTCGATGCCATCGCCCAACTGGTGGCGCAGGGCGTCGGCGTGGCGATGTTGCCCGAGGTGGCCGCGACCCGTTTCGCCCAGGAGCTGCCGGTGGCGGTGGTGATGCTGGAGGATGTCTGGGCCACCCGTGAGCTGCGTCTGTGCGTGCGCAACTGGGAGGCGCTGTCATCTCATGCGCGGCAACTGGTCAGTTATCTCTCGCCCGAGCGACCATCCACCGACAGCCTGCGCTTTTGATTCGGTAGGAGCGGCTTCAGCCGCGATAGAACGATCGCCGCTAAAGCGCCTCCCACGGCTTGACCAACTGCGCTCCGGCGTTGACGCATGTGATGTGGGAGGGGCTTCAGCCGCGACAATCGCCGCTCAAGAACCGCCCACCGCGCATCACTTGAAGAACTGGCTGGGCGTCAGGCCGAACTGCTTCTTGAACATGGTGGTGAAGGCGCTGGGGCTGTCGTAACCCAGCTCGCCGGCGATGTCGATGATCTTCTCGCCCAGGGCGATGCGCTCCAGCGCCAGCAGCAGGCGCGCCTGCTGGCGCCACTGGCCGAAGGTCATGCCGGTGCCCTTCTGGAACAGGCGCTGGATGGTTTTCTCGTCCAGGCCCAGGCGGGCGCTCCAGTTGGCCAGGGTGGAGGCGTCGCCGGGGTTGTCCTGCAGCGTTGAACAGATCGGCTGGATGCGCGGGTCGGCCGGCTGCGGCAGATGCAGCGGCAGGGTCGGCAGGATGCGCAGCTCATCGAGGATCAGGCGCATTACCCGCGCTTCGCGCGAGTCATCGACGTAGGGCTGGGTGATGTCCACGGCGGCGCGGATCAGTTCGCTCAGCAGCGGCGAGATGGCCACGGCGCGGCACTCGTCGGGCATGTCCGGCAGGCTGTCGGGGCGCACGAACATGCTGCGCATCTTCACGCTGCCGACGCAGCGGATCGCATGCACCTGGCCGCACGGCATCCAGATGCCCCGGCTGGGCGGCACCGTCCACTGGTTCATCGCCGAGGTCACCACCATTACCCCGGAGATGGCGTAGATCAACTGATGCTTGTTGCGGTGCGAGTGCGGCTCGATGACGGCGTTGAGCGGGTAATCGGTGGCGCTGCTGCTGACCAGCCAGGGCGCGGCATCGATCTCGGCCAGCCGCTTATCAGGGAGACGCATGCTTTGTGCCTTTTTTGCGAAGGTGGCTGCCTTTTCTTCGTGAGACAGGCGACAGGGCGGAGCCTAGCATAGCGCCGTTCCTCAACTGGTTCGGAAGTTTCAAACATGTCCAGCAGCCCCGCCGCTACCTCCCTGGCCGGCGCCTCGCCCGTCAGCCAGGCCAATACCTTGGTGATGCGCGTGATCGGCGCCTGCGCCCTGGCGCACCTGATCAACGACCTGATCCAGGCGGTTTTGCCCGCCATCTACCCGATGCTCAAGCTCAACTATGGCCTGAGCTTCGCCCAGATCGGCCTGATCACCCTGACCTTCCAGCTAACCGCCTCGCTGCTGCAGCCCTGGGTGGGCTATCACACCGACCGCCATCCCAAGCCCTGGCTGCTGCCGGCCGGCTCGCTGTGCACCCTGGTCGGCATCCTCATGCTGGCTTTCGTTGGCAGCTTCCCGGCTATCCTCCTGGCTTCGGCGTTGGTGGGCATCGGCTCCTCGACCTTCCACCCCGAGGCGTCGCGCATCGCTCGCCTGGCCTCGGGCGGACGCTACGGCCTGGCACAGTCCACCTTCCAGGTCGGCGGCAATGCCGGCACCGCCTTCGGCCCGCTGCTGGCGGCGGCGATCATCATTCCCTACGGCCAGGGCAACGTCGCCTGGTTCGGCCTGTTCGCGGCCTTCGCCATCGTCGTGCTGTACGGCCTGAGCCGCTGGTATCGCCACCACCTGACGCTGTTCAAGCTCAAGCAGGGCAGCGCGGCTACCCACGGCCTGTCGGCCGGGCGGGTGAAGTTCGCCCTGCTGACCCTGGCGTTGCTGGTGTTCTCCAAATACTTCTACATGGCCAGTTTCACCAGCTACTTCACCTTCTTCCTGATCGAGAAGTTCGACCTGTCGGTGGCCAGCTCGCAGCTCTATCTGTTTCTCTTCCTCGGCGCGGTGGCCGCCGGCACCTTCTTCGGCGGGCCGATCGGCGATCGCATCGGGCGCAAGCAGGTGATCTGGTTCTCCATCCTCGGCGTGGCGCCGTTCTCCCTGCTGCTGCCGCACGTCGACCTGTTCTGGACGGGCGTGCTGAGCATGCTGATCGGCTTCATCCTCGCCTCGGCGTTCTCCGCCATCGTGGTCTTCGCCCAGGAGCTGATGCCGGGCAACGTCGGCATGATCGCCGGACTGTTCTTCGGCCTGATGTTCGGCTTCGGTGGCATCGGCGGGGCGCTGCTGGGCTACCTGGCGGACATTCACGGCATCGAGGAGGTGTTCCTGATCTGCTCTTTCCTGCCCTTGCTGGGCATCCTGACCGCACTGTTGCCGTCGCTCAAGAAGCACTAATTAGCCGCAAGGAACAGGGACGAATGAAAGACGTTGATCGAATACTGCTTGGCCTGGGTGTACTGATACCGTTCTGGCTGTTCTTCGGGGTGCTGCTGACTGCCTTGGCATATCCCGGTTACAGCCACCTGGACCAGGCGATGAGCCAGCTGGGGGCGCAGGGGGCACCTACTCAGGGCTTCTCGGCCTGGCTCAACAATCTGCCGCTGGGCGTGTTTTTCGTGCTCTTTGCCGTTGGGGTCATGCGTCAGGTGCGCGGCTCGCGGCTGGCGCTGTTCAGTGCCGTGCTGATCCTCGTTCACGGGCTGGCCAGCTTCGCCACCGGCTACTTCGCCTGTGATCAGGGCTGCGCGCCGGCACAGCCATCCTTCTCGCAGCAGATGCACAACCTGGCCGGTCTGCTGATGTTCCTCTCGCTGACTCTGGCCAGCCTGCTTTGGGGGTTCCTGAGCAGTCGCCTGCTGGGTTCGCGCGTTTTCGGCCTGTTCTCCCTCGGTTGCACCGTGCTGGCCGTGGCCACCGTGGTGCTGATGGCCCGGGCGGTCGAGGCCGGGCAGTGGTTCGGCCTTTATCAGCGGATCAACTACGGCATTTCGGTGATCTGGGTCGCAGGCCTGGCGCTGATGCTGTGGCGAGGTCGTGCCACTTAGTCACTGCTTGAGGCGTTGCGCAGAACGCCCAGCGGGGCCGGTGCTACGAGGGCGATGCCGCTGCGTAGCAGATGCACCTGTCGGTCGGGCCGTGTTTATATCGGGCGCTTATCGAAGCCACCCGTAAGGAAGGACAGCCATGATCACCTGCTACCTGCGCTACATCGTCGACCCTTACAAGCTCAAGGAGTTCGAGCACTACGCCAAGCTGTGGATTCCGCTGGTAGAGCGCTTCGGGGGCACGCACCACGGTTATTTCCTGCCGTCCGAGGGCGCCAATGACGTGGCCCTGGCGCTGTTCAGCTTCCCCAGCCTGGCCGACTACGAGCGCTATCGTCAGGACTCCTTCGCCGACCCCGAGTGCCAGGCAGCCTTTCGCTATGCCGAACAGACGCGCTGCATCCTCAGCTATGAGCGCAGCTTCTTCCGTCCGGTATTCGCATAGGAAGAGACGGCGCTGCCCGGTCTCTTGGCAGCGCCTTCATCGCCGGCTTGAAAAACCTCAGCCGACTCGCCGCCACACGCTGGCCAGCCAGGGTTGCTGCTCGCGGGGCAGGCCGGCGGGGCGGTAGTAGTGTTCCAGTTCGACGAAGCCGGCTGCCGTGAGCCGGGCGCGCCAGCGTTCGAGGTCGTGGTAGCTGCCGTAGCGCGGGCCGTTCCAGCCTTCCTGGTTCTCGCCGCGTGGGTTGGAGCTGAACAGCACTCCGCCCGGTTTGAGCGCGGCATGCAACTGACCGAGTACGCGCGGCAGCTCCTGATCCGGTACATGGAACAGGCTGGCGTTGGCGAAGATGCCGTCGAAATGAGCGGCCGGCAGGTCCAGTTCGAGAAAGCTCTGCTGCCACACCTCGCAGCCACTGTCGGCACGCGCCATGGCCACGAATTCGGCGCAGCCATCGACGCCGATGGCCTCGTGGCCAAGGCCGCTGAAAGTGCGCAGATCACGCCCCGGGCCGCAGCCGAAGTCGAGGATGCGCCAGGGCTTTTCTCCCTCGATATGACGCAGCAGGGCAGCGATGTTCTGGCTCACGTCGTGGTCGCGCGTGCCCTCGCGAAAATCCTCGGCGCTGCTCTGGTAATGGGCCAGTGTGAGGGTACTGATCTGCGCAAGTTCGTCGGGGCTCAGGGGCATGGCGATGTTCCGGCAAAAGGCGACATTAAACCCGCTGGCGGGGGCCGCTGGCCAGCGAGGCGGGTGATGCCACATGGCCGCCAGTGAACCACCGCTGCGCTGTGACAGTCCGATTTCCCGAGGGGTGTAGGCCGGCTGGCTGCAGCCGGGCGCCCACAATCAGGAGATGATGCGATGGTTACGCACTACAAGGTCTCTGGCCACCTCGCCTGTGGCTCTCATGGTGAAAAGCTGGCCTCTACCACCGAACTGGCCAAGGTCAAATGCCGCAACTGCCGCAAGACCGAAGTCTTCACCGAAGCGCGTCGTAACGCCCGCAATGCCGCCCGACGCGCCGCGCGCCGGCAGAAGGTGGCCCGCGCCGCCAATGACTGGCGCACTTCCTGGGAGGCGCGTCTGGCTGCCTTGCCAGGCCCGCAGCGCCTGCCCCGTGGTTTCGGCGACCAGTCATTCGTCTAGCCTGGATAGTTGCGGGAGGGATGACCTCCTGCATCTGCCCGCGCCGCCAATACCTGTAGGAGCCGCACCCTGCGGCAAAAGGAGCAGGCGACTCGATGTTGCGATGTGCCTGCATACACCTTCGCGCCGGGGGCGGCGCTCCTACAGCAGTAGATTGCGCTCGATGGCTCTGACGATACCTGTAGGAGCCGCGCCCCGCGGCGAATAGGGCAGGCGCCTCGACGCCGCGGCGCGCCTGTATCCCCTTCGCGCCGGGTCGGCGCTCCTACCGTCACCGAAATGCATGCGTCAGGTGCACATGCTGGGATACGGCGTGCGTCAGATCGCAATAAACGCAACAGCCTGTTCCCGCATTTGCTCCCGGGCGAAGCTTTACCTTAAATTGCCCGGCTAACCTCGACCGGCTCTCGCCAGTCATGCCTTGAGTCCTCGCCGTGTCCGCTGCTGTTCCCGCTTCCGTCTATCGCCTTCCCGGTTTCCTGCCGTTTCTCATCGCCCGCATCGTGGTGGTCTTCGCGGTGCAGATTCAGGCCGTGGTAGTGGCCTGGCAGGTCTACGACCTGACTCGCGATCCGCTGTCGTTGGCTTATGTCGGCCTGGCCCAGTTCATCCCCATGCTGCTGTTGCTGATGCCGGCGGGGGACCTGATCGACCGCTTTGATCGCAAACTGATCCTGATGCTGAGCTGGCTGGTTGAGGGGGTATGTGCGGCGGCGCTGCTCTGGTTGTCGCTGAGCGAGGCGGCGGTCAGTTGGTACTACGCGGTGCTGGTGCTGTACGGCTGCGGCCGTGCCTTCACCGGGCCGGCGCTGTCGAGCCTGTTGCCGCAGATCGTGCCGCGCGAGCGCCTGGCTGCGGCCATCGCCGCCAACAGCATGATCATGCGCGGCGCGACCATTTCCGGGCCGGTGATTGGCGGTGGCCTGTACGCCATCGGTGGCGGCGGGCTGACCTACTCGGTGTGCCTCGCCTGCTTCCTCGCCGGCTGCGTACTGCTGCAGCGGGTTCCGGTGCTGTATGCGGAGAAGATGCAGGCGCTGGAGTCCACCGCCTGGGCGCGCTTCACGGCGGGTATCCACTTCATCCGCACGCGGCCGATCATCCTCGGCACCATCTCGCTGGATCTGTTCGCCGTACTGCTCGGCGGCGTGGTGGCCTTGCTGCCGATCTACGCCCAGGAAGTGCTGGAAGTCGGCCCGACCGGCCTCGGCCTGCTGCGCAGCGCCATGGCCATCGGCGAGGTGTCCGTCGGCCTGTACCTGAGCATGAAACCGTTCAACCGCCATGTCGGCCTGGTGATGTTCGGCGCCGTGGCGCTGTTCGGCCTGGCCAACCTGGTGTTCGCCCTGTCCAGTCTGTTCTGGCTGTCGTTCGCGGCGTTGGTGGTAGCTGGCGGCGCGGATATGGTGAGCATGTATATCCGCTCAACCCTGGTGCAGTTCTCCACCCCGGACGCCATGCGCGGCCGGGTCAATGCGGTGAACATGCTGTTCATCGGCTCTTCCAACGAACTGGGCGAATTCCGCGCCGGCACCAGCGCCGCCTGGTTCGGCGTGGTGCCGGCGGCGCTGATCGGCTGCGCCTGCACCCTGACGGTGACCGGCGGCTGGATGCTCGGCTTCAAGAGCCTGCGCAAGGTGGATCGCTTCGAGGATGCTTCGCCAAGCAAGCTAGGCTGACGTAGCCGGATGCAATCCGGGGGCGTGATTCCGGCAATGTCCCTGAGAGTGCGGACATGCGCAGATCAACGATCGCATGGCTAGAGCAACGCGAAACTCATCGCCGCCATTGCCCCGGGTATCGCTTTGCTCTACCCAGGCTACTTGCTGTTCCTATCCCAAGGCATGGTGGACAAGCTCCGCGTTGTCCACCCCACGCCACGATTCTCCGCAGGGTGGATGACGCTTTTTTCATCCACCGTTGGGCGGGGGCGTCCGGGCTACTTGCTATCCCATCCACCACGAGCTGTCCACGCTTCGTGGGCAAGATGCCATGTGGCTGGTTTGCCGTTGGGCTTGAATTCAAGCCTTCCCGCGGCCACCCACAATTTCTGTGAACACCACTGTGGATAACCTTTGCAAAAGCCCTCCACACCTAGCATTCAAGCGGACCTCGGTGGGTCGTTCAGTTTTTGCCCAATGACACTCTCCTGGCGTTATCGCCAGGCGGAATATCACTTTTAATCAATCACTTGGCTCGGGTTCTCCACAGCAGCGCAGGGCGAAGACGCGTTACTGGGTGTCGTGCACAGAATCTGGGGAAAGCGTTGTGGATAAGTTATGGGAAAACTCGCCCAGGCCAGGTGGGGCAAGGGCTGCGCGGCGATGGTGATTTTTCGTGCGCTGTCGCGCGGCGGTCATGTTCTGCAGCTATAGTGGCCGGTCGATTTTTTCCACCGATGGAGCCCTTCGATGTCCGAGTCCGCTGCGCGTCCCGCTCCGGTCAGTTTGCTGCAGGCTTTCTGGTTCTGGCTGAAGCTGGGGCTGATCAGTTTCGGTGGGCCGGCGGGGCAGATTTCGATCATGCATCAGGAGTTGGTGGAGAAGCGTCGCTGGTTGTCCGAGCGGCGCTTTCTGCACGCGCTGAACTACTGCATGTTGCTGCCCGGGCCGGAGGCGCAGCAGTTGGCCACCTATATCGGTTGGCTGATGCACCGCACCTGGGGCGGGGTGATCGCCGGGGCGCTGTTCGTGTTGCCGTCGCTGCTGATTCTGATCGCGCTGTCCTGGGTCTATCTGGCGTTCGGCGATGTACCGCTGGTGGCCGGGATCTTCTACGGCATCAAGCCGGCGGTGACGGCCATCGTGGTGCAGGCGGCCTGGCGCATTGGCGGGCGGGTGTTGAAGAACGCCTGGCTGTGGGCCATTGCCGCGGCGGCTTTCGTCGCCATTTTCGCGCTGCAGCTGCCGTTCCCGCTGATCGTGCTGGGCGCGGCGCTGGTGGGTTATATCGGTGGACGGCTGGCGCCGCAGCACTTCGCGGTCGGTGGTGGGCATGGCGAAAAGGGCGGGGCGCATGCGCCAGCGATGATCGATGACGACACGCGTCTGGCGCACACACATTTTCGTTCCAGCCGCCTAGCGCTGATCCTGCTGGTCGGCGCAGCGCTCTGGCTGCTGCCGATGGGCCTGCTGACCCTGACGTTCGGCTGGGACGGCACGTTGACGCAGATGGGTTGGTTCTTCACCAAGGCGGCGCTGCTGACCTTCGGCGGTGCCTATGCGGTACTGCCCTATGTCTATCAGGGCGCGGTGGGCCACTACGGCTGGCTGACGCCGACGCAGATGATCGATGGTCTGGCCCTGGGTGAGACCACGCCGGGGCCGCTGATCATGGTGGTGGCCTTCGTCGCCTTCGTCGGCGCCTATGGGCAGCCGGTGTTCGGTGGCGACTCGGCCTTCGCCAGTGGGGCATTGGCGGCCTGCCTGGTCACCTGGTTCACCTTCCTGCCGTCGTTTTTGTTCATCCTCGCCGGCGGGCCGTTGGTGGAATCGACCCATGGCGAGCTGAAGTTCACCGCGCCGCTGACCGGCATCACCGCCGCTGTGGTGGGGGTGATCCTCAATCTGGCGCTGTTCTTTGGTTATCACGTGCTCTGGCCGCAGGGCTTTGCCGGCACCTTCGATTGGGTGTCGGCGTTGATCGCCTTGGGCGCGGCGCTGGCCCTGTTCGCTTTCAAACGCGGGGTGATCGAGACCATTGCTGGTTGCGCTGTGGTCGGGCTGGCGGTGCATGTGCTGGTTTGATGGGTGGGTTTGGTATCGCTTGGTGGGTTACGCGGAGCGTTGCGCGCGGGAGTATCTGTCGGGGTAGTGTTCTGCGCCGCTAACCACCCTACGGGTGCCACGTCCATGCAGCGTAGCGGCCCTGTCGCCGCTGAAGCGCCTCCCACGGGCTGATTCCACCACATCAATACGATTTCTTTACGCCCCGGTGGCGGGGCGCCAATCGAATCTTTACGGCCAGCCTTTCGACAATGCTCGCGAGCGGATTCCCCGCATCGTGGAGCTTTGTAGATGAACGCAATCGATGGTGTGTCGCTGATCCTGGTGGTCGGCCTCTTCGCCTATCTGCTGTCGGCCCTGCTGACCGCAGGGCGTGGTTGAGGAGGCGGCCATGCACGACTACGACTGGCTGCTGCTGGCGGCCTTTTCCCTGCTGGTGTTGGCACCGGCACCCTTTCTCGGGCGCTACTTCTATCGCGTGATGGAGGGCCAGCGCACCTGGCTCAGCCCGGTACTGCTGCCGCTGGAGCGCCTGTGCTACCGCGTGGCCGGCGTCGACCCTGAGCGAGAGCAAAGCTGGCGCGGCTACGCCCTGGCGTTGCTGGTCTTCAGCCTGGTCTGCCTGCTGGCGCTGATGAGCATTCTGCTGCTGCAGGGCGCCTTGCCGCTCAACCCGCAGCAGGTGGCGGGGATGAGCCTGCCCCTGGCGTTCAATACGGCGGTGAGCTTCGTCACCAACACCAACTGGCAGGCGTACAGCGGCGAGGCGCAGCTCAGCTACTTCAGCCAGATGCTCGGCCTTGGCGTGCAGAACTTCGTCAGCCCGGCGGTGGGCCTGGCGGTGCTGGTGGTGCTGTGCCGGGGTTTGGCGCGGCAGTCCAGCGACCGCCTGGGCAACTTCTGGGTCGATATCACTCGCGCCGTGCTCTACGGCCTGTTGCCGCTGTGCCTGGTGCTGGCCGTGCTGCTGGTGTGGCAGGGCGTGCCGCAGAACTTCAGCGACTATGTGTCCGCCACCACCTTGCAGGGCAACGAGCAGAGCCTGCCGATGGGGCCGGCGGCCAGCCAGATTGCGATCAAGCAACTGGGCACCAATGGCGGCGGCTTCTTCGGCGTCAACTCGGCGCATCCGTTCGAGAACCCCACGGCGCTGAGCAACCTGCTGGAGCTGGCATCTATTCTGATGATCCCGGCGGCGCTGGTGTTCACCTTCGGCCATTACGTGCGTGACCTGCGTCAGAGCCGGGCGATCCTGGCCAGCATGCTGCTGCTGTTCGTCATCGGCCTGGGCGTGTGCGCCTGGGCGGAGCTGCAGCCGAACCCGGCGCTGGCCGGGCTGCCCATCGAGCAGGTGGGCTCGCTGGAGGGCAAGGAGGCGCGCTTCGGCAGCTTCGCCTCGGCGCTCTGGGCGACTACCACCACGGCGGCATCCAACGGCTCGGTGAATGCCATGCACGACAGCTTCAGCGCCCTTGGCGGGCTGGTGCCGCTGGTCAACATGCTGCTCGGCGAGATCGTCTTCGGCGGCGTTGGCGCCGGCCTCTACGGCATGTTGCTGTTCGTGCTGATCGCGGTATTCCTCGCCGGCCTGATGATCGGCCGCACCCCGGCCTATCTGGGCAAGAAGCTGGAAGCCCGCGAAGTGCGCCTGATGGTCGCCACGCTGCTGGTGATGCCGGTCGGCGTGCTGGTGTTCGGCGCTCTGGCGGTGAGTATCGCGGGCCCGGCGGCCTCCATCGGCAATCCTGGCCCGCACGGTTTCAGCCAGGCGCTGTACGCCTACGGCTCGGCCACCGGCAACAACGGCTCGGCCTTCGCCGGCTTCGGCGCCGACACGCCCTACCACGACCTGATGCTCGGCCTGGCGATGCTGCTCGGGCGCTTCGGCTACATCCTGCCGGTGCTGGCGATTGCCGGCAGCCTAGCGGCCAAGCGCGCCGCGCCGCAGGGGCAGAACAGCTTTCCCACCCATGGGCCGCTGTTCGTCGTGCTGCTGACCCTGACCATCCTCCTGGTGGGTGGCCTGACCTTCATGCCGGCGCTGGCCCTGGGCCCGCTGGCCGAACACCTGGCGTTCTGAAGGAGAGACCGTGATGAATGCCCCCGTAACGGCGCAACGCAGCGCCCAATCGTCCAGCAGCCAGCCGCAGACCGGCCTCGGCGCGCTGTGGCGCCCGGCCCTCAAACAGGCCTTCGTCAAGCTCGACCCGCGCCAGCTGGTGCGCTCGCCAGTGATGCTGGTGGTGGAGCTGACAGCGCTGGTCACCAGCGTGCTGTGCTTTGTCCCCAACCCTGCGGTAAGCACTGCCTTAGGCGTGCAGATCGCCCTGTGGCTGTGGTTCACCGTGCTCTTCGCCAACTTCGCCGAGGCCCTGGCCGAGGGTCGTGGCAAGGCCCGTGCCGACAGCCTCAAGTCCGGCAGCCAGGGCCTGATGGCGCGCAAGCAGGTCGGCGCGCAGTTCCAGCCCGTACCGGCCAGCAGCCTGCGCAAGGGCGACGTGGTGCGAGTCGAGGCCGGTGAGCTGATCCCCGGCGACGGCGAGGTGATCGAAGGGGTGGCGGCGGTCAACGAGGCGGCAATTACCGGCGAGTCCGCGCCAGTGATCCGCGAGTCCGGCGGCGACCGCTCGGCGGTCACCGGCAACACCCGGCTGGTGTCGGACTGGCTGCTGGTGCGGATCAGCGCCAACCCCGGCGAGTCCACCCTCGACCGCATGATCGCCCTGGTCGAAGGCGCGCGCCGGCAGAAGACGCCCAACGAAGTGGCGCTGGATATCCTGCTGATCGGCCTGACCCTGATCTTCCTGCTGGTGGTGGCCACGCTGCAGCCGTTCGCCCGCTTCGCCGGTGGCGACCTGCCGCTGATCTACCTGGCGGCGCTGCTGGTGACGCTGATCCCCACCACCATCGGTGGCCTGCTCTCGGCCATCGGCATCGCCGGCATGGATCGCCTGGTGCGCCTCAACGTCATCGCCAAGTCCGGCCGCGCCGTGGAGGCCGCCGGCGACGTGCACACCCTGCTGCTGGACAAGACCGGCACCATCACCTTCGGCAACCGTCGCTGCAGCGCCATGGTCAAGGCGCCGGGCGTCACCACGCTGGAGCTGGCCGAGGCGGCGCTGCTGGCTTCGCAGGGTGACGACACGCCGGAGGGCAAGTCCATCGTCGAATACCTGGCGGCGCTGCACCCGATGGAGGTGCCCGAGCGCAGCAGCATGAACCTGATCGCCTTCAGCGCCGAGACGCGCCTGTCCGGCGCTGATGTTGGTGGCGTGGCCTACCGCAAGGGCGCGGTGGATGCCGTGCTGGCCTACCTCGGTCTGGGCCGAACTGATCTGCCGGCGCCGCTGGCGCGCGAGGTGGAGAAGATCGCCCAGAGCGGCGGAACGCCGCTGCTGGTGGCCGGGGACGGGCGTCTGCTCGGTGCCATCCACCTCAAGGACGTGGTCAAGCCGGGCATCCGCGAGCGCTTCGCCGAGCTGCGCGCCATGGGCATCCGCACCGTGATGGTAACCGGCGACAACCCGCTGACCGCCGCCGCCATCGCCGCCGAGGCCGGTGTCGACGACGTGATCGCCGAGGCCACGCCGGAGAAGAAGCTCTCGCGCATCCGCGCCGAGCAGGCCGAAGGCAAGCTGGTGGCCATGTGCGGCGATGGCGCCAACGACGCCCCGGCACTGGCCCAGGCCGACGTCGGGCTGGCCATGAACGACGGCACCCAGGCCGCGCGCGAGGCCGCCAACCTGGTGGATCTGGACAGCGACCCGACCAAGCTGATCGACGTGGTGCAGGTGGGCAAGGAATTGCTGGTGACCCGTGGCGCGCTGACCACCTTCTCGGTGGCCAACGACGTGGCCAAGTACTTCGCCATCCTCCCGGCGCTGTTCGCCGGCATCTACCCGCAGCTTGGCACGCTCAACCTGATGCAGTTGCACAGCCCGCAGAGCGCGATCCTTTCGGCCATCGTGTTCAACGCCCTGATCATCGTCGCGCTGATCCCCCTGGCGCTGCGCGGCGTGCGCATCCAGGCGCTGGACGCCGGCCAGTTGCTGCGGCGCAACCTGCTGATCTACGGCCTCGGCGGACTGCTCGCGCCCTTCGTCGGCATCAAGCTGCTCGACCTGCTGCTGGTGGGGTTGGGCTGGGTGTGACCGCGTTGTTCGACCGTTCTGTAGGAGCGGATTTATCCGCGATATGGCTGGCACGCAGGCAAGGCCATCGCGAATGAATTCGCTCCTACAAGAGCCGGATGCCCGGCCGTTATCCGCGAAATAAGCGACGTAGCCCGGATGCAATCCGGGACCACACGAATCAGGAGACTCATCATGCTCGAACATATTCGCCCCGCCATCACCACCTTGGCTTTCATGACCCTGTTGGTCGGGGTCGCCTATCCCTTGAGCGTCACCGGCGTGGCGCACCTGGCCTTCCCCGATCAGGCAGCCGGCAGCCTGGTGCGTGATGATTCCGGCCAGGTACGCGGCAGCCGCCTGATCGCCCAGGCCTTCGACGGCGATCAGTGGTTCCAGCCGCGCCCCTCGGCCGGCGATTACGCCACCGTGGCCAGCGCCGCCAGCAACCTGGCGCCGAGCAACCCCGAGCTGCGCGAGCGCATCGAGCAGGCCAGCGTCGGCCTGAGCGGCCAGGCGCCGCTGCCGATGCAACTGGCGACCACCTCGGGCAGCGGCCTCGACCCGCACCTGTCGCCCGAGGCGGCGGCCTGGCAGGCGCCCCGTATCGCCCGGGCCCGTGGCCTGGCGGAGGTGGAGCTGCTGCGCCTGATCGAAGCGCACACCGAGCGCCCGCTGTTCGGCCCGGCGGTGGTCAATGTACTGGCTCTGAACCTGGCGCTGGCCGACAATCCCTCCACTTCCACCCAGTGACGAGTGCTCGATGAACGACAGCCTGCGCGCCGAAGCGCTGCTCGCCGACCTGCCCCGCGAAGGGCGCGGGCGGCTCAAGGTGTTTCTCGGCGCGGCGCCGGGCGTGGGCAAGACCTACGCCATGCTGCAGGCCGCCCATGCGCAACTGCGCCAGGGCGTGGCGCTGCGCGCCGGGGTGGTGGAAAGCCACGGCCGCAGCGAAACCGAGGCGCTGCTGCTGGGCCTGCCGCAACAGCCGCCGCTGCGCCTGCCCTATCGCGGCCTGGAGCTGAGCGAGATGGATCTCGACGGCCTGCTGGCCGACCCGCCCAAGCTGGCGCTGGTGGACGAGCTGGCGCACAGCAACGCCCCCGGCAGCCGCCACGCCAAGCGCTGGCAGGACGTGCAGGAACTGCTCGCCGCCGGTATCGACGTCTACACCACGGTCAACGTGCAGCACCTGGAAAGCCTCAACGACCGCATCCGCGACATCACCGGCGTGCTGGTGCGCGAAACGGTGCCGGACTGGGTGCTGCGGGAGGCCGACGAGATCCAGCTGGTCGACCTGCCGCCGCGCGAACTGCTCGAACGCCTGCGCGACGGCAAGGTGTACATGCCCGAGCAGGCGCGGGCGGCCATCGACGCCTTTTTCTCGCCGACCAACCTCACCGCGCTGCGCGAGTTGGCCATGCAGACCGCCGCCGCGCGGGTCGACGCCGACCTCGACCAGCGCTATCGCCAGCTCGGCCAGGCCGCGCCCAGCGTACTCGGGCGCCTGCTGGTGGGGGTGGACGGCGATGCTGAGGCCGAGCGCCTGGTGCGCCACGCCTGCCGGGTCGCCGAGCGGCGTCATCTGCCCTGGTCGGTGGTACACGTGGACGGCCGCCGAGCCATGGACGAGGAACAGCGAGGCCGTCTGCAAGCCGCGCTACGCCTGGCCGAGCGCCTCGGTGGCGAGGTGGTGACGCTGCATGGCGACTCGGTGGCGCGCACGCTGCTCGACCACGCCCGCGAACGCCGCGCCAGCCTGATCCTGGCCGGCAGCAGCACACGGCGCCTGCGCCGGCGCTGGTTCGGCCGTGGCCTTGGCGAGCGCCTGCTGGCCGCTGGTGCCGGGCTGGAAGTGAGTGTGCTGGATGCGGCAGGTGATCAGCTCCCGGCAGGCCGACGCGCACGCCTCGCGCCGCGCTGGCGCAACTACCTGCTGGCCGCGCTGGCCGCCACCTGCGCCACGCTGATCTCCCTCGGCCTGGCGCGGGTGCTGGAGTTGCCCAACATCTCCCTGGTGTTCCTCGCCGCCGTGCTGCTGGTGGCGGTGCGCAGCAGCCTGGGTCCGGCGCTGGCCTGCGCGGGGCTGTCGTTCCTGGCTTACAACTTCCTGTTCATCCCCCCGACCCTGACCATGCGCATCCAGCGTCAGGAGGATGTGCTGACCCTGCTGTTCTTCCTGCTCATGGCCGGGCTGACCGGCAACCTGGCCAGCCGCCAGCGCCGCCAGGTGCAGGCGTTGCGCCAGGCGCAGGGCGAAACCACGGCGCTGCTGGAGCTGTCGCGCAAGCTTACCGTCGCCGCCGATCGCCAGGCCGTGCTGGCGGTGGCCGAGCAGCAACTGGGTGGCTGGCCGGACGTGCAGCTGACGCTGCTGTCGCGCAGCGCTGACGGGCAGTGGTGCCATGAGGGTGGCCTGCACGCCGAATTGCTTGATGCCGAACGCGCCGCTGCCGATTGGGCCTGGCAGCACGAGCAGGCGGCGGGCCTGGGTACCGATACCCTGCCCAGCAGCCGCTGGTGGTGGTGGCCATTGTGCGGGGAGGAGGGGCCGCTGCTGCTGATCGGTCTGCAGAGTGCGCAGGGCGCGCCGTTGGCCGATGAGCGGCGGCGCCTGATCGCTGCCCTTGGCCAACCCCTGGCACAGGCCCTGGCCCGCGCGCAACTGGCCGAGGAGCTGGAGGCGGCGCGCCTGCACGGGCAGACCGAGGAGCTGCGCAGCGCGCTGCTGGCTTCGGTGTCGCACGACCTGCGCACGCCGCTGACGGCCATGCGCGGTTCCATCGACAGCCTGCTGGCGCTGGGCGAGGCGATCCCCGAGGCGGATCGCCGTGAACTGCTGGAAGGCACCCGCGACGAGGCCGAGCGCCTCGACCGCTATATCCAGAACCTGCTCGACATGACCCGCCTCGGCCATGGCGGGCTCAAGCTGGCGCGCGACTGGGTGGCGCCCAGCGATATCGTCGCCAGCGCCCTGCAGCGCCTGCGCGCGGTGCTCGCGCCGCTGCAGGTCGAGTGCGTGCTGCCACCACAGCCGCCATTGCTGCACGTGCATGCGGCGCTGATCGAGCAGGCGCTGATCAACGTGCTGGAGAACGCCGCGCGCTTCTCGCCGCCCGGCGGGCGCCTGCGCGTGGCGCTGGAATACGATGAGCAGGAGCTGCGCTTCGTGGTCGCCGATCAGGGCCCTGGCATTCCCGAGGCGGAACGGGCGAAGATCTTCGACATGTTCTACACCGCAGCGCGGGGCGATCGCGGCGGCCAGGGCACCGGTCTGGGCCTGGCCATCTGCCAAGGCATGGTCGGCGCCCATGGTGGTCGCGTCACGGTCGGCGAGGGCCTCGATGGTCGTGGCGCCAGCCTGATCCTGCACCTGCCATTGACCGCGCAACCGCAAGCCGAGGACGACTGATGAGCCAGGGGCCGAGCATTCTGCTGATCGACGACGAAGCGCAGATTCGCAAGTTCCTGCGCATCGCCCTCAGCGCCCAGGGCTACCGGGTGCTGGAGGCGGCCAACGGCGAAGACGGCCTGGCCCAAGCGGCGCTGCACAGCCCCGATCTCGTCGTGCTCGACCTTGGCCTGCCCGATCTCGATGGCCAGCAGGTGCTGCGTGGCCTGCGCGAATGGAGCCAGGTGCCGGTGCTGGTGCTCTCGGTGCGTGCCAGCGAGGGCGAGAAGGTGCTGGCGCTGGACGGCGGCGCCAATGACTACGTGACCAAGCCGTTCGGCATCCAGGAATTCCTCGCCCGGGTGCGCGTGCTGCTGCGCCAGGGCCAGGGCCAGGGCCGCGAAGCGTTGCCGGCGAGCATCGCCTGTGGTGCGCTGAATATCGACCTGGCCTATCGCCGGGTCAGCCTCGACGGCGCCGAAATCGCCCTGACCCCCAAGGAATACGCGGTGCTGGCGCTGCTCGCCCAGCACCTCGGGCGGGTGGTGACCCAGCAGCAACTGTTGCGTGATGTCTGGGGGCCGAGCCATATCGGCGACAGCCACTACCTGCGTGTGGTGGTCGGCCATCTGCGGCAGAAACTCGGCGACGACCCGGCCGCACCACGCTACCTGATCACCGAGGCTGGTGTCGGCTATCGCCTGCGCGACTCTGCCTAAAGCTCCAGGGCCAGGCGCAAACGATCCCGATGCTGCAGGCCATTCTCGAACAATGGCTCGGGGTAGTGCCGCAGAAAGTAATCCGACTCCACCGCCACCACGCGAAAACCGGCGCGCTGGTAGAAAGTCAGCTGGTGGCCGAAGCTGCCGGTGCCCAGTTCCAGGCGCTTTGCGCCCAGTTGCCGGGCCTGGTCGATGGCGTGGTGCAGCAGCAGGGCGCCGATGCCCTGACCCTGGTGTTCAGGCGCCACGGCGATGTTCATCAGTTCCCAGGTATCGGCGCTCAGGGCCTTGATCACGTAGACGCCGACGACCACGTCGTTCAGGCGCGCGACCACGCAATGGCCGTCCGCCAGATAGCGGGCGATGAGGGCGATGCTGGGGTCGGCTTCAAGCAGCAGTGCCATGGGCGCCTGTTCGCCGGGAATCTCGTGCAAGGTTGGGGAGGTCATGACGGTCTTTCTTAAAAGATTATTTGGTTATAAATAAATCATTATTTATTCTTTTTGTTTCGTTTCGTTCCTGAGCATAGTGAGCACCACGCAAGCCACTGCCAAGGAGCACTGCCATGACCATCCGCCTGGGCGACATCGCCCCTGACTTCGAACAGGATTCCAGCGAAGGCCGCATTCGTTTCCACGAGTGGCTGGGCGACAGCTGGGGCATCCTCTTCTCCCATCCGGCCGACTTCACCCCGGTGTGCACCACCGAGCTGGGCTTCACCGCCAAGCTCAAGGACGAATTCGCCCAGCGCGGCGTCAAGGCCATCGCCCTGTCGGTCGACCCGGTGGATTCGCACCTGAAATGGATCGACGACATCAACGAGACGCAGAATACCCGAGTCAACTTCCCGATCATCGCCGATGCCGACCGCAAGGTCTCCGACCTCTACGACCTGATTCACCCGAACGCCAACGACACCCTGACCGTACGTTCGCTGTTCGTCATCGACCCGAACAAGAAGGTGCGCCTGATCATCACCTATCCGGCCAGCACCGGGCGCAACTTCCACGAGATCCTGCGCGTGGTGGATTCGCTGCAACTGACCGACAACCACAAGGTGGCCACCCCGGCCAACTGGCAGGACGGTGACGAGGTGGTGATCGTGCCCTCGCTCAAGGATGAAGCCGAGCTCAAGCAGCGCTTCCCCAAAGGTTATCGCGCGGTGAAGCCCTATCTGCGCCTGACCCCGCAGCCCAACAAGTAAGGATCGAACATGCATGTCGTGTTGCTCTCCGGCAGCCCTGCGGCGCGTTCGCGCACCGAAGTGCTGCTGGACCATGTACGCCAGCGCCTGGAGGCGCAGCAGGTGGAAGTGAGCCTGCTGCGGGTGCGCGATTTTGCCGCCGAGGATCTGCTGCATGCGCGCGCAGGCAGCCCGGCTGTCCGCCAGCTGCAGGCCGTGGTGGCCAGCGCCGATGGCCTGGTGGTCGGCACGCCGGTGTACAAGGCGTCGTTCACCGGCGCGCTGAAGGTGCTGCTGGATCTGCTGCCCGAACGTGCCCTGGCGCACAAGGTGGTACTGCCGCTGGCCAGTGGTGGCAGCCCGGCGCATCTGCTGGCGGTGGACTACGCGCTCAAGCCGGTGCTGGCTGCGCTGAAGGCGCAGGAAATACTCTGCGGCGTGTTCGCCATCGACAAGCAGATCGCCTACCCGGAAGGGGGCAGGCCCGCGCAGATCGACGCCGAATTGCGCGAACGCCTCGACGAGGCACTGGAACAACTGACCGCCGCCCTGGCGCGACGGCAGCAACCGATCGACCCGAACCTATTGAACGACCGGCTGGTGAACGCCCGCTGGAGCATCTGAACCACACGTAACATCCCGCCTTACTCGCCCGCCAACGGGCAAGCAGGCCCACACTCAACTTGCAAAGGAGGTCGCCATGGGCGCCAACACTTTGCGTCGGAGTCTGGTCGCCCTGTTTGCCGCGGCCATTTCCTTCGGCGCCATCACTCAAGCACAGGCCGCTTCTGATAACGAAAGCGTGTTGCGGATCGGCTATCAGAAGTACGGCACCCTGGTGCTGCTCAAATCCAGCGGTGCGCTGGAAAAACGCCTGGCCGAACAGGGCTTCAAGGTGCAGTGGACCGAGTTCCCGGCGGGCCCGCAGCTGCTCGAAGGGCTCAACGTGGGCTCCATCGACTTCGGCACCACGGGCGAGACGCCGCCGGTATTCGCCCAGGCAGCCGGCGCCGATCTGCTCTACGTGGCCTTCGAGCCGCCGGCGCCGCTCAGCGAGGCGATACTGGTGCCCAAGGATTCGCCGATCAAAACGGTGGCCGAACTCAAGGGCAAGAAGGTCGCCCTGAACAAGGGTTCCAACGTGCATTACCTGCTGGTGCGCGCGCTGGAGGAAGCCGGTCTGAGCATCACCGATATCACCCCCGTGTACCTGCCGCCTGCCGATGCCCGCGCCGCGTTCGAGCGTGGCAGCGTCGACGCCTGGGTGATCTGGGACCCCTTCCAGGCTGCCGCCGAACAGCAGCTGCAGGCGCGTACCCTGCGCGATGGCCTGGGCCTGGTGAGCAACCACCAATTCTATCTGGCCGCGCGTCCCTTCGCCGAAAAGCACCCCGAGGTAGTGGTCGCCCTGGTGGACGAGATTCGCAAGACCGGCGAGTGGACCCGCGCCAACGTTGACGAGGTCACCGCCCAGGTTGCACCGCTACTGGGCCTGTCCCCCGAGATCACCCGTGCTGCGGTTGAGCGGCAGAGCTACGGCGCGCAGCTGATCACTCCGGAAGTGGCGAGTGCACAGCAGAAGATCGCCGACACCTTCAGCGAGCTGAAGCTGATCCCCAAGCGCCTGAGCATTGCCGAGGTGATCTGGCGGCAGCCGGCCCAAGTCGCCCAGGCTCAGTAACCCCTAGCCCGGATGCGATCCGGGACAGCTGCACGGTATTCCCGGATTGCATCCGGGCTACGTCAACGCTTTCGCAAAAGGAGACCACTCCATGAGCCTCAATATCTTCTGGTTCCTGCCTACCCATGGCGATGGCAAATATCTGGGCACCGCCGAAGGCGCCCGCGCCGTCGACCACGGCTACCTGGCGCAGATCGCCCAGGCCGCCGACCGCCTCGGCTACGGCGGCGTGCTGATTCCCACCGGGCGTTCCTGCGAGGACTCCTGGCTGGTGGCGGCCTCGCTGATCCCGGTGACGCAGAACCTGAAGTTTCTCGTCGCGCTGCGCCCGGGGATCATTTCGCCGACCGTGGCTGCGCGCCAGGCGGCGACCCTGGATCGCCTGTCCAACGGCCGCGCGCTGTTCAACCTGGTGACCGGCGGCGATCCAGACGAGCTGGCCGGCGACGGCCTGCACCTGTCGCACGCTGAGCGTTACGAGGCGTCGGTCGAATTCACCCGTATCTGGCGCCGCGTGCTGGAGGGCGAAACCGTCGACTACGACGGCAAGCACATCCAGGTGAAGGGCGCCAAGCTGCTCTACCCGCCGATCCAGCAGCCGCGTCCGCCGCTGTATTTCGGTGGTTCCTCCGACGCGGCGCAGGACCTGGCCGCCGAGCAGGTCGAGCTGTACCTCACCTGGGGCGAGCCGCCGGCTGCGGTGGCCGAGAAGATCGCCCAGGTCCGTGAGAAGGCGGCCAAGCAGGGGCGAGAAGTGCGCTTCGGCATTCGCCTGCACGTGATCGTGCGCGAGACCAATGAGGAAGCCTGGGCGGCGGCGGATCGCCTGATCAGCCACCTGGACCAGGACACCATAGACCGCGCCCAGGCGTCGCTGGCGCGCTTCGACTCGGTCGGTCAGCAGCGCATGGCCGCCCTGCACGGCGGTAAGACCGACAACCTGGAAGTGTCGCCGAACCTCTGGGCCGGTGTCGGCCTGGTGCGCGGCGGCGCCGGCACCGCGCTGGTCGGCGATGGCCCGACCGTGGCGGCGCGGGTCAGGGAGTACGCGGAGCTCGGCATCGACACCTTCATCTTCTCCGGCTACCCGCATCTGGAGGAGTCGTACCGCGTCGCCGAACTGCTGTTCCCGCACCTGGATGTGGCCGCGCCTGCGCGTCCGGAGAGTCGCGGTTATGTCAGCCCGTTCGGCGAAATGATCTCCAGCGACATTCTGCCGAAGGCGGCTTCGGCGAGTTGAGGTAAGCGCAGGCAAAGGTTTTCCCGGATTGCATCCGGGCTACGGGGGCAGATGTAGCCCGGATGCAGTCCGGGATGGCTGGGCACATGCCCCTCTCCCCAACTCTCTCCCCGGAGGGGCGAGGGAGCTGACCGGCGGTGCTGTCTAGTTCAGCGACTCGGTTGGCTCCCTTCTCCCATTTATGGGAGAGGGGCTGGGGGAGAGGGCGCTTTTATCAGTCCGTAGCCCGGATGCAATCCGGGGAATACAGACGCTACACAGGTTTTCGAGGCAACCATGAACAACACGACCCTTAACAAACTGGCCCTGCGCGCCGCGCCCTGGGCCTTGCCGCTGGTGCTGCTGGCCGCCTGGCAGCTGGCGGTGGCCAGCGGCTGGTTGTCAAGCCGCATTCTGCCGGCACCCAGTGCGGTGCTGGTTGCCGGCTGGGAACTGCTGGCCTCCGGTGAAATCTGGCAGCACCTGGCGATCAGTGGCCAGCGCGCCGGCATCGGTTTCGCCATCGGCGGCGGCATTGGTTTGCTGCTGGGCTTTATCACCGGCCTGTCGAAATGGGGCGAGCGCTTTCTCGACAGCTCGGTGCAGATGATCCGCAACGTGCCGCACCTGGCGCTGATCCCGCTGGTGATCCTCTGGTTCGGCATCGACGAGGCGGCCAAGGTGTTCCTGGTCGCGCTCGGCACGCTGTTCCCCATCTACCTCAACACCTACCACGGCATCCGCAACGTCGACCCGGCGCTGGTGGAGATGGCGCGCAGCTATGGCTTGTCCGGCTTCTCGCTGTTCCGCCAGGTGATCCTGCCCGGCGCGCTGCCGTCGATCCTGGTCGGCGTGCGCTTCGCCCTCGGCTTCATGTGGCTGACCCTGATCGTCGCCGAGACCATCTCGGCCAGCGCCGGCATCGGCTACCTAGCGATGAACGCCCGCGAGTTCCTGCAGACCGACGTGGTGGTGCTGGCGATCCTGCTCTACGCGTTGCTCGGCAAGCTGGCCGACGTCGCGGCCAGGAGACTGGAGCGCGTGTGGCTGCGCTGGCATCCGGCCTATCAGGCCAAGGCAGGTGGCCAATGACTGCACTGCACAGCATCCGCCAGGACATCCCCCCGGGCGGCGTTCCGTTGGCGATCAAGAGGATCGAGAAATCCTTCGGCGAGCGTCGGGTGCTCAAGGGCATCGACCTGCATATCCCGGCCGGCCAGTTCGTCGCCGTGGTAGGGCGCAGCGGCTGCGGCAAGAGCACGCTGCTGCGCCTGCTGGCCGGGCTGGATCGACCCAGCGGCGGTCAACTGCTGGCCGGCAGCGGCTCGCTCAACGCGGTGCGCGAGGACATCCGCCTGATGTTCCAGGACTCGCGCCTGTTGCCCTGGAAGCGGGTGATCGACAACGTCGGTCTGGGCCTGTCCGGCAACTGGCGCAAGCAGGCCGAGGAAGCGCTGGCCGCGGTCGGCCTGGCCGATCGCGCAGGTGAGTGGCCGGTG
Source organism: Pseudomonas sp. KB-10 (assembly GCF_018221585.1). NCBI lineage: Bacteria > Pseudomonadati > Pseudomonadota > Gammaproteobacteria > Pseudomonadales > Pseudomonadaceae > Pseudomonas > Pseudomonas sp. KB-10. The sequence continues at coordinate 46,505 of NZ_QYYB01000005.1, forward strand.
GCCCTGTCCGGCGGGCAGAAGCAGCGTGTGGCCCTGGCCCGTGCACTGATCCATCGCCCGCGCCTGCTGCTGCTCGACGAACCGCTGGGCGCCCTGGATGCGCTGACCCGTATCGAGATGCAGCGCCTGATCGAGCGCCTGTGGCAACAGCATGGCTTCACCGTGCTGCTTGTGACCCACGACGTTGCCGAGGCGGTGGCCGTGGCGGATCGGGTGATCCTCATCGAGGACGGCCAGATCGGCCTCGACCTCGACGTGCAACTGGTGCGCCCGCGCCCGCATGGCTCGCCGCTGCTGGCGGCGCTGGAAGCGCGTGTGCTCGACCGCGTGCTGGCGCAGCCTGAGCTGCCGACGCCGCCCGACCCCGTATCACCCCTGCCCACGCAACTGCGTTGGGCGCTGTGAGGCCGTAGCCCGGATGCCATCCGGGTGCGGTTGTGCAATTTCCCCGGCTTGCATCCGGGCTACATCAGTGGACCATCAGGAGAAACACCATGACCATCAAAGCCATCAACGTGCGCAACCAGTTCAAGGGCACCATCAAGGAGATCGTCGTCGGCGACGTGCTCTCGGAAATCGACGTGCAGACCGCGGCCGGCATCGTCACCTCGGTGATCACCACCCGTTCCGTGCGTGAGCTGGAACTGCAGGTGGGCAGCGAGGTGATTGCCTTCGTCAAATCCACCGAGGTGTCCATCGCCAAGCTGTAAGAACCTTTTCATGATTTCAGCCAATTGGCGAAATAAGCCGCTTGCGATCTTGTAGGAGCGGCTTTAGCCGCGAGCTCTTTGCGCCTCAATAAAGCTCGGGGCTGAAGCCCCTCCTACGTGCTCACCGAATGTTTTTGCCTTGTAGTTGCCGCTTCAGGCACATAAAGATCGTGAACAGGTTCTAAGAGTGGTTGCCTGAGCAGCCCTTGCGTGCGAGGGCTCCAGGGTGTTTCGCAGGTAAAGAGATGCTGGTTATAAGAAGAAAAGAAAAAGATATTTTTCAGCTATATGTTTTTTCTGCAGAATCGCGCCATCAAATAGCCTGCCTGCAGGCTCCTCTCTCGATAAGAAGGACGCCATAGATGCTGAAGAAGATCGTTCTGGCCACCGTGGCCAGCGCCACCCTGCTGACTGGCTCGCTGAGCCATGCCGCTGCCGATACGCCATTCCACAACGCCTCCTACGACATCGCCCGCGAACTGTTCGGCGAGATCAACCCGCTGTTCGTCGAGCACTGGAAGCAGCAGAGCGGCAAGGAAGTGAAGATCATCCAGTCCTTCGCCGGCACCTCGCGTCAGGCGCAGGACATCATTCAGGGCAAGAAGGTCGACGTGGTCACCTTCAACCAGGTGACCGACGTGGACATCCTGGCCAAGCGCAAGCTGCTGCGTGAGGACTGGGCCCAGCAGTTCCCCAACAACAGCTCGCCGTACTACAGCACCACCGCCTTCTTGGTGCGCGAAGGCAACCCGAAGAACATCAAGAGCTGGGATGACCTGATTCGCGATGACGTGAAGCTGGTATTCCCCAACCCGAAAACCTCCGGCAACGCCCGCTACAGCTACCTGGGCGCCTGGCTGTTCGCCAACGAGAAATTCAATGGCGACCAGGAGAAGGTGAAAGCCTTCGTCGGCAAGCTGCTGAAGAACGTCGAGAACTTCCCCACCGGCGGCCGTGGCGCCACCGTGGCCTTCGCCCAGAACGGCCAGGGCGACGTGCTGCTGACCTTCGAATCGGAAGTGATCAACATCGCCAAGGGTGACGAGTTCAAGTCCGCCAACCTGGAGATCGTGGTGCCGGAAGTCAGCGTACTGGCCGAATTCCCGGTGGCCATCGTCGACAAGGTGGCCGACGAGCGCGGCACCCGCGAGCAGGCCAAGGCCTTCCTCGACTTCCAGTACAGCAAGGACATCCAGCAACTGCTGACCCGCTACAACTACCGCGTGCACAACCCGGAAGTGGTCGAGGCGACCAAGGCGCAGTTTGCTCCGGTGCGCCTGATCAACCCGACCGAGGTGCTGGGCAGCTGGGACGAGATCACCGCCAAGCACTTCGACAACGGTGGTATTCTTGACCAGCTTCTAGCCTCCGGCCGCTAAGCGCTCGTCAACGATCTGCTGCGCGTCGGCCCTGCGGCGTTAAAAACAGGCTCGGGATACTCATGTACAAAAGTACACTCCGCTCCCTCGCCTGTTTTTGCCTTGCAGGGCTCTAGCTCGCGAGATCTCACATGCGCTGTATTCGTCGTGGGCTATTCAGTTTCTGGTCCGTTGGCCGCCTTCCAGGCGGCCAACTGCATTTGTAGAGCCGAGCTTTTTCGTGAGCAAACCGACGCTGTTCTTCCGACAGACCCCGCTGCTGCCCGGCTTCGGCCTGAGCTTCGGCGTCAGCGTGCTGTACCTGTCGCTGGTAATCCTGCTGCCGCTGTCGGCGCTGCTGCTATACGTCAGCGACATGACCTGGGCACAGTACTGGTTCGCCATCAGCGATCCGCGCGTGGTGCAGACCTACAAGGTGACCATCTCGGCCGCGCTCTACTCGACCCTGGCGGTGCTGGTGCTGGGCCTGTTGCTGGCCTGGATCATCACCCGTTACGACTTCCCCGGCCGGCGCATCGTCGATGCGCTGGTCGACCTGCCGTTCGCCCTGCCGACCTCGGTGGCCGGCCTGACCCTCGCCGCACTGCTGGTGCCTAACGGCTGGATCGGCCAGTGGCTGGGCTTCAAGGTGGCCTACGCCTACGCCGGTATCGTGGTGGCGATGGTGTTCACCAGCATTCCTTTCGTGGTGCGCACCGTGCAGCCGGTGCTGCAGGATCTCGGTTCGGAATACGAAGAGGCCGCGCGCACCCTCGGCGCCAGCCGTGTGCAGACCTTCGCCAAGGTAATTCTGCCGACCCTGGCGCCGGCGCTGGTCACCGGAGGTTCGCAGGCGTTCATCCGCAGCCTCGGTGAGTTCGGCGCGGTGATCATGATCGCCGGCAACATTCCCTACCAGACGGAAGTCAGCTCGTTGATGATTTTCGTCCGTCTGCAGGAATTCAACTATCCGGCGGCGGCGGCCATCGCTTCGGTGATCCTGCTCGCGTCGCTGACACTTCTGTTCCTCCTGCAGGTCGCGCAGGGGCGTCTGTTCGCATGGCAACGGCAAGGTCGATGAAAAAGCCCCAAGATTGGCGCCAATGGGCGCTGGTAATCCTCGGTCTGATGGTGGTTGCGCTGATCCTGCTGGTGCCGCTGGCGCTGATCTTCACCAAGGCGCTGGCCGGCGGGCTCGACCTGCTGTGGAGCAATCTGAACGAAGATTACATGCTCCACGCCATCGGCCTCACGCTGCTGGTGGCAGCGATCACCGTGCCGCTGAACCTGTGCTTCGGCATCTGCCTGGCCTGGTGCGTGACCCATTACGACTTCCGCGGGCGCAAGCTGCTGACCACCCTGATCGACATTCCCTATGCGGTGTCACCGGTGGTCGCCGGCCTCTGCTACCTGGTGGTCTATGGCCTGGAAAGCTTCATCGGCCGCTGGTTCTACGATCACGGCATGCAGCTGATGTTCGCCTGGCCGGGCATCGTCATGGTCACGGTGTTCGTCACCGCGCCCTATGTGGCGCGCATTCTGATTCCGGTGATGCAGGCTCAGGGCCAGGACGAGGAAACCGCTGCCATGTGTCTGGGTGCCAGCGGCTGGCAGATTTTCCGCCGCATCAGCCTGCCGAAGATCAAGTGGGCGCTGCTGTACGGCGTGGTGGTCACCAATGCCCGCGCGGTCGGCGAGTTCGGTGCGGTGTCGGTGGTGTCCGGCACCATCATCAACCAGACCCTGACCCTGCCGCTGCTGGTCGACCAGCTCAACAACGACTACAAGCCGGCAGCGGCCTTCACCGCGGCCGGGCTGCTGGCGTGCATGGCGCTGCTCACGCTGTTTCTCAAGACCTTCATGGAGTGGCGTCAGCGCCGCCTGATGCAGCGCGCCGAGGCGTGATCAGGGGCGCCAGCGTTGTGGTGGATGTGGAGAGCGGCATCCACCCTACGGCCTGTAGCCTTATGACCTATCGCGGCTGAAGCCGCTCCTACGGAGCGTGGTGCTGGTGTAGCAGCGGGCTTCAGCCGCGATGCTCTTCCGACGCGGCTATCTGCACCTGATTGCGGCCGCCATGCTTGGCTGCATATAGCGCTTTGTCAGCACGCTCGCGCAGCTGTTCGGCCTGGCTGTGCAGATCGGTGCCGGCGACACCGGCACTCAGGGTGCAGGAAAATTCGCTGCCATCGGCGATGAAGCGCAGCTCGGCGAAGCGTTCGCGAATCTCATCGACGATCTGTTTGGCCTGCTGCGGCGTACAGTCCGGCAGCACGGCGAGAAATTCCTCACCACCATAGCGGCCCAGGCTGTCGACCCGGCGTAGGCGCTGGCGCAGCAGGTTGGCCAGCGCGCGGATGACGTTGTCGCCTGCCGCGTGACCGTGTTCGTCGTTGACCCGTTTGAAGTGATCGATATCCAGCATCACCACGCTGGCCCGGTTGCCGGTTCGCAGCGCGCGCTCCAGTTCGATCGCCACCTGCTCCTTGATATCGCCATGCTTGAGCAGACCCGTGAGGCTGTCACGCGCCAGCGCATTGGACAGCAGGCGGGCACGCTGGGCGCGAGAGAAAACGGCGGCGACCAGGGCGTTGTCGGAAATCGGTTTGGTGACGAAATCGTCGCCGGCCTTGATCAGCGCATTCATCTGCTTGGCGATATCGGTCTCCGCCGACAGGTAGATGATCGGGATGCGCAGCCAGTCGTCGTTGCAGCGGATGATCTGCGCAAGCTCGGGGCCGGTACAGTCCGGCATGTTGACGTCGAGCAGTACCACTTCCGGATTGAAATCGCGCAGATGCTCGAAGATCTGCGCCGGGTCCTGAAGAATTTCCACCAGCATGCCCGCGTCGCGCAGCACCAGGCTGTAACGGCTGGCCAGGTCGCGGTCGTCGTCGACGATCAGCACCCGGTAGGGCTCGCCGTTCTGCTGGGCGAAACAGCGCTCCAGGCGGCTTTCCAGCTGCGGGATGTCCACCGGCTTGGCGAAGAAACCCTGCGCGCCGGCACGCACCGCCTGCAGCTGGGTGGCGAAGTCGTCCTGATGGGTCAACACCAGCAACGGTAGAGGCACTTCCAGGCGCTGCTGCAGACGTGCGGCGTAATCCAGGCCGCTGCGGTCTTCGTTGGCCAGGTTGACGTCGACGATCAGTGCATCGGGCAGTTGCTGCAGCAGGGCGGTATCGAGATCGGTTGTAGTACGGAAGTGCTCGGCACGATAACCAAAGTTGCTCAGCGTCAGGCGCATGTTTTCGCCGACGGTCATTTCGTCTTCGAGAATGTAGATGAGCCGTGTATCGCTCTCCGTACGTGCCAGCGGCTTGGCTGCTTTCGGTTGTTCGTCCGGGCTGCTGTCGGCATCCGACTGCTCGCCTAGCTGCAGCAGCGCGGCGACGAAGACGTCGAGGTCCTGCTGCTGGCGCTGCTGCTGATCCAGCCAGCGTTCGGCCTGCTGTTCCAGTTCTCGCGCTTGCTGGCCCAACTGATCGAAACCGAAGGTGCCGGCACTGCCGGCGAGGCGATGAAGCTGGTCGCGCAGTGCTTGCAACAGCTGCCCGCGCTGCTCGTCGCCGGCTGCGAGCAGTTGCTCGCCCTGTTGCGTCAGTTGCGGAAGCTCCTGACGCAGGCGCTCGGCGAACTGCTGACCAAGCCGCTGCAGGTGCTGCTGCAAGGTCTGCGGGATGGCATTGCCCTGTTCAGCCATGGCGCTGACTCCAGATCTGCCGGATCTGGGCGGCGAGTTGCATGGGGTCGAAGGGTTTCACGATCACGTCGAGTGCGCCCAGACTACGGTAATGGGCCACTTCGCCGGGCTGTACCTTGGCGGTCATGAAGGCCACCGGTACGCTGTCGATGTCCACCAGTTCGCGCAGTTTTTCCAGCGTCTGCGGACCGTCCATACCGGGCATCATCACATCGAGCAGGATGAAGTCGGGAGCGAAGCCTTGCACCTGATCGAGCGCTTCCAGGCCGCTGGAGCAGCTCAGTACCTGAAAACCGCCGACGGCTTCCAGAGCGACCTTGGCCACGGCCTGGATCGAGGGATCGTCCTCGACGTGAAGGATGCGCTTGAGCTCAGTCATGGCCGGTCTCCTTGGCGGGTAATAGGCGGTTAAGCATGTGCAGGAAGTGTTGCCCATCATTGCGCGATTTGGCCAGTGTTTCGCTTACCCCGGCCAACTCGCAGCCGTTCATCTCGCTGGCCGAGAGCACGGCTACCGGTAGACCCGGGTGCTCGCGCTGCAGTTCGTCGACCAGCTCCAGGCCGCTGCCGTCGGGCAGGCCAAGGTCGAGCAGGACCAGATCGAAAGGCTCTTCGGCGAGCAGGCGGCGTGCTTCGGCGAGGCTGTCGGCGGGCACGAACTCGGCCAGTCCGCGGCCTTGTTCGGCGACTACCAGGCGCAGATCGTAATCGTCCTCGACATGCAGTACGCGTGGGCTGTGCGGCAGGTTCTGCAGGGCCTGGGCAAGGCTGCCGAGCAGGCGCTGTGAGTCGATCGGCTTGCTCAGCCAATCCAGCGCAGGCGCGCCCTCGAGCGCCAGGCGACCTTCCTCGCAAGCGGCGGAAACCACCAGGATCGGCAGCTCGCGGTAGCGTGCATCGGCACGCAGTTCCTGCACCAGTTGCAGGCCGTCGCCGTCCGGCAGACGCAGATCGAGGCTGATGGCGGCAGGCGTTTCCTCGCGCAGGCAGGCACGTGCTTCGTCCAGGCTGTGGGCCAGGCGCACGCGATAGCCGGCGTCTTCCAGCAACTGGCGCAGCAGGCTGGCAATGTCCGGTTCGTCTTCGACCACCAGCAGGCTGCGACGGCCGTCGCCAGAAGCGGGCAGGGCGGCTTCGGCCAGCATCGGCAGCTCGAACCAGAAGCAGGCACCCTGGCCTTCGACCGAGTCGAAGCCGATCTGGCCGCCCATGCGCTCGATCAGCTCCTTGCTGATGGCCAGGCCGAGCCCGGTACCGCCCTTGCTGCGGCTGTCGCTGGCGTCAGCCTGGGAGAACTTGCTGAAGATGCGCTGACGAAATTCGGCGGCGATACCCGGGCCCTGGTCAATCACTTCGACACGCACGCGGGAGCCACTACGTTCGGCACGCAGACGTACCTCGGCCCCGGGCGGCGAGTACTTCACCGCGTTGGAAATGAAGTTGGCCAGCACCTGCTGCAGGCGCATGGCATCGACCCGTACCCGCACCGGCGGGCAGTCGCTCAGGTGCAGCTGCACCTGGCGCTGGGCTGCATAGGCCTGGTTGCTGGCCAGCGCCTCCTCGAGCTGGGCAGCAAGTTCGCAGGGCTGCAGATCGAACTGCATCTTGCCGGCTTCCAGCTTGTCCATGTCCAGCAGGTCGTTGATCAGATGGCTGAGACGCTGGCTGTTGGCCTGAGCGATGCTCAGCATGGTGCGCATACCTTCCGGTACCGCGCCGAGGGCGCCACCGTTGATCAGCCCGAGCGAGCCGGCAATCGCGGTCAGCGGGGTACGCAGCTCGTGACTGACGGTGGAGACGAACTCGCTCTTGAGACGCTCGATGCGTTTGGCTTCGCTCTGGTCCATGGTGGTGCCGGTGATGCGCAGCGGGTAGCCGCTGGCGTCGCGCTGGATATACCCGCGTAGTAGCGCCGGTAGTTCGCTGCCGTCGACACGCAGCAGGCGACAGTCGAGGGTGAAGTTGCTGGCGCCCTCATGAAACGCCTGATACAGACGGGCGCGTGCCGCCGGCAGGTCTTCCGGGTGCACCAGCGTTTCCCAGGCCAGGGGGTCGTCGGCAAAGCCTGGCGGCCCTTGTTCTGGATAACCGAGCATTTGCCAGCCGCGCGCCGAGGCGAAAAAGCTGCCGGCCTTGACGTCGATATCCCACCAGCCGTCATTGCTGCCTTTGAGCGCCAGCGCCAGACGTTCCTCGCTGCGATGCAACTGCTCGGTGATGCGTGCGGCCAGTTCCTGTACCTGAGCGCGGCGCAGGCTGAGGGTGCTGACCAGAAAGAACAGCAGCAGGCTGATGCAGCCGCCGAGCACCAGCAGTGCCACCTCGCCGCGGTGTTCGCGGGCGAGGTAGCCCGGTGCGTAGTGGAAGTCCAGGTGCCAGGTCTGGCCGAACATCTCAAGTCGGTGTTGGCTGTCGGCCGGCTGCGTTATTGGTACGTCGCCGCGACTGCTATAGAGCAGTTCGGCACCTTCGCTGGTGGCGCCGCCGGCGTACAGCTCGAAGTCCAGCTCGCGTTGACGTTCGCCGAGGATGCCATGCATCAGGTCGTGAATCCTGAACGGGCTGTAGGCGAAGCCGCGCAGCGCGGCCAGGCGCTGCTCCGGGGTGTCCAGCGGGCGTTGTGGCCAGTACAGCGGGACGTACAGCAGCAGCCCTGGCTGGACCTTGCCGTGGGTCTCCTGGCGCAGGATGACGCGGCCGGACAGGCGGCTCTGGCCGCTGCGTCCGGCGTCGAGCATGGCCGCGCGGCGCACCGGCTCGGACAGCATGTCGAAGCCGAAGGCGGCCAGGTTGCGCCCGGTGAAAGGCTCGATGAAGCGGATCACAGCGTAACGTTCGCGCTGGCCGGGTGGCTGCATGTGAAAATCGGCAAAGCCCTCGGCGCGAATCTCGCTCTCGAATGTTGGCAGTTGCTGCGCCTCCAGCATCTGCGCAAAGCCCAGCCCCTGAATGCCCGGATAGCGCTCGTCCAGGCGCAGGCGCTCGGTATAGGCGCGCCAATCCGCACGGCTGACGTCTTCGCTGGCATCGAACAGACCGGCGGCACCGAGCAGGATACTCTCCTGTTCTTCCATACGCTTGACGATGGCCCGGCTCAGCTCCTCGGTGAGCAGTTCGAACTGACGGGTGGCGGACTCGGTCTGGCTCTGGCGCAGGTTGTACCAGGCCAGCAACGTCGCTCCCAAGGCCAGCGCCAGCACCGCCCAGGCCAGCAGGTTGACGCGACTGAACAGAGACGCGAGCAGGGCGCGGGTGGTTCTCATGATTGCGCTCCAGCCAGGGGCAGTCTCATCCAGAAGGTGCTGCCCTGACCCAGGGTTGAGTCGAAGCCGATGTGTCCGCCCATGTGTTCGATGATTTCCTTGCTGATCGCCAGACCGAGGCCGGTGCCGCCCTGGCGGCGCGTGTCGCCGGCGTCAGCCTGGGCGAACTTGCTGAAAATGCGTGGTTTGAAGTCGTCGGCGATGCCCTGGCCTTGGTCACGCACGCTGATGCGCACCCAGCCGTCTTCGGGTACGGCTGCGAGCTCGACGCTCTGCCCGGCAGCGGAAAATTTGGCGGCATTGGCCAGCAGGTTGGCCAGCACCTGTTCCAGGCGCTGGGGGTCGGCCAGCACCTGACAGTCGTCGCCCGCCAGCAGGTGCAGTCGCACCTGGTGGCGTTCGGCATAGGGCTGGTTGTTGTGCAGTGCCTGCTGCAGCAGCGCGCGCAGGGCCAGCGGCTGCAGATCGAAGCGCATCTTGCCGGCGACCAGCTTGTCCATGTCCAGCAGGTCATCGATCAGGTGGCGCAGGCGCTGGCTGTTGCTCTGCGCGATCTCCAGCATCTGGCGCATGGTGTGCGGCACCTCGCCCAGGGCGCCGCCGTTGATCAGACCGAGCGAGCCGGCGATGGCGGTGAGCGGCGTGCGCAGCTCGTGACTGACCGTAGAGACGAATTCGTTCTGCAGCTGTTCGCCGCGTTTGCGCTCGCTGATGTCGCTGATGAAGCCGTGCCACAGCGTGTCGCCGTCGGGCAACCGCTGTGGGGCAGCGCGTCCCTCGACCCAGATCAGGCCGCGTTCGGGGTGCAGCACGCGGTACTCCTGATGCCAGGTGGTCAGGCTCCGGGCCGAAGCGGCGATCGCTTCGCGCACGGGCGATGCATCTTCGGCATGCAGACGCGCGTGTACCGGCGCGGCGTCCTGGCCGACTTCCTCGGGAGTACAGCCATAGATATCGCCTATACCTGCGCTGGCGTAGGGAAAGCAGCTGCTGCCATCGGCGCGCAGCAGATATTGATAGACCATGCCGGGCAGTTGTGCGGCTATACGCTGCAGGCGCTGGCGGGCTTCGTCGCGCTGGCTGAGGTCGTTGGCCACCAGCAGGTAGCCCTGCAGCGGCTGACCTTCGGTACGAATCGGCGAAAGATTCAGACGTACCGGCAGGCTCTGCCCGCTGCGCGCGCGCATTTGTCCCTCGGTGCTCTGCGGGCCACCGAGGCTGGCGGCGCAAAGGCGTTCGAACTGACCGGGATCGAGCAGCAGCTGCGATACGTACTGCTGGTCCAGCTCTTTGGCCGGATAGCTCAGCAGCTGCTGCGCTTCGCTGTTGCTGCGCAACACCCGGCCCTGCGGATCCAGCACCAGTACCGCGCTGCCGGCGTTGTCGAGCATGGCCTGGTGCATGGCGCTCTGTTCGGCCTGGCGGCGCGCCTGCAGGCGCAGCTCGAACAGCTCGCCGGTCAATTGCGCCAGGTGCTGCAACTGCATGCGCTGATGCTGATCGAGCCGGCGCGGCTGGCGGTCGATCACGCACAGGGTGCCGAGGGCCAGTCCCTGGCCGTCGTGCAGGGGCACGCCGGCATAGAAGCGAATGTGCGGTTCCGAGGTGACCAGCGGATTGTCGCGAAAGCGCACGTCATCCAGTGCGTTGTCCACCTCCAGCAACGCATCGGCATGCACTGCATGGGCGCAGAAGGCGAGTTCGCGCGCGGTCTGTTCTGCCTCCAGGCCGACCCGGCTCTTGAACCACTGGCGCTGAGCGTCGACGAGCGAGATCAGCGCGATAGGGGTTTCGCAGATTTCCGCGGCCAGCGCAGTGATGTGATCGAACATCGCTTCGGGCGGACTGTCGAGTAGCTCCAGGGCGTGCAGCGCAGCCAGGCGCTGCCGCTCGTTGCCGGGAATCGGGGCTTGGCTCATGACGCACTTCCTGTGACCGGTAATTCAAACCAGAAGGTAGCACCTAGGCCGGGGGAGGAGTCGAAGCCTATGTGTCCGCCCATGCGTTCGATGATTTCCTTGCAGATGGCCAGCCCCAGCCCTGTCCCGCCCTGCTGCCGGGTATCGCCGGAGTCGGCCTGGGAGAACTTGCTGAATATGCGGGATTTGAAGGCTTCCGGTATTCCGGGGCCGTTATCCGACACGCTGACCCGCATCATCTCGCCGCAGTGCTGCAATCTGACCACGACCTGGCCGCCGGAAGGCGAAAACTTGGCGGCGTTGGACAGCAGGTTGGCCATCACCTGCGCCAGGCGCTGGGCGTCCACCCGTACCAGGGCGTCGCTCTCGACCTGCAGGCGCAGCTGGACCTGATGTTGCTCGGCATAGGGCTGGTTGTGCAGCAGCGTCTGCTCCAGCAGCGGCTGCAGCAGGCTCGTCTGCAGGTCGAAGTGCATCTTGCCGGCGACCAGTTTGTCCATATCCAGCAGGTCGTTGATCAATGCGCTGAGGCGCTGGCTGTTGCTGTGGGCAATGCTCAGCATCTGGCGCATGGCCTGCGGCACCTCGCCGAGAGCGCCACCGTTGATCAGTCCGAGCGAGCCGGCGATGGCCGTCAGTGGGGTGCGCAGCTCATGGCTGACGGTGGAGACGAACTCGTTTTTCATCTGTTCGATGCGCTTGCGCTCGGCGATGTCGCGAATCACCGCAATGAAGCGACGCTGCCCCTGGTGGCTGATCTGCGAAACGGCCAGTTCCATGGCGAAGCGCTCGCCGCTCTGACGCATGCCCTCCAGTTCGCGGACCTGGCCCACCACCCAGGCCTTCCCGGTGCGCAGGTAGCGCTCAAGGTAGCTGTCATGTGCGCCGCTTTCCGGCTCGGGCATCAGCAGGCTGACGTTGCGCCCGGCCACTTCATCCTGTCGGTAGCCGAATATTTCTTCGGCCGCGTGGTTGAAGGTCTCGATGTGGCCGTGTTCGTCGATGGTGACGATGGCGTCGACTACGTTGTCGAGCAGGGTACTCAGATAGTGCTCGCGCTCGCGCACGGCGCGTTCGGCGGCGACGCGGTCGCTGAAGTCCTGGATCTGCGAAACGAAGTGCACCGGCTGCCCTGCACTGTCACGTACCAGCGATACGCTGAGCAGCACCCAGAGAACACGGCCCTGCTTGTCCAGGTAGCGTTTTTCCATCTGGTAGGCATTGATCTGCCCGGCCAACAGGTTGGCCATATTTTCCTGGTCGGTATCCAGGTCGTCGGGATGGGTGACCTGCTGGTAGGTCAGTGCCTGCAGCTCTTCGCGGCTGTAGCCGAGCATGCGGCACAACTCGGCGTTGACCTCAAGCCAGCGACCGTCCGGAGCGACCAGGGCCATGCCCTGCGGGGCGGTGTCGAAGGCGCTTAGAAAACGCTGCTGACTCAGGCGCAGCTCGTCTTCCATGGCATGACGTTCGCTGACGTCCCAGATGAAGCCGTCGATCCACAACAGCTGGCCATTACTGTCGTACTCGCCGCGGCCCTTGCCCCTGACCCAGACGTCATGGCCATCTGCATGGCGCAGGCGGTAGGTCAGTTCGAAGGGTTTCTGCTGCTCGAGTGCTTCACCGATACGGAAGGTGATGGGCAGATCATCGGGATGGACGATGCTGGAATAGCTGCGTACGCGATTGTCGATGATATCGCTGGCCGGGTAGCCGCAGAGCTTGGCAATCTCGTCGCTGATGTAGCGCATGGTCCAGTCGGCATCATGGGCGCAGCGATACACCACGCCGGGCAGGTTCGCCACCAGGCCGCGGAAGCGACTCTCACTCTTCTGCAGGGCGCGGGTGGTCTGCAGCAGCTCGCTGATATCGCTGGCGATGCCGAGGAAGCCGGTGATCTGGCCGCCTTCGTCGAATATCGCGCTGACGGTGAGGTTGACCTGACGCAGGCTGCCGTCCTTGTGGCGATAGGTCCACTGGCGGGTTTCCGGCTCGCCGCCACGTGCGTTGTGCACGAACACTTCAAGGCCCGTGACTGGCTGGCCGGCCACCTCGCTCAGCTCGCTGGCGCGGGCGTGAACTTCTTCGGCGAGGTGAAATACGGCCGGGGTCTGGCGTCCGACCATTTCTTCGGCGCTGTAGCCCAGCAGGCGTTCGGCGCCGGAGTTGAACAGGTTGATGGTGCCGTTGCTATCGGAGGCGATGATCGACACCCCGGTGGCCGAGTCCAGCACCGCCTGCAGGTAGGCTCGCGCCGAGCGTACGGCTTGCTCCTGTTGTTGGCGTTCGAGCATGGCCCCGACCCAGCGGGCGAACAGGCCGAGAAAGTCGCGGTCGGCGTCATCGAACGGCCGGATGCGTGGCTCCGGATTGGCGAAGGCCAGGGTACCGAAGGGCTTGCCGGCTACCCGCACGGTGATGCCGATGTAGCTTTCCAGGGCGTACTGGCGATAGCACGTATGGCGCCGATACTGCGAATCGGCCATGTGGGTGATGGCCAACGCCTCGCTCTGCTGCAGCGTCAGGCTGCAATAGGTCTCACTCAACTCGAACTGCTGGCCATCGCTCATTGCACCCTCGGGGGAAACTTGCACCAGCACCTGGTACTGCTCGCCCTCGATGTGGCTGATGATGCCCAGCGGCATGCCGAAATGCTCGGCGCCCAGACGCAGCGCCTGGCGCAATTGCTCGGTGCGGCTCAGGCTCGGCAGTGCGGCGATCTCATTGAGAGCGCGCAGCGCCGCCTGCTGGCGCTGCATCAGGCGCTGAGTACTGCGCCTGGTACTGCGCAGCAGGACCAGCAAAAGCGCTTCGGCACCGCACCAGGCAAGCAACCATTTGATGATCAGCCGGCGCTTGTCACGTCGATGCACGTTGTATTGATCACTGACGTCGTGCCAGATCAGGGCGACCGCCAACGGTTCGGTGCTCCGTTCGTAGGTCTGCCGATAGCTGCTCAGCGCCACCTGATTGACCAGATAAAAGCGCTCGCCATCGTCCAGCAGGCGTAGGCTGTTGCCCTCCTGCGGTTCCGGCAGTCGCCCTTGCTGTTGCCAGGTCAGTATCTGCGGGCGCGAGTGGCCCATCAGTTGCCAGCGCCGGGTATCTCCGGACAGGCCGCGCAGATCCTCGCCGCTGCCTGAACCCAGCAGGAGATCTCCGCGCAGCAGCAGGGCAACGCCGCTGTCGAATTCGCGGTCCAGCTGTGCGAGGTCTTCGAGCACGCCCATGGCCACCTCGATGGCGCCAACCTGTACTGTTCCGTTTGCGCCTTCGACCAGCAGCGGGGCGATCGCTCGCATGCCGATGCTGCCGCGGGTCAGGCCCAAACCGGCCTGGCTTGTGCCACTGCGCAGCGCCTCCAGTACCATGGGACGCCAGCCGATCTGCAAATCGCCGAAGTGCTCGGGTTCGTGTACCCGCAGCAGCACCTTGATATCCGGTGCCAGATGCACGTACAGGCGAAACGGCTGGCGCGCCTGCAGGTGGCGCCAGCGCGGCGCCAGGCGGGTATAGAGCTGTTTGCGAATGATGGCCAGGTTTTCCAGGTCGTTCGCCGGCAGGGCATGGGCCTGACGCACCAGATCTACCACCCAGGCATCGGCAGCGATGGTTTCAGCCAGCAGCATCGTGCGCTCCTGTAGCCCATGCTGGGTACTGTTCAGGGCCATGCGTTGAATTTCCGCCTGCTTGCCGATCTGCAGCTGCCAGAGCGCTTCGCGCTCGTTCAGCGCCTGGTGCCCCAGAAAAGCGAAGAACATTGCCAGGCAAAAGCTGCCGCAGATGACTATCCAGCGGCTGGCGTTCCAGCGGCTGGCGTTCCAGAGCCCGAACCAGCGATTACCCAGTCTGATCGTGTTCATCCGCTGCCTCAGTTCAGTCCGGCCAAACGGCGCAGACGCTGCACTTCCTGGCTGTCCGGGCTCTGCATTTCGGCACAGGCCAGGCGCATGAGAATCGGCTCGCGACGGGCGTTGCCGGGCGCGAGGGCATAACAGGCTCCAATCAGTTCACGTATGACGTTGGGTAGGCGCCAGTGTGCCTTGAGCCGGTTGGCCAGCTCGCTGCTGTGCTGGCGCAGCGCTCGTTGCAGCTGATCCTCATGCAGGGTCAGGCCGCGCTTGCGCCAGATCTGCGCCTGCTGCAGTACGGCCAGTTCCCCCATGCGTTGCAGCAGTGCCGCGCATTGCAGTGGCGCCGGGTCCAGTTGGCAGGCCTTGGCCAGCTCGGCGACCCTCTGGCGCAGGCTCAACTGCGTTTGTAGCAGGCTTTCACCCAAGGCTTTCAGATCGGCGTCCTGCAGGCTGTTCACCGGGCGCAGCGCCAGACCCTGAACAAGGTTCAGCGCGGTGGCGGCACCCAGGCGGCGCACGGCGTCGGCCAGGCTGCTGCATGGCTGTCCTGTACTGTTATAGAGCGGATTGTTGGCCGCAGCGACGAGTCGCGCCTGCACGGCCGGGTCCTGCTGCCAGAGGTCGCCAAGCTCCTGCAAACTGGTGGATGTTGCGGCGATGGCGAGCAGCTGCTGGCGAAGATCATCGCGTAGCGGCAAATCGATTTCGTCGTCGCGCAGTGCGCCCAGGCGCTGAAGAAAGTCTTCTTCGCCGAGTGGCGCAGCGGCAGGTGCGGCAGCCTCTGGCAGCAGTCGCTGCAGGCACTCCAGAACCTTGGGTACCTGAAAGGGTTTGCTGATGAAGGCATTGATGCCCAGCGGGCGTACCTCGAGCACGCTGTTGCGGTCTGCTCGGGCAGTGACCATCACCAGAGCCACCTCGCGGTCCTGGCTGCGCACGGCCTGCAGCAACTGAGTGCCGCTGCCGTCCGGCAGGTTCCAGTCAGCGATCACCAGTTGAGCCGGTTCGCTCTGCCAGGCCGACATGGCGTCTGCCAGGCGTGCCTTGCAGTCGACTCGGGCTGCGGGGCGCAGGCTAAGTACGATCTGTTTGAGCAGATCGGCGATCCAGGGATCGTCTTCTAGAATCAGCACGCGCATGTCAGCTCCTGGTGCTGGACTGGCTATTGTTCGCTTCGTTGAAGGATGCGTTGTCGCTGACTTCGGCAGGTACCGGCTGCGGGCGGCCGAAGTGATAGCCCTGGCCGTAATTGCAGCCTAGCTCGCGCAGGAAGTCGGCCTGAGCGGGTTGTTCGATACCCTCTGCGAGTACTCTGAGGCCCAGGCTCTTGCCCAGCGCTATCACTGCGCGAGCGATGGCGGCGTCCTCGGAGTCGTCGGGCAGGCCACGGACGAAGCTCTGGTCGAGCTTGAGCTTGTCCACCGGCAGGCGCTTGAGGCGCGCCAGCGAACTGTAGCCTGTGCCGAAGTCATCGATGGCCAGGCGCACGCCCAGTGCCCGCAGGCTGGTAAGCAGCTTCAGGGCGGCGTCGGGGTCTTCCATGATCGCGCTCTCGGTCACTTCCAGCTCCAGTTGTTCGGGAGGCAGGCCCGTTTCGGCGAGCACGCTGGCCACTTTCTGGTCGAGCTCGCCTCGGCTGAACAGACGGCTGGAGACGTTCACCGCTACGAAATCCAGCGAGCTGCCCTGGGCATTCCAGCGCACCATCTGACGACAGGCCTGCTCCAGCACCCAGGCATCGATGATGCCGATCATGCCGTTCTCCTCGGCAACCGGGATGAACTCGCCGGGGGGAATCAGCCCGCGTTGCGGATGTTGCCAGCGCACCAAGGCTTCCATGCCTACCTGGCGGCCGTCACGCAGGTCGTGCAGCGGCTGGTAGTAGACGCGCAGCTCCTGGTTATCCAGCGCATGGCGCAGGCTGCTGGCCAGTTCCACGCGCTGGCGGGCGTAGTCGGTGAGTTCCTGCACGTAGAAGGCATAGCCCTCTCGACCACTGCTCTTGGCCTTGAACAGCGCGGAGTCGGCATTACGCAGGACCTGTTCGACCGTGTCGGCATCTCCGGGGAACAGGCTGATACCGATACTGGCGCCGATGTACAGCTCGTGGCCATCGAGGCGGAAGGGCGTTTCCAGGTGACGCAACAGGCTTTGTGCCAGCTCAGCAGCCTGTGCCGCGTCGCCGCAGGCTTCGCAGAGCAGGCCGAACTCGTCGCCGCCAAGCCGGGCCAGGGTCGTGCCGCTGGGCAGATCCTGCTGCAGGCGCTCACCAACGCCCTTGAGCAGCAGGTCGCCGACATTGTGGCCAAGGCTTTCGTTGATGTGCTTGAAGTGATCCAGATCGATCAGCAGCACCGCGCCGCGCAGCTCTTCGATCCCGCTGCG
The DNA here is from genome assembly GCF_018221585.1 of Pseudomonas sp. KB-10. Classification (NCBI taxonomy): domain Bacteria; kingdom Pseudomonadati; phylum Pseudomonadota; class Gammaproteobacteria; order Pseudomonadales; family Pseudomonadaceae; genus Pseudomonas; species Pseudomonas sp. KB-10. Next base: position 63,697 of record NZ_QYYB01000005.1, read on the forward strand.
CTCGAGCGCGTGGGCGATACGCTCGGTAAACAAAAGACGGTTGGGCAGGTTGCTCAGCGGGTCGTGATGGGCGAGGTAATCCAGCTCGCGCTGCGAACGCTTGAGTGCGGTGATATCGGAGAACACGGCCACGTAATGGCTGACGTGGCCCAGCTTGTCATGGATCGCGCGGATGCATTGCCATTGCGGGTAGATTTCGCCGCTCTTGCGCCGGTTCCATACTTCGCCGCTCCAGGCGCCACGGTTTTCCAGCGCGTGCCACAGGCTGCGGTAGAAAGCTGCATCGTGACGGCCAGACTTGAGCAGGTTGGGGTGCTGTCCGAGGACTTCCTCACTGCTGTAACCGGTGATGCGGCTGAAGGCGGGATTGATGTGGACGATGCGCTGCTCTGCGTCGGTCACCAGCACGCCTTCCTGGGTGGCATCGAACACGGCAGCAGCCTGACGCAGGCTGTCATCGTTGGCGCGCTGCTGGGTGATATCGCTGGCGATACCGATGAAGCGCTGCGGCTGGCCGTCCTCATCACGCAGCAGCCGGCCGCGAGAGTGAATCCAGCGATAGCTGCCATCGGCATGGCGCAGACGGTGGATGCTGTCGTAATGCTGTTGGCCCAGGTCGGCGTTGAGCGCCTGCAGAGCGCGCTCCTGGTCATCCGGATGCAGGCGTGCAGCCCAGGCCTCACGGGTGTCGCCCAGCGTCTGCGGGGTGAGCCCGAGGAGCTTGGCGTAGCCTTCGGAGAAAAACACGCGGCGACTCGACACATCCCAGTCCCACAGCCCATCGCGCGTAGCGTCCAGCGCCAGGCGCAGGCGCTCCTCGTTGCTCGCCAGTTGCAGGCGCGCACTGCGGTACTGCTGCGCATGGCGGTGCAGCACGAGATACAGCAGCGAACTGGTGAGTACGACGAAGAACAGGCCCTTGAGTGACTGCACGCGCTCCTGCTGCGCCACGGAAAGCCCCAGTGCTGTGAGTAGCTGATCGCTGAGAAGAATCCACAGACCAGCCAATAGCAGGTAGCCCAGGGTCAGACGCAAGGCGGCGGTGTCGATACGCATGAGTGGGCGGCTACGCTCCCTGGAAATGTTGGGCAGTATAGATGGGCGGCGGCTGAAACATTCTTATCTAAAAGACCAACTGGTTTTCTGGCATGGGTCAGGGATAATGTGATCTGGTTCGTCCTTGTAGGACAAACCGCGTTTCCCTATCAAGAGGCAACAGCGCCCATGTGGTACAACGGTTTACTCGACCTGTCGGTCTGGCAGCTGGTGGCTGCGACCTTGCTGATGACGCATGTGACCATCGTCAGCGTCACCGTCTATCTGCACCGCTACTCTGCGCACCGGGCATTGGAACTGCACCCGGCGCTCAAGCATTTCTTCCGTTTCTGGCTGTGGCTGACCACCGGCCAGAACACCCGCGAGTGGACCGCGATTCACCGCAAGCACCACGCCAAGTGCGAAACCGTCGATGACCCGCACAGCCCGGTCATCAAAGGCCTGAGCACTGTGCTGCGCAAAGGCGCCGAACTCTATCAGGAAGAGGCGAAGAACCAGGAAACGTTGCGCATCTACGGCAAGAACTGCCCGGATGACTGGATCGAGCGCAATGTCTACAGCCGTTACCCGATCGGCGGCGTGACCCTGATGGCGATCATCGACCTGGCCCTGTTCGGCGTGCTTGGCATGACCGTATGGGCGATTCAGATGGTGTGGATTCCGTTCTGGGCCGCCGGCGTGATCAACGGCCTGGGCCACGCGGTCGGCTATCGCAACTTCGAGTGCCGCGACGCCGCCACCAACCTGGTGCCCTGGGGCATCATCATCGGTGGCGAAGAACTGCACAACAACCACCATACCTATCCCAACAGCGCCAAGCTGTCGGTGAAGAAGTGGGAGTTCGATATGGGGTGGGCCTGGATCAAGCTGTTCAGCTTCCTCGGCCTGGCCAAGGTGCAGCGCGTTGCGCCCATCGCCCATCGGGTAGAAGGCAAGGGGCATCTGGACATGGACACCGCCATGGCCATCCTCAACAACCGGTTCCAGATCATGGCGCAGTACCGCAAGCTGGTAATCGCGCCACTGGTCAAGCAGGAAGTGGCCAAGGCCGACGAATCCGTTCGTCACCTGTTCCGTCGTGCCAAGCGTTTGCTGTCGCGTGAGCCGAGCCTGCTGCAAGAGCAGCACCATGCGCGCATCGCCGACATGCTGGCGCAGAGCCAGGCGCTCAAGGTGATCTACGAGAAGCGCCTGGCGCTGCAGCAGATCTGGGTCAGGACCAGCAGCAACGGCCACGATATGCTCGAGGCCATGAAGCAATGGGTGCACGAGGCCGAGGCCAGTGGCATCCAGTCTCTGCGAGAGTTCGCCGAGCAGCTCAAGACCTACTCGCTGCGGCCTTCCAGCGCTACCGCTTGATCGCCGTTCGATACCAGCGAAGGCCCGCCGAACTGGCGGGCCTTTGTGTTTGTCCAACAGCTCGCACTATGCTCAATTCAATGCGAGGCAAGGCGGGATGGCCGCTGTAATGGACGATCAAGGCAACGCTGTTTCCGAGTTGGAAGAACTGACCCTGGCGCTGCTGCACAGCCGGGCCGAGGTAGAACGTCTGGGTGAGCGCGAGCAGTTGTTCAGCAGCTTGCTTGGCAGCGTCAACGCGGTGCTCTGGGCCTTCGACTGGAACGAGCAGCGAATGATTTATGTCAGCCCGGCCTATGAGCACATATTCGGTCGCTCCGCCGCACTGTTGTTGGCTGATTACGGTGAATGGCGCAACAGCATTTACCCGGATGATCTCGATTACGCCGCCGAAAGCCTGGCCAAAGTATTGGAAACCGGTGCCGTGGAGTCGCGCGAGTACCGCATCATTCGCGCCGATGGCCAATTGCGTTGGCTCAGCGACAAGTGTTTCGTCAGCCCGAGGCTGAGGGCGGAACAAGGCAACGTGATCGTCGGTATCGCCGAAGACATCACCGAGAAGAAGCGTTTGGAAGGGGAGCTGCATCGGCTCGCCACCACCGATGTGCTGACCCAAAGTAGCAATCGCCGGCATTTCTTCGAGTGCGCCCGCCGCGAGTTCGAGCATGCGCGCAAGTTTGGCAGCCCGCTGGCTTTCCTGCTCCTCGATCTCGATGACTTCAAGAAGATCAACGACCAGTACGGTCACCAGATCGGTGATGAAGTGTTGCGTCGCCTGGCTCATTGCGGCAGCAATGCCTTGCGACGAGGCGATCTGTTCGGGCGTATCGGCGGTGAGGAGTTCGCGGCGCTGTTCCCGGGCTGCGAGCAGGACGTGGCCTTGCAGGTAGCTGAACGACTACAGCGCGAGGTGCAACGCCTCAGCTTTCAGCATGAAGGTACCAGCTTCGGCATCACCGTCAGCCAGGGACTGACCAGTCTGCTTGCAACCGATGTCAGCCTCGATGCGCTCTATGCGCGTGCCGACGCGGCAATGTATCTGGCCAAGCGACAAGGCAAGAACCAGATCGTATTGGGATGATGGCTGGCGAATTTCCGCCTGAGAGCTTGTTCTCATCGGCGGAAATTTGCCTAGCTTCAGATGTCATCGATCGGTCACTCGTCTGCAGAAAAACTGTAACCTATTGCTCTAGAAGCCTTAGCGCGCCCTATGCAGATAGCTGGCGCGCTATCTGCATAGGTCCCGCCTGACCCGACCTGGATGTCGGCGTAAAACAACAACGACGAGAGAGTACTCATGATGCAACACTCTGCCCGCTTCATTCCGGCCGCCTCGCCGCGTTCGCCGTTGTTCCGTTCTTCCTGAGTTTTCACACGCCCCATCGAGCCCGGCTTTAGCCGTGTCTGGCTCGCGGGCGCGTATGCCCCATTCGTTCCGGCCTGCCTCTTCGTGCCGAAGTCTGTGCCGGGCGATGCGTCACCTTAAACACACTGGAGAGAAACATAATGAGAAAGACCTCCCTGGCACTGGCCGTAGCCGCCAGCACCCTGGGCCTGAGCCAAGTCGCTTCCGCCGATTTCATCGGCGATAGCAAAGCCAGCTTGACCATGCGCAACTTCTACTTCGACCAGAACACCGTGAACACCACCAATAACAATGGTGAGGCCAGCGAGTGGGGTCAGGGCTTCATTCTCAATTACCAGTCCGGTTTCACTGAAGGCACCGTCGGCTTCGGCGTCGACGCGGTCGGCATGCTGGGCGTGCGTCTGGACGGCGGTGGCCGTGCTACCAAGGCTGGCCGTGATCGCACTCCGGGCCAATTGTTCCCGCTGGAAAGCGATGGCAGCGCCGTGGATGACTTCAGCAAGGCTGGCGCTACCGCCAAGGTTCGCGTCTCCAAGACCGAAGGCCGTATCGGTACCCTGATGCCGAAGCTGCCGATCCTGGTGTCCAACGACGGTCGCCTGCTGCCGCAGATGTTCGAAGGCGGCATGATCACCTCCAATGAAATCGACAACCTGACCCTGACTGCAGGTCAGATCGAGCATGCCACCAGCCGTGCTTCGAGCAACAGCACCGGCTTGTCGGTCGCTGGCGGTAGCGAGGCCTCCAACAAGTTTTACTTCGCTGGCGGTGACTGGAAGGTCAACAGCGATCTGACCGCGCAGTACTACTACGCGAACCTGGAAGACTACTACAAGCAGCACTTCGCCGGTCTGGGCCACAACCTGGCGCTGGGCGAAGGTAGTCTGAAAACTGACCTGCGTTACTTCCGTACCACTTCCGACGGTAAGAACGGCAAGGAAGCGGGCTACTCCGTGGGTGGTTACACCCGTAACGGTGACGGCAAGATCGACAACAACACCTGGAGCGCTGCCTTCACCTACAGCCTGGGCAGTCATGCCGTCATGCTCGGCCATCAGCGCGTGTCCGAGGACAGCAACTTCGTCCAGCTGAACCAGGGCGGTATCGAGGGCTCCACGGGCGCCAGCGTCTATCTGCTGACCGACCGTCTGGTGAACAGCTTCACCCGCGCCGGTGAGCGCACCACCTTCGGTCAGTACAGCTATGACTTCGCCAGTGCTGGCGTACCTGGCCTGAAGGCTTCGGTAGCCTATCTGAAGGGCACCAATATCAAGACCACTGGCAGCGATGCCAAAGAGTGGGAGCGTGACGTAGCTCTGGACTACGTGTTCCAGGATGGCGCTCTGAAAGGTCTGGGTCTGGGCTGGCGTTACGGCGTGCTGCGTGGCAACGCTGCAACCGACACCGACCAGAACCGCCTGATCGTCAGCTACACCCTGCCGCTGCTCTAAGGCGGTATGGGCGGGGCCTTGTGCCGCCTGCGCTGTCATAAAAGCCCGCATCGAAAGATGCGGGCTTTTTTCATTCCGCGGTCGCTACGCTCGCGTTCGCCGATGCAGCGAGAATGGCGCTGGCCAGGGCCATATCGTCGGCGTTCTGCAATTGCGGGTTGGCGCTGCGCAACTGCTGCATCGCGGCCTCCAGATGCGGCCCGCGGATTTCTCCGTTGCTGGCGACGAAGCTGCTGGCGTCTTCTTCAGTCGCCGCGACCAGCTTGCGATCCTTGAATGTAAGGTAGGTCGAGGCGGTGGTGGCGCCCGAGGACAGAATATCGCGCAGCAGGCCATCGGCTGCTGCGGTCTGGGCGATCAGGCAGGCACTGAGCGCCAGTGCGGCACGGCTCGTTACACGCATGATGAAACTCCTGTGGGGCGGTTCTTGTCCTAGGAGTGGTACAAGCCGCTTGTGGTTCCTTGGCGGCGATGGCCGGTTGCCACGCCGGTCAGTTCCGCAGCCTGTGCGCGCGATGTTGATGGCGCCACCAGAGCAGCGCCGAGCTGACTGCCAGCGCGCCGAACACCAGGAACTGCCAGGCCCAGGGCAGATCCGGAAACAGGTAGGACAGCGCCCCGACGCCGACAGCCACCAGACCTATCCACAGCAGATAGCCGCCGGCGCCGAACACTTCGAGAATCAGCAGCAGGGTGGCCAGTGCCAGCCAGTCCCAGAACGACAGATGTTGCAGGTAGGTGATCATGAGAAGACGCGGCTACCTGTAGCCAGACAGTTTGCCGGTCGCCCTTGGGTGTGCATCGCTAAGACTCCATTGCCAGATACAACAATCTAAGCACAGCGGCTGAGGCTCTGCCGCCGACCCCTTCGCAAGGTGGGCGGATGCCGGTCAATCCTTGCGAACTGGAGCGCATCCAAGCGTTTGGCAGGCGGCTTGACAGCGTAGTGCTTGCGCGTCATCGCTGCGCGGGTATCAGCGCTGTTCGCTTTGCGGCGTAACGCGCAGCACTTCCTCGATGGTGGTCAGCCCGGCCGCGACCTTCTGCGCGCCGGACAGGCGCAGGCTGCGCATGCCGTCCTTGAAGGCGGCCCGGCGTAGCAGTGTCAGGTCGGTGTCGGCGCTGATCAGTGGCTTGATCGCGTCGTTGATCAGCATGATTTCGTAGACCCCGGCGCGGCCGCGGTAGCCGGTTTCGCGGCACTCCAGGCAACCGACGGCGTGGTGAGCCTGGGTCGGCAGTGGCGAGCTCCAGGGCCGGGTCAGGCCGTTCCAGGTGTCCTCGTCCAGCTGCACCGGCGCCTTGCAATGCGGGCACAGGGTGCGCACCAGGCGCTGGGCCATGACGCCGAGGATGGTCGCCTTGAGCAGGTAATGCGGCACGCCCAGTTCGAGCAGGCGGGTGATGGCGCTGGGGGCGTCGTTGGTGTGCAGGGTGGAGAGCACCAGGTGACCGGTCAGCGCCGCCTGAATCGCCATCTCAGCGGTTTCCAGGTCGCGGATCTCGCCGACCATGATGATGTCCGGGTCCTGGCGCATCAGCGCACGTACACCGCTGGCGAAGTTCAGATCGATGTTGTGCTGCACCTGCATCTGGTTGAAGGCGCCCTCAATCATCTCGATAGGGTCTTCGATGGTGCACACGTTCACTTCCGGCGTAGCCAGTTGCTTGAGCGTGGTGTACAGCGTGGTGGTTTTGCCCGAGCCGGTGGGGCCGGTAACCAGGATGATGCCGTTGGGCTGGCTGGTCATGCTGGCCCAGCGGCGCAGATCTTCAGGGGAGAAGCCGAGCTGGTCCGGGCTTTTCAGCAGCACTTCCGGGTCGAAGATACGCATCACCATCTTCTCGCCGAAGGCGGTGGGCAGGGTCGACAGGCGCAGTTCCACCTCGCCGCCGTCCGGGGTCTTGGTCTTGACCCGACCGTCCTGCGGTTTGCGTTTTTCGGCGATGTTCATGCGACCGAGGTTCTTCAGGCGGCTGACCACCGCCATGGTGACCTGGGCGGGGAACTGATAGACGGTGTGCAGCACGCCGTCGATACGAAAGCGCACGGTGCCCTGCTCGCGGCGCGGTTCGATGTGGATATCGCTGGCGCGCTGCTGGAAGGCGTACTGGAACAGCCAGTCGACGATATTGACGATGTGTGCGTCGTTGGCATCCGGTTCCTGATCCTGCGCGCCGAGGCTCAGCAGTTGCTCGAAGTTGCCGACGCCGCTGACCTTCTGATCGCTGGCGCTGGCGCCGCTGACCGAGCGTGCCAGGCGATAGAACTCGGTGGTGAAACGCTGGATGTCCGCCGGGTTGGCCACCACGCGCTTGATTGGGCGCTTGAGCACGTGCACCAGGTTGGCTTCCCAGCTGTGCACCAGCGGCTGGCTGCTGGCGATGGTGACGCTCTCGCTGTCCACCGCCACGGCGAGAATCTTGTGACGTTGGGCGAAGGCGTAGGACATCAGCGGAGTGATGGCCGGCACGTCGATCTTCAGCGGGTCGATACGCAGATAGGGTTGGCCGGCGAAGTTGGCCAGCCAGACGGTAAGGGTTTCCAGATCGAGCTTCTTGCCCGGGCGCGTCAGGTCGTCGACCTGCTGCGCGGCGAGAAACTCCAGCGGGTGCTGGTTGTTGTTCAGTGAGCTGCGGCGAATCGCCAGGCACTGCTCGGCCACGTCCTGCTCGACCCGGCCCTGGGCCACCAGCTCGCGCAGCAGGTCGCCAAGATCCAGTACACGGTCAGGGGCGGTAGCGGTGAAGGCGGACATGCGGGCTCCTCGGGGTTGGCCTGAACAAGGGTAGCAGGTCGTTTTTCACCGACCTTTTAGCCGAGCTAGGATGCCCGAAAAGCTGCGCCAGGGCGAAGTGCCTGGCGTGACCGAATGCCTGCTTCAGGCCACTTCCGTCTCCAGGCTGTGATCCAGATGCTGCCAGCTCACCTCCCACACGCACACCAGGCCGCGCAACTTCTGGGCCAGTACCCCGGCCCGGTGCAGCGAGAGGCCGGGCAGGCGCAGGTCGATGTGCAGATCATCTTGCAGACGCTCCATGTGCAGAGCCTCGGGAAGCAGCTGCAATTGGGCGAACAGGCCCAGCAGACGGCACATCACGTCGGCTTCGGCATCGGTGCGCAACTGATATTCGACGCAGGCATCGGGGCGATCCTGCCAGGGATCGCGACGGTTATGGGCGGACGGAAAGGGGGTGGTGTCAGGCATGGCGGCGGCTCGGGCAGGTTTTGCCTAAGTTTCCGCCTTATTCCGGCGAAATTTTTGTCTTGTTTTCTAAGGTAAACCGTCTTTTGCGAATAGACTTGCCTCATTGATGGGTTATTGAGGATTTTTTATGTCCGTCGCGCTAGATGCCTACGATCAACGCATTCTTGCCCTGCTGCAGGAAGATGCTGGCCTCTCCACCGCCGAGATCGCCGAGCGCATCGGCTTGTCCCAGTCACCTTGCTGGCGCCGTATCCAGCGGCTCAAGGAGGAAGGGGTGATCCGCAAGCAGGTGACCCTGCTCGATCGCAAGCGAATCGGCCTGCACACCCAGGTATTCGCGCAGGTCAAGCTCAACGCCCATGGCCGCTCCAACCTGACCGAGTTCGCCGAAGCCATGCGCGAGTTTCCCGAGGTGCTGGAATGCCATGTGCTGATGGGCGCGGTGGACTTCATGCTGCGCATCGTCACCCGCGATATCGAGGCTTATGAGCGCTTCTTCTTCGAGAAGCTGTCGCTGGTGCCCGGTATCCAGGAGGTGAACTCCATCGTCGCGCTGTCGGAGATCAAGTCCACCACCAGCTTGCCGCTTGCTTAGGGTTTGATCACCACCGCAGGCGGCTGCTCGGCGTTGCGCTTGCCGGGAGGTGTAAGCCCCATGGACACGTAGATGCTGGTCAGTTGCTCCACGCCCATGTCGGCGGGGCGTATCCATTGCTCGGGTACGTAGAGCAGACCGCCACCCACCGGGATTGGCGCGGTGGGAATGAGAATGGCGCAGTAGGCGCGGCCTTCCAGCTCGATGCTTTCCGAGCTGGGGCGCAGGGCAAGCACGGCGGCACCGTCGCCACCGAAGAAGCACCACACCGGCGCCATGGTGGCGATGTCCGGGTTCTTGCTCCTGTCCAGCAGGCCTACGAAGCGGTCGGCCAGATTGTAGAAGTTACCGATCAATGGCGTGCGCCGCAGGGTGCGATCGAGCAGCCAGGACAACGGACGGCGCAAGCCCAGTTGCACTGCCAGTCCCAGCGGATAGAGGCTGGCCAGCAACACCAGGCTGCCCAGCAGGTAGGCCATGTAGCCGTTGCTGGAGAAGGGCTGGCCGAGTGCAGCGAACAACTGGCCGATCAGGGTCGAGGGGCCGATCAGGCGGTTGAACAGGCTGAATATCCAGGCGAGCAGTGCCAGGGTCAGCACCAGTGGCAGTAACGCCAGCAGGCCGGTCAGCCAGGTAGTGACGACGGATTTCAGGCTGCGTCTGATCATGCCTCGGTTTCCTCGATGAATATGCCGGCGACTTTACGTCAGGACGTCCGGCGCCGGGCCGTTACGTCTGCTCCGCGAGCCGGTATTTGACGACAACACTTTTCCTTCGACCGTTTCGCTTTCCTGAGGTGCAAAAAAAGCCCGGCGCTAGGGCCGGGCGGAGTCGGTACACGAAGTACCAAGAAGCAGCGTTGGATCGCGCAACTTACATACCGAGCAAGTTCGGCAGGGCCATGGACACGGCCGGGATGTAAGTGATCACCATCAGGAAGCTGATCAGCATCATCAGCCACGGCAGCGCGGCGCGTATCACCGAGGTCAGCGGCATGCCGGTCACCGCCGAGGTGACGAACAGGTTCAGCCCCACCGGCGGCGTGATCAGGCCGATCTCCATGTTCACCACCATGATGATGCCCAGATGGATCGGGTCGATGCCCAGCTGCATGGCAATCGGGAACAGGATCGGTGCGAGGATCAGGATGATTGCCGACGGTTCCATGAAGGCACCGGCGATCAGCAGCACGATGTTCACCACCAGCAGGAACTGCCACGGCTGCAGGCCCAGCTCCACCACCCAGGCGGTGATCTGCTGCGGGATCTGCTCGGTGGTCAGCACGTGGGCGAAGAGCATGGCGTTGGCGATGATGAACATCAGCATGATGGTCAGCTTGCCGGACTCCAGCAGCACCTTCGGGCACTCGCGGATGGTCAGGTCCTTGTACACGAACAGGGCGACGAAGCCGGCATAGACCGCGGCCACGGCCGCAGCTTCGGTCGGTGTGAACATGCCGGTGTAGATACCGCCGAGGATGATCACCATCAGCAGCAGGCCCCAGAACGCCTCACGGGCCGCACGCAGCCATTCGCGGAAGCTGGCGCGCGGCAGGGCGGGCAGCTTCTTGATGCGTGCGACGACGTAGATCGCGATCATCAGCACCAGGCCGAGCAGGACGCCCGGGATCACCCCGGCCATGAACAGCTTGCCCACCGACTGTTCGGTGGCGGCCGCGTACACCACCATCACGATCGACGGTGGAATCAGGATGCCCAGCGTACCGGCGTTACACACGATGCCGGCGCCGAAGGCTTGCGGGTAACCGGAGCGCACCATGCCGGCGATGGCGATGGAGCCGACCGCAGCCACGGTCGCCGGCGAAGAACCGGACAGCGCGGCGAACAGCATGCACGCCAGTACCGCACCGATGGCCAGGCCGCCACGAATGTGACCGACGCAGGCGTTGGCGAAGTCGATCAGGCGCTTGGCCACGCCGCCGGTGGTCATGAACGCACCGGAGAGCAGGAAGAACGGGATCGCCAGCAGCGTGTAGTGCTCGGAGGTTTCGAACAGCTTGATCGCCAGCGAGCGCACCGAGTCGGGGCTGAACAGCATGATGGTGATCGAACCGGCCAGGCCGAGCGACGCGGCGATCGGCACGCCGATGAACATCAGCAGAAACAGCAGCAGGAAGAGGAACAGAACGGTCATTATTTGGCCTCCTCGTGCTCATTGACCTTCAGGGCGTCGGCGGCCTCGTCGGCCAGACCCAGGCCGGTCTGCTGATTGCGCAGGATGCGTACGAGGATTTCCAGGAAACGGATGAACACCATGGTGTAGCCGAAGGGCACGATCATGCCGATATGCCATTGCTGGATGCCGTAGTGGCCGAGGTCTTCGGCGCCGATACCGGCGATGAACAGGGTGCGAACCCAGTCGAAGCTGCCGACCGCGATCAGGCCGGCGTAGCCCAGGCAGGCCAGGCAGGCGATCACGCCGATCACGCGCTGCACGCCGCGCGGGGCGAGTTTGACCAAGGCATCGACGCCAATGTGGCCGGCGGTGCGAACGCCGTAGGCCAGGCCGAAGAAGATCAGCCAGCCGAACAGGGCCTTGGTCAGAGCACTGCTCCAAGTCATTGCCTGGGCAAGGTCGAGAATGAAGTCGCCGATAGCGAGCAGGGCCTCGTTACCGCCGAAGAAGTCACCCAGCCAATAGAACAGGGTGTAGAAGTTATTGAGGATCACGTAGACGAAAGTGATCAGCGTCATGGCCGCCAGGAGAAAAGCGATAAAGCCTTCCTCGAAGTGCTCCCAGACGCGCCGCAAGGCGTTCATGGTCGGTTCTCCCGAATGGAAAGGGCGTAGGGTGGGACGGTAGCCGACCCACCGGTTACAGCATTGAGCGACGCCCATCGCGGGCGCCGCGGTGGGTCAGCGCAGCAATGCCCTGCCCACCCTACGGCTCTCCGGCCTTATTGCTGGTTGGCGGCTTGCGCGGCCTTGATCAGATCTGCGCCGATCTCGCCTTCGAACTTCTTCCATACCGGCTGCATGGCATCGCGCCATTGGCCGCGCTGCTCAGGAGTCAGGGTCAGGATTTCGGTGCTGCCTGCCTCGATGATGCGCTGCTTGTCGCCTTCGTTGAGGGCGTCAGCCTGCTTGTTCACCTCGACGGTAACTTCGGCGATGATCTTGTCCAGCTCGCTACGTACGTCAGCCGGCAGACCGTCCCAGAACTTGGTGTTGGTGATCAGCATGTAGTCCAGCAGGCCATGGTTGGACTCGGTGATGTACTTCTGCACTTCGTGCATCTTCTGGCTGTAGATGTTCGAGTACGGGTTCTCGGCGCCGTTGACCACGCCGGTCTGCAGGCCTTGGTAGACCTCGGCGAAGCTCATTTTGCGCGGGTTGGCGCGTACGGCCTTGAACTGCTCTTCCAGTACGGCGGAGGCCTGTACGCGGAACTTCAGACCGCGGGCATCCTTGGGCTCCAGCAGCGCCTTGTTGGCCGACAGCTGCTTCAGGCCGTTGTGCCAGTAGGCCAGGCCGGTGATGCCTTTGTCGGTCATGGAGGTCAGCAGCTTCTGGCCTTCCGGACCTTTCTGGAAGCGATCGACTGCAGCCATGTCGTCGAACAGGAACGGCAGGTCGAATACCTGCAGCTGCTTGGTGTAATGCTCGAACTTGGCCAGGGACGGGGCGATGATCTGGACGTCGCCGAGCAGCAGCGCTTCCATTTCCTTGCCGTCGCCGAACAGCGAGGAGTTCGGGTAGACCTCGACCTTGACCTTGTCGCCCAGACGCTCTTCAGCCAGCTGCTTGAACAGCACGGCACCCTGACCTTTCGGGGTGTGCTCGGCAACCACGTGAGAGAACTTGATGACGATCGGATCGGCCGCGTGGACGACGCCGGCGATGGACAGGGACAGGGCGCAAGCCAGCGCCTTGGCAGTCAGTTTGAACATGCGGATGCTTCCTCTTGTTGTGTTTTATCGCATTGGCGCCGAGGCGCTGCTGACGAACGGACAAGAGCAAGTCTAGGCGGCTTGGAGAAAAACGCCGGTGGCATCAGCGAGGCCTGGACTTGTACTTGTGGGTTCGCTTGGGGCTAGCCTAGAGCAACCCTTGTGCCAGTCCGCTGTGGGCGGATTCCATGTGCCCGGGAAAGGCCCGTGGCTGCGGGCTTTGATGGCTTTTTGCCGAGGGTTGCGCCGGCGTGCGAGCCTGCTGCCGGCAAGTCTTTAACGCTGGAGTTGGCGGTTTGCCGCCAGTCAGTCGAAGTCCTCTGGCGAGCTTCCGCCAGCGCCGGAGAAATTCAACCCATGTTTGCGCAGCTTGTCATGCAAGGTCTTGCGCGGCACGCCAAGCGCTTCGGCCAGGCTGCGCAGCGAGCCGTGCGGGCGACTCAGTTCGGCCGCGATCAACGCACGTTCGAAGGCTTCGACCTGCTCGCTGAGCCCGCCGTTGACCGGCGGTAGGTTCGGCGCGTTGCTGTCCAGTGCCAGTTCCAGGCCCAGGGCGAAACGTTCGGCGGCGTTCTGCAGTTCGCGCACGTTGCCCGGCCATGGATGACGCAGCAGCAGCGCACGCTGGCCCGGCTGCAGTTCGCGCGGAGCCAGGGCATGGCGGGCGGCCGCCCCTTCGGCGAAGTGCTGGAACAGCAGCAGGGCATCCTCGCCGCGCTCGCGCAGCGGCGGAATCGAGAGCGGCGCGACGTTGAGGCGGTAGTAGAGGTCGGCGCGGAAACGCCCGGCATCGGCGGCCTGGCGCAGGTCTTCCTTGGTCGCGGCAATCACGCGGATATCCAGCGGGATCAGCTGGTTGCCGCCGAGACGCTCGACCACCCGTTCCTGCAGCAGGCGCAACAGCTTGACCTGCACGTCCAGGCTCATGCTCTCGATCTCGTCGAGGAACAGGGTGCCGCCATTGGCGAACTCGAACTTGCCGATTCTGCGCTTCTGCGCGCCGGTGAAGGCGCCTGCCTCGTGGCCGAACAGCTCGCTCTCCACCACCGATTCGGCCAGCGCACCGGCGTTGATGGCGACGAAGGGGCCGTCGCGGCGACTGGACAGATCGTGCAGGGCGCGGGCGACCACCTCCTTGCCGGCGCCGGTCTCGCCGAGGATCAGCACGTCGGTGGCGATGCCGGCGAGCGCGCCGATCTGTTCGCGCAGGCGCTGCATGGCAGGCGACTGACCCACCAGGCGGCTGGAGAGTTGCTGGCGGTCGTTGAGCGCCATGCGCAGGCTGCGGTTGTCCAGCACCAGGCGACGCAGTTCCAGGGCGCGGCGCACGCTGTCGAGCAGAGCATCGTTGGCGAAGGGCTTTTCCAGAAAATCGTAGGCGCCGGCGCGCATCGCCTGTACGGCCAGTGGCACATCGCCGTGACCGGTAATCAGCAGTACCGGCAGCTCGGCATCGCGTTCGCGAAGCTGCTGCAGCAATTGCAGGCCGTCGATGCCCGGCATGCGGATATCGCTGACCACAACGCCGGGCCAGCCGGCCGGGATACGCGCTGCCAGGCCCTGGGCGTCGCCCAGGCTGAGGACCTTGAGCCCGGCCAGGTCGAGCGTCTGGCTGAGCGCCTGGCGCAGATGGGCATCGTCGTCGATCAGCAGTACCTGAATGCGGCTGTCGATGGCGCTGTCGCTGGTCATGGCGAAGGATCCTCAGATGGTTGCAGGTTGACGCCGGGGCTGGCCAGGCGCAGGCGCAGGGTGATCAGCGCGCCGCCGGCCGGATGATTGGCCAGCAGCAGTTCGCCGTCCAGCGCCCGCACCAGACTATCGCAGATGGCCAGGCCGAGCCCCAGGCCCTGGGCGCTGGTCTTGGTGGTGAAAAAGGGCTCACGCGCACGGGCGAGGGATTCGGCCGAGAAGCCCGGGCCATTGTCGCGCAGCAGCAGCTCGAGGTGTTCGGCCTGATGCTCGATGCTGATCCAGATGCGCCGTGGCGGCGCCTTGTCGACCAGGGCATCGAGCGCATTGCCGAGCAGGTTGCCGAGCACCTGGCGCAGGCGTGTCTCGCCGGCCTGGACCCAGAGCGTGGCGTCCGGCAGGTCGCGGATCAACTCCACATCCATGGCCCGGCGGCGTTTGGCGAGCAAGGCCAGGGCGTCGTCCAGCGCCGGCTGCAGAGCGACCCGCTCCGGTGCATGGCGATCACGGCGGGCAAAGGCGCGCAGATGGGCGATGATCGAGGCCATGCGCTCGGTCAGTTCGCTGATCAGCTTGAGGTTGGCACGGGCATCGTCGCTGCGCTGGTGATCGAGCAAGGTGCTGGCGTTCTCCGCGTAGCTGCGGATCGCGCCCAGCGGCTGATTGAGCTCGTGACTGATACTGGCGCTCATGGTGCCGAGCGCGGAAAGCTTGCCGGCCTGGACCAATTCGTCCTGGGCGCGCACCAGTTCCTGCTGGGCCTGCTCGCGCTCCAGCACTTCCTGTTTCAGTCGGCTGTTAAGCAGTTCCAGGTCTCGCGTGCGTTCGGCCACTCGCTGCTCCAGTTCGGCCTTGGCGCGGGCATCGAGGGCGATGCGTTCCAGGTAATGACGGCGACGCAGGATCAGCAGGCCAAGCAGCAGGAGCACGGCCAGCAGGGCAGCCGCACCGACAGCTACCGCGCTGCGCACAGGGCGGTCGAGCAGGATGCGCGGGGCGAGAATGCTCACCGTCCAGCCGGTTTCTTCCAGGGCGCGGCTTTGTGTCAGCCAGGCGTTGGGCTCAAGCTCGAGCGCGGGCGGCGCCTGGGTTGGGTAGGGCTGGTTGGCGGCGATCGCCAGTTGCTCGGTGCGGTCCAGTGGGCGGCTGGCATGGAAGCGCCAGTCCGGGCGTGAGGTGAGAATCACCACGCCATTGGTGTCGGTAACCAGCAGCTGTTCAGGGGTATTGCCCCATAGCGTTTCGGTGTGGTCCAGGTCGACCTTCACCACCAGTGCGCCAATGTTGTGATCGTCTTCGCGCACCGGGTAGGCGAAGTAGTAACCGCGTTTGCCGGAGGTGGTGCCGAGGCCGAAGAAGCGGCCCAGGCGCCCCGCCAGTGCTTCGCGAAAGTACGGGCGAAAGGCGAAATTGCCGGCGACGAAGCTGTCGGGCTTGTCCCAGTTGGAGGCGGCCAGGGTGACACCGCGGGTGTTCATCAGGTAGATCACGTCGGCGCCGGTCTGGTTCTTCACGCGCGCCAGCAGGCGGTTGGCGCTGTCCAGCACGGCGGGATCCTCTGGCGCCTGCAGTGCGGCGCGCAGGCCGGGCAGGTCACCGAGAATCTGCGGCAGCACCTCGTAGCGACGCAGCGTACCGAGCAGGTTGGCCACGTAGAGGTCCAGTGTCTGCCGATTCTGTTCGGTCAGTACTTCGCGGTAGTAACGCTCGGCGAGAAAGTGCACCGGCCACAGCAGTGGCGCGAGCAGCAGCGCCAGCAGCACGAGGCTGCGCCAGCGCAGGCGACGGGGAGTGGCGGTGTTCGTGCTCATGGAAAACCGTGCAGAAATGATCGGCGCATTATGCACGTTAAGCGAGCGGCCGGTGATATGCGCCGGCCGCTGATGTCAGTTCATGCGCTGCAGGCAGGTGTCCAGTGCCGTGCGCCAGTCCGGCAGGCGAATCTGCCACTCTTCCTCCAGGCGCTCGCCATCCAGGCGCGAATTGAGAGGGCGCTGCGCCGGTGTCGGGTAGTCGCTGCTGGGGATGGGGCGCAGCCGGGCGCAGGGCTTGCCGGCCGCACGCAGACGCTCGGCGATGGCGCTGGCGAAGCCGAACCAGCTGGTCTCGCCCTGGCAGGTCAGGTGATAGGTGCCCCAGCGATGACGTCCTTGCTGCCACTTTTCGATCAGTTCGGCGGTGGCGCTGGCAATACTACCGGCCCAGGTCGGGGCGCCGATCTGGTCGTCGACCACGCTGAGCTCCTCGCGCTCCTGCAGCAGGCGCTGCATGGTCAGGAGGAAGTTGCGCCCGTGCTGCGAGTAGACCCAGCTGGTACGCAGGATCAGGTGGTCGCAGCCACTGATGCGCAGTGCCTGTTCCCCGGCAACCTTGCTGGCGCCGTAGACACCCAGCGGGCGCGGCGTGTCCGCCTCGCGGTAGGGCGTGGTCTTGCTGCCGTCGAAGACGTAGTCGGTGGAATAGTGGATCAGCGGGATGTCCAGTTCGAAGCAGGCATCGGCCATGACGCCCGGCGCTTCGGCATTGATGGTGAAGGCCAGTTCGCGCTCCTGTTCGGCCTGATCGACGGCGGTGTAGGCGGCGGCATTGATCACCAGCGCCGGGCGCTCGCGCAGAATGATTTCGCGCAGGCTGGCCGGGCGCGACAGGTCGAAATCCTGACGACCGAGGCTGATCAATTCATGCTCGCGCAGGGCCAGTTGCAACTCGCGGGCGACCTGGCCGGTGTGGCCGCTGATCAGAATCTTCATGGGAAGGTCTCGGCGTCTGCAAGGCTCAGGCCCTGTTGATCCTTGGCCGACAGTTGTGGCGTCAGGCCGTCCAAGGGCCAGTCGATGGCCAGCTGCGGGTCGTCCCAACGGATGCAGCGTTCATGGGCAGGGGCGTAATAATCGGTTGTCTTGTAGAGGAACTCGGCGTACTCACTGAGCACCAGGAAACCGTGTGCGAAGCCCTCCGGTACCCACATCTGGCGTTTGTTTTCGGCCGACAGATGAACGCCGACCCATTTGCCGAAATTCGGCGAGCTGCGCCGCACATCCACCGCCACGTCATAGACCTCGCCGGCGTTGACGCGCACCAGCTTGCCCTGGGCTTGCTGCACCTGATAATGCAGGCCGCGCAGCACGCCTCGCGCTGAACGCGAGTGGTTGTCCTGCACGAACTCCCGGGTCACTCCGCTGGCTTCGGCGAAGCGCCGTGCGTTGAAGCTCTCGTAGAAAAAGCCGCGTTCGTCGCCGAACACCTGGGGCTCCAGAATCAGCACTTCCGGTAGTGCGGTCGCGATCACTTTCACAGCGACTCCTCCGCCAGTTTGTAAAGGTATTGACCATAACCGGTCTTGCCCAGCGCCTTGGCGCACCTAAGCAATTTCTCGCGGTCGAT
Organism: Pseudomonas sp. KB-10; assembly: GCF_018221585.1. Classification (NCBI taxonomy): domain Bacteria; kingdom Pseudomonadati; phylum Pseudomonadota; class Gammaproteobacteria; order Pseudomonadales; family Pseudomonadaceae; genus Pseudomonas; species Pseudomonas sp. KB-10. The sequence goes on from NZ_QYYB01000005.1 coordinate 81,719, forward strand.
CCAGCCCTGCTGATAGGCAATTTCCTCAAGGCAGGCGACTTTCAGACCCTGGCGTTTCTCCACCGTCTGTACGTACTGCGAAGCGTCGATCAGGCTGTCGTGAGTGCCGGTATCGAGCCAGGCAAAGCCACGGCCGAAGCGCTCCACGCGCAGGTCGCCACGGGCCAGGTAGGCATTGTTCACATCGGTAATTTCAAGCTCGCCGCGTGGCGAGGGTTTGACTGCCTTGGCGATTTGCACCACATCATTGTCGTAGAAATACAGGCCGGTGACGGCGAAGCTGGATTTGGGCTTAGCCGGCTTTTCCTCGATTGACAGCGCATTGCCTGCCGCGTCGAACTCGACCACGCCGAAGCGCTGAGGATCGCTGACCCAGTAACCGAAGACCGTGGCGCCGCTGTCGTGGCTGGCGGCGCGTAGCAGCATCTCGGTGAAGTGCTGGCCGTGGAAAATGTTGTCACCGAGGATCAGGCAGACCGAGTCGTTGCCGATGAACGACTCGCCGATCAGGAACGCCTGGGCCAGGCCGTCCGGTGAAGGTTGCTGGGCATACTGCAGCCTGATGCCGAACTGGCTGCCGTCGCCGAGCATCTTCTCGAAGTTGGGCAGGTCTTCGGGGGTGGAGATGATCAGAATCTCGCGAATGCCGGCCAGCATCAGCACCGACAGCGGGTAATAGATCATCGGCTTGTCATAGATCGGCAGCAGCTGTTTGGAAACACCCAGGGTGATGGGATGCAGGCGGGTGCCGGAGCCGCCGGCGAGAATGATGCCTTTCATTGAAGCTCCTTAGAGTGCGCCGAGTCGCTGGCCCTGATAGCTGCCATCCTGCACGCGGCGACACCATTCGAGATTGTCCAGGTACCACTGCACCGTCTTGCGCAGACCTGTTTCGAAGGTCTCCTGCGGCACCCAGCCCAGTTCGCGTTCGATCTTGCTGGCGTCGATGGCATAGCGCAAGTCGTGGCCCGGGCGGTCCTGCACATAGGTGATCAGATCTTCATAGCGCGCGATTCCAGCCGGTTTCTGGGGAGCCAGCTCTTCCAGCAGGGCGCAGATGGCGCGTACCACGTCGAGGTTCTTCTGCTCGTTGTGTCCGCCGATATTGTAGGTCTCGCCGACTTCGCCTTCGCTGACCACCTTGAGCAGCGCTCGCGCGTGATCTTCTACATACAGCCAGTCGCGTACCTGCTGGCCGTTGCCATACACCGGCAGCGGCTTGCCGGCCAGGGCATTGAGGATCATCAGCGGGATCAGCTTCTCGGGGAAATGATAGGGGCCGTAATTGTTCGAGCAGTTGGTGATCAGCACCGGCAGGCCATAGGTGCGTTGCCAGGCGCGGACCAGATGGTCGGACGCGGCCTTGCTCGCCGAGTAGGGCGAGCTGGGGGCATAGGGGGTGGTTTCGGTAAACAGGTCATCGACACCGTGCAGGTCGCCGTAGACCTCATCGGTGGAGATGTGGTGGAAGCGGAAGGCCGCCTTGCGCTCGGGGCTCAGGGTTAGCCAATAGGCGCGTGTATTTTCCAGCAGGCTGTAGGTGCCGACGATGTTGGTCTGGATAAAGGCCGCGGGGCCATCGATGGAGCGGTCGACGTGGGATTCGGCCGCCAGATGCATGATGGCGTCTGGCTGGAATTCGCTCAGCGTCGCAGCGACTCGCACGGCATCAGCAATATCGGCCTGAACGAAGCGGTAGCGCGGGTTCGTGGCAATCTCCAGCAGGGACTCCAGATTGCCGGCGTAGGTCAGTTTGTCGAGATTGAGCACTTCGTGCTCGGTGTCCTGAATCAGGTGGCGAATCAGCGCCGACCCGATGAAGCCGGCGCCGCCGGTAATAAGAATGCGCATCTGCTCACCACCTCGCTACTTAGCTTTTCGCCATACCCACAAGCCAAGTGCGGTAAGTGCAATGAACAAGCGATGGATATGGAGTTGAGCACAAACAAAAAAGCCCGCATGAACGCAGGCCCTGATAGTAGATGGTGCCGGCACCAGGAGTCGAACCCGGGACCTACTGATTACAAGTCAGTTGCTCTACCAGCTGAGCTATACCGGCACGGAAGGGCCGCCATTATATCCATTCGTCAGTCTGAGTAAAGCCACGTTCAAGGCAGGATTTTTCAGGCGCGGCTATCAACAGCTTTCGTCTTATGCACAAACGTAAGGCACGTGTCACCGCTGTGCACCTTGTCCGTGCGCTCGCTCACGTTTTTTTGCAAGTCATTGTTTTTACTAGGACTTCAGCGATTGTTCGAAAAATGATCAGACGTTTGCGAGGCTATTCCCGATTGGCTTTGCAGGACTTGCCCAGAAAGGATCAACAGAGTTATCCACAGCTTCTGTGAGCAACTCAGGCGCGTTCCGCCAGAAGCAGCAGGTTGCGTGGGCTCAATTGGTAATCGCAGAAGGCGCCCAGCCTGACGCTATAGCCCTGTTCTTCCAGGTACAGGGCACGATCCAGCAGCAACCAGAGTTCCAGTGGGCGACGGAACAGGTTGCGTAGCAGTTCCAGGTTGCGTACTTCGGCCAGGCGTTGCCAGCCGCGCGCTTTCAGAGTGGCCCAGTCCTGCTCGCCAGGCGAAGGTACATTGCGAAGGGTGGCAAGGTCATGACAGAAGCGGGCGAAAGGTTTGCTCAGCCAGTCGCTGGGCAGCGAGGGGGTCGGCAGGTATTCGTCGACACCGCGTAACTGGCGTTGCAGCAGGTCGAAGGCCAGGCGCCAGGCCATGGATTGGTCGCGTTGCCTGCGTACCCGAGCCCCGGCCGTGACGGTCTCGCTTAGCGGCAGGCCCAGGTCGTCGCGTGAAAGCTGTAGCGCCGATGCTTGCGCTGCAGTCGAGAGCGGTTGGTACTGCTTGCCGGCGATGCGGTTATAGCAGCAGGGGGCGACTGCCAACTGCGAGCAGCCAGTGCGGCTGGCCAGTTGCAGCAGGCGCACATGCAGGTCGCCGCAGGCGTGCAGAGCTACCGGGGTATGTTCTTTGCTCAGGCGTTCGCTGCAATCATCGGCCAGCACATCCTGCTGCAGGTGCATGGCATCCAGCCCCAGCCGTTTGCTCAATGCGCTACCGGATTCGATCAGTGCCGGGTCGCACTCCAGGCAGGTCAGGCGCTGATCATCCTCGGTCAGCCAGCGACCGAGATGCCCCTTGCCTGAACACCAGTCGAGCCAATGCAGCGGGCGTTGACGAAATTGCAGGTGACTGGCGAAGGCCTGAATCTGCGCCAGCTTTCTTCCGGGCACATCGACGCTCAGGGCATGTGCGCGCTCCGGGCCATGCAGGCTTGGGAGTTCGTCCAGCTGGCTAAGCGCCTTTGCCTGGCAGGCCAGGGCGGTGAACGGGGCGGGTGCCACGAGCGCGAAGAGGTCGCTGTCGCTGGCTTGTGCCTGCTCCAGAGAGCGGCTGCGCAGCCAGGCGGAGAGTTCGGGTAGCTCTGCCTCCCAGGGCAGGTGCAGATGATAAAACGGCCTTGGACGCCACAGCGCCTGGTGCTGCAGGAGAAAGTTGTCCAGCGCCTGGAAGCGGACGAGGAGTTCGCCTGAGGTAAGAATGGGCTCGGACATGGCGTCTATGGTGAAAAAAGCGGGCCGCCTGTGCAGGCGACCCACAGGCTTAACGGCCCTGGCAGGCGTCGACGCGCAGCCAGCGTTCGAGCAGCTTGAAGAGGTTGATCAGAATGAAGGTGATCGCCAGATAGAACAGCGCGGCGGTGAAGAAGAACTCCATGCTTACATAAGTGCGGGCATTGAGCGTGCGTGCCATGCCGGTCAGTTCCAGCAGTGTGACCGTGCTGGCCAGGGCGCTGGCCTTGAGCATCAGGATCACTTCGTTGCTATAGGCCGGCAGGCCGATACGCGCGGCGCGCGGCAGGATGATGTGCAACATGGCCTGGGCGCGCGACATGCCCAGAGCGCGGGCAGCCTCGATCTCCCCTGGCGGCACGGCCTGGATGGCGCCGCGCAGAATCTCGGCGATATAAGCGGCGGTGTGCAGGGTCATGGTGAGCACCGCGCACCAGTACGGATCACGCAGATAGGGCCAGAAGATGCTCTGGCGTACGGCATCGAACTGGGCCAGGCCGTAGTAGATGAGGAACAGCTGCACCAGCATCGGTGTGCCGCGGAAGAAGAAGATGTAGCCGTAGGGCAGGGCGCGCACGTACCAGCGTTTCGACGCGCGGGCGATGCCCATGGGCAGTGCCAGGATCAGCCCGGCAATGACGGCAACTGCCAGCAGTTCGACGGTCAGCAGCGCACCTTCGAACATCTTCGGCAGGTACTTGTAGATCAGCTCCCAGTTCATTGGTTGCTCCTGACGAAGCCGCGTGAGGCTTTCTTCTCAAGGAAGTGCAAGCCGATCATGGCAATGATGGTCAGCCCCAGATAGATGATGGCGGCGACCAGGAAGAAGGTCATCGGATTCTTGGTGGCAGTGACCGCGATCTGTGCCTGGCGCATGATTTCGGTGAGGCCGACCACCGACACCAGGGCGGTGTCTTTCATCAGAATCATGAACAGGTTGCCGAGTCCGGGCAGGGCGATGCGCCACATCTGCGGCATGATCAGCTTCCACAGGATGCGCCCCTTGGACATGCCAAGTGCCTGGCCGGCTTCACGGTGCCCCTTGGGAATGGCCAGAATGGCGCCGCGGAATACCTCGGTGGCATAGGCGCCAAAGCACAAGCCGAGGGCGATGACGCCCGCAGCGAACGGGCTGAGTTCCAGGCTGCCGACGCCCAGGCTTTCGCCCAGCGCGCGCAAAACGTTGACGGTGCTGAAGTAGATCAGCAGTACCCAGAGCAGCTCGGGCACGCCGCGTACGATGGTGGAGTAGCTACCGCCGAGCCATTGCAGCGGCTTGTACGGCGAAGTCTTGGCCAGCGCGCCGAGCAGACCGAGCACCAGACCTAGAGCCAGCGCGCAAAGCGCCAGCTGAATGGTCATCAGGGTGCCAGCGGCCAGGGCGGGGCCGAATCCTTGGAGGTCGAAGATCATCGGAGGGCTCGGGCGACTGCGCCGCCAGGTCGGAGGCGCAGTGCCTTCAGGTCATCAGTAGATGCTGAACGGGAAGTACTTATCGTTGATCTGCTTGTAGGTGCCGTCTTCGATGATGGCTTGCAGAGCGGTGTTCAGCTTCTCGCGCAGCGGGTCACCCTTGCGCACGGCAATGCCGATCTTGTCGTTGTCGAATACCGGGTCGCCCTTGAACTCGAAGTCCTTGCCGGCGTCGCTCTTGAGCCATTCCCAGTTGACGAAGGTATCGGCCAGTACGCCGTCGAGGCGGCCGGAGGCCAGGTCGAGGTAGGCGTTTTCCTGGGTGTCGTACAGCTTGATGTCGACCACCTTGCCCAGGTTGTCTTCCAGCCAGGTGCCGGCGATGGTGGCGCGCTGAGCGCCGATCACCTTGCCTTTGAGGCTGGCTTCATCGGTCTTGAAATCGGCCGACTTGGGCGCGATGAACTGCAGCTTGTTGGTGTAGTAGGGTTCGGTGAAGTCGACTGCCGCCTGACGCTCTTCGGTGATCGACATGGAGGCGATCAGGAAGTCGAACTTCTTGGCGTTGAGGGCCGGGATGATGCCATCCCAGTCGGAGGTGACCACTTCGCACTCGGCCTGCATCTTGGCGCATAGCGCCTGGCCGATTTCCACGTCGAAGCCGGTGACCTTGCCGCTGGCGTCGATCAGGTTGAAGGGAGGGTAGGCGCCTTCGGTGCCGAGTTTCAGTTTGTCAGCGGCGACAGCGCTGGTGCCGAAGGCCAGGGTAGCGGCTGCGGCCAGCAGGATCTTCTTATAGTTCTGCATGCATGTTGCTCCGTGTTATCGATTGCTGGACATGAATTGTTTACAGCGTGCCGATTGCGGGTTGTCGAACACCTGGGCCGGTGGCCCCTGTTCCTCGACCAGGCCCTGGTGAAGGAACACTACTTCGCTGGATACCTGGCGAGCGAAATTCATTTCATGGGTGACCAGCAGCATGGTGCGTCCCTCGTCGGCAAGCGCGCGAATCACATTAAGCACTTCTTGTACCATCTCCGGGTCGAGGGCCGAGGTCGGCTCATCGAACAGGATCACCTTCGGCTGCATGGCCAGGGTGCGGGCAATGGCCGCGCGCTGCTGCTGGCCGCCGGAAAGCTGATTGGGATAAACGTGGCGCTTGTCGGCGATGCCGACCTTGGCCAGTAGTGCCTCGGCCACCTCGATGGCCTCGGCCTTGCTCTGGCCTAGCACGCGGCGTGGCGCCTCGATGATGTTGTCGAGCACGCTCATGTGCGGCCACAGGTTGAAGTTCTGGAAGACGAAGCCGATCTCGCTGCGCAGGCGATTGATCTGCTTGTTGTCTGCGGCAACCAGGTCGCCGTTCTTCGCGGCCTTGAGCTTGAGCTCCTCGCCAGCGACGAAAATCTGACCCTGATGCGGGTTTTCCAGCAGGTTGATGCAGCGCAGGAAGGTGGACTTGCCGGAGCCGGAGGAGCCGAGAATCGAGATGACATCGCCGTCTTTGGCCGTCAGGGAGATGCCCTTGAGCACTTCGAGATCGCCGTAGCGTTTGTGCAGGTTGCGAATTTCCAGCGCGGGCGTCGCCTCGGCCATGGGGTGGGATCCTCTTCTTCTTCGAATGCGCTCCGGCGTACGGCGGGCCGTCCTGGCTGGCGGCCAAGCTAGCATAGCGTTTCCGTGACCGCCAAGCCGTTTGCCGGGCGATAGCGCGTGGCTGGGGCGCGGGTGTCGCCTGGTTGCAGCTGCTTGTCGCGCAGGCGAAACAATGGCACGAGAAAAATGCCGAGCGCAGAAAGCAAAAAGCCCCAGCACATGGCTGAGGCTCTTCGTTTACTGTTCATGGTGCCCAGGGACGGAATCGAACCGCCGACACGGGGATTTTCAATCCCCTGCTCTACCAACTGAGCTACCTGGGCCAACGGGGCGCTATTAGACGGTTTTGCAGGATCAGTGTCAAGCGCGGGTTTGAAAAATATTTAATTATTTCGGGCGCTTAGGTTCGTGAGCGGAGAAAACGGGGAGGGCAGCCGGGGTTGCGCGCATGGATATGCAGCGGTTGTCGCGGATGAAGCCCCTCCCACAAGCATTCTTATTCGCTCGGCGGTACGTAGCCTTCGGCCTGGGCGTATTCCTCGCCTGAGAGGAACTTGTCCATCTCGGTCTGCAGGAACTTGCGGTCTTCGGCGTTCATCATGTTCAGACGACGCTCGTTGATCAGCATGGTCTGGTGCTTCTGCCACTCGTCCCAGGCCTGCCTGGAAACGTTATTGAAGATGTCTTCGCCTTTGGCGCCGGGGTAGGGCGCGCGATCCAGGCCGGGCAGTTCCTGTTTGTATTTGCGGCACTGTACGGTGCGGGTCATGTCGGTTCTCCAGCGGTAATGGCTTGCGCCGCGCGTTTGAGCAGTTTCTTCACCGGGGCGGCGAGGCCCAGGCGCGGCGGGGTGGCGAGGTTATACCAGAGCCAGTCGCCCTCGGCCACGCGGCTCGGCTGCTCGGTCACCCGCACCAGCCAGGGTTCGATGGCCAGCTGGAAGTGGCTGAAGGTGTGGGTCAGGCCCTCAAGTTCGCGGCGTTCGCCGAGTTCGAGCCGCTGCTGCTGGCCGAGCTCGTCGAGCTGAGACAGGTCATCCAGTTCCGGCAGGCTCCAGAGGCCGCCCCACAGACCCGTTGACGGGCGGCGATAGAGCAGGATGTCGCCGGCGGCGTTGACCAGCAGCGGCATCAGGGTGCGCTTCTGCGGCAGCGTCTTGCGCGGCTTGGGGATTGGGTAGCGGATTTCCAGGCCGAGCAGATGCGCCTGGCAGCCGCTGCGCACCGGGCACAGCAGGCAGGTCGGCTTGCTGCGGGTGCAGAGGGTGGCGCCGAGGTCCATCATCGCCTGGGTGTAGTGGCCGACCCGTTCGTGCGGGGTGAGGCGCTCGGCGACGTCCCACAGCTGCTTGGCCACCTTCGGCTCGCCCGGATAGCCCTCTTGCGCCACGTAGCGCGCCAGCACGCGCTTGACGTTGCCGTCGAGGATCGGCGCGCGCACGCCCATGCTCAGGCTGGCGATGGCGCCGGCGGTGGAGCGGCCGATGCCGGGCAGCTCGGCCAGCGCCTCGACGCTGCGGGGGAACTCGCCGCGGTGCTCGCGCATGATGATCTGCGCGGTCTTCTGCAGGTTGCGCGCGCGGGTGTAGTAGCCCAGGCCGGTCCACAGGTGCAGCACTTCGTCTTCGGGCGCTTCGGCCAGGTCCTTCACGGTCGGCAGCGCGGCCATGAAACGGTCGAAGTAGCCGAGCACGGTGCTGACCTGGGTCTGCTGCAGCATGATCTCCGAAACCCAGACGCGATAAGGCGTGATGTTCTGCTGCCAGGGCAGATCCTTGCGCCCGTGCTGGTCGTACCAGGCCAGCACGGCGCCGTTGAACTGCTCCGGACTCATCGGTTGAACAGGCCCTTGAGTGCGTCTTTCAGATCCGGGCTGACCTTGTCACCGAGCTTCTCTTCCAGCTTCTCGGTCAGCTTGTTGCCGGCCAGGCGTGCGGCGATCTTGCCCAGGCCGTCCTGATCCAGGCGGCAGGCCTTGGCGCCCAGCTCCAGCGGGCCGCGGCAGCGCAGCGGCCATTCGATGCCGACGTAGCGTTCGTTGACCTGGCAGGCCGGGTCCGGCATTTCACGCTTGTCGCCTTCGATGGTGATGCCGACCTTGTAGTCGAGGCCCAGTACGCGCAGGTCGAGATCGCCATTGCCGCTGACCGCCAGGCCCGGCACCTGGGCCTTGAGGTCCGGGTTGTGGGCGACGCCGTCGCGCACGCTGAGGCTGCCCTTGAGCTCGCGGAAGGGGGTGTCCTTGCCGGTTGGCGGGTTGCTCAGCGACTTGCGGTTGAGCGTGGCGATGCCGCGACAAAGTTGCTGTTCGAGATTGGCGTCGATCAGCACGCCATCGTTGAGGACGAAGCTGGCGTTGCCGTTGAGCGCCTCGATCCACTCCTTCTGGCTGTTGCCGCGGGTGTTGAACTTGGCATCGAGGTCGAGCTGACCTTTGATTGGAGACGGCTGATCATCCTTCTTCAACAGCGGCTCCAGCGGGATGCGGCTGAGGCGTTTTTCCACGCTGATCATCGGCTCGGCCTGGCGCACGTCGATGCGCCCGCTGCCGACGAAGCTGCCGCCCTGCATCTTGCCGCGCGCTTCCTCCAGGGTGATCAGGCCGCCACGGCCATTGGCCTTGAGATTGACATCAGTGAAGGGCTGCTTGTCGTAGGTGAGCTGGCCGAGGCTCAGCGCCAGCTGCAGGTCGAGTTTGCGCAATTGATCCACCGGCAGCACTTTCTCGTTGCTCCAGGCCTGCTGGGTCGGGGCATTGGGCAGCGGGGTGGTGCCGTCCTTGCCGGCGCCGGCGATGCTCTCCTTGACCTCGGCCTTGCGTGCGGCACCGGCACTGTCCTTGGCTTTCGGTGGCAGGTAGCGATCGAGGTCGAGCTTGTCGCCCTTGAGGTCGGCGCGCAGCGCCTGCTTGGCGACATCGGCCACGCCCAGCTTGCCGGTGAAGGTGCTGCCGTCGAGCTTGAGGTTGAGCTCCTCGAGCATCATGCCCTTGCTCGAACCGTTCAGGCGGCTGACCAGTTCGAACTGGTTCAGGGCATCGCTGGCCTGCATGGGTGGCAACTCGACGCCGATGCCATCGAGGAACTCGCGCAGATTGAGCGAGGCGATGGACAGCCCGCCGGAGATCTTGGCGTCCTCGCCGAGCTCGCGCGCCTTGATCTCGCCGAGGGCGCGCAACTGGTTGGCGGAAAGCTTGAGGCCGTTCCATTCGGCGATGTTGGCCGCCTGGTCGACCAGCAACTGGCCCTGGGCGGAGAAGTTCAGGGTCTTGCCCTTGAGCGGCTCACCGGAGGCTTCGCCGGTCAGCTTGAGGTCTTCGAACTGGTAGCGCTTGAGCGCGCGGTCGAAGCGCAGCTGACCTTCGACCTCGCTGCGTGCACGCAGCACCGGCTGGTTGGTGCCGAAGAAGGCGCTGAACTTGACCGGAATGCTGGCGCCTTCGCGAATCGCGCCGGTTTTCAGCTCGATATTCTCGACGGTGAATTGCTGGCCCTTCTGCGCGTCGCTGTAGTCGATGCGCGAGTTGCTCAGGGTGAGGCTGTCGATATCCAGCTTGACCGGCTGGCCGGCCGGCTTTTCGCTCGGCTGGCTCGGCGGCGCATCTTCACTCGGTGCGGGTTCGCTGGGCGCTGGTTGCGTGCTGCTGGCCTGGGCCGGGCGGCCCACGCCTTCCCAGTTGCCATGGCCCTTGTCGTCGCGCTGCAGGTTGAGGTTTAGGCCGTCGACGCGGATGTCGCTCATCTGCACCTCCTTGCGCAGCAACGGCATCACGCGCACCGACAGGCCGATCATGCGCAGGTCGGCGAAGGGCTTGTCCGCGGTGTCGGCGCTGGCCAGGGTGGCGTCGGTCAGCTCCAGACCCAGCCAGGGGAACAGGCTCCAGCCGATATCGCCCTTGAGCTGCAGCTCGAGGTTGGCCTTGTCGCGGGCGATCTGGCGGATTTCGTCCTTGTAGTCGTTGGGGTCGAACAGGTGAGTCAGGGCGAACAGCAGCGCCACTACGATCAGCAGCAAGCCGAGAAGGAAGAGGCCCAGGATCTTGCCGAGCGCTTTCATGGACGATTCCTTGTTTCGATAACGAAATGTGCGGGCGGCCAGTGGAGGCGCAGCCGTCGGTAATGGCGCCGATTATAGCCTTACAGGGCTTCTGCGACCCGCTCGGCAATGGCCAGGCTGGCGGTGAGTCCTGGCGATTCGATGCCGAACAGGTTGACCAGGCCCGGCAGGCGGTGGTCGGCAGGGGTTTGGATCAGGAAGTCGGCAGCCGGTTCCCCGGCCCCGCTGAGCTTTGCGCGCACGCCGGCATAGCCGGGTTGCAGGCGGGCCGCATCGAGTGCCGGGAAGTAGCGGGCGATGGCGGCGGCGAAAGGCGCACGCAGGTTCTCGTCGACTGCGTAATCGAGGGTTTCCAGCCAGCGCACGTCCGGGCCGAAGCGCAGTTGCCCGGCGAGATCGAGGGTGGCGTGTATGCCCAGGCCGGCCGTATTGGCCTCCGGCATCGGATAGATCAGCCGGGAGAATGGCGAACGCCCGCTGTAGCTGAAGTAGCGACCCTGGCACAGGTGCAGCTGCGGCACCGGCAGGCCTTCGATGGTGCGGGCCAGGCGCTGGGCGAAGGGGCCGCCGGCATTGATCACCCGTTGTGCGCGCAGGGTAAAGGCCTCGCCCGCGCTGTGGCCGCTGGCGATCCAGGCGTCACCGTCGCGCTGCAGGCGTTCGACGCGGCTGTGCAGCACCAGCTGTGCATCGCGGCTCTCCGCCACCGCCAGCAGCGACTGCAGATAGGCATGGCTGTCGATGATACCTGTGCTCGGCGAGAGCAGAGCGCGGACACCGCGCAGGGCTGGTTCGAGCTCATTCAGGCGTGGCTGGTCGATCTGCTGCAGATCCGTTACGCCACAGGCCTCGGCATTGGCGGCCAGAGTCTCGAGCTTGCCGATTTCGCTCTCCTGCACCGCCACCAGCAGCTTGCCGATCCGCCGGTGCGCCACGCCGTGCTGGTTGCACCAGGCGTACAGGCGTTCGCGGCCCTCCAGGCACAGTTCGGCCTTGAGCGAGCCGGGCGGATAATAGAGGCCGGCGTGAATGACCTCGGAGTTACGGCTGGAGGTGTGGCTGCCGATCAGGCCTTCGGCCTCCAGTATCAGGGTGTCGGGCTTGCCCAGGCGGGCTGCGCAGGCCAGGCCGAGGGCGCCGGCGCCAATGATCAGGGTATCGACTTCGTGCATGGCTCTATCGGTGTGTTTGCTGGTTGGCGGGAGCATAGCAAGAGCCGCGTTGCGCTCTCGGGAAAGGGCATGTCGGTCTGCGTGGCTCATCCCGACCATCGCCGGTAGCCGTTGCCGCCCCGGCGCGCCTATAATGCTGGCCTTTTTCCGTTGGCAATTCGTGGAGCTGGTGATGGCCGAACGTACGGCATTCGTCGAGCGCAACACCCTGGAGACCCAGGTCAAGGTCTCGATCAACCTGGATGGCACCGGCAAGGCCAAATTCGATATTGGCGTGCCGTTTCTCGAGCACATGCTCGACCAGATCGCCCGTCATGGCCTGATCGACCTCGATATCGAGTGCAAGGGCGATCTGCATATCGACGACCACCACACCGTCGAGGACGTCGGCATCACCCTCGGCCAGGCCTTCGCCAAGGCCGTCGGCGACAAGAAGGGCATGACCCGCTACGGCCACTCCTACGTGCCGCTGGACGAAGCACTGTCGCGCGTGGTGATCGACTTCTCCGGTCGTCCCGGCCTGCAGATGCACGTGCCGTTCACCCGCGCCGTGGTCGGCAACTTCGACGTCGACCTGTTCCAGGAATTCTTCCAGGGCTTCGTCAACCACGCGCTGGTGTCGCTGCACATCGACAACCTGCGCGGGCACAACACCCACCACCAGATCGAGACCGTGTTCAAGGCCTTCGGCCGCGCGCTGCGCATGGCGGTGGAGCTGGACCCGCGCATGGCCGGGCAGATGCCTTCCACTAAAGGCTGTTTGTAAATGCAGACGGTAGCCGTAATCGACTATGGCATGGGCAACCTGCACTCGGTGGCCAAGGCGCTGGAGCATGTCGGCGCTGGCCGCGTGCTGGTAACCAGCGACGCCAAGGTGATCCGCGAGGCCGACCGTGTGGTGTTCCCCGGCGTCGGCGCGATCCGCGACTGCATGGCCGAGATCAGGCGGCTGGGCTTCGACGAGCTGGTGCGTGAAGTCAGCGCCGACCGTCCGTTCCTCGGCATCTGCGTCGGCATGCAGGCGCTGCTCGAGCGCAGCGAGGAGAACGACGGCGTCGACTGCATCGGCCTGTTCCCCGGTCAGGTACGCTTCTTCGGCAAGGACCTGAGCGAAAACGGCGAGCGCCTCAAGGTGCCGCACATGGGCTGGAATGAGGTCAGCCAGGCGGTCAAGCACCCGCTGTGGCACGACATCCCGGACAATGCGCGCTTCTACTTCGTGCACAGCTATTACATCGAGGCCGGCAAGCCGCAGCAGGTGGTCGGTCGCGGCCACTACGGCAAGGACTTCGCCGCGGCATTGGCCGAGGGCTCGCGCTTCGCCGTGCAGTTCCACCCGGAGAAGAGCCACACCCACGGCCTGCAGCTGCTGCAGAACTTCATCGCCTGGGATGGCCGCTGGTAATGGCCCGCAACAAGGCTCCCAGTCTGGCGCTCGAGCCTGCCCAGGAGCAGGCCGCGCTGCTGATGCTGCAGCGCTTTCTCGATGAGCGTTTCGAGCTACAACTCGGCACCTTCGAAGTGCAGGAAGTTCTCGACCAGATCACCCGCGAGCTGGCGCCGCACTATTACAACAAGGCGATTCTCGACGTGCAGGCGCACCTGAAGGACAGGTTCGAAAGCATCGAGAGCGACCTCTGGGCGCTCGAAAAGAGCTGAGCGCCTTACCGAATTCAAACTTGAGCAGGTTCAACCGATGCTGATTATCCCCGCTATCGATCTCAAGGACGGCGCTTGCGTGCGTCTGCGTCAGGGCCGCATGGAAGACTCCACGGTATTTTCCGATGACCCGGTGAGCATGGCCGCCAAATGGGTCGAGGGCGGTTGCCGTCGTCTGCATCTGGTCGACCTCAACGGTGCCTTCGAAGGCCAGCCGGTCAACGGTGAAGTGGTCACCGCCATCGCCAAGCGCTACCCGAACCTGCCGATCCAGATCGGCGGCGGCATCCGTACCCTAGAGACCATCGAGCACTACGTGCGCGCCGGCGTCAGCTACGTGATCATCGGCACCAAGGCGGTGAAAGAGCCGGAATTCGTCACCGAGGCGTGCAAGGCCTTCCCCGGCAAGGTCATCGTCGGCCTGGATGCCAAGGACGGTTTCGTCGCCACCGACGGCTGGGCGGAAGTCTCCAGCGTGCAGGCCACCGACCTGGCCAGGCGCTTCGAGGCCGACGGCGTGTCTGCCATCGTTTATACCGACATCGCCAAAGACGGCATGATGCAGGGCTGCAACGTCGAAGCCACCGCCGCGCTGGCTGCCGCCAGCAAGATTCCGGTGATCGCCTCCGGCGGCATCCACAACCTCGGCGACATCGAGAAGCTGCTGCTGGCACGCTCGCCAGGCATCATCGGTGCCATCACCGGCCGCGCCATCTACGAAGGCACCCTGGATGTGGCCGAGGCCCAGGCCTTCTGCGACAACTTCAAGAATTAAGCACGCTCTGAAGCCCTCGCTAAGCGAGCGAGCCGCTTCAGACGCAAGGCGCGTGGCGCGCAGCGACGAGACAGTACTGTAGTACGGCGAGGAGCGAGCACCACGCAACGCCGCGGATGTGCGGCGCAGCCGGTTAGAGAGGGTTTCAGCATGGCATTGGCCAAACGCATCATTCCTTGCCTCGACGTGGACAACGGCCGCGTGGTCAAGGGCGTCAAGTTCGAGAACATCCGCGATGCCGGCGACCCGGTGGAGATCGCCCGCCGCTACGATGAGCAGGGCGCCGACGAGATCACCTTCCTCGATATCACCGCCAGCGTCGATAACCGCGATACCACCCTGCACACGGTCGAGCGCATGGCCAGCCAGGTGTTCATCCCGCTGACCGTCGGTGGTGGCGTGCGCACCGTGCAGGACATACGCAACCTGCTCAATGCCGGCGCCGACAAGGTGTCGATCAATACCGCCGCCGTATTCAATCCCGAGTTCGTCGGCGAAGCCGCAGCACGCTTCGGTTCGCAGTGCATCGTCGTCGCCATCGACGCCAAGCGCGTATCGGCGCCAGGCGAGCCGGGCCGCTGGGAAATCTTCACCCACGGCGGGCGCAAACCCACCGGCCTGGATGCCGTGGAGTGGGCGCGCAAGATGGAAGGCCTGGGCGCCGGCGAGATCCTGCTCACCAGCATGGATCAGGACGGTGTGAAGAGCGGCTATGACCTGGGCGTGACCCGCGCCATCAGCGAGGCCGTGCGCGTGCCGGTGATCGCCTCCGGTGGCGTCGGCAACCTGCAGCACCTGGCCGACGGCATCCTCGAAGGCAAGGCGGACGCCGTGCTGGCTGCGAGCATCTTCCACTTCGGTGAGTACACCGTGCCGGAAGCCAAGGCCTACCTGGCCAGTCGCGGCATCGTCGTGCGCTGATCTGTCGCGCCGCGCGGGGCTTAACAGCTGCTCAGCGCGGCGTTTACATATGCCTGAACCGCCCGTTTGACGCCGTTTTCGCTCAAAGCTGCGGGCGAGTCGACGGCAAAGTGCCAGCGATCCGGCTAGCATGAACACATATCCCTTCACTCTGCTTCTCCGCGCTCGCGGAGGGCTGTTTTTGCCGAGCATTTTCTACACGGAGTCTTCATGTTCCTACTTCGATTCTTGACCATCCTGGCCCTGACCTGTGGCCTCAGCCTCGCCCGTGCAGAATCGCTGGTGCTGCTTACGGAGAATCTGCCGCCGTTCAATATGTCGGTCAGTGGCAACAATTTCGCCCGGGACGACAACGTCACCGGTATCAACGCCGATATTCTGCGTGCGGTCTGTGAGCGCGCCGAGGTGGACTGCCAGATGATCCTGCGCTTCCCCTGGCAACGGGTGTACCAGCAGACGCTGGACGACGTCGGCTACGGCCTGTTTTCCACCGCGCGCACCGCCGAGCGTGAGGATCAGTTCAAATGGGTCGGGCCGCTGGCCAGCAACGAGTGGGTGCTGTTCGCCCGGGGGGACAGCGACATCCAGCTGCCCTCGCTGGACGAGGCGCGGCGTTACCGCATCGGTGGCTACAAGAATGACGCCAAGACCCAGTTTCTGCTCGACCGCGGCTTCGAGGTGCAGACAGCGCTGCGCGACAACGAAAACGTGCACAAGCTGGCGCGCGAGCAGATCGATCTGTGGGTCACCTCGAATCAGGCTGGACGGTTCATGGCGCGTCAGGAGGGTATGCAGAACCTCAAGGTAGTGCAGCAGCTGCACACCGCTGAACTCTATCTGGCGCTCAACCGGCAAACGCCGGATGAGCTGGTGCAGAAGTTGCAAAGTGCACTGGATTCGCTGCGAGCCGATGGCACGTTGAAGGCCATCGAAGCCCGCTATTGAGGCACACTGCCAGTAATCGCTGGGCCGGGGAGGGCATGGCGGTTATGCTGATGCAGTCTGCCTTTTATTAGAACGAGAAATGCCATGTTCAAACGCCTGCTGATCTCGTTGGGCGGCACCCTTATGGTGCTTGTCGGCGCTGCGCGCGCCGAAGTGGACCCGAACTTCAATGTGGTCCTGCTTACCGAGAACTTTCCGCCCTACAACATGGCGGTCAATGGCAAGAACTTCGCTCAGGAGGACAATATCAGCGGCATCGCCGTGGATATCGTCAAGGAAATGTTCAAGCGCGCCGGGGTTCAGTACAACCTGACCCTGCGCTTCCCCTGGGACCGCATCTACAACCTCGCGCTGGAAAAGCCCGGCTACGGCGTGTTCGTGACCGCGCGATTGCCGGAGCGCGAGCAATTGTTCAAGTGGGTCGGCCCCATCGGCCCGGACGACTGGGTGCTACTGGCCAAGGGTGACAGCCCACTCAGCCTGGCCAGCCTGGACGAAGCCAAGGCCTATCGCATCGGCGCCTACAAGGGCGACGCAATTTCCGAATACCTGACCGAAAAGGGCGTCGAGCACAGCACCTCGCTGCGCGACCAGGAAAACGCGCGCAAGCTCGAGACGGGGCAGATCGATCTTTGGGCCACGGGGGATCCGGCCGGTCGCTACCTGGCCAAGCAGGAGGGCATCTCCGGCCTCAAGACCGTTTTGCGTTTCGACAGCGCCGAGTTGTACCTGGCGCTGAACAAGGAAATGCCCGATGAGATCGTCGCCAGGCTGCAGGCGGCCCTGGATGAGATGCGCGCCGAAGGATTCGTCGACGCCACCTTGAACAGCTACCTGTAAGCAACGAACACGCGGCCGGCCACGAGCCGGTCGCTCGCCATGGATGGCAGAGCCACTGAGTGCCAGTCAACGGGCTCGGGCCCATGCACGGATGCCGCTAGCCATAACCACAAATCACGCGAGCGGTACGTCTTATGCTGAAAACTCTGAAGAAAAGCCTGTTCGTCGCCCTGTTTCTCGCCTCCGGTTTCGCCCATGCGGAGCTGCCGGCGGACTACAAGGTGGTGCTGCTGACCGAGAATTTCCCGCCCTTCAACATGGCGGTGGACGACAAGAACTTCGCCCGTGACGACGGTATCGATGGCATCAGCGCCGACATCGTGCGAGAGATGTTCAAGCGTGCCGGCATCGATTACACCCTGACCCTGCGCTTCCCCTGGGATCGTCTCTATCGCCTGACCCTGGACAAGCCCAACTATGGCCTGTTCTCCACTACCTATACCGATGAGCGCAAACCGCTGTTCAAGTGGGTCGGCCCGCTGGCCAAGACCGGCTGGGTGCTGCTCGCTGCGCCGGGCAACGACATCAGGGTGTCGAGCCTGCAGGACGCCGCCAAGTACCGCGTCGGTGCGTACAAGAACGATGCGGTCAGCCAGCATCTGGAAAGCCAGGGGCTGGAGCCGATCAACGCCCTGCGTGACCAGGAGAACGTGAAGAAGCTGGTGCGCGGGCAGATCGACTTGTGGGCCACCACCGATCCGGTCGGGCGTTACCTGGCCAAGCAGGAAGACGTCAGCGGCCTCAACACCGTGCTGCGTTTCAATGACGCCGAACTTTACCTGGCGCTGAACAAGGACACCCCGGACGAGGTCATCGAGCGGCTGCAGAAAGCGCTGGACGAGATGCGTGCCGACGGCTTCATCGACGACATTACCGAGAATTATCTGTAACCGGGTTGTCGGGTGGCGGCGCGCACGGCGCATCCAGCGAATCTTCCGGGATAGCGCCGGTACAGCCTGTCGCTGACAACGGCCCATATGAAAACGCCGCAGTTTCGCGAGGAAATTGCGGCGTTTTCTTTTGCAGGCCGGCTCAGTTGCCGCGCGTGACGCTCAGGCCCTTGAGCAGATTGAGCGCCTGGCTCAGCTGATAGTCGTCGTCCTGCGGGCGTTCGGTGCGGGCGAGCTGGCCGATCCGGCTCGGGCGATCCGCACCGCCGTTGCCATTGCCCAGGTGGCCCTGCAGATCGGCTTCCTTGATACCTTCGGCCTCCTCCTCGCGAGTAACCTTGGCGCGCGTCACTTCGATGTCGGGGACGATACCCTGGGCCTGGATCGAGCGGCCGTTGGGCGTGAAGTACAGCGCAGTGGTCAGCTTCAGGGCGCGGTCGTTGTTCAGCGGCAATACGGTCTGTACCGAGCCCTTGCCGAAGCTGTCGGTGCCCATCAGCACTGCGCGCTTGTGGTCCTGCAGGGCGCCGGCGACGATTTCCGAAGCCGAGGCGCTGCCGCCGTTGATCAGCACCACCAGTGGTACGCCCTCGCTGGCATCGGCCGGGTCGGCGTTGAAGCGCAGCTCGGAGTTGGGCAGGCGGCCTTCGGTGTAGACGATCAGCCCGCTCTTGAGGAAGTGGTCGGCCACTTCCACCGCGGCCTGCAGCACGCCGCCCGGGTTGTTGCGCAGGTCCATGACCAGGCCGCGCAGCTTCTTGTTGCCGTTTTCCTGGCGCAGCTTGGTCAGCGCCTTGCCGACTTCCTCGCCAGTGTTGACCTGGAATTGCGAAATGCGCAGGTAGCCGTAGCCGTCTTCGAGCATCTGGCTCTTGACGCTGCGTACCTTGATCACCGCGCGGGTCAGGGTCAGGTCGAAGGGGCGGCCGCCGTCACGCACCAGGGTCAGCTCGATCTTGCTGCCGGCCTTGCCGCGCATCTTCTCCACGGCTTCCATCATCGACAGGCCCTTGGTCGGCTGGCCATCGATCTTGACGATCAGGTCACCGGGCTGGATACCGGCCTTGGATGCCGGCGTGTCGTCGATGGGCGATACCACCTTGACGAAGCCATCCTCCATGCCGACCTCGATGCCCAGGCCACCGAACTCGCCGCTGGTGCTTTCCTGCAGCTCGGCGAAGGCTTCCGGTTCGAGGTAGGCCGAATGCGGATCGAGGTTGCTGAGCATGCCCTTGATGGCATTTTCCAGCAGGGTCTTGTCGCTGACCGGCTCGACATAGGCAGCCTTGATGCGGTCCATCACCTCGGCGAAGGTGCGCAGATCATCCAGGGGCAGCGGGGCCTTGCCGCTCGCCGCCGGTGCTGGCGCAGGGGCAGGCTCTGCCGCTTGCAGGGCTGGAGTGCCGAGCAGCAGCCCGAGGGCCAGAGCCAGGCAGGTGGGGCGAAAGCGATGGGGCATGAAGACAACTCCTAAATGAATGAGGCGCTATCAGGCTCTGGGCCTGATCATCCCTGCGCGCGGCACCACTGTGCCGGGTCACTCGGGCGACCGTTCTGGCGAATGGCGAAGTACAGTGCCGATGTGTCCTGACCACCGCTGCTGCCAACGGTGGCGATGGCTTCGCCGGCCTTGACCACATCGCCGGCATTCTTCAGCAGGCTCTGGTTGTGGCCGTACAGGCTCAGATAACCATTGCCATGGTCGAGAATGACCAACAGACCGGCGCCACGCAACCAGTCGGCGAAAACCACTCGGCCGCCATGCACGGCACGCACCTGGCTGCCGGCGGGCGCACCGATCAGTACGCCATCCCATTTAGTACGAGCGTCGCCGCCGCGAGGGGTTCCGTAGCGTGCTACCAATCGGCCATCGACCGGCCATGGCAACTTGCCGCGCGCGCTGGCGAAAGGCCCGCCGTAGACAGCGCCTGAGCTGACCAGCGGACCGCTGGGCTGGCTGCTTTGCTGGCTGCCCGGACGCGCCTGCTCCGCCTTCTGAGCGGCCAGTGCGCGCTTGCGCGCTTCCTCGGCTTCGCGCGCCTGGCGGGCCAGGGTCTGCTCGATGGTCTTGAGTACGCGGCCCAGTTCGGCCTGTTCCTGCTGGCGTGCCTTGAGCCGCTGATCGCGGCTGGCGAAGTCGCGATTGAGCTTGGCCAGTGCCTGCTGGCGCTCCTTGCGCGCCTCGGCGAGCTTGGCGTGGCGTTCATCCAGGCCTGTCTTCTGCGCCTGCAGCTGGGCCTGGTGGCGGGTGATTTCCTGTTCGACGTTGGCCAGTTGGCGCAGGGTCTCGTTGAATGCGGAGAGCTGTTCGAGACGCGCCTGACTGAGGTAATCGTAATAGGTGAGGGTGCGCGAGAATTTTTCCGGATTCTGCTGGTTGAGCAGCAGCTTGACGTACTCCTGGCGGCCGCTCTGATAGGCGGCGCGGGCCTGGATGGCGATCAGGCGTTGCTGTTCAGTGCGCGCGCTCTGGAGTTTTTTTTTCTCCTGATCCAGGCGCTGGATTTCCTGCTCGCTGCCCTTGAGCTCGCGTTGCAGTTCCTTGACCTGGTTTTCCAGGTCGCCCATCTCGGTTTCGGTCTTCTTCAGCTGCTGCTGCACGCCGGATTTTTCCTGCTGCAGCTTCTCCAGCAGCTTCTTCAGCTCGGCGACGTCCTGGCGCGCGGCTTCGAGCTGGCGCTGGGTATCGGCGCGCTGATCGGCGATGGCCGGAGCGATCAGGCTGCTGAGCAGAATCAGGGCAAGGATGCGAAGCATGGGCGAGGCGACACCGGAGGGCGAATTGAGGCCTAGTATGCCCGTGCTGCCGGGCAAAAAAAACGCCCCAGGCCTGATGGCGCGGGGCGTTTCTTGTTTTATGCCGATTACTGCAGCTCGACGATGGTCTTGCCGGTCATCTCGGCCGGTTGTTCCAGACCCATCAGCTTGAGCAGGGTCGGCGCCACGTCGGCCAGCACGCCGCCTTCGCGGATGCGCGCCGAGCGCTTGCCGACGTAGATGAACGGCACCGGCTCGCAGGTGTGCGCGGTGTGCGCCTGGCCGGTGCACTCGTCTTCCATCTGTTCGACGTTGCCGTGGTCGGCGGTGATCAGCGCCTCGCCGCCGACCTTCTCCAGCGCCTCGGTGATGCGACCGACGCAGGTATCGAGAGTCTCCACGGCCTTGACCGCCGCCTCGAATACGCCGGTATGGCCGACCATGTCGCCGTTGGCGTAATTGACGATGATCACGTCATAACGCTGGTTCTCGATGGCATCGACGATCTTGTCGGTGACTTCCGGCGCGCTCATTTCCG
Organism: Pseudomonas sp. KB-10; assembly: GCF_018221585.1. Taxonomy (NCBI): domain Bacteria; kingdom Pseudomonadati; phylum Pseudomonadota; class Gammaproteobacteria; order Pseudomonadales; family Pseudomonadaceae; genus Pseudomonas; species Pseudomonas sp. KB-10. The sequence goes on from NZ_QYYB01000005.1 coordinate 102,866, forward strand.
GCTTGAGGTCATAAGTGGCGACGTTAGGCGACGGAATCAGGATGCGCTCTTCGCCCTCGAACGGCTCTTCGCGCCCGCCGGAGAAGAAGAAGGTGACGTGGGCGTATTTCTCGGTCTCGGCGATGCGCAGCTGGGTCTTGCCGTTTTTCGCCAGGTATTCGCCGAGCACGTTGGTCAGCGCTTCCGGAGCGAAGGCAGCGGGCGCCGGGATGCTCGCCGCGTACTGGGTGAGCATGACGAAGCCGACCTGCGGCGCGCGCTTGCGCTCGAATTCCTTGAAGCCGGGCTCGACGAACGCGCGGGTCAGTTCGCGGGCACGGTCGGCGCGGAAGTTCATGAACACCACGGCGTCGCCATCCTCCACCTGCACCGGCGTGCCGATGGTGGTGGCCTTGACGAACTCGTCGCTCTCGCCACGCTCGTAGGCGGCCTGCAGACCTGCCACAGCGCTGGCGGCGTTGAACTGGCCGGCGCCGTCGACGATCAGGTGGTAGGCCTGCTCGACGCGGTCCCAGCGGTTGTCGCGGTCCATGGCGAAATAACGGCCGGTGAGGCTGGCGATGCGGCCCTTGCCGAGGCGGGCGAAGGCTGCATCGAGCAGCTCGATGGACGGTTGTGCGCTTTTCGGTGGCGTGTCGCGGCCATCGAGGAAGGCGTGCAGGTAGATCTTCTCGGCGCCGCGCTTGGCGGCCAGTTCGGCCATGGCGACGATGTGATCCTGATGGCTGTGTACGCCGCCATCGGAGAGCAGGCCGAGGATGTGCACGGCCTTGCCGGCGGCCACGGCCTTGTCCACGGCCTGATTGATCGTGGGGTTCTCGAAGAATTCGCCGTCGCGGATCGCCTTGGTCACGCGGGTGAGGTCCTGATACACCACGCGCCCCGCGCCGAGGTTCATGTGACCGACTTCGGAGTTACCCATCTGCCCGTCCGGCAGGCCCACGTCCATGCCGCTGCCGGAGATCAGACCGTGCGGGTAGGTGGCACGCAGGCGGTCGTAGACCGGCGTACTGGCAGCATGGATGGCGTTGTACTCGGGTTTGTCGCTGTGACCGAAGCCGTCGAGGATGATCAGAACCAAGGGTTTTGGCGTGGCACTCATTAAGCTGGCTCGCTCTGCGTCTGAGGGGGCAAGGAAACAGCCCGGCATTTTAGGGCCAAGCGCCTGGCGCGTCACTGCCAGACGGGGTTTGGCCGACCTGTGGGGCTGTGTATACTGGCCGGCATTTTACCGTCCTGGGCCATATAGATGTTCGCCAACCTGATTGAATTCATCATTAATCACTACGTACTGAGCGGCATGTTCGTCGTGCTGCTGGTACTGCTGATCGTTACCGAGATGCGCAAGGGCGGGCAGAGCCTGTCGAGCCGCGAGCTCACCGCGCTGGTCAACGGCGACAAGGGCGTGGTGCTCGACGTGCGTGCGCAGAAGGACTTCTCCGCCGGCCATATCGTCGGCTCGCTGCACATCCCTTATGACAAGGTGGCGGCGCGTATCGGCGAGCTGGAGAAGCACAAGGCCAAGACCATCGTCGTCGTCGACGCCATGGGTCAGCATGCCGGCAGCATCGCCCGCGAGCTGAAGAAGGCCGGCTTCACCGCCGCCAAGCTGTCCGGTGGCATCGCCACCTGGCGTGGCGACAACCTGCCGCTGGTGAAGTGACATGGCCGACGTGGTCATCTATTCCAGCGACTGGTGCCCCTACTGCATCCGCGCCAAGCAGTTGCTGGCCAGCAAAGGGGTGGATTACGAGGAAATCCGTGTCGACGGCGAGCCTGCCATTCGCGCGGAGATGACCCGCAAGGCCGGGCGCACCTCGGTACCGCAAATCTGGATCGGCAGCACCCATGTCGGTGGCTGTGACGACCTTTATGCCCTGGAGCGCGCCGGCAAGCTCGACGCCCTGCTGCAGAACCCCGCTTGAAACCTCAACGTTAAGGAATGCTAACGCCATGACCGAGCAAGCCAACAGCGGCGCAGCCGCTGCCGAATCGCAGAACCCGCAATTCTCCCTGCAGCGCATCTACGTCAAGGACCTGTCCTTCGAAGCGCCGAAGAGCCCGGAAATCTTCCGTCAGGAGTGGACGCCGAGCGTCGGTCTGGACCTCAACACCCGCCAGAAAGCGCTGGAAGGTGACTTCCATGAAGTGGTGCTGACCCTGTCGGTGACCGTGAAGAACGGCGAAGAAGTCGCCTTCATCGCCGAAGTGCAGCAGGCCGGCATCTTCCTGATCAAGGGCCTCGACGCTGCCTCGATGAGCCACACCCTCGGCGCCTTCTGCCCGAACATCCTGTTCCCCTACGCCCGTGAGGCGCTGGACAGCCTGGTGACCCGCGGTTCCTTCCCGGCCCTGATGCTGTCGCCGGTGAACTTCGATGCGCTGTACGCGCAGGAGCTGCAGCGCATGCAGCAGGCTGGCGAGACCAACGCGCAATAAGCGTCGTTTCGCTGCAAAGACGCCGCGACTCCTTGCGAGGATCGCGGCGTTTTGCTTTTTGGGGCTGAGTTCTTTAGCGAACCGGCTTCGCGGCTGAAGCGGAGTGCCGCCCGGCCGCTCCTGCGGGGTTAGCCGCCCGCGCCGGCGAAACCGTTCTGCCGCCAGGCTTCGTAAACGGTGACTGCAACCGTGTTGGACAGGTTCAGGCTGCGACAGCCGGCGCGCATCGGCAGGCGTACGCGCTGCTCTGGCGGCAGGGCGTTACGCACGTCCTCGGGCAGGCCGCGGCTTTCCGGGCCGAACAGGAAGGCGTCGCCGGGCTGGTAGGCGATTTCGTGGAAGGGTTGCGAACCCTTGGTGGTAAAGGCGAACAGGCGCGGCTGGCCGAGGGTGTCGAGGCAGCTCTGCAGGTCAGGATGGCGCTTGAGCGTGGCGTATTCGTGATAATCCAGCCCGGCGCGACGCAGGCGTTTGTCGTCCAGCTCGAAACCCAGTGGTTCGATCAGGTGCAGTTGGCAGCCGCTATTGGCGCACAGCCTGATAATGTTGCCGGTATTGGGCGGAATTTCCGGTTGAAAGAGGATGACGTGGAACATGCAGCACTCCGAGCACTGGGACGATCGCCATTCTACGCCGCCAGAAGATCCGCGGCCGCGTTTGCGCTGGCGTTTTATGGCGTCGGTGATGCTGATCGCCTTTCTCGTCGGCATGATGATCGGTCGTGTATTCGACCCGCCCCGTTTGCGCATCGAGGATGCCGAGGCCTGGGAGCTGGGGCTGCAGCTCTGGTTCAATCGTGAGCCTGAGGCGCAGGTCGAGCATGTCGACGGTGCATTGGTGTATCGCTATGAGGATGCCTACGGGCGGGTGCGCGATGGCCAGCTCAAGCTGCCGCTGGGCCTGGTGAACTGGCGCCTGGAGCGCGACGGGCGGGATCTGCTGCTGGTGTTGGTGTCACCCCGCCCGTTGCAGGGGGAGTGGCGCGGCTCGCAAGAGGACGGACGCTGGCGGGCGCGCCTGGCGCTACGTCCCAGATAAAGAAGGGGATTCCCCGGCCTGCCTGTACCAAGGTCCCCGAAACGGATGGCGCCGCTCGTCGAGCGGGTTGCGGCGCACTGCATGTGACGCACACGTCACGGCGAATAAAGAGGGGGATTCCCCGGCCTGCCTGTACCAAGGCCCCCGAAACGGGTGGCGCCGTGCTCGTCGAGCGGGCTGCGGCGCACTGCATGTGACGCATACGTCACGGCGAATAAAGAGGGGATTCCCCGGCCTGCCTGTACCAAGGTCCCCGAAACTGGGATTGCCTTAGCTTATGCAGGGGGTGTGCCAATTTTATTACCGAAGCGGCAAGGCCCGATTTCGCTGGCTTCCAGGCCCTCGGGCGAGGGCTGCGGCGGCATTTGCAGCGCCACGGTGCACCAGCGTGCAGCGCGATGCACCGCTGGCGCACCACGCTGTGTGCACTCTCGTTTTTGGCGCTCAGCGTGGCAGCAGGCGCAGCGTGCCCTGGCTGTGCGCTTTCACATCCGCCTCGCCGAGGTGCTGCGGCTGATATTCGCCGGCCACGTGGGCGGCGGCCTGATCGCCGTAATGAGCGTCGAACGGTACGCCGCTCTGGCCTACCGGAATGCCGCCCAGGGCCTTGTCTGCGTCGCCGAGGTCGACCAGACGCCGGGTCGAGGGACCGTAGACCACGGGCCAGGGCGCCGGCCCGATCTTGTGCGACAGGTTGTTCGGCGTTTCATGACCACCAGGCGCGGCCAGCGGGCCGACGTTGAGCAGCCAGGCCAGTGGCTGCTGTTGGCCAAGCGGATGGCTGTGGGTGAGGGTATGGCCACGGTCCCAGGTCCAGGCCCCGACATCATCGCCGAACAGGCTGCGCAGGTGCTCCAGGCTGGCACGCCAGGCCTCGGCGACGATCTGTGCGCGGTTTTCACGCTGCTCGCTGCCCTGACGATTCCACCAGGGCGAGTCGGCATTGGCGGTCAGGCGCGGTAGCGCGGTGTCGAGCGCGCGGGTTTGCAGCAGGCTGTCGAAGAACGCTTCGCCCAGCTCGTCGGCCATGGCTTCGTGGGCGAGCTGGTAGGTCAGTTGGTTGAACAGGGTGGCGGCCACGGAATCGAGTGCGTGGTCGCCATTCCACTCGGCCAGTTGTTCCACCAGCGCACGCTCCTGATCGTTCGCCGCTGCGCTGCGCAGTTCGTCGAGGATCGGTGCCAGCAGGCGCGGGCCGTAGCCGGTACCGGGGTCGAGCTGCAGTGCCTGACTGTTCTGCGTATCCCATTTCACCGAGGCATCGCTCAGGTGCTGGTTCAGACGCTGACCACGATCAGGCAGGTTGTAGTAACCGGGAATTTCGATACCGCTGGCCGGCACGGGCTGGTAATTGGCCGAGAGGATGTAGCCGCGCTGCGGATTCTCTTCCTGCGGGTTGGCGCTGAAGGGGTGATAGCCGAGCTTGTCCGCTTCACCGCTAGCGCCGTCGAGAATGAAGGTCGGGTTGACGCCCGCGGGTCGCAGCGGCAGCTTGGCTGCCGCCCACCAGCCGATATCGCCGCCGGCGTTGGCCCAGACCACGTTGAGGCCGGGGGCTTCGATCTTCTCGGCGGCGGCGCGGGCCTTGTCCAGGGTGTCGGCACGGTTGAGCTGGTAGAAGGCCTCGAGCGTCGGGTTGTCGGTTTCGAGGAAGGCCCACCACATGGCGATCGGCGTGCTGCCGCTGGGCTGGCCCAGAGCGTCGTTGATGATCGGGCCATGCGGGGAACGACGCAGGGTGATCTGCACCGGCTCGCCGCCCTTGACCTGGATGCTTTCCGTGCGTTGCTGGAGGTCGACCCAGTTGCCCTGGTACCAGATCTGATTGGCATTGTCCGGATTGACCCGCTCGGTGATCAGGTCGAGGTCGTCGTTCTGGAACATGGTGAGGCTCCAGGCGAAGTCGCGGTTATGGCCGAGCATGGCGCTGGGGATCAGCGCATGGTGGTAGCCGTACAGCTCGTAGCCAGGTGCCTGCAGGTGCGCTTCGTACCAGACGGCCGGCAGCGAGAAGCGAATGTGCGGATCGCCGGCCAGCAACGGCTTGCCGCTGGCGGTGCGGCTGCCGGAGACGGCCCAGGCGTTGCTGCCCTCGAACTGCGGCAGGCCGGTGCCTGCCAGGGCGTCATTGCTGAGCTGGGCGAGGGCGGATAGGTCCTGCCAGTCGCTGGCGGCCAGGGTGGTACCGACTACGCCCTGCGGATGCCAGTCGAGGTCGAAGAGCTCGAGATAGTCCGCGCCCAGCTCGTCGCGGATGTGGGTCATCACCGGTTCGGTGCGCAGCGCCGCGGCGAAGCTGTAGGCCATGTAGCCGGCGACGCTGAGGGTGTCGGCAATGGTGAAGGGGCGTGGCTCGATGCCCAGCAGGTCGAACTCCAGAGGGCGCGGGCGACTGGCCTGGTACTGGTTGATGCCTTCGAGGTAGTGCTGCAGGGCCTGGGTGGACGGGCTGCCGGCGTCCAGGCGGGCGGCGTAGGCATCGGCATGGCGGCCGATTTCCAGGGTGCGGAACAGGCGGTCGGTGGGCACCAGTTTCTCGCCGAGCACTTCGGCCAGCTCACCGCGCGCCAGGCGCCGCAGCAGCTCCATCTGGAACAGTCGGTCCTGGGCGTGAACGAAACCGAGGGCGCGGTAGAGGTCCGCTTCATTTTCGGCGCGGATATGCGGCACGCCGCGTTCGTCGTAGTCGACAGCGACCGGCGCCTGCAGCGCGCCGAGCACCTGCTCGCCGTCGCGTTGCGGTTGTTTGTCGTGCAGGTACCAGGTCAGGCCGCCTGCTGCGGCGGCAATCACCAGCGCAAGGGCGGTCAGGGAACGTTTCATCCAGCGATCCTTATTGTTGTGGGGCGAGCGTGCAGCATTGTGCTCAGGCGCCTGAGTGTCGGCATTGACCATATGCCTCAATACTGGAAGTCTATGGTCAATATGAGGCTGGAGCCACCATGCCCGAAAACGCGTTCGTAGCCCTGACCCACTCCTCGACCCTGCGTCGCCTGCTTTATGAGGCCCTGGCGGCGCTGGGGTTCGATCCGACCGATACCTACCGTCGCGCCTACGCCGGGGTGCCGCTGGCGGCGCCGTTGCTGGAGGCGCGTGAGGAGCACGACAACGCACCGCGTTTCTGGCAGGCGCTGCAAGGTATCAGCGGCGATGCCGACATCGGCCTGCATCTGGGCGAGATGATGCAGCCACGGCCGATGGATGTGGTCGGCTACCTGTTGCTGGCAGCGCGGGACCTGCGGCAGGGGTTGCTGGCCTTCGTGCGCTTCCAGCACATCCTCTCCGGTGGTTTTGCCGCACGGTTGGAGGAGCAGGGTGATGAAGCGCGCCTGGTGATCGATCTGAACTACCGCGAAGTCGGCTCGTTGCGTCAGCAGATGGAATGCCTGGCCGTGCTGCTGAGCAAGATGCTGGCTGCGGCCGCTGGCGGCGAGCTGCCGCTGATGGGCGTCGAGTTTCGCCACCGGGCGCCGCGCAGGCTTGTGGAGCATCGCCGACTGCTTGGCGTCGAGCCGCGGTTCGCGCAGCCGCACGATGTGCTGATCCTGCCGCGTGCACTACTCTCACGGCCCTCGCGCAGCGCCAACCCGCGGCTGTTCGAGGTGCTCAGCGAGGAGGCCGAAAGGCAGTTGGCGGAGCTGGTGGAGAACCAGTTGCTGGTGCGGGTGCGCTACTGGCTGGAGGTCAACCTGGGCAATGCGACCTGTAGCCTGGAGACCTGTGCGCTTGCTTTGGGTAGCAATCGCAGCGCCTTGCAGCGGGCACTGAGCGAGCAGGGCAGCAGCTTTCGTGCGTTGCACGATGAAGTGCGCCGCTTGCGTGCACTACGCCTGCTCGATCGGGGCCTGGGCGTGCGCGAGGTGGCGCGGGCCTGCGGTTTCGCCGAACTGTCGCCGTTCTACCGCGCCTTTCGCCGCTGGCAGGGCAGTACGCCCCGCGGGCGTGGCTGAGACTAGTCAGCTGCCAGGCTTGTTCCATTCGCAGAAGCAGCCCACGGCCAGGGTATTGCTGGCGTCCACCTTGCGCCCGGCAGCCAGCGCTTCGAGTATGGGTTCGATGAAGCTGTTGCTCGAGTTGCACACCAGGCCCTCGCTGTAGGGGCCGAAGTAGGCCAGTTGGCCCTGCCTGTCCCAGATTGCTACGGCGGGGCTGGCCGGCAGGTCCGCGCTGCCGGGCAGTTCGTTCAGTGGCTGCAGTGCGGCCAGTTCGGCAGGCAGGCGGCCCCGGCTGCCGGGCTTGCGTACGACATGGAACTGCACCCCTTGCGGTGCATAGTGCTCGATCAGCTCGGCGAGGTGCTGCTGGTTGCCGACGTTGCATGGGCAGGCCGGGTCCCAGAAGTGCACCAGGCGGATCGCGCCAGGTCCGCTCAGCTCGGCAGGCAACTGCAGCTCGGCGCCGGAGAACACCGCTGCGCGCTCGTCGAAGGTGCGCAGGTAGCGCATTTCGAACCAGCGATAGGCGAGCGCCAGGCCGATCAGCGAGGCCAGGGCGAGCAGGGCAATGAGCAGGTTCTTGCGGGACGGGCGGGGCATGATCGGGCCAGGCGAAAAAGGGCGTGTAGCTTGCCACGATGAGCCTGGCAGCTGAATATCGCAGCATTCGAGGAGTTGTCGCGGGGATCGCCCATCGATCACCCGCATTGATGGAAAGCCTTATGTCAGAGCCGTTTCAGCCCGATCAACTACGCCCCTTGCTGCGACCCTTGGCCGCAGCACGCCTGGATCTGCCAGTGCTGCAGGCCTATCGCAGCTTCTATGGCTTCGATCTGGCCGCGCGCTTTGCCGGTTTGGACAACCGTCTGGGCAGCTTCAATGCCGCCGGCTACCAGATCGCCGTGCAGCTATGGGCCCCAGCCGAGCCGCAAGGCACTCTGTTGTTGCTGCATGGCTATTACGACCATATGGGCCTGTATCGGCATGTGGTCGACTGGGCGCTGAGCATGAACTTCGCCGTACTCGCCTGTGATCTGCCTGGGCATGGACTGTCCAGCGGGGCGCGCGCCAGTATCAGTGACTTCGCCGAATATCAGCAGGTTCTCAGCGGCCTGTTCGAGCAGGCCAGCGAACTCGGGCTGCCACAACCCTGGCATCTGTGTGGCCAGAGCACGGGCGGTGCGATCCTGCTGGATTATCTGCTCGCCGATGGCAAAAGGCCGGAACTTGGGCAGAGCATCCTCCTCGCGCCACTGGTGCGCCCGCGCGCCTGGGCCTGGTCGAAACTCAGCTATCGCCTGCTCAGCCCTTTCGTTCGCGAGATCCCGCGGCGCTTCAGCGAAAACTCCAGCGACGCCACCTTCATCGATTTCGTGCACAACCTCGACCCATTGCAGCCGCGCAGCCTGCCAACGGCCTGGGTCGGTGCGCTGGCTCAGTGGGTGCCGAGAATCGAGGCGGCCGGGCGCAGCGAGCACAGCCCGCTGATCGTTCAGGGCGAGGCCGACATGACGGTGGACTGGCGCTACAACCTCGAGGTGCTGCAGGACAAGTTCCGCCAACCGGAGATCTTACGCCTGCCCGAAGCGCGCCATCACCTGGCCAATGAGAGCGAGGCGTTGCGTCGCAATTACTTCGATTTTCTGCGCGAGCGTCTGGCTTAGCTTCCCTGCGGCAACGGCTGCGGGCCAGAAAAGGTAGGAGCGGATTTATCCGCGATTGGCGTTAGCGCTGAAACCGCAAGAATCGCGAATGAATTCGCGCCTGCATGAGCGCGCCGACTCAGGCTGGCTTCAGATGCCCTGGGGGGCCGGTTCCAGCTCATTGGTGCTCATGCCCACCGCCAGGCCGGCGCGCAGCGACTGCAGGGCGGCCTGGTAATAGGCTTTGCCCGCATCCGATTGGGCGAATTCGACGAACTGCTCCAGTTCCGGGTCGCTCAACTCGCGGTAGACGTGCAGCAGGGTATTGTCGAGATCCTGCTCGATCTGCGCCATCAGGCGCTCACGCTGGCCGTTGAGCAGGCCCTGGGCCTGGCCGCCGCCGAGCAAACCGGGAATCATCTGGCTGAGGCTGTCGGCCGCCACACCGGCCAGTGCCAGGCTGACTTCGGCGCCAGCCTCCTTGGCGGGAATGGCCTGGGCCAGGTGACGAATCAGCAGGCGACGGGTGGCGTCGGCGTCGGCGTCGGTGCGCGGCAGGCCATTGGCGTACTTGGCCAATTGGTCGCTACGGGTAGCCAGGGTTTCGGCGGCGACGATCTTGCGACCCAGCGCGGATTCGAAGAAGGCCAGCGCCGGCTGCGGGTCGGCCAGTTCCATACGCAGGCTGTTCTGCGCGCGCTGGTCGATGGCGGCAGCGGCGAAGCGGCGGTTGCTGTTATCCACCAGTGCCTGGAATACCGCCGGAGGCAGGGTGCTGCGATAGCGCTGCTGGGCGGCGTCGAGTGCCTGGTTGAAGTGTTCGCGCTGTTGCGGCCAGCCTGCAGCCTGGTACAGGCGCAGATGATCGTCGGCCAGGGCCGGCAAGGTCAGGCCAATCAGCAACAGGGCAAACAGAACGCGCATCGAGAACTCCTTGGCAAACTTTCCCAGCCGGCCGCAGGCTGTTGCGGCCGGTTATTTTCGGTGCCTGACGGGGGCTTGTCGAGCTATGTCTAGCGGCCATCCGGCGCTGTACAATCGCCGCATGACCGAACCCCGCCAGCAAGACATCTTCTCCAGCCTTATCGACGACCTCGCCAGCCAGGGCTGGTCGCAACGGGCGTTGTTCGCCCCTGAGGTTCTGACCCGCGAACTGGCTGCCGAGTGCCGTAAGCGTGAGCGCAGGGGCGAACTGAGCGCGGCCAGTGTTGGCCGCGGCAATGCCCAGCAGGTGCAGGAGGGCATTCGCGGGGATCGCATCCAGTGGCTGGAGCCGGGCGAGAGCGAGGCCTGCGACCGCTATATGCATCTGATGGACGACTTGCGCCAGACGCTCAATCAGGAGTTGTTTCTCGGGCTCGAGGATTTCGAATGCCATTTCGCCTGTTATGAGCCGGGCGCTTTCTACCTGCGTCACCTTGATCGCTTCCGCGATGATGACAGGCGCACGGTCTCGGCGGTGCTCTATCTGAACGAGAGCTGGCAGGCCGAGCAGGGTGGGGCGTTGCGGCTGTATCTCGGCGATGGGCGTGAGCATGACGTGCTGCCGCAGGCGGGTACCCTGGCGCTGTTCCTCTCCGGGGAAATGCCCCACGAGGTGCTGCCGGCCACCCGCGAGCGGCTGTCGCTGACGGGCTGGTTCCGGCGCCGCGGCACGGACGTACTCTGAGCCGCCGGCGCTGGCCGGACAGGGGGAGACGATGCAGAAGATCCTGGTCAGCCGCTGCCTACTCGGGCACCGGGTGCGTTACGACGGTGGTGCCCATGGCCCCTTCGACCTGCTTCAACAATGGCTTGATGAGGGGCGGGTAGTGGCGCTGTGTCCGGAAGTGGCGGGAGGCTTGCCCACGCCGCGTCCGCCGGCGGAGATCCGTGGCGGCCAGGGCGACGCAGTGCTGGACGGAAAGTTGCCGGTGCTGACGATCGAGGGTGAGGATGTTACCGCCGCCTTCGTCGACGGCGCCGAGCAGGCGCTGGCGCTGGTGCACGAGCATGACATCCGGCTGGCCTTGCTCAAGGCACGCAGCCCGTCGTGCGGCAATCTGGAGAATTACGATGGCAGTTTCAGTGGTGTTCGCGTGGCTGGCGAGGGCGTGACCGCTGCGCTATTGCGCCGTGCGGGCGTGCAGGTGTTCAGTGAGGAGCAGTTGCGCGAGATGGCACAGGCGTTGGCAGAGCTGGACGCAGGTTGAGCGGCAGGCAGGCGCAAAAAAGGGAGGCCAGGGCCTCCCTTTTTTCATTGCTACATACTTCCGGGGCTCGCGAGCTAGAGCGAGACAAGGCGGGAGCGACCGAGGAGAGCGGAGTTTACGTCAGTAAATGAGCATCTCCGAAGTCGTTCCCAACGCCGTATCGCCGACGCGCAGCAGCTCCGGCTTAGAACAGCACGCGGCTGCGGATGGTGCCGTTGACCTGCTGCAGTTTCTCCAGCGCCAGGTCGGAGTAGTCGGCGTCGACGTCGATCACCACGTAGCCGACCTTGTCGTTGGTCTGCAGGAACTGGCCGGAAATGTTGATGCCATTGTCGGCGAACACCTTGTTGATTTCGCTCATCACGCCCGGAATGTTGGCGTGGATGTGCAGCAGGCGGTGCTTGCCAGCGTGCGCCGGCAGGGCGACCTCGGGGAAGTTGACCGAGGACACCGAGGTGCCGTTGTCGCTGTACTTGACCAGCTTCTCGGCCACTTCCAGGCCGATGTTGGCCTGCGCTTCGGCAGTGGAGCCGCCGATGTGCGGGGTCAGGATCACGCGGTCCAGGCCGCGCAGCGGGCTCTCGAACTCCTCGTCGTTGGACTTGGGCTCGACCGGGAACACGTCGATGGCGGCGCCGATCAGGTGCTCGTCCTTGATCGCCTGGGCCAGGTGGTCCAGTTCGACCACTGTGCCGCGAGCGGCGTTGATCAGGATGCCGCCCTTCTTCATCGCGCGGATTTCCTTCTCGCCGATCATCCACTGGGTGGACGGCAGCTCCGGCACGTGCAGCGAGACGATGTCGCACAGGCCGAGCAGCTCGTGCAGGTCGCCGATCTGCGTGGCATTGCCCAGCGGCAGCTTGGTCACGGTGTCGTAGAAAAACACCTGCATGCCCATGGCTTCGGCCAGTACCGATAGCTGGGTGCCGATGGAACCGTAGCCGATGATGCCCAGCTTCTTGCCGCGGATCTCGAAGGAGTTGGCAGCCGATTTGATCCAGCCGCCACGGTGGCAGGAGGCGTTCTTCTCGGGAATGCCGCGCAGCAGCAGGATGGCTTGGGCCAGTACCAGTTCGGCCACCGAACGGGTGTTGGAGTAAGGCGCGTTGAACACGGCGATGCCGCGTTCGCGGGCGGCGTCCAGGTCGACCTGGTTGGTGCCGATGCAGAAGCAGCCGACGGCGACCAGCTTCTTCGCGCAGTCGAACACTTCGGCGGTCAGTTGGGTGCGCGAGCGGATGCCGATGAAGTGGGCATCGGCGATCTTCTCTTTCAGCTCCTCGCCCGACAGCGCGGTCTTGAGGTACTCGATGTTGGTGTAACCGGCGGCCTTCAGCGTGTCCACGGCGTTCTGGTGAACGCCTTCGAGAAGAAGGAACTTGATCTTGCTCTTGTCGAGAGAGGTCTTGCTCATCGGAGTACCTGTTGTCCCACAGAATAATGTCAGGGAAGGGCCGAGAAACTCAGCCAGCGCCCGTAGATCACCGCATGGCTCGATTCACGGGGTGCGTATGCTAGCATGTTCGCCTTTTTCAATGCTCGGTTGCGACCTGAATGGTTCTCAGGGCGACCATGAATCCTTTGAGAGTTTCGTAGATGACCACCCCCGCCCAGATCGAAGAGCTGAAGACCCTGGTTGAGCCCGGCAAGGTGCTGACCGATGCCGATTCCCTGGAAACCTACGGCAAGGACTGGACCAAGCAATTCGCCCCGGCGCCTTCGGCCATCGTCTTCCCCAAGACTACCGAGCAGGTACAGGCCATCGTACGCTGGGCCAACCAGCACCAGATCGCCCTGGTGCCGTCGGGCGGCCGTACCGGCCTGTCCGCCGCTGCGGTGGCAGCCAATGGCGAGGTGGTGGTGTCGTTCGACTACATGAATCGCATCGTCGAATTCAACGAATACGACCGCACCGTGGTCTGCCAGCCGGGGGTGGTGACCAAGCAGTTGCAGATGTTTGCCGAAGAGAAGGGCCTGTACTACCCGGTTGACTTTGCATCCTCGGGCTCCAGTCAGCTTGGCGGCAATATCGGCACCAATGCCGGCGGGATCAAGGTGATTCGCTACGGGATGACCCGTAACTGGGTCGCTGGCCTGAAGGTGGTCACCGGCACTGGTGAGCTGCTGGAACTGAACCGCGACCTGATCAAGAACGCCACCGGCTACGACCTGCGCCAGTTGTTCATCGGTGCCGAAGGTACGCTCGGCTTCGTCGTCGAGGCCACCATGCGCCTGGAACGCGCGCCGAAGAACCTCACCGCGATGGTGCTCGGCACGCCGGATTTCGATTCGATCATGCCGGTGCTGCATGCCTTCCAGGGCAAGCTCGACCTGACCGCCTTCGAATTCTTCTCCGACCGCTGCCTGGAAAAGATCCTCGGCCGTGGCGATGTGCCGGCGCCGTTCGAGAGCCGCACGCCGTTCTACGCATTGCTGGAATTCGAGGCGCTCAACGAAGACGTGGCCAACGAAGCCCTGGCGACCTTCGAGCATTGCGTCGAGCAGGGTTGGGTGCTCGATGGCGTGATGAGCCAGAGCCAGCAGCAGCTGGAAAACCTGTGGAAGCTGCGCGAGTACATCTCCGAGACCATCAGTCACTGGACGCCGTATAAGAACGACATCTCCGTCACCGTCGGCCAGGTACCGGCCTTCCTCAAGGACATCGACGATATCGTTTCGGCCAACTACCCCGACTTCGACGTGCTCTGGTACGGCCACATCGGCGACGGCAACCTGCACCTGAACATCCTCAAGCCCGAAGCGCTGGCCAAGGAAGACTTCTTCGCCAAGTGCGCGGTGGTCAACAAGTGGGTGTTCGAGATCGTCGAGAAATACAACGGCTCGATCAGCGCCGAGCACGGCGTCGGCATGACCAAGCGCGACTACCTGCAATACAGCCGCTCGCCGGCCGAGATCGCCTACATGAAGGCAATCAAGGCGGTTTTCGATCCCAACGGGATCATGAACCCCGGCAAGATCTTCGCCTGAGCCCAGACGCCCGCCTGACAGCGGGCGTTTTCGTATCCGGCCCCGTGTCGGTTAAGGTACGGCACCGGTCACAAGCCGCGATGCCCACAATACGAACAACACAGGAGTCGGTGATGAGCTATCAGCACCAGTATGTCGACGGTACCACCGTCCACTTCCCGCTCGGCAAGGTCGTCTGCATCGGCCGCAACTACGCCGAACACGCCAAGGAGCTGAACAATCCGGTGCCCAGCGAGCCGCTGCTGTTCATCAAGCCAGGCTCATGCGTGGTGCCGCTCGATAGTGGTTTCAGCATCCCTGACGATCGCGGCGCGGTGCATTACGAGGCCGAAATTGCCGTGCTGATCGGCAAGCCACTTTCGAAGACGCCCGATGCCGAGGAAGTGCGCGATGCCATCAGCGGCTTCGCCCCGGCACTGGACCTGACCCTGCGCGATGTGCAGGCCAAGCTCAAGGAGAAGGGCTACCCCTGGGAGATCGCCAAGAGCTTCGACGGCGCCTGCGTGCTGGCGCCCTTCGTGCCGGGCGATGCCATCGAGGACCTGGCCGACATCGGCATTCGCCTGGTGATCAATGGCGAAACCCGCCAGGACGGCAACAGCCGCGACATGCTCAACCCGATCCTCGGCATGATCCAGCACATGGCTGGGCATTTCGCCCTGCAGCCGGGCGATGTGATCCTCACCGGCACGCCAGTCGGTGTCGGCGCACTGAACAAGGGCGATGAGCTGGTGCTGGAGCTGGTCGGTCATAGTCGCTTCACCAGTCGCGTGCTATAAGCGTCGTCCCGCTCAGCCTCGCTCGGGGTTGAAGCCAGCCGTCGCCCGTTGGGCGGCGGAACTCCCCTGGACAGCGGATGTCTGATCGCTGTTAAGCAGTCGAGTTGTCGCCGATGTCCGCTCTCCTACAGAAGATCCGCCGCCCCCGCTACTGGCTTTCAGGCCTGACAGTCATCGCCCTGAGCGCGGTGGCGCAGACCCAGCATTGGGATGATCGTGCCCAGCTCTGGCTGCAGGAACGCTCCACTCCGCTGGTCGACCGCCTGGCCAGTGTCTGGTTGCCGGGCTACCGCGCGGTGATCCAGGCCAAGGCACTCGATGGTCTGGAAGAGGATGAAACCTCGGGCCTGACCTACAACCCGGCCACCGGTACGCTGTTCACCGTCACCGGCAAGAATCCGCTGCTGGTGGAACTGTCGCGTGAAGGCGAGATTCTGCGCCGTATCGAACTCAAGGGTTTCGCCGACCCGGAAGGCGTGGAAATGATGGACAACGGCCGCATGGCCATCGTCGACGAACGCCGCCGCCAGCTCACCACCTTCACCCTGGGGAACGATGACCTCGAACTCGACGCCGCTGACTTTCAGGGATTCGATCTGGGTTTCGCCGAAGCCGGCAACAAGGGCTTCGAAGGTCTGGGTTGGGATTCGCGCAGCCACAGCCTGCTGCTGGGCAAGGAGCGCGCTCCGCTGGGGCTGTTCAGCTTGCCCTTCCCTGGCGAGGACGGTTCTGCCGGCGCGCTGCAGCCGCTGATGGCCGGCAACCCGGGGCTGCGCGATATTTCCTCGCTCAGCGTCGACGAGCGCACCGGCCACCTGCTGGTGCTGTCCGACGAGTCACGGATGCTGCTGGAACTCGATCGGGCTGGAAACCCGGTCAGCTTTCTCAGCCTCAGCGGCGGCCTCAACGGCCTGGATCGGGGAATCGAGCAGGCAGAGGGCGTGGCCATGGACGACGAGGGCAACATCTATATCGTCGCCGAGCCCAATCTGTTCTACGTGTTCAGCAAGCCGGCGCCGAAGGCCGGCTGAGCGCCGTAAGCGTTCAGCTTGGCTTAAGCGACGATTCAGTCTGGCTTCAGCTAGTGGCATTAATCTGACCCCGTCACTTACGAACAACGAGGTTCACGCCATGAAACGTACCGCTCTCGCTCTGATGGTTCTGCCGCTGCTCAGCACCGCCGCTTTCGCCACCGGCTACACCGGCCCGGGCGCCACCCCGCAGGTCACCACCGTCTCTGCGGCACTGGAAGCTGCCGACGATACCCACGTGGTACTGGAAGGCCAGATCGTCAAGCGTCTGCAGGACGAACTCTACGAGTTCAAGGACGCCACCGGCACCATCCAGGTGGAAATCGATGACGAAGACTGGCCGGCCCAGAAAGTCTCGGAAAACGCCAAGGTGCGTCTGACCGGCGAAGTCGACAAGGACTTCAACAGCCGCGAGATCGATGTGGATCGCGTCGAGCTGATCAACTGATCGCAACTCCCCGCACGCCCGCCACGTGAAGTCCGTGGCGGGCTTTTCTGTGCCAGTCAGAGAAATTCGTCATGCGTCGTCTGCTTTCCATCAACCCCTGGCTGTATCTGCTGTGCGTCGTCATGTTGCTCGGCGTTGTTCTCGGTCAGCAGTATCGGCTGTTCGAACGTGTCTGGTTCTCTGTACAGGAATGGCAGCATGGTGAGCAGTGGCGCGAACAATCGCTATGGTTGGGTGACTACCGCGTGGAGATCGAGGCCAAGCCCATGGCCGATATCAGCGATGTTTCCGCGCTGACCTACGATCCCGACCGGCGCAGCCTGTTCAGTGTCACCAACAAACCTGCCAGAGTGATCGAGCTGAGCCTGCAGGGCGACCTGCTGCGCACCATCGATCTCGAAGGTTTCGGTGACCCCGAGGCCATCGAATACGTATCGCCCGGCACCTATGTGATTGCCGACGAGCGTGAACAACGCCTGGTCAAGGTTCGCATCGATGACGCCACCCGCGTGCTGGCCGCCGGCGATTTTCAGCAGCTCTCTTTGGGCATCGGCCGTAACGGTAACAAGGGCTTCGAGGGGCTGGCCTATGACGCCGCCAACGAGCGTCTGCTGGTGGCCAAGGAGCGCGATCCGGTACGCATCTTCGAAGTGCTCGGTTTCCCTCATATCGACGACAGCAAGCCGCTGGCGCTGCAGGTCAATACCGATCCCAAGCGTGATGCCCGCCTGTTCGTGCGCGACCTCTCCAGCCTCGATTTCGATACGGCGACCGGCCATCTGCTGGCGCTTTCGGACGAATCACGCCTGGTCATCGAGCTGAACGCCGAGGGCAAACCGATCAGCACCCTGTCCCTGCTGCGCGGCCAGCATGGTCTGCAACGCAGCGTGCCGCAGGCCGAGGGTGTGGCGACAGACGATGAGGGCAACCTCTACCTGATCAGCGAGCCGAATCTGTTCTATGTCTTCCGCAAGCCGCAGTAGGCGCGGCCTGCTAGTGCGAGTGGCTCTTGCCGACATGAGTATGCCCATCATCGGGTAACGGCTGCACGCCGCCGCTGACATTGAGCTGGCGCAGGATGCCGCAGTCCTCTGCCTCCTGGGGGCGTTTGCAGCGATCACGCAGTTCGCTCAACTGGTCGCGCAGCGCCATGAGGCTGGTGATGCGCGCCTCCACGTGTTCGATATGTTCGTCCACCAGGCTGTTGATGCCGGCGCAGCTTTCATGGGGCAGATCGCGCAGGGCCAGCAGTCGCTGGATCTCCTCCAGGGTCATATCCAGCGTGCGGCAATTGCGGATGAATACCAGGCGCTCCAGGTGTTCGTTGCCGTACAGGCGGTAATTGCCCTCGGTGCGGGCGGGCGCCGGCAGCAGGCCCTCACGCTCGTAGTAGCGCACGGTTTCCACCTGGCAGCCCGCCTTTTTCGCCAATTCACCGATTTTCATGCGATCTCCTCCAAGTGCTTGACCCTATAGTGACTACAGGGTGTGTACTGCGCAACACAGACCTGATGGAGACTTGCCATGAGCCGCTGCTGCGACCACTCGCGCCAACAGCCACCTGCTTGCCACACGCTTGATCACGAGCCTGTCGGACAAGACCAGGATGCCGTTCAGCACCCGACCGCGGGTGAGCTGACGGGCGCGCGCACCACGCGCATTCACATTGAGCAGATGGACTGCCCGACGGAAGAGCGTCTGATCCGCGACGCGCTGGGCCGCCTGCCTGGCGTGGCAGGTCTGCAATTCAATCTGCTGCAGCGTGTGCTCACCGTCAGCCATGACGAAGACGCGTTGGCTCAGGTCGTGCCCGCGATCCGGGCGCTGGGCTTTACCCCGCAGGTGGAGGATGAAAGCACCGCGCAACAGCCAGCTGCCGCGCCGGTGCAGAAACCCTGGTGGCCGCTGGCGCTGGCCGGTGTCGTGGCGAGCGCTTCGGAGGTGGTGCATTTCGCTGCGCTCGGGCCGGATTGGTTGGTGGCCATGCTGGCGCTCGCCGCCATCGGCCTGTGTGGGCTGAATACCTATAAGAAGGGCTGGATAGCCCTGAAGAACCGCAACCTCAATATCAATGCCCTGATGAGTATCGCCGTGACCGGTGCTGTGCTGATCGGCCAGTGGCCTGAGGCGGCGATGGTGATGGTGCTGTTCACCCTGGCCGAGTTGATCGAGGCGCGCTCGCTGGATCGGGCACGCAATGCCATCCGCGGCCTGATGGACCTGGCGCCGCCGCGCGCCACGGTCAGGCAGACCGACGGCAGTTGGCAGGAAATCGACGTGCAGGCCATCGCCCTCGGCGCCGTGGTGCGCGTTCGTCCGGGCGAGCGTATAAGCCTCGATGGCGAGGTGGTGGGCGGCAGTTCGACCGTCAACCAGGCGCCCATCACCGGGGAAAGCCTGCCGGTGGAAAAGCGTGCCGGTGACGCGGTTTTCGCTGGCACCATCAACGAGGCAGGTTCGCTGGAGTTCCGCGTGACCGCCGCGGCGCGCGACACCACCCTGGCGCGCATCATCCATGCGGTGGAAGAGGCGCAGGGCTCGCGTGCTCCGACCCAGCGCTTCGTCGACCGTTTCTCGCGCATCTACACGCCGACGGTCTTCGTCTTCGCCCTCGCAGTCGCCGTTCTGCCGCCGTTGTTCCTCGGCGGCGCCTGGCTCGACTGGATTTATCGTGCCCTGGTGCTGTTGGTGGTGGCTTGCCCCTGTGCGCTGGTGATTTCCACCCCGGTGACCATCGTCAGCGGCCTGGCTGCTGCGGCGCGCAAGGGCATCCTGATCAAGGGCGGCGTGTATCTGGAGAATGGCCGCCACCTGGCGCTGCTGGCGCTGGACAAGACCGGTACCCTGACCCACGGCAAGCCGGTGCAGACCGACAGCCTCCACCTGCTGGAGGTGGACGAACCGGCGCATGCCATCTGGGCGGCGAGCCTGGCGGCGCGCTCCGACCACCCGGTATCCAGGGCGTTGGCCCTGCATGCCCGGGAGACGGGGCATGCTCTGCACGAGGTCGACGACTTCGAGGCGCTGTCGGGAAGAGGTACCAAGGGGCGGATCGACGGCAGGCTGCTATATCTGGGCAACCACCGTCTGGTCGAAGACCTCGGGCTTTGCTCGGCGCAACTGGAGCAGCGCCTCGAGGCACTGGAACGCCAGGGCAAGAGCGTGGTGGTGTTGTGTGACGAGCAGCGCGCACTGATGCTCTTCGCCGTGGCCGACACCGTGCGCCAGACCAGCCGCGAGGCGGTCGCCGAACTGCACGAGCTGGGCGTGCGCACCTGCATGCTGACCGGTGACAACGCCCACACTGCGGCCTCAATCGCCGAGCAGGTCGGTGTCGACGAAGCGCGTGGCGACCTCTTGCCAGCGGACAAGCTGGCCTGGATCGAGGCGAGCCAGGCGCGCGGCAGGGTGGTCGGCATGGTGGGCGATGGCATCAACGATGCCCCGGCGCTGGCCAGGGCCGAGATCGGTTTCGCCATGGGCGCCGCCGGCACCGATACCGCCATTGAAACGGCCGACGTTGCACTGATGGACGACGATCTGCGCAAGATTCCGGCATTCGTCCGCCTTTCCCGGCAGACTCACGCGATCCTGCTGCAGAACATCGTCCTGGCGCTGGGCATCAAGGCAATCTTCCTGGGCATGACCCTGGCCGGTGAGGCGACCATGTGGATGGCGGTGTTCGCCGACATGGGGGTCAGCCTGATGGTGGTATTCAACGGCCTGCGCCTGTTGCGCAAATAAGGAAGCAGCCATGCCTATGACGTTGCAAGAAGCCATCGACGAAGCCTTTGACCAGGCGTTGCACGAACTGGCTGCCCGCCGCAGCGTCGAAGCGCTGGTCTGGCTGGAGCGGGCGCACATCCTTACCCAGCGTCGCCCATGGCTGCATGCGCGTTCACATTGGCTGATGCTGCAGGCAGGCTGGCAACAAGGCGATACGCGTGAGGTGCTGGGGCAAGTGCCGCGCATCCTGGCGGCGCTGCTGTTCTCGCGCATTTGGGTGCCCATCGGCAACACCGGGCGGGCGCGGGTCAGTGCTTTTCAACCGATGCCGATGAGCGAGGAGTTGCGCCGCCTGTTGGAGTAGGAGTAGACAAGCGCCCTGCCGTTTCCTGTGCGCGTGGCGAATCGCAGCAGGCTCTGATTGCATTCAGGCTACCGACTGCGCAAACCTGGGTGGGTGGAGCAGAGAACTTTTGTGGGAGGGTCTTCTGCCGCGACAATCGCCGCTGAAGCGCCTCCCACAAGATGTGCCAGATTCAGCGCTTGAGCGTTTTCACGCCTTCAGCGGTGCCGAGCAGCAGCAGGTCGGCCGGGCGGGCGGCGAACAGGCCATTGGTGACCACGCCGACGATGGCGTTGATGTCCGCCTCCAACTGCACCGGGTCGGTGATCGACAGGTTGTGCACATCGAGGATGACGTTGCCGTTGTCGGTCAGCACGCCTTCGCGGTACACCGGGTCGCCGCCCAGCTTGACCAGCTCGCGCGCCACGTGGCTGCGGGCCATGGGGATGACTTCCACCGGCAGTGGGAAGGCGCCCAGCACGGGTACCAGCTTGCTGGCGTCGGCGATGCAGATGAAGGTCTTGGCCACAGCGGCGACGATCTTCTCGCGGGTCAGCGCAGCGCCGCCGCCCTTGATCAGATGCAAGCGCTCGTCGCTCTCGTCGGCGCCGTCGACATAGAACTCCAGCTCGCCGGTGCTGTTGAGGTCGTAGACCGGGATGCCATGGCCCTTGAGGCGCGCAGCGGTGGCTTCGGAACTGGCGACGGCGCCGTCGAAGTCCATCTTGTGCCTGGCCAGTGCGTCGATGAAGAAGTTGGCGGTGGAGCCGGTGCCGACACCGACGATGCTCTTGCTGTCGAGGCGCGGAAGAATGTGGTCGACGGCGGCCTGGGCCACGGCCTGTTTCAGCTGATCCTGGTTCATTGCGGGGGAATGCCTGGGAAGGTGGGGTGGTGTGGCGCGAATTATAGCCGCAAGTGGTCCGTGAACGGGGCAGAACCCGCGCGTTTCGTATGGTCGCCCGGCGCGGCGCTGGGGTAGACTCGGCAGTCCCTCAAAGCCCGAACGCCTGCGAAATCGCCATGCTCGAACAGTACGTGAAGAAGACCCTCACCTCGCGCGTCTACGACGTCGCGGTGGAAACCCCGCTGCAACCCGCCCGTCAGCTCAGCGAGCGACTGGGCAGCCAGATTCTGCTCAAGCGCGAGGATCTGCAGCCGGTCTACTCGTTCAAGATTCGTGGCGCCTACAACAAGCTGGCACAACTGTCCGCCGAAGAGCTGGCGCGCGGCGTGGTCACTGCCTCGGCCGGCAACCACGCCCAGGGGCTGGCGCTGGCCGCCAAGCATCTGGGAGTCAAGGCGACCATCGTCATGCCGCGTACCACCCCGGAGCTCAAGGTGCAGGGCGTGCGTTCGCGGGGCGGCAAGGTTGTGCTGCACGGCGATGCCTTTCCCGAGGCGCTGGCGCATTCGCTGAAACTGGTGGAAGAAAAGGGCTACACCTACATCCACCCCTACGACGATCCGCTGGTGATCGCCGGGCAGGGCACGGTGGCCATGGAGATCCTGCGTCAGCATCAGGGCCATATCGACGCCATCTTCGTGCCGGTTGGCGGTGGTGGTCTGATCGCCGGCATCGCGGCGTACGTCAAATACCTGCGCCCGGAAATCAAGGTCATCGGCGTCGAGCCGGACGATTCCAATTGCCTGCAGCAGGCCATGGCTGCAGGCGAGCGCGTGATGCTGCCGACGGTCGGACTGTTCGCCGACGGTGTGGCGGTGGCGCAAATCGGCCAGCACACCTTCGATATCTGCAAGGATCACGTCGACGAGGTGATCACCGTCAGCACCGACGAGATCTGCGCAGCGATCAAGGACATCTACGACGACACCCGCTCGATCACCGAGCCGGCCGGTGCGCTGGCCGTGGCCGGGATCAAGAAGTACGTGGAGCGTGAAGGCGGTCAGGGACAGGTGCTGGTGGGCATCGACTCCGGCGCCAACGTCAACTTCGACCGTCTGCGCCATGTGGCCGAGCGTGCCGAGCTGGGCGAGAAGCGCGAGGCGATCATCGCCGTGACCATCCCCGAACAGCCCGGCAGCTTCAAGGCCTTCTGCGAGGCGGTGGGCAAGCGCCAGATCACCGAGTTCAACTACCGCTACCACACCGACCGCGAGGCGCACATCTTCGTCGGTGTGCAGACCCACCCGGAGAGCGACCCGCGCCAGGCGCTGGTCGAGGGGCTGCGTGCACAGGGCTTCCCGGTGCTGGATCTGACCGACAACGAGCTGGCCAAGCTGCATATCCGCCATATGGTCGGTGGCCATGCCGCAGGTGTCGGCGACGAGATGGTGCTGCGCTTCGAATTCCCCGAGCGGCCCGGGGCGCTGTTCAACTTCCTGCAGAAGCTGGGCGGGCGCTGGAATATCTCGATGTTCCACTACCGTAACCATGGTGCCGCCGACGGGCGTGTGTTGGCCGCGCTGCAGGTGCCGCAAGACGAACGCCACCTGGTGCCGGCAGCGCTGGATGCCATCGGCTATCCGTACTGGGACGAAAGCGACAACCCGGCTTTTCGCCTGTTTCTCGGCTGAACAAGGATTTCGTGATGGAACACTATCTGCTGGTTCGCATCCTCCACAGCGCGCCCGGCGTGTTGTTGCTGCTTGGCCTGATCGCCCACGGCGTCATGCTGTTCAAGGCGCAGCGCGGTGGTGATGCCGCCGTGCTGGCGCGCAAGCTGCGCGTGACCCTGCTATTCAGCTTCCCGGCGTTCGCCGTGCTGGCGCTGAGCCTGCCGGTCACCGGCTACTGGCTGGTGGACACCGCAGGCTGGCCGCTGGGGCAGACCTGGCTGTTGCTGGGCAGCATTCTCTACGCGGTGATGATGCTGATCGGCCTGCTGCTGGCCGGTCGTCTGGCTGCCTGGCGTGCGCTGGGCGATACGCCGGCGCCGCCAGCGCTGAAGCGTCTTTGCCTGATCTATGCCGGGCTGATCCTGGTGCTACTGATCGTCATCATGGCGCTGATGGGTGCGAAGCCGGTTTGAAGCAGCCGCAGAGCGGCTTCTGATGACCCTCTCCCATTTATGGGAGAGGGTGCCCGAAGGGCGGGAGAGGGCTTGTGGTTCGATGATTCTCGCGATTGTCGCTGTAGCAAGCTTCGCGGCTGAAGCCGCTCCTACAACTGCGTGTTCAGGGCTTCATCTCAACGCAGCGAGATCACCGGCCAGCCGCGCTCGATGGCGGTAGCGCGCAGCACCTCGTCCGGGTCGACCGCCACCGGGTTGGCCACGGCCTCGAGTAGCGGCAGGTCATTGCGCGAGTCGCTATAGAAGTAGGCGCCATCGAGGCTGTAACCCGTCTCTGCCAGCCACTCGTTCAGGCGGGTCACCTTGCCGCTTTGGTAGCACGGCGTGCCGGTGATCTGCCCGGTATAACGGCCGTCCAGCATGCCGCATTCGGTAGCGATCAGCGTCTCCACGCCGAGGCGCTCGGCGATGGGCTCGGTAACGAAGCGGTTGGTGGCGGTGATGATCACCAGCTTGTCGCCCGCCGCGCGGTGTTCGGCCAGCAGTGCCTCGCCCTTGGTCAGGATGATCGGCTCGATCACCTCGGCCATGAACTCGCGGTGCCACTGCGCCAGTTGCGCCATCTCACTGCGACCCAGAATGGCCTGGCCGAAATTCTGGTAGGCCACCACGTCCAGCTTGCCGGCGCAGTAATCGGCATAGAAGGCATCGTTGCGCGCCAGATACTCGGCTGCATCGACCAGGCCGCGCTGGCAGACGAATTCGCCCCAGCTGTGATCGCTGTCGCCAGCCAGCAGGGTGTTGTCGAGATCGAAAAGAGCCAAGCGCACGGTTTTCCACCTGTTCTGCAAATGTTTGGGGCGCGCCAGAATAGCCGCTTTGGCCGGGCTTTCCCACTGCCGCCAAACCCGCGTTGCTGCTGGACTCGGCTTTGTGGAACAATGCCGGAACTTGCGTGTACGAGGTTGCTTGCCGTGATCGACTCTGATGGTTTTCGCCCGAATGTCGGCATCATCCTGACCAATGATGTCGGCCAGGTGCTCTGGGCCCGGCGCATCAATCAGGACGCCTGGCAGTTCCCGCAAGGCGGCATCAATGATCGTGAGTCGCCGGAAGAGGCGCTTTACCGTGAACTGAACGAAGAGGTCGGCCTCGAAGAGCAGGATGTGAAGATCCTCGCCTGCACCCGCGGCTGGTTGCGTTATCGTCTGCCTCAGCGTCTGGTGCGTACGCATAGTCAGCCGCTGTGCATCGGGCAGAAGCAGAAGTGGTTCCTGCTGCGCCTGACCGCTGCCGAAGAGCGCGTGCGTATGGACCTGACCGGCAAGCCGGAGTTCGATGGCTGGCGTTGGGTCAGCTACTGGTACCCGCTGGGTCAGGTCGTTACATTCAAGCGTGAGGTGTATCGCCGTGCGCTCAAGGAACTCGCCCCGCGCCTGATAGTGCGCGACTGATACGGACCCCAATCGAGCATGCTCAATACGCTGCGCAAGATCGTCCAGGAAGTGAACGCCGCCAAGGATCTCAAGGCGGCGCTGACGATCATTGTGCAGCGCGTGAAAGAGGCCATGGGCAGCCAGGTCTGCTCGGTCTATTTGCTCGATCCGGAAACCAATCGCTTCGTGCTGATGGCCACCGACGGCCTCAACAAGCGCTCCATCGGCAAGGTCAGCATGGCGCCCAGCGAAGGCCTGGTGGGCCTGGTGGGCAGCCGCGAGGAGCCGCTGAACCTCGAAGATGCCGCCAGTCATCCCCGTTATCGCTACTTCGCCGAAACCGGCGAGGAGCGTTATGCCTCCTTCCTCGGTGCACCGATCATCCACCACCGCCGCGTGATGGGCGTGCTCGTCGTGCAGCAGAAGGAGCGCCGTCAGTTCGACGAGGGCGAAGAAGCCTTTCTGGTCACCATGAGCGCACAGCTCGCCGGGGTTATCGCCCACGCCGAGGCGACCGGCTCGATTCGCGGTCTGGGGCGCCAGGGCAAAGGCGTACAGGAGGCCAAGTTCGTCGGCGTGCCGGGCGCGCCGGGGGCGGCCGTAGGCACTGCGGTGGTGGTGCTGCCCCCGGCGGATCTGAATGTGGTACCGGATCGCAGCGTCGATGACATCGACGCCGAACTGGAGCTGTTCGACAAGGCGCTGGGCTGGGTGCGCGAGGACATGCAGGAGCTGTCCGAGAAACTCGCCACGCAGTTGCGCAAGGAAGAGCGCGCGCTGTTCGACGTGTACCTGATGATGCTCGACGATGCCGCCCTGGGTAACGAGGTGCGCAAGGTCATCAAGAGCGGCCAGTGGGCGCAGGGCGCCCTGCGTCAGGTGGTGCTCGATCACGTCAAACGCTTCGAACTGATGGACGATGCCTACCTGCGCGAGCGCGCCAGCGATGTGCGCGACCTGGGCCGGCGCCTGCTCGCCTACCTGCAGGAAGAGCGCAAGATTTCCCTGGTCTATCCCGACAACACCATCCTGGTCAGCGAGGAGCTTTCGCCGGCGATGCTCGGCGAGGTGCCGGAAGGCAAACTGGTCGGCCTGATTTCGGTGACCGGTTCGGGCAACTCCCACGTGGCGATCTTCGCCCGCGCCATGGGCATTCCCACGGTGATGGGCGTGGTCGACCTGCCGTATTCGAAGATCGACGGTATCAAGCTGATCGTCGATGGCTACCACGGCGAAGTCTTCACCAACCCCAGTGAGCTGCTGAGCAAGCAGTACGCCGACGTGGTCGAGGAGGAGCGCCAGCTCACCGAGGGGCTCGATGCCCTGCGCGCGCTGCCCTGCGAGACGCTTGACGGCCACCGCATGCCGCTGTGGGTCAACACCGGCCTGCTCGCCGACGTGGCCCGTGCCCAGCAGCGCGGCGCCGAGGGTGTCGGCCTGTACCGAACGGAAGTGCCGTTCATGATCAACGAGCGCTTCCCCAGCGAGAAGGAGCAGCTCGCCACCTACCGCGAACAGTTGCAGGCCTTCCACCCGTTGCCGGTGACCATGCGTACCCTGGATATCGGCGGCGACAAGGCGCTGTCCTACTTCCCGATCAAGGAAGAGAACCCCTTCCTCGGCTGGCGCGGCATCCGCGTCACCCTCGACCACCCGGAAATCTTCCTGGTGCAGACCCGCGCCATGCTCAAGGCCAGCGAGGGGCTGAACAATCTGCGCATCCTGTTGCCGATGATTTCCGGCACCCAGGAACTGGAAGAGGCGCTGCACCTGATTCACCGTGCCTGGGGTGAAGTGCGTGACGAAGGCACCGACGTGCCGCTGCCGCCTATCGGCGTGATGATCGAGATTCCCGCGGCGGTTTACCAGACGCGCGAACTGGCGCGCCAGGTGGACTTCCTCTCGGTGGGCTCCAACGACCTCACCCAGTACCTGCTGGCGGTCGACCGCAACAACCCGCGGGTCGCCGACCTCTATGACTTCCTCCACCCGGCGGTACTGCAGGCGCTGCAGAAGGTGGTCAACGACGCGCATCTCGAGGGCAAGCCGGTGAGCATCTGCGGCGAGATGGCCGGCGACCCCGCTGCGGCCGTCCTGCTGCTGGCCATGGGCTTCGATTCGCTGTCGATGAACGCCACCAACCTGCCCAAGGTGAAATGGCTGCTGCGTCAGGTCACCCAGAGCAAGGCCAAGGAGTTGCTCGGCCAGGTGATGACCATGGACAACCCGCACCTGATCTACAGCACCCTGCACCTGGCGCTGCGCAATCTGGGCCTGGGTCGGGTGATCAACCCGGCGTCCAATATCCAGGCCTGATTCGCATAAAGGTAGGAGCGAGCTCTGCTCGCGAACTCAGGCGACCTAAAAAGCTTCGCGAGCAGAGCTCGCTCCTACACGGAATTCATCCCTTTATTGGCGTTCCCGGATTGCATCGGTGCTATCTGTTCAACGTGACCTCGCCGAGCGCGACGCCATGAGGCCCAAAGCTGCGTTCGGTGATATTCCAGCGGCCGTTGCTGTGAAGATTCAGCACCGTACTGGCGCGGGTGCCGTAAGCCTCGCCGATGATGAAGGCAGTGGACAGCAGGCGCTCCGTCGCCAGCCCTACGCCCGTGTCCGGCAGCAGGTGATCGGCGGGTTGGCTTCTGTCGGCCAGCAGTTCCAGCAGCGCTTCATCCTTGGCCTCGAGACTATCGCTCAGGGCCTTTCGGGCTCGCAGCAGCTTTGGCCAGGGCGTGTCGAGATTGGCGTTGGACAGGCCATAGAACCCGCGCTCCAGTTGCCGAGGCCGTCCTTCCTGAGAATTGAAGTGCCAGAGTTGCTGGCGGTCGCCGACCAGCAGGTTGAAACCGGGATACTCGGCAGCGTCGCGCATGATCCTATCGAGATAGGCAGGCGCCGGATCCTGCCCCAGCAGATAATCGGCGGTCAGCGTGCCGCGTGAACGCGGGCCGGCGTTCTGCTTCAGGTCGCGGATATTGGTCAGCGCGGCGAAGCGGCCCTGAGCGGTGACGCCGAGCCAGGTGCCGCCTGCTTGCAGGTCGCGGCCGGCGAAAACGCCCGGGGCATCCTGCCATTCACTGAGCGCAGCGCTGGGGCGGGTATAGAACTCGTCGCGATTGGACGCCAGGCGCAGCACCCTTGGGCTTTCCGGCTGCCAGGCGAAGACGATCAGACACATGGAATCTCTCCATCAAGCGATCCTGGGTTTGATTACAACACTAATTTCACTCCGGCATCCAAAGCTCTATCAGTGATATGGCGGTGGTATTGCGTCAGTAATTTGATGTGAAGTATTTCTCATATGTGTAATTTGGGGTGGGGGCTATTTGATGACGGTTGGTGAGTTGTTCAGTCGCCAGCCACGATAAATGAGGCTTTCAAGGACGTTGATGTTAAAATGATGGCGTGCTTGTAAGCAATTGCTTACACGGAAAAAAGAGGTTAGCCATTCTTAATCCTGTGTGCCTTTAGTATTTTTCGCGGCCTTGAGGAGTGGTACTGAAATTACGGGAAGATTTCCTTGGAAATAATCGAAGCTGCTAGCATGAAAGAGCGTGCGAGAAAGAAGCTCGAGCGTGATGCCGGCGCTCTAATTATTGGCGCGTTGAATGACCCTAAGACCGTCGAGCTAATGTGTAACAGTGACGGTAAGCTTTGGCTTGAAAGATTAGGGCAGCCGATGGCTTACATCGGTGATATTAGGCCAGCGCAGGCCGAGTCTATTGTGAAAACTGTAGCGGGTTTTCACGGAAAGGAAGTGACGCGCAATAAGCCCTTGCTAGAGGGTGAATGGCCATTGGACGGCTCGCGTTTTGCGGGGCAGCTTCCTCCTGTCGTAAGTGCTGCCACGTTCGCGATTCGGAAGAAAGCCGTAGCAATTTATGACCTTAAGCATTATGTGGCTTCAGGTATCATGACTTTGGCTCAGTGCGATGCAATCAGATGTGCAGTTCGCGAACACCGGAACATCTTGGTTGTTGGGGGAACCGGTACCGGAAAGACTACGTTGGTTAATGCGATTATCAATGAGATGGTCACCGAATTTCCTAGTGAGCGTGTCTTTATTATCGAGGATACCGGTGAGATACAGTGTGCGGCGGCCAATTTCGTGCAGTACCACACCACCGTCGATGTGAGCATGACCCATCTGCTCAAGACCTCCCTGCGAATGCGGCCTGACCGCATTTTGGTGGGGGAGGTGCGTGGTGAAGAAGCGCTTGACCTTATAGATGCTTGGAATACCGGCCATCCTGGTGGTGCGGCGACTTTACACGCTAATAGTGCGAGTGAAGGGCTTACACGTCTGAAGTCGTTGGTGTCACGGAACAAATCGGCTCCTGCTGAAATAGAACCGCTGATAGGCGAGGCGGTTCATGTTGTCGTATCTATCGCCAGAACTCCAGAAGGCCGCCGCATCCAGGAAGTCTTAGAGGTTTCCGGGTACGAGAATGGCTGTTACATACTGCGCAACCTGTAAGGAACATACTTATATGCAAGTAAAATCACCGCTTTCCTGTTTCAATGCTGCGCTGTTCGGCTATATAGCGTTCAGTTTTCTGCTGCTGGCCTTGCTGGTTACGCCAGAACATGCTTTTGCGGCTTCCAGCGGTCAGGGTACTCTCCCGTACGAGGGGTGGCTGACCAGCTTGCGAGAGTCGGTAACCGGGCCAGTTGCCTTCGCTCTATCGATTATCGGCATCGTGGTCGCTGGTGGCGTACTCATCTTCGGTGGTGATCTGAACGGCTTCTTCCGTACCCTGATCTTCCTGGTGCTGGTGATGGCGCTGATCGTAGGTGCAAACAACGTCATGAAGAACTTCTTCGGTACCAGCGCTGAGTTGACCCAGTTACAACTTCCTCGGCAGGGTCAGCTAGTAGGTCAGGCTTAAAAACCATGGCACTGCGTACGATTCCCATTCGTCGTGCTGGTAACCGGGACAACTTGTTCATGGGGGGGGATCGTGAGCTGGTGATGTTCTCCGGGTTGCTTGCATTCGCGCTGATATTCAGTGCCCAAGAGTTGCGAGCGACCTTGGTAGGCTTGGTGTTGTGGTTTGGCTCGCTATTCATGCTTCGTGTAATGGCGAAGTCGGATGCCAAGATGCGCCATGTCTATCTGCGTCACCGGCGCTATAGGTCTTATTACCCGGCACGTAGTACACCGTTCAGGGAGAATCCCCCAAGTCAGGGAAGTCAATACAAATGATTGAAGGTATTGCATATACCATTGCAGCCCTCGGTGCCTTGCTGGTTCTCTTGCTGACTCAGCGCCTGTTGCAGGTAGATGCGGAGCTTAAGCTGAAGAGGCATCGCTCGACAGAAGCAGGCCTAGCTGATCTGCTAAACCATGCTGCGATGGTCGACGATGGTGTAATCGTTGGGAAAAATGGCGCGTTCATGGCTGCTTGGCTTTACAGGGGTGATGACAATGCCAGCAGCACCGAAGAACAACGCGAGCTGGTATCGCTGCGAATCAACCAGGCACTAGCGGGGCTGGGCAGCGGCTGGATGGTTCACGTCGATGCGGTCCGCCGCCCGGCGGCAAACTACTCCGCCAAAGGTGTATCCCATTTCGCTGATCGCCTTACCCTGGCCATCGATGAAGAGCGCAGATCGCTCTTTGAATCGCTGGGAACTATGTACGAAGGCTACTTCGTGCTCACCCTAACCTATTTCCCGCCGCTACTGGCCCAGCAGAAGTTCGTCGAGCTGATGTTCGACGACGACACCGCGCTTCCGGATGCGAAGGTTCGCACCCGCAATCTGATCGAGCAATTCAAGCGCGACTGCGCTAGCGTCGAGGGCAGTCTGTCCTCGGTGCTCAAGCTGACCCGCCTAAAGGGTAATCGTCAGGTAACCGAGGAAGGCCGGCAGATTACCCATGACGACTTCCTTAGCTGGCTGCAGTTCTGCATCACCGGTCTGAGCCAGCCAGTGCTGCTTCCCAGCAATCCGATGTACCTGGACGCAATCATCGGCGGCAAAGAACTCTGGGGTGGCGTGGTTCCCAAGATCGGTCGCAATTTCATCCAAGTGGTGGCCATCGAAGGTTTTCCCTTGGAATCAGCACCGGGCATCCTCGCTGCACTGGCCGAACTGCCCTGCGAATATCGCTGGTCCAGCCGTTTCATCTTCATGGATACCCATGAGGCAGTGGAGCATCTTGAGAAGTACCGCAAGAAGTGGAAGCAGAAGGTTCGAGGGTTCTTCGACCAAGTCTTCAACACCAACAACGGCAATATCGATCAGGATGCCCTGGCAATGGTCCAAGATGCCGCCGATGCCATAGCAGAGGTCAACAGCGGTCTGGTCGCGCAGGGCTACTACACCAGCGTGGTAGTGCTCATGGACGAAGATCGTGCCCGCCTCGAGGAATCCGCACGCAGCGTCGAGAAGGCTATCGAGCGTCTGGGTTTCGCTGCCCGCATAGAGTCGATCAATACCCTCGACGCTTATCTGGGCAGCCTCCCTGGGCACGGTGTGGAGAACGTACGACGTCCGTTGATCAATACGATGAACCTGGCCGACCTACTACCCACCAGCAGCATCTGGACCGGCAGCGCCGAGGCACCCTGTCCGCTCTATCCGCCTCTGTCGCCTGCGCTGATGCACTGCGTGACCAGCGGCGCGACTCCTTTCCGTCTCAACCTTCACGTGCGCGACCTGGGCCATACCTTCATGTTCGGGCCGACCGGCGCGGGCAAGTCGACCCACCTGGCGCTGATCGCGGCTCAGCTACGTCGCTATCAGGGCATGTCGATCTTCGCCTTCGACAAGGGGATGTCCATGTACCCGCTGGCGGCCGGTATCCGCGCCGAGAGTAACGGCCGTTCCGGCCGTCACTTCACGGTGGCTGCGGACGACGAGCGACTGGCCTTCTGCCCGCTGCAGTTCCTCGAAACCAAGGGGGATCGCGCCTGGGCGATGGAGTGGCTGGACACCGTGCTGGCACTCAATGGCCTGGAAACCACCGCAGCCCAACGCAACGAGATCGGCCATGCGGTTATGACCATGTACCGCGACGGCTCCCGTACCCTTTCCGAGTTCTGCATCATCGTGCAGGACGAGGCGGTCCGCGAGACCCTGCGCCAGTACACGGTGGATGGCACCATGGGGCACCTGCTCGACGCCGAGGAGGATGGGCTGGCGCTCTCCGACTTCACCGTATTCGAGATCGAGGAGTTGATGAATCTCGGCGACAAGTACGCCCTGCCGGTACTGTTGTACCTGTTCCGCCGCATCGAGTGTGCGCTCAAGGGCCAACCGGCGGTGATCATCCTCGATGAGGCATGGCTGATGCTTGGCCACCCAGCATTCCGCGAGAAAATCCGCGAATGGCTCAAGGTCCTGCGTAAGGCCAACTGTCTTGTACTGATGGCCACGCAGAGCCTGTCGGATGCGGCGAACTCCGGAATCCTCGACGTCATCGTCGAGTCCACCGCAACCAAGATTTTCCTGCCCAATGTCTATGCCCGCGACGAGGACACTGCCGCCCTCTACCGGCGGATGGGCCTGAACGCCCGGCAGATCGAGATTCTCGCCACCGCCGTTCCCAAGCGCCAGTACTACTACGTTTCGGAGAATGGTCGACGCCTCTACGACCTGGCCCTGGGGCCGCTGGCGCTGGCCTTCGTCGGCGCCTCCGATAAAGACTCGGTGGCTGCCATCAAGCGCCTGGAAGCCAAATATGGCAACGGCTGGGTGACGGAATGGCTGGCCTCCCGGGGCCTGAGACTCAATGATTATGGAGTGGCCGCATGAGCCTCGCTGACAGCATCAAGGGACTGATTTTCAAACGTCCCGCCAATGCTCCCGCCAAGGCGGGTGCACCTCGGGGCGCCGTCCTCGACAATCCCTACCTGACCGCTCGCCGCACCTGGAACGAGCATGTGGGCAGCGTTGTTACCTCTCGCCAGTCCTGGCAGGTGGTGGGCATTCTCTCGATGATGGTCGCCCTCGCCGGCGTCGGCGGCATCATCCATATCGGTAGCCAATCGAAGTTCGTGCCCTACGTGGTGGAAGTCGACAAGCTCGGCCAGCCCATGGCCGTGGCCCCCGCCCAGGTGGCTGCGCCGGTCGACCTGCGCGTGCTCAAATCGCAGGTGGCATCCTTCGTCGCCGATGCACGCACGGTCACTCCCGATGTGGCACTGCAGCGCAAGTCCATCTTCCGCCTCTACGCACTGCTGTCGCCCAATGATCCTGCGACTCAAAAAATGAACGAATGGCTCAACGGCACCAAGGAGTCGAGCCCCTTCGTGCGCGCCGCCGAGGAAACTGTCAGCATCGACATTCGCTCGGTCATGCAGCAGACCCCGGAAACCTGGCAGGTGGATTGGGAAGAAGTCACCCGCGACCGTCAGGGCCTGCTCAAGGGCAAGGCCACTTGGCGCGCCCTAGTGACCACTTACATAGCCGAACCCACTACTCAAACCAGTGAAGAACAAGTGCGGATGAATCCTATTGGGACATTTGTTCGCGATTTCTCCTGGTCCAAGCAACTCTGAAGGAACGACCATGAACCGTTACTTTTGTGCCATGTTCGCGGCGCTCCTGCCCGCGTTCGCGCAGGCGTCGCCAGGAGCTAGCGAAGCCGACCTGTACTTCTCCGATACCAACCCGACCCTGACGCCTCAGGAGCGCGCGGCGCTTGCGATCTCAGAACGTTGGCAGCAAGCCAGCGCCACTGGTATCAAGCCAGTGGACGGCGGTGATGGCACAGTCCGCTTCATCTACGGCGCACAGCAGCCGAGCATTGTCTGTGCGGTGCTGCAGGTTTGCGACATCGCCCTTCAAGCCGGTGAACAGGTCAACTCCATCAATCTCGGCGACACCGCGCGCTGGACAATCGAGCCGGCGATCACGGGTGTGGGCGACACCGAGGTTCAGCACCTGATCGTCAAACCGATGGACGTTGGCCTGGAGACCTCTCTGGTTGTCACAACCAACCGCCGCACCTATCACTTCAAGCTGCGTTCGCACCGCACCCAGTACATGCCGCAAGTAGCCTTCACCTATCCGGAAGAGGCCCTGGCCAAGTGGAGCCTGATCAAGAAGCGCGAAACGGAGGCGCGCAACAAGGCGACCATTCCGGAGACCGGTGAATACCTGGGCAACCTGAGCTTCGATTACAGTCTCGACGGCAAGGCCCCCTGGAAGCCAGTGCGGGTCTACAACGACGGCAGCAAGACGATCATCCAGATGCCGCGCGCATTGGCTCAGACCGAGGCGCCGACCCTGCTAGTCGTACGCAAGGATGGCGGCTGGTTCAGCGATGATGAAACGGTGATGGTCAACTATCGCGTCCAGGGTGATCGCTACATCATCGACACTGTCTTCGATAAGGCGATCCTCATTGCAGGCGTCGGCAAGTCGCAGGACCGCATCACCATCCAGCGGGGTAAATGACGATGCGCGCATGGATTGCACTCTTCGCCTGCCTCTGGCTCGCCGCTTGCGCAAACGGTCCCTATGGCAACTTCGCCGAGCACAGTACGCCGGCGATCAACCAGCAGTTGGCCAGCGCCACCGTTCGCCAATTGGCCACCTTGCACCCG
Source organism: Pseudomonas sp. KB-10 (assembly GCF_018221585.1). NCBI lineage: Bacteria > Pseudomonadati > Pseudomonadota > Gammaproteobacteria > Pseudomonadales > Pseudomonadaceae > Pseudomonas > Pseudomonas sp. KB-10. The sequence continues at coordinate 137,399 of NZ_QYYB01000005.1, forward strand.
CCTGCCCAAACACGCCTGCAGATCGCTCAGGAAACTACCGACGGTTACGGTATCGCCCTGGTGCGCTCGTTGCGGGATTCGGGCTATTCGCTGCAGGAGTTCAACCTCCAGGCCAAGGCTGCGGAAAAGCCGGCCAGCACGGATGTACCGCTGCAGGTCAATTACATCGTCGACACCCCCAACGATGGCAATCTCTACCGAGTCACCCTGCTGGTGGGACGCGAGACCCTCAGCCGTGCCTACATCGTACAGAACGACCGGCTGCAGGCGGCCGGTGTCTGGGTACGTAAGGAGTAACGTGCGATGAGTAGCAAGAACGACGCGATGTCTCCCGACGCATCACCCGGTACACTCAGTCGTAATAGCGGTGTGCGCCGGGTCAACAACTGGCCGATGTACATCATCGGCGGTGCCGCTATGGTGTTCCTGCTGATCATGCTGCTGGTCGCGGCTGACCGTGCCGAGCAGCAGAACAAGCCTGCGGAGAAGAATGCGGAAAAGGCCGGTAATAGCAGCCTGTTCGCCCAGCAGATCCGGGGCATCGACCTGGATGGGATCGTGCCCGAGAAGGAAGAGCCGCTGGTCGTGCCCACGCTGGAAGAAAAGCCGGTGCAGCAACCGGCGGAGCTACAAGTGGTGCGCCCGACCGATCTTGACGCTCCACCGCTGCCTCCTCGCGAGCTTCCACCGAACATCGATGCCGATGAGTTGGAACGCATCCGCCGCATGAAAATGCAACAGTTCCAGGAGGCCGTGCGTGCGCGCAGCACCGTCCAGGCCGACGCGCCGCGCAGCCGTGCCAGCTCAGGTGAATCAGCCAATGGCCCGATCAGCCAACAGGATGCTCTGGCCCGAATCGCGGCCGCTCGGCAGCGAGTACAGGAGCAATCCCATAGTGACCCTACCGCCGCTTACAAGGCGCGCCTGGCTGAGCTACGCGCTGCGGGTGTAGGAGACAGCAGTGGTGCGGGAGGTAGCTCAGCCGGTGAATCCCCCTTCTTGGTGAGGACCGGTGGAGGAGCCGGCAACGATTACAACCAGTTCGGCAACCAGAGTTCCGAGGACCGGTGGCGGCTAGGCTCCAGTGCCGAAGCACCACGCACACCCTACGAGCTACGTGCAGGTTTTGTCATGCCGGCCACGCTGATTTCTGGAATCAACTCCGAACTGCCGGGGCAGATCATCGCTCAGGTCGCGCAAGGTGTGTACGACACACCCACCGGCAAGCATCTGCTGGTTCCTCAGGGGTCGCGCCTGGTTGGTTCCTATTCCAGTGACGTGGCCTATGGTCAGTCGCGGGTGCTGGTGGCTTGGCAGCGCATCGTCTTCCCCGATGGCAAGGCGATGGATATTGGCTCAATGCCGGGTGCTGACAGTGCCGGTTATTCGGGCCTGCATGACAAAGTCAACAATCACTATCTGCGTATCTTCGGCTCCGCCTTTCTCATGTCGGGAATCGTTGCTGGTATCAGCCTAAGTCAGGACAGCAGCGACAGTGGAACCGGTGACCGCGTAACCGCGAGTAGCGCCATGAGCGAGGCACTGGGGCAGCAACTGGGGCAGGTAACTGCGCAGATGATCGCAAAGAACCTCAACATCGCACCGACCATTGAAATCCGTCCGGGTTATCGCTTCAACGTGATGGTCACCAAAGACATGACGTTCTCGAAGCCTTACCAGGCTTTCGACTACTGAAACACTTGCCAAGGAGAGCAAGATGAAGTCTATGCCCTTGTTTAAAGCCGCCATTCCGTTCTTGGCCGGTCTCGGATTCACCCTGCAGGCTCACGCCGGTATCCCGGTCATTGATGGAGCCAACCTCACCAATAACGTGATGACCGCCTTCGAGAGCGTTGCGCAAACCCTCAAGCAGATCGAGGAGTACGCCCAGCAGGTCGAGCAATACAAGACCCAGTTGGACCAGTACGAGAACATGCTCCAGAACACGGCAGCGCCTGCAGCCTATATATGGGATCAGGCTAACGCGACCATTAATAAGCTGATGCAGGCACAAGACATGCTCAGCTACTACACAAACCAGGCGGGGAGCCTGGAGTCCTATTTAGCTAAGTATCAAGACATTAATTACTACAGGGACTCATCCTGTTTTCAGCTAGGTGGCTGTTCGGACAGCGATAAGACGGCAATGGAGAAAAAGGATGACTTGCACTCCGAGGCGCAGAAGCATGCCAATGACGCCATGTTCAAAGGAATTGCACAACAACAGGAAAACCTGAAAACGGACGCGCGACAGCTTGAGAGACTGCAAGCTGCGGCAAGTACTGCTGATGGTCAGGTCAAAGCCATTCAATACGCTAACCAGATCGCTAGTCAGCAAGCCAACCAATTGCTACAGATTCGCGGCCTGATGCTAGCGCAGCAAAATGCTCTAGCTGCAAAAGCTGCCGCAGAGCAGGATCAGCAAGCGCGAAACACTGCGGCGGAGCGGAACATGTCCGGCGGCAGTTATAAAAAACCGAGTCCACAAACCTGGTAAGGAGTCACCACCATGACAGCTATTGCCCAGTCCGTTGCCATTCTCATGGCCGTATTCACTCTGAGCGCATGCGACAAAGGGAATACCGACTACGAGGTCAATGATAAAAACTGCTCTACCGAGCATTATCAAAAGCTTCCGGAAGGTTCCAAGCGAGATGCATTGGTCGAGGGGTGCATGTCGCGGTGATTCGGAACATGCCTGCGTCTCAATTTCGCTGGTTGTGGCTGCTGATGGCAACACTGCTAGCAGGTTGTCTGGAAGAGGAAGAACGGCTAATAGAGGCGAGCTCGGAGACGTGTTCATCCGCATACTGGAAAACGCTGGCGGCAGGCAATGCCCGAGACGACCTAGTCGAACGATGCATGACCAGAGGTGGTTACAAGCATCGCGAACCGCAGACCTTCTGATGGGACTGGCAGGAAGATATGAACTTTAAGAAGGGATACTCAACTATTGCATCTCTTGTCATGGGAACTGCTGTATTGCTCTTGGCAGTTCACGCCCAAGCCGCTGAATCTGCGCCAGATATCGGTTTCTTCGATACTATCCTTCAGCGTTTCAGCGATGCCGCCAGTGGATGGCGAACCATTATCAGCTCTGCCGCCAGCCGTCTTTTTTGGATTCTGGCGACCATTAGCATGGTTTGGACTTTTGGACTGATGGCACTACGCAAAGCCGATATCGGCGAGTTCTTTGCGGAAATGATTCGTTTCATCATGTTCACAGGATTCTTCTGGTGGTTGCTAGAGAACGGCCCGCAGTATGCCGACTCTCTGGTGAAGTCGTTGTCCAAGTTGGGCGCGCAAGCCGGTGGTCTGCCTGTCTATAACGACAAAATCGGCCTGACACCTTCCGGCATAGTACAACTGGGTTTCGATATATTCGCCAAGATTGTGGACAATATGTCGTTCTGGCCTAGCAAGCTGGCGTTCAATATTGCAGGCGTTCTCATGGGATTAGCGATTCTTATGACGCTCGTAGTGATCGGCATTAATATGTTGCTGCTGACCATTTCTGCTTGGGTTCTGGCATACGCAGGAATATTTTTTCTTGGCTTCGGCGGCTCCCGCTGGACTTCGGATCTTGCGATCAATTACTTCAAGACGGTTCTGGGGTTTGCTGTGCAGATCTTAGCTATGTTGCTCTTGCTATCTGTTGGTAAGACATTCTTGGACCAGTATTACGCAGCATTGGCCGCTGACATTAATGGCGCAAATCTGAAGGCAATGGCCGCTTTGCTAGTTTGTTGTATTGTCCTCATGGCACTCATTGCGAAGATTCCTCCAATGCTGGCTGGAATTATCAATGGCTCAAGTGTCGGAGGCGGGGGAATTGGCAACACGATGGCCTTCGCGACTCTCGCAGGCGCAGCGAGTATGGCGGCTTCAGCTGGAGCCGCAGCGTTTAGTGGTGGCGGCTCCGCTATTGCATCCGGCGCAGCTAACATGATGGGCGGTGCCCAATCCATGTACTCGGCATTTAAGAGTGCCCAATCCAACGTTGCTGCAGGAACCGATATCGCATCCCGTATGGCGGGTGCATTCGGCGGAGGTGGCAGTGGTGTAGGCGTAGGTGCCGGTGGTGGCGCGAGCCCCCTGGGTGCCGCCATGGGGCTGGCATCTGCAGCCTCCGGCGGTATGGGAGGAGGCGCCTCTGCAATGTCGGTGATGACCACGTCTGGTGGTGAGGCGTCCGGCGGTGGCTCGGCGGGTGGTGCCTCCGATAGCGGCGCTGGCTCCATGGCCCAAGCAGCTGACGCCGGCGGAGGTTCATCGTCCGATGGTGGCGGCGCCAGCGGAGATAGTGGTTCATCATCCGGTAGCGGCAGTGCGCAGTCTGTAGCCGATTCAACTGGCGGCCAGTCCGGCAGTGGTTCCGGCAGCGGCTCCTCCTCCAGCAAGATGGGAGCCGCGGGGCGTATCGCCCTGGACATGGGCGCCAACCTGGTCGCCGGGGCGGGCCGTATGGCGCAGTCGCGCATCGACAAAACCATGGGCGGGCGGCTCGCCGCGGAAATCTCCAACCCCGGCGCCAGCAAACAACCGGCGGGCCTGGACACGAGTTCGTCCAGCCGCAACTTCGACCCGGCCTCCGAAGTGGCAGCCTACCGCGACAGCAAACAGGAAAACAGTTGAACAAGGAGTGCTTATGACTATTGCCAAAATTCTCCCGGCGGCCATGCTGGCTGTCAGCTTCACCATCGCCCTTCCGGCCCAGGCCAAGGATCCGTGCGCCACTGTGCTGTGCATGTGGGGCAAACTCAAGGGCGCCGGCACGGTGGAAAATTGTGACGGCCCGGTCGCCGACTACTTCGACATCGTCAAGAAGAAGAAAGGCAAGATCAAACTGAGCCAGACGGCGGATGCGCGACAGTCATTCCTCGACAGTTGTCCGGCGGCCGATTCGGGTGCGACCAAGGCGATTAACAATAAGTTCGGTAAGGTCATCTAAGGCCCGGCTGCGACGCCTTTCGTTGCCGACGTTCCGCCACCCGCCCTGAGCGAGCTGGTTGCCTGTTCGATCATGCGAGCTGCCAGTGATGGAGCCCGTGATCGCAGGCGTCACGGAGGCCGTCGGCGAGCGCCAAGAGCCTCCCGCCGGGGAGCGAAATGAAACAGAAATCCGCCTCGATGCAGATGCAGGGAGAGATCGATTGAACCGCTCGACTACCGGTACGCCGCCCGCCCGCACTTCGCGCTGGAGCCAAAGCCTCTGGTCGCGATTACGCTTGAGCACAATCGTGCCGCTCGTGCTGGGAGCCTGCGTACTCCTACCGATCACCTCTTCCCCGCTTCACGCCCAGGAGTTTTCCATGAAAGACAAGCAAGGTCATTACCAACCCTATACCCCTGGCATGAAGCTACCCGATGGCGTGTTTCCGCCTATGCCCGGCTACACCCATGCGGAATTGATCGCCGTCGCTTGCGAGCGTACGGAGAATTTCCTGAAGACCCAGGATATCGATCCCACGTTGATTCGCGAGACGCTCATTGCGCTGGCTACCCACTTGAATGCTGAGTTCGAGAAGGAGGGGGTGGAGTATCAGATCGCCACCTGGTACCAGAAACCGTATGACAGCCCACAACTGCGCAAGCACAGTGTCGACAGCATGGCCGAACAATTCGGGGCCGTCGCACTGGAGGCTGCGGCTGATTCCTTAAGCGGATCGCCGCTCCTGCACAAGGGCAAGGAATTCTACGGCCAATTCATGGATCAATCGGGGGACGCGGTAAGCGATCTGATTCTGGCATTGAACAAGAATTGATCACAGCGTTTGTTCATAAGGACATGAGATGAATGATTCGATTCGTTTCACGGTGTATTTCGACGGCACCGGCAACAACAAGGACTTGAATACCCCCGAGGGCACGCAGACCAACGTGGCCCGCCTCTACGAATTGGATACCGCCAAGGGCACCAACCTGGCGCGCAATTCGGGGCATGCGCCGCAGCAATACGATGCCCACGAGCGCACCGGGCAATCGGAGAAGGTCTATTTCGACGGGGTCGGCAGCCAGCGAAAACAAGAACCCATCTCGATGCGGATACAGGGAGAGATCGATTGAACCACTCAATTACCGGTACACCGCAGGCCCACAACACTCCGCGCCGGAGTCAGAGACTCTGGTCGCGATTACGCTTGAGCACAATCGTGCCGCTCGTGCTGGGAGCCTGCGTACTCCTGCCGATCAACTCTTCCCCGCTTCACGCCCAGGAGTTTTCCATGAAAGACAAGCAAGGTCATTACCAACCCTATACCCCTGGCATGAAGCTACCCGATGGCGTGTTTCCGCCTATGCCGGGGTACACCCACGCCGATCTGATTGCAGCGGCCGCTACGAGGGTAGAAGCCCTTCTCAAGGCCAATGACGTCGACCCTACGTTGATTCGGGAAACGCTGATCGCGTTGGCGACTCATCTCAACGCCAAGTTTGAAGAGCAAGGGGTGGAATATCAAATTTCCAGTTGGTATCAGAAGCCCTATGACGATCCTAACGGGCGCAGAAACAGCGTCGAGCGTATGGGAGAGCATTTCGGCGCAGCGGCGGTAGATGGTGCCGCTGATTCGTTGAGCGGCTCGCCTTTGCTGTTGAAGGGGCGGGAGTTTTACAAAGAGTTTATCGGGACCGCCGGCGATGGCGTCCATGACCTGATAGTGACCCTGAATAAGCCGGGCTCCTGAATAAAGTTCGGTAGGAGATTGCCCAGTCCGCTCGGTCTTTCTGGCTGACCGGCATGGCGATTAATAGGGATGTGACATGAGCGATGCATTGCGCTTCACGGTGTACTTCGACGGCACCGGCAACAACAAGGACTTGAATACCCCCGAGGGCACGCAGACCAACGTGGCCCGCCTCTACGAACTGGATACCGCCAAGGGCACCAACCTGGCGCGCAATTCGGGGCATGCGCCGCAGCAATACGATGCCCACAAGCGCACCGGGCAATCGGAGAAGGTCTACTTCGACGGGGGGCGGCAGACAGCGAAAACAAGAACCCATCTCGATGCGGATGCAAGGAGAGACCGATTGAACCACCCGACTACCGGTACGCCGCACGCCCACACTCCGCGCCGGAGTCCGAGCCGCTGGTCGCGGTTACGTCTGAACTCATTTGTGCCATTCGTGCTGGGAGTCTGCGTATTGCTGCTGACCACATCTTCCCCGCTTCACGCCCAGGAGTTTTCCATGAAAAACAAACAAGGCCAGTACCAACCCTATACCCTTGGTATGAAACTACCCGATGGCGTGTTTCCGCCTATGCCGGGATACACCCACGCCGATCTGATTGCGGCGGCCGCTACGAGGGTCGAAGCCCTTCTCAAGGCCAATGACGTCGATCCTACGTTGATTCGGGAAACACTGATCGCGTTGGCGACTCATCTCAACGCCAAGTTCGAAGAGCAAGGGGTGGAATATCAAATTTCCAGTTGGTATCAGAAGCCCTATGACGATCCTAACGGGCGCAGAAACAGCGTCGAGCGTATGGGAGAGCATTTCGGCGCAGCGGCGGTAGACGGAGCCTCTGATTCGATGGAAGGCTCCCCATTGCTCTATAAGGGGCGCGAGTTCTATGGCGAATTTATTGGTGCCGCTGGCGATGCCGTCCATGACCTGATCGTGACCTTGAACAAGCCGGGCTCCTGAATAAAGTCCGGTAGGAGATTGCCCAGTCCGCTCGGTCTTTCTGGCTGACCGGCATGGCGATTAATAGGGATGTGACATGAGCGATGCATTGCGCTTCACGGTGTACTTCGACGGCACCGGCAACAACAAGGACTTGAATACCCCCGAGGGCACGCAGACCAACGTGGCCCGCCTCTACGAACTGGATACCGCCAAGGGCACTAACCTGGCGCGCAATTCGGGGCATGCGCCGCAGCAATACGATGCCCACGAGCGCACCGGGCAATCGGAGAAGGTCTACTTCGACGGGGTCGGCAGCCAGGCCGGCATTACCCCGCGTTTTGTGCTGGAGGCCGGTACTGGTCTGGGAGGTCAGGAGCGTATCGACCAGGCCTACGATGCCGTCGTAGCCTTTCACAACAAGTACCCGGACCAGAAGGTCGACGTGAACATCGTCGGCTTCAGCCGTGGCGCGGCGCAGTCCCGCGCCTTGGCCAACGAATTTATCGAACGCGGAGTGCCAAAGCTGGATGCCCAGGGGCGGCCCACGGGCGATTTCCTGATTCCGCCGGGGCAGGCCCATGTGAACAAGCTGGGTATCTTTGACACCGTGGCCTCATACGGCAACGCGATGTCCGATACCCATCTGGGCAAGAACCTGGAGATCGGCAAGAACGTCGACTCGACCACCCACCTGGTGGCGATGAACGAGTACCGCGATACCTTTCGCCTGACCAGCGCACTGCGAAACGACGACAACTCGCGCATCGAGGAGCTGAAGTTCGCCGGTGCGCACTCGCAGGTCGGCGGAGGCTATCGCAATGATGTGCTCGCGGCCGGGCCGCTGGCAGTGATGTACGATCGCCTGCAATCGGCCGGTATCGAAATGAAGCCGATGCAGCAGGAAGACGTGCAACGCATCGAGCAGTACAACGAGCTGATCAAGAGCCCGGAGAAGATCCAGGAGGCGCTGATCGATTCGCGCCTGAAGGCGGGCAACGAGGCGTTCGCCCGTGGCGCCGATGGTTCGTTCCAAACGATCAATAACACGCCGTTTGAGATGGAACGGGGCTATTTCAATGTCTTCGATCGCCAGAGCCGTCCCTTCGAGCACCAGACCAATGGACGGGGTGTCATCTTCGAGAACGACGACGCTCTGAGTAAGACCAGGATACAGCGCGGAGTTGAGGCCGTAGGTGGTTGGTTTGCTCAAGTGGGCGACAAGCTTAAGGATCGTGCAGCTCAGTTCTTTGGCTTGGACAAACGTGCCGAGCGGAAAGAGATTCGCCGCGAGACAGTCTTTGATCAGCAGCTACAGAGAATGCAGACGGCAACTGCATTAGATCAGGGAAGAGAGCTGGAAAGCTTGCTGAACTCCTCCCGACCCGATAGCCAGTACATCGAAGGGCTCAACCTTCAGACTGTGCCGCTGCCCCAGAATGCGAGACAGAGCCATCAACCCTCCACCCAGACCCAGCAACGCAGCGACTCTTTCAAGTCCATGGAGGACAAGGCGCGCTCGCTCAATCCATCCGCCAGCGTCGGCGAGGCTTCGCAGAGCGGACGCAGGGCATTCAGCGGAATGGTAGTGGCCATGGACGATCATCACATTCTGCAGAAGATCGGCCAGACCAATGAGTTCGTCATTCATGACCGCCGCGATTGCGATCCCAACCGCACTTATCAGGTCGGCAAGAGCACCGCGATTGTCCATGAGAAGGGCATCGAGGATCTGGCCCGCAATCTGACTCCGAAACTGGAGCAGGATGCCGGTCTGAGCAAGGCGGTGCGCCGGTGAGCTATTCCCATGAAGCAGGCTGTCACCCAGACACCACGGCATTCGCCGACATACGTCGTGAATCCCTGTCAGCTATCGGCGAATTCTTCGCCGAGTTCATCTGAGGCCCGCCGCGATGCCTTTTGTTGCCGACGTTCCGCCACCCGCACTGAGCGAGCCGGTTGCCTGCTCGATCATGGCGGCGGTTAAGTACGAATTGCCGGTAAACGTCGTGCTGGCCGTTTCCGCTCAGGAGGGCGGCAAGCCTGGCCAGTGGGTACGTAACAGCAATGGGACCTACGACGTGGGTCCCATGCAGTTCAATACCGCTTACCTACAGGATTTGTCGCGCTACGGCATCACTCCCGAAGATGTGGAGAAAGGTGGCTGTTACTCCTACGACCTGGCCGCCTGGCGCATCCGCGGCCATGTGCGCAACGACAGTGGCGACCTCTGGACTCGCGTGGCCAACTACCACTCACGTACGCCAGAGGTCAATGCACGCTACCGTCAGCTCATCATGCGTCGCGCTGCGTACTGGGCCGATTGGCTGGATGAGCGCTTCGCCACACAGCAGGTTGAGCAGCACTCTGTATTCTCCGGCTCACTGGCTGGAACCCCCACCGCCACCGCTGAGGTAGAGCCCGCGCTGCAGGCAACTTCCGCACAGCGGGATGTCGCTCCGGGGTCGGCACAGACGTCCGCCTATGTACCTCGGCGTCTGCTGGTGGAGAGCACTGAATGAAGCCCGTGATCACAGGCGCCACGACATTCGTCGGCGAAAACCAGAAATCCCCCGTAAGGCTACGAAAACAAATAAGGACCCATCTCGATGCGGATTCGGGGAGAGATCGATTGAGCTACTCAATTACCGGTACGCCGCAGGCCTACAACACTCCGCGCTGGAGCCAAAGCCTCTGGTCGCGATTACGCTTGAGCACAATCGTGCCGCTCGTGCTGGGAGCCTGCGTACTCCTGCCGATCAACTCTTCCCCGCTTCACGCCCAGGAGTTTTCCATGCAAGAAAATCAAGATCAGTACCAGCCCTATACCCCTGGCATGAAACTACCCGATGGCGTGTTTCCGCCTATGAAGGGATATACCCACGCGGACCTGATTGCGGCAGCGTGCCAGCGCGTCGAAGCTCTAATGAAAGCAAACGATATTGACCCGACGCTGGCGCGCGAGTCTCTGATCGCGCTGGCCGACCACCTCAATCAGGCGCTTGAGTCGCAGAATACGGAGTACCAGATTTCGACTTGGTACCAGAAACCTTACGATGTTCCTGCCGGCCGCACCGAGAGCGTTGCTGCGATGGCGGAGAATTTTGGTGCCCTAGCCGTGCATGCGGCTACGGCTTCTCTTAAGGGTTCCCCTTTGCTGCACAAGAGTGATGACTTCTTGCGCAGCTACATCACTGCCGCCGGTGATGGCGTCCATGATCTGATCGTGACCTTGAACAAGCCGGGCTCCTGAATAAAGTCCGGTAGGAGATTGCCCAGTCCGCTCGGTCTTTCTGGCTGACCGGCATGGCGATTAATAGGGATGTGACATGAGCGATGCATTGCGCTTCACGGTGTACTTCGACGGCACCGGCAACAACAAGGACCTGAATACCCCCGAGGGCACGCAGACCAACGTGGCCCGCCTCTACGAATTGGATACCGCCAAGGGCACCAACCTGGCGCGCAATTCGGGGCATGCGCCGCAGCAATACGATGCCCACGAGCGCACCGGGCAATCGGAGAAGGTCTACTTCGACGGGGTCGGCAGCCAGGCCGGCATTACCCCGCGTTTTGTGCTGGAGGCCGGTACTGGTCTGGGAGGTCAGGAGCGTATCGACCAGGCCTACGATGCCATCGTAGCCTTTCACAACAAGTACCCGGACCATAAGGTCGACGTGAATATCGTCGGCTTCAGCCGGGGCGCGGCGCAATCTCGTGCCTTGGCCAACGAGTTCGTCGAGCGCGGCGTACCGAAGCTCGATGCCCAGGGGCGGCCCACCGGCGACTTCCTGATTCCACCGGGGCAGGCCCATGTGAACAAGCTGGGTATTTTTGACACCGTGGCCTCCTACGGCAATGCGATGTCCGATACCCATCTGGGCAAGAACCTGGAGATCGGCCAGAACGTCGACTCGACCACCCACCTGGTGGCGATGAACGAGTACCGCGATACCTTCCGCCTGACCAGTGCCCTGCGCAATGACGACAACTCGCGCATCGAGGAGCTGAAGTTCGCCGGTGCGCACTCGCAGGTCGGCGGAGGCTATCGCAATGATGTGCTCGCGGCCGGGCCGCTGGCAGTGATGTACGATCGCCTGCAATCGGCCGGTATCGAAATGAAGCCGATGCAGCAGGAAGACGTGCAACGCATCGAGCAGTACAACGAGCTGATCAAGAGCCCGGAGAAGATCCAGGAGGCGCTGATCGATTCGCGCCTGAAGGCGGGCAACGAGGCGTTTGCCCGTGGCGCCGATGGTTCGCTCCAAACAGTCAATAACACGCCGTTTGCGATGGAACGCGGTACGATCAATGTCTTCGATCGCCAGAGCCGTCCCTTCGAGCACCAGACCAACGGGCGGGGAGTCATTTTCGAGAATGACAGCTCGCTCAGCAAGCTTGGCACTCAACGTGGCCTCGAAAGCTTTGCCAACCGGCTCGGCGAATTAGGTCAGAAGGCGCTATCGGCCACGGCCCGCTTCATTGGACTCGAGACCCGCGATCAGGCAGTCGAAAAGGACATGGGGGTCCTGCAGAAATACCGGGCAGAACTCGCTGCAACTTCGCAGGCGCAGAGCGCAGCCCTGTCAGAGGAACTACGATCATCCCGCCCGAATGCAGCCTACATCGAAGGACTCAACCTTCAGGCTGTCCCGGTGCCCCAAAATGGGAGGCCGGGCCATCAGCCTTCCCCCCAGGCCCAGCAACGCAGCGACTCCTTCAAGTCTATGGAGGACAAGGCGCGCTCGCTCAATCCGTCGGCCAGCATAGGCGAAGCCTCGCAAAGCGGACGCAAGGCATTCAGCGGAATGGTAGTGGCCATGGACGATCATCACATTCTGCAGAAGATCGGCCAGACCAATGAGTTCGTCATTCATGACCGCCGCGATTGCGATCCCAACCGCACTTATCAGGTCGGCAAGAGCACCGCGATTGTCCATGAGAAGGGCATCGAGGATCTGGCCCGCAATCTGGCGCCGAAGCTGGAGCAGGATACGGGACTGAGCAAGGCGATGCGTCGATGATCAAGGATGCTCTGCCCCCAGTGGGATGTCACACCGGGGCCGGCGCAGACGCCGCCTATATACCCCGGCGCCTGCTGGTTGGGGAGCAATTGACGGAGCCCGTGTTTACAGGCGACACGGAACTCATTGACGAACGCCGGGAGCCTTCCGCTAATGAACAAGATGAACCAGGAACCCGCCATGAGGTGGCTACAGGGAGAAATCGATTGAACCACCTAACCATCGGTACCAACGCATCTTCCGCCGATACGGCTTCTAGCTGCGTCAAGAGCTTCAGCGTGCGGCTGCGCCTGAGTTCGCTAATTCCCCTCGTGCTGGGAGCCTGCGTGCTCCTCCCTACTACTTCTCCGCTCCAAGCCAAGGAGTTTTCCATGCAAGACAATCAGGGCCAAAAACCATCGAACGCCAGCAGCACTACGCTACCTGAGGGTGTATTCCCTCCCATGAACGGTTACACCAACGAAGAACTCGCCACGGCTGCGTGCCAGAGTGTCGACAAGGTGTTCAAGGAAAACAACATCGACCCGACGCTTGCCCGTGAGTCTCTCTTTGATCTATTCAATCATTTGATCACCGCCTATCAGGCAAACGATGTGGATTACCAGATTTCGACCTGGTATCAGAAGCCCTATAACGACCCTGCGGCTCGTGCCGAGAGCGTCAAGGCAATGGCTAAGGAATTCAATGCCCTCACCATTCGTGCGGCCGGAGATGCGCTGATCAAATCGCCACTGGGCAACATGAGCCGGGACTTCCAGCGCAGTTACTTGGAAAGTGCTGGCGCTGGTGTCCAAAGCCTGATCGAAACCCTTAACAAGCCCGGCACCTGAGGTCGTTGCGGCATGATCATAAGATCGCACCTATCTGGCCGGTGGGATATTCATAGGGATATGATATGAGCGATGCATTGCGTTTTACGGTGTATTTCGATGGCACCGGCAACAACAAAGACCTCGACACACCCAAAGGGGCTCACACGAATGTCGCGCGGTTGTACGAGGCGGATCAGGCCAAGGGCACCAACCTGGCGCGCAACTCTGGGCACGAGCCCCGGCAGTATGACGCTCATGATCACTCCGGCCAGTCCGAGAAAGTGTATTTCGATGGAGTGGGCAGCCAATCCAACGTCAGCCTGCGATCCCTGGCTGAAGGCGGTAGCGGGCTGGGTGGCAAGGAGCGTATCGATCAGGCCTACGACGCCATCGTAGCCTTTCACAACAAGTACCCGGACCAGAAGGTCGACGTGAACATCGTCGGCTTCAGCCGGGGCGCGGCGCAATCTCGTGTCTTGGCCAACGAGTTCGTCGAGCGCGGCGTACCGAAGCTCGATGCTCAGGGGCAGCCCACCGGCGACTTCCTGATTCCACCGGGGCAGGCCCATGTGAACAAGCTGGGTATTTTTGACACCGTGGCCTCCTACGGCAACGCGATGTCCGATACCCATCTGGGCAAGAACCTGGAGATCGGCAAGAACGTCGACTCGACCACCCACCTGGTGGCGATGAACGAGTACCGCGATACCTTTCGCCTGACCAGCGCTCTGCGAAACGACGACAACTCGCGCATCGAGGAGCTGAAGTTCGCCGGTGCGCACTCGCAGATCGGCGGAGGCTATCGCAATGATGTGCTCGCGGCCGGGCCGCTGGCAGTGATGTACGATCGCCTGCAATCGGCCGGGATCGAAATGAAGCCGATGCAGCAGGAAGACGTGCAACGCATCGAGCAATACAACGAGCTGATCAAGAGCCCGGAGAAGGTCCAGGAGGCGCTGATCGATTCGCGCCTGAAGGCGGGCAACGAGGCGTTCGCCCGTGGCGCCGATGGTTCGTTCCAAAAGGTCAATAACACGCCGTTCCCCATGGAACGGGGCTATTTCAATGTTTTCGACCGTCAAAAACAGCCGTTTGAACATGGAGCCGCTGGTCGTGGTGTTGTCTTTGAAAATGATGACAGCCTTAGCCGCTCCAGCGTGGTGCGGACTGCTGAAAACATAGGCAATCGACTGACCGATCTTGGGCGACAGGCGCTATCGGGGGTTGCCCGGTTCGTGGGCAAGGATGACCCACAGCAGGCACTCGATGAAGCACTGGATCGTGTGGAGCAGACACGTGTACAGGCAAGCACGGTTGCGCGCGAGCAAAGTAACAAGTTGTCCGGCGAACTCAAAGCATCGCGTCCCAGTGTGACCTACATCGAAAACTTGAACCTGCAACCCGTGCCGGAGCCCCAAGGTGTCAAACAAGGCCAACAACAAGCTCCCCAAGCCCAGCTACGAAGCGACTCGTTCAAGGCCATGGAAGACAAGGCCCGTGGCCTCAACCCCTCAGCCAGCATAGGCGAAGCCTCGCAAAGCGGACGCAGGGCATTCAGCGGAATGGTGGTGGCTATGGACGATCATCACATTCTGCAGAAGATCGGCCAGACCAATGAGTTCGTCATTCATGACCGCCGCGATTGCGATCCCAACCGCACTTATCAGGTCGGCAAGAGCACCGCGATTGTCCATGAGAAGGGCATCGAGGATCTGGCCCGCAATCTGGCGCCGAAGCTGGAGCAGGATGCGGGACTGAGCAAGGCGATGCGTCGGTGAGACAGATCAAAGTTTGGCAACCGTCCTCACTGGGGATGAGCGGGGGGGCAGGTCGACTACCCCGGCTGCGGCTCGCCGATGGGGCGCTGGAGGCGCTGAAGTGGCTGGCGCTGCTCCTGATGACAGGCGATCACGTGAACAAATACCTGTTCAACGAGACGCTGCCGCTGCTGTTCGAGGCCGGGCGCTTGGCAATGCCGCTGTTCGTAGTCGTATTGGCCTGCAACCTGGCGCGTCCGGGCGCAGGGGAGAAAGGTGCTTACCGTCGAACCGCGCTGCGCCTGGTCCTATTCGGGGCGCTGGCGACACCGCCTTTCGTTGCTCTGGGCGGGTTGCTGAAGGGGTGGTACCCGCTGAACATCCTTTTCACCCTGCTGGTGATCACCCTGGCGACCGCGGCCTGCGAGCGCGCGGCAACCGGCCGGCCGTTTTACTGGAGCGTCGCGGCGGCGGTGGTCGTCCTCGGTGGGGCCTTTGTTGAGTTCTGGTGGCCGGCCGTGCTGCTGGGGTTGAGCGTTGGCTGGTACGTCCGGCGTCCTGGCATGCGGGCAGCGGCGTGCATTCTCCTGTCGCTCGCCGCGCTCTGCCAAATCAATGGCAACGCCTGGGCGTTCGCAGTCTTGCCGCTGGTGCTGGCTGCCACCCAAATAGGTCCCGCTCTGCCTCGCTGGCGCTGGCTGTTCTATACCTACTATCCGCTGCACCTGTTGGCGCTATGGCTGATCCGCATTCCGATGGCCAAGGCCGGCTACCTCTTCCTGATATGAGGAGCGACTCTATGGATGATCCAATGAAAATGAAGTCGCCGGCTGGTGATTGCGGGCAGGCGTTGGAAGCCCAGGCGCAGGCACTTGCCAACGAGCAGACTGCATTGCTCGAGGGTAGCCCGCTGCAGGCACGTTACAATCAGGCATTGAGGGAGTATGTCGAGCAGAAGGCCGAGCAAGCCGAAGCGTTGGAGCAACGTCTGGAGGCTCTGGTGGAGCGACAGCAGGCGCAGCTGCAACAGAGCCTGTCGGCGCGACCAGGCTGGCTGGCCATGCCGTCCGCCCGTGCTGCGTGGCAACATCGCACCGAGCGCTGCCAGGCGCGCCTGCTGGAGCTTCAGGCCCGCCTGGAGCGGGTACAGGAACTGCGCCATGGCATGGGCCTGTACACCCCGCGTCTGGAGGAGCTAGCGGTGCGTCGATTGCGTGCCGAGCAGCCGGAGCTGGCTGACCAGTGGAGTCTGCATCGGCAGGCCGAGCGGGTCCTGAAGGAGTCGCAGCGGCGCAGCCAGGCGACCGAAATGGGGCGTTCGCGTATTACCCCGCCCTGAATCCAGTTTTCATATCAGCATACCTTCACGGAGCGAACTCTCATGAAGCATAACAACGCCGTCGGTCCACAGATTCGAAGGGGCAGGCGCACTGGCGCAAGCCCCTGGCAGGCTCTGCTAGCAATCTTCTTTCTGCTGACAGGGCTCGCGACGGCCACGCAGTACTTCGCCCACCTGTACGGTCAGCATGCAGCACTAGGGGGCCATCTGGGGGGAGTGTATGCGCCCTGGATGATTCTGATCTGGGCTGGGAAATGGTCGGGCCAGTACCAGGACGCTCTGCTGCGTGCTGGTTCGCTCGGCGTGTTGGTAGCGGCAGCCGGGATGATGGCGCTGGTAATCGTTCGACTAATCCAGCGTAACAGTGCTACCGCGAATGCCTTCCTCCACGGCTCGGCGCGCTGGGGCGAGCGCAAGGATATCGAAGATGCCGGCCTGTTAGCCGACGAAGGTGTCTATGTCGGCGCTTGGCTGGACAAGCGTAACAAGCTCCACTACCTACGCCACAACGGCCCCGAACATATTCTGACTTTCGCCCCAACCCGTAGCGGCAAGGGCGTTGGCCTAGTGATCCCGACGCTGCTTTCGTGGAAGCACAGCACCGTAATTACCGACCTCAAGGGCGAGCTCTGGGCGTTGTCAGCCGGCTGGCGGCAGAAGCATGCGGGCAATCGGGTACTGCGCTTCGAGCCCGCTACCGCTCAAGGCTGCGTAGGTTGGAACCCCTTAGAGGAAATCCGCCTAGGCACCGAGTTCGAAGTCGGCGATGTGCAGAACTTGGCGACGCTGATTGTCGACCCGGACGGTAAAGGGCTCAATGATCATTGGCAAAAGACCTCCCAGGCTATG
Organism: Pseudomonas sp. KB-10; assembly: GCF_018221585.1. Classification (NCBI taxonomy): domain Bacteria; kingdom Pseudomonadati; phylum Pseudomonadota; class Gammaproteobacteria; order Pseudomonadales; family Pseudomonadaceae; genus Pseudomonas; species Pseudomonas sp. KB-10. The sequence goes on from NZ_QYYB01000005.1 coordinate 154,806, forward strand.
CTGGTCGGCTGTATCCTGCATTTGTGTTATCGCTCGCTGGACGAGGGGGGCGTGGCTAGCCTGCCGGCGCTGGACGCCATGCTGGCAGACCCAACTCGACCGATCGACGAGCTCTGGCAGGAGATGACTCACTATGGTCACCTCAACGGTGAGAACCATCCTTTGGTGGGCTCTGCTGCACGGGACATGCTCGATCGGCCCGCGGAGGAGGCCGGCTCGGTCCTTTCTACTGCCAAATCCTATTTATCGCTATTCCGCGACCCCATCGTGGCGCGTAACGTCAGTCGCTCGGAATTCAAGATCCGCGACCTGATGAACCACGACGACCCGCTAAGCCTTTACATCATCACTCAACCTAACGACAAGGCTCGTCTGCGCCCCCTAGTGCGTATCCTAGTGAACATGATCGTTCGCCTGCTAGCCGACAAGATGGACTTCGAGGATGGCCGCCCCAAGGCGCACTATAAGCACCGCCTGCTGATGATGCTCGACGAGTTTCCCAGCCTCGGCAAGCTCGACATCATGCAAGAGTCACTGGCCTTCGTGGCCGGTTACGGCATCAAGTGCTATTTGATCGTCCAGGACTTGTCGCAGCTACAGGAGTTCTACGGGCAGAACGAGAGCATCACCTCTAACTGCCATATCCAGAATGCTTATCCGCCGAACCGGGTCGAGACGGCGGAGCATCTTTCCAAGCTCACCGGCCAAACCACTATTGTCAAAGAGCAGATCACCACAAGTGGGCGGCGCTCTAGCGCGTTGTTAGGTCAGGTGTCGCGAACCATCCAAGAGGTACAACGACCGCTATTAACTATCGATGAGGCTTTACGCATGCCCGGTCCGCGCAAAGATAGCCAGGGCAATATTCAAGAGGCAGGAGACATGGTGATTTACTGCGCCGGTTATCCAGCTTTCTATGGCAAGCAACCCCTATATTTTCAGGATCCGGTGTTTCTGGCGAGAGCTAAAGTGCATGCGCCTCGGGAAAGTGACCGGACTATTGAGGTCAGTGGTTTGGCGGCAGAGCGATGAGACGGCCTCTCAGCGTTGCCGCGGTTTTAGTCATTCTGATGTTCTGTGCTTTACCTCTTGTATTGCTAGCTGGCGCTCGGATCAATATTACTAACAGCTTTCCGCCAGGGATTTATTGGGTGGTAGACAAGGTGCCAGAGCGGGGAGACCTTGTGATGTTTTGTCCGCCCTTGCGTGATGTCTTCGACTTGGCATACGAGCGCGGCTACCTGCAAAGCGGTACTTGCCCCGGGGGCTATATGCGGATGCTTAAACGCTTGGTAGGGGTTCCGGGTGATGAGGTGCTTATTCTGGCTGAAGGTGTCAGCGTAAACGGTCAGTTGCACCCACGCACCCAATCCTTGCGGAAGGACCCTAGTGGTCGCCGCATGCCGCATCCTCGGTTTGAGAGGTTTCGATTGGCATTCGGAGATGCATTGCTGCTATCTGACTACAGCCATCATTCATTCGACGGTCGTTATTTTGGAGCAATACCAATGCTGCAAATTGAGGAAGTAGTGACGCCCGTGCTGGTGTGGGATAGGGAGTTCGATTAGTCGACGAAGCCTGCCGTTACCCAGGCGATTCCGCTACCATGCCGTTTTGTTTTTGGGGTGTCGATGGAACTGCTGCTCTACCTGGTGCTGGGCTCGGCTGCCGGTTTACTGGCTGGCCTGTTCGGCGTGGGCGGCGGTCTGATCATCGTGCCGGTACTGGTGTTGAGTTTCACCTCCCAGGGTATGGCGCCGGACGTCCTCACCCATCTCGCAGTGGGCACGTCCCTGGCGACCATCGTCTTCACCTCGATCAACTCGCTGCTTGAGCATCACCGCAAAGGCGCGGTGCGCTGGCCGCTGTTTCGCTGGCTGACTCTGGGCATCCTGCTCGGCGCAGCACTGGGGGCGATGACTGCGGCGCTGATCCAGGGGCCGATGCTGCAAAAGATCATCGGTACTTTCGCCATCATCGTGGCCGTACAGATGGCGCTGGACCTGAAACCCAAGGCGAGCCGTGATGTCCCAGGCAAGCCGACGCTGACGGTGGCCGGCGCCGTGATCGGCTGGGCCTCGGCAATCTTCGGTATCGGCGGTGGTTCGCTGACCGTGCCCTTTCTGGTCTGGCGCAGCGTGCCGATCCAGCAGGCGGTGGCGACCTCGGCGGCCTGTGGTTTGCCGATCGCCATCGCTGGTGCGTTGAGTTTCATGTTTACCGGCTGGGGAAATGCGAATCTGCCGCCATGGAGCGTCGGTTTCGTTTATCTCCCGGCGTTGCTGGGCATCGCCCTGACCAGCATGTTCTTTGCCCGTTTTGGTGCGCGCCTGGCTCATCGTCTGTCGCCACTGTTGCTCAAGCGTCTGTTCGCCCTGCTGCTGCTGAGCGTAGGCGTGAGTTTTTTCATCTAAGGAGTCCTGGATGCTGCCTTATCCGCAGATCGACCCGGTGGCTGTCGCCCTCGGCCCGCTGAAAATCCATTGGTACGGCCTGATGTACCTGATCGGTATCGGTGGCGCCTGGCTGCTGGCTTCGCGCCGTCTCGAGCGTTTTGATTCGACCTGGAACAAGGACAAGCTGTCCGACCTGGTGTTCTGGGTGGCCATGGGGGTGATTCTCGGCGGACGCCTTGGCTACGTATTGTTCTACGATCTGGCTGCCTATGTCGCCGAACCGGCGAAGATCCTACGGGTATGGGAAGGCGGTATGTCCTTCCACGGCGGCCTGATTGGGGTGATGCTGTCGACCTGGTGGTTCGGCAAGCGCAACGGCAAGAGCTTCTTCGAACTGATGGACTTCATCGCGCCGCTGGTGCCGATTGGTCTGGGTGCAGGGCGCATCGGCAACTTCATCAACGCCGAGCTGTGGGGCAAGGCCACCGATGTGCCCTGGGCGATGATCTTCCCCACCGACCCGCAGCAACTGGCACGCCACCCATCGCAGCTCTACCAGTTCGCCCTGGAAGGCGTGGCGCTGTTCACCATCCTCTGGTTCTATTCGCGCAAGCCGCGCCCGACCATGGCCGTGTCCGGCATGTTCGCCGCCTGCTACGGCGTGTTCCGCTTCATCGTCGAGTTCGTCCGTGTGCCGGACGCCCAGCTTGGCTATCTGGCCTGGGGGTGGCTGACCATGGGACAGATTCTCTGCCTGCCGATGATCCTCGGTGGTATCGGTCTGATCGTCTACGCCTACAAGCGCCAGCCCGCTCAAGGAGTCGCCTGATGAAACAGTATCTCGACCTGATGCGCCACGTGCGCGAGCACGGCGCCTTCAAGGAAGACCGCACCGGCACCGGCACCTACAGCGTGTTCGGCTACCAGATGCGCTTCGACCTGGCCGATGGCTTCCCCATCGTCACCACCAAGAAGTGCCACCTGCGCTCGATCATCCATGAGCTGCTGTGGTTCCTGCAGGGCGACACCAACATCAAGTACCTCAAGGACAACGGCGTCAGTATCTGGGACGAGTGGGCCGACGAGAACGGCGACCTCGGCCCGGTCTACGGCTACCAGTGGCGCAGCTGGCCGGCGCCCAATGGCGAGTCCATCGACCAGATCGCCAAGCTGATCGAGATGATCAGGAAGAACCCGGATTCGCGCCGCCTGATCGTCTCGGCCTGGAACCCGGCGCTGGTCGATCAGATGGCCCTGCCACCGTGCCATGCGCTGTTCCAGTTCTACGTGGCCGACGGCAAGCTGTCCTGCCAGCTGTATCAGCGCTCGGCGGACATCTTCCTCGGCGTGCCCTTCAATATCGCCAGCTATGCGCTGCTGACGCTGATGGTGGCGCAGGTCTGCGACCTGCAGCCGGGCGAGTTCATCTGGACCGGCGGTGACTGCCACCTGTACGCCAACCATATCGAACAGGCCGATCTGCAGCTGACCCGCCAGCCGCTGCCGCTGCCGACCATGAAGCTCAACCCCGAGGTCAAGGACCTGCTGGCCTTCAGGTTCGAGGACTTCGAACTGGTCGGCTACGAAGCGCATCCGCATATCAAGGCGCCAGTGGCGGTCTGAGCTTGCGTCTGGGCAGTTGGTCGGGCGCGGTTTGCTACCCTTTCACCGAACACGTGAAGAGGGAGTCTCTGGTGAGCCGAATTGCACTGGCCCTGCTGCTGGTACTGAGTTGCCTGACAAGTCATGCCGACCCTCAACCGCTGCGGGTCGGCATCACCGAAGTGCCGCCCTTCGTGATCCAGCGTGACGACGGTGGCTGGAGCGGCATCAGCATCGATCTGTGGAACACCATAGCTGAAAAGAACGGCTACGCCTTCGAGTACCAGCCGATGCCCTTCGACCAACTGTTCGACAGCCTGGAACAGGGCAGGGTCGACGTGGTGGTCGGGGCGCTGACCATGACGCCCGAGCGCGAGGTGCGCTTCGACTTCACCCATCCCTTCTACTTCACCGGCCTGACGATCGCCGTGCCGGCTGCCTCTTCAACGGGAGGGTGGCGGACCTTCACGCGACTGTTCTCCTGGGGTTTCATCAGTGTGGTCCTGGGGCTGGTCGCGGTGTTGATGCTGGTGGGCACCGTGATCTGGCTGTTCGAACGGCGCCGCAATCAGACGCAGTTTCCCGAGGCGCCTGTGCGCGGCTTGGGTGACGGTTTCTGGTGGGCGGCAGTGACCATGACCACTGTGGGTTATGGCGACAAGGCGCCGGTTACCCTGGGTGGGCGGTTTGTGGCCGTGGTGTGGATGTTCGCCGCGCTGATCATGGTTTCGACCTTCACCGCTGCGATGACCACGGCGCTGACGGTGAGCAACCTGCAAGGCAGCATCCAGGGCCCCGGCGATCTGCAAGGTGCGAATGTCGCCAGTGTCCAGCGCACCGTCAGCGAGCGCTGGTTGGAGGAGCAGCGTATCCGCCAAAGCAGCTATCCGAATCTGACCGAGGCGCTGCTGGCCGTGCAGCAGGGCAAGGCCGATGCCATCGTGTATGACAAACCCATTCTGCAATATCGCAATCGCGAGCTGGTTGGCGCGCGCCTGCAGATACTCCCGGGCACCTTCGAGAACCAGAGCTACGGATTCCTGGTGCGCAACGGCAGCCCGCTGCGTGAGCCTATCGGTCGGGCCATCCTGAGCACCTTGAGTGAACCTCAGTGGCCGCGAACGGTGAGCGATTACCTGGGCGAGGGTCCCTGAGCGCCCGGCGCCTTTGTTGCGTGAGACGCTGCTTGCAGTTCGAACCGTCGCGCGATTTCCTCGACGGTTTCGCGGCAACCCTCGATTTCCCATTCCGTCCAGTTATCCCATTGCAGCCTCAATTCATTCCGGCCGCGCCGCAGGCGGTAGCTGTCGAAATCGATACCCTTGTCGAAGGCCAGCGGGCTGTACTGCGAGACCTGCCGCCAGCCCTCGGCTTTGAGATGCTCGAGAATTCTGTTGCCGAGCTCGGTGTCGATCATCTCCAGGGTGATAGGGTCGGCGCTGCGAGCCGGCTCGCGTTCGAGCCATCTGCGCTGCAGCCATCGGCGAAGCATGGCGAGCATGCGTGCGCTCCTCAGGTCTGGGCCAGCTCCGACAATAGCTGTTGGAGCTGCGTCTGGCGTTCACTATCTTGCAGGCGTGCGCCGGGGTTGAGTGACGACCATTGCGGGTGAGCACGCGCCACATTCAGCGGCGCGGGCAGCCTGCCCTGGCGCCACAGCGTCTCCTGTGGGGCGCCGAAGGTGATAGCGTTCATCGCCGCGTGTCCACGCACGTTCAGTGCGGCCAGCAGTTGCTGCTGACGCAGAGCCAGCAGGCGCAGCACGGCGTCGTCGACGGTGAGTTCGCGCTGGCCCTTCAGTTTGCCTTTCAGCCTTTCCCCGTAATTGCGCAGGGTCTGCGCGCTGCCACCTATCACCGCGCCCAGCGCTGCTGCGGCGCCCATGGTAAGCCCGCCTACCAGCAGATCGACGCCAACGCCAGTGGCCGCACCCGCGGCCATGCCTCCCCCGACCTTGATGCCAAGTTGCTTGAGGGTTTCCGGATTGAACAGGTCATCATTCCAGCGGCCATCGAGCAGCGGTAGATCGCCGGCCCTGGCGTCGCTGCTGCGAAACGCATACAGACGCAGCAGCGCTTCGACGCAGCGCTGCTCGCGCTGGCGAATGGCTTCGCGCAGCTCGCTCACGGCGGCCTGCTCCAGCTGGGGCTGAGCAGCGACGCTGCGGCGGCAGGCGGCGCAATCGATCAGCAGCTCGGCGATCAGACGCTGACCGGCCTGGCGCCGGGCGATACGTTGCGCTTCGTGATCCTCGATCAGGCGTTGCAACTGCGGGCGCGAGCGCTCCAGCAGCAGGGCGAGGCTTTCGTAGAGGCGCCGTTCGCCATCCTCCGGCGGCGCCACGCTGTCGAACGCCACCAGGGCGTGCAGGCCGAGACGCGCCAGGGCTTCGCGCCACTCGCCTTCGCGGTGGCTGGCGCTGGCGACGAAGTTGAGCACCGGCAGCAGCGGGCGGCCGCACATGGCCAGTACCGCCAGTTCGTCGCGGTACTTGGCCAGCACCGGCTCGCGCACGTCGATCACGTACAGGCCGGCGTCGGAGGCCAGCAACTGGCGCAGCACCTTGGCTTCCTGCTCATAGCGCTGGCGCGCCTCGCTGCCTTCGAGGAAACGGGCCAGGCGCGCCGGGCCGTCCAGGCGTTCGCCGGGGCGGTCTAGGCGCTCCAGGTAGTCGAGCAGGGCAATGGCGTCCTCAAGGCCGGGGGTGTCGTACAGCTCCAGTAGCGCCTGGCCGTCCACCGACAGCCGCGCGCCCTCGACGTGGCGCGTGGTGCTGGCGCGCGGCGAGACTTCGCCGAATTCCACGTCGCGGGTCAGGGTGCGCAGCAGCGAGGTCTTGCCGACGTTGGTATGGCCGACCAGGGCAAGTTTCAGTGGTGGGCTCATGGCGTGGTCTCGGCCGGATAGCTCGGAGGCAAGAGAGCGGGCATTGGGGTAGGAGCGAGCTCTGCTCGCGAACCATGGCAAACGGCAAAAGCTTCGCGAGCAGAGCTCGCTCCTACATGAACGCCGTGTGCCTGCGGCTCTCTAGTCATGCCCTGCCTCCAGCCAGTTGAGCGGCGCCGTATCACCGTGGCTCAGCCCTAGCGTGCCGAGGGCCTGGTGCCAGTCCGCCAGGCGGGCGCTGTCCAGGCATTCGCCGGGCGCTGGCGGCAGCAGCCAGATGCGCGTGGCAGAGGACGAGCGCGCCAGCTCGCCGAGCAGCGCCAGGGTGCCGCGATCCGGCGAGCGGCGTGGGTCGCAGGCGATGGCCAGGCGCTGGGGCGGGAAGCGCGTCAGCTGTTCGAGCAACTGGCGGCGCTGCTCGCGGCTGTCGATCACCCCGGCATCGGCCACGCCCTTCGGTAGCGGCAGCGGTGGCCAGGGTCGGCGCTCGTCCAGCTCCAGGCCGAGCAGGAGGGCGCCACTGCCGGGTTGGGCACTGGCGCCGCCTTGCGGTTGGTGCAGAGCAGCTGGCGCCAGGTCGCAGACGCCGAGGCGTTCGCTGTCCGGTTGCAGGCGCTGGCGCAGCAGGTTGTAGCCCGGCAGGTCGAGATCCAGGCGCAGCCTGCGCGTGCCCGACTGCCAGCACCACAGGCACAGCAGCGCCAGTAACAGGCGTGGCAGCAGGCCGTAGACCAGCACCACGCCGACCAGCCAGCCGGCCCAGCTTTGCCGGGCGGCTTCGCTGGCGATGGCGGCATCGCCGCTGGCGCGAATGACTTCGATATCCGGCAGGCTGAAACCGAGCAGGGCGGGCAGGGCGCCAATGCTCTGGGTCAGGGCGATGAAGGTGTCGCCAGTGAGGATGGTGGTCTCCCAGACGAAGCCGTAGCGGCGCGTGGCGAGCAGCAGCAACAGAGTGGTCAGTGCGGCGAGCATGGCCAGCGTCCACAGTCCGTTGACCAGCAGCCCCAGGCCCCAGCGGGTCAGGCGCTGGCGTTGCAGCATCAGCAGCAGGGCCGGGGCCAGTTGCGCGGCGCTGGCGTCGCGCGCCAGCTTCTCGCTGAGCCATAACCACAGACGACCGAGTGCGCCAGGGTGGTCGCGTGTCAGCAGCAGGCCGAGCAGCCAGCCCACCAGCATCAGCAGGTTGAGCCCGAGCAGGCTGCCCAGGGCCCAGAACACGTTGACCGGCTGACGCCCGTCGCCCAGTGCCGCCAAGGCCAGGCCGGCACCGCTGAGCAGCGCCAGCAGGGCGAGCAGCAGGCCGGCCAGGCGCGCGCCCTGCAGCCAGTGCAGCAGCGCCTGCCACTGACCATCACGGCGGGCCAGCAGCAGGGCGCGATACTGGATGCGCTGGGCCACGTCGCCGTCCTCGGCGCGGGCCAGGCGATTGGCCTCGGCGTCTTCGAGCGGGCCGGCGTGTTCCTCGCGCAGGCGAATGGTCTCGCTGAGCCAGAGGCGTTGCAGGGGCGTAGGGGAGGAGGCGTCAGTCACGCGGCGTCTCGTCGTGCGGATCAGGGGTTGAGGATAACCCCTGATCCGTCATGGCGCGACTCAGCGTTGTTCGCGCAGGCGTACGGCGATGTCCGGCTGGTCGATGAACAGACCGTCGATGCCGGTGGCGAGGAAGGCGCGCAGCTCGGCTTCGATATCGCCGCGCTCGGCCGGCTCGCTGCCGTTGCGCAGGCTGGTGGGCAGGAAGGCGTTCTCGGCGCGGAAGGTGTAGGGGTGGACCTTGAGCTTGGCCGCATGAGCGTCACGCACCAGGCTGGTGGGCGTGGTCAGATTGCCGGCGGCGTCGCGCGGGATGACCATGCTTTTCTCCGGGCCGATGCCGCTGGCGTAGCGGGCGATGGCCTTCAGGCCCTTGGGCGTGATCATCTGGGTATAGCTCAGGCCGGTGCCGAGCACCTGCTGGTCATAGGGCTGGCCCTCGGTCCACAGCAGTTGCACCAGGCGCACCTGGGTCAGGCGGCTGAGGGTCTTGAGGTTCTCCACCTCGAAGGACTGGATGTACACCGGCGCCTTGGCGCTGTCGTAACCGTTGCGCCCCAGCACCTTGACCAGCGGCTGCTCCATGGCCAGGCCGATCTGCTGAAAGTGGGTCGGATGCTTGGTTTCCGGATACAGGCCGATGACCCGCTGCTGGCTGAGCTGCAGGCTCTTCACCAGGTCGATGATCTCCTGCAGGGTGGGAATCTCGAACTGGCCATCGAAGCGCTGGTTGGCCGGGCGCACCTGCGGGATGCGCTCGATGGCGCGCAGGGTCTTGAGTTCGGCCAGAGTGAAATCCTCGCTGAACCAGCCTTCCAGGCTGACGCCGTCCACCGTCTGGGTGCGCTTGCGGTTGGCGAACTCCGCACGTTGCGCCACGTCGGTGGTCAGCCCCAGTTCGTTGTCATGACGGGCCACCAGCTGGCCGTCGCGGGTCATCACCAGGTCCGGCTCGACGTAATCCGCGCCCTGCAGGATGGCCAGGGCATAGGCGGCCAGGGTGTGTTCGGGCACGTAACCGCTGGCGCCGCGGTGGGCGATCACCAGCGGTTTGGCATCGCCACGGGGTTTGCCCTTGTGCGCCAGCGGCTGCTGCTGTGCCCAGTCGATGGCGGCCTGCACGCTATCGGGCTCGGCGGGGGCGGCAAGGCCGAGGGTCGGTAGCAGCAGGCCGGCGCAGAGCAGCCAGCTGCGAAGCGGTTTGTTCAACATGGTGGTACCTCCGTGCACGGGGATGGAAACCCAAGCCTGCACCGGTAAGGGTGACGATTGTGCGACAGACTTCCAGGCCTGGTCGGTTCTGTGCGCCATTGGGCAAAGCCAAAGGTGGGCTGCGGGTGCGCCGGGTGCTCTGCTATGCTCGCCGCCATGAAAACGACACTGCCCCTTTGCCTCATCGCAGCGCTCGCGCACAATCGCGTGATTGGCCGCGACAATCAACTGCCCTGGCATCTGCCGGCGGATCTCAAGCACTTCAAGGCCCTGACTCTGGGCAAGCCGATCATCATGGGGCGCAAGACCTGGGATTCACTCGGTCGGCCGCTGCCGGGCCGGCTCAATCTTGTGGTCAGCCGCCAGCCTGGCCTGACCCTCGAAGGCGCCGAGGTGTTCGCGACTCTGGAAGCGGCCATCGAGCGTGCCGATGCCTGGGCGCGTGAAGAGGATGCCGGCGAACTGATGTTGATTGGTGGCGCGCAGCTCTACGAACTGGGCCTCGCTCAGGCCGAGCGTCTGTACCTGACGCGTGTGGGGCTCGATCCCGATGGTGACGCGTTCTTTCCGCAAATCGACGAGTCGGTCTGGCGCATGACGTCCAGCGTCGAGCATCCGGCCTCTGCCGAGACGCCGTTCTACGCCTTCGAGGTGTGGGACCGGCGCGGCGCATAACCATAACGACCCTTCCGGCCGTTGTTGTCGCCTGACTCTCCAGCGCGCGTGACGGCCATTGTCTTGCCTCTGCCGTAATTTCTCTGGTGAATGTTGCTGCAGGTATTTCGATGACTGATAAATCGCCCGTCGACGAGGCCCCGGGCGCCGTCGCCGCACTCTTCGTGCGCCACCCGCTGTGGGAGGATGCGCTGGCCTTGCTGTTCGGCACCGCCCTGGTTGCCCTGGGCATTGCCTTCTACACCCATGCCGGCCTATTGACCGGCGGCACCGTCGGCATCGCGTTTCTGGCCAACTATCAGGCTGGCTGGTCGTTCGGGCTGGTGTTCTGCCTGGTCAACCTGCCGTTCTACCTGCTCGGTATCTGGCGCATGGGCTGGGGTTTCACCTTGCGTACCGGCTGCGCGGTGTTGCTGGTTTCGCTGCTGGCCGAACTGACGCCGCACTGGGTCGCCTTCGCCCATCTCAGCGCGCTTTATGCTGCATTGTTCGGTGGGGCTGCGATGGGCCTGGGGTTGCTCATGCTGTTCCGCCATCGCGCCAGCCTGGGCGGGGTGAACATTCTCGCCCTGTACATGCAGGAGCGCTTCGGTCTGCGCGCGGGCGCGGTGCAGATGGCCATCGACGCGAGCATCGTGCTGGCGGCCATCTTCGTGGTGTCGCCAGACAAGGTGCTGCTCTCGGTGCTGGGGGCGGTGATGCTCAATCTGGTGCTGGCGATCAATCACCGGGCCGATCGTTACGTCGGCGTCAGTTGATCCCGCAACGACCGAGGGGCTGCCCCGCTGGAGGCAGCCCCTCGTCGGGTTTGCGGGTTCGAGCGTCAGATCACTTCGGTGAACTGGATGATCTCCACCCAGTAGCCGTCCGGATCCTTGATGAAGGCGATGTCGCGCATGCGGCCGTCGGTCAGGCGTTTCTGGAAGTCCACGCCGAGCTCTTCGAAGCGCTGGCAGGCGGCCTTGATGTCCGGCACCGCCACGCACAGGTGGCCGAAGCCGCGCGGGTCGCTGTTGCCGCTGTGGTAGGCAAACTCCGGGTCTTTCTCGGTTCCGTAGTTGTAGGTCAGCTCCAGCACGCCGGGGATGGACTTGCGCCACTGATGGCGGGCGGCCGGATCGGCCGGGATCTGCGACTTGTCAGCGATCAAGGCGAGGAAGTACAGGCTGAATTCGGCGTCGGGGAAGTCCTTCTTCTCCAGCAGGGTGAAGCCCAGCACGCGGGTGTAGAAGTCCAGGGATTTCTGCAGATCCTTCACGCGGATCATGGTGTGGTTGTAGACGAAGTCGGCTGTGGCGACGTCGGGCTTGGCGGTCACTCCGGGAATGGCGTTGAGCTCGTCGAGGGTCATGGGGTTCTCCATCAGGCGGGAAAAGGCTGTATTTACCTAGATGGATTCGGTGGCAACGTTTTTCAAGTATGTGGGGAAGCCTTTGCCAGCCCTAGCCAGGCAACGATGCAGGGGCGTTTGTAGGAGCGGCTTCAGCCGCGATTGACGCGAAGAGGCGAAGAGGCGAAGAGGCGAAGCATCGCGGCTGAAGCCGCTCCTACGGCGAGGGTAGACAACGCTTCTTTTGTCCACCATTGGGGGCAGGGCGGTGGACGGGTGAAGCGTCGTCCGCTCTACCGGGTTTCAGATCTGCAGCGTGATCAGCTCGGCCCTAAACTGGTCGCCTTCGATATGCAGGATGCCCACGCCAATGGGCAGCTTGAAGCGTCGCGGGCCGGCGCTGCCGGGGTTGAGGTAGAGCACGCCATCGCGCTCTTCATGCAGCGGCTTGTGCGAATGCCCGGCGATTACCACGTCGATGCCTTCGGCCCTGGGATCGATGGCCAATTGCTTGAGATCGTGCAGGACATAAAGGCTGACCGCGTCGAAGCGCAGGACCAATTGCTCTGGAATGGCGTCTGCCCAGGCCTGGTCATCGTTGTTGCCGCGCACCACCGACAGCGGCGCGATGCGCTCCAGCTCGGCAAGGATATGTGGCCCGCCGATATCGCCGGCATGGATCAGGTGGTCGACGCCCTGCAATGCCGCCAGCGCTTCGGGGCGTAGCAGGTTGTGGGTGTCGGCGATCAGGCCGATGCGCATGGAACTCTCCTTCAGCGAGCGAGAGACCAGCTTGCGGCCGAACACACGCCAATGCAAAACCCGAGTGCAAGAAAAAGCCCGGCACGGTGGTCGTAATACTGTTCACTTAAGGTGCTCGCGCTTGGCTCCCCTCTCCCATTTATGGGAGAGGGGTTGGGGGAGAGGGCCGAAAACACCGCAGAACTGCCATTTCCCCCTCTCCCTAACCCTCTCCCCGGAGGGGCGAGGGGACTTATCGCGTTCGACCGCTTCTTATGTGAACAGCATTACGGCACTGTGGCCGGGCTTTCGTGTGCAGCAGCGATCAGCCGTCGAGCATCGCCTTGTCACGCACCGCGCCCTTGTCGGCGCTGGTGGCGAGCAATGCATAGGCTTTCAGGGCGGTGGTCACCTTGCGCGCGCGCGGCTGCGCCGGCTTCCAGCCTTTCTTGTCCTGCTCGGCGCGGCGGGCGGCCAGTTCTTCATCGCTGACCAGCAGGTTGATGCTGCGGTTGGGAATGTCGATGAGGATCTTGTCGCCGTCATTGACCAGACCGATGGCGCCGCCCGATGCGGCTTCCGGCGAGGCGTGGCCGATGGACAGACCGCTGGTGCCGCCGGAGAAACGACCGTCGGTGAGCAGGGCGCAGGCCTTGCCCAGGCCCTTGGACTTCAGGTAGCTGGTCGGATACAGCATTTCCTGCATGCCCGGGCCGCCTTTCGGGCCTTCGTAGCGGATGATGACGATGTCGCCGGCCTTCACCTCATCATTGAGGATGCCCTTGACTGCGCTGTCCTGGCTCTCGAACACCTTGGCAGTGCCTTCGAACACATGGATGGACTCGTCGACGCCGGCGGTCTTCACCACGCAGCCGTCGAGGGCGATGTTGCCGTACAGCACCGCAAGTCCACCCTCCTGGGAATAAGCGTGCTCGACGCTGCGGATGCAGCCTTCGGCGCGGTCATCGTCCAGGCTCGGCCAGCGGGTGCTCTGGCTGAACGCGGTCTGGGTCGGGATGCCGGCAGGGCCAGCCTTGAAGAAGTGGTGAACCGCTTCGTCCTGAGTCTGGGTGATGTCCCACTGGGCGATGGCATCGCGCATGCTCGGGCTGTGGACGGTGTGCACATCGGTGTGCAGCAGGCCGCCACGGGCCAGCTCGCCGAGGATGGAGAAGATGCCCCCGGCGCGGTGCACGTCTTCCATGTGGTACTTCTGGATGTTCGGCGCCACCTTGCACAGCTGCGGTACCTTGCGCGACAGGCGATCGATGTCGCGCAGGTCGAACGGCACCTCGGCTTCCTGGGCCGCGGCCAGCAGGTGCAGGATGGTGTTGGTCGAACCGCCCATGGCGATGTCGAGCATCATGGCGTTCTCGAACGCCTTGAAGTTGGCGATGTTGCGCGGCAGCACCGACTCGTCGCCCTCGCCGTAGTAGCGCTGGCACAGCTCGACGGCCAGGCGGCCAGCGCGCAGGAACAGCTGCTCGCGGTCACTGTGGGTGGCCAGGGTCGAGCCGTTGCCCGGCAGGGAAAGCCCTAAGGCTTCGGTCAGGCAGTTCATCGAGTTGGCGGTGAACATGCCGGAGCAGCTGCCGCAGGTTGGGCAGGCGCTGCGCTCGTATTCGGCGACTTTCTCGTCGGACGCGGTCGAGTCGGCAGCGATGACCATGGCGTCAACCAGGTCCAGACCGTGGTTGGCCAGCTTGGTCTTGCCGGCTTCCATCGGCCCGCCGGAGACGAACACCACCGGGATGTTCAGGCGCAGCGCAGCCATCAGCATGCCGGGGGTGATCTTGTCGCAGTTGGAGATGCAGACGATGGCGTCGGCGCAGTGGGCGTTGACCATGTACTCGACGGAGTCGGCGATGATCTCGCGGCTCGGCAGCGAATAAAGCATGCCGTCGTGGCCCATGGCGATGCCGTCGTCCACGGCGATGGTGTTGAATTCCTTGGCCACGCCGCCGTGCTTCTCGATCTCGCGGGCGACCAGCTGGCCCAGGTCCTTCAGGTGCACGTGGCCGGGCACGAACTGGGTGAAGGAGTTGGCGATGGCGATGATCGGTTTCTTGAAGTCTTCGTCCTTCATCCCCGTGGCGCGCCACAGGGCGCGGGCGCCGGCCATGTTGCGGCCGTGGGTGGAGGTCTTCGAGCGGTAATCGGGCATGACGATGATCCTGCGGCTAATTCGGTTGTATGTGCGGTGAGCGTCGTCGAGCGGCAGATCGCCGCGGTATCAGGAGGCTGCATGACGAAACGGGATCACCGTTCGTACGGCCGGGGCTCACGGGCCCGCCGGAGGATTTCTGGCGAGGAATCGCCTGATTCTACGCCCGCCAGGGCTGGCGGGGAAAGGTTGATGGTCGCCTGTCGCAGCTGGGGTGGCTCCGCGCCGCATATGCGCTGCGCACGCCGCCCAAACCTTTTCCTTGGCCTGCAGCGAGCTGCTTGGTGATCCGCTAGGCCTGCGAGCAGATTGCCTGCCGCCAATCGACGCTGGTGAGCGCCCTTCGTGACGAGCGTTAAAGGTCGGTACAACAAGCCGGCAGGGCGCTGGAAGGCGACGCCAGAGGGCCGGGCAAGCGTAGCTGATCAGCAGAGCGCACCTGCCGAAACGCACTCGGCAGGTGCAGGTGGCTCAGCTGTTGGGCAGCAGGCGTACGGTCAGGCTCTTGATGTAACGGGTTTCGTTGATCGCCGGGTGTACCGGGTGATCCGGGCCCTGGGCGCCTCGTTCGAGCAGCTGGATGTTGCGATCCAGATGGCGCGCGCTGGTCAGCAGGATGTTCTGCAGGTTGTCCTCCTCCAGGTGCATGGAGCAGCTGGCGCTGACCAGGATGCCGTCCTTGTTGAGCAGGCGCATCGCGGTTTCGTTGAGACGGCGGTAGGCGGCCTCGCCGTTCTTGATGTCCTTCTTGCGCTTGATGAAGGCGGGTGGATCGGCGATCACCACGTCGAAGCGCTCTTCGGCGAATTTCAGTTCACGCAAGGCGGCGAACACGTCGCCTTCGACGCAGGTGACCTTCTCGGCAAAGCCATTGAGCGTGGCGTTGCGCTCCACGCCGTCGAGGGCGAAGCCGGAGGCGTCCACGCAAAACACTTCGCTGGCACCGAAGGCGGCCGCCTGCACGCCCCAGCCGCCGATGTAGCTGAACAGGTCGAGCACGCGCTTGCCCTTGACGTAGGGCGCCAGGCGCGCGCGGTTCATGCGGTGGTCGTAGAACCAGCCGGTCTTCTGCCCTTCGATCACGGGCGCCTCGAACTTCACCCCGTTCTCTTCCAGTGCGACCCACTCCGGCACCTCGCCGTAGGCGGTTTCCACGTAGCGCTCGAGGCCTTCGGCATCGCGTGCGCTGGAGTCGTTCTTGAACAGGATGCCGCTGGGCTTGAGCACCTGGATCAGTGCGGCGAGCACGTCATCCTTGTGCGCCTCCATGGTGGCCGAGGCCAGCTGTACTACCAGAATGTCGAAGAAGCGATCGACCACCAGGCCCGGCAGCAGGTCGGAGTCGCCGTACACCAGGCGGTAGCAGGGCTTGTCGAACAGGCGCTCGCGCAGGCTCAGGGCGACGTTGAGGCGATGCACCAGCAGGGACTTGTCCAGCACGTGCTTGACGTCGCGTGACAGCAGGCGGGCGCAGATCAGGTTGTTCGGGCTCATGGCGACGATGCCCAGCGGCTTGCCGCCGGCCGCTTCGAGCACGGCCTGGTCGCCTGCTTTGAGGCCATGCAGCGGGGTGGCGGCAACATCGATCTCGTTGCTGTACACCCACAGATGGCCGGCGCGCAGGCGTCGGTCGGCGTTGGCTTTCAGGCGCAGACTGGGCAGGGAAGACATGAGTTCGGGCTCCGCGGGGAAAAGAGCGGGATTATAGCGGTTTGCACGAAGACCCGGCGGTTACAAAAGTCGACTGCGGGCGTGCCTGAGCTTTGGCTAGACTGTGCGCTAATTCTCACCCTGCATGATCGTCCATCCATGACTTACGAACTTACCGCCGAACAGATCCAGCAAGTCCTGCAGGGGATCAGCGTACCGCCGCAACCGCAGATCATGGTCGATCTGCAGATGGAACAGATCATGCCGAGCCCGGATCTGCGCAGCATCGCCAAGCTGATCAGCCAGGATCCGGGGCTTTCCGGCGCGCTGCTGAAAATCGTCAACTCGCCGCATTTCGGCCTGGCCAACCGCATCGCCTCGATCCAGCAGGCGGTCAATCTGCTGGGCTGCAATACGGTGATCAACCTGATCAATGCGCAGTCGATCAAGGGCGAGCTGACCGACGAAGCGATACTGGTGCTAAACCGCTTCTGGGACAGCGCGCAGGACGTGGCCATGACCTGCCTGACCCTGGCCAAGCGCCTTGGTTATCAGTCGCCGGACGAAGCCTACAGCGTTGGGCTGTTCCATGACTGCGGCATTCCGCTGATGCTCAAGCGCTTCCCCAACTACATGCAGGTGCTGGAGGAAGCCTATGCCAGCGCCAGCGACGAGCGTCGCGTGGTCGATACCGAAAACCGTCTGCTGACCACCAACCACGCCGTAGTGGGTTATTTCACCGCGCGTTCCTGGCGTTTGCCCGGCCACCTGTGCGAGGTCATCGCCAACCACCACAATGCCCTGTCGATCTTCAGCGACGATTCGGGGCGCGACGCGCAGCTCAAGACGCTGCTGGGCATCCTGAAGATGGCCGAGCATATCTGCGAGACCCATCGCGTATTGGGTGGCCAGGCCGTCGACATGGAATGGCAGTACATCGCCCAGCCGATTCTCGAGTACGTCGGGCTGTCTGAATACGACTTCGAGAACCTGCGTGAAAGTATTCGCGACCTGACCGTACTTTGACCCAAGTAGAGCGGTGCCAGCGTGTGGGCTTCGGTGCGTGCTACCGCTTGGCGCACCGCTCCTGCTAAGGTGGCGCACCGCCGTTCTTCTGCCGTATTACCATGCCCGAATTACCTGAAGTCGAAACAACCCGCCGCGGTATTGCCCCCTATCTTGAAGGTCAGCGCGTCAGCCGCGTGATCGTGCGCGAGCGCCGCCTGCGCTGGCCGATTCCCGAGGACCTGGACATTCGTCTGTCCGGCCAGCGTATCGAGTGCGTCGAACGGCGCGCCAAGTACCTGCTGATCAAGGCCGAAGTCGGCAGTCTGATCGGCCATCTGGGCATGTCCGGCAGCTTGCGTCTGGTCGAGTGCGGCCTGGCGGCGGCCAAGCATGAACATGTGGATATCGAACTGGAGTCCGGCCTGGCCCTGCGCTACACCGATCCGCGGCGCTTCGGCGCGCTGCTCTGGAGCGAAGATCCGCTGCGCCATGAGCTGCTCAGCAAGCTCGGCCCGGAGCCGCTGGGTGGCCTGTTCGATGGCGAGCGGCTGTTCCAGCTGTCGCGCGGGCGCAGCATGGCGGTCAAGCCCTTCATCATGGACAACGCGGTGGTTGTGGGGGTGGGCAATATCTATGCGACCGAGGCGCTGTTCGCGGCCGGTATCGATCCGCGCCGCGAAGCCGGGGCGATCTCGCGGACGCGCTACCTGCGCCTGGCCGAGGAGATCAAGCGCATCCTCGCCCATGCCATCGAGCGAGGCGGCACGACCCTGCGCGACTTCGTCGGCGGCGATGGCCAGCCCGGCTACTTCCAGCAGGAGCTGTTCGCCTACGGCCGCGGCGGCGAGTTCTGCAAGGTCTGCGGCAGCACGCTGCGTGAGGTCAAGCTGGGGCAGCGGGCGAGTGTCTACTGTCCCAAGTGTCAACGTTGAAAAACGGCTGACGGGCGAACCTTAGGGCGGGTCGCCCGCCCTCCGGCATAAAACAAGAAAATACCGAGGTTTGATCGATGTCCGGTAACTACCTGCCTCGCAATCCGGCCGCCGAATGGCTGGGGCGCAGCGTGCTGAAACTGATGGGCTGGCGGATCGAGGGCGAGCTGCCGAAGCTCGACAAGTTCGTCGCCATTGGCGCCCACCACACCTCCAACTGGGACTTCGTGATCTTCATCGCGCTGAAGTTCGTGCTACGCCTCAACGCCCGCTGGTTCGGCAAGCACAGCATCTTTCGCTGGCCCTTCGGCGGCCTGATGCGCAGTTGGGGCGGCATCCCGATCCGTCGCGATCGCAAGCTCAACACCGTCGAACAGGCGGTGCAGGCCTTTCGCGAGCATGATCAGTTCATTCTGGTGCTGTCGCCGGAAGGCACGCGCAAGAAGGTCGAGCGCTGGAAGATGGGCTTCTACCATATCGCGCTGGGCGCCGGCGTACCTATAGTGCTGGGCGCGCTGGATTACCAGAACCGCCGTGTAGTGATCGGCCCGACCTTCCAGCCGACGGGTGATGAGAAAGCCGATCTGACTGCCATTCTGGCGTTCTTTCGCCCCTATGTACCGAAAAAGCCGGACTACGCCTTTCATGGCGATTGACGTCCGTCACGCTGACAATTACCAATGCGCTGTTATAGTTACTGGCACTTTCCCGAATAATCTGAAGGATCGATCCATGAAAGCGTTCCGCACCTCCGCTGCTGTCCTGGCGCTGACCTCTGGCCTGCTGGCGCTATCGGCGCAGGCGGAAGTGGTTCAGCAGAACGTCAGCGGTGATCCGCTCTACACCGTCGAGGCCCCCAAGGGTTACGCCATGGTCGGTGATCTGGTCATCGCCCGCCCGCTGCTGATCGGCGCAACCGCCATCGGCGCCGCGGCCTTCATCGTCAGCCTGCCGTTCACCGCACTGGGCGGCAATGTCGGCGAGGCCGCCCAATCGCTGGTGGTCGAGCCAGGCAAAGAAGCCTTCGTTCGCTGCCTGGGTTGCACCAGCAGCGGCTACAAGCGCGACTGATTCGCCGTAGGCGTGCCGTTTGCGGCCTCTCGCTCCCAACGGAGCGAGAGGCCGTTTGCGTTTTGGCACCACTGAAAGGATGACGTGTTGGTGATGAAGTACCTGCGTTGGGTGATGCTGCTGCTGATGGTGCTGGGACTGTTGGCGTCATTCTGGTTCAGCGAGGGCTGGCTGCAGCTGTGTGCGGGCCTGGCGATCTTCCTGTTCGGCATGCAGTGCCTGGAAGAGGGCCTGCGCCAGCTGGCGGGCAGCAAGCTGGAGCAGGTACTCGGACGCAGTACCTCGACCCCCTTCAAGAGCCTGCTGTTCGGTGTCGGTGGAACCCTGCTGCTGCAATCGAGCACCCTGGTGTCGCTGCTGACCATCGCCTTCATCAGTACCGGGCTTATCCAGCTGGCCGGCGGTATCGCCATCCTCTTCGGCGCCAATCTCGGTGCCACCAGCGGTATCTGGCTGCTGGCAATGGCCGGGCAGAACCTCAGCCTCAGCCCACTGGCGTTGCCGCTGCTGGTGCTCGGTGTGCTGGCCGGTTTCTTCGGCCCGAGAAGCAAGGCGGCCGGGCGCATCGTGCTGGGAATCGCCTTCATCTTTCTCGGCATCGACCAGATCAAGGAAGGCTTCGCCAGCTTCGGCGACGGCCTGGACATGACCGGCTATCAGGAGGGCGGCTGGCGCGGGGCGCTGCTGTTCACCGCCATCGGCATGGCCATCACCGTGGTGCTGCAATCGAGCCATGCCACCCTGATGCTGACCCTGGCCGCGCTGGCCAGCGGTCAACTGGAGCTGGGGCAGAGCCTGGCCATCGCCATCGGCTCGAACATCGGCAGTAGCGTCACCACCGCCTTCGTCGGCTCGCTCGGCGGCAATCGCAGCGGCCAGCGCCTGGCCCTGGCCCATGTGCTGTTCAACATCAGCACCGGCCTGCTCGCCTTCTGTCTGCTCGGCCCGCTGACCTGGCTGGTGCATGCCCTGGCCGAGCCACTGGGCCTGGGCGAGAACAGCCTGATCCAGCTGGCGATGTTCCATACCCTGTTCAACGCCATGGGCGTGGCGCTGTTCTGGCCGTTGCAGGAGCGCCTGGCGCAGTTGTTGATTCGCTGGCTGCCGGAGCGGGCCGAGCCGCAGGTACTGATCGCCGAGGTGGCGCCTGCGCAGGTGGCCGAACCCGAGACGACCCAGGCGCGTTATCTCAACGAGCGTGCGCTGGACTCGGTGGAGTCGGCGTCCGTCGCGGTGGTGCAGGAGCTGGGGCATCTAGGCCGCCTGAGCCTGGAGGTGATCTGCCATGCGCTGTACCTGCCGGTGGATCAGCTGGCGCATGCCAGGGCAGACGAACAGTTGCTGCAGGCCAGACCCGCGCAGGCGGGATTCGACGCCGACCAGCTCTATCGCCGTCATATCAAGGGCGTGTACGGCGATCTGCTGAGCTTCATGGGGCGTATGGAACTGCCCATGGACGAAGCGCACCAGCAGTTCTGGGTCAGTTGCCAGCTGGCGGCACTGCAACTGGTGGATGCGGTCAAGGATGCCAAGCATCTGCAGAAGAACCTCGGCCATTACCTGGAGCAGCCGCCTTCGGGCGCGCGCACCTGTTATGTCGAGTTGCGCCGCCATCTGTTGCGGGCCTTGCACGAGTTGCGTGAACTGGCCCGCGCCGAACTGGAGGATGAGGCCTGGCACTCGCGTCTGGCCTGGCTGGACGAGCAGGCAGCGACCTTCGATGCACAGTTCCGCCAGCGTCTGTTCAGTGAGGTGCGTTACGGCCACCTCGATGGCCTGCAGACCAGCTCGCTGATGAACGATCTGGGCTATGCCAGCCGCATCTTCCAGAGCCTGCGCAACGTGCTGATGCTGGGCAGCGAGCAGGCGCTGTTCCGCGAGCTGCGCAAGTTCGGTGATGAGCAGGAAAGCCTGATCCGGCTCTCCTGACTCAAGGCGTGGCCCGGATGAAATCCGGGAGCGGTTGTGCAGTTTCCCCGGATTGCATCCGGGCTACGGTCACATGCGGTCGATGCGTATCAGGGCGTCGCTTCACCTATCCCGCGAGGGTCGCTGGCGGCCTGCACCTCGCCGCTGACCTTGTCCCAGAACAACACCTGCTGGTTGCCGTACGGCCGATCCAGGCGTTTGAGTGCGTAGCCGCGCTGTTGCAGCTCGGCGATCTGCTGGTCGCTGAAGGTATCCGGCTCGTGCTCGATCACATCGGGCATGAACTGGTGATGGTAGCGTGCCACTGCGGGCCAGCGCTCGATGGGCTGGTCGTCCAGGTACTCGAGCATCGACAGCAGCACCATGCTCGGAATGCGGCTGCCGCCCGGTGTACCGAAGGCGGCGAATTCATCGCTGCTCTCGATGAAGCTCGGGCTCATGGAGGACAGCGGACGTTTGCCGCCGGCTATGGCATTGGCCTGGCTGCCGGCCAGGCCGTAGGCGTTGGCGCCCTGTACGTCGGCAGCGAAATCGTCCATCTCGTCGTTGAGCAGCACACCGGTGCCGGGCACGGTGAAGGCAGCGCCGAAGGGCAGGTTGATCGACAGCGTGGCGGCGACTGCGTTGCCTTCTGCATCGAGCACGGCGAAGTGCGTGGTGTGGTCCCCTTCATGCCAGGTGCCGGCCGGCGGCAGGCTGGCGCTGGGTGTGGCCTGCTCCGTCTCTATACTGCCGGCGAGTACGGCCAGGTGCCCGGGCGAGAGCAATTGATCCACTGGATTCCTGACGAAGTCCGGGTCGCCCAACAGGCCGCGATCACGATAAGCGCGGCGCAGCGCCTCCACCACGTAATGCACGCGCTGCACCGGCTCGGCGTCACGCCAGGGCAGTTGAGCAAGCATCGCCAGGCTCTGCGCCAGGGCCACGCCGCCTGCCGAGGGTGGCGGTGCACTGATCAGCTCGCGGCCATCTTCCAGGACGAAGCGCAGCGGCGTGCGATGAACGATGCGGTACTCGCGAAGGTCGTCCAGAGTCCAGATACCGCCAGCATGGCGCACACCGGTCACCAGGCGCTCCGCCACCGGCCCTGAATAGAAGCCTCCACGGCCGTGCGCGGCCAGTGCTTGCAGGGTGGCGGCGAGATCGGGCTGGCGCAGCAGATGGCCTTCGCCGGGGATTTCGCCCTGGTCGAGGAACAGCCTGGCGCTCTCGGGATCATCGCGCAGCGCCGACAGGCGCCAGGTCGCGCGTTCGCGGTAGACGCGATCCACCGCAAAGCCCTCGTTGGCCAGGCGAATCGCCGGAGCCAGGCTGGCTTTCAGGGGCAGGCGCCCGTGCTTCTCGGCCAGCTCGACCAATGCTGCCGGCAGCCCTGGAATAGCGGCAGCCAGCGCGCCATTGAGCGATAACTCGCGCTGCACCTTGCCATCGCGGACATAGAGGTCCGGCTTGGCCTCCAGTGGCGCGCGCTCACGGGCGTCGAGGAAGTCGTAGCCGGGGGCGTCGCCAGCAGTGCGCAACAGAAAGAAGCCGCCACCACCCAGGCCGGAGCCATAGGGCTCGACCACCGCCAGGGCGGCGCTGGCGGCTACGGCTGCGTCGAAGGCATTGCCGCCGGCGTCGAGCATCTGCTGCGCTGCAGCGGTGGCGGCGGGGTGGGCAGTGGCAATGGCGGGTTGCTGCGGAGCGGCCTGGGCCAGCAGGCTGGCGCCGAGCAGCAGGGTCGATAGCAGGAGTTTGCGCAACATGCGATCTACCAGAGGCGGCTGAGGGAAGCTTGCAGCTTAACAGCCTCGCTCGGGCGAGGGGCAACGGGCGCGGAGAAAGCAGGAAGCCGCCGGCCTCCTCGGAAGCTTCAGGCCTTGCCGGTGATGATGCGGTACTTCTGCATCAGTTCATCCTTGCTCTCGACGTTGTTCTCGTCGAGCGGAATGCAGTCTACCGGGCAGACCTGCTGGCATTGCGGCTCGTCGTAATGGCCGACGCACTCGGTGCACAGGTTGGGGTCGATCACGTAGATCTCCTCACCCTGGGAAATGGCGCCGTTGGGGCACTCGGGTTCGCAGACGTCGCAGTTGATGCAATCGTCGGTGATGATCAGGGACATGGGTAACTCCTGTCGCGGCGACGCCGAGACACTGGCAGACAACGATGCGCGAATTGTGCCGGATTGGTGCAGCTTGTGTCATGCGCCCGTGCTGCATCTGTGGGAGGGGCTTTAGCCGCGACAGTCGCCGCTGAAGCGCCTCCCACAAGTGCTCTTCAGCTTTTTTGAAAGCGCGCGTTGAGTGCGTCGGCGACGGCCGGATGCACGAACTTGGAGATATCGCCGCCCAAAGCCGCGATCTCGCGAACCAGGGTCGAGGAGATGAAGGAGTACTTTTCCGACGGGGTGAGGAACAGACTTTCCACATCCGGCGCCAGCTGGCGGTTCATGTTGGCCAGCTGGAACTCGTACTCGAAGTCGGATACCGCGCGCAGGCCGCGCAGGAACACGTTGGCGCCCTGTTCCTTGACGAAGTGCGCCAGCAGCGAGGAGAAACCCACCACTTCGACATTCGGCAGGTGCTTGGTCACTTCACGGGCCAGCTCGACGCGTTGTTCCAGCGGGAACAGCGGGTTCTTCTTGGGGCTGGCGGCAACGGCGATGATGACGTGATCGAAAAGTCGCGCGGCGCGTTCGACCAGATCGCCATGGCCTTTGGTGATGGGGTCGAAGGTACCCGGGTACAACACTCGATTCATCGCTTCGTCCTGTTCGAGGCGGCAAGAGTCGCGGATGGTAGCGCAGCGTTTCCCTTGCGGCCAAGCGCGACGAAAGCTCAGTCACTGCGCAGATGCAGCAGCAGCGCAGGCAGCAGGCAGGCGAGGGCGATCCAGTCGGCGATCACCACACGGCGCAGAGCCTCGTTGTAGACGGGCGCGCTCCATGCCAGCAGGAGAAAGGCGAGCACGCTGATCAGCCCGCCGATCAGTGCCGCGCTGCGCAGCGCCGGGATGAAGGTTGCGGCCACCAGCAGGCTGCCGAGCAGGCCGAACAGCACGGCGCGGTGGCGCATGAGGATCTGCAGGTTGGGCTCGTCCAGGGCGATGCCGTAAAGCGCATTGAGGCGTTCACCCCCGAACGCGCCGACCAGCGGCAGCAGATGGATAACGCCGGCCACCAGCAGCAGAACGGCGATCAGCTTGCTCATCTCAGGCCCTCAGGCGTTCGCCCAGCAGGGTAGCGAGCTTGGCAGTCAGGCCATAGATCGACAGCTGCGGGTTGGCGCCGATGCTGGTGGGGAACAGCGAGCCATCGTGGATCGACAGGTTGGCCAGGTGGTGGTGGCGGCCGAGGCTGTCGACCACCGCCTGCTGCGCATCCTCGCCCATGGCGCAGCCGCCCATGACGTGGGCACTGCCCAGGCGTGTGCGGTACAGCGCCAGGTCGAGGTTCTCGATCATGTCCCGGGCCTCCTTCCAACTGCCGACGTAACGTGCATCGGCATGGGTCGGCATCACCGCCTTGGCGCCGGCGGCGAACTGGATTTGCGCCATGGTCAGGAAAGCACGGCGCACCCCGTCCCAGGTGTAATCGGTCATCTGGTAATCGAGCACCGGGCTGCCGTCGCCCCGCAGCTCCACGCGGCCTTCGGCACAGTCCGGGTGGAAGCCGTCGCGCAGCAGGGCAAGCATAACGTTGGTATGCGGCAGCTGCGCCATGCGCAGGGCGTTCTCGCGGCCGAAATCGCCGAGCAGGGTGGCGGTCAGTGCCGGTTGCAGCGGCGGCACTTCCAGTTTGTAGGAGAGACGTCCGTCGGTGCCGTCGTCCCACTGGAAATGATCCGAATAGACCGACTGCGGCGCACCGTAGAAGGGGTTGATGACCTGCTCGAACTGCGCCGCGGAGAAGTTCACCAGGTGCAGGTAGGTGCGCCGGCCGACACGCTGGTGCGGGTCGGGCGCGTTGGAGCGCAGCAGAATGCCGGGCGTATTGATGCCACCGCCGGCCAGCACGTAGTGCCGCGCCTTGACCCGGATGCGCTTGCCGTTGGGCGCCACGCAGCGTTCGTCCATGCCGAGGCAGTCGATGCCGACCACCTTGTCGCCTTCGATCAGCAGCTTGTCGGCGCGCGCCAGATAGAGCAGCTCGCCGCCGGCGTCGAGGGTGGCGGGGATGGTGGTGACCAGCATCGACTGCTTGGCGTTGGTCGGGCAGCCCATGCCGCAGTAGCCGAGGTTCCAGCAGCCGCGCACGTTGCGCGGGATCGGCGCCCAGTGATAGCCGAGCTTGTCGCAACCGCTGCGCAGCACCTCGTTGTTGGCATTCGGTGGCACCGCCCAGGGCGCCACGCCCAGGCGCTGCTCCATCTTCTCGAACCAGGGCGCCATGGAGTCGACGTCATGGCCCTTCACTCCATGCACCTCGGCCCAGTGCGCCAGGGTCTGCGGCGGCGTGCGGAAGCTGCTGGTCCAGTTGACCAGCGTGGTGCCCCCAACGGCGCGGCCCTGCAGGATGGTGATGGCGCCGTCCTTGCTCATGCGGCCGATGCCTTCCTGATAGAGGTTCGGATAGGCATCGGCCTCGCGCATCTTGAAGTCGTCGCTGGTCTTGAGCGGACCTTCCTCGATCAGCAGCACCTTGTAACCGGCGGCGCTGAGGATTTCCGCCGTGGTGCCGCCACCGGCGCCGCTGCCGACGATGGCGACATCGGCTTCCAGCGTCAGGTCGTTTTCCAGGCGCGAACCGTCGTATGTCTTCCAGCCCCTGGCCAGGCCTTGCTTGAACAGATCGGGTACAGGCATTTCACCTTCTCTTCTTGTCGTGGGGCTGTCTGGAGTCACGAGCTTGGTGCTCGCCCTGATCGCGGATCAATCCGCTCCTACACAAACGGCCCCATCCCGTGGGAGCGGCTTCAGCCGCGATGCTCTCTACCGTTGCCTGGGGGCCGTTATACGGTGGGTGGCCCCGGGTAGCCGCAATGCGCCCAGGCCTCCTGGCGGCTGTACCAGGCCATCATCACCAGTTGCAGCAGCGAGGCGTGGCCCATGCGCAGCAGGCTCAGGCTGCTGTTCTGCCAGCGCGTGAGGAAGTTGCGCACGTCATCGGCGCTGGCGTTGTCCCAGCTGCCCCAGACCCCGGTCAGCGGGCCGCGGGTGATGGGCAGGGCGAGGACGTCGAACAGCTGCACGGTGAGTTTGAGCATCTCCGGCGACAGGTGCGCCAGGCTGGTGTCGAGGCTCTTCAGCGTGCCGTCGATGGCCTGCGGCATCTGCTCGGCGCTGACGGCGCCGTCGAGCATTACCGGGATCAGTGCGCGTAGAAAGGGCAGGTCGCTGCTGCGCAGGATCAGGTAGCCATTGGCCGGCGTGCTGGCCGAGCAGCCGCTGAGGGTGGCGGTCAGCCCGGCAGTGCCGAGCAGCGCCGTACCCAGCAGGCCGACCTTGAGCAGATTGCGCCGCGACAGCTGCGGCGCGTTGAGGGTGGTGTCGTTCATTGTTGTTGTCACCAGGCGTAAAACGGGCGCTGCCCGCGTTGTTCAGCGAACGAACAGCTTGTAGACCAGCTTCTGGATCGCCTTGCCATAGGGCGGGTAGATCAGCCGCGCGGCGTTGAAGCGCTGCTTGATGAACACGCCCTTGGCCTTGCTGAAGGTCAGGAAGCCTTCGTGACCGTGGTAATGGCCCATGCCGGAGGGGCCGATGCCGCCGAACGGCATGTCGTCCTGCGCCACGTGCAGCAGGGTGTCGTTCAGGCACACGCCGCCGGAATGGGTCTCGTGCAGCACGCGCTGCTGCTCGCGCCTGTCGTAGCCGAAGTAGTACAGCGCCAGCGGCCGGGGCCGCGCGTTGACGTAGGCGAAGGCGTCTTCAATTCGCTCGTAGGGCAGCACCGGCAGCAGCGGGCCGAAGATCTCGTCCTGCATCAGCTTCATGTCGTCGTTGACGTCCAGCACCAGGCTCTGCGGCAGGCGCCGGCCCTGGGCCTCGGGGTAGATAGGGACGATGCGCGCGCCCTTGGCCTGGGCGTCCTGCAGGTAGCCGTTGAGGCGGGCCAGCTGGCGCTCGTTGATGATCGCGGTGTAGTCGGGGTTGTCCTTGAGCTGCGGGTAGAAGCGCTGCACGACGTCGCGGTAGGCGCTGACGAAACCGTCGACGCGATCGCGCGGCACCAGCACATAGTCAGGCGCCACGCAGGTCTGCCCGGCGTTGAGGGTCTTGCCGAAGGCGATGCGCTCGGCGGCGTGCTCCAGCGGCACGTCGGCGGAAACGATGGCTGGCGACTTGCCGCCCAACTCCAGGGTCACCGGGGTCAGGTTCTCGGCGGCGGCGCGCATCACATGCTTACCGATGCTGGTGGCGCCGGTGAACAGCAGGTGGTCGAACGGCAGCTTGGAGAAGGCCATGCCGACTTCCGCCTCGCCCAGGGCAACGCTGACCAGGTCCTCGGGGAAGACGCGCGCCAGCAGGTCCTTGACCAGCTGCGAGGTGGCCGGGGTGGACTCGCTCATCTTGATCATCACCCGGTTGCCGGCGGCCAGCGCGCCGGTCAGCGGGCCGATGGCGAGAAACAGCGGGTAGTTCCACGGCACGATGATGCCGACCACGCCCAGCGGCTGGTAGATGACCTTGGCTGCGGCGGGCATGAACTGCAGGCCGACGCTGCGCCGCGAGGGCTTCATCCACTTTCTGATGCGCCTGGACGCGTAATGGATGCCATGCAGGCTGGGCATCAGCTCGGCGAGCAGGGTCTCGTCGGCCGAGCGATTGCTGAAGTCCTGGGAGATCGCTGCGATCAACGCATCCTGCTGCTCGGTCAGCAGCTCGCTGAGAGCCTTAAGCCACTGGATGCGCTGCTCGGCCGAGGGCATCGGGTTGGCGGCGAAGGCCGTGCGCTGCAGGGCGAAGGTGGCGTCCAGCTGGTTGATCTGCTGTTGGCTCTGCTGCGGATAGGCGATGTCGGCGACCATGGGTTTCTCCTCGACGTTCCAGCGGGCTGCTTGGGACTGTGCTGGATTTCTAGAGCAATTGCTCTAATGTGTCAAATAGGATGCCTCGTCGCTGCCTGAGTCGCACCCTAACCAAAGGCCAGCGGCAGCGTTTGAGATGCGTCGAGGGGTAACACTTCTGCTGTTTCGCCTGTACCTTTGCCACTTTTGAAGTTGAGATCGAGCTGCGTCATGGCGCCACCCAAGACCCGCGACCGCATCGTTGCCGAGAGCCTGGCCCTGTTCAACGGCCAGGGCGAGCGCAACGTCACCACCAACCATATCGCCGCGCACCTGGGCATTTCGCCGGGCAATCTGTATTACCACTTCCGCAACAAGCAGATGATCATCGCCGAGCTGTTCGCCCAGTACGAAGCGCAGGTCGACAGCTTTCTGCGCCGCCCCGAAGGCCGAGCGCTGACGGTGAAGGACAAGACCTTCTATCTGGAGGCGCTGCTGGCAGCGATGTGGCACTACCGCTTCCTGCACCGCGACCTGGAGCACCTGCTGGAATCCGACGCCGAGCTGGCCGCGCGTTACCGCGCCTTCGCCCGGCGCTGCCTGGTGGGGGCGCAGTCGATCTACCAGGGGTTCGTCGAGGCCGGCATCCTGCTGATGACCCCGGCGCAGATCGAGGCGCTGACGCTCAACGCCTGGATCATCATGACCTCCTGGGTGCGCTTTCTCTGCACGGCGGGGGCCAGCCCGGACAACCTCAGCCAGGACATGCTGCGTCGCGGCATCTACCAGGTGCTGGCGCTGGAGGGCGGCTATATCGCGCCTTCGGCGCGCGCGGCGGTCGAGGCG
Source organism: Pseudomonas sp. KB-10 (assembly GCF_018221585.1). NCBI lineage: Bacteria > Pseudomonadati > Pseudomonadota > Gammaproteobacteria > Pseudomonadales > Pseudomonadaceae > Pseudomonas > Pseudomonas sp. KB-10. Next base: position 183,713 of record NZ_QYYB01000005.1, read on the forward strand.
CTGTACGATCGCCTGCATGTGCCGCTGGAGCAGGTGCTGGGGTGAGCGGTTCGGTGCCGCCGGATGCGGTGTAGCCCGGATGCAATCCGGGGAGCTGTGCCGGAGCATTCGCGGATTTCATCGGGGCTACGATTTCGCGGCTCGGTAGGAGGAGCTTTAGCCGTGAGCTTTTCGCCGCTGACGCGCCTCTCACGATCTGCAGCGACTGTCTTGCCCGCTTGCAATCCATAAGGGCCTTTGTCGCGCCCTCCCGGACTTCATCCGGACTACGGTTCTTGCCGCTTGCGCAGGAGCGGCTTCAGCCGCGATTACCCGAGGTTCGCCAACCACTGCGGAATTCGTCTTTCCAGGTAATAGGCAGGACGGCGCGGGCTGCCTTCGACGAAGCCGACATGCCCGCCCTTGGCATGCAGCTCGAACTCGGTACCGGGGGCCAGCTCGCTGGCCTCGGGCAGGCTGTGACGGAAGATGAAGGGATCGTCTTCGGCCTGGATGATCAGCGTGCGCGTGCGAATGTCGCCCAGGTAGAAGCGGCTGGAGGCGCGCCGGTAGTAATCGTGGGCATCGGCGAAGCCGTGCAGCGGCGCAGTGATGCGCCCGTCGAAGTCCCAGAAGGTGCGCATACCGTCCAGCGGGCCGAGGCGCTCCAGCACCGACAGGCGCTCGTTGTGGCCCTGCTCGCTGAACAGGCGCTGCTTGTTGCTGACATAGGCAACCATCTCGCGCATGAAGTGCGCCTGGTAAACCCGCGAGAAGCCCAGGCCGATGCGGTCTGCGCACTGATCCAGACGAAACGGCACCGACACCGCCACTGCTGCCTGCAGCTGGCTCTGCGCGCCGCTTTCGCCCAGGTACTTGAGCAGCACGTTGCCGCCCAGCGAATAGCCGACAGCGTACAGCGGCGCCATCGGCCGTTGCGCGCGCAGGTGGGCGACCGCCGATGCCAGATCCTCGCTGGCGCCGGAGTGATAGCCGCGCGGCAGCAGATTGGGTTCACCTGAGCAGCCGCGCCAGTTCAGCGCCACGCTGGCCCAGCCACGCGTCGCCAGGGCCTGTTGCAGGCCAAGCACGTAGAGCGAATTGGAGCTGCCCGTCAGGCCATGCAGCACCAGTACCAGCGGCGCATGGGCGTCATGCGGGCCGTACCAGTCGAGGTCGAGAAAGTCGCCATCGTCCAGCCACAGCCGTTCGCGTGGCCGTTCCAGTTGCGGCGGCTTGCGGCAGAAGGGGTTCCACAGCGTCTGCAGATGCGGGCCGGGGAGCCACCAGGCGGGGCGAAAGTCAGTGTTCATGGTGCAGTCGATCGTCGGCAGTAGACATAGCCCGGACGCAATCCGGGAATGGTGGCCCTGGATTTCATCCAGGCTACGGAGCTATTCAGCGTCGGCGCTTGCGGAGTATGCGCCAAGCGCACCAGGCCAATACCAGTAACGCGACGATACGCTGAGTGGTAAGTCCGATGACGATACCGACATTGGGATTGTGCGGTATCGTGCGATTCAAATTCAGCGGAATTTCCTGCTGGCTGAGCAGCACCGGCAGCGCCAGTGCGATCAGCAGCAGGTAGGGCAGGTGGGCGTAGATAAAGTCCTTCATCCACGCTGCCACAGCGCGTAATGCACCTGACCCGTGTGCTTCTCCCGATGCAGGCGCCAGTTGCCGGGCAGGCCCAGCGTCGAGGGAGCGGCTTCGCTTTCGGTGTAAATCCACGCGTCGTCGGCCAGCCAGTTCTGAGCTTCCAGCAGGTCGCAGGCGCCTTGCAGCAGATCCTTGTGGAACGGCGGATCGAGCAGGACGATATCGAAGCGCCGCGGCGCCGGCCGGGCCAGCAGCTGCAGGGCGTCGCCCAGCTGGATTTCGCCGGCGCTGCACTGCAGCGTCGTCAGATGCCCGCGCAGCGCGGCCACCGACGCCGGGTTGAGGTCGCAGGCCAGGCCGCTGGCAGCGCCGCGCGACAGCGCTTCGAGCAGCAGCGCGCCACTGCCGGCGAAGGGGTCGAGCACATGGGCGCCCTCGACATAGGGCGCCAGCCAGTTGAACAGCGTTTCGCGCACCCGGTCCGGAGTCGGGCGCAGGCCCGGGCCGTCAGGAAAGGCGAAGCGCCGCGAGCGCCATTGCCCGCCGATGATGCGCAACTGGCCCTGGCCGCCGTGGGCCTTGCCCGCGGCGGGTTTCTGCGGAGCGCGACCGCGCATCAGTGCGGCACCGTGCTGGGCAGCTCGGCCGGGCGGTCGGTGGGTGGCGGCAGCTCCTTCTGCGGCACGGTCGGGCCGGCAGTAACCACCACCAGCGCCTCGGGGTCGAGGTGCTTGGCCATCGCCGCTTTCACCTGCTCGGTGGTGAGGTTCTGCACGTCACGCATAAAGTCATCCAGGTAGCTCAGCGGCAGGTCGTAGAAGCCCATCGAGGCCAGCTGGCCGACGATATCGGCATTGCTTGCGGTGGACAGTGGGAAGCTGCCGGCCAGCTGACGCTTGGCGTTGTCCAGTTCCTGCTGGGTCGGCCCATCTCGCAGATAGTCGGCCAGCAGTTGCTTGACCAGCGCCAGGGTACCCTGGCTGAGCTCGGCACGGGTCTGCAGGTTGATCATGAACGGGCCGCGTGCCTGCATGGCGCTGAAGCCGGAGTAGACGCCGTAGGTCAGGCCACGCTTCTCGCGCACCTCGCTCATCAGACGGGTGCCGAAGCCACCACCACCGAAAATCTGGTTGCCCAGATACAGCGCTGCATAGTCCGGGTCGCGACGGTCGATGCCCAACTGAGCAAGCATCAGATGGGTCTGGTTGGACGGGTATTCGATATGGCTGGTGCCGGGCTTGGGCGTTTGCGGCTGGGCTATCTTCGCCAGTGCCGGGCCTTGCGGCAGGGCGGCCGATACCTGATTGGCGATGGCCTCGGCCTCGGCGCGCGACAGATCGCCAACCAGCGCGATCACGGCATTACCGGCGGCATAGGCGCGGGCATGGAAGGCCTGGAGCTGCTGGCGGGTGATGGCCGGAATCGATTGCGCCGTGCCGTCGCTGGGATGAGCGTAGGGATGCTGGCCGTACAGGCGCTCGAACAGCTCCAGGCTGGCCAGCTTGCCCGGGTTCTGCTTCTGGAACTCGAAGCCGGCGAGCAACTGGTTCTTGATCCGCGCCAACGAATCGGCAGGGAAGGTGGGCTTGCCCAGCACATCAGCGAACAGCGCCAGTGCAGGTTCACGTTGTTCGCGAGCGCTCAGACTGCGCAGGCTGGCCACGGCCATGTCGCGGTAAGCGCCGTTGCCGAACTCGGCGCCGAGCCCTTCGAAACCGGCGGCGATGGCGCCGACGTCCTTGCCCGGTACGCCTTCGTTGAGCATGGCATTGGTCAGGGTGGCCAGGCCCGGCACGCCGCCGTCCTGGCTGCTGCCGGCGGCGAAGGTCAGGCGCAGGTCGAACATCGGCAGCTCATGGGCCTCGACGAACAGCACCTTGGCGCCCTGAGCCGTTTGCCAGGTCTGGATATCCAGGGTGCGGCGCAATGGCGCCTTGCCGTCGAGCGCAGCCAGCGACTGCAGCTTGGCAGCATCGCCAGCCGCCGTGCTGTCGGACAGGTTGGCGCAGGCGCTCAGTGCCAGGGCGGCGGACAGGACCAGGCCGAGCAGGCCCAGACGGCGTTGCTCAGTCTTCATGGGCGGGACTCCTCATTGCGGGACTCTTCGGGCAGAACGTGGGCGACACTCAGGCGGTCGCGAACGAAGAAGGTACGGGCGGCCTGCTGGATGTCCGCCGGGGTCACGGCTTCCAGTTCGGCCAGTTCCTGGTCGATCAACTGCCAGGACAGGCCGACGGTTTCCAGTTGACCGATACCGGTGGCCTGGCTGGTGATCGAGTCGCGCTCGAATACCAGGCCGGCGATGACCTGGGCGCGTACGCGCGCCAGTTCGGCAGCGGACGGCGGGGCCTTCTTCAGTTCCTCCAGTTCGCGCCACAGGCCGGCTTCTGCCTGCTCCAGGGTTCTGCCTTTCTGCACATTGGGCGTGGCCGAGAGGATGAACAGGCTGTCACCGCGGGTGAAGGCGTTGTACCAGGCGCTGGCGCCGGAGACGAGTTCCTCGCCGCGCTCCAGGCGGGTCGACAGGCGCGCACTGTAGCCGCCGTCGAGCAGGGCGGCGGCCAGGCGCAGGGCGTAGACCTGGCGCGGCGTTTCGGCGGTGGCCAGGCCCGGCACGTTGAAGCCCATGATCAGATTGGGCAGTTGGGTCTTCAGATACAGGGTGGTACGTCGCTCACCCGCTGCGGCCAGCTCCAGCGGCAGTTTGGCGGTCGGCACCTCGCGGCGCGGAATGTCGCCGAAGTAACGCTGCACCTGGCTCTTGACCTCGTCCACGCTGACGTCGCCAACCACCACCAGGGTAGCGTTGTTCGGCGCGTACCACTTCTGGTACCAGGCACGCAGTTCGTCGATATGCATGCGGTCGAGGTCGGCCATCCAGCCGATGGTGGGGATGCTGTAGCCGCTGGCCGGATAGGCCATGGCCTTGAAGCGCTCGAAGGCCAGCGAGGAAGGGCGGTCGTCGGTGCGCAGGCGGCGCTCTTCCTTGATCACCTCGATTTCCTTGGCGAACTCGTCTGCCGGCAGTTTCAGGCTGGAGAGGCGGTCGGCTTCCAGTTCCAGCGCCACGCCCAGGCGGTCGCTCGCCAGCACCTGGTAATAGGCGGTGTAGTCGTCGCTGGTGAAGGCGTTTTCCTCGGCGCCCAGTTCGCGCAGGATGCGCGAGGCTTCGCCGGGGCCGAACTTGCGGCTGCCCTTGAACATCATGTGTTCCAGGGCGTGGGACAGGCCGGTGGAGCCGGGCGTCTCGTAGCTGGAGCCGACCTTGTACCAGAGCTGGCTGACCACCACGGGCGCGCGGTGATCCTCGCGGACGATGACCTTCAGGCCGTTGTCCAGTTCGAATTCGTGGGTGGGTTGAGCGGGAGAAGCGAAGGCCGCGAGTGGCACGCAAAGGGCGCCGAACAGCAGGCCGAGGGAACGGCGGGCAATTGCATTCATCAAAAGTCAGACCTGTCGGATAGCCTGGGCGGTCGTACCGCCGGCGGGCGAAGAGGTGCTAGGATACCCCATCCTTTTCCGGGGCGGCGCGGCAAGGCTTTACAGCCTGTTAGCGTTCGCTCCCCTGAGATGCAAGCGACCCATGTTTGGTTCCAATGACGACAAGAAGTCGCCGGCCGAGGCTGGCGCGCAGACCCCGCCTGTGACCGAAGAAAAGAAATCCCTGTTCAGCTGGTGGCGCAAGAAGCCGGCAGAGACAGCTGCGGAGCCGGCCAAGCCTGCGCCCGCCGAGCGGCCTGCTCAGGTGCCTGCCGAGCTGTCGACACCTGAGCCTGCGTCCGAAGCCTTGCCAGTAGTCGAGCCGCAGGTGGCTGAAGTGACGCCTGCGCCAGCGCCGCAGCCTGAGCAGCCCATTGCCGACACTCCGGTTGCCGCACCTGCGGTCGTCGAACCGCCGCCCGTCGTAGCCGAGCCCATCGTCGAGGCCGCTCCGGTGGCGGCTGCGCCGGCGCCTGCCGCCGCGCCGGCCACGCAGGAAAAGCCCGGCTTCTTCGCCCGTCTCAAGCAGGGCCTGTCCAAGACCAGCGCCAGTCTCGGCGAAGGCATGGCCAGCCTGTTCCTCGGCAAGAAGGCCATCGACGACGATCTGCTCGACGATCTGGAAACCCGCCTGCTTACCGCCGACGTCGGCGTCGAGGCGACCACCACCATCATCGGCAACCTGACCAAGCGCGTGGCGCGCAAGGAGCTGGCCGACAGCGGTGCGCTGTACAAGGCCCTGCAGGAAGAGCTGGTCAGCCTGCTCAAGCCGGTCGAGCAGCCGCTCGTGATTGACGGCGCCAAGCAGCCCTATGTGATCCTCGTCGTCGGCGTCAACGGCGTGGGCAAGACCACCACCATCGGCAAGCTGGCCAAGAAGCTGCAGCAAGACGGCAAGAAGGTCATGCTCGCCGCCGGCGACACCTTCCGCGCTGCCGCGGTGGAGCAGCTGCAGGTCTGGGGCGAGCGCAACAACATCGCGGTCATTGCCCAGCACACCGGCGCCGACTCGGCCTCGGTGATCTTCGATGCGGTGCAGGCTGCCAAGTCCCGTGGCATCGACGTGTTGATCGCCGATACCGCCGGGCGCCTGCACACCAAGGACAACCTGATGGAAGAGCTGAAAAAGGTCCGTCGGGTGATCGGCAAGCTGGACGAGACGGCGCCGCACGAAGTGCTGCTGGTGCTCGATGCCGGCACCGGGCAGAACGCCATCAGCCAGGCCAAGCAGTTCAACCAGACGGTGAACCTCACCGGCCTGGCGCTGACCAAACTCGACGGCACCGCCAAGGGCGGCGTCATCTTCGCCCTGGCCAAGCAGTTCGGCCTGCCGATTCGCTACATTGGCGTGGGTGAAGGTATCGATGATCTGCGTCCGTTCGAGGCGCAGGCTTTCGTCCAGGCACTCTTCGAGGAGCGTGAGCGCGGATGATCCGATTCGAGCAGGTCGCCAAGCGTTACCCCAATGGCCATGTCGGGCTGCACGAGCTGACCTTCCGCGTTCGCCCCGGCGAATTTCTCTTCGTCACCGGCCACTCCGGTGCCGGCAAGAGCACGCTGCTGCGCCTGCTGCTGGCGATGGAACGGCCCACCAGCGGCAAGTTGCTGCTGGCCGGGCAGGATCTGTCGACCATCACCAACGCGCAGATTCCCTTCCTGCGTCGGCAGATCGGCGTGGTGTTCCAGAATCACCAACTGCTGTTCGATCGCACGGTCTACGACAACGTCGCCCTGCCGCTGCAGATTCTCGGTCTGTCCAAGCCGGAGATCGCCAAGCGAGTCGGCGCCGCGCTGGAGCGCGTCAGCCTCAGCGACAAGGCCGCGCAAGCGCCGGGGGATCTGTCCACCGGTCAGCAGCAGCGCGTTGGCATCGCCCGCGCCATCGTCCACCGGCCGGCCCTGCTGTTGGCGGATGAGCCCACCGGTAACCTTGACCCGCGCCTCGCTGCCGAGATCATGGGCGTGTTCGAGGACATCAACCAGCTGGGTACCACGGTGCTGATCGCCAGCCACGACCTGGCGCTGATCGCGCGCATGCGCCAGCGCATGCTCACCCTGCAACGCGGTCGCCTGATCGGTGACGGGGAGGCTGCCTGATGAGCGCATCGAAGATGCCCACCCCGCAACCGGCCGAGCGTGTCGGCGCGGCGCCGCGCAACAAGGTGGTGGACGGCCCGGCCGACGAGCCGGATTTCCGCACGCTGTTCCATGCATGGCTGGAGAGCCATCGCGCCAGCCTGGTGGACAGTCTGCGCCGCCTGGCCCGTCAGCCCATTGGCAGCTTCTTCACCTGCTGGGTGATGGCCGTGGCGCTGAGCCTGCCCATGGGCCTGTCGCTGCTGCTGGACAACGTCGAGAAGCTCGGCGGCTCCTGGCAGCGCGCCGCGCAGATTTCCCTGTTCCTCGACATGTCCGCCGGTGAGCGCAATGGTCAGGCGCTGCGCGAGCAGATCGCGGCGATGGATGATGTTTCCGAGGCCGAATGGATCAGCCGCGAGCAGGCGCTGGAGGAGTTCCAGCAGCTCTCCGGCCTGGGTCAGGCGCTCAAGGAACTGCCGGAGAACCCGCTGCCAGGCGTGGTCCTGGTCACGCCGAAGGAAGTCGACAAGGCCAAGCTCGAAGCCCTGCGCCAGCGTCTGGCAGAGCTGCCCAAGGTGGAGCAGGCACAGCTCGATCTGGTCTGGGTCGAGCGTCTGACTGCCATCCTCAAACTGGGTGATCGCTTCGTCTTCGGCCTCAGCCTGCTGCTGATCCTGGCGCTGCTGCTGGTGATCGGTAATACCATCCGCCTGCACATCGAGAATCGCCGCGCCGAGATCGAGGTGATCAAGCTGGTAGGTGGAACCGATGGCTACGTGCGACGTCCCTTCCTTTATATGGGCGCGCTCTATGGTTTCGGTGCCGGCATCTTCGCCTGGTTGCTGCTGGCCTTCGGGCTGGATTGGCTGAACGATGCTGTAGTACGTTTGGCCGGACTTTACGGTAGCGATTTCGCCCTGGGTGGCGTACCTTCGTCCGACGGTTTTTCGCTGCTGCTTGGCGCCGTGCTGTTGGGCTATATTGGCGCCTGGCTGGCAGTGGCGCGTCATCTGAACGAACTGGCGCCCCGCTAAGGGCGCTGCTCGATACGGCTGAACGCGAGCTGACAAGTCATTGTTTTGGTTGATATTGACTATCTGACAGGGAACTTATCCACAGGCTCTTAATCAGATAGCGCAGTGCTACACTGCACGAGTTTCATGAATCGGAGGATTCGAATGTCCACTTCCTTGCAACCTGTTCATGCCCTTGTTCCAGGCGCCAACCTGGAAGCTTACGTGCATGCGGTCAACAGCATCCCGCTGCTGACGCCCGAGCAGGAGCGTGAACTGGCCGAAAATCTCTACTATCAGCAGGACCTCGAGGCCGCCCGCCAGATGGTGCTGGCCCACCTGCGTTTCGTGGTGCATATCGCCCGCAGCTACTCCGGTTATGGTCTGGCCCAGGCCGACCTGATCCAGGAAGGCAACGTCGGCCTGATGAAGGCGGTCAAGCGCTTCAACCCGGAAATGGGTGTGCGTCTGGTGTCCTTCGCGGTGCACTGGATTCGTGCAGAGATCCACGAGTTCATCCTGAAGAACTGGCGCATCGTCAAAGTGGCCACCACCAAGGCCCAGCGCAAACTGTTCTTCAACCTGCGCAGCCAGAAGAAGCGTCTGGCCTGGCTGAACAACGATGAAGTCACCGCGGTAGCGGAAAGCCTGGGCGTCGAACCGCACGAAGTGCGCGAGATGGAAAGTCGCCTGACCGGCCAGGACATGGCCTTCGACCCGGCAGCCGATGCCGACGACGACAGCGCCTTCCAGTCGCCCGCGCATTATCTGGAAGACCACCGCTACGACCCGGCTCGCCAGCTCGAGGATGCCGACTGGAGCGACAGCTCCAGCAGCAACCTGCACGAAGCGCTGGAAAGCCTGGACGAGCGCAGCCGCGACATCCTCTATCAGCGCTGGCTGGCCGAGGAAAAGGCGACGCTGCACGATCTGGCCGCCAAGTACAACGTCTCGGCCGAGCGTATCCGCCAGCTCGAGAAGAACGCCATGAACAAGCTCAAGGGCTGTATCGCCGCCTGAGTCTGCCGCTACCCGAAAAGCCGCACCCTGGTGCGGCTTTTTGCTGTCTGGAGCAACCGCCTTGAACAACGCCCCGCTGAAAGTGCAGCACTGGCTGATATTCGCGATCGTCGGGGTGCTGTTCTTCGCCTGGGGCGCCTGGTTGATGCGCAGCAGCGAGGTTCGGCCGGTGGCCAACCTGCAGCAGTGGCGCAATGCGCTGTTGCAGCCGCTGGCCGAAGATGGGCTGACACTGCGTGATGTGCAGACGCTGGCTCCGGGTGAGCTGTGGCTGGAGCCGCGCCTGGACGGCGCACGGCTGTCCTATCGAGCGACGCTCGAAGGGGAGGAGGGCGAGTGGTCGCTGCAGGCTGAACTGGCCTTGAGCAAGAATCAGCGCGACAGTCTGATGGCCGCGCAAGGCCTGAAAGCAGGCGATGCCGAATTAGCGCTGGATGAGTCGCTGACCGTGCAGATGGCCAACTTCCCCATTGCCAGCCTCAATCTGCACGCCCCGCAAGCGCTGGCCAGCGAACGCCTGGCCGCCAGCCTCGGGCAGCCTCGCCTGACCCTGGAGCTGGCCGATGGTCAGGCCTGGGTGTATCCGCAGTGGGGTTTGACCGTGCATCTGCATGGCGACGACGTCGCGCTGTTGCATGCGGTGCCGCGCAAGGCATTTCGCGCTACTCGCTAGCTTACAGCCAGCGTGGCCACCAATCGGGGCGCTGCGGCTTGAGCTGGTTGAGGTAGTGGCTGCCGCCGAGCTGATTCATCTGCTGGCGAATCCAGGCCGCGCGGCGGATCACGTAGCCATTCGGCCGGCCTGCGCTCCAGCGCAGCGGGTTGGGTAGCACGGCAGCCAGCTGGCTGGCCTGCTGGCGATTGAGATAAGGCGCGCCGACGCCGAAATGATGCTGTGCGGCGGCTTCGGCGCCGAAGATGCCATCGCCCCATTCGACGCTGTTGAGATAGACCTCGAGGATGCGTTCCTTCGACCAGAGCAGTTCGATCAGCGCGGTGAACCAGGCTTCCAGCCCTTTGCGCAGCCAGCTGCGCCCGGACCAGAGGAACAGGTTCTTGGCTACCTGCTGGCTGAGGGTGCTGGCACCACGCAGCGAGCCGCCACTCTGATTGTGCGCCAGCGCCGCCTGGATGGCGCTCATGTCGAAACCCCAGTGCTCGGCGAACTTCTGGTCTTCGGCGGCGATCACCGCCATCTTCAGATGGTCCGGCAGCTCGTTCCACGGGCGCCACTGACGCTTGAGTACCAGCGACTGCCCGCTGCCCCAGGACTCGATCTTGCGCTCGATCATCAGCGCCGTGCCGGGCGGGGGTACCCAACGCAGCAGGAGCACCAGCAGGGCGCTGGCCAGCATCAGCCAGAGCAGCAGTTTCAGCAGGCGGCGGGTCAGGGCTCGGAGCATGGAGTCTCGCAATGATTGGGCGTGGCGCTATTAAAACAAAAAATCGCCGGGAGCGATTTTTGACGTCGGCTCTGCCGACGGCCCGAAGGGTTGCCGCCAGGGATGGCGGGCAGCAAAAAATCGCCGGGAGCGATTTTTGACGTCGCCTTGTACATTCCCGAGACACCACAGGTTTGGGAGCGGGTGTGACAATAACGACACTCTCGCCACACGAACCAGTGGTTAAACTGCGTTCTGGTCGACCTATTCAGGAGTTTCCATGGCTCGTCTCTGGCTGCTGTTATCCGCTTTTGCAGGCTTTACCGGCGTCGCGCTGGGCGCCTTTGCCGCTCACGGTCTGAAGAATCGTCTGACGCCTGAATACCTGGCGGTTTTCCAGACCGGCACGCACTATCAGCTGATCCACGCGCTGGCCCTGTTTGGCGTCGGTCTGCTGGCGCTGCACATGCCCGGACGCTTGGTAAACCTGGCCGGTGGCGCCTTCGCCGTGGGCATTCTGCTGTTCTCCGGCAGCCTTTATTTGCTGACCCTCAGCGGCATCGGCAAGCTCGGCATGATCACCCCGTTCGGCGGTGTCGCTTTCCTGATCGGCTGGCTGTGCCTGGGGCTGGCGGCCTGGAAGCTGACCTGACCCTGGCGTCAGAAATGAGGACGAATGGCGCCTTTTAGCCTTGGTCGCAGACGGCTGTCGGGCTAGAATGCCGGCCCTCTTCCTAGTTGTGACCGAGTCGTCATGCGTATCCAGTTGAATGGTGAACCCTTCGAACTGCCGGATAACCAGAGCGTCGCCGACCTGTTGGTTCGCCTCGACCTGACCGGGCGCCGTGTGGCGGTCGAGCTCAATCTGGACATCGTTCCACGCAGCCAGCACGACAGCACCCAGCTCGCCGAAGGCGATCAGGTGGAAGTGGTGCACGCCATCGGCGGCGGTTGACTTCACGAGGAGTATTCCATGAGCCAAGTTCTCAGCGACAAGCCCTTCACCCTGGCCGGTCGTACGTTCCAGTCGCGCCTGCTGGTCGGTACCGGCAAGTACAAGGATATGGACGAGACCCGTGATGCCATCGCGGCTTCCGGTGCCGAGATCGTCACCGTGGCCGTGCGCCGCACCAATATCGGCCAGAATCCCGGCGAGCCGAACCTGCTTGATGTGATCAGCCCGGACAAGTACACCATCCTGCCCAATACCGCCGGCTGCTACGACGCCGTCGAGGCCGTGCGCACCTGCCGCCTGGCGCGTGAGTTGCTCGATGGCCACAACCTGGTCAAGCTGGAAGTGTTGGCTGACCAGAAGACCCTGTTCCCCAACGTCATCGAAACCATCAAGGCCGCCGAAGTGCTGGTCAAGGACGGTTTCGACGTCATGGTGTACACCAGCGACGATCCGATCATCGCCCGCCAGCTGGCCGAGATCGGCTGCATCGCGGTGATGCCGCTGGCTGGCCTGATCGGCTCGGGCCTAGGCATCTGCAACCCCTACAACCTGCGCATCATCCTCGAGGAATCGAAGGTGCCGGTGCTGGTCGATGCCGGCGTGGGCACGGCCTCCGACGCCACCATCGCCATGGAGCTGGGCTGCGAGGCGGTGCTGATGAACAGCGCCATCGCCGAAGCGCAGAATCCGGTGCTGATGGCGCGTGCCATGCAGCATGCCGTCGAGGCCGGGCGCCTGGCCTACCTGGCCGGGCGTATGCCGAAGAAACTCTATGCCAGCGCGTCGTCGCCGCTGACTGGCCTGATCAACTAAGGATGACGATTGGCTGCGCGTCGGCTCGCCGGCCCGCCAAGTCGTAAACACCCTACAAGAGCCCAGCATGACCGATACCCAACAGCCCGAACTGACCGAAGACGGTCGCCAGCGCCGTACCATCAAGAGCTTCGTGATGCGCGCCGGGCGCATGACCGAAGGCCAGCAGCGTGGCATCGACAAGGGCTGGCCGCTGTTCGGCCTGGAACTGGAAGACGGCCTGCGTGACTTCGACCAGGTGTTCGGGCGCAGCGCGCCGCGCACCTTCGAGATCGGCTTCGGCATGGGCCATTCCACCCTGGAGATGGCCGCCGCAGCGCCCGAGCAGGATTTCATCGGCGTCGAGGTGCACAAGCCGGGCGTTGGTGCGCTGCTCAATGGCGCCATGACGCAGAACCTGAGCAACATCCGCGTGTACAGCTGCGATGCGCTGGAAGTGCTGCGTGATTGCGTCGCCGATGCCAGCCTGGATCGCGTGCTGCTGTTCTTCCCTGATCCCTGGCACAAGTCGCGTCATCACAAGCGCCGCATCGTGCAGCCGGCCTTCGCCGAGCTGGTGCGCAGCAAGCTGAAGATCGGCGGCGTGCTGCACATGGCCACCGACTGGGAAAACTACGCCGAGCACATGCTCGAGGTGATGAACGCGGCGCCGGGCTATCGCAACCTGGCCGCCGATGGCACCTATGTGCCGCGCCCCGAGGAGCGTCCGGTGACCAAGTTCGAGCGTCGCGGCGAGCGCCTCGGCCATGGCGTATGGGATCTGAAGTTTCAGCGTCAGGGGTGATTTACCCAGCGATAAACGGTCGATTTGAACCGGCAGGATGCACGATTAGATCGGGATAACCCGGCGGCCAGGACGGTACCTCACCGCAAGACACAACAACGATAAGCATGCCTGCAAGGCCTGTAGATATTGGCGACGCCACTGCCATGGCGTCGCAAGGAGAGCATTGTGTTGAGATCGGTTTCCATTCTTCTGCTGACCGCCCTGGCCTTTCAGGCCCAGGCCAAGGTCGATGCCAGCCAGGCCGCGCGCCTGGAGCAGGACCTGACCCCGCTGGGCGGTGAGCGTGCGGGTAATGCTGCCGGCACCATCGCGGCCTGGACGGGAGGCCTGGCGACGCCGCCGGCCGGTTACCAGCCCGGTATGCACCACCCTGACCCTTACGCCGGCGACAAGCTGCTGTATCGCGTCGACGGGCAGAACCTGGCGCAGTATGAGCAGCTACTGCCGGTCGGCCTCAAGGCCCTGCTGCAGCAGAACCCCAGCTTCTATCTGCGCGTCTTCCCGACTCGCCGCAGTGCAGCTGCGCCGCAGCGCATCTACGATGCCACCCGCTTCAATGCGCTCAATGCCGAGCTGATTTCCGGCGGCAACGGTGTGCAGGGTGCTGCGGCCGGCGTGCCGTTCCCCATACCGCAGAATGGCCAGGAGGCCATCTGGAACCACATCATGCGTTACCGTGGCGACCAGATCAGCATGGCCACCAACCAGGCCGCCGTGCTCGCCAATGGCAGCTACAACCTGCTCAAGCTCGAGCGCGACATCTATTTCCTCTACGGCCGCGAAGGCGTTGCCCCGCAGGATCTGGACAACACCCTGTTCTTTTACAAGTACAAGGTCGTGGCGCCGGCCAAGCTGGCCGGCTCGGCACTGGTGGTGCAGGAGACGCTCGATCAGGTGCTGGCCATCCGCAAGGCCTGGCGCTTCAACCGCGGCGAACGCCGCGTGCGTCGCCTGCCAATGCTCGCCTACGACACCCTGCAACCCGATACCAACGGCATGGCCACCGCCGACCAGGTGGACGCCTACAATGGTGCCCCGGATCGCTACGAATGGCAGCTGGTGGGCAAGCGCGAGATGCTGGTGCCCTACAACAGCTACGCGGTTCACCAGCAGGGCATTCCCTATGCCGACATCCTCCAGGCCAAGCACATCAATCCCGAACTGCTGCGCTACGAGCTGCACCGCGTCTGGGTGGTCGAGGCGGACCTGCGCACCGGCTTCAGCCATCCGTACGGCAAGCGTCGTTTCTATCTGGACGAGGACAGCTGGCAGATCCTCGCCGTCGACCTGTACGACCGCAATGGCGACCTGATCGGCCTGCAGGAAGCCCACCCGATCAGCTACTACGACGTGCCGATGTTCGGCTCGACCCTGGAGACCATCTACGACCTCAAGGGTGGCCGCTACTTCGCCGACGGCCTGGACAACAACGAGAAGATGTACGACTTCGACGCCCGGCTGAGTCCGCGCGACTTCACCCCGCAGGCGCTGCGCCGCGAAGGCAACTGAGCCGGCATCATCCGCGCGACCAGCGCATCGTCAGCTCCGGCTGGCCGGTGTGCGGGTCGCGCGTTTCGTTCACCGTGACGAAACGACCTGCGCGGTAGAAGGCCACCGCCCGGGTATTGGCGCGGTACACGCCCAGCTCGAGGCTGTCGCGTCTGCGCTTGGCTTCGTCCAGTAGCCGACGGCCCAGGCCACGGCCCTGAGCGTCCGGGCTGACGAACAATGCGGCCAGGCGCTGTTCGTGTAGCGATGCGAAGCCCAGTACCTGCCCCTTTTCCTCCAGTACCAGGGTTTCGGCCTGCGGCAGATAGAGGTCGCGCATGGCGGGCAGCTGCTCGCGCCAGAAGCTCTCCGGCACGAAGTCATGGGCCAGGATGGAGGCCTTCAACCAGAGGTCGAGTACGGCGTCGCTGTCTGCGGGATGGTAGAGGCGAATCATGATCAAGCCTGTTCGAGGAGAAGTGAATCCATGGCGGTCCGGTTACATATCTTCGGTGCATCCGGCTCGGGCACCACTACCCTGGCCCGCACGCTGGCCGAGCGCAACGGCTGGCTGCATCTGGATACCGACGATTTCTACTGGTTGCCCAGTGAGCCGCCCTATGCGTACAAGCGGTCGCCCGAGGAGCGCGTCAGGCTGATCCGCGAGCGTACCGCACAAGCGCCCGACTGGGTGCTCAGTGGCTCGCTGTGCAGCTGGGGCGAGGCGTTGATCCCGTCGTTCAGCCATGCCCTGTTCCTGCGCCTGGACGACCAGGAGCGCATGCGTCGACTGCGTCAGCGTGAAGCGCAGCGTTATGGTGCGCGCATCCAGCCGGGAGGTGACATGCATGAGCAAAGCCAGGCCTTTCTGGAGTGGGCCGCGGGCTACGAGCAGGGCGACTTGAATACCCGTAGCCTGGCCATGCACGAGGCCTGGATGGCTCGCCAGCTGAACTGTCCGCTGCTGCGCCTGGACTCGACCCGGCACAGGCCCGAGCAATTGGCCGAGCAGGTGATGAGCTGGTTGGTGCGCTGAGCGAAAACGCCGCGTATAGTCCCGGCCTGAATTAAGAAACCGCTCTAAATCGGTGCTTTCGGCGCTATCGAGCTGCTTTGGTTTCAATTTTCCCGGTGCGTGGTCGCTTATTAGCCGCGTACGGCCCGTCAGAACTACCCAGGTTCACGGGCAATCCCAAACTGCTTCCAGATTCCGGTGATAACGCTCTGCGCTGAAAAGCCCGACCAGAGGCTTCTGCTCCCAGGCTCCATCGCTTGCTCATGGATCTGGCTTTCAACGGCGGCTGGCCAGCCCGGTGCGCCATCAATGGAGTCCTTAGCATGAACATCAAGGATTTGCCGCTGCGCCTGAAGATCACCCTGACGGCGGCGGCGCTGTTATCGCTGGTCAGCATCGCGCTGATCTGGCAGAGCGTTTCCTCTCTGGACAGGACGGTCAATGACACCCTGCAACGGGATATCGACGGCTTCGCCCAGTCGGTGTCGGTCAACCTCGGCAACTGGATGCATGACCGCATCAACGCGGTGAAGATCACCGCCAGCAGCCTGGTCGAGCAGCCGCAGATCGCCCCGCACATTCTGCTGCAGCAGACCTGGGCCACCTTCGCCTTCAACATCACCTATATCGGCACCACCGACGGGCGTATGCTGCAGAACGACCCGAGCGTGGTCCTGAAGAACTACGATCCGCGCCAACGCGGCTGGTATCAGGGCGCCGAGAAGAGCAACGATGTGTTCATCAGCGATCCTTATGTATCGCTGACCGATGGTGCCTACGTAGTAACCATCGCCTATCCGGCGCGTCGTGATGGTTCGCTGATCGGCGTGGTCGGCGCCAACCTGACGCTCGGCACCCTAACCGAGACCATCGGCAGGCTGAGCATTCCCGGCGACGGCTACGCGCTGCTGATCGATCAGAGCGGGCAGATGATCGCCCATCCCGACAAGGACTGGCGCACCAAGTCGGCCTCCGACTTCTCGCCGACGCTGGGTGGCGAGCAGCTCAAGGCGCTGGTGCAGCAGCGCCGCCTCACCGAGGCCGATGTGGCGGGCACCGAGAGTCTGCTGTTCGCCGTCGAGATTCCCAACACGCGCTGGACCTTCGTGATGGTCATGGACAAGGCCAAGGTGCTTGCTCCGGTGCGTCACCAGTTGTTCGTGCAGCTGGCCATCGGCACCGGCATGCTGGTCGTTGCCATTCTGGTGCTGGCGCTGCTCGGCCGTGTGCTGTTCCGCGACCTGGAGCAGATTCGCCGCAACCTCAACGCTATCGCTGCCGGTAACGGCGACCTGACCCAGCGACTGCCGGTCAACTCAAACGACGAGATCGGCCAGTTGTCGAGCAGCTTCAACCGCTTCATCGACCAGCTGCACGGCATCATCTCGCGTCTGCGCGATGTTGCCGTGGCGCTGAGCAATGAGTCCGCACAAGTGGCGCAGGATGCCGACGAGCAGAACCAGCGCGTGCAGCAACATCAGTCGGAGCTGCACCTGGTGGCCACTGCGGTGACGCAAATGGCTTCCGCCACCCAGGAGATTTCCCGCAACGCCGAGACGGCCTCCGGCCAGGCGGTGGATTCGGTCAGCCTCAGTGTGGAAGGACGTCGCCAGGTGGAGCGCAGTCAGGAGTCGATCTCGCTGCTGGCCGAGGAGGTCGAGGGGGCGGGGCGCATCATTGACGAGCTGCACCGCCACTCCAACGAGATCAGCTCGATTCTTTCCACCATCGCCAGTATTGCCGACCAGACCAACCTCCTGGCTCTCAATGCGGCCATCGAGGCGGCGCGTGCCGGCGAGCACGGCCGCGGCTTCTCGGTAGTGGCCGACGAGGTGCGGGTACTGTCCAAGCGCACCCACGAGTCGACTCGCGAGATCGAGGCGATGATCCAGGTGCTGCAGGATGCCACCCGTCAGGCGGTTGGCGTGATGGACAACGCCGGCACCAAGGCCTCGCAGAGCGTCACCGATGCTCAGGCGGCCAGTGATCTGCTGCAGCGCATCACCGAGGCGGTCGGGCAGATCAATGACATGGCCGCGCAGATCGCATCGGCGGCCGAGGAGCAGGCCAGCGTGACCGTCGAGGTCAACCGCAACACCGAGAACATCCGCAGCATGGGTGACCAGATGTCGCAGAGCAGCCACGCTGCCTCGGCAGCGGCCTCCAATCTGCAGGCGCTCGGCCGGCAGATCGGCGACGAGGTTTCCAAGTTCGTGTTGTAAGGCGGCTGCGCTACCCGCCGTAGAAGCGGCTTCAGCCGCGAAACTGGCGAGAGCAATCGCAGCTGCAGCGGAATGCCGTCCAGCCGCTCCTGCAAGAAGATCGAGTGCAGAGAAAACGCCGCGACTCCGCTAAGGAGCGCGGCGTTTTCGTGTCAGCTCGCGATGAGGCGGCCCAGCGTCTAATTCCTGTCGGCCATGATGCCGATCACCACGAAGATCAGGATCAGCACCGGGGCCAGGGTGTAGTTGTTGAAGTGTGCCAGGCCCTTGGCCAGCCAAGGCGTGAGGAAGACGATGGCCAGGCCGTAGCCGACCGCGCAGAACACCACGAACAGCAGGGTGCGCAGCACGAAGTTGAGGTTGCCGATGGTGCGCTGGACCCAGGCGTTGATGGCCGGGCCGAACAGCACCAGCAGGGTGGCCATGATGGCCAGGGAAATATCGCTGAGGTGGCTGCGGCTCCAGCGCGAGAGGGTGACGATCAGGTCCAGTAGCAGATCCATTCAGACTCCTTGGCAGGCATAACGGTCAGCGCAGCGGCAGCACGGCTGCACGAGCGAAGCGCACAAGCCTACCGGATTGCGGAGGCTTAGTGGGTGATCTAGGCGAGGAACAGCTGCAGCAGGTCGTTGAGAAACAACTGGCCTTTGGCCGTGGCGACCAGGCGCGTGTCGTCGGCCTGTAGCAGGCCCAGGCGCTCGGCTTCTCGACGCGCCTGGTCGAGTTGTCGCACGGGCAGGCCGGTGCGCTGAGTGAACAGCTCGGCGGGCGCGCCTTCGCTCAGGCGCAGCACGTTCATGAGAAACTCGAAGGGCAGCTCGTCGGCTTCGAGGATACGCTCGCCGGACTGGAAGGCTTTGCTGCGGTCCAGATAATCCTTGGGCAGGCGGGTTTTCCAGGTGCGCTGAATGCGTCCGTCGGGCGTGCTCAATTTGGCATGGGCGCCGGCACCGATGCCGAGAAAGTCGCCGAAGGTCCAGTAATTGAGGTTATGCCGCGCCTGCTTGCCTGGCCGGGCGTAGGCCGACACCTCGTACTGCGCGTAACCCTCTGCAGCGAGCAGCGCCTGGCCGGCTTCCTGAATGTCCCACAGCAGATCGTCTTCCGGCAGCACCGGCGGCTGGCTCCAGAACACCGTGTTCGGCTCCATGGTCAGCTGGTACCAGGAAAGATGCGTGGGTGCCTGAGCGATGGCCGTGCGCAGGTCGAACAGGGCATCCTCGATGCTCTGCTCGGGCAGCCCGTGCATCAGGTCGAGGTTGAAGTTGTCGAAGCCGGCGGCGCGCGCCATGTCGGCAGCGCGAATGGCCTCGTTGCCGTCGTGGATGCGACCCAGCGCCTTGAGCTTGGCCTCCTGGAAGCTCTGCACGCCGATGGACAGGCGATTGATGCCCAGCGCCCGATAGCCCTTGAACTTGGCCTGTTCGAAGGTGCCCGGGTTGGCTTCCAGGGTGATTTCGATATCCGGGGCGAAGGCCACGCGCCGTTCGACGCCTGCCAGCAGACGGCCCAGGGCGCGGTCGGAAAACAGGCTGGGGGTGCCGCCGCCGAAGAAGATCGACGTCAGCGGCCGGCCATGCACGTGGCGCAGGTCGACATCGAGGTCGGCGAGCAGGGCGTCGACGTATTCCTCTTCAGGCAGCGTCGGCCCGGCGGCGTGGGAGTTGAAGTCGCAGTAAGGGCATTTGCGCACGCACCACGGAATATGGATGTAGAGCGCAAGGGGCGGGAGCAGGAAACGCCCGCCAGCGGTATCGCTCATGCCAGCCCCAGGCGCTGCTTGAGCAGGGCCATGGCGCGGGCGCGGTGGCTGAGGCGGTTCTTCTGCTCGGGCGGCATCTCGGCGCTGGAGCATTGGCCTTCCGGCACCCAGAACAGCGGGTCGTAACCGAAGCCATGTTCGCCACGGGCCTCGTGCAGGATGCTGCCGTGCCACAAGCCTTCGCAGAGGATCGGCAGCGGGTCGTCGGCGTGCCGCACCAGCGCCAGGGCGCAGACGAACTGGGCGCCGCGCTCGGCATCCGGCACGTCTTTCAGGGCCGCGAGCAGTTTGGCGTTGTTCGCCGAATCGCCCTGGCCATCGGCATAGCGTGCCGAGTAGATGCCGGGCGCGCCGCCGAGGAAGTCCACCGCCAGGCCGGAGTCGTCGGCCAGCGCCGGCAGGCCGGAGATGCGCGCGGCGTTGCGCGCCTTGAGGATGGCGTTCTCGACGAACGACAGGCCGGTTTCTTCCGGCTCGACCTGGCTGAACTCGCCGATCGAACGCACGCGCACGGCGTCGCCGAGCATGGCCTGCAGTTCCTTGAGCTTGCCGGCGTTATGGCTGGCCAGGACCAACTCTTTGAAATTAGTCATCCGGGAACATTTCCTGGTTGAAGGTGATGCGGTGGGCGTCGTCGCCCTGGCGCACGTTGAGCGTGAAGCTGAGCACTTCGCGGGTCTTGAACGGGAACTGCGCCAGGTAATAGATGGCCTCACCTTCGGTGACCTGACGGAAGGTCAGCGTGGTGCTCTTGCCCAGCAAATCCTTCACCTCACCGCCCACTACCGCCATGCTGGGCTTACCGGCCTTGAGCACGGCGACGTTGATCACGCCCTGGGTCTTGCTGCGCACCAGGCCGGCGGCGCTGGCGATATCCGGCTGGATGAAGCTGGAGTTGAAGACGCTGTAGTGCACGTCGAGATCGCCGAAGCTCTGCTTGCGCTCGGCGGCGGCCGGCAGTGCCAGGCACAGGGCGATCAGGAAGGGAATGATGCGGCGCATGGTGTTCTCCTCGTTCAGACCGCGACGCGGTGGGCGGGGGCCGCACCGCTGATGCGGTAGATGCCGATCTCGCCCAGCAGGTTGGGCCAGATGCGGCTTGCCAGGCCATGGCGATGGTCACGGTCCACCGCCAGGCGTTCTTCCACACGGGCACCCTGGGCGTGGCAGAGACGCTCGAAGTCCTCGAAGGTGCAGAAGTGGATGTTCGGTGTGTTGTACCAGGTGTAGGGCAGGAAGTCCGACACCGGCATGCGACCTTTTGTCGTCAGGTACCAGCGGCAGCGCCAGTGGCCGAAGTTGGGGAAGGTGATGATGCAGGTCTTGCCGACGCGCAGCATCTCGGCCAGCACCTTGTCCGGGTAATGCAGCGCCTGCAGCGACTGGGTCATGACCACCACGTCGAAGCTGTTGCTGGCGAAGTTGCCCAGGCCCAGGTCGAGGTTCTGCTCGATGACGTTGACGCCGCGCTCGATGCACAGGGCGATCTTGTCCGGGTCGATTTCCAGGCCGTAGCCGGAAACCTGCTTGTTGTCGCGCAGCCAGGCGAGCAGTTCGCCGTCGCCGCAGCCCAGGTCGAGCACACGGCTACCCGGGGCGATCCATTCCTGGATGATGTCCAGATCCGCTCGCATGCTCATACCTCGATTCGCTTCATGTAGCTGCCGAATGCCTGCAGGTAGCGCGGGATCGGCATGAGGAAGGCGTCGTGGCCCTGGGGTGCATCGATCTCCAGGTAGCAGACGTTCTTCTTCGCCGCGGTCAGCGCGTCGACGATCTCCCGCGAGCGGGCCGGGGAGAAACGCCAGTCGGTGGTGAAGGACATCAGGCAGAAGTCCGCCTGGGCCGCGGCCAGGGTCCTGGCCAGGTCGCCGTCGTGGGCGGCGGCCGGGTCGAAGTAGTCCAGCGCCTTAGTCATCAGCAGGTAGGTGTTGGCGTCGAAGCGCCCGGAGAACTCCTCGCCCTGATAGCGCAGGTAGCTTTCCACCTGGAACTCGACGCTGTGGAAGTCGTAGTTGAGCTTTTCGCTCTTCAGGCCGCGGCCGAATTTCTCGCCCATGGCGTCATCGGACAGGTAGGTGATGTGGCCGACCATGCGCGCCAGCATCAGGCCGCGCTTGGGGATCACGCCCTGTTCCTGGAAATGCCCGCCATGAAAGTCCGGGTCGGTGAGAATCGCCTGGCGTGCCACCTCGTTGAAGGCGATGTTCTGCGCCGACAGTTTGGGCGCCGAGGCGATGGCCAGACAGTGACGCACGCGCTCGGGGTAGCTGATGGTCCACTGCATGGCCTGCATGCCGCCGAGGCTGCCGCCGATCACCGCGGCCCATTGCTCGATGCCGAGTACATCGGCCAGACGCGCCTGGCTGTGCACCCAGTCCTCTACGGTCATCACCGGAAAGTCGGCGCCGTAGGACTTGCCGGTCGCCGGGTTGGTGCTGCTCGGGCCGGTGGAACCGTTGCAGCCGCCGAGGTTGTTGAGGCTGACGACGAAGAACTTGTTGGTGTCGATCGGCTTGCCGGGGCCGATGCAGCTGTCCCACCAGCCGGGTTTGCGATCATCCGGGCTGTGGTAGCCGGCGGCGTGATGGTGGCCGGACAGGGCATGGCAGATCAGCACGGCATTGCTGCGTGCGGCATTCAGCTCGCCGTAGGTTTCGACGACCAGTTCGTACTCGGCCAGGCTGCGCCCGCAGGCCAGCGCCAGGGGTTCGCTGAAACGGAACACCTGGGGGCTGACCAGGCCGACGGAATCTTCGGGAAATGCAGTGGGCATGAAGGCGCTGCTAATGAATCGGAGGAGGGCGCCAGTCTAAAGAGCACCGCCGGTAGCGGCAAGCGAGCAGGGCGCCCGCTTGTGCTACAGGCTTTGTTGCCGCGCCGCCACCGGCAGGCTGACCACCTTGCCCTGGCGCTGTACCGGCGCCGGGCGGCGCAGTATGCGGAGCATGTCGCTGGCCTGGGCCAGCTGTTGCTCCAGCTCTTCCTGGTAGCGCGCCAGTTGCAGGCTGCGCTTGCGCGTCTGTTGGGTTTCCTGTGCCAGTGCCTTGAGGCGCAGCATGTGGCTTTCCAGCATCTGCTTGTGTTCCAGGGTGTGCTGCATCAGCGGCATCAGGGCGTCGGCGGCCCATTGCTCGGCGTCCAGGCGCAGGCGCTGGTGCAGGCCGATCACTTCCTGCGCCAGAGTGGCGAAGAAGCGCCGGGTCAGGCTGCGCTGTTCGGTGAGCAATGTTTTCACGTGCAGGCGGAACTGATCGCCCTTGTCCTGCAGTTTCTTCAGCTCGCGCAGGTAGCGCTGGATCTTGAACTGCGGCGCGTCGACGCCGCCCAGCGGGCTGTCTTCGTTATGCCGGCGATAGATGGCGGCGACCATCTTGTTGGCCATCTCCGCTTCGTGCTCCAGGTTGTGCAGGTCCTGCTCGACGGCGCGGAAGAAATGCAGGATGGCCTGGTTGATGCCGAGGGTAGTCCAGCTGCCGGTGAGGTTGCGACGCACCTCACTCAGGTGTTGCTCCAGACGCTCGGCGCGTGCGGCGTGGCGCAGTAACTGGCCCTGGCGTTGCAGCAGGCGCTGATTGGTCTTCAGGCCGAGCAGGCGCTTGTGGTGCCGGGTGTGGTCTTCCTTGGTCTTGGCGGTCAGCTCGAACAGCAACTGGCCATTGTCCTGCTGGTGGTTGCCAAGCAGGGCCAGTTGTTCGCTGACCTTTTCCAGACGCAGGTTGAGCACGTGCTGGCTGTTGTTCACCAGCGCCAGGACCTGGCGTACCACGTGGTCTTCGATCAGGCGCTCCTTCTGCGCGACGATTCGTTCGCACAGCAGGTTCTCCAGGTCAGCCATCTGGCTGCGGGCCAGCAGCTCCTCGTCCTTGCGGACCTTGGCCAGCAGGGCCTGCTTGGCAGAGAGCGGCAGTACGTCCTGCTTGGCGATGCCCAACTGCTTGGCGGTGGCGCTCTGAATCTGGCTGATGGCGTTCTGCACGAAGGTCTCGCCGGCCAGATCGTCCCAGAGCACGTCGATCTTGTTCAGCACGGCGAACAGGCAGGTCTGGGTATCTTCATCGAGCTGACGAATGTGCTGCTGCCAGATGCTCATGTCACTCGCGGTTACGCCGGTATCGGCGGCCAGCAGGAAGATGATCGCCTGGGCGTTGGGCAACATCGACAGGGTCAGCTCCGGCTCGCTGCCCAGGGCGTTGAGGCCCGGTGTGTCGAGAATGCGCAGGCCCTGGCGCAGCAGAGGGTGATCGAAGTTGACCATGGCGTGGCGCCAGGCCGGCACCAGCACCTGGCCGCGCTTGCCGGTGCCTTCGAGCATGTCCGGGTGGAAACCGAGCTGAATCGCCTGCTCCACCGGCATGGGTTTGGTCTTGGCGACCTGGCTGAAGGCCAGGGCCATGTTGGCCGGGTCGCTGGTATCCAGCGGAATGTTCACCCAGTGGCGGGGAATGCGTTTGAACTGGGCGACGCTGGCCGAGGCGGTGCGGGTTTCGATCGGCAGCAGACGAATGTAGGGGCGTTCCGAGCGCGGGTCGAAGAACAGCTCGGTGGGGCACATGGTGGTGCGCCCGGCATGCGAGGGCAGCATGCGCTGGCCGTATTCGGAGAAGAACAGGCTGTTGATCAGCTCGGTCTTGCCGCGCGAGAACTCGCCGACGAAGGCCAGGGTGATGTGATCGGTGCGCAGGATCTTCAGCGCGCGTTCGAGCTTGGCCTGAACCGCCTCGGAGTTGAGCCGGTTGTGCTCCAGCCAGCTGCGATAGCGCGTGATCTCGCGCATCAGTTCGCGTTTCCAGGTGACGTAGGCATCGACCTGCTGGCTGAGACGTTCCATGCTCATCCTGGCTCTCCTCTCGGCAAGATCATCCACTTGCGGGGGCTATATAAAGATTGGGTTGGGTTTGCCGCCAGGACGCACGGCGTTTCACGAGAACAGTTTGCATTATGCGGGGTACAAGGCAGCCGTCAATTGGCTGAAACAGCAGTCCCGCCTTATGGTCGGCTATGGCGGTCGAGTGGTCGTCAGACGCGCTGCAGGCCGGGAATCGGCGGCAGGCTCTGCGGGGCACGAATGCGCAGGCGTTTCTGCCGATTGAGTTCGCCGCTTTCCAGGCTCACCTGGCTCTTGGCTACGCCGAACGCCTTGGCCAAAAAGGCCAGCAGGTGGGCGTTGGCCTTGCCGTCGACCGGCGGGGCGGTGAGGCGGATCTTCAGCCTTTCACCATGCAGCCCGGCGAACTCGTCCTTGCTCGCTTTGGGCTGCAGGTGGCAGTCGAGGATCAGGTCCTCGCCGTCCCAGCGAAAGTAGCTCGCCACTCAGAGGAAGGGGCTGAGCATCGGCGGCAGGCCGGTGGAGGCTGCCAGGGCTCCGATCACGAAGCGGTCGATCAGGTTGATGGTGATGAAGGCGAAGATCGGCGAGATATCCAGGCCGCCAAGGTTCGGCAGCAGCTTGCGGAACGGTGCCAGCAGCGGTTCGCAAATCTGGTTCACCAGTTGCGCGCCGGGGTTGTAGCTGCCCGGTGCGACCCAGGAGAGGATCACGCTGATAATCAGGGCGAAGAAGAACACCTTGAGAAACAGCGAGGTCACGCCGATCACCGACCACACCAGCAGCTGCGCGATGAAACCGCCAACGTTGTAGCCCATCAGGGTCAGGGTGACGATCATCAGCAGCAGCTGCACCAGAATGGCCAGCACCAGTGAGGCCAGGTCCAGCCCGGCGAAGCCCGGGATGATGCGACGCAGAGGCGTCAGCAGCGGTTGAGTGGCCTTGACGATGAACTGGCTCAGCGGGTTGTAGAAGTCTGCACGTACCAGCTGCAGGATGAAGCGCAGCAGCACGATCAGCAGATACAGGCTGCCCAGGGTCTGGATGATGTAGATGAGGGCTTCGATGAGTCCGGACATGTGTGCTTCCTTATTGACCCAGTTGTTCGGCCAGTTCGGCCGAGCGATTGGCGGCGGCGTTGAGTGCCTGTTGTACCAGCGCTTCGAAGCCGCCGGCCTGGAAGGTTTTGATCGCCGCTTCGGTGGTTCCGTTCGGTGAGGTCACACGGCGACGCAATTCGGCCGCGTCGACATCGCTCTCGCTGGCCATGCGCGCGGCGCCCAGTGCAGTCTGGATGCTCAGGCGTGCTGCGGTTTCACGCGGCAGGCCGAGCTGCTCGCCAGCCGTGGTCATCGCTTCGATCAGCAGGAAGAAATAGGCCGGGCCGCTGCCGGAGACGGCGGTGACCGCGTCGAGCTGGGTTTCTTCATCCAGCCACAGGGCCAGGCCCACGGCGCTCAGCACCCGTTCGGCCTGGGCCTTCTGCGCAGCGTTGACCCGCGGGTTGGCGAACAGGCCGGATACGCCCTGGCGCAGCAGCGCCGGGGTATTGGGCATGCAACGCACCACAGGGCGCTCGCCCAGCCAGTTTTCCAGGCTGGCGCAGCTGATGCCTGCGGCAATGGAGATAATCACCTGGTTGGCGGCCAGGTGCGGCGCCAGGTCCAGGCATACCGCTTTCATGATCTGTGGCTTGACCGCCAGCACGATCAGATCGGCGCCTTTGATGGCCTCGCCATTGTCGGCGAAGGTGGCGATGCCATGCTCCTGCTGCAGGCGCGCGCGCTGTTCGCTGCCGGGCTCGCTGGCGCGGATGGCGCTGGCTGCCACGCCCTGGGCGCGCAGGCCGCCAATCAGGCTGGCGGCCATGTTGCCGGCGCCGACGAAGGCGATGATCGGGTTGTTCATTGGGGGAATTCCTTCATTCAGTGAGTGGGCTGGCCGTAATCGCGGGCGCCGAATAGCGCGGTGCCGATGCGCACCCAGGTGGCACCTTCGGCGATGGCAGCCTCCAGGTCATGGCTCATGCCCATGGACAGGGTATCGAGATCGAGCGCCAGGTCATCGCGCAACTGGCGCAGACGGGCGAAGGCAGCGTGTTGCGCGGCGACGTCGTCGGTGGGTTCGGGAATGGCCATCAACCCACGCAACTGGAGGTTGGGCAGGGCGGCGATGGCCCTGGCCAGCTCCGGCAACTCCTCGGGGCTGCAGCCGGACTTGCTGTCCTCACCGCTGACGTTGACCTGCAGGCAGATGTTCAGCGGCGGCAGATGCGCGGGGCGCTGATCGGACAGGCGTTGAGCGATTTTCAGGCGATCCACGGAATGCACCCAGTCGAAGTGCTCGGCGATGGGCCGGGTCTTGTTCGACTGAATGGGGCCGATGAAGTGCCAGATCAAGGGCAGTTCGGTCAGCGCGGCCTGCTTTTCCAGGGCTTCCTGCAGATAATTCTCGCCAAAATCGCGCAGGCCGGCGGCGTGCGCTTCGCGGATGGCGTCGGCCGGTTTGGTCTTGCTCACCGCCAGCAGGCCGATGTCCGAAAAATTGCGCTGCGAGGCTTGCGCCGCCTCACGGATGCGCGTTCCGACCTTTGCAATATTCTCTGCTATCGTGGACATTACCTGCGCTCTATATAAAGCCCGCTCGTTAAGCGTTCGCGGCATTCTACCTGCTTGCTTGTAATTGGGGAGTCCCATGGATATCACTGAGCTGCTCGCCTTCAGCGCCAAGCAAGGCGCGTCGGATTTGCACCTCTCGGCGGGGCTGCCGCCGATGATCCGCGTCGACGGCGATGTGCGCCGCATCAACCTGCCGCCGCTGGATCACAAGCAGGTACACGCGCTGATCTACGACATCATGAACGACAAGCAGCGCAAGGATTACGAAGAGTTCCTCGAGACCGACTTTTCCTTCGAGGTGCCGGGCGTGGCGCGCTTCCGGGTCAACGCCTTCAACCAGAACCGTGGCGCCGGTGCGGTGTTCCGTACCATTCCGTCCAAGGTGCTGACCATGGAAGACCTGGGCATGGGCGAGGTGTTCCGCAAGATCACCGACGTGCCGCGTGGACTGGTGCTGGTCACCGGCCCCACCGGTTCGGGCAAGTCGACCACCCTGGCGGCGATGCTCGACTACCTCAACAGCAACAAGTACCACCATATCCTCACCATCGAGGACCCCATCGAATTCGTTCACGAGTCGAAGAAGTGCCTGGTCAACCAGCGTGAGGTGCACCGCGACACCCACGGCTTCTCCGAAGCGCTGCGCTCGGCCCTGCGGGAAGACCCGGACATCATCCTGGTCGGCGAGATGCGCGACCTGGAAACCATCCGCCTGGCGCTGACCGCCGCGGAAACCGGTCACCTGGTGTTCGGCACCCTGCACACCACCTCGGCGGCCAAGACCATCGACCGCGTGGTCGACGTGTTCCCCGCCGAAGAGAAATCCATGGTCCGCTCAATGCTTTCCGAATCGCTGCAGGCGGTGATCTCGCAGACCCTGCTGAAGAAAATCGGCGGCGGTCGTGTCGCCGCCCACGAAATCATGATCGGTACGCCGGCCATCCGTAACCTCATCCGCGAGGACAAGGTGGCGCAGATGTACTCGGCGATCCAGACCGGCGGTGCGCTGGGCATGCAGACCCTCGATGCCTGCCTCAAGACGCTGGTGTCCAAAGGCCTGGTCAGCCGCGACAGTGCGCGCGAAAAGGCCAAGAGCCCGGAAAACTTCTAACAGCCGTAGCGATTGTGCCGCACGCCGCCAGTCGCCAGGCCCGCTCAGGGCCTTCATCGGGCGTGCAGTTGATTGGCGAGACCCAAGATGGAATTCGAAAAACTACTGCGCCTGATGGTCGAAAAAGGCGGCTCCGATCTGTTCATCACCGCTGGCGTGCCGCCGTCGATGAAGGTCAATGGCAAGATCATGCCGGTGACCAAGAACGCCATGTCGCCGGAGATGACCCGCGAAACCGTGCTGGGTGTTATGAACGAGGCGCAGCGCCGCGATTTTGCCGAGAACCACGAGTGCAACTTCGCCATCAGCGCCCGTGGCATCGGTCGTTTCCGCGTCAGTGCCTTCTACCAGCGCAACCTGGTGGGCATGGTGCTGCGCCGCATCGAGACCAACATCCCCACCATCGATGATCTAAAGCTGCCGGAGATCCTCAAGAAGCTGGCGCTGACCAAGCGCGGCCTGGTGCTGTTCGTCGGTGCCACCGGTACCGGCAAGTCCACTTCGCTGGCGGCGATGATCGGCTATCGCAACAAGAACAGCAGCGGCCACATCATCTCCATCGAAGACCCGATCGAATACATCCACCAGCACCAGAACTGCATCGTCACCCAGCGCGAAGTGGGCATCGACACCGAGTCCTTCGAGGTGGCGCTGAAGAACACCCTGCGTCAGGCGCCGGACGTGATCCTCATCGGCGAGGTGCGGACCCGCGAGACCATGGACCACGCCGTGGCCTTCGCCGAAACCGGTCACCTGTGCCTGGCCACCCTGCACGCCAACAACGCCAACCAGGCGCTGGACCGCATCATCAACTTCTTCCCGGCCGACCGGCAGAACCAGGTGTGGATGGACCTGTCACTCAACCTCAAGGCCATCGTCGCCCAGCAGCTGGTGCCGACCCCGGACGGCAAGGGCCGTCGCGCGGTGATCGAGGTGCTGATCAACACCCCGCTGGCCGCCGACCTGATCCGCAAGGGCGAGGTGCACGAGCTCAAGGGCCTGATGAAACGCTCCACCGAGCAGGGCATGCAGACCTTCGACCAGGCGCTGTACAACCTCTACACCCAGGGCGAGATCACCTATGAAGACGCGCTGCTCTACGCTGACTCGGCCAACGACCTGCGCCTGATGATCAAGCTCGGTTCGGAAACCGACGGCGATCACCTGACCAGCATGGCCCAGGGCCTGGCGCTGGAGGTCAGCGAGGAAGATCCGGGGCGTCGCTTCCGCTGAGGCTGCCTGTTAGGGGACGCGCTGCGTCCCCTTCGTTTATCTGGGCGATGCGTTTGCCCTTTCTGCCTGCCAGCACCAGGGCCTGCCCATCGCGCTGCGCGCCGGCGCGCGCTTCGCTCATCAGTTGCGGAATCAGCGGGCCTTCCGGCAGGTGCTTCCAGAAGCGCGCTGGCAAATGCTGCTGCATCACCGTGCGGTTAAGGCGCGCCGGGTTGAAGGTGCTGCCGTAATAGGCGCGCCACAGGGCCTGGCCGTCATCCTCGGGCTGCTGCGCCCAGGCTTGCCACTGCGCTGGGCAGTGGCGCTCGTGCTGCAGACGCTGGCCATCCCAGAACACGCCATCGCGCGGCGTGGCGATCAGCCAGCTGTGCTTGCCCAGGCGCTCGGCGAAATGGCCGCTGGCCGAGGCGAGGATGTCGTGCGCCGGCTCGAACCAGGCGACTAAATCGGGCGCGCCCTGCGCCTTGCTCGGCTGGAAACGCACGAATGCATGCAGGTGATGCGCCTCGCGGCGCACCGCCTTGAGCCGCCGATGCAGCTCGCTGCCGTCGGGATCGCCGGCCAGCACGGCGCTGCGTTCGCCCTGCACGAAGCGCCAGAGCACGCGGTAGAGCAGGCTCCAGCGTTCCTCGCCGCGGTACTGCGCGGCGCTTTCCAGCAGTTCCAGCAGTTCGGGCGATACGCGCAGGCGACCATTGGGCTCCGGCGCGCGTTCGGGGGGTTGATCGAACAGGCCAGGCGCCGCTTCTTCGTCCAGCCACTGCAGCTGATGTGGCGCCAGGCCCTGCAGCAAGGCGCGGCGCGCGGCCTGACGCCAGGTGGCGAAGGTGCCGTCGAAGCGCAGGCTGTGCATCACCACAACGCCATCTGCGCCGGGGTGTCGCGCAACTGCTGGCGCAGCACCAGGGGTTCGTGTTCGGCCCGCGGCGGCCGGTAGTCCTGGGTAACGATGAAGGGCTTGGCCTTTTCCAGCACGCAGCGCAGGCGGGTCAGATCCTCATAGCGGATGCGCCGTTCACGCCGCAGCGCACCCAGGCGCCTGGCACTGAGCACGCCGATACCGGGCACGCGGGCGATCAGCGACTCGTCGGCGCGGTTCAGGTCCACCGGAAACTGCTCGCGATTGGCCAGCGCCCAGGCCAGCTTGGGGTCGATATCCAGCGCCAGGTTGCCGGGGCCGGCCAGCAGCTCCGTGGCGCTGAAGCCATAGCCGCGCATAAGGAAGTCGGCCTGGTACAGGCGATGCTCACGCAGCAGGGGCGGCGCCTCGAAGGGCACGGTTTTCGGGCTTTGCGGGATGGGGCTGAACGCCGAGTAGTAGACGCGGCGCAGGCGATAGTCCTGATACAGGCTCTGCGCGTTGTGCAGGATGGTGCTGTCGTCGGTGGCATCGGCGCCGACGATCATTTGCGTGCTCTGCCCGGCCGGGGCGAAGCGCGGCGCGCGGCGTTCTTCCTGGGCCTCGCGCTCACCGAGATGAATGCTGTGCATGGCCTGATGGATGCTGCCGACGTTCTTTTCCGGCGCCAGGCGCACCAGGCTGGTTTCGGTGGGCAGTTCGATATTGACGCTGAGGCGGTCGGCATACAGGCCGGCTTCTGCGATCAACTCCGGCGCGGCATCGGGGATGGTCTTCAGATGAATGTAGCCACGGAACTGGTGCTCCTGGCGCAGCAGTTTGGCGACGCGTATCAGCTGCTCCATGGTGTAGTCGGCCGAGCGGATGATGCCGGAGCTGAGGAACAGGCCGCTGATGCAGTTGCGTTTGTAGAAGTCCAGGGTCAGGGTGACCACTTCCTCGGGGGTGAAGCGCGCTCGCGGCACGTCGCTGGAGCGGCGGTTGATGCAGTACTGGCAGTCGTACAGGCAGAAGTTGGTCAGCAGGATCTTCAGCAGCGCCACGCAGCGCCCGTCCGGCGTGTAGCTGTGGCAGATGCCCATGCCGTTGGTCGAGCCGATGCCGTCTTTGCCCTTGGAGCTGCGCTTGGGCGCGCCGCTGCTGGCGCAGGAGGCATCGTACTTGGCGGCGTCGGCGAGGATGGTGAGTTTTTCGATCAGTTGCATGGCAGGCGATATCGATACTGTTTTTTTATACAGTATATGGGCATCGTACAGCTATCAAGCCATTCGTTGAGTTGCACCGTCTCGTCGCAGATGAAACCTTCACCAGACGCGCAGCGTCATAGCTGCATCTCGCACAAGGAGCTCGCCATGCAACGACAGGACACCCATAGCAAGCTGATCGGCTACCTGCTGTGGATCTTCGGTTTTCTCGGTTCGCACCGTTTCTATTACGGCAAGCCGGTCACCGGCACCATCTGGTTTTTTACCCTCGGTCTGCTGTTCGTCGGCTGGATCATCGACCTGTTTCTGATCCCCTCGATGGATCGCGAGGCGGACCTGCGCTTCACCGCCGGCGATACCGACTACAACGTCGCCTGGATCCTGCTGACCTTCCTCGGCGTGTTCGGCGTGCACCGCATGTACCAGGGCAAGTGGATCACCGGGATCATCTACCTGTTCACTGGCGGCCTGTTCCTGATCGGCGTGCTCTACGACTTCTGGACGCTGAACACGCAGATCTCGATCAAAAACGCACGGCGCGGTTGAGTCAGAGGCAAGTGAGTTGCACGATCTGCCCCTCTCCCCCGGCCCCCGCTCTGCGCCCCAGCCCCTCGCAGAGCTCAGGGCGCTTGAGCGGGCGAAGCGATGCTTCGCTATTTCCGCTCAAGCCCCGCAAGCGGGAGAGGGGAGACAAGCGGCGTAGCCCGGATGCGATCCGGGGAAATGAAAAGGGCATCCCGCGGGATGCCCTTTTCGTTGCTGCTGGCGGGATCAGTCGTCGCTGTCGTCGTCGTCCGCGCCATCGACCTTCATGCCCAACTCCTTGATCTTGCGCGTCAGGGTGTTGCGGCCCCAGCCCAGCAGCAGGGCGGCGTCGCGGCGGCGGCCGGCGGTGTGCTTGAGGGCGGTCTCGATCATGATGCGCTCGAAGGCCGGCACGGCGGTATCGAGCAGGTTCGACTGGCCGCGTGCCAGGGCCTGGTCGGCCCACAGGCGCAGCGCCTGTTCCCAGTTGGTCACCGGTGCGGCGTCCTGCGGCTGGGTCAGCAGCTCCGGGGGCAGGTCGTCGACATGCACTTCACGCCCCGAGGCCATTACGGTGATCCAGCGGCAGGTGTTCTCCAGCTGGCGCACGTTGCCCGGCCAGGGCAGGTGCTTGAGGTAATCCTCGGTCTCGCTCTTGAGTAGCTTCGGTTCCACCGCCAGTTCCTGCGCGGCGCGGGCGAGGAAGTGGTTGGCCAGAGTCGGTATGTCCTCGCGGCGGTCGGCCAGGCGCGGAATGTGGATGCGGATGACGTTGAGGCGGTGGAACAGGTCTTCGCGGAACTTGCCGGCCTGCACCAGAGTTTCCAGGTTCTGGTGGGTGGCGGCGATGATGCGCACGTCCACCTTCACCGGGGTGTGGCCGCCGACGCGGTAGAACTCGCCATCGGCCAGCACGCGCAGCAGGCGCGTCTGGGTGTCGGCCGGCATGTCGCCGATCTCGTCGAGGAACAGGGTGCCGCCATCGGCCTGCTCGAAGCGACCGCGGCGCTGGTTGGCCGCGCCGGTGAAGGCGCCCTTCTCGTGGCCGAACAGCTCGGACTCCATCAGATCCTTGGGAATCGCCGCCATGTTCAGGGCGATGAACGGCGCGGCTGCGCGCGGGCTATGGCGGTGCAGGGCATGGGCCACCAGCTCCTTGCCGGTCCCGGATTCGCCGTTGATCAGCACGGTGATATTGGAGTGCGACAGGCGGCCGATGGCGCGGAACACCTCCTGCATCGCCGGCGCCTCGCCGATGATCTCAGGCGTGCGCGCCTGGGCGGCAGGGGCGGCCAGGCTCTGTTGCTCCTGGGCGTGCTGGAAGGCGCGTTTGACCAGCGATACGGCTTCGTCGACGTCGAACGGCTTGGGCAGGTATTCGAAGGCGCCGCCCTGGTAGCTGGCCACCGCGCTGTCCAGGTCCGAATGCGCGGTCATGATGATGACTGGCAGGCGCGGGTACAGCTCGCGGATGCGGGCCAGCAGGTCGAGGCCGCTGGCGCCGGGCATGCGGATGTCGGAGATGATCACGTCCGGCTGCTGGCGGGTCAGGCGGGCGAGTACACCGTCGGCGCTGTCGAAACTCTGAGTGGTCATGCCTTCCTGTTGCAGGGCCTTTTCCAGTACCCAGCGGATGGAACGATCGTCGTCGACAATCCAGACGGTTTCACTGCGGCTCATGGCGTGGTCGCTCCTTGTTCCAGTGGCAGGAAGATCGAGAACACGGTGTGGCCGGGGTGGCTCTCGCACTCGATCAGGCCCTGATGCTGACTGATGATGTTCTGGGTGATGGCCAGGCCCAGGCCGGTGCCGTCGGCACGCCCGCTGACCATGGGATAGAAGATGGTTTCCTGCAGTTCCGGCGGAATGCCGGGGCCGTTGTCGATGATCTCGACCTTGACCACCAGGCGGTGGCGCGTGTGGCCGATGGTGAACTGGCGCAGGGTACGGGTACGCAGGCTGATGCGCCCCAGACCCATGTCGTGCTTCTGCCCGGCGATGGCCTGCATGGCGTTGCGCACGATGTTGAGCACGGCCTGGATCATCTGCTCGCGGTCGATCAGCAGATCCGGGATGCTCGGGTCATAGTCGCGCACCAAGGTGATGCTGCCTTGGGCTTCCGCCTCGATCAGGTTGGCGACCCGTTCGAGCACTTCGTGCACGTTGGTCATCGCCAGCGACGGCAGCTTGTTCGAGCCGAGCATGCGGTCGACCAGATTACGCAGGCGGTCGGCCTCCTCGATGATGACGTTGGTGTAGTCCTTGAGCTCTTCGTTGGGCAGCTCGCGCGACAGCAGCTGGGCCGCGCCACGAATGCCGCCGAGCGGGTTCTTGATCTCGTGGGCCAGGCCGCGCACCAGCAGTTTGGTGGTTTCCTGCTTGGACAGCTGCGCCTCTTCCTTGGTGATGCGCAGCAGGCGGTCGCGCGGGTGCACTTCCAGCAGCAGCAGGGTCTCGCCCTTGCTGAACAGCGGCGTCACCGCATAGTCCACGGTCAGCGTCTGGCCGGTGACCGAGGTCAGCACGGCTTCACGCTTGTTGAACGGATGCGCCTGCTCCACCGCCTGGCGCAGCGACGACAGCGCCTCGGGCGATTCGGTGAACAGGTCGCTGATGAACTGGCCATGGCTGCGCTGGCCACTGACGGCCAGGAGCATTTCCGCCGCCGGGTTCATGTACTCAAGGCACAGCTGGCTATCGAGCAGCAGGGTGGCGGTGGTCAGGTTGTCGAGTAGCAGTCGGTGCAGCGCGTCGTTGATGGTCATAGGCAGTGCGTTCCGGCAATGGGCAGGAAAATGCAAGAAGCAAACCAAGGCCCCGAAAAGACGCATTTTTTTTGCCCGCCCTTGTTGGCGGCCCGTCTTTGGCGCTCGCCAGCCGGGCCAGACGTCGCTCCCGGCTGCTTTTGGGGCGTTCGCAGGCAGGCGCAGCCGAGGCGAAGCCGCTGGGTAGGGGAAGCGACCCAAAACAGGGAGAGCTTAGGAGGTGGTGTGCATGATTGCACCATAAAGGTGCGAGCTGGCTCAGAAGAAGGGCAGGATGCTGACCTCTTCCTTGGGCTTGTCTTTCAGCGGGCACTCGGGCCGTACGCCGTATTCATCCTTCTTGCACGGGTTCACCTTGCGCTTCTGCGCCAGGCTCATGCGGTGCATGTGAAAGGGCTGCGCCGGCGTGCGCTCGACGATAAGGCCGGCAGAGTCGATGATCTCTGCCACCAGTTGGTGCATGCCGCGGTCGACGTGCCGCAGGGAAAACACCGGGCTGCGGCTGATTTCGCCCTGAGGTTCGCCATCGAGCAGCAGACGGTAGCTGTGGCCGGGCAGCAGGCCCGGCTCACTGTTGAGGGTCACGATCATATCCCCCGAGCCGTTGTGGATCGAGGCGTCCGGCTCCGGCACGAGAATGCGCAGCACCTGGTAGTGCACCGTGGGCTTGGTAACCGCGGGTGGGGCCATGCGCACCGTCGGCTTGGGCTGGCTCAGCTCCACGCTGTTGGCTGGCGCCAGCATCACCCGTTCGGCATTGCTGCTGCGTGGCTTGTCGGTGAATACGCGGTTACCGTCGGCGTCGATGTAGGTGTAGACCTGACCGAAAGCGAGCGGTGCGGCGAGCAGAAGCAGGATGAGCGGAAATCGCATAGTCAATTGGCAGGCTTCGGCTTAGGGCGTGGAGGCGGTGGTGGGGTCTGGCGCGCCGGACTGTTCAGGCTGATGCGCTGTACGGTAAAGGTTTCGGTGGCGCTCTGCTGGACGATTCGGTCGCCGGCCATCACGGCCACGGCCAGTGCGTGCTCGCCACGGTCGATATTGGTCAGTTGCAGGCTCGGAACGTTGCTGGCCTGGCCGTAGGGTTCGCCATCGAGAATCAGGCGCAGACGGTGACCGGGCTGCAGGCGCGGCTTAATGTTCACGCCAACGATGAAGGTGCCGTTGTTGGCGCGCATGGCCTCATCATCCGGGATGCCGGTCAGGCTCAGCTCGGCATAGGGCGCTTCGCTCTGCGCCGAAGTATCGTCTTCGGCCGGCGGCATGCTGGGCGTCTGCATCTCCACCGTGTTGGTTGGCGGCAACTCGACACTCTCGGCAGCCGTGCCGTCCGGCGGCTGATTGGTGAAGACGGTATTGCCGTTGGCATCGGTGTACTTGTAAATCTGCGCACTGGCCGGCAGGGCCAGGGCAAGCAACAGGCAGGCGAGTAATGGGCGCATGGGCCGATCCCTCCTCGGGTGATGCGCTAAGCCTTGCACTGCTATCGGTTCCTGGCAAGCGCAGGGCGCTATGGCTGTGACGTTTGGCTACAAAAAGTGGAATCGGATCTGCCGTCGGAGCGAGCTCTGCTCGCGAACCTGGCGACCTGAAGAGCTTCGCGAGCAGAGCTCGCTCCTACAGGGCATGGTGTTGTTGCCTGCCCATAAAAAAGCCCCGCCAGGCAGGGCCGGGCAGGGCTCTTGAAGCGCGCCGCACGAGGGCGGCGCGAATCTGGTTTAGACGCTGTAGTACAGGTCGTATTCCAGCGGGTGTACGAAGGTACGTACCTTGATTTCTTCTTCGCTCTTCAGCTCGATGTAGGCATCGATGAAGTCGTCGGAGAACACGCCGCCCTTGGTCAGGAATGCGCGGCCCTTGTCCAGCTCTTCCAGGGCTTCTTTCAGGCTGCCGCACACCTGCGGGATCAGCTTGCCTTCTTCCGGCGGCAGATCGTACAGGTTCTTGTCGGCGGCATCGCCCGGGTGGATCTTGTTCTGGATACCGTCCAGACCGGCCATCAGCAGTGCAGCGAAGCACAGGTACGGGTTGGCAGCCGGGTCCGGGAAGCGCGCTTCGATACGGCGGGCTTTCGGGCTGGAAACGTACGGGATACGGATCGAGGCGCTGCGGTTGCGAGCCGAGTAGGCCAGCATGACCGGAGCTTCGAAGCCCGGAACCAGACGCTTGTAGGAGTTGGTCGACGGGTTGGTGAAGCCGTTCAGGGCCTTACCGTGCTTGATGATGCCGCCGATGAAGTACAGAGCGGTCTCGGACAGACCGGCATAGCCTTCGCCTGCGAAGGTGTTCTTGCCGTCCTTGGAGATCGACATATGCACATGCATGCCCGAACCGTTGTCGCCGTACAGGGGCTTGGGCATGAAGGTAGCGGTCTTGCCGTAGGCGTCGGCTACGTTGTGCACGCAGTACTTCAGGGTCTGAACTTCGTCAGCCTTGGCAACCAGGGTGTTGAACTTCACGCCGATTTCGTTCTGGCCGGCAGTGGCCACTTCGTGGTGGTGCACTTCGACGACCAGGCCCATTTCTTCCATGGCATTACACATGGCAGTACGGATTTCGTGGTCGTGGTCGCACGGCGGAACCGGGAAGTAACCGCCTTTGACGGCCGGACGGTGGCCCTTGTTGCCGCCTTCCACGTCCTGGTCGGTCATCCAGGAGCCTTGCTCGGAGTAGATCTTGAACATCGAGCCGGAGATGTCGGACTTGAACTTCACTTCGTCGAAGATGAAGAACTCGGGCTCCGGGCCCACGAATACGGTGTCACCGATGCCGGTGGTTTTCAAGAACTCTTCGGCACGCTTGGCGATGGAGCGCGGGTCACGATCGTAGCCCTGCATGGTGCTCGGCTCGATGATGTCGCAAACGATGATCAGGGTCGGCTCTTCGGTGAACGGGTCCAGCACGGAGGTTTCGTCGACCGGCATCAGGATCATGTCGGAGGCTTCGATGCCTTTCCAGCCATGGATGGACGAGCCATCGAACATCTTGCCGTGCTCGAAGAAGTCCTCGTCCAGGGCGTCACGGGCCGGCATGGTCACGTGGTGCTGCTTGCCTTTGGTGTCGGTGAAGCGCAGGTCTACCCACTTTACGTCGTGTTCTTTGATCAGTTGAACAGCCTTAGACATGTTGTCCTCCAGATGGAAAAGGCTCGCTTCGTGGAGCCCCGATATGTGCGGTGAAGCCCGGCGGGATAGTCCTTCAGGGCGACCTGCCTCACAAGGGAGCAAATTGCATGCCAGTGCCCTTTAATGGGCAGAGACCGCGAAACTCAGGCGCTGCGCCGGCTGCACGCTGATCTCGTGCAGATATTTGCACCATTTGAGGGCTGCAATTTCTCGTGAAGACCTATTTTGGTGCACTGTCTCGGCGCTGCAGTATTTTTGGTCAAAGCTTGAACAATTTCCGCTATAATCCGCGCCCCTGTTTTTTCGTCCCCCAAGTGGGCGGCCTATTCATGAAGCTGATCGTCAAAGTTTTCCCGGAAATCACCATCAAGAGTCGCCCGGTGCGCAAGCAGTTCATTCGCCAGTTGGGGAAGAACATTCGCTCCGTGCTGCGTGACCTTGACCCCGAGCTGCGGGTCACGGGTGTCTGGGACAACCTGGAGGTCGAGACCGACCTGGACGATCCGCGCCTGCTCAGCGAGATGACCGAACGCCTGCGCAACACACCGGGCATCGGCCTGTTCCTCGAAGTCAACGAATACCCGCTGGGCGATCTGGACGAGATCACCGAGCATTGCAAGCGCCACTACGCCGACCAGCTGCCGGGCAAGATCTTCGCTGTACGCTGCAAGCGCGGCGGCAAGCACGTGTTCAGCTCCATCGATGTCGAGCGTCATGTCGGTTCGCGCCTGCGCCAGGAGTGCGGTGCAGCCGGCATCGACCTGAAGAAGCCGGAAGTCGAAGTGCGCATGGAAATTCGTGACCAGCGCCTCTTCGTGGTGCACAACCGTCACGAAGGCCTCGGCGGCTACCCGCTGGGCTCGCTGGAGCAGACTCTGGTGCTGATGAGCGGCGGTTTCGACTCCACCGTCGCGGCCTATCAGATGATGCGTCGCGGTCTGGTCAGCCACTTCTGCTTTTTCAATCTGGGTGGCCGTGCCCATGAATTGGGCGTGATGGAAGTGGCGCACTACATCTGGCAGAAGTTCGGCCGCTCGCAGCGCGTGCTGTTCGTCAGCGTGCCGTTCGAAGAAGTGGTCGGCGAGATTCTCGGCAAGGTCGACAACAGCCAGATGGGCGTCATCCTCAAGCGCATGATGCTGCGCGCCGCCAGCCGTGTTGCCGAAAAACTGCAGATCGAGGCGCTGGTCACCGGGGAGGCGATCAGCCAGGTGTCGAGCCAGACCCTGACCAACCTGGCGGTGATCGATTCGGCGACCGACATGCTGGTGATGCGTCCGCTGATCGCCAGCCACAAGCAGGACATCATCGACACCGCCACGCAGATCGGCACCGCCGAGTTCGCCAAGAACATGCCTGAGTACTGTGGCGTTATCTCGGTCAACCCGACCACCAAGGCGCGCGGTTACCGCGTCGAGAAGGAGGAGGCGCAGTTCGACATGGCCATCCTCGATCGTGCTCTGGAACGTGCCACCCAACTGCCCATCGACCGCGTGATCGACGAGCTGGGCAAGGACGTGCAGGTCGAGGAGGTGCGTGAGGCGCTGGCCGGGCAGATCGTCATCGACATTCGCCATCCCGATGCTGCCGAAGACGAGCCGCTGGACGTGCCGGGCGTCGAGGTGCAGGCGCTGCCGTTCTATGCGCTGAACAACAAATTCAAGGAACTGGATGAGAACCGCCAGTACCTGCTGTATTGCGACAAGGGCGTCATGAGCCGCC
The DNA here is from genome assembly GCF_018221585.1 of Pseudomonas sp. KB-10. Lineage (NCBI taxonomy): Bacteria > Pseudomonadati > Pseudomonadota > Gammaproteobacteria > Pseudomonadales > Pseudomonadaceae > Pseudomonas > Pseudomonas sp. KB-10. The sequence goes on from NZ_QYYB01000005.1 coordinate 223,298, forward strand.
TGCATGCCCATCACCTGCTGAGCGAGGGGCATGCCAATGTGCGCGTTTATCGTCCGGCATAGGACGCCGGGGTTGAATGGCGGGAGTATCCGCCATCGCCCTCCCGACCCAGCGCTTCAAGCGATGCCCTGTCTGGTTCGCTGAAACAGTTTTCTTCATATTCGTCGTCCAGGCTGGGCGACACACCGAATCCTCTGATCGAGATACACACAGTGATCGAAAATCTGCGCAACATCGCCATCATCGCCCACGTCGACCATGGCAAAACCACCCTCGTCGACAAACTGCTGCGTCTGTCCGGCACCCTCGACCGCAAAGAAGCGGAAAACGAGCGCGTCATGGACTCCAACGACCAGGAGAAAGAGCGCGGCATTACCATTCTGGCCAAGAACACTGCGCTGAAGTGGGGCGACTACAACATCAACATCGTCGACACCCCCGGACACGCCGACTTCGGCGGTGAAGTGGAGCGTGTGATGAGCATGGTCGACTCCGTATTGCTGGTAGTCGACGCTCAGGACGGCCCGATGCCGCAAACCCGCTTCGTGACCCAGAAGGCGTTCAAGGCCGGCCTGCGTCCGATCGTCGTGGTGAACAAGATCGACCGTCCGGGTGCGCGCCCTGACTGGGTCATCGACCAGATCTTCGACCTGTTCGACAACCTCGGCGCCACCGACGAGCAGCTGGACTTCCCGATCGTCTACGCCTCGGCCCTGAACGGCATCGCCGGCATGGACCACGAGAAGATGGACGACAACATGGACGCGCTGTTCCAGGCCATCGTCGACCACGTTCCGGCTCCGGTCGTCGACGTCAACGGTCCGTTCCAGATGCAGATCTCGCAGCTGGACTACAACAGCTTCCTCGGCGTGATCGGCATCGGTCGCATCGCCCGCGGCACCATCAAGGCCAACAGCCCGGTGACCGCCATCGGTGCCGACGGCAAGCGTCGCAACGGCCGTATCCTGAAGATCATGGGCCACTCCGGCCTGCAGCGCGTCGAAGTGCAGGAAGCCACTGCCGGTGACATCGTCTGTGTATCGGGCATGGACGAGCTGTTCATCTCCGACACCCTGTGCGATCAGAACAACGTCGAGGCCCTGCCGCCGCTGACCGTCGACCAGCCGACCGTGAGCATGACCTTCCAGGTCAACGACTCGCCGTTCGCCGGCAAGGAAGGCAAGTTCGTCACCAGCCGCAACATCAAGGATCGCCTGGAGAAGGAACTGCTGCACAACGTCGCCCTGCGCGTCGAGCCGGGCGAGACCCCGGAGAAGTTCAAGGTCTCCGGCCGTGGCGAACTGCACCTGTCGGTGCTGATCGAAACCATGCGTCGCGAAGGCTTCGAGCTTGCCGTCGGCCGTCCTGAAGTGGTGATCATCGAGAACGAAGCCGGCGAGAAACAAGAGCCGTACGAGAACGTCACCATCGACATCGAAGAACAGCACCAGGGTTCGGTGATGGAGCAGATGGGCCTGCGCAAGGGCGATCTGACCAACATGGTTCCCGATGGCAAGGGCCGTATCCGCCTGGAATACACCATCCCGGCGCGCGGCCTGATCGGCTTCCGTAACAACTTCCTGACCCTGACCTCGGGCAGCGGCATCCTGACCTCGACCTTCAGCCATTACGGCGCGATCAAGGCGGGCGAAGTCACCAACCGTCAGAACGGCGTCCTGGTCTCCATGGCCACCGGCACCGCGCTGACCTACTCGCTGGAAACCCTGCAGGCGCGCGGCAAGCTGTTCCTCGAGCCGGGTCAGGAAATCTACGAAGGCCAGCTGTGCGGTATCAACAGCCGTGACAACGACCTGGTGATCAACCCCACCAAGGGCAAGAAGCTCGACAACATGCGTGCTTCCGGCAAGGACGAAGTCATCGCCCTGGTACCACCGATCAAGTTCACCCTCGAGCAGGCGCTGGAATTCATCGCCGACGACGAGCTGGTGGAAGTCACGCCGAAGTCGATCCGTCTGCGTAAGAAGTACCTGAACGAGAACGACCGCAAGCGCTTCGAACGCGCCAAGGTCTGAGTCTTTTCAGGCTGAAATGAAAAGCCCCGCCAGAGCGATCTGGCGGGGCTTTTTCTTGGCCTGCATACCTGCGTGCAGCTTTCGGGTGTCGCGCGCTTACGTCAGACGTTGCTTCCGGCCATTTCGGCTCCATGCCGCCTGAGCGGAGCAGGGCGGCAAAAGAAAACCCCGGTCTCCTTGCGGAGCCGGGGGTTTCTTGATTTGCCTTAGCCTGCGTTCGGTCGGCAGGCCAGCAGCCCGTAGGCTGTGAGCCCGATCAACAGTAGCAGGCTGAGCGTCATCACTCGCCCGCGACCTGACGCAGGTTCTGCGCCGGGGTGTCGTCGAGGTTGTTGAGCATGCGCTCGCTGTACCAGTCGAGGAAGTTGATCACGCCGAACTCGTAGGTCTTGGAGTACGGGCCGGGCTGGTAGGCGGTGGAGTTGATACCGCGCTGGTTTTCCTCGCCCAGGCGGCGGTCCTGGTCGTTGGTGGCATCCCAGACTTCGCGCAGGCGCGCCACGTCGTAGTCGACGCCTTCCACGGCATCCTTGTGTACCAGCCACTTGGTGATGACGATCGACTCCTGGGCGCTGATCGGCCACACGGTGAAGTTGATCATGTGGTCACCCATGCAGTGGTTCCACGAGTGCGGCAGGTGCAGGATGCGCATCGAGCCCAGGTCCGGGTCGGTGATGCGGCCCATCAGCTTCTTGCAGCCCTGCTTGCCGTCCATGGTCATGGATACGGTGCCCTTGAGCAGCGGCATGCGCACGATACGGTTGCGCAGGCCGAAGCTGGCGTGGGCGTAGGGAATGTTGTCCTTGTCCCAGCGGGTGGTGCACTCGGCGACCTGGTCCTTGAACGCCTGGCTGGCGCGCGGGTCGGTTACGTCGTCCCATTCCAGCAGGGTGTTGAGCAACTCCGGGTGCGAACCGTTGCAGTGGTAGCACTCGCGGTTGTTCTCCAGCACCAGTTTCCAGTTGGCCTGCTCGCGCATGACGCTCTGCACGGCAACCTTGGTGTTTTCCATATCGTACGGTTCCATGTAGTGGGCCAGGGTGGCCAGGAACTCGTCGATGGCAGGCGGGTTCTCCGCCAGCGAGATGAAGATGAAGCCGCCAGCGGTTTTGCAGGCAACCGGCTTGAGGTTGTAGTCGGACAGTTTGAAGTCCTGACCCATCTCGGTGCCGGCGAACAGCAGGCGGCCGTCCAGCTCGTAGGTCCACTGGTGGTACGGGCAGACCAGCTTGGCCACCTTGCCCTTGTCAGTTACGCACAGGCGCGAGCCGCGGTGACGGCAGACGTTGTGGAAGGCGTGGATCTGGTTGTCGTTGCCGCGGATGATGACGACCGGGTTGTCACCGATCTGCTGGGTGATGAAGTTGCCTTTGGCCGGAATCTCGCAAGTCATGCCGGCGATGAGCCATTCCTTGAGGAAGATTTCCTGCATGTCGACCTGGAACAGGCGCTCGTCGTTATAGAAGGGCTGCGGCAGCGAGAAGGTGTGGTCGCGCTCGTGCAGCATCTGGGCAGTGGCCTTGCGGACGGGCTCCAGTGGGTCGCCCAGGCTCAGGTTTTGGGTGCAGTCCATGATGACTCCTCAATTGGCCGGTGCCTTGCACCTGCCGGAAATGGTGGCTGATACGGTATGTGCCGCAAGGTGTTGAGAGACCGCTGCTGCCTGCTAGGGGCATGCATGCTTGGTGAGGCGGAGTGTGGATCCGGGCAAAGGTGAATCCTTATCCATGGACGACATGGCCGGATTTGTTTCCGACGCGCCAAGCCCCGTGTATTGGGGCAGGTCGCGATAAGTATGCGGATGTCGCTGTTAGATAAATGACGGCACTCAGCCTTTCGCACAATCCGCCCCATATGAGCCGATATCCGGCCGTGTGGAGAGCTGTTCATGACCACCACTAACTCCTTCCTCAACCCGGTTACCACGCAGACCTGGACCAATGGCCGCCACCTGGTGCGCTGCGTCAAGGTCATCCAGGAAACCTGGGATGTCCGCACCTTCTGTTTCATGGCCGACCAGCCCGTGCTGTTCTTCTTCAAGCCTGGACAGTTCGTCACCCTGGAGCTGGAGATCGACGGTCAGCCGATCATGCGTTCCTACACCATCTCCAGCTCGCCTTCGGTGCCTTACAGCTTCTCCATCACCATCAAGCGCGTGCCGGGTGGCAAGGTGTCGAACTGGCTGCACGACAACCTCAAGGAAGGCGACGAGGTGCCGGTGCATGGTCCGGTAGGGCTGTTCAACGCCATCGACTTCCCGTCCGACAAGGTGCTTTTCCTGTCGGGCGGCGTCGGCATCACGCCGGTGATGTCGATGGCGCGCTGGTTCTATGACACCAATGCCAACGTCGACATGGTCTTCGTGCACAGTGCGCGCTCGCCCAAGGACATCATTTACCAGCGCGAGCTGGAGCATATGGCGGCGCGCATCAACAACTTCAGCCTGCACGTGATTTGCGAGAAGCACGGCCTGGGCGAGTCCTGGGCCGGATATCGCGGTTACCTGAACAAGCCGATGCTGGAGCTGATGGCGCCGGACTTCCTCGAGCGGGAAATCTTCTGCTGCGGCCCGACTCCCTACATGAGCGCGGTCAAGCGCCTGCTGGAAGTGGCCGGCTACGACATGAGTCGTTACCACGAAGAAGCCTTCGGCCCGACGCCGCCGGAGATTCGTGCCGAGGTCAAGGAGCTGGCTGCCGAGGCCGCCGAGGCCCCCGAGGTGCCGGTCGGCGATCTGCATCAGGTCGAGTTCACCAGCACCGGCAAGAGCATTCGGGTCGCCCCCGGCGAAACCGTGCATGCCGCCGCTGCCAAGCTTGGCCTGCATATTCCCAAGGCCTGCGGTATGGGTATCTGCGGCACCTGCAAGGTGATGAAGACGGCAGGCGAAGTGGATATGGAGCACAACGGCGGCATCACCGACGAGGACGTGGCCGAAGGCTATATCCTGTCGTGCTGCAGCGTGCCGAAAGGAGACGTGGCGATCGATTATTGATCGCCGCAAGGTGGAGTCCGGCTGCAATCCGGGTTGCCAGTCCCGTCGTTGCCGGATTTCATCTGCTGCACAATCAGAAGCCCCACTTGTGGGGCTTCTGTCGTTTTCAGGCGCCCATCACTTCGCGGATGTCGGCGGCCAGCTGGCGTACGCGGGCTTCGTCGGTATCCCACGAGCACATGAAGCGCGCGCCACCGGCGCCGATAAAGGTATAGAAGCGCCAGCCGCGGGCGGTGAGGGCGGCGATGGCCGGCTCCGACAGTTGCAGGAATACGCCGTTGGCTTCCACCGGGAACATCAGGCTGACGCCTGGCACGTCTTCGACCAGCGATGCCAGCAGCTGCGCGCAGCGGTTGGCGTGGTTGGCATACCTGAGCCAGGCGTCATCCTGCAGGATGCCGACCCAGGGCGCCGACAGATAGCGCATCTTCGAGGCCAGCTGGCCGGCCTGCTTGCAGCGGTAGTCGAAGTCTTCGGCCAGCGCCTTGTTGAAGAAGATGATCGCCTCACCCACTGCCATGCCGTTCTTGGTGCCGCCGAAGCACAGCACGTCGACACCGGCTTTCCAGGTCAGCTCCGCCGGGCTGCAGCCGAGGAAGGCGCAGGCGTTGGAGAAGCGCGCGCCGTCCATGTGCAGGTTGAGCTTCAGCTCCTTGCAGACCTGGCTGATGGCGCGGACTTCCTCCGGGCGGTAGACGGTGCCGACCTCGGTGGCCTGGGTGAGAGTGACCACCCGTGGTTTCGGGTAGTGAATGTCCTGGCGCTTGAGCGCGATCTCGCGGATCGCCTGTGGCGTCAGCTTGCCGTTGTCGGTCTTGGCCAGTAGTAGCTTGGAACCGTTGGAGAAGAATTCCGGCGCGCCGCACTCGTCGGTCTCGACGTGCGCGGTCTCCGAGCAGATCACGCTGTGATAGCTCTGGCACAGCGAGGCCAGGGCCAGCGAGTTGGCGGCGGTGCCGTTGAAAGCGAAGAACACTTCGCAATCGGTCTCGAACAGGCGGCGGAAATGATCGGCAGCGCGTGCCGTCCATTCGTCATCGCCGTAGGCGCGCTGATGGCCTTGGTTGGCTTCGGCCATGGCGGCCCAGGCTTCGGGACAGATGCCGGAGTAATTGTCACTGGCGAATTGCTGGGCATTGTCGGGCATGGGTGCGTTCCTTCTGAAGAGCCTGGCGGCAGGTCTGCCGGCAAAGCGTCAACTTTACTCTCAAGGCCCCGCTTCAGGCGTCCGAGGCGGCGACGAGTTGTTGCGCTGATGCGTACTGCGTGGTCCGTTCGCGAACGGCCGTTCGGCTTGGAGATGGAACTTGAGGCTTGCCCTGGGGTTCACACCTAGCAGAGGGCGGCACTCGATCCGCCCTTCGCAATCAAGAGAAGGAGTGTCATATGACTTATCGTCACCTGCTCGCCCTTGCCCTGCCGCTGGCTGTGGCGCTGCCCGTTTCCGCTGCCCAGTGGTCGGATAACGCCAAGACCGAGTTCGTTCAGCAGTGCATCGCTGGCGCGCCGGCGGGATATGAGGAGCCCCAATTGCGAGCCTATTGCGACTGCGCTGCGACCAAGGTCAGTGAGGAGTTCAGTGAAGCCGAGCTGCAGGAGATGGCCCGCCAGTCACCTCCCGATACTGCGATGCAGCAGCGTCTGGTGAACGCATCCAGCAGCTGCAGCGGCAAGCTCAAGCCCTAATCCTGTGTTGAGCGATTAGTGCGCATGCAGGCCGGAGCCCCATGGGCTCTGGCCTGGCGCCGTGTTTCCACAGCCAGTGCACAACCCCGTCCCCAGTATTTGTGCACAAGGCAAATATAACTCGTTGATCCTGTTCGATTTTTAGTCGCTTCTCGGGAGGCCCCGGCAGCTCTGCCGTTGCGCCCGTGTCGAACAGCCTATGCACACTTTAATCCACAACTTCTGTGCATATCCCCAGCCGATTTCCGTCGCCTGAACTGTCGCTGGTGGATAAGCCGTGCGAGCTGTTTCGCTGTGCAGATATCGACCTTTCGCGCCAGGTTCAGAGCCGGTGCGCCCCGCAGCCGTCGATCGACAGCTTTTCCACAGGCTCGTCCACAGTTTCTGTGCATGCCTGTTCTTGCTAACTGATTGATATTGGTCAGGAAATGTCCGTTGTCCTGCGCCCCGCGCAGGCGCTAGGTCTGCGTGCTGTATGCACGGTTTATCCACAGCCTGATCCACCTGATTTGTGCGCAAAGCGATGCGCTCATCTCGACTCGCCTGATTGCGACAGGGCTATGTCGCAAACAAATGCTCTCACGGCGTTAGCAGGCATCTGGGGGGGCATGGCCGGCCCTACCATCGCTCCACAGGGCCTTGCCGGCCCGTTAGTCCAAGACCGCCGCCCAAAGGCGCTGCAGGAGAGTCGAGATGTTCAGCAAGCAAGATCAGATTCAAGGTTACGACGACGAGTTGCTCGCGGCGATCAATCAGGAAGAACGCCGTCAGGAAGAGCATATCGAGCTGATCGCCTCGGAAAACTATTGCAGCCAGCGTGTGATGGAAGCGCAAGGCAGCGGCCTGACCAACAAGTACGCCGAAGGTTATCCGGGCAAGCGTTATTACGGTGGCTGCGAGTACGTCGACAAGGTCGAGCAACTGGCCATCGACCGCGCCAAGCAGCTGTTCGGCGCCGACTTCGCCAACGTCCAGCCGCACTCCGGCTCGTCCGCCAACTCCGCTGTCTACCTGGCGCTGCTCAACGCCGGCGACACCATCCTCGGCATGAGCCTGGCTCACGGTGGTCACCTGACCCACGGCGCCAAGGTGTCCTCCTCGGGCAAGCTGTATAACGCCGTGCAGTACGGCCTGGATCCTGCTACCGGCCTGATCGACTATGACGAGGTCGAGCGCCTGGCTGTCGAGCACAAGCCGAAGATGATCGTCGCCGGCTTCTCCGCTTATTCCAAAACCCTGGACTTCCCGCGCTTCCGCGCCATCGCCGATAAGGTCGGGGCGCTGCTGTTCGTCGACATGGCGCACGTGGCGGGTCTGGTTGCTGCTGGCCTGTACCCCAACCCGATCCCGTTCGCCGACGTGGTCACCACCACCACCCACAAGACCCTGCGCGGTCCGCGTGGCGGCCTGATCCTGGCCAAGGCCAACGAAGAGATCGAGAAGAAACTCAACTCTGCCGTGTTCCCGGGCGCCCAGGGCGGCCCGCTGATGCACGTGATCGCGGCCAAGGCCGTGTGCTTCAAGGAAGCCATGGAGCCTGAGTTCAAGGCTTATCAGCAGCAGGTGATCGACAACGCTCAGGCCATGGCCAAGGTCTTCGTTCAGCGCGGTTACGAGGTGGTTTCCGGTGGTACCGACAATCACCTGTTCCTGCTCAGCCTGATCAAGCAGGGTCTGACCGGTAAAGAGGCCGATGCTGCTCTGGGCCGCGCCGGCATCACCGTGAACAAGAACGCCGTGCCGAACGACCCGCAATCGCCGTTCGTGACCTCGGGTATCCGCATCGGTACCCCGGCCGTTACCACTCGTGGCTTCAAGGTCGCGCAGTGCGAGACGCTGGCTGGCTGGATCTGCGACATCCTCGACCACCTCGGCGACGCCGATGTCGAGGCGCAGGTGGCCAAGCTGGTCGCCGGGCTGTGCGCGGATTATCCGGTCTATCGCTAAGCCAACCCTCTCTCTCGGCCCCTCTCGCGCAGTCGCGAGAGGGCAGTAGAACCCTGGAGCATGCCCATGCAACGTTATTCCGGCTTCGGCCTGTTCAAGCACTCGTTCAGCCATCATGAGAACTGGCAGCGCATGTGGCGTAACCCAACGCCCAAGCCGGTTTACGATGTGATCATCGTCGGCGGTGGCGGCCACGGCCTGGCTACGGCCTACTACCTGGCCAAGGAGTTCGGCGTGAAGAACGTCGCCGTGGTCGAGAAGGGCTGGCTGGGTGGTGGCAACACCGCGCGCAACACCACCATCGTGCGTTCCAACTACCTGTGGGACGAGTCGGCGCACCTGTACGAGCACGCGATGAAGCTGTGGGAAGGTCTGTCGCAGGACCTGAACTACAACGTCATGTTCTCTCAGCGTGGCGTGTTCAACCTCGGCCACACCCTGCAGGACATGCGTGACATCGAGCGTCGTGTCAGCGCCAACCGCCTCAACGGTATCGACGGCGAGGTGGTGGACGCCAAGCAGGTGGCGGAGATGATCCCTTACCTGGATTGCTCGAAGAATACCCGTTACCCGATTCTCGGCGCCTCGCTGCAGCGTCGTGGCGGCGTGGCCCGTCACGATGCGGTGGCCTGGGGCTTTGCCCGCGCCGCTGACGCCCTGGGCGTCGACCTGATCCAGCAGACCGAAGTGATCGGTTTCCGCAAGGAAAACGGCGCGGTGATCGGCGTGGAAACCAGCAAGGGCTTCATCGGCGCCAAGCGTGTCGGCGTGGTCGCCGCCGGTAACTCCGGGCACCTGGCCAAGCTCGCCGGCTTCCGCCTGCCGCTGGAATCGCACCCGCTGCAGGCGCTGGTCTCCGAGCCGATCAAGCCGATCATCGACACGGTGATCATGTCCAACGCCGTACACGGCTACATCAGCCAGTCGGACAAGGGCGACCTGGTCATCGGCGCCGGCATCGACGGCTACAACGGCTACGGTCAGCGCGGCTCCTATCCGACCATCGAACACACCCTGCAGGCCATCGTCGAGATGTTCCCGGTGCTTTCGCGCGTGCGCATGAACCGCCAGTGGGGTGGCATCGTCGACACCACGCCGGATGCCTGCCCGATCATCGCCAAGACCCCGGTGAAGAATCTGTACTTCAACTGCGGTTGGGGTACCGGTGGCTTCAAGGCCACGCCGGGTTCGGGTCACGTGTTCGCGGCCAGCCTGGCCAAGGGCGAGATGCATCCGCTGGCCAAGGCGTTCTCCATCGAGCGCTTCCACAACGGTGCCCTGATCGACGAGCACGGCGCAGCCGGTGTGGCGCATTAAACATTCATCCCGCAGGGATGGCATCCGATGACCCTCTCCCGCTTGCGGGAGAGGGTGGCCCGAAGGGCCGGGAGAGGGTAGAGCGGTCTACACCGCAACCCTTTCCCCCAACCCCTCTCCCGCAAGCGGGAGAGGGGAGAACAAACGCCCTCTCCCATTGATGGGAGAGGGTGCCCGAAGGGCGGGAGAGGGTAGAGCGGTGGACACCGCACCCCTCACCCACAACCCCTCTCCCGCGGGAGAGGGGAGACAAGCTTGCCCCGCGCGGTCATCCGAGCGGGTTTGAAGATTTACCGGAGGTAGCGACCATGCTGCACATCTTCTGCCCTCACTGTGGCGAACTGCGTTCCGAAGAAGAATTCCACGCTGGCGGCCAGGCGCACATCGCCCGCCCGCTGGACCCGAACGCCTGCACTGACGAGGAGTGGGGCGAGTACCTGTTCTTCCGTGACAACCCGCGCGGCATCCACCACGAGCTGTGGATTCACGCGGCGGGCTGCCGTCAGTACTTCAACGTCACCCGTCACACGGTGAGCTACGAAATTCTCGAAACCTACAAGATCGGCGAGCTCCCCAGCGTGACTGAGGCATCGCTCACCGCGAAAAAGGCAGTCGACCAAGGAGTAACGGCATGAGCCAGGTCAATCGTCTTTCCCAGGGTGGCCGCATCGACCGCAGCCAGCCCTTGACCTTCAGCTTCAACGGCCAGACCTATCAGGGTTACGCCGGCGATACTCTGGCCGCCGCGCTGCTGGCCAACGGCGTCGACGTGGTCGGCCGCAGCTTCAAGTATTCGCGTCCGCGCGGCATCGTTGCTGCGGGTGCCGAAGAGCCCAATGCCGTGCTGCAGATCGGCTCCACCGAGGCGGCGCAGATCCCCAACGTGCGTGCTACCCAGCAGGCGCTGTACGCGAACCTCACCGCTACCAGCACCAACGGCTGGCCGAGCGTGAACACCGACCTGATGGGCATTCTCGGCAAGGTCGGCGGCGGCATGATGCCGCCCGGTTTCTACTACAAGACTTTCATGTATCCGCAGAACCTGTGGCTGACCTACGAGAAGTACATTCGTAAGGCCGCGGGCCTGGGTCGCTCGCCCAAGGAAAACGACCCGGATATCTACGACTACCTGAACCAGCACTGCGACGTGCTGGTGGTCGGTGCCGGCCCTGCCGGTCTGGCCGCGGCCCTGGCCGCCGGCCGCAGTGGTGCGCGGGTGATCCTGGCCGACGAACAGGAAGAGTTCGGTGGCAGCCTGCTGTCGACCCGCGAGATGCTCGATGACAAGCCGGCTGCTGACTGGGCCGCCAAGGCCATCGCCGAGCTGCAAAAGATGCCGGAAGTGACCCTGCTGCCGCGTGCCACGGTCAACGGTTACCACGACCACAATTTCCTCACCATCCACCAGCGCCTCACCGATCACCTCGGCGAAGTCGCGCCGATGGGCCAGCCGCGTCAGCGCATGCACCGTGTGCGTGCCGGTCGCGTGGTGCTGGCCACCGGTGCCCACGAGCGCCCGCTGGTTTACGCCAACAACGACGTGCCCGGCAACATGCTGGCCGATGCCGTGTCGACCTACGTACGTCGCTACGGCGTAGCGCCCGGCCAGAAGCTGGTGCTGTCGACCAACAACGATTACGCCTACCGCGTGGTACTGGACTGGCTCGACGCCGGTCGCCAGGTGGTGGCCGTGGCCGACGCCCGTAGCAACCCGCGTGGCAGCTGGGTCGAAGAAGCGCGTCGCCGCGGTGTGCGCGTACTCACCGGCAGTGCCGTGGTCGAGGCGCGTGGCAGCAAGCGTGTGACCGGTGCGCGCATCTGCGCCATCGATCTGGCCAAGCACAAGGTCACCAGCCCCGGTGAAGTGGTCGACTGCGATCTGATCGTGAGCTCCGGCGGTTACAGCCCGGTGGTGCACCTGGCTTCGCACCTGGGCGGCCGTCCTGTCTGGCGTGAAGACATCCTGGCGTTCGTTCCGGGTGAAGGCTTCCAGAAGCGTCACTGCGCCGGTGCGGTCAACGGCGTGTTCGGTCTGGGCGACGCCCTGGCCGATGGTTTCGAAGCCGGCGCCAAGGCAGCTGCCGAAGTGGGTTTCAACGCCGTGACCGGCAGTCTGCCGAAGGCCGAGAAGCGTATCGAGGAAGCCTCGGTCGCGCTGTTCCAGGTGCCGCACGACAAGGGCACCTCGCGTGCGCCCAAGCAGTTCGTCGATCAGCAGAATGACGTCACCGCTGCCGGCATCGAGCTGGCCACCCGCGAGGGCTTCGAGTCGGTCGAGCACGTCAAGCGCTACACCGCGCTGGGCTTCGGTACCGACCAGGGCAAGCTGGGCAACATCAACGGCCTGGCCATCGCCGCCAAGTCGATGGGCATCAGCATTGCCGAAATGGGCACCACGATGTTCCGCCCGAACTACACCCCGGTGACCTTCGGCGCGATCGCTGGCCGTCACTGCGGCGAGCTGTTCGAGCCCAAGCGCTACACCGCCATGCAGAAATGGCATCTGGAGAACGGCGCCGAGTTCGAGGACGTCGGCCAGTGGAAGCGCCCCTGGTACTTCCCCAAGAACGGTGAAGACATGCATGCCGCTGTGGCGCGCGAGTGCCTGGCCGTACGCAATGCTGTCGGCATCCTCGATGCTTCGACCCTGGGCAAGATCGACATCCAGGGCCCGGATGCGCGCGAGTTCCTCAACCGCGTCTACACCAACGCCTGGACCAAGCTGGACGTGGGCAAGGCCCGCTACGGCCTGATGTGCAAGGAAGACGGCATGGTCTTCGACGACGGCGTCACCGCCTGTCTGGCCGACAACCATTTCGTCATGACCACCACCACCGGCGGCGCCGGCCGCGTGATGGAATGGCTGGAGATCTACCATCAGACCGAATGGCCGGAGCTGAAGGTGTACTTCACCTCGGTCACCGACCACTGGGCGACCATGACCCTGTCCGGCCCGAACAGCCGCAAGCTGCTGGCCGAGGTCACCGACATCGATCTGGATAAAGATGCCTTCCCCTTCATGACCTGGAAGGAAGGCAAGGTCGGTGGTGTACCGGCTCGCGTGTTCCGCATCTCCTTCACCGGCGAGCTCTCCTACGAAGTCAACGTGCAGGCCGACTACGCTCTGGGCGTGTGGGAGAAGATCGTCGAAGCCGGCAAGAAGCATGGCCTGACGCCTTACGGCACCGAGACCATGCACGTGCTGCGTGCCGAGAAGGGTTTCATCATCGTTGGTCAGGACACCGACGGTTCGGTCACCCCGGACGATCTGGGCATGGGCTGGTGCGTGGGTCGTACCAAACCCTTCTCCTGGATCGGCTGGCGCGGCATGAATCGCGAGGACTGCCTGAAGGAAAACCGCAAGCAGCTGATCGGCCTCAAGCCGCTGGACCCGAACAAGGTCCTGCCGGAAGGCGCACAGCTGGTGTTCGATCCCAAGCAGCCGATCCCGATGACCATGGTTGGTCACGTCACTTCCAGCTACATGAGTGCGGCCATGGGTTACAGCTTTGCCATGGCCCTGGTCAGGGGTGGCCTGTCGCGTATCGGCGAGCGCGTGTTCGCGCCGCTGGCCGATGGCAGCGTGATCGAAGCCGAAATCGTCAGCCCCGTGTTCTATGACCCGAAAGGGGACCGCCAGAATGTCTAACGTGAATGTCTACAAGCAACGCCCCGACGATGTCGCCGGGCAATCGCCTCTGCACCACGCCGGCCTGCATGAGCTGGTCGGCAAGGGCCGCAAGGGCGCCGGGGTGACCCTGCGCGAGAAGAAGCTGCTGGGCCATCTGGTTCTGCGCGGCGACGCCGACGATGCCGACTTCGCCGGTGGCGTGCACAAGGCGCTGGGCCTGGAGCTGCCAGGCGCGCTAGGCCTGGTGGCCAGTGGCGAGACTTCGCTGCAGTGGCTGGGCCCGGATGAATGGCTGCTGATCGTGCCTGGCGGTACCGAGTTCGAGGTCGAGCGCAAGCTGCGCGACGCCCTGGCTGGTCAGCACATTTCGGTGGTCAACGTCAGCGGCGGGCAGACCCTGCTCGAGCTGCGTGGTCCGAAGGTGCGCGAACTGCTGATGAAGTCCAGCAGCTACGACGTACATCCGCGCAACTTCCCGGTGGGCAAGGCAGTCGGTACGGTGTTCGCCAAGTCCCAACTGGTGATTCGCCACACCGGCGAGGACACCTGGGAGCTGCTGGTGCGCCGCAGTTTCTCCGACTACTTCTGGCTGTGGCTGCAGGATGCCAGCGCGGAGTATGGGTTGGCGGTCGAGGCCTGATATCGAACGGCTCCCTGCGGGGAGAGGGGAAGGGCAGACTGCGTTGATTCGGATAGCCCTCTCCCCCGGCCCCTCTCCCATAAATGGGAGAGGGGGGCAAAGCAACGGAGTTTGTCTCGGAGTCTATTATGAGCCGCACCCCCGACACCTGGATTCTCACCGCTCATTGTCCGAGCGTGCTCGGTACCGTGGATGCGGTGACGCGTTTTCTGTTCGAGCAACGCTGCTATGTCACCGAGCACCATTCGTTCGACGACCGGCTGTCCTCGCGCTTCTTCATCCGTGTCGAGTTCCGCCAGCCGGAAGGTTTCGACGAGGCGGCGTTCCGCGCCGGAGTGGCCGAGCGTCTGGCGCCTTTCGGCATGCAGGTCGAGCTGACGCCGCCGGGGTATCGCGCCAAGGTGGTGCTGATGGTTTCCAAGGCCGATCACTGCCTGAACGATCTGCTCTATCGCCAACGCATCGGCCAGCTGGCCATGGATGTGGTGGCGGTGGTGTCCAACCATCCGGATCTGGAACCGCTGGCGAGCTGGCATGGCATTCCGTACCACCACTTCCCCCTCGACCCCAACGACAAGCCCGCGCAGGAACGCCGGGTGATGCAGGTGGTAGAGGAAACCGGTGCCGAGCTGGTGGTGCTCGCCCGTTACATGCAGGTGCTGTCCGCCGACCTGTGCCGCAAGCTGGACGGTCGGGCGATCAATATCCATCACTCGCTGCTGCCCGGTTTCAAGGGCGCCAAGCCCTACCACCAGGCGTACCAGAAAGGCGTCAAGCTGGTCGGCGCGACCGCTCACTATGTCAATGACCATCTCGACGAGGGGCCGATCATCGCCCAGGGCGTGGAGACGGTGGATCACGCCCACTACCCCGAGGACCTGATCGCCAAAGGCCGCGACATCGAGTGTCTGACTCTGGCGCGCGCAGTCGGTTACCACATCGACCGCCGCGTGTTTCTCAATGCCAACCGGACGGTGGTGCTCAACGCCTGAACGCAGTACCGCGACAGGCACCGCCGTAGCGATCAATGCAGGAAATCGGTGCGCATAGCGCACCTTAGGTTCATCGCCCTGCCAGGCTGTCCCGGCGGTGACCGGCAACAAAAGAGGCTCCAGTGCAAGGCCGCGCGACCGCCGGTCGCGCCTTGTGTCCACAACAAGAAGGAGAGTTACGCATGTCTGATAATCGTGGTGTGGTTTACCTCGGCGCGGGCAAGGTCGAAGTACAGAAGATCGACTACCCGAAAATGCAGGATCCGCGCGGCAAGAAGATCGAGCACGGGGTCATCCTGAAGGTCGTTTCCACCAACATCTGCGGCTCCGACCAGCACATGGTGCGCGGTCGTACCACCGCTCAGGTCGGCCTGGTTCTGGGCCATGAGATCACCGGCGAGGTGATCGAGAAGGGCCGCGACGTCGAGCGTCTGCAGATCGGTGATCTGGTTTCCGTGCCCTTCAACGTCGCCTGCGGTCGTTGCCGCAGTTGCAAGGAACAGCACACCGGCGTCTGCCTGACCGTCAACCCGGCGCGTGCCGGCGGTGCCTATGGCTACGTCGACATGGGCGACTGGACCGGCGGCCAGGCCGAATATGTGCTGGTGCCCTACGCCGACTTCAACCTGCTCAAACTGCCGGATCGCGACAAGGCCATGGAGAAGATCCGTGACCTGACCTGCCTGTCCGACATTCTGCCTACCGGCTATCACGGCGCCGTTACCGCTGGCGTTGGCCCGGGCTCCACCGTTTACGTCGCAGGTGCCGGCCCGGTCGGTCTGGCGGCTGCCGCCTCGGCCCGCCTGCTCGGCGCTGCCGTGGTCATCGTCGGTGACCTCAACCCGGCCCGTCTGGCGCATGCCAAGGCGCAGGGCTTCGAGATCGCCGACCTGTCGCTGGACACCCCGCTGCACGAGCAGATCGCCGCGCTGCTGGGCGAGCCGGAAGTGGATTGCGCCATCGACTGCGTGGGCTTCGAGGCCCGCGGTCATGGTCACGAAGGTGCCAAGCACGAGGCTCCGGCTACCGTGCTCAACTCGCTGATGCAGGTCACCCGTGTCGCCGGCAAGATCGGTATCCCCGGTCTGTACGTCACCGAAGACCCGGGTGCGGTGGATGCCGCTGCCAAGATCGGCAGCCTGAGCATTCGCTTCGGCCTCGGCTGGGCCAAGTCGCACAGCTTCCACACCGGCCAGACCCCGGTGATGAAGTACAACCGTGCACTGATGCAGGCCATCATGTGGGATCGCCTCAACATCGCGGAAATCGTTGGCGTACAGGTCATCAGCCTGGACGACGCACCGCGTGGCTACGGCGAGTTCGACGCAGGCGTGCCGAAGAAATTCGTCATCGACCCGCACAAGATGTTCAGCGCGGCGTGATGCCGAGCTGCGTGGCCCGGCGCTGTTGCGGGCCACGAGTTGCGTTGGCGGCGCGCTGCGCGCGTCGCAGATAGGTTTACGGCCAGGCGCATTGGTCCGCGCCTTCTTCTTAGGGAGCCTTCGGGCTCCCTTTTTTCCGCCCTGGCGTCAGGCCTCACTGCGCAGCTGTTCGATGCGCTTGTCCTTGGCCAGCCACAGGTCCGACACCCAGTCCTGTACCTGCAGGCGGAAAGCCGGGTCGTTTTCGTAATCGCCCTGATACAGCGCCGGATCGAGTTCGAGCGTCTGGATATCGATGATCACCTTCGGCACCTGGCCGCTGAGCAGCGCCCAGAAGCCCGGTACCTGCTTGCCGGGATATACCAGCGTCACGTCCAGCACCGCATCGATCTGCTCGCCCAGCGCAGCGAGTACGAACGCCACGCCGCCGGCCTTGGGTTTGAGCAGGTAGCGATAGGGGGATTGCTGTTGGGCCTGCTTGGCCGGGGTGAAGCGGGTGCCCTCCAGGTAGTTGACCACTGTCACCGGCAGGCGCTTGAACTTCTCGCAGGCGGCCTTGGTGATCTCCAGGTCCTTGCCTTTCATATGCGGGTTCTTCAATAGGAAGGCTTTGGAATAGCGCTTCATGAAGGGGTAGTCCAACGCCCAGAAGGCCAGGCCCAGGAAGGGGACCCAGATCAGTTGCTGCTTGAGGAAAAACT
This sequence comes from Pseudomonas sp. KB-10, assembly GCF_018221585.1. Classification (NCBI taxonomy): domain Bacteria; kingdom Pseudomonadati; phylum Pseudomonadota; class Gammaproteobacteria; order Pseudomonadales; family Pseudomonadaceae; genus Pseudomonas; species Pseudomonas sp. KB-10. The sequence continues at coordinate 240,622 of NZ_QYYB01000005.1, forward strand.
TGAAATAGGGCGTCTTGCGGTTGAATGCCTGCACCAACGCCGGGATGTCGACCCAGGACTGGTGGTTGCTGATCACCAGATAGGAGCGGTCGTTGCGCAGCTCGGCATTGCCGCGGATATCCCAGTGCGTCGGGGTGAGCAGCGCAAAGATGCGTTTGCAGTTCTCTGCCCAGAACTCTGCCACCCACATCACTCCCCGTGAGCAGGCATCACGCGCGGCCTGCCCCGGCAGTACGAACTTGGCCAGGGCGATCAGCAGCAGCGGTCCGATCAACAGCAGGGTATTGCTCAGCAGCAGGGCTATATTGAGTAGGCCGATCAGCAGGGGACGCATATCAACTCCTTGGCGGGCGCGGAGCAGCCATCATAAGCACCTGGAGAATTTGTCTCAAAATTGCGACTAGTGGCCTATGGCCATTTTCTGCGCAGACCTTATGCTGATCCATGTGACATGTAGGGAATGTTCGACGGCCTGAGGTGTCCGGCTCGAGCCCTCCCGCCAACCTGCTCTGGATTATCTCGATGTTGAAGCGCATTGCCGTAGCCGATCTGCGTATCGGCATGTACATCCAGGAGTTTTGCGGATCATGGATGGATCATCCATTCTGGAAGTCGAAATTTGTCCTCAATTCGCCGCAGGATCTGCAGCGCATTCAGGCCAGCAGCATCGGTGAACTGTGGATTGATGTCAGCAAGGGCCTGGATGTCGAGGCTGGCGCTCATGCCAGTAGTGTGGCCGAAGCCCAGCAGGAGGTTGAGGCCACCCTGATGGCGGCGGTGGAGCGTCGGCGCAACCCGCCGGCCGTTGCCATGGACGTCGAGCTGGAGCGCGCCGCCAAGCTCTGCGCCCGCTCCAAGCAGGCTGTGATGAGCATGTTCGGTGATGCGCGCATGGGCAAGGCGCTGGATTTCGGCCAGGCCGAGTCGCTGGTAGAGGAAATCTCCGAGTCGATTCTGCGCCATCCCAGCGCTCTGATCAGCCTGGCGCGGCTCAAGCATGCAGACGAATACACCTACATGCACTCGGTGGCGGTCTGTGCGTTGATGATCGCACTCGCGCGGCAACTTGGCCTGGGGGAGGGCGCGGTACGCGAGGCCGGCCTGGCCGGACTGCTGCATGATGTAGGCAAGATGGCCATCGATCAGGACGTGCTGAACAAGCCCGGCAAGCTCAGCGATGTCGAGTTCTCGGCGGTTCGCCGTCATCCCGAAGCCGGCGGTGAGATTCTCCGCGCCGGCAAGCAGGTCAGCGCTCTGGTACTGGATGTCTGTTTGCATCACCACGAAAAGGTCGACGGCAGCGGCTACCCGCATGGCCTGCAGGGCGACCAGATCAGTCTGTTCGCCAGGATGGGGGCGGTCTGCGACGTCTACGACGCCATCACCTCCAATCGTCCCTACAAGCCGGGCTGGGACCCGGCCGAGTCGATCCGCAAAATGGCCGAGTGGAAGGGGCACTTCGACGAGGCGGTATTCCAGGCCTTCGTCAAGACCGTAGGCATTTACCCGGTTGGCGCGTTGGTGCGTCTGGAAAGTGGTCGCCTGGCGGTCGTGCTGGAGCAGAATGCCAAGTCGCTGCTGGTGCCCAAGGTCAAGGCCTTCTTCCTGGCCAAGTCGAAAGTGCAGATTCCGCCGGTGGTGATCGACCTGAGCAAGCCGACCGCTCAGGATCGCATCGTCGGGCGCGAGTCAGCGGCGGCCTGGGGCTTCGAGAATCTGGACGAACTCTGGAGTGGTGTGCCACAGCAGCGAGCCCGGCGGTAACGCTTTGTCATGTTCGTCGGGGAACACAGCAGACTCTGGATAAGTCGGATAACGGGAATCCCATTGCTCAGGAGTGCCGACCTTGAAATACGCCCTGTTTCTGCTGGCCGCTGCAATCAGCCTGCCGACCATGGCCAATCAGCAACCCGACCTTTACGGCCGCTATGAGCTGATCAAGCTCCCTGCCCTCGGCCAGACGCTCAAGGCCAAGATGGATACCGGCGCCATGACCGCCTCGCTGTCGGCCAAGGACATCGAGCCGTTCAAGCGCGATGGCGAAGACTGGGTACGTTTCCGCCTGGCTGTCGAGGGCGCCGAAGATACGGTATACGAGCATCCGCTGGTGCGCATCGCCGAGATCAAGAAGCGCGCCGAGGAGAGCGATGCGGAGGTCCAGGAAGTCGCCTACTCGCAACGTCCGGTGATCGAGATGCCAATCTGCCTGGGTGAAGAGGAGCGCACCATCGAGGTCAACCTGACCGACCGCAGCACCTTCAGCTATCCGCTGCTGATCGGTGCCAGCGCCATGCGTGATCTTGGGGCAGCTGTGGACCCGGCGGAACGCTACACCCGCGATCGTCCGCAGTGCTGAGTTAACCGTCTTGGCTTGAGCGGTGCACCTTGCTCGTTGACGCCGCCCGATCGTCATCTGGCGGGGCTTGCCGGGCCTGATTCAGCAGGTTCAATCGCCTGCCAGGCCCTGAAGCCTTCTGCTGGCCAAGGTGCCGCGACTATGGCCTGTGCACATTGGCGGCGAGGGGCTGGCGCACAATACCGGACGATTCGGCCTCGCCTGGGCTGACCGCGGCGGCCAACTCTGCTAAAAACGGATAACAACGATAAGGAGCCGCCCGCATGAAAACCGTCGCAGAAGTGATTCGCAGTAAAGCCCATGCCTACGTTTACAGCGTCGACAGTGAGGACTCGCTGCTCGACGGTCTGCGTATCCTGGCCGAGAAGGGCATCGGCGCGCTGGTGGTGCTCTCCGGCGGGCGCCTGGTCGGCATCGTCAGCGAGCGCGACTACGTGCGCAAGGTGGCGCTGGCCGAGCGCTCTCTGCTCAACACCAAGATCAGCGAAATCATGACCAGCGAGGTGATCAGCGTCGGCCCCCGTGACAGCGTGCAGTACTGCATGGAGTTGATGACCGAGCGCCGCCTGCGTCACCTGCCGGTACTGGCCGAGGGCGAGTTGATCGGCCTGCTGTCCATCGGTGACCTGGTCAAGGAAACCATCGCCGAACAGGCCGACCTGATCCGTCAGCTGGAGCAATACATCCGCGGCGAGATTCCCTGAAAGGTAGCCCGGATGCAATCCGGGAAGTCCTGCCGTTCATTCCCCGGATTCCATCCGGGCTACGGGCGAGCGGCTAACCTTGTGGGAAGCGCTTTCGACTCTGGCATCCTGCTTCGTTCCACCTCCCGCATCCATGCAGTCGCAGCGGCGAATGTCGCCTAGGCAACCCGCCAATCTCCCCTGGTGGCTTGGTCCCGTCCTACGCGATAGCCCGCTTGACGCCCGCCGCGGCCCCCGGCAGTCTGCCGCCGTCGCCCCACAGGTGCAGGACGCCCGATGCCGCAGATACTCATAGTCGAAGACGAAGCCGCGATTGCCGATACGCTGGTCTATGCGCTGCAGGCCGAAGGCTTTGCCACCCATTGGTCGAGCCTCGGCGGCGAGGCACTGACGCTGCTGGAAAACGGCGCCTTCGATCTGGCCATCCTTGACGTCGGCCTGCCCGATATCAGCGGCTTTGAACTGTGCAAGCGTCTGCGCCGTTTCTCCGAGCTGCCGGTGATTTTCCTTACCGCGCGCAGCGAGGAAATCGACCGCGTGGTGGGTCTGGAAATCGGCGCCGACGACTATGTGGTCAAGCCTTTCAGCCCGCGTGAAGTCGCTGCTAGGGTCAAGGCCATCCTCAAGCGCGTCGCGCCGCGTGAAACGCCGCAGGCCTGCGTGCCGGGCGCCTTTCAGATCGACGATGGCGCCTTTCGCATTCACTACCAGGGCCAAGCGTTAAGCCTGACCCGCCACGAATATCGCCTGCTGCGCACCTTGCTCGGCCAGCCGCGTCGGGTCTATTCCCGCGAGCAACTGCTCGACGCCCTCGGGGTGGCCAGCGAGGCCGGCTACGAACGCAATATCGACAGCCATATCAAGAGTGTGCGCGCCAAACTGCGCGCCATCGCCCCGAGCGAAGAGCCGATCCAGACCCATCGCGGTCTGGGCTACAGCTACGAGCCGGAGCTCTGAATCATGCCATTGGGCGTACGCATCTTTCTGGTCTACTTCCTCTTCGTCGGCCTGGCCGGCTGGTTCGTGCTGAGCACGGTGATGGACGAGATTCGCCCCGGCGTGCGCCAGAGCACCGAAGAAACCCTGGTCGATACTGCCAACCTGCTGGCCGAGATACTGCGTGACGAGGTCAAGTCCGGCACCCTCGGCCAGGGCCGTCTGCACGAGGCGCTGGAGGCTTATGGCCGGCGCCAGCCGCAGGCGAGCATCTGGGGCGTGACCAAGGCCGAGGTCAACCACCGCATCTACGTTACCGACGCCCAGGGTATCGTCCTGCTCGACTCGACTGGTCTGGCGGTGGGCCAGGATTATTCGCGCTGGAATGACGTACTGCTGACCCTGCGCGGCCAGTATGGCGCGCGCTCGACCCGTGAAGACCCGGACGACCCGGATTCCTCGGTGATGTACGTGGCCGCACCGATCAGGGATGGCGAGCGCATCATCGGCGTGGTCTCGGTGGCCAAGCCCAACCGCACCCTGCTGCCCTATATCGAACGCTCGCAGAACCGCCTGAGCTGGCTCGGCGCCGGGCTGATCGGCCTTGGCCTGCTGATCGGCGCTGCGCTGTCCTGGTGGCTGAGCGCCGCCCTGGGCAAACTCACCCGCTACGCCCAGGCAGTCAGTGAGGGCCAGCGCGCCGAGGCGCCCAGGGTACGCGGTGGCGAACTCGCGCAACTGGCTCAGGCAGTCGAGCGCATGCGCACCGAGCTGGAAGGCAAGGCCTACGTAGAGCGCTACGTACACACCCTGACCCACGAACTGAAAAGCCCACTGGCGGCCATCCGTGGCGCCGCAGAGCTGCTCGACGGCGACATGCCCACCGAACAGCGCCAGCGCTTCGTGGCCAATATCCAGCAGGAAAGCGCACGCCTGCAGAACCTGATCGAACGCCTGTTGCACCTGGCCCAGGTGGAGCAACGCCAGGGTCTGGAAGAGCGCGTGGCGGTACCGCTGGCGCCGCTGGTGGAGGAACTGTTGCAGGCGCAGCAGGCGCGCATCACTGCTACCAATTTGCAGATCGAACACTTGCTGCCAGCCGGCCTCAGTCTGCGTGGCGAACGCTTTCTGCTACGCCAGGCGTTGGCCAATCTGCTGGACAACGCCCTCGACTTCACCCCACCCGGCGGACACATGCGCATCGCCGCCGAACGCCAGGGCGAGCGCATCGTGTTGCGCCTGTTCAATCAGGGCGAAGCCATCCCCGACTACGCCCTGGGGCGCCTGACCGAGCGCTTCTACTCGCTGCCGCGCCCCAATGGCGGGCGCAAGAGCACCGGGCTTGGCCTGAACTTCGTGCAGGAAGTGGCCGAGTTGCATGGCGGTGAATTGCAGATCGGTAATGTCGAAGGTGGTGTGGAAGTGCGCCTGACGTTACCCGTCTAGATTGCGCTGCGCATACCTGTAGGAGCGGCTTCAGCTGCGAAGCGCATCGAGCTGGGCAGGATGGGTAGAGCACCGCGAAACCCATGGCCTGTGGGTTCCCGGGTACCGCCTCGCTCAACCCAGGCTATGATTTTCGACCGCGATGATCGCGGCTGAAACGGAATGCCGCCCAGCCGACCCTACAGGTCGGGCTGCGGCTCGGGGGTGGGTGTTCTGTGCGGCAAGCGCAGCAACTCAACCTGCCACCAGGTTGGCAACAGGCGGCGCACTTCGGGGCGGGCGAAGCGGTCGTCGATCAGGTAGAGCACGCCTTGATCCTCCGGGGTGCGGATCACCCGGCCGGCGGCCTGCACGACCTTCTGCAGGCCGGGGTAGAGGTAGGTGTAGTCGTAGCCATTGCCGAACAGGCTGTCCATGCGTTGGCGGATTTCTTCGTTGATGGGGTTGAGCTGGGCCAGGCCGAGGGTGGCGACGAAGGCGCCGATCAGGCGTTCGCCAGGCAGGTCGACGCCCTCACCAAACACCCCGCCGAGCACGGCGAAGCCGATACCGCGTCCGCCGATCTGGAAGCGTTCGATAAAGCCCTGGCGCGCCGCTTCGTCCATCTGCCGCGACTGTGTCCACACCGGAATCTGCGGATGTTCGCGGCGCAGTTGCTGCAGCACCTGTTCCAGATATTGATAGCTGCTGAAGAAGGCCAGGTAGTTGCCCGGGCGTTCGGCGTACTGACGCGCCATCAGCTGACAGATCGGCGTTAGCGAGGCGTCGCGGTGCTGGTAGCGGGTGGACAGGTTGCGCACCACCTGCACGTGCAGTTGTTCGGCGCTGAACGGCGAGGCGACATCCAGGCACTGCGTCTCTTCCGGCAGGCCGAGCAGGTCGAGGTAGTAGTGGCTGGGGCTGAGGGTGGCGGAGAACAGCGTGGCGCTGTGGGCGTCCTCGAAGCGCGGGCCGAGGAAGGGCGCCGGCAGGATATTGCGGATGCACAGGGTCGAGTAGCTACGCCCGTTGCCAGCCTCGACGCGGCTGATATCGAACAGCGAGTGCGGGCCGAAGCTCTCTGCCAGACGGCAGAACAGCATGGCGTCCAGGTAGAAGCTGAGCAGCTCGCCGCCATTGCCTTCGGGCTGGTCGGTGAGCAGGTCGGTGATGGCGCTGACCGCCTTGCCCAGAGCGGCGAGTAGCAGGTCCGGCGCCAGCGGATAGACCTGATAGGGCACCTCTTGCTCGCGGTGCAGTTGATGCCAGTGGCGGTCGATCCGGTCCAGCACGCTTTTCAGGCGTTTCGGCGCGTCACGGCACATGGCCTTGAAACGCGCCTGATCCAACTCGGCGCTGTACATGCCGCGCCCGCGTTCCACCAGGTTGTGCGCCTCGTCCACCAGCAGGCAGACGCGCCACTGGTTGATCAGGGTGAGGCTGTGCAGCAGCGCGCCGAGGTCGAAGTAGTAGTTGTAGTCGCCCACCACCACGTCGCTCCAGCGGCACAGCTCCTGGCTCAGGTAATAGGGGCACACGCCGTGGGCGATGGCGATATTGCGCACGGCCTGCTGATCCAGCCAGCGTTCCTTGAGCGCCGCGCTGCGTGCAGCCGGCAGGCGGTCGTAGAAGCCCTTGGCGAGAGGGCAGGAGTCGCCATGGCAGGCCTTGCTCGGGTGTTCGCAGGCCTTGTCACGGGCCACATGTTCCAGCACGCGCAGCGGTGTATCCGGCTCGCGCAGGCGTTGCAGGGCATCCAGTGCCAGGCGCCGGCCGGGCGTCTTGGCGCTCAAGAAGAACAGGCGGTCGAGCTGCTGGCCAGGCATGGCCTTGAGCTGCGGGAACAGGGTGCCGAGGGTCTTGCCGATGCCGGTGGTGGCCTGCGCCAGCAGGTAGTGGCCATCACGCGCGGCGCGGTACACCGCTTCGGCCAGTTGCCGTTGACCATGACGGAATTCGCCGTAGGGGAAGCTGAGGTTTTCCAGCGCCTGGTTGCGCGCCTGCTGGTGCGCCTGTTCCTGCCGCGCCCAGTCGATATAGCGGCGGCAGTGCAGGGCGAAGAACTCACCCAGCGATTCGGCGCTGTGGCGCTCGCGGAATACCGTTTCCTGCTGGGTGATGACGTTGAAGTAGACCACCGCCAGATCCAGCTCCTCGAAGCCCAGTTCCTGGCACAGCAGCCAGCCGTAGACCTTGACCTGCGCCCAGTGCAGCAGGCGATGGTTGGCCGGGATGCGCGAGATGTCGCCGCGATGGGTCTTGATCTCTTCCAGCAGACGAAACTCGGGGTCGAAGCCATCGGCGCGGCCGCTGACCGTCAGCCCCTCGAACTCGCCGATCAGCGGCAGCTCGGAAACGTAATCCGGGCCGCGCCGGGCGACCACGGTGGCGTGCCCGGCCATACCTTCGGCGGCGGTGGGCGAGGGGGTGAAGCGCAGGTCGAGGTCACCCTCCTTGGCGGTGAACTCGCACAGTTCGCGTACGGCGACGCGCAGGCTCAATCGTCCCACTCCACGTAACAGACGCTGACCGGCATGCCGTGCTCGGCACAGAAGGCCAGCCAGCGTTTCTGGTTGTTCTGCAGGCGGTCGCCGGGGCCTTTCACTTCGATCATCCGGTAGCGCGCCTCACTGGGCCAGAACTGGATCAGGTCGGGCATGCCCGCGCGGTTCTCGCGGATGTCTGCGAGCAGGCGGCGGAACCAGGCACTCAGGTGCGCGGGCGGCAGGCAGGCCAGTGCCTGTTCCAGGCGCTCGGCGTCGAGCAGATCCCAGAATACGAACGGCGACTGGATGCCGAACTTCTCGGCGTGGGTGCGGCGCATGGCCTCTACGTAACTGCCATCATCCAGACGCGCCAGGCAGGCGGCGAACAGTTCGCTGCGCCGTGCGTGGAAGTCGGCGCGGTGCAGATCCACCGGGCCGGCGTGGAAGGGGTGGAAGAAGGCGCCGGGCAGCGGAGCGAAGATCGCCTCCCAGCAGAGCAGGCCGAACAGCCCGCAGATCAGCGTGTTTTCCACGTAATGCACGGGGGCATCGGGTTCGGCCAGGTGCATGGCCACGGCCAGTTCGACGCTGGCGGCGCGCGGCAGACGCAGGTCGAGGCGATCCTCATCGAGCTTCGCCGCCCTGGCCGCTGGCGCCAGGCCGAGGCGTTTGCGCAGGCGCGTCCGTGCCCGTTCGGCCAGTTGCGCTTCTTCGGCGTTGAGCGGCGCTTTGAGCACCTGCTCGGCCATGCTCAGCGCTTCGGTATCCCGGCCCAGGCGCTCCAGCACGCGGATCTGCCTTTGCCGCGAGCCCACCGCGCGGGTGTCGCGGTACAGCGTCAGCGCCGATTCCAGTTCACCGGTGCGCTCCAGATGCTGCGCCAGTTGCAGCAGCAGGCGCTGGTGGCGCTCGGCGATATGTGGGCTGTCGCTGGCGAAGTCGCCGAGCAGCTGCAGCACCTCGGTGACCGCCATGCCAGCCTCGAAGGCCTCGCGGCAGGCGCGCAAATGCAGGTAGTCATCCACGTCCTGACGGTTGCGGAAACCGCGCGAACCCGGCGTGATCGGCACCTGTTCGTAGCGGAAGATACCAAGGTCGGCGAGCACGAACTCCGACCAGTCCTGCGCCAGGTTGCCGAAGAACATCAGGCGCAGGCGGTCGCACAGCGGCGCGATGGCCAGGCTCAGCAGGCGCTCCTGCAGATTCGGACACCAGTCGGCCAGGCTGCGCGGTTCGACATGCAGTTCGCGCAGGTGGTCGAGCAGGTCGCTTTTTTTCAGTGGTCCGCGTGGCAGATCGGCGGCGAAATGTGTGGCCAGTTCATCCTTGAGCAGCAAAGCGCCCAGCTCGTCGAAGCTCAGAGCCGCACAGCCGATCAGCCAGCCCAGCACCAGCAGCGGTGCAGCTGCACTCTCGATTTCGCCGATCTCCGCATAGCGCAGCTTGCTGACACGAAAGTGCACGCCCTTGCGCATCACCAGGCGCACCAGCAGCGCCTGGGCGGGCAATGGCAGCTGGAGAAAATCCACGACGAAGGCGCGCTCGGCATCGTCCATCAGGTCGCGGTGATGGACGTCGAGCCAGTCGAGGGCCTTGCGGAAGTTGGCCAGGTAATAGAGTTCGGGAGCGTCGAGGGCGAGCATGCTGCGAAGTTTCACTGGTTTTTTATACAGATTCCAGTGCCTTTCGCCCGCGCAGCTGCCGAGCAGACGGAAGGCGAGGATGACGCCGCGGGGGCGTTTCTGATGTCTATGTGGCTGATCGATAAGCGCTTTTTTAGTTATCGATGACGTCGATGGTCACTATCCCGAGATGTGCCTTTTGCCATTCCGGGGCGTGCGTAACATGACAACCGTAGCCAGTTGCTCACCCCCTCTTCAGGAGAACGACCATGAAAAAGCAAATCCTCGCCAGCCTCGTTATTGCTACTCTGTCTGCCAGTGTATTTGCCCTGCCGCAGATTTCCGCGCAACAGTCCGCCGCACCGGTCGTGGCCGAAGATGGTGCTGACCGCGTAGGCATCAATCGTGTCGCCGAAGGCGGTGCCGAGCGTACTCTGGAGCGTTTCCGCGTGGCCGAAGATGGCGCCGATCGCGTTGGTTCGAACCGCGTAGCCGAAGGTGGTGCCGATCGCGTTGGTCCGAATCGGGTAGCCGAAGGTGGCGCCGATCGCGTAGGCCTGAACCGCGTAGCCGAAGGTGGTGCAGACCGCGTAGGCCTGAACCGCGTAGCCGAAGGTGGCGCAGACCGCGTAGGCCTGAACCGTGTAGCCGAAGGTGGCGCTGATCGCGTTGGTCCGAACCGCGTAGCTGAAGGTGGTGCAGACCGCGTAGGCCTGAACCGTGTAGCCGAAGATGGTGCCGACCGCGTAGGTGCCAGCCGTATCAGCTGATCCGGATATCCATCACGCGGGAGCAGTCTCATGCCGCATTGCAGTTAGAAAGGGCGCCCCGAATCGGCGCCCTTTCTGTTTCATGCATTCTCCACACAATCTCCACGCTCGCCCCATACGCCTCCCACCACCCCTGCCCAGACTCTGCCGTACCTTCACTCGCTACAGAGAGCCGTACCATGAGCCGTTCCCTGGGCTTCAAGCTGGGCGCCATCGCCCTGCTGATTCTGCTGCTGATGATTCCCCTGCTGATGATCGATGGCCTGGTCGACGAGCGACAGGGCCTACGCCATGAGGTGCTGCAGGACATTGCCCGCAGTTCCAGCTACCGCCAGCAGATCACCGGGCCGATCCTGGTGCTGCCCTACATCAAGACCACGCACGAGTGGAAAACCAACGAGAAGACCGGCGAGCGCTATAGCGAGGAGCGTCAGCGCCGCGGCCGCCTGTATTTCCTGCCGGAGCGCTTCGTGCTCGAAGGGCAGGTTGGCACCGAGCTGCGAGCGCGCGGCATCTACGAAGCGCGCCTGTACCGCAGCGACAGCCAGGTCAGCGGTCAATTTCGTCTACCGGCACGCCTCGGACTGGGCGACGACCTGGGTTTCTACCGCTTCGATAAGCCCTTCCTCTCGGTCGGCATCAGCGATATCCGCGGTATCAGCAACGACCTGCAACTGCGCCTGAACGGTCAGACCTTGAGCTTCGCACCGGGCAGCGGCGACGATAATTTCGGCGCCGGCGTGCATGCACCGCTCCCGGCTCTGGATGCGCAGGGTGGACAGACGCTCGAGTTCGCCTTTGATCTGAAACTGCAGGGCACCGAGCAGCTCTCGATCGTGCCGGTCGGGCGCGATAGCCGGGTCAAGCTGCACTCCGACTGGCCGCATCCGAGCTTCGTCGGCGAATACCTGCCGAGCAGTCGTGAGATCAGCGCTGCGGGTTTCACGGCCGAGTGGCAGACCAGCTTCTTCGCCACCAATCTGGAGGAGGCTTTGCGTGACTGCGTGGGCAGCGAGCGTTGCCAGGGGCTGTTCGGCCGCAACTTCGGGGTGAGTTTCGTCGACCCGGTCGACCAGTACCTGAAGACCGACCGCGCGATCAAGTATGCGCTGCTGTTCATCGCTCTGACCTTCGCCACCTTCTTCCTCTTCGAGGTCCTCAAGCGCCTGGCCGTACACCCGGTGCAATACGCCCTGGTCGGCCTGTCGCTGGCGCTGTTCTACCTGCTGCTGTTGTCGCTCTCCGAACATCTGGACTTCGCCCTGGCCTACGGTCTGTCCGCCAGCGCCTGCTTAGCTCTGATCGGGTTCTACGTCAGTTTCGTGCTGCATAGCTGGCGGCGCGGGCTGGGCTTCGGCAGCCTGCTGGCAGCGTTGTACGCGATGCTCTACGGCCTGCTCAACGCCGAGGACTACGCCCTGCTGATGGGCTCGCTGCTGGTGTTCGGCGTGCTCGGCAGCGTGATGGTGCTGACCCGCAAACTGGACTGGTACGGCGTCGGCCGCAGCGCTGCGCAATCCTGAATCTGTTCGGCGGTCAATGCAGGCCGCGCCCTTTTATCGAAGGTGATCCCCATGCGTCTTCTCATGCAATTTTCCGCCTGCCTTGGGCTCGGTCTGGTGGTGGCGGTGATGATCCTCATCGGCCTTATGTTCTGTGGCTGGTTCAATCTGATCGACGGCCTGCTGCTGACCGGCAAGCCGCTGGCCAGCCTGAGCCTGATGGTGCTGCCGGAGGGTTTCTGGAGCGCGCTGACCGGTATTCAGGACGCGGCGCAAAACAGCACGTTGCGTTCCTTCCTGTCGCTGTGCGCGGCATTGGGCCAGGTCGGCCTGCTGCTGGCGCTGGGCTTCATGCGCCTGTGGTATCGGGCATGAGCGGGCATATCGGTTTGCGCGAGGATGCGCGTGCCGGGCATCTGCTGGCGCTGCGCATCGCCTGGCTGTTTCGCGATGGCCGTCATGGGCAGCAGGTGAGCAGCCGCGTAGACTCGCGGCTCGTCGAACGGGAGGGCTTCAAGGATGAACAAGAGACTGAGCATCGCCCTGGGTGGTTTGCTGCTGGCGGGCCTGGCGCAGGCCGATGATTGCCGGCAGCAACTGCCGAGCTGGGTCGAGATGGCCCACCCGGGCCATGCGGCCGGCCAGGCGCCGGACGACGAGCGTGGGCACTACCGGGTGGATGCCGAGCGCAGCATCTGCAAGGTCTGGCCGGCACGGCCTCACCTGACTCTGCTTGCGATGCCGCTGGTGCGCGCCGAACACGATGGCTACGGGGAAACGGACCTGGAATTGCTGGTGTTCGATAGCGCCAGGCAGCGTTTCCTGGCGCGCCTGGTCGAGCCCAATCGACTGGATTGGGATGCGGTTTTTATCGAGGATTTGAGGTTCGATACCGCGCCTTATCGCCTGCGCGCAGACGATATTGCATTCGGTGTGCGGATATCGCGGCGCGGCAGTTCGCGGCCCAATCCGTTCTATGAAACCCGGCTCGATCTTTACCTGCTGGACACCGATAGCCTGCGCCCATTGTTGAGCGAGTTACCGGTGAGAACGGCTGGAGGCGAGTGGGATACCAACTGCAGCGGAGCATTCAGCGAAACCAAGGGCGTGGTCATCATCACCGACCGGGCTGGGCACGACGGGTATCGCGATCTGCTGCTGAAGAACACGCGTGTCGAGCGGCGTATGGCGCTGATCGACGGCGAATGCCGGACCGTCGAGGAAAACTTCCATCGCTACCAGTTGCCCATCGAGTACGGTGATGACCGCTACTTGCTGCCGATCGAGCTGGTATCCGATCCGCTCTGAAAGCACGTAGCCCGGATGCAATCCGGGAACGGCATGGCAGGCCATCCCCGGATTGCATCCGGGCTACGAAGTGGCAGGGCAGGTGAACCGCGTTCACCTGGCGCTTGGTTTTACAGGCTGACGGAAATCCCCGCCTGCAGCGTGCGCGGCTCGCCCGGGTAGGCCCAGACGTTCCAGGCGCGCTCTTCATAGTGCTTGTCGAACACGTTGTTCAGGTTGAGGTTCAGGCGCACGTTCTCGGTCAGCGGGTAGTAGGCCAGCAGGTCGACCACGCTATAGCCGTCCATGTCGAAGGTGTTGTTGCTGGTCTGGCCCTGACGTTCGCTGACGTATTTCACACCCACGCCCAGGCCCAGACCGGCCAGTGCGCCGCTGTCGAACTCGTAGGTGTCGAGCAGGTTGAAGCTGTGCCGTGGCACGTTGGCCAGGCGTGAGCCCACCGGCATGGTGGCGCTGGTGCTTTCGGTGACTTCGGCGTCGACATAGGCATAGCCGCCGATCACCCGCCATTGCGGAGTGATGTTGCCGGCCAGGTTGATATCGAAGCCGCGGCTGCGCACTTCGCCGGCGGCGATGCTGCGCGTGGTATCCAGCGGGTCGCTGGTCAGCACGTTTTCCTTGACGATATGGAACGCCGCCGCGGTCAGGCTCAGGTCGCGGTCGGCCATGTCGTACTTGATGCCGACTTCATGAGCGATGCCTTCTTCCGGATCGAAGGCATTGCCCAGGCGATCCGCGCCCCGATTGGGTTTGAACGAGCGCGAAGTGTTGGCGAATACCGCCAGCTCGTCGGTGAGGTCGTAGATCAGGCCGAAGCGCGGCGAGACTGCGTTGTGCGCCTGATCCCAGTTGCCATTGCGGTTGAGCTTGTTCACATAACTCTGCTCGAAGCGCTCGATACGCGCGCCTACCTGGGCCTTGAGGCGCTCGGTCAGGGCGATCTGGTCCTGCAGGTAGAAGGCGTAGGACTTCAGCGTCTCTGCGTCGTGAGTTGTCGGAGGCGAGACTAACCCGGGTAGCGGCTGGCCGTGTACCGGGTTGTACAGGTCGATGGGGTAAGCGTTGCCGCCCGGCGAACGGATGATCAGCGAGTTGTAGTTGAACTTGTCGTACTCCACACCCACCAGCAGAGTATGGGCGAAGCCGCCGAGGTCGAAGTTGCCTTCGGCATTGGCCTGCGCGTTGACGTCGTTCCAGTTCAGCCAGCGCTCGTTGTAGTTGCGTCCGATGGTCGTGGAGCCTGCAGGCAAGCCGGTGTAGGCGTTGCTGTTGTTCTCCACGGCGCCGCCGGAAAGCTCGCCGTCGAGGTACTGCACGCCGCCGCGCAGGGTCCAGCTGTCGTTGAGCAGGTGTTCGATGCGCAGCTGCGTAGTGGCGTTGGCGTTGGTCAGCTTGCCGGCGGATTCTTCGCCGAGGAAGCGGTCGCGCGGCAGCTTGCCGTTCTGGTTGGAGTAGCGGGTGACGCCACGGTCGAGCGGGTGGCGGTTGTGCAGGTAGTCGCCTTCGAGGGTGACGGCGGTGGTCTCGTTGAGTTGCCAACGCAGCACCGGGGCGACGTTGTAGCGCTCGCTCTCGACGTCATCGCGGAAGCTGTCGCCGCCTTCGGCCACCAGGTTCAGGCGGTAGGTGAAGGCAGCCTGTTCGTCCAGCGCGCCGGTGGTGTCCAGTGTGCCGCGGCGCAGGCCTTCGCTGTTGACCTGGCTGCCCAGCACCGTGCGGCGTTCGGCCTGCGGCTGCTTGCTGACGATGTTGAAGGTGCCGCCTGGATCGCTGCGGCCGTAGAGCATGGCCGCCGGCCCGCGCAGCACTTCGATGCGCTCGATGGTGCTGGCGTCGGGCATGTTCGGGTAGCCACGGTTGACGGCGAAACCGTTGCGGTAGAACTCCTGGCTGTTGAAGCCGCGAATCAGAAATTCGGTCAGACCCTGGCCACCGAAATTGTTGCCGCGCTCCACGCCGCCGGCGTAATCCAGCGCATCTTCCAGGCGCACCGCGCCGATGTCCTGCACCACCTGCGCCGGCACCACGCTGATCGACTGCGGAATCTCGTGAATCGGCGTATCGGTACGGGTGGCACTGGCCGAGCGGCTGGCCCGGTAGCCATCCACCGGGCCGTCGGCCCGCTCGCTGGGGGCGGTGATCTGCATTTCTTCCAGTGCCAGCGGCGTGTCGTTGTCAGTGCTGGCGAAGGCGGTGTGACCGGCAAGAGCGGGTAGGGCGAGAAGCGGTACGACCAGGCGTCGCATGATGTGAATCCTTGGGGCGTCGGGTAGGTGAGGGCCCAGGATTCTAGTGTTTTAGAGAATCACTATCAAATGTGTTTTTGTCTTATTCATAGCCTTGGAAGGCGCCGTTTTTCTTCTACAGTTTCCAGCGTTTCCGACAATTGTCCGAAACGTTGCGCTGCAGCTAATACCAATGTCTATCTGTCGGTCCTGGCTGGCCTGCTGCTAGCTTGAAGCTGCATCAGAATAACAATAACCGGAGGCGTCTATGACTTCTGAACAAGCAAATGCCGCGGCCTACTGGAAGGCCAACGTGCGGCTCATCACCTGGAGCCTGATTGTCTGGGCGCTGGTTTCCTACGGATTCGCCATGATTCTGCGCCCGATGGTCGCGGGAATCTCGGTTGGCGGTTCCGACCTCGGATTCTGGTTCGCACAGCAAGGCTCAATCCTCTTCTTCATCGGGCTCATTTTTCACTACGCGTGGAGACTGAACAAACTCGATAAAGAATTTGGCGTCGAGGAGTAAGTGGTCATGAGCCAATTCGTTATCAACATGTTGTTCGTGGGGGCGTCCTTCGCGCTCTACATCGGCATCGCCATCTGGGCACGTGCCGGCTCCACCAAGGAGTTCTACGTCGCTGGCGGTGGTGTGCATCCGGTCACCAACGGTATGGCGACTGCCGCTGACTGGATGTCTGCTGCATCCTTCATCTCCATGGCGGGCCTGATTGCCGCCGGCGGTTATGCCAACTCCACCTTCCTCATGGGCTGGACCGGCGGCTACGTGCTGCTGGCGATGCTGCTGGCACCCTACCTGCGCAAGTTCGGCAAGTTCACCGTGCCGGATTTCATCGGTGATCGTTTCTACAGTCGTGGCGCGCGCCTGACTGCAGTGATCTGCCTGGTGATCATCTCCGTGACCTACGTGATCGGTCAGATGGCCGGTGCCGGCGTTGCCTTCTCGCGCTTCCTCGAGGTGAGCAACTCCACCGGTATCTGGATCGCTGCGGCCGTGGTGTTCGCCTACGCCGTGTTCGGCGGCATGAAGGGCATCACCTACACCCAGGTCGCTCAGTACGTGGTACTGATCGTGGCCTACACCATCCCGGCCATCTTCATCTCCCTGCAGCTGACCGGTAACCCGATCCCGCCGCTGGGCCTGTTCGGTGACCACGTCGAATCCGGCGTGCCGCTGCTGCAGAAACTCGATGAAGTGGTGCGTGACCTGGGCTTCGCTGCCTACACCGCGGACGTCGACAACAAGCTGAACATGGTGCTGTTCACCATGTCGCTGATGATCGGTACTGCCGGTCTGCCGCACGTGATCATTCGCTTCTTCACCGTGCCGCGCGTGGCCGATGCCCGCTGGTCCGCTGGTTGGACGCTGATCTTCATCGCCCTGCTGTATCTCACCGCGCCGGCCGTTGCCTCCATGGCGCGTCTGAACCTGGTGACCACCATTTATCCGGAAGGCGCCTCGGCCCCGGCCCTGTCCTACGAAGAGCGTCCTGAGTGGGTCAGGACCTGGGAGCAGACCGGCCTGATCAAATGGGAAGACAAGAACGGCGACGGCCGCATCCAGATGTACAACGATGCTGCACCGGCCTTCACTGCGACCGCTCAGGAGCGTGGCTGGAACGGTAACGAGCTGACCGTGAACAACGACATCCTGGTTCTGGCCAACCCGGAGATCGCCAACCTGCCCGGCTGGGTCGTCGGTCTGATCGCGGCGGGCGCCATCGCGGCGGCCTTGTCGACGGCTGCGGGCTTGTTGCTGGCGATCTCTTCGGCGATCAGTCATGACCTGATCAAGACCTTGATCAATCCGAAAATCAGCGAGAAGGGGGAAATGCGCGCAGCGCGGATCTCCATGGCCTGTGCGATCCTGCTGGCGACCTATCTGGGCCTGAATCCACCCGGGTTCGCCGCGCAGGTGGTGGCGCTGGCCTTCGGTATCGCCGCGGCAACCCTGTTCCCGGTACTGATGATGGGCATCTTCTCCAAGCGCATGAACGACAAGGGCGCGATCTGCGGTATGGTCGCCGGCCTGGTGGTGACGCTGCTGTACATCTTCACCTACCTGGGCTGGTTCTTCATTCCGGAAACCAACATGCTGCCCAATACCCCGGATCAGTGGTTCATGGGTATCTCCCCGGCTTCCTTCGGCTCCGTCGGCGCCCTGATCAACTTCGCCGTGGCCTACGGCGTATCGATGGTCACCGCCGAGCCGCCACAGGAAATCCAGGACCTGGTGGAAAGCGTGCGTACCCCCAAAGGTGCTGGTGCCGCTCTGAACCACTGAGCATAATCCTCGCCCGACGCCATCTGTCGATGGTCCAGGGTCTGACAGACGGGCCTCCACTGGAGGCCCTTCTTTTTTCGGGAACAGTCATATGTTGTGGACTTTGCTTGCCATCGTGGTGGCGGGGCTCGGCGCTGCCGGTATCGCTCTGCTGCTGCGCAAACTGACGCGCAACAAGCTGCCGAAGTGGATCGTGCCACTGTTCGGTGGCCTGGGAATGCTGAGTTATCAGGTGTTCTACGAGTACTCCTGGTTCGAGCATCAGCAGGCGCGTCAGCCCGCCGAGTCGGTCGTCGTTGCGACTGAAGCGGGTCATGTGTTCTGGCGCCCGTGGAGCTACTTCGTGCCGATGGTCACCGCGTTCACCGTGCTCGACAGCAAGAATGTCGTGCGCAAGCAGGTGGCGGACGCGCAAGTGGCCGAGTTCATGCTCTATCGCTTCGAGAAGCAGCACATCGATCACGTGTCGCATCAGGCGCATCTGCTCAACTGCACGACCGCCGAGCTGTTGCCGCTGGATGAGAAACAGCAGCCTCTGTTGGCGCAGCTCAAGCGTATCGACAAGGAAGATGCGCTTTATCGACTGACCTGCCAGTAACCGTCTGGACTTCAACCTGCCTTGCCGGCCCTTCGGCAAGGCGCGTGTTCCTCGCTTTTTAAGCGCCGATAGACCCAGGTCAATATTCGCGCCTGCCACCTGCATAGAATCGCCAGCCCCTGATTTTTCGAGCTTGCGGTCATGCCCCGTTTTCCCGAACTGCTGTCGCCTGCCGGCACCCTGAAGAACATGCGCTACGCCTTCGCCTATGGCGCCGATGCGGTGTATGCCGGGCAGCCGCGTTACAGCCTGCGCGTGCGCAACAACGAGTTCGACCATGCCAACCTCGCGCTCGGCATCGATGAGGCGCACGCGCAGGGCAAGCAGTTCTACGTGGTGGTCAACATCGCCCCGCACAACGCCAAGCTCAGGACCTTCCTCAAGGACCTGGCGCCGGTGATCGAGATGCGTCCCGATGCGCTGATCATGTCCGACCCCGGCCTGATCATGCTGGTGCGTCAGCACTACCCGCAGATGCCGATCCACCTGTCGGTGCAGGCCAATGCGGTGAACTGGGCCAGCGTCGAGTTCTGGCGCCAGCAGGGGCTGACGCGGGTGATCCTGTCGCGCGAGCTGTCGCTGGAGGAAATCGAGGAGATCAGCAGCGAGGTGCCGGGCATGGAGCTGGAAGTGTTCGTCCATGGCGCCCTGTGCATGGCCTATTCCGGGCGTTGCCTGCTGTCGGGTTACATCAATCGCCGCGATCCCAACCAGGGTACCTGCACCAACGCCTGTCGCTGGCAGTACCAGGCCACGCCTGCGAGCGAAAACGAACTGGGCGAGATCGTTCGTGTGGTCGAGCCGACTCTGGGCCAGGGCGCGCCGACCACCCAGGCATTCGTGCTGCAGGAGGCGGGGCGGCCGGACGATGAAATGACCGCCTTCGAAGACGAGCACGGCACCTACATCATGAACTCCAAGGACCTGCGTGCGGTGCAGCACGTCGAGCGCCTGGTGCGCATGGGCGTGCATTCGCTGAAGATCGAAGGGCGCACCAAGAGCCATTTCTACGTGGCGCGCACCGCGCAGGTCTACCGCCGCGCCATCGACGATGCGCTGGCCGGCAAGCCGTTCGACCCGAGCCTGCTGGGCAGCCTGGAGTCACTGGCGCATCGGGGTTACACCGAGGGCTTCCTGCGCCGCCATGTACATGACGAATACCAGAACTACGAGCGCGGCAGCTCGCTGTCGGAGCGTCAGCAGTTCGTCGGTGAGCTGACCGGCGAGCGCCGTGGCGAGCTGGCCGAGGTGCGGGTGAAGAACCGTTTCGCCGTGGGCGACGGCCTGGAGTTGATGACGCCGCAGGGCAACCTGCGTTTCGGCCTGGAGCACCTGCAGAACGCTCAAGGGCAGGCGCAGCAGGTGGCGCCTGGCGATGGCCACGTCCTGTATCTGCCGCTGCCGGCGGATGTGCAACTGGAATACGGGCTGCTGATGTGCGATCTCTAGGTTTTCGTAGGGTGGACGAAAAGAGCGATGCGCAGCCGCGGCAACCACAAAACCGTAGGAGGGGCTTTAGCCGCGATAAACGCTTGCCGCTGAAGCGCCTCCCACCTGAACAGTATGTGCGGTTGGAGGAAGCGCCAGCCACGGATGCACAGCCTGCCGCGACCTCGAACCCGTAGGAGCGGCTTTAGCCGCGATGTCTGCCGCGCCGCTGTGCATCTGTAGGAGCCGCTTGCAGGCGATGCGCGGTGGGCTGCTACATCGCGTGCTGGCGCCGGCGCCGGCTGGCCAATTGACGCTCCAGCTCGCAAAGACTGTCGATGCCCTGGCGGCGCGCCTTGCTGAACAGCATCAGCGCCAGCTCGGCGGTGACCAGTGCGTCGGCGCTGGCGTTGTGACGTTGGTGCACCTGCAGACCGAATTCGGCGACCCACTCGTCCAGTCCACCCTGACGGATGCGTGACTGCGGGCACAGCAGCGGCGCGATTTCGGCGACGTCGAAGAAATTGTGCTGCAGGCGATAGCCCAGATGCTGCTTGAGCGAGCGGGCCAGCATGCGCTGGTCGAAACCCGCGTGGAAGGCCAGCAGCGGGCTGCTGCCGACGAACTCCATGAAGTCCAGCAGCGCCTCGGCGGGATCGACGCCGCGGGCCACTTCACTGGGGGCGATGCCGTGAATCAGGGTGCTGGCGCTGGCCTGATGATCGGGCTGGTGCAGCGTGCATTCGAACTGTTCGGCGAAGTCGATGGCGCCGTTGTCGATCACCACCGCGCCGATGGCCAGCACCTGATCACGGCGCATGTTCAAACCGGTGGTTTCCAGATCGAGCACGACGAAACGCTGCTGATGCAGTGGGCGCTCGTCGAAGGGCGCCGGCGCGCTCAGCTCGTTGCGGCGCTGCAGCTGCTGCTGGGTCAGGGCCGGACCGCGACCGGTGAACCAGGTGAACTTGCTCATAGCTGATACCTCATGGCCAGGCTGCTCTGCAGGCGCTGCGCCTGGCGGAACGACTCGCGCAGAATACGCCGGTCCAGGTGGTTGAGGTGGTCGGGGTCGACCCGATTGGAGTAGGGCAGCTCGTCGCGTGCCTGCAACTGGTGCTGCTGCATGCGCGTCTGCTGAATGAAGTGGTAGGCCTCTTCATAAGCGGCGCCGTCCAGCGCATCGATCACGCCCTTGGCGATCAGCGCGCGCAAGCGCTCCAGGGTGCCGACCGCGCCGATGCCATTGGCCAGCGCGAGCAGGCGCGCCCCGTCGACGAAAGGCGTCAGGCCCTGTACCTTGAGGTCGAGGGTATCCTTGTCGGCGCCGGAACGTGCCACCACGAAATCACGGAAGCGCCCGACCGGTGGTCGCTGGCGCAGGGCGTTCTCGGCCAGCATCTTCTGGAACAGGCTGTTGCTGGCGACGCGGCCGAGCAGCTCGTTGCGCAGCTGCTCGCAGCCTTCGTCCGGGCCCCAGATGGTGCGCAGGTCGAAGTAGATCGACGAGCGCAGCAGGTTCTCCGGCGTGGCTTCGAGCACGAAGCCGGCGAAGCGCCGTGACCATTCCTGGCGCGACAGGCACAGTTCGGGATTGCCGGCCATGATGTTGCCCTTGCACAGCGTGAAACCGCACTGTGCCAGGCGCTGGTTGATCTCGCGCGCGATGGGTAGCAGGCGCTCGCGAATGGCCGCGGCCTCGGCGGCATCGCTGGCCTCGAAGAGGATGCCGTTGTCCTGGTCGGTGTGCAGGGTCTGTTCGCGGCGGCCTTCGCTGCCGAAGCACAGCCAGGTGAAGGGGATCCCGGGATCGCCCATGTCCTCGAGGGTCAGCTCGATCACCCGGCATACGGTGTGGTCGTTGAGCAGGGTGACGATATGGGTGATCTGCGTCGAGCTGGCGCCGTGGGCGAGCATGCGATCGACCAGCAGGCGGATGTCGCTGCGCAGCCCGGCCAGCGTCTCGACCTTGCCGGCGTGGCGAATGGTGCGCGCCAGGTGCACCAGATCGACGCGCTGCAGGCTGAACAGATCGCGCTCGGAAATCACCCCGCAGAGTTTCTCGTGCTCCACCAGGCAGACGTGGGCGATATGCCGCTCGGTCATGGCGATGGCGGCATCGAAGGCGCTGGCATCCGGCGCCAGATGGAAGGGGTTGGGCGTCATCAGCTTGTCGATCGGCTGGGCCAGGTCGACACCGTCGGCGACCACCCGGCGCAGGTCGCGCAGGGTGAAGATGCCCAGCGGTTTGTCGGCCGGGTCGAGCACCACGATGCTGCCCACGTGCTGTTCATGCATCAGTCGTACGGCATCGCGCAGCGGCGTGTCGGGCGCGCAGCCGATGGGTTGGCGCATGGCCAGTTCGCCCAGGCGGGTGTCCAGCGAATACTGTGCGCCGAGGGTTTCCACTGCGCGCAGCTGCACCTGCTGGTTGACCTGATCGAGCAGGCTGCTGACCCCGCGCAGGGCGAAGTCGCGCAGCGGGTTGGAAACGGCGAACAGCTTGACGAAGGCGTGCTTGGCCAGCAGCAGGCAGAAGGTGTCTTCGGCGGCCAGGTGTTCGGTGCGCGTGGCACGCTCGCCGATCAGCGCGGCCAGAGGGAAGCATTCGCCGGCGGTGATCTCGAAGGTGGTCTCGGTGCCGCGCCTCGCGCTGTGTGGGCGCTCACCGTGCACGCGCCCCTGCTTGACGATGTAGAAGTGTTCGACCGGGCCATCGCTGGGCTTGATGATCGAGTCGCCCTCGGCATAGAAACGCAGCTGGCAGTGCTCGACCAGAAACGCCAGGTGAGCGGTGTCCATCTGGTTGAAAGGCGGGAACTTGTGCAGGAACTCCATGGTGCCGTGGATGTTCTGCAGCACCGCAGTTTTGCCCGCATCGGCCATCGCGTCGGCCTTGCTCATGGGCGTGCGCCTCGCAGTTTCGGGATGGTGTCAGTGTGGCTCTCGGCCACGCTGTTGCCCATTGCACCTAAGTAGGGTGCCGGGGCGCGGTTCTTGACGAAATTTTGACGTGTCCCCGGGCAGACTGCACCCGCCCATGTATTCCGTAAAGAGCAAGGCCTATCCATGCAGTCATCCGTACCAGCTGCCCGTGAGGCGGCGCAGGTCAGTGTTGCCAGTCACCTGGCTTTCATCCTCGGCAGCGCGCTGTGCATGCTGCTGCTGTTCGCCCTGGCCCGCCTGGGGCTGCTGGCCTACAACCAGGCATTGATCGCCGATACGCCGGCCGGCACCTTCGTCGAATCCTTCGTCAACGGCGCGCGTTTCGACCTGCGCCTGATTGTTTACCTGTGCATTCCGCTCAGCCTGTCGCTGCTCAGCGTCACGGCGATGCGCGCGCGAGGTCTGCACGTCGCCTGGCTGACCTTCGCCACCAGCCTGTGCCTGTTCTTCGCCGTGGTCGAACTGAATTTCTATCGCGAATTCCACCAGCGCCTGAACAGCCTGGTGTTCCAGTACATGCAGGAAGATATCGGCACCGTGGCCAGCATGATCTGGAACGGCTTCCCGGTGCTACGCCTGCTGCTGGCCTGGGCCCTGGCTACGCTGCTGCTGGCCTGGCTGTTCCGCCGTATCGAGCGCGCCACCCGCGCCCGTGGCCACGCTGCGCCGCCGCGCTGGCCGGTGCGCACTGCCGTGTTCGTGCTGTTGCTGCTGATCTGCGTGGTCGCCGCTCGCGGCACCCTGCGCTCCGGCCCGCCGCTGCGCTGGGGCGACGCCTACACCACCGATTCGATGTTCGCCAACCACCTGGGCCTCAATGGCACCCTGACCCTGGTCGATGCGGCCGATAACTTCTTCTCCGACCACCGCGACAACAGCTGGAAGGCCACGCTGCCGGCCGAGGAGGCGCAGCAGATCACCCGCGACCTGCTGTTGACCCCGCGCGACAAGCTGATCGACGCCGACCAGGCCGCTGTGCGCCGCCTTTACACGCCGCCGGCCGAGGGGCAGTTGCCGCAGGTGCGCAACGTGGTGGTGATCCTCATGGAGAGCATGGCCGGGCGTTACATCGGCGCCATGGGCAATCAGGATGGCATCACGCCGTACTTCGATGCCCTGGCCAAGGAGGGCCTGCTGTTCCAGCGCGTGTTCTCCAACGGCACCCATACCCACCAGGGCATGTTCGCCACCATGGCCTGCTTCCCCAACCTGCCGGCCTTCGAATACCTGATGCGCATGCCGGAAGGCAGCCACCAGTTTTCCGGCCTGCCGCAGCTGCTCAGCGCTCGTGGCTACGACGACGTCTATGTGTACAACGGCAGCTTCGCCTGGGATAACCAGTCCGGGTTCTTCGCCAACCAGGGCATGCGCAATTTCGTCGGTCGTGACGATTTCGTCGATCCGGTGTTCATCGACCCGACCTGGGGCGTGTCCGATCAGGACATGTTCAGCCGTGGCGCCGATGAACTGGCCAAGCTAGCCAGCCAGGGCAAACCCTTCTATGCGCTGCTGCAGACGTTGTCCAACCACACGCCTTACGCTTTGCCGGAAGACCTGCCGGTCGAGCGCGTCACCGGCCATGGCTCGCTGGACCAGCACCTGACGGCCATGCGCTATGCCGACTGGGCGCTCGGCCAGTTCTTCGCCAAGGCACGCCAGCAGCCCTATTTCAAGGACACCCTGTTCGTGCTGCTGGGTGACCACGGCTTCGGCAACGACGAGCAGATCACCGAAATGGACCTGTCACGCTTCAGCATTCCGCTGCTGCTGATCGGCCCTGGCGTGCAGGAAACCTTCGGCAACAGCCGCGATACCGTCGGCAGCCAGATCGACGTGGTGCCGACCATCATGGGCCGCCTCGGTCAGCCGGTGCAGCAGCAATGCTGGGGCCGCGACCTGCTGGCGCTACCCGAGGGCGACGCCGGCGTGGCGGTGATCAAACCGTCGGGCAGTGATCAGACCGTGGGCCTGGTGACCGGCGACAACATTCTGGTCAAACCGCGTGACCGTGATGCGCGCCTTTATCGCTACCAGCTGGGCCACGAAGCCCGTGCCGAGGTGATCGACGACGCGCAGCGGCGCAGCGATCTGGAACGCAAGCTGTCGGCCTTCGTGCAGACGGCGACAGCCAGTCTGCTGGGCAATACCACCGGGGTGACGGCGGACAAAACAGCGCAGACCAAGCCCTGACTGCCTGTCGCGGCTAAAGCCCCTCCCGCAACATCCAGCGCCCGCGGGAGGGAGCCTTAGCCGCGACTGCGACATCAGCGCCCGTGGGAGGGGCTTCAGCCGCGACTGCCCAATAAAAAACCGCCCCGGAGGGCGGTTTATTCATTCGCGCAGCGTCCGCATCACAGACCGTTCCTGGCCTTGAATTCGCGACGGCGGCGGTGCAGCACCGGCTCGGTGTAGCCGTTGGGCTGCTTGGTGCCTTCGACCACCAGCTCCAGCGCGGCCTGGAAGGCGACGTTGTTGTCGAAGTCCGGGGCCATCGGGCGATACAGCGGGTCAGCCGCGTTCTGGCGATCCACCACCGGCGCCATGCGCTTGAGGCTTTCGACCACCTGCGCTTCGGTAACGATGCCGTGGCGCAGCCAGTTGGCCAGCAGCTGGCTGGAGATGCGCAGGGTGGCGCGGTCTTCCATCAGGCCGATGTCGTTGATGTCCGGCACCTTGGAGCAGCCGACGCCCTGGTCGATCCAGCGCACCACGTAACCGAGGATGCCTTGCGCGTTGTTGTCCAGCTCGTTGCGGATTTCCTCCTCGCTCCAGCTGGTGTCCTTGGCCAGCGGGATGGTCAGGATGTCGTCCACCGAAGCCGGGGTGCGCTTGGCCAGTTCGGCCTGACGGGCGAACACGTCGACCTTGTGGTAGTGCAGGGCGTGCAGGGTGGCGGCGGTCGGCGAGGGGACCCAGGCGGTGTTGGCGCCGGACAGCGGATGCGCGACTTTCTGCTCGAGCATGGCGGCCATCAGGTCCGGCATGGCCCACATACCCTTGCCGATCTGAGCGCGGCCCTGCAGGCCGGTGGCCAGGCCAACGTCGACGTTGTTGTTCTCGTAGGCACCGATCCAGGTCTCGCTCTTCATCGCGGCCTTGCGCACCACGGCGCCGGCTTCCATGGAGGTGTGGATCTCGTCACCGGTACGGTCGAGGAAACCGGTGTTGATGAACACCACGCGCTCGCTGGCAGCCTTGATGCACGCCTTGAGGTTGACGGTGGTGCGGCGCTCTTCGTCCATGATGCCGACTTTCAGGGTGTTGCGGGCCAGGCCCAGCACATCCTCGACGCGGGCGAAGATCTCGCTGGTGAAGGCGACTTCTTCCGGGCCGTGCATCTTCGGCTTGACGATGTACACGCTACCGGTACGGGTGTTCTTGCGCGTGGTGTTGCCGATCAGGTTGTGCACCGCGATCAGGCTGGTGAACAGCGCGTCCTGGATGCCTTCCGGGATCTCGTTGCCTTCGGCATCGAGGATGGCCGGGTTGGTCATCAGGTGGCCGACGTTGCGCACGAACAGCAGCGAGCGGCCATGCAGGGTCAGCTCCGAGCCGTCCGGCTTGGTGTAGACGCGGTCCGGGTTCATGGTGCGGGTGAAGGTGCTGCCGCCCTTGGACACTTCCTCGGCCAGGTCGCCCTTCATCAGGCCCAGCCAGTTGCGGTAGACCACCACCTTGTCGTCGGCATCGACGGCGGCGACGGAATCTTCGCAGTCCATGATGGTGGTCAGCGCCGCTTCCATCAGCACGTCTTTCACGCCGGCGGCGTCGGTGCTGCCGATGGGGCTGGAGGCGTCGATCTGGATTTCGAAGTGCAGGCCGTTGTGCTTGAGCAGCACGGCGATCGGCGCGCTGGCCTCGCCCTGGAAGCCGACCAGTTGCGCGTCGTCACGCAGGCCGCTGTTGCTGCCACCCTTGAGGGCAACGACCAGCTTGCCGTCGACTATGGCATAGCCGGTGGAGTCGACGTGCGAGCCGGCAGTCAGCGGCGCGGCTTCGTCGAGGAAAGCGCGGGCGAAGGCGATGACCTTGTCGCCACGTACCTTGTTGTAGCCCTTGCCTTTCTCGGCGCCGCCTTCCTCGCTGATTACGTCGGTGCCGTACAGTGCGTCGTACAGCGAGCCCCAGCGGGCGTTGGAGGCGTTAAGGGCGAAGCGCGCGTTCATCACCGGCACCACCAGCTGCGGGCCGGCCAGGCGGGCGATTTCTTCGTCGACGTTGCCGGTGGTGGCCTGGAAGTCTTCCGGCTCCGGCAGCAGGTAGCCGATTTCCTGGAGGAAGGCCTTGTAGGCGGCGGCGTCGTGGGCCTGACCCTTGCGCGCCTGGTGCCAGGCGTCGATCTGCGCCTGCAGCTCGTCGCGCTTGGCCAGCAGGGCGCGGTTCTTCGGCGCCAGGTCCTTGATGACCGCGGCGGCACCGGCCCAGAACTGGTCGGCAGCGATGCCGGTACCGGGAATGGCTTCGTTGTTCACGAAGTCGTACAGGGCTTTGGCGACCTGCAGGCCACCGACTTGAACGCGTTCAGTCATCACTTGCCTCACTCTCTGAGCTTTACTCAATCGCCGCTTCGGGCACCTCTGAAAACGACCTGCGGATCAGCGCCTGCGCTTTCAGAGAGGCTCGTCGGAGACGGGCTGGCCGTCTTGTAGTCCGTGGCGCGGCATACTACATCAAGATTCCGGGGAAATGCAGTGGTTGCGCGTCAGACTGCGACCAAAAGACTAATTCGGGTCATGCTGAATACGCTCTGTGTGCAAAAAGCGGCGCTATTGTTCCATAAAATAATTAAAAACGTACACGATTAATTGATCCCGCTACTGACAACGGCATCAATATGGCCTACGCGTCCCTCGCCTATACTGCCCGACACGCCTTCTGGAGCCTGTCATGACGGTTTCCGCTGCTTCTGCTGCCGATCTTGTCGATCTCATCCGGCTCTTTGCCGGCTACCTGCGTTTCTATCAGGTGCCACGGGCCGATGCGGACATCGCTGCCTTCCTCGGCTCGCGGCTGGAGCGCGGAGATTCGTGTTTGTTCATCGCCCGTGACGGACAGGGCGCCGCGCAGGGGTTCGTGCAGCTATATCCCTTTCTGTCCTCGCTGGCGCTGGAACCGGCCTGGCTGCTCAGCGATCTGTATGTCGACGAAAGCGCGCGCCGCTGCGGCGTTGGCGAGGCGCTGATGAATGCTGCCCGCGCCCATGCCGAGGCAACCGGGGCCTGCGGTCTGCAACTGGAGACGGCGAAGACCAACCTGGCCGGTCAGCGCCTTTACGAGCGGCTCGGTTATGTGCGCGACGAACAGTTCTTCACCTACTGGTTGTCGCTGCGCGACTGACTTTCCCATCCTGTGAACGAGTGAGGTAGTACATGGATCATCTGGTACTGACGGTGATTGCCGAGGACCAACCCGGCCTGGTCGAGCGTCTGGCCGGCTGCGTGGCCAATCATGGCGGCAACTGGCTGGAGAGCCGGATGGCGCGCATGGCCGGGCAGTTCGCCGGGATCGTGCGGGTGGATGTGCCGGCCGAGGCTCATGGCGGCCTGATCAAGGAACTCGAGGGGTTGAGTGCGCAGGGCATCCGTGTGCAGCTGGCGGCCAGCGGTAGTGAACCAGGCGGGCGTTTCGCCGCGATTCGCCTGGAGCTGGTGGGTAACGACCGTCCCGGTATCGTGCGCGACATCACCCGCGTATTGGCCGAGCAGGGCGTCAACCTGGAGAGCTTGCTCACCGAGGTGGCACCAGCACCGATGAGCGGCGAGCTGTTGTTCACCGCCGAGGCGCTGCTCGCCGTGCCGGAAACGCTGGCCCTGGAGCAACTGCAGGCGCGCCTGGAGACCCTGGCCGACGATTTGATGGTGGAACTGAATCTGCGCACCGAGGAGTGATATCCACGCATTGCGTGGATCAGCCTGTGGGTAAACTGGGGAGCCCCGGCGCACTGCCTAGTGCGCCGGGGCTTTTCACTGAGTGGTCAAAAATTCAGCAGGATCAAGGGCTTGTGCACAAATGCCGGGGATGGTTCTGTGGATAAGCCGGGGGCGAAGGTCGCCGTCCCAATGCTGGCGAGACTTCGCAGTCTGTGCGCATTTTTTGTTCAATGCTCTGGTGAAGCCGGTACGCGCGGCGCACCGGTCGTTCATTCGGTCGGGCGTTTGCGCAGGCTCAGCCAGATATCCAGGCTGTAAACCGCCAGACCTGCCCAGATGAAGGCGAAAGCCACCAGCTTGGCTGGATCGAAATGTTCGCCGAACAGGAAGATCGCCTGCAGCATCACCAGGGTGGGCGCGATGTACTGCAGGAAACCGAGCGTGGTGTAGGGCAGGTGGCGCGCGGCGGCGTTGAAGCAAACCAGTGGCACCAGCGTGATGGGCCCGGCTGCCGCCAGCCAGAGCCATTGCGAGCTGCTCCAGAATTCGGGTTGGCTGCTCATCGCTGCCGGGTGCAGGGCCAGCCAGGCCAGCGCCACCGGCAACAGCAGCCAGGTTTCCACCACCAGGCCGGGCAGTGCAGCGACGGGCGCCTTCTTGCGGATCAGCCCATAGAAACCAAAGGTCAGTGCCAGCACCAGCGAGACCCAGGGCAGGCTGCCCACCTGCCAGACCTGTTGCGCCACGCCGATGGCCGCCAGCCCCACGGCGACCCACTGCAGGCGGCGCAGTCGTTCACCGAGAATCAACAGACCGAGCAATACGTTGACCAGCGGGTTGATGTAGTAACCCAGGCTGGCTTCCAGCATGCGTTCGTTGTTCACCGCCCATACGTACACC
The DNA here is from genome assembly GCF_018221585.1 of Pseudomonas sp. KB-10. NCBI lineage: Bacteria > Pseudomonadati > Pseudomonadota > Gammaproteobacteria > Pseudomonadales > Pseudomonadaceae > Pseudomonas > Pseudomonas sp. KB-10. Next base: position 270,003 of record NZ_QYYB01000005.1, read on the forward strand.
AGCCAGTTGCTGGCGATCAGCAGACCGCAGCCGGCCAGCACCGCCAGGCGTTTGGGGTGCTCGCGCAGCTCGCGCCACCAGCCAGGATGCTTCCACAGCATCAGCAGGATCGCGCCGAACAATGCCGACCAGAGCGCACGGTGGACAATGATCTCCAGCGACGGAATGTGCTGTATGGCTTTGAAGTAGATGGGGAACAGGCCCCAGATGACGTAGGCGGTAAGGCCCAGAATGTACCCGCGTTGCGGGTTGGCGGCGGCCATTGGCGATCCTTGGTTGGGCTGCAGATCGGCTGTTTCGACAGCCTGCTAACGGTTAGCCGCGAAATTTTAGCTTTCAGGCCCCAGGCTTGTCTGTTCGTTGAGCTTTTTCTGTATACCGAAGCGCTGGCAAGTCGTAAGGCAAACTTTACGCGGCGCGCACAACTGTATCGGTATGCGGGGGCTCGCTGGGTAGTCCAAATGCCGCCCCAGGCCCTTGGCATCGGACAAAAAGCATCGCGGCTGAAGCGGAATGCCGCCCAGCCGTTCCTACAGATGTCCACCTGCCCGGTAGGAGCGGCTTCAGCCGCGAAGGCTTCTGCTCTCGATAGCCGCGATGATCCTGTAGCCCGGCTGCAATCCGGGATTGCGCTCCCGGATTGTATCCGGGCTACTTCTCAGAACAGCCGCAGCGGCTCTTCGTCCAGCGCCGCCAACTGTTCGCGCAGGGCGAGAATCTGGTCGCCCCAGTAGCGTTCGCTGGCGAACCAGGGGAAGGCCAGGGGGAAGGCCGGGTCGTCCCAGCGCCGAGCGATCCAGGCGCTGTGATGCATCAGGCGCAGGGCGCGCAGGCCCTCGATCAGCGGCAGTTCGCGGGCGGCAAAGTCGTGGAACTCCTGATAGCCGTCGACCAGCTCGGCGAGCTGGCCGAGGCGTTCGTGGCGCTCGCCGGCCAGCATCATCCACAGGTCCTGCACGGCCGGGCCCATGCGGCAGTCGTCGAGGTCGACCATATGGAAGGCGTCGTCGCGGTGCAGCAGGTTGCCGGGGTGGCAGTCGCCGTGCAGGCGGATCGGCGTGTAGCGCACGCGGGCGAACAGCTCGTCGAGACGGGCGAGCAGGTCGCGCGCCACCGACTCGTAGGCGGGCAACAGGCTGCGTGGCACGAAGCCACCGTCGAGCAGCGAGGCCAGGGCGGCGTGGCCGAAGCCGGTCACCGTCAGGCTTTCGCGATGCTCGAAGGGGCGGCTGGCGCCGATGGCATGCATGCGCCCGAGCAGTTGGCCGAGGCGATACAGCTGGTCGAGATTGCCCGGCTCCGGCGCGCGTCCGCCGCGGCGGGGGAACAGGGCGAAGCGAAAGCCGCCGTGTTCGAACAGCGTTTCGCCATCGCGTACCAGCGGCGCCACCACCGGCACCTCATGCTCGGACAGTTCGAGGCTGAAGGCGTGCTCTTCGCGGATCGCCGCATCGCTCCAGCGGTCCGGGCGATAGAACTTGGCGATCAGTGGTGTCTCGTCCTCGATACCGACCTGATAGACGCGGTTCTCGTAGCTGTTGAGCGCCAATACGCGGGCGTCGCTGAGATAGCCAAGGCTCTCCACGGCATCGAGCACCAGATCCGGGGTGAGGGTGAAAAAAGGATGGCTCATGAGCGGCTCCGCAAAGGTGGATGCACAGTGTACCTGGCGGATGGACTAGCCGTTGGGCGGGTGCAACCCGCCGCTACCGTTACTGACGGAGCGCGCGCTAAAGCCTTGTCGCCCGGATGAAATCCGCGGCAACCGAGAATCCCCGCGTTTGCTCCGGGCCAGGGTTCTGTCGAGTCGCCCCGTCCTACAGCTGCGTACCCAGCAACACCTGGCTGGCAGCGAACTGCGCGCGCACCGGATCACCGACCGCGATACCCAGCTCCGCCAGTCGCTGCGGTTCGACCGAGGCGCACAGCGTCTGGCCGTTGGCCAGGTTCACGCGCACTTCGCTGGGGCCATCGCCGCCCGGCAGAATCTGCTCGATGCGGCCTTCCAGTGCATTGAGCCCAACGGCTGCCGGCTGGCTCAGTGGTTGCAGCTCCAGCCAGCCGGCCTTGATCAGCGCGACCACGCTGCTGCCTTGGCCCAGCTGCAGGTTTTCCGTGCTGTCATGGGTGATCAGCGCCTGCAGGTGCTTGCCACCAGGCAGCTCGATAGTGATCAGGTCGTTGTGCCCCTGCGCATCGATCGCATGTACGCGGCCGGTCAGCTGGTTGCGCGCACTGGTGCGCAGCATCAGGCGGCCGAGCAGCTCCAGGTCGGCATCGTCACCGGCGGCCTGCAGCAATTGCATCTGCAGCGCCTGCAGGCGTCGCTGCAGTGCCAGCAGTCGCTCGCCGGCGGGCGTCAGACGTGCGCCGCCGCCGCCCTTGCCGCCGACGCTGCGGCTGACCAGAGGCTGTTCGGACAGGTTGTTCAGCTCGTCGATGGCATCCCAGGCAGCCTTGTAGCTCAGCCCGGCAGCCTTGGCGGCGCGGGTGATGGAGCCTTGTTCGGCGATCTGTTCGAGCAGGGCCAGGCGTTTCGGTCGGCGGCTGAGCAGTTGGGCGAGGGGATCGAGCTGCGACATGGTTCGGGCTTGGCAAAAAAGATGTTCGCACGGTGCGTGACTGTGCCAGGTGCGTCAAGTCAGCCATCGCCCGGCCGTGGCGTGCGAGCCAGGCAGTAGACGTCGACGCGCAGGGCGCCAGCGCGGTGCAGCAAATGGGCGAGCGTACCGGCGGTTGCGCCTGTGGTGAGCACGTCATCGATCAGCGCCAGATGAGCACCGGCAACCTGCGCATGAGGACCGAGGCTGAATGCCTGGCGCAGGTTGCGCTTGCGCGTGGCGGCATCCAGACCCTGCTGAGCGGGCGTATCGACACGGCGCTGCAGCCAGTCATTGTGTACTGGCAGCTTCAGGCTGGCGCCCAGCCAGTCGGCGAGCATCTGCGCCTGGTTGAAGCCGCGCTGCCGTTGTCGCCTGCCTGCCAGCGGCACCGGCAGCAGGGCTTGCGGCCGTGGCAGGCCTTCGTCGTAGGCGTGGCCGAGATGCTCGGCCAGCAGTTCTGCGAGCAGACGACCATGGGGCCATTGCGCCTGGTGCTTGAAACGGGTGATCAGATTGTCGACCGGAAAGGCGTAGCGCCAGGGCGCTTCCACGCGGGCGAAGCTCGGCGGCTTGTTCTGGCAGGCGCCGCAGATCAGCCCGTGAGCCGCCAGCGGCACTGCGCAGACCTGACAGTGCGGGCCGAGCCAGGGCAGCTCGGCTTCGCAGGCGGTGCAGATGTTGTGCGTGGGATGATCGGTCGCTTCATCGCAAAGCTGGCAATGGCGGCGTGGCCTGAGCCAGGGCAGGCGGCGCAGCGAGGTGAGGTCGAACAGTGGCATGGCGGCTCATCCGTGAGCGAGGATGCCGGAAGTGTAGCCAGCGTCAGCGGATCAGCCAGCCCATGACGATCAGGCCGAGAAACACCCAGATCACCCCGCCGATGATCGAGCCGCGTAGGAACGAGCGCACGCCGCTGAAGAGAAACAGCAGACCGATGATTAGCAGGATGATGCTGAAGATCGACACGTCCATGCCGATGGCCCTGGCCAGCCCATGAAGAAAGTCGTCGATGGCATCGGCCATCGCGCCCAGCACGCCGGACAGCATGTCGACGATGAAACGGATGGCGCGGCCCAGCGCTTCGCCGAGCCCTTCAAAAAAACCTTCTACTTGCATGCAGAGCATCCTGTTGGAGGGGTAACAGGCTGCTGAAAAACTACCTGCGTTGCCATTGCTGCGTTAAAAACAGGCTCAAAATGCTCATTTACAGCTCGTAAACTCCGCTTTTTCGCCTGTTTTTGCCTTGCACTGGCTGCCTCGCCTACGTTTTTCAGCGGCCTGGTAAGCATTTGGCCTTGTGCCATAACATAAGTTCTATTGATCAATAAATGATCAGATGTAAACCTGTGTATTTATCATGGTTGACAGCGTCCAATCGCCACTTATGATGGCCAAAGCCTGAATGCCCCGCTGGGGCCTGACAACAGATGCCGCCAAGCGTCGAAGGACTTCTCTGATGAGCGCAACCGCTGAAACCACCACCCGTCACGACTGGAGCCTCGCCGAGGTTCGCGCCTTGTTCGAGCAGCCTTTCAACGACCTGCTGTTCCAGGCGCAGAGCGTCCATCGTCAGCACTTCGACCCCAACCGCGTGCAGGTCTCGACGCTGCTGTCGATCAAGACCGGCGCCTGCCCGGAAGACTGCAAGTACTGTCCGCAGTCCGGCCACTACAACACCGGCCTGGACAAGGAAAAGCTGATGGAAGTGCAGAAGGTGCTGGAGGCTGCCGCCGAGGCCAAGGCCATCGGCTCCACCCGTTTCTGCATGGGCGCAGCGTGGAAGCATCCGTCGGCCAAGGATATGCCCTACGTGCTGGAAATGGTCAAAGGCGTGAAGAAGCTCGGCCTGGAAACCTGCATGACCCTCGGCCGCCTCGACCAGGAGCAGACCCAGGCATTGGCCGAAGCCGGGCTGGATTACTACAACCACAACCTCGACACCTCGCCGGAGTTCTACGGCAACATCATCACCACCCGCACCTACGGTGAGCGCCTGCAGACCCTGGCCTACGTGCGCGAGGCGGGGATGAAGATCTGCTCCGGCGGCATCCTCGGTATGGGCGAGTCGGTGGATGATCGCGCGGGGCTGTTGATCCAGCTGGCCAACCTGCCGGAGCATCCGGAGAGCGTGCCGATCAACATGCTGGTCAAGGTCAAGGGCACGCCATTGGCCGAGGAGAAGGACGTCGACCCCTTCGACTTCATCCGCACCCTGGCCGTGGCGCGCATCATGATGCCGAAATCCCATGTACGCCTGTCCGCCGGCCGCGAGCAGATGAACGAGCAGATGCAGGCGCTGGCCTTCATGGCTGGCGCAAACTCGATCTTCTACGGCGAGAAGCTGCTGACCACCGCCAACCCGCAGGCGGACAAGGACATGGCGCTGTTCAAGCGCCTCGGTATCAAGCCGGAAGAGCGTGAAGAGCACGCCGACGAGGTGCATCAGGCCGCCATCGAGCAGGCGCTGGTCGAGCAGCGTGACTCCAGGCTGTTCTACAACGCCGCTTCGGCCTGATTCCTTTTATGGAGGAGCGAGCTCTGCTCGCGAATGACACCCTGTCCTGGCTTTTCGCTCGCGACGCTCGCTCCTACGGGAAACGTGCATGAGTTTCGATCTTGCTAAGCGCCTGGCCGAGCGCCAGGCCGCCGACCTGTTTCGCCAGCGCCCGTTGCTGCAGAGCCCGCAGGGGCCGCAGGTCGAGGTGGACGGTGAGCAACTGTTGGCCTTCTGCTCCAACGATTACCTCGGCCTGGCCAATCATCCCGAGATCATTCGCGCGCTGCAGCAGGGCGCTGAAAAATGGGGCGTTGGCGGCGGCGCTTCGCATCTGGTGATCGGTCACAGCACGCCGCACCACGAACTGGAAGAGGCACTGGCCGCATTCACCGGCCGGCCCCGGGCGCTGCTGTTCTCCACCGGCTACATGGCCAATCTGGCTGTGGTCACCGCGCTGGTGGGGCAGGGCGATAGCGTGCTGGAAGATCGCCTCAATCATGCCTCGCTGCTCGACGCCGGCCTGCTCTCGGGCGCGCGATTCTCGCGCTACCTGCACAACGATGCGGCAAGCCTGGCCAGTCGTCTGCACAAGGCCAGCGGCGACTGCCTGGTGGTCACTGACGGTGTTTTCAGCATGGACGGCGACCTGGCCGATCTGCCTGCACTGTGCGCCGAGGCGCGTGCGGCCCGGGCCTGGATGATGGTCGACGATGCCCATGGTTTCGGCCCGCTGGGCGCCACCGGCGGCGGCATCGTCGAGCAATTCGGCCTGGGCCAGGATGATGTGCAGGTGCTGGTCGGCACCCTGGGCAAGGCCTTCGGTACCGCCGGTGCCTTCGTTGCCGGCAGCGAGGAGCTGATCGAGACCCTGATCCAGTTCGCCCGCCCCTACATCTACACCACCAGCCAGCCGCCGGCGGTGGCCTGTGCCACGCTGAAAAGCCTGGAGCTGCTGCGCAGTGAGCACTGGCGCCGCGAACATTTGCAGCGCTTGATCGGGCGTTTTCGTCAGGGCGCCGCCGAGATCGGCCTGAGCCTGATGGACAGCCCGACGCCGATTCAGCCGATCCTGGTCGGCGACAGTGCCCGCGCGCTGAAACTGTCAGCGTTGCTCAGGGATCGCGGCCTGCTGGTTGGCGCCATCCGCCCGCCGACCGTACCGGCGGGCAGCGCGCGGCTGCGCGTGACCCTGTCCGCCGCGCATAGCGAGGCGCAGCTCGATCTGCTGCTTGCAGCGCTAGCCGAATGTTGGCCGCAGGTGCAAAGCGATGCGTGAGACGCTGGTTCTTTTGCCGGGCTGGGGCCTGGATAGTGCTGTACTGCAACCACTGGCGGACGCGCTGGGATATGACCTGAACGTGCAGCTGCCGGCCTTGCCGCGGTTAGCCAGTGCAGCCGCCGCCGACTGGCTCGACGAACTGGATACGCGCCTGCCACAAGATTGCTGGCTGGCCGGCTGGTCGCTTGGCGGCATGCTCGCCACGGCCCTGGCGGCACGGCGCGGCGAGCGCTGCCGTGGGCTGATCACCCTGGCCAGCAATGCCTGTTTCGTCGTCGGCGACACCTGGCAGGCGGCGATGCCGGCGCCAACCTACGCCGCCTTCTATAAGGGTTGTCAGGATGACGCCGGCGCTACTCTCAAGCGTTTCGTCATGCTCTGCGCGCAGGGGGGCGCCGATACACGACGGCTTTCACGCCAGCTGCAAGGCAAGCTCGGAGTTGGCGACGAGCTTGCTCTGCTGGCCGGGCTGCGCCTGCTGGCCAGTCTGGACAACCGCGCGGCGCTGGCCGGGTACGCCGGCCCGCAACTGCATCTGCTGGCCGAGCAGGACGCCCTGGTGCCCGCCGCCGTCGCCGATGACCTGCTGGCGCTTTTGCCTGGCGGCGAGGTGGATGTGCTGGAAGACTGCGGCCATGCCTTCGTGCTCGAGCAGGCGGATGCGCTGGCGACCTTGATGCTCGAATTCATCCGCGAGGCCTGCGATGTCTGAACATTGCGCGCGCCCACTGCGCGAGTCACCCGGCGCGCACAGCGCCACTTGCGCTCTGCCGGACAAGCGTCAGGTGGCTGCGTCCTTTTCCCGTGCGGCGGCCAGCTACGATGCCGTCGCCGAATTGCAGCGCAGCGTCGGCGCCCAGTTGCTGGCGCGCTTGCCGGCGGAGCTGCAGCCTCGCCGCTGGCTGGATCTGGGCAGCGGCACCGGCCATTTCACCCGGGCGTTGGCCGAACGCTTCGGCGCTGCCGAGGGGCTGGCCTTGGATATCGCCGAAGGCATGCTGCGTCATGCCAGGCCACAGGGCGGCGCTGCGTATTTCGTTGCCGGCGATGCCGAGGCGCTGCCTCTGCAGGACGCCAGTGTCGATCTGCTGTTCTCCAGTCTGGCGCTGCAATGGTGCGGCGATTTCCCGCGGGTGCAGAGCGAGGCGCAGCGCGTGTTGCGCCCTGGTGGTGTGCTGGCTTTTTCCAGCCTGTGCGTGGGTACCCTGCAGGAGCTGCGCGACAGTTGGCTGGCGGTCGATGGCTTCGTCCACGTCAATCGCTTTCGGCGCTTCGAGGATTACCAGCAGATGTGCGCCGCCAGTGGTTTGCAGTCGCTGACCCTGCAACGCCAGGCCGAGGTGCTGCATTTCCCCGATCTGCGCAGCCTGACCGGCTCGCTCAGGGATCTCGGCGCGCACAATCTCAATCCGGGGCGGCCGGGTGGCTTGACCGGGCGTTCGCGCATTCGCGCGCTGATCGAGGCCTACGAGCGCTTTCGCCAGCCGCAGGGGCTGCCGGCGACCTATCAGGTCGTATACGGCGTGCTGCGGAAGCCTTCATAGACGCGAACCTCGCGTGACAATCAGGTAACAGACAAGCTTCGCGAGCAGAGCTCGCTGCTACGGGGGATCAGATGGCCCAGGCTTATTTCGTCACCGGCACCGATACGGAGGTCGGCAAGACCACCATCGCCGCCGGACTGCTGCATGCGGCGCGCCTGCATGGTCTGAGCACGGCGGCGGCCAAGCCGGTGGCTTCCGGTTGCGTGAGCACGGTGCAGGGGCTGCGCAATGACGACGCGCTGGCGTTGCTGGCGCAGTGTTCGCTGCCGCTGCGCTATGAGGAGGTCAACCCGCTGGCCTTCGAGCCGGCCATCGCACCGCACCTGGCGGCACGCGAAGTTGGCGTCGAACTGGATGTCGCCAGCCTCTATCAGCCCGTACGCGACATTCTGGACAAGGGCGCCGATTTTTCCCTGGTCGAGGGGGCGGGGGGCTGGCGCGTGCCGCTGGCTGGCGAGCAAACGCTCTCGGATCTGGCCATCGCGCTGGGGTTGCCGGTGATTCTGGTGGTCGGCGTGCGTCTGGGCTGTATCAACCACGCCGTGCTGAGCGCCGAAGCCATTGCCCGCGATGGTCTGCAACTGGCGGGCTGGGTGGCCAATATCGTCGAGCCGCAGACATCGCGGCTGGAGGACAACCTGGCGACCCTCGCCGAGCGCTTGTCTGTCCCATGCCTGGGGCATGTGCCGCGGCTCGAGAACGCCAGTGCCGATGCGGTCTCGGCGTACCTCGATCTGCAGCGGCTTCCTGGCTGGTAATAAACAGCAACGCGATCATAGCTTTTTGTCTGTACGTTTTTTAGCCGATTTCTGCTTCAATACTGGCCATTAGGTTCTACATCCCCCAGGGGGCTGCCGATGCAAATCTCCGCCAATGCATTCAATTCGGGTTTGAACGGTATTCAGGCCGGGCAACGCCGTGTCGAGCAGGCAGCCGCTGATATCGCCAGCAACACCGTCAATCCCTCGCAGCAGGCCACGCAGACGCCGCCGCAGAATCAGGTCAACCCGAGCACGCAGGTTTCCGAGCGTAACCGTCCCGATCTGACCGAAAGCCTTGTGGCGCTGCGCGTCGGTGAGAACGAAGTCCGCGCCAATGCACGTGTCGTCGACACGGCCGACGAGGTGCTGGGCACGCTGATCGATACCCGTGCCTGAGTAGTACCCGGCTGCGAGCGCAGCCGGTAGCGGGGCAGGAGGGCGTTCATGCAGATCGGCAACAGCCTGCCAGCATTCATTTCCGCACCTTCCGTCAGTCCGGCCAGGCCGCTGTCGCCCGATGTGTCTGTCGACATCGCTCGTGCCGACCAGGCGCCTGTCGTCGCGCCACAGGAGCAGCAGGCCGATTCAGCTGCTTCCGGGCGGGAAGAGGCTGATCGCGACGCCAGCTCACCGACTCGCCCAGGCGAACCAAAGCTCACTCCCCAGGAGCAGCGCCAGCAGGAGCTGGAAATCGCCGAGCTGGTGCAGCGTGACCGCGAGGTGCGCACTCATGAGCAGGCGCACGCTGCCGTAGGCGGGCAGTACGCCGGTGCGCCCACCTACAGCTTCAAGCGCGGCCCTGACGGGCAGCGCTATGCCGTGTCCGGTGAAGTCAGCATCGACACCGCCCCCGTTCCCAACGACCCCGAAGCGACGCTGCGCAAGATGGAAATCGTCCTGCGCGCAGCGCTCGCGCCCATCGAACCTTCCCCGCAGGACTTGCGTGTTGCCGCGCTGGCTCAGGCGCAGGCGGCGCAGGCACGCGTCGAACTCGCCGAGCTGCGGCGCCAAGAGGCTAGCGACGCCGTCGAGCAGCGCAAGGCGGGTGCCGAAGCCAGGCAGGCTGATGAGTCGACAGCCGAGCCCTCGCAGCAGGCTCTGGCGCCAGCGCCTAATCTTGATCTGTATCGGCGTCTGGGTGAATTGCCAGCGCCGGAGCCGCGCATCGATCTGGTCGGCTAGTGGGCCGATTGGCAGCGCTTGACAAGGGGTTGGCGTAAACGTATGTTTCAAACGCCTGTTTGATTGCTTTGGCCGCAGCCGCGTGCGAGGCAGCCGGGAGTGATCCCGAGAGCGACCGCCAAGACGGTCACCCCAACTACTAGGAATCCACCGCAGAGGTTTACCGTTATGCCTGACTACAAGGCCCCCTTGCGTGACATTCGTTTCGTTCGTGACGAGCTGCTGGGCTATGAAGCTCATTACCAGAGCCTGCCAGGCTGTCAGGACGCCACTCCGGACATGGTCGACGCCATCCTCGAAGAAGGCGCCAAGTTCTGCGAGCAGGTTCTGGCTCCGCTGAACCGTGTGGGTGACACCGAGGGCTGCACCTGGAGCGAATCCGGCGTGAAGACCCCGACCGGCTTCAAAGAGGCTTATCAGCAGTTCGTCGAAGGCGGCTGGCCGAGCCTGGCCCATGACGTCGAGCACGGCGGCCAGGGCCTGCCGGAATCCCTCGGCCTGGCCATCAGCGAGATGGTCGGTTCGGCCAACTGGTCCTGGGGCATGTACCCGGGCCTCTCCCACGGCGCCATGAACACCCTGAGCGCTCACGGCACCGACGAGCAGAAGCACACCTACCTGACCAAGCTGGTTTCCGGCGAGTGGACCGGCACCATGTGCCTGACCGAGCCGCATTGCGGCACCGACCTGGGCATGCTACGCACCAAGGCCGAACCGCAGGCCGACGGCAGCTACAAGGTCACCGGCACCAAGATCTTCATTTCCGCTGGTGAGCACGACATGGCCGACAACATCGTCCATATCGTTCTGGCCCGTCTGCCCGATGCGCCGGCCGGTACCAAGGGTATCTCGCTGTTCATCGTGCCGAAGTTCCTGCCCAATGCCGAAGGCGGCGTAGGCGAGCGCAACGCCGTTTCCTGTGGCTCCATCGAGCACAAGATGGGCATCCACGGCAACGCCACCTGCGTGATGAACTTCGACGGCGCTACCGGCTTCCTGATCGGCCCGGCCAACAAGGGCCTGAACTGCATGTTCACCTTCATGAACACCGCTCGTCTGGGTACCGCGCTGCAAGGCCTGGCCCACGCCGAAGTCGGCTTCCAGGGTGGCATCAAGTACGCCCGCGAGCGTCTGCAGATGCGTTCGCTGACTGGCCCGAAGGCGCCGGAAAAAGCCGCTGACCCGATCATCGTGCATCCGGACGTGCGTCGCATGCTGCTGACCATGAAGGCGTTCGCCGAGGGCAACCGCGCCATGGTCTACTTCACCGCCAAGCAGGTGGACATCGTTCAGCACAGCGAGAACGAAGAAGAGAAGAAGGTCGCCGATGAGCTGCTGGCCTTCCTGACTCCGATCGCCAAGGCATTCATGACCGAAGTGGGCTTCGAGGCCGCTTCCCACGGCATGCAGATCTACGGTGGCCACGGCTTCATCAGCGAGTGGGGCATGGAGCAGAACCTGCGCGACTGCCGCATCTCCATGATGTACGAAGGCACCACCGGCGTTCAGGCGCTGGACCTGCTGGGCCGCAAGGTGCTGATGACTCAGGGCGGCGCCCTGAAGAACTTCACCAAGATCGTGCACAAGTTCTGCCAGGCCAACGAAGGCAACGACTCCGTCAAGGAGTTCATCGAGCCGCTGGCCAAGCTGAACAAGGAGTGGGGCGACATCACCATGAAGATCGGCATGGCGGCGATGAAGGATCGCGAGGAAGTCGGTGCCGCCTCCGTGGATTACCTGATGTACTCCGGTTACGCCTGCCTGGCCTACTTCTGGGCCGACATGGCGCGCCTGGCCGCCGAGAAGCTGGCTGCCGGTACTGGCGACGAGGCCTTCTACAAGGCCAAGCTGCAGACCGCGCGCTTCTACTTCGCACGCATCCTGCCGCGCACCCGCACGCACGTCGAAGCCATGCTGTCCGGCGCCAGCAACCTGATGGACATGGAAGAAGAGCACTTCGCGCTCGGCTTCTAAGTTCTGATTGCTTGAACCACAACGCCGCCCCTCGGGGCGGCGTTGTCATTTTCGCGCCGTGCATTGAAGCAAATGTCGCATCCTGTCGCTGTTTTCAAGGGGCGAAGCAGGCAAAATGCCTTCACCTATCGTCCGGGATGCCAGCGTGATTCGTCCGGCCAGTCTGCGCCTCAGTCACTTCTTCTCCTCGCTGCCCCTGCTGGTCGGCGCGCTGGTGGCTGCACGCTTGCCGGTATTGAGCGAGTTCTTCATTTCCCTGTTCAATGTGTTGCCGACCCTGCTGTTGCTCCTTGGCGGCGCCTTCTGCCTGGTCTACGGCCGTCAGCGTGAAGTGTTTCTGCTGCTGGCGCTGTATGTCAGCTATTTCCTGCTGGATACCCAGGTCGATCACTTTCGTGACAGCGGCCAGGTGCGCGACGACGCTGCACTGGTATTTCACCTGATCTGCCTGCTATTGCCCCTGCTTTATGCCCTCTACGGCTGCTGGGAGGAGCGTTCGCATCTGCTGCAGGACATCTTCGCCCGCTCCCTCGTGCTGCTCGCGGCCAGCGCGGTGGCCGTCGGGCTCGCGCGTCGTTATCCGCAGGGTATTGCCGACTGGCTGGCGCAGATTCACTGGCCATCGCTGCACGGCGCCTGGATGAACCTCGCGCAACTGTTCTACCTGGCGTTCCTGCTGGCATTCATCGCCTTGCTGGCGCAGTACCTGCGCCGCCCGCGTCCGCTGCATGCGGCGCAACTGGTGGGGCTGTTCGGCCTGCTGTGGATGCTGCCGCAGGTATTCATCCTGGCCAACGCGCTGCAGGTGATGATCAGCATGGTGATGCTCATGCTGGTGGCCGCCGTGGCGCACGAGGCCTACCAGATGGCCTTTCGCGACGAGCTGACCGGGCTGCCCGGCCGGCGCGCGCTCAACGAGCGACTGCAACGCCTGGGGCGTGACTACGTGATCGCCATGGTCGACGTCGACCACTTCAAGAAATTCAACGACACCCACGGTCACGATGTCGGCGATCAGGTGCTGCGTCTGGTGGCCAGCCAGTTGCGCAAGGTCGGTGGTGGCGGCAAGGCCTATCGCTACGGTGGCGAGGAATTCACCCTGCTGTTCCCGGGCAAGACCCTGGATCAATGTTTGCCACATATGGAAGCAGTGCGCCTGGCCATCGAGCAGTACCGCATGCAGTTGCGTGACAAGCAGAGCCGTCCTCGCGATGACCGTGAGGGCAAGCAGCGTCGTGCCGGCAAGGCCGCTAGCGAGGTGTCGGTGACCGTCAGCATGGGCGTGGCCGAGCGCCAGAGCGAGCAGCGCAACCCGCAGGAAGTGATCAAGGAAGCGGACAAGGCCCTCTATAGCGCCAAGGCGGCCGGGCGCAATTGCATCCGCAGCGCGGGGCAGCGGCGGGGTGCCGTGAGGCTGACGCCAGGCCGAGATTGAGTCGCTTGCAGACGAATGGTTACAAGGCTTTGCGGCGCCCGGGTGAGTGTTTTCCAGATCAGATAGTTGCTGACTGATTGTGAATTGTTGGTCACAACACGACCCTATGTGTCTGTAAAGTTGTTCAAGTAAACTCGGCCCTCTCACGTAAGTCCGTTTTCCGAGGATGTGTCATGGCCGATTACAAAGCCCCCCTGCGCGACATGCGCTTCGTGCTCAATGAAGTATTCGAAGTCTCCAAGCTCTGGGCCGAGCTGCCGGCCCTGGCCGAGGTGGTGGATAAAGAAACCGCCAATGCCATTCTCGAAGAGGCCGGCAAGGTCACCGCGGGCAGCATCGCCCCGCTGAACCGCAGCGGCGACGAGGAAGGCTGCTCCTGGGACAATGGCGTGGTGAAAACCCCGGCCGGTTTCCCCGAGGCCTACCGCACCTACGCCGAAGGCGGCTGGGTCGGCGTCGGCGGTTCGCCCGAGTTCGGCGGCATGGGCATGCCCAAGGTGATCGGCGCGCAGGTCGAGGAGATGGTCAACTCGGCCAGCCTGTCCTTCGGCCTGTACCCGATGCTGACCTCCGGCGCCTGCCTGTCGATCCTCAACCACGCCAGCGAAGACCTGAAGGCGCAGTATCTGCCGAACATGTACGAAGGCCGCTGGGCCGGCTCCATGTGCCTGACCGAGCCGCATGCCGGCACCGACCTCGGCATCATCCGCACTAAGGCGGAACCGCAGGCCGATGGCAGCTACAAGATCAGCGGCACCAAGATTTTCATCACCGGCGGCGAGCACGACCTGACCGAGAACATCATCCATCTGGTGCTGGCCAAGCTGCCCGATGCACCGGCCGGGCCGAAAGGCATTTCGCTGTTCCTGGTGCCGAAGATCATGGTGAACGCCGACGGCTCGCTGGGCGAGAAGAACGCTCTGGGTTGCGGCTCCATCGAGCACAAGATGGGCATCAAGGCCTCGGCCACCTGCGTAATGAACTTCGACGGTGCCACCGGCTACCTGATCGGCGAAGTGAACAAGGGCCTGGCGGCGATGTTCACCATGATGAACTACGAGCGCCTGGGCGTCGGCATCCAGGGCCTGTCCCTGGGCGAGCGCAGCTACCAGAGCGCTATCGAATACGCCCGCGAGCGCATCCAGAGCCGTGCACCGACCGGCCCGGTCGCCAAGGACAAGGCCGCCGACCCGATCATCGTGCATCCGGACGTGCGCCGCATGCTGCTGACCATGAAGGCGTTGAACGAGGGCGGTCGCGCCTTCTCCAGCTACGTCGCCATGCAGCTCGATACCGCCAAGTACAGCGAGGACAGGGAAGCCGCCAAGCGTGCCGACGAACTGGTGGCGCTGCTGACGCCGGTGGCCAAGGCCTTCCTCACCGACATGGCGCTGGAAACCACCGTGCATGGCCAGCAGATCTTCGGCGGCCACGGCTTCATTCGCGAGTGGGGCCAGGAGCAGCTGGTGCGCGACTGCCGCATCACCCAGATCTACGAAGGCACCAACGGCATCCAGTCGCTGGACCTGATGGGACGCAAGATCGTCGGCAGCGGTGGCAGCTACTACAAGCACTTCGCCGACGAGATCAAGGCCTTCGTCGCTTCGGCCGATGCCAGCCTCGCCGAGTTCACCAAGCCACTGGCCGCGGCCGTGCAGAACCTCGATGAGCTGACCGCCTGGGTACTGGATCGCGCCAAGAGCAATCCCAATGAAATCGGTGCGGCGTCGGTCGAGTACCTGCAGGCCTTCGGCTACACCGCCTATGCCTATATGTGGGCCTTGATGGCTCGCGCCGCGCTGGGCAAGCAGGCACAGGACGAGTTCTACGCCAGCAAGCTGGGCACTGCGCGCTTCTACTTCGCCCGTCTGCTGCCGCGCATTCATTCGCTGAGTGCATCGGTCAAGGCAGGCAGCGAGTCGCTGTATCTGCTCGACGCCGCGCAGTTCTAAGCGCCTCCGGCACCACCGAAAGCCCCGGCCATAGTGCCGGGGCTTTTGCGTTCTGGACCTCTGCAAGGACGCCTGTGTGCCTAGTGCTGCGCATTAAGGTGGAGCGCACTCTCCCGTTTATGGGAGAGGCTGGAGGAGAGGGCCGAAAACGCCACCAGTCTGCTCGTCGAACGCGGCCCGCCCCAACGCTTTCCGCAGAGGGGCGGGGGGACTGATCGCGCTCGACCGCCGCTTAAGGCCCTTGGTGCGCGCGGCGCTCCCTACGTGGCGGGTTATGCCGGTCACTCCCCTGTCATTGCCGCTCGCTAGCCTGGGGCGACCCAGTCGGGCAATCACGTCAGCGAGGAACCGTCATGACCGATCAGATGCACAGTTCGTTACAGGCCTACGAGCAGTTGCTGCAGGCCGAATTCCAGGACAGCCTCGACGAAGAGCTGGAGATGGAACTGGACGATGCACGCCTGGATGATCTCGTCGCGCGGGCGGACCACGGCGGGCCGATGACCAGCGATCTGTCGCGTCGCGAGTATTTTTCCGAACTGCTGCGCCTGCAGGGTGAACTGGTCAAGCTGCAGGACTGGGTCGTGCACAACCAGCTCAAGGTCGTGGTGCTGTTCGAAGGGCGCGACGCCGCCGGCAAGGGCGGGGTCATCAAGCGTGTCACCCAGCGTCTCAACCCCCGTGTCTGCCGGGTCGCGGCGCTGCCGGCACCGAATGATCGTGAGCGCACCCAGTGGTACTTCCAGCGTTACGTGTCGCACCTGCCGGCGGCCGGAGAAATGGTGCTGTTCGACCGCAGCTGGTACAACCGCGCAGGTGTGGAGAAAGTCATGGGCTTTTGCAGCGATGCCGAGTACGAGGAGTTCTTCCGCTCGGTGCCGGAGTTCGAACGCATGCTGGTGCGTTCGGGCATTCTGCTGATCAAGTACTGGTTCTCCATCACCGATAACGAGCAGAACCGCCGTTTTCTGGCGCGTATCCACGACCCGCTCAAGCAGTGGAAGCTGAGCCCGATGGACCTGGAGTCGCGGCGCCGCTGGGAGGCCTACACCCAGGCCAAGGAAGTGATGCTCGAGCGCACCCATATCGAAGAGGCGCCCTGGTGGGTCGTGGAGGCTGATGACAAGAAGCGCGCGCGACTCAACTGCATCGCTCACCTGCTCAGCCAGATCCCTTACCAGACGGTGCCGCGCGCCCAGGTGCAGCTACCGACGCGGGTTTACAACCCGGACTATCTGCGTATGCCGGTGCCGGACACCATGTTGGTGCCGTCGCTCTACTGATGGTGGGCTGCCTGGGGCACAGCATGGGGGCGCCGCGCACGCAGCGCCCCGTGTCGTGAGCTTTATGGCGCCTTGCCCAGCGCCTGCATGCTGTTGCGATAACTGTCGCGCGCCAGCGGCATATAGCCGGTGAAATGAATCCAGCCAGGCAGGCCGTCGAGGTAGTGGCTGAGAAAGCGTCCCAGCATGGGCTTTTCCGCCAGGCTGCGTTGGCTGACGTACAGAAACAGCGGCCGGGTCAGTGGCTGGTAGCGATCCTGCGCGACGGTCTCCAGAGTGGGAAACACCGCTCCGTGACCGGCGTCCACCGCCACCAGTTTCAGTTCGTCCCAGTGCCGGTGGTAGGCGCCTATGCCGAAGAAGCCGAGGGCGTTTGGCTCGGCGGCGATGGCATTGGCGAGAAACTCTTCATCCTCGCTGGCCTGATAATCCTGGCGGCTGCTGTGGGTTGTGCCGACGACGGACTGGGTGAAGATGTCGTAGGTGCCGGAATCCTGGCCGCGGCCGAAGAGCACTATGGGCTCGTTCGGCCAGCCCTCACGCAGATCACGCCAAGTGTTGAACGTGTTCTCGGCGCCCGGCGACCAGAGCTTCTTCAGCTCATCGACACTTATCTCGTCGACCCAGGTGTTGGCCGGGTTGACCACCACGGCGATGGCGTCCATTGCCAGCGGCACGACCCGAAACTCGACGCCATTGGCCTGGCACTGGGCCAGTTCCTCGGCGTTGATTTCCCGCGAGGCGTTGCTGATGTCGGTCTCTGCGGCGCAGAAGCGTCGAAAGCCTGCCGCCGTACCGGAGAACTTCACTTCGATCTGACCACTCAGCGCACCGCGCTCGAAGCGCCGAACGGCCTCGCGGGTCAGCGGAAACACCGTGCTGGAGCCGTCGACGCGCAGCTCGGCTGCGTCTGAAGTTGTCGATGGCGCCTGCTCACAGGCGGCGAGCAGGGTGGCTGCAATGCCGGCGGCCAGCCCCTTGCCGAGAGAGAAATGGGTCGTCATGGGAATCACCCCCTGGGCTTGCGCCATTCCTGTTTCAGCGAGTTCCAGAACAGTTGCAGGCTGCTGAGCTTGGTGTCGACGGCATCGATGTAATCGTCGAGTTGCTCGATCTGTTCGTGCTGGGCCTTTTCCTGCACTTCCATCCCCGCCAATTGCGCTTCGAGGTCATTGAGGGTCTCGCGCAGTTCGTGGATGCGCTGCTGAGTTTCCTGGCGGTTGCGTTGGTGTTTCATGGCGACTCCTTGGCACGGCTCAGAGCTGGGTGATACCGATCAGCAGCAGGGGCAGGGCGAAGAACAGCCCGACGATATAGGCGGCCACGTAGAGTTTGCTGCGTTGTGCCAGGGTGGCCAGGCCCTCGGCAATCATCGGCGGCACGCCGCGCAGCAACGGCAGGGCATAGATGATCAGGATGCCCAGCAGATTGAACAGCAGGTGCACCAGGGCGATCTGCATGGCCACTTCCGCAGTCGGGCCGGTGATCGCGGTGGCTGCCAGCAGTGCGGTTACGCAGGTGCCGATATTGGTGCCAAGGGTGAAGGGGTAGACCTGCTTGAGACTGAACACGCCGCTGCCGGCCAGTGGCACGATCAACGCCGTGGTGGTCGATGAAGACTGCACCAGTACCGTGATTACGGTACCCGAGGCGATGCCTGAGAGCGGGCCGCGACCGACGCTGGCGTGCATGATGTCCTTGGCACGACCGACCATCACCTTGCGCAGCACCTTGCCGATGGCCGTGACCACGAACAGGATCATCGCCACGCCGATGAGGATCAGCGCGACGCCGCTCCACATCGCCCCGGGCAGCCAGCTGACGCTCGCGCCAAGCAGATCGGAGGCAGGCGACAGCAGGGTTTTCATGAAGTTGACGCTCTTCATGTCGAGGCTGGCGTCGCTGACCAGCAGGCCGGCGAGTGCTTCTGACATGCGCTGCAACGGCTGAAACAGCAGCTCAAGCGGTAACAGTATGGTCACCGCAGTGATGTTGAAGGCGTCATGCACGGTCGCAGCAGAAAACGCGCGCCGGAATTCTTCGCCGCTGCGGATGTGGCCGAGGCTGACGATGGTGCTGGTCAGCGAGGTGCCGATATTGGCGCCCATGATCAGTGGAATGGCGATGGGAATCGGCAAACCGCCGGCGACCATGCCGACGATGATCGAGGTGACTGTGCTTGAGCTCTGTATCAGCGCGGTGGCCACCAGGCCGATCATCAGGCCGACCAGCGGGTTGGTGGCGAAGGCGAACAGCTCACGGGCGTTGTTGCCAGTGGCGGCCTTGAAGCCATCGCCAATGGCGCCGACACCAGCCAGCAACAGGTAGATCAGCGCGACCACCAGCAACCAGGAAAGCCACTGGCGCGTGGCGGGTAGCGAAGGCTGTACTGTCAGCGCGTCGGCATTGGTGGTCATGAGCCATTTCTCCCTCGGCAGCGAATGGCTCGATGCTGGCGACCCCGGGTTAAGATTTGATGACCGCTCAGCTACCACCGGTCTCGCGCTGCATCCACGCCAGATACAGCAGCGCTGGCTGCTGTGCATGCAGGGCAATTGAGCCGGGCCGGCTTTCCATCAGCAATCCCTGGCCGCCTGCCAGACTGTGTTCTTCCCCGTCCGCCAGCCGGCACTCGATGCCCGCACCGGTCTGGCACCAGACCAGCATCAGTTCGGCATCGTTCTCCACGTCCTGGCGCCCATGCAGTGGCAGCGGGGCGACCCGATGGCGCCAGGCGCCGCGTCGGGTCATCAGGTTGAGGTCGCTGACCGGGCCGTCCACCAGCGCCGCGGTTATCGCCTCCTCGCCGGCGAAGTGCACCACTGCGCCGCCGGTATACAGCACCTCGGCCCGACCGTCACCACGTTGCAGGCGCAACCCAGCGCCACTTAACAGCGCCAGACTGCGATCGACGCCGGCAAAGGTCGAGAACGGCCCCGCCGCGCCGACCCGAGCGCTGCTGATGCGCCATTGGAAATGCTCCAGCCCGGCGCCCGCGGGCGCAATGGCCAGTTCCAGGGTCTCGCCGCCGCCGTTCTTCCAGGGCATGACCCGTGCGCTGGCGAGATCGAGCAGGGTGCAGGACATGAAAATCTCCAAATGTATATACATGAAGTGCGCCGACCAACGGTGTCCATCGGCGACAGCAGAACAGGGTCTCTATAAGGCTAGCGAAAGCGTTTATGGCGCGGTTCGCTTGATGTGCAGGTCGTGAGCGTCGCTGCGTCACGGGCGCGCCCCGTAAGTCACGGGTTGACGCCCAGTCGATGCGCTCATATTGTATATACAAAACAAGCAAGGGGAATCCCATGCCCACGCAATCATCTTCGAAGCAGCTATGGCGCGATGTGCAGGTCTTTGACGGCCTGGCGCAGCTGGACGAGGCAATGAACGTGCTGGTCGAGGACGGCCGCATCGTCGGTCTGTGGCCGGCGCGCGAGTTCAACGAGGCGCAGGCCCAGGGCGCCGCCTGCGCCGGCCGCGGCGGGGTGCTGACTCCCGGCCTGGTCGATTGCCACACCCACCTGGTCTACGCCGGCAACCGTGCCGACGAGTTCGAGCAGCGCCTGGAAGGGGCGAGCTACGAAGAAATCGCCCGCGCCGGCGGCGGCATCCTCAGCAGCGTGCGCGCGACTCGTGCGGCCAGCGAAGACGAGCTGATCGCCGCCAGCCTGCCGCGCCTCGATGCGCTGCTGGCCGATGGCGTGACCACGGTGGAGATCAAGTCCGGTTACGGCCTGACCGTCGAAGATGAGCTGAAAATGCTGCGCGTGGCACGCCGCCTTGGCCAGCTGCGCCCGGTGCGGGTTGTCACCACCCTGCTCGGCGCTCACGCACTGCCACCGGAATATGCCGGCCGCGCCGACGACTACGTGAGCCTGGTCTGCGACGAGATGATCCCGGCGGCGGCCGCCGAAGGCCTGGCCGATGCGGTGGACGTGTTCTGCGAAGGCATCGGCTTCTCGCCTGCGCAGTGCGAGCGCATCTATCAGGCGGCCAGGGCCCATGGTCTGGCGATCAAGGCGCATGCCGAGCAGCTGTCCAATCTGGGCGGCAGCGCCCTGGCCGCGCGTTACGGTGCGCTGTCCGCCGACCATATCGAATACCTGGATGAAGCCGGCGTGCGCGCCATGGCCGAGGCGGGCACAGTCGCCGTGCTGCTGCCCGGCGCCTTCCATGTGCTGCGCGAAACCCAGCTGCCGCCCATCGAGCTGCTGCGCCAGTACGGTGTGCCGATGGCCGTGGCTAGCGACGCCAACCCCGGCACCTCGCCGATCTGCATGCCCACGCTGATGGCCAACCTGGCCTGCACCCTGTTTCGCCTCACCCCGCGCGAAGCCCTGGCCGGCATGACCGCCCACGGCGCCCGTGCCCTCGGTCTGCCCGAACTCGGCCGCATCGCCGTCGGCGCGCCTGCCGATCTGTGCCTGTGGGATATCCAGCAGCCGGCCGAACTGGCCTACGCAGTGCAGGCCGGGCGCCTGCGCCAGCGCGTTTTCAAGGGAGAAGTGGTTTATGCACGCTGACCGTCATTGCATAAGCGCCTGGACCGGCCGCACCGATCCCGAAGCCGACAGCGCGCGCTGGCACCAGCGCATCCGCGCGCTCAGCGAAGCCAGCGAGCCGGGCCTGGCCCTGCTCGGCTTCGCTTGCGACGAGGGTGTGCGCCGCAACCATGGCCGTGTCGGCGCCGCTGGCGCGCCGCAAAGCGTGCGCAAGGCGCTGGCCAATCTCGCCTGGCATCGCCAGGCGCCGGCCTATGACGCCGGTGACGTGACCTGCGAAGACGGTGATCTGGAAGCCGCCCAGGCGCGTCTTGGCCAAAACGTCTGTGCGCTGCTGGATGCCGGCCACCTGCCGCTGGTGATCGGCGGCGGCCACGAGGTGGCCTTCGGCAGCTGGTCCGGTCTGGCCGAGCACCTGTCCGGCAACCCGGCTCCCAAGATCGGCATCGTCAATTTCGACGCCCATTTCGACCTGCGCGATCCGGCTCATGTGCATTCCTCCGGCACCCCCTTCGCCCAGATCGCCGAGCAGTGCGCCGCGCGCGGCTGGCCGTTTCGCTACGCCTGCCTGGGCGTCAGTCGCGCCAGCAACACCCGCGCGCTGTTTTCTCGCGCCGCCGAGCTGAACGTGCTGGTGCGCGAGGACCGCGAGATTCGCGAGGCCACCCTGGAAGCCATCGGCGCCGAGCTGGACGCCTTCGCCGCCGGTTGCGACGCGCTCTACCTGACCATCGACATCGACGTGCTGCCGGCCTGCGAGGCGCCCGGCGTCAGCGCCCCGGCCGCGCGCGGCGTGCGCCTGGAGCTGCTCGAGCCGCTGATCGAACGGCTCAAGGCCAGCGGCAAGCTGCGCCTGGCCGACCTGGCCGAGATCAACCCCGACTACGACATCGACAACCGCACCGCCAAGGTGGCGGCGCGGCTGATTCATCTGCTCAGCCTCTGAGCAGGCAAGCCCGGCGCTTTCCCGCACAACAACAACTACGAGGAAACCACGATGTTCACCACCGCCCGCCGCCGCGGCCAGGAGCCGCGCCATGTCTGAGTCCCTGCCGTTGAGCGCCGGCGTGTCGCGCCCGCGTGCGCTGGCCCGTCTGCTGGGGTACAGCCTGATCGGCCTGCTGCTGTTCTTCGTGCCGTTCGAGATCGGCGGGCGTTCGACCATCCTCCTCGACCACGCCGCCAGCGCCCTGCAGCTGCATGCGCGACCTCTGGTGATCGGCCTGGCGCTGCTGTTCATGCTCTACGGCGCCGTTGCCCCCTGGCTTGACGGCAGCTGGCGACGCAGTCGCACCCACGGCGTGTTCAGCGTGCTCAAGGTGTTCGGGCTGCTGATCGGTGTCGCCTACCTGCTGCAGCTCGGCCCGCAGGCACTGTATCAGCCGGGCATGCTGCCGTTTCTGTTCGACAAGCTGGTACTCAGCCTGGCGCTGATCGTGCCGCTGGGCTCGCTGGCCCTGGTGTTTCTGATCGGCTTCGGCCTGCTGGAGCTGATCGGCGTGCTGATGCAGCCGGTGATGCGGCCGATCTGGCGCACGCCGGGCAAGTCGGCCATCGATGCCGTGGCCTCCTTCGTCGGCAGCTACTCGGTGGGCCTGCTGATCACCGACCGCATGTACCGCCAGGGCCACTACAGCCTGCGCGAGGCGGCGATCATCGCCACCGGTTTCTCCACCGTGTCGGCGCCGTTCATGGTGATCATCGCCAAGACCCTGGGCCTGATGGGGCAGTGGAACTTGTATTTCTGGAGCGCCATGGCGGTGACCTTCAGCGTCACCGCGATCAGCGCGCGCATCTATCCGCTGTCGCGGCTGCCGTCCGAATCCATCCCGGAAGCGCCGCTGCAAAGCGGCGAAAGCCGACTGGCCAGCGCCTGGCGTGCCGGCCTTCAGCAGGCCAGCATGGCGCCTTCGCTGCCGATGGCGCTGCGCGAGACCTTCCTCGATGGCCTGCGCATGACCGCGGCGATTCTGCCGAGCATCCTCGCCGTCGGCCTGCTCGGTCTGCTCGCGGCTCAATACACCCCGCTGTTCGATGCCCTCGGCCTGCTGCTCTATCCGCTGACCTGGCTGTTCGGCCTGGATGAGCCGATGCAGGTGGCCCGCGCCCTGTCTTCGGGCCTGGCCGAGATGTTCCTGCCGGCCATGCTGCTCAAGGACGCCGACGTGCTGGTGAAGTTCGTCACCGCCATCGTCTCGGTCAGCAGCGTGCTGTTTCTCTCCGCCTCGATTCCCTGCGTGCTGGCCACGCGGATTCCCCTGAGCCTGGGCCACCTGCTGCTGATCTGGCTGCAGCGCACCCTGCTCAGCCTGCTGCTGGCCATCCCCCTGGCCTATCTCGCGCAATTTCTGGGCTGGCTCTGACCGCCCACCCTTAACTCGTTCTCCACAGGAGCCCGCAACATGACCAAGTTCCGCGACACCGAAATCCGCGCCCCGCGCGGCAACACGCTCACCGCCAAGAGCTGGCTGACCGAAGCGCCGCTGCGCATGCTGATGAACAACCTCGACCCGGACGTGGCCGAAAACCCCAAGGAACTGGTGGTGTACGGCGGCATCGGCCGCGCCGCGCGCAATTGGGAGTGCTACGACAAGATCGTCGAGACCCTCAAGGAGCTGAACGACGACGAGACCCTGCTGGTGCAGTCCGGCAAGCCGGTCGGCGTGTTCAAGACCCACGCCAACGCGCCGCGCGTGCTGATCGCCAACTCCAACCTGGTGCCGCACTGGGCGAGCTGGGAGCACTTCAACGAGCTGGACGCCAAGGGCCTGGCCATGTACGGCCAGATGACCGCCGGCAGCTGGATCTACATCGGCAGCCAAGGCATCGTCCAGGGCACCTACGAGACCTTCGTCGAAGCCGGTCGCCAGCACTACGGCGGTGACCTCAAGGGCCGCTGGGTGCTGACCGCCGGCCTGGGCGGCATGGGCGGCGCCCAGCCGCTGGCCGCCACCCTGGCCGGCGCCTGCTCGCTGAACATCGAATGCCAGCAGACCAGCATCGATTTCCGCCTGCGCAGCCGTTACGTCGACGAGCAGGCCAGCGATCTGGACGACGCCCTGGCGCGCATCGCCAAGTACACCGCTGAAGGCAAGGCGATCTCCATCGCCCTGCTGGGCAACGCCGCCGAGATCCTGCCGGAACTGGTCAAGCGTGGCGTGCGCCCGGACATGGTCACCGACCAGACCAGCGCCCACGACCCGCTCAACGGCTACCTGCCGATCGGCTGGACCTGGGCCGAATACAAGGATCGCGCAGCCACCGATCCGGCTGGCGTGGTCAAGGCCGCCAAGCAGTCCATGGCCGTGCATGTGCAGGCCATGCTCGACTTCCAGAAGATGGGCGTGCCGACCTTCGACTACGGCAACAACATCCGCCAGATGGCGAAAGAGGAGGGCGTGGCCAACGCCTTCGACGTCCCCGGTTTCGTCCCGGCCTATATCCGCCCGCTGTTCTGCCGCGGCATCGGCCCGTTCCGCTGGGCGGCGCTGTCCGGCAACCCCGAGGACATCTACAAGACCGACGCCAAGGTCAAGGAACTGATCCCCGACGACGCCCACCTGCACCGCTGGCTGGACATGGCCCGCGAGCGCATCAGCTTCCAGGGCCTGCCGGCGCGTATCTGCTGGGTCGGCCTGGGCCAGCGCGCCAGGCTCGGTCTGGCCTTCAACGAAATGGTGCGTTCGGGTGAGCTGAGCGCGCCGGTGGTGATCGGCCGCGACCACCTGGACAGCGGCTCGGTCTCCAGCCCCAACCGTGAGACCGAGGCCATGCAGGACGGCTCCGATGCCGTGTCCGACTGGCCGCTGCTCAACGCCCTGCTCAATACCGCCAGCGGCGCCACCTGGGTGTCGCTGCACCACGGTGGTGGCGTGGGCATGGGTTTCTCCCAGCATTCGGGTATGGTCATCGTCTGCGATGGCACCGACGAAGCCGCCGCGCGCATCGCCCGCGTGCTGACCAACGACCCGGGCACCGGCGTGATGCGTCACGCCGATGCCGGTTACCAGATCGCCATCGACTGCGCCAAGGAGCAAGGCCTGAACCTGCCGATGATCGGTTAAGACACGTTCGCCGCCGGCCCGATGGGCCGGCGCATCAATCACTGCACGTACCGCGACTTCAGCCATTATTCGGCTCTGCTTCGCCAGGCGCGATCTCACCCGTGGAAGAACAGAACATGAACACCCTGAACCTGAAACCCGGCCAGCTGACCCTGGCCGACCTGCGCGCCGCCTACCAGGCGCCCGTGCACCTGACCCTGGACGCCAGCGCCCACCAGGCCATCGACGCCAGCGTCGCCTGCGTCAACCAGATCATCGCCGAGGGCCGCACCGCCTACGGCATCAACACCGGTTTCGGTCTGCTGGCCTCGACCCGCATCGCCAATGCCGATCTGGAAAAGCTGCAGCGCTCGCTGGTGCTGTCGCATGCCGCCGGTATCGGCGAGCCGCTGAGCGATGCCATGGTCCGGCTGATCATGCTGCTCAAGATCAACAGCCTGGCGCGCGGCTTCTCCGGCATCCGCCGCAAGGTGATCGACGCGCTGATCGCCCTGGTCAACGCCGAGGTCTACCCGCACATTCCGCTCAAAGGCTCGGTCGGCGCCTCCGGCGACCTGGCGCCGCTGGCGCATATGTCGCTGGTGCTGCTCGGTGAAAGCCAGGCGCGCTACAAGGGTGAATGGCTGCTGGCCACCGAGGCGCTGGCCGTCGCCGGCCTGGAGCCGATGACCCTGGCCGCCAAGGAGGGCCTGGCCCTGCTCAACGGCACTCAGGTGTCCACCGCTTACGCCCTGCGCGGGCTGTTCGAGGCCGAGGACCTGTACGCCGCCGCCAGTGTCTGCGGCGCGCTCAGCGTCGAGGCGCTGCTGGGTTCGCGCTCGCCCTTCGATGCACGCATCCATGCCGCCCGTGGTCAGCGCGGGCAGATCGACGCGGCTGCGGCCTTCCGTCACCTGCTGGCTGACAGCAGCGAGATCGGCCGTTCCCACGCGGCCTGCGACAAGGTGCAGGACCCGTACTCGCTGCGCTGCCAGCCGCAGGTCATGGGCGCCTGCCTGACCCAGCTGCGCCAGGCTGCCGAGGTGCTCGGCATCGAGGCCAACGCCGTGTCGGACAACCCGCTGGTGTTCGCCGCCGAAGGCGAGGTGATTTCCGGTGGCAACTTCCACGCCGAGCCGGTGGCCATGGCCGCCGACAATATCGCCCTGGCCATCGCCGAGATCGGCTCGCTGTCCGAACGGCGCATCTCGCTGATGATGGACAAGCACATGTCGCAGCTGCCGCCGTTCCTGGTGGCCAATGGCGGGGTCAACTCCGGCTTCATGATCGCCCAGGTGACGGCGGCAGCCTTGGCCAGCGACAACAAGGCGCTGTCCCACCCGCACAGCGTCGACAGCCTGCCCACCTCGGCCAACCAGGAAGACCACGTGTCCATGGCACCCGGCGCCGGCAAGCGCCTGTGGGAAATGGCCGCCAACACCCGCGGCATCCTCGCCGTGGAATGGCTGGGCGCCTGCCAGGGCCTGGACTTCCGTGAAGGCCTGAAGAGCACGCCGGCGCTGGAGCAGGCGCGCCAGACGTTGCGTGCCAAGGTGCCGTACTACGTCGAGGACCGCTTCTTCGCCCCGGACATCGCCGCCGCCGACGAACTGCTGGCCGAGCGCGTGCTGACGCCGCTGCTGCCGGCCGGCATGCTGCCGTCGGTGGGCTGAGAACGGCGGTAGCGTAGCCCGGATGCAATCCGGGGCTTTGATATGAGGCCCCGGATTTCATCCGGGCTACGGTCTTCATGTAGGAGTCGCGCCCCGCGGCGAATGGTGGTTATGCCGCAGGTCCTGCTGAGTGGTTGCGACCGCTTTCGCCCCGAGGCGGGGCTCCTGCGAGATCACTCGTATGGCTGATGTATCATCCGCGCACCGGGCATACCCAAGGAGCAGCCGTGACCAGTCCCACCCCGCGCTACAAGGCCATCGAGGATTTTCTTCTCGAGCGCATTCACGGCGGTGCCTATCCGGTCAATCACCAGATTCCGCCCGAGGAGCAGCTGGCGCGGGATTTCGCCGTCAGCCGCATGACCGCCAACAAGGCGATCCAGAACCTGGTGCAGAAGGGCTATCTGGTGCGCCAGGCCGGCCTCGGCACCTTCGTCACCGACCGCAAGGCCGAGTCGCCGCTGCATGAGGTGATGAATATCGCCAGCGAAGTGCGCGGTCGCGGTCACCAATACAGCAACGAGGTGGTGCGCTGCGAGGCCATCGCCGCCGATGACGAGGTGGCCCTGCGCCTGGGCCTGCGTCTGGGCGCCGAGGTGTTCCACAGCATCCTCGTGCACCTGCAGGACGGCCTGCCGATCCAGCTCGAGGACCGCTTCGTCAACCCGCGCTGGGTGCCGCATTACCTGCAGAGCGACTTCACCCAGGTGACGCCCAACGAGGTGCTGGTCGCCAGCTGCCCGATCTCGGATGTCGAGCACGTGGTCGAAGCGGTGCTGGTGGATGCGCGTATCGCCGAGCTGCTGCAGATCGACCCGGCCATGCCCTGCCTGAGCGTGATCCGCCGTACCTGGTCGGACGATCACCTGATCAGCTACGCGCGGCTGATCCACCCCGGCGATCGCTACAAGCTGCGCTCGCTGCACAAGCGCAGAGCCTAGGCTTTGCACAAAGCGTAGGAGCCGGCTTGCCGGCGATCCGCAGTTGTTTCGTCGCGGCTAAAGCCCCTCCCACAGTGACCGAAATCAGTCGCTGATCAGCTGATCCACCAGCGACGGATCGTCGATAAAGCGATTACGCGTGCCCTGCAGCACTTCGATCCTGTCGTTGCGCGCCTTTTCTTCCGCATCGGGCGGGTCCATGCGGTGCCAGGCCTTGTACATCGGCACCAGGCCGACGATGGGTAGGCCGTACTCGACATGCATGTAGAAGATCGCCCGGGCGATATTGCCCTTGGCTTCGTCACGCGGCTCCACCAGCTGATAGCTGGCCTTCAGGTCGCAGCCGATATCGGCAAACTTGCTCGGCACATCTCCGGCCAGGTCGGCGAACTGGGCGTTACGCCGCACCAGCTCCACGCGGGTCAGCGCCGGGTAGTAGTTGTGCAGGTCGGCGACGATATAGGGGTAGCGCGGATTCATGATGGTGCACTGGCGATCGGTGACGCAGCGCATCGCGCTCTTGAGCTGTTTGCTGCTGTAAATCGGGCTGGCGGTCAATGTGCTGCTTTCGCGGGCGAAGGTCTGAGCGCAATACAGCGTGCTGCCTCCGTTGCCATAGAGGTTCTGCCAGAACGCCTGTTCGATGGCCTGCTTGACGTCACCCAGCTGGGTCTGGCCGCTAGCCAGGGAAAAGGTGCTCATGCAGGAGGTTGCCAGGCAACCGAGAAGCAGAGTGACTGCGCGCATACTCAAGCCCCAGTGACCGCCGTTGACGGGGTCTTTTGTTTTTGTAGGACAAGATGGAGTCTAGCAAGACGTGCGTCACAAAAAACATCGACAGATGCGTTACCCAACTTGGGATGGCTCAGGGCAAGCGCCAGTGGGCATCGGCTCACGAGCGCTAGCGAGCAATTTTTGTAAGCCATGGCTTACAAGATGTCCCGATTATCGCCACTGTCGAGCCATCAGGCACGGGCGTACTCTGCCGCACATGGATTCAGCGCAGGAAGCGCCTAGACAAACAGGGACACGCTGGACAGCCACCAGGACGGTGAGCAGATCAAGGATGTCAGGACAACAGTCTGCAAGACCCCGCAAGCGCGGGGTTTTCTTTTTTCTGCCCGGTGGTTTTCCACCGCCTCCTGCTTCACGCAGCTCGCTGTTCGATACGCAAGCGCTCGAACCAGTCCAGGGTCTCGTCCCATAGCCGCTGCGCTGCAGGGCGGAAATATCCCATATGACCGATAGTGCCCAGGCCCTCGGCTTGCGAGTCGAGCGAGCGCGCCTGATAGGGCGCGTTGACGTAGGCAGCCATGAAGGCATCGCGTGAGGCGGGCGGTGCCCACAGATCGTCCAGCGTGTTGAGCGCCACGATGGGCGTGCGCACCTGAGCGAAACGCTCGGCCAGCCCCGGCATCCGCGGATCGTCGAAGAAGTAGCGGGGAAAGCGGCACCAGCGCTTCCACTGACGGTAGACGCCCAGCGGCAGATCTTCGCCCATGCCCAGCTTGCTCCACGCCAGATAGCCCTTGTAGCGCGTGATCAGCGGGCCGACCAGCCGCCACATGGCCAGCACGCGCAGTTGTTCGCTCTTCGGCATCCAGCCATGCCAGCCGGCGCCCGTGCCGAAGGTGTAGAAGCCGGCGACCTGAGCATGGTTGGGCAGCAGGCCGAAGGCGTGGCCGCCGAAGGAATGACCGATCATGAACAGCGGACGCTCGGCATGCCAGTGCTGATCCACCGCCGCGGCCAGGTCGAGGTGTGCCCAGTCCAGATACTCCATCTCGAAACCACGTAGGCTGTCCGGCCTGGATTGGCCGATACCGCGGTAGTCCAGGGTCAGGGTATTGAAGCCCCGGCTGGCAGCGTGTTCGGCGAAGCGCCGGTAGAAGCCCTGCGGCACGCCGGTGGCGCCGGCGATGAGCAACTGTGCCTGGGGACGCTCGGCGTAATAGCGCGTGGCGGCCAGCGGATAGTCGTCGAGGGCCAGCAGGGGCTGGGTTTCGCGGCGAATGGGCGTGGTCATGGCGACAGGGACTCCGTGCGATGCTGGCGGATGAAGTGGAGCAGGGTGGTCACGGCCTGTTTCAGCGGTTCGCTGCTGCCGGCGACGCGCGCCTGCAGCAGGCCACCTTCGTAGAGCGCGACGAACAGGGCAGCCAGACCCTGTGGCTGTGGATAACCATGGCGTTGCAACTGCTGCTGCAGCGCCTGGCGAATGACCACGAAGGCGTTGGCCAGGGCTGCGCGAATCTGCTGATCGTCCGGGGTGCTTTCCAGGGCGATGGCGGCCAGTGGGCAACCGCGTTCGAACGCGCTGTTCTGCAGTTGGCCAAGCGCGCTCTGCAGCCAGGCGGTCAGTGCATCGAGCGGGTCGGGCTGATGCGCGAAGAGTGTGGCGAAAGCCTGCTCGGCGCGCAGGCCGACGCGTTCGATGGCCGCCACGGCGAGCTCGGTCTTGCCACCGGGGAAGTGGTGGTAAAGGCTGCCCTTGGGCGCTTCGGCGGTAGCCAGCAGTTTGTTCAGGCCGACGCCGTGCAGGCCCTTGCGCTGCAGGGCATCGATCATGGCGTCGATCAGTTTGTCGCGAGTGGTCTTGGTCATGCCCTGGATTATCTAGACCGGTCGGTCTAGTTGCCAGTGTCATTCAGGCCGCTGATCAGGCCATATCGGCAATGTTGTCCCGCGTCAGGGCGTTTCCCAGGCGCCGTCGAGCGCGCTGCGCAACAGGTCGATCATCGCCTGCTGGCGCTGTGCGTCGCGATACACCAGGCCGATCTGCAGCGGGATGCGTGGCTCGCTCAGGGGCTTCCAGAGCAGGCCATGATGGGCATGCATCAGCCTGGCGCGCCCGGGCAGCACGCTGGCCAGGGTGGTGTGTGGCAGGCTGTCGAGAATGCCGTTCATGTGGTTCAGCTCCGCCTGCACCTGCGGCCTCCGGCCGAGCAGGGCAAGCTGCTCCTGCCAGATCTGGCGGATGCGAAACTCCTCGCCGAGCAGCAACATCGGCAGGTCCGCTGCCTGGCTCAGCGACACCTTGCGGAAATCGCGCAGGGGATGGCTCTCCGGCACCACCAGCTGTAATTCGTCCTCGTACAGCGCCAGGCTATGCAAGCCCGGCTGACGCGGCGGCAGGAAGCCGATGCCAATGTCCAGGCCGCCGCTGAGCAGGCGCCGCTCGATGTCCACGCCCGACAGCTCGTAGAGCTTGACCACCAGCTGCGGCTGCGCCTGCTGCAAGCGTTCCAGCAGTAGCGGCACCAGGCTGGCGTTGACCGTCTGCAGGACACCGATGGACAGGCTGCGTGGCCCCGGCCCGCGGAAGCTGCGCAGTGCCTCGCGCGCGCGCTCCATGCCATCGAGCAACGGCACGGCGTGGTTGTACAGCGTGTGTGCCGCCAGTGTGGGCAGCAGGCGCCTGCCGCTGCGCTGGAACAGGCCGACATCCAGATCGCCTTCCAACTGGCGGATCTGCTGTGACAGTGCCGGTTGGGAAATGCTCAGGCGCTCGGCGGCACGGCCGACATGCCCCTCCTCATAGAGCGCGACGAAATAGCGGAGCTGACGAAAATCCATAAGTTTCCATTATGAATCAAGCAGGGAAATCGAAATGTCAAAATAGCCCGAAGCTCCCTAGTCTAGCCGCATGATCAACAGCCGATAAGGCCGGAGCGGTTGGTGAAGCAGGTCGAGATTCAAGGCGTATTCATAGGTAAAGCCGAAGAAATTGGTGGTGGGCTCAGTGTCGCGCGGCGCAAGCAACGGGTCGACCACCGCCTGTGGCTGTGGCCGCAGGGCCTCGGCCAGGACGAGCAGGGCGATGCGCGCTTCCACGGTGGTCCCGAGCGTGCCCTGCACCACTATCCGGCGGAACACTATGAGCACTGGCAGGCGCTTTACCCGCAGCTGGACTGGTCACGGCCGAGCTTCGGCGAGAATCTCTCCAGCCAGGGGCTGACCGAGGCACAGGTGTGCATCGGCGATGTGTTTCGGTGGGGCGACGTGCTGCTGCAGGTCAGCCAGCCGCGCTCGCCCTGCTATCGCCTCAACCGTGAGGGGCTACACCCGGAACTGGCCCAGGCGGTTCAGGACAGTGGTCGCTGCGGCTGGTTCTATCGCGTACTCAAACCGGGTTTCGTCAGTGCCGAGCTGCCATTCGAGCTGGTTCAGCGCCGCTATCCCAGCCTGAGCGTGGCGCGGGCCCTGCAGCATTTCTATCACTCGCCCATGGAGCGAGCCGGCCTGCAGCAGTTGCAGTTGTGCCCGGCGCTATCGGCACGCTGGCGTGAAATCGCCGCGCAACGTTTGCGCAGCGGCCGTCTGGAAAACTGGTCGGCGCGTCTGCTCGGCCTGCCTCTGGCGGGCGCGGTCGCCGAGGCGGAGCGTCGTTATGCGTGATGGCATGGCAAGGCTGCAACTGATGGGCGAGCACGCCGCTCCTCTGTTCGTGCGCGGGCAGGGCTCCTGGCTGTGGGACGCCGACGGCCGCGCCTATCTCGATTTCGATCAGGGACAGGGAGGCAACAGCCTGGGCCATAGCCCGACCCTGCTGCTGGATGCCCTGCGCCGTCAGGCCGAGCAGTTGATCAGCCCGGGGCGCGAGCAGTGCAGCCGGGGACAGCTCAAACTAGCTTCACGCCTATGCCAGGCCACCGGTAGCGAGCAGGCAGCGTTCTGCAGCGACCCCGCGCAGGCCAACGCGCTGGCCGTGCACTTGGCGCTGCAGGCAGCGGCAGAACAGAAGCCCGCGGCCGACACCCTGGTGTTGCTCGATGGCAGCCACCTCGCCTTGCCGCTTCATCCGGTGGCGAAGCGGGTAGTGCGGGTGCCGTTCAACGATCTCGAGGCCCTGGCCGCCGTGGTCGATCTGCGTTGCGCCGCCGTATTGCTCGAGCCGGTGCAACGAGCTGCCGGTGTGGTACCGGCGACCCTGGAATACCTGCAAGGTGCGCAGCGGCTTTGCCGCGAGCAGGGCGCCGTATTGATCCTCGATGAGACTGGCAGCGGTATGGGACGTTGTGGCGCGCTGCTGGCCGAGGAGCTGTACGGCGTGCGCGCCGACCTGTTGACCCTTGGCGGCGCGCTCGGCGGCGGCCTGCCCCTGGCCGCCGTCCTGGCGCGTGGGCGGATCGCCGAGGCGTCTGCGGCCTTGCTCCCCGCCTGCCCGGCCGAGGCGTTGCTGACGGTTGCCGGTGTTGCGGTGCTTGGCGCCGTGCTCGAAGGCAGTTTCTTCAGCCAGGTGCGCGACGTCAGCGAGCATTTGCGCGAGGGCCTGGCGCGATTGTCGCGACGGCATGGCCATGGCTCGCTGCGCGGCCACGGCCTGTTGCTTGGCTTGCCCCTGATCGGGCTGTCGGCGCCTGTGGCGCAGCGTGCCGCGCGTGAACAGGGGTTGTTGCTTGGCGTCGCACGTAATGACTGCCTGTGCCTGTCGCCGGCCCTGACGGTGAGCCATGGCAACGTCGAGGAAATGCTGCGTCGCCTGGGCCGAGCATTGCAGCGGGTCGAGCAACTCTGCGAGGAGGTGGCCTGATGCGTATTGCGGTGATTCAGCACGGCGCGGATGTAGGCCCTGCGGCAATGCGACAGTGGCTTGGCGAGCACCAGGTCAGCTGGCACCGGTTGTTCGCCGGTGAGCCCTTGCCGAGCCTGGAGGATTTCGAGCTGCTGCTGTTGCTCGACGGCTCGCTGAGCGTACATGACGAACGCCAGCACGGCTGGATGGGCGCAGAGAAGTGCCTGATCCACCAGTCGCTGATGGCGCGCAAGCGGGTGTTCGGCAGCGGGCTCGGCGCCTTGCTTCTGGCCGAAGCCTTGGGCGCACGTATCGCGAGTGGCCCGCAGGCTGCGCGAATCGGCTGGTGGCAACTGGAAAAGGACCCGCAATCACGCCAGTCGCCGCTTGGCCGCATGCTGCCGCAGCGTCTGCTGGCGCTGCACTGGCAGCGTGAAAGCTGCAGCCTGCCGCATGGCGCGATCGCCTTGTACGGCTCTACGGCTGCGGCCTTGCAGGGCTTCGTCTGGCAGGAACGCGCCATCGGTTTGCTCTGCCAGCTGGAAAGCGATGCCGAGAGTCTCGACGAGCGCCTGCAGCAGGCCTCGGCCGATCTCGCTCTGTCGGGCGAGGTGCAGGATCGCGCGAGCATTCGTGACGGTGCGCCACATGCCGCATCAGCCAACGCCACCTTGTTCCGTCTGCTCGATTACCTCTCGGGTGCCCACGCCCATATGACCTGAACACCCTTTTGCGAGTCTTTCGCACGCCCCGGTCTACCGACGGGGCGTTTTTTCTGCGGCTTCAGCCAGTGTGCTTGGCCACCCAGTCGGCGTAAGCGTCGATGAACTTCTGCAGGAACGGCTTGATGCCGTCGCTGAGCACGCCGTTCTCGTCGAAGAAGTTGCCGGCACCGCCGAGGTAGGCCTCCGGCTGCTGCAGCACATACACATCGAGGAACACCAGGCACTGGCGCAGGTGATGGTTGGCGCCGAAGCCGCCGATGGCACCTGGCGAGGCGCTGAGCACTGCTCCCGGCTTGCCGCTGAAGCCGCTCTGGCCGTACGGGCGCGAGCCGACGTCGATGGCGTTCTTCATCGCGCCGGGGATCGAGCGGTTGTATTCCGGGGTGATGAACAGCACGGCATCGGCGGCCTTGAGCTTGCTGCGAAAGGGCGCGTAGGACGCCGGAGCGCTATCGCCATCGGCGTCTTCGTTGTACAGCGGCAGGTCGCCGATCTCGAGGATCTCCAGGTTCAGCGAAGCGGGCGCCAGGTCGGCCAGCGCCAACGCCAGCTTGCGGTTGATGGAGGCCTTGCGCAGGCTGCCGACCAGTACGGCGACGTTGTAGGTCTTGCTCATGGTTGTTCCTCTGGCGAATGAATAAACAGGCAGCAACTATAGACCGGTCAGAGGAGTCGGGTTCCGTCTTGTCTCATTCCAATGCGCGTGCCGTGGCGATGAAGGGCCGCAAGGTGATCGGGATGGACTTGGCCGCCGGCACCTTGGCCTTCTTCTCGTGGTGCCAGAGTGGCACCAGCACGTTGCACTCGGGGTAATAGGCCGCGCAGCAGCCTTCGGGAATGTCGTGCGGGGTGACGCGCAGCGGTCCGACCGAGCGCTGTACGCCATCGTCCACGGCGGTGCTTGCCTGCACCTGATCGCCTTCGTTCAGCCCCAGGCGGGCCATGTCGTTGCGGTGCATGAACAGTACCGAGCGGGTGCCGTGCACGCCGCGGAAACGGTCATCGTAGCCATACACCGTGGTGTTGAACTGATCGTTGCTGCGGATCGTCATCAGGTTGAGCACGTCACGGCGCTCCGGGTTCTGTTCGACGTCGTCGTTGAGCTCCAGGGTGTACGGCCGGGTGAAGTTGGCCTTGCCGCTTTCGGTGTTCCATTCGCGCCAGGTAGCCGGCAGGGGACGATGGAAGCCGCCCGGTTCGAGCATGCGCGTGTTGAAGTCGTGGAAGATCTCCGGATAGCTGGTGGCGATGGCCTCGCGGATCAGCCCGTAGTCGGCTACCCAGGCATCCCAGTCCATGCGCGGGTTGGCCGGCAGCGTGGCCTTGGCCAGGGCGGCGATGATCGCCGGTTCCGAACGCAGCTGCTCGCCGGCCGGCTTGACCACGCCCTGCCAGGCACGGATGCAGGCGGTGCTGTCCTCGGTGGTGTGGTACTGCGGGCCGCTGGCCTGGATATCAATCTCGGTACGCCCCAGACAGGGCAGGATGTAGGCTTTCTCGCCGTGCACCAGGGCGCTGCGGTTGAGCTTGGTGACGATCTGCACGGTCAGGCGCAGTTTGCTCCAGGCCGGCTCCATGCGCTGGCTGTCCGGGGTGGCACGAACGAAGTTGCCGCCCAGGGAGAGGAATGCCTTGATCGTGCCGTTGAGCACGCCCTCACAGGCGTCCACCGTGGTGGCGCCGTCACGCTCCGGCACGTTGAAGCCGAACTGCTGGTACAGGCGGTCGACCGGCACCTGCGCGACCTTCTCGGTGATGCCCACGGTGCGTTGGCCCTGCACGTTGGAATGGCCGCGCACCGGGCAGATGCCCGCGCCTTCCTTGCCCAGATTGCCGCGCATCAGCAGCAGGTTGACCAGCATCTGGATGCTGGTCACGCCATGACGATGCTGGGTCAGACCCATGCCGTAGATGGCGATGACCCGCTGGCAACCGGCATAGACCCTGGCGGCGCCCTCCATCGCGCCACGGGTCAGGCCGCTGCGGCGCTCCAGCATCTCCCAGGCGTAGCCGCGGATGGTCTGCTCGAAGCTCTCGAAGCCCTGGGTGTGCTGCTCGATGAAGGCGATGTCCAGCACACGATCCTGGCCGTTCTCGCGCGCCGCGTCGTCCATGGTCAGCAGCGCCTTGCAGATGCCGGCAATGGCCGCGGCATCGCCGCCGATGGTGAGCTGGTGATAGTGGGTGCTGACCACTTCCGAGTCCCCCGTGAGCATCTGCTTTGGCGACTGCGGATTGGTGAAGCGCTCCAGGCCGCGTTCACGCAGCGGATTGAAGGTGAGAATGGGGGCGCCGCGCTGCCGGGCGGCGTCCAGGTCATGCAGCATGCGTGGGCTGTTGCTGCTGGTGTTCTGGCCGAAGATCAGCAGGCCGTCGGTCTTGGCGAAATCCTCCAGAGTGACGGTGCCGACCGGCACGCCGATGCTTTCCGGCAAGGCCACCGAGGTGCTCTCGTGACACATGTTGGAGCTGTCCGGCAGGTTGTTGGTGCCGTAGGCGCGGGCCAGCAGCTGCCACAGGTAGGAGGCCTCCAGCGAGGCGCGGCCTGAGGCGTAGAACACGGCCTGGTCGGGGTTTTCCAACGCCTTGAGTTCGGCGCCGATCTCGGCGATGGCCTCGTCCCAGCTGACTGGCAGGTAGCGATCAGTGGCTGCATCCCAGCGCATCGGTTCGGTGAGCCGGCCCTGCTGCTCCAGCTGATAGTCGCTCCAGTTGCGCAGCTCGCTCAGGCTGTGGGCGGCGAAGAATTCGGGCGTGCAGCGCAGGCTGGTGGTTTCCCAGGCCGTGGCCTTGGCGCCGTTCTCGCAAAAGGCCAACGGTTTGGACGGGTGCGGCTTGGCCCAGGCGCAACTGACGCAGGCGAAGCCGTCGATCGGGCGGTTCTGCTTGAGCAGCGCCATGGCGCCGGTCAGCGGCGCCCGTTCGCGCAGCAGGATGGTGCCCACGGCATTGGCCGAACCCCAGCCGCCGGAAGGTCCACGATAGGGTTTGAATCGGGGTTTCATGCTCCGTCTCCCTGGCTCGTCGTCTTGCAGTTACGACGGAGGGGGCGGGGGATGGTTCAGGTTGTTTGCCCGCGCATGGCGCAAGCGGAGCGTCTTGTGCCGTAAAAAAACGGGCCCGTTCAGGCCCGCGAGTTCACGCTCAAAGGCTTGCCAGGCATTGCGCCAGGCCTATCGGTTCGGGGCGCAACAGCCGTGCGTCCATCAGTTTCGGCTGGCGCACGATGGGGGCGAAGTCCATACGCGCGAGAATGTCGCGCTCGATGTCCACGCCCGGCGCCACTTCGATCAGCTCCAGCCCTTCGGCGGTCAGGCGCAGCACGCAGCGCTCGGTGACGTAGAGCACCGGCTGGCCGCGTTCGGCGGCCAGGCGACCGGCGAAGGTGCGGTGCTCCACCTCGGCGACGAACTTGCGCAGCTCGCCGTCCTGGACAATGCGCAGCTGGCCGCCTTCGATGCGGATGTCCTGCGCGCCGGCGCTGAAAGTGCCGACGAACACCACCTGCTTGGCGTTCTGGCTGATATTGATGAAACCGCCGGCGCCGGCAAGGCGCGAACCGAATTTCGACACGTTGAGGTTGCCCGCCGCATCGGCCTGGGCCAGGCCGAGAAAGGCGATGTCCAGGCCGCCGCCGTCGTAGAAGTCGAACTGATAAGGCTGATCGAGCAAGGCGCTGTGGTTGCTCGCCGCGCCGAAATCCAGCCCCGAGGCCGGCACGCCGCCGATCACGCCGGGCTCTGCGGTCAGGGTCAGGCGCTCGATCACGCCTTCTTCGGCGGCCACTGCGGCGACGCCTTCGGGCATGCCGATGCCGAGGTTGACCACCGCGCCTGCTTTCAGCTCCAGGGCGGCGCGGCGGGCGATCAGCTTGCGCACGTCCAGCGGCATCGGCGTCAGGCTGTCCACCGGCACCCGCGTCTCGGCGGCGAAGGCCGGGTTGTAGGCGGTGGCGAAGGTCTGCTGGTGATTGGCCGGTTCAGCCTGCACCACGCAGTCCACGAGGATGCCGGGGATCTTCACCTGGCGCGCATTCAGCGAGCCGCGCTCGACGATGCGCTCGACCTGGGCGATCACCAGGCCACCGGAATTGCGCGCGGCCATGGCGATGGCCAGGCTCTCGATGGTCAGCGCCTCGCGCTCGAAACTGAGGTTGCCGTCAGGGTCGCTGCTGGTGGCGCGCACCACCGCCACGTCGATGGGAAAGGTCGGGTAGAACAGGTAATCCTCGCCGTCGATGGGCATCAGCCGCACCAGATCGACTGTGGTGCGCGCATTGAGCTTGCCGCCGCCATGGCGCGGGTCGACGTAGGTGCCCAGGCCGACACGCGACAGCTGCCCCGGCTTGCCGGCGGCGATGTCGCGAAACAGCTGGGAGATCACCCCCTGGGGCAGGTTGTAGGCCTCGATGCGGTTGTCCACCGCCAGCTTCTGCAGCCCCGGCACCAGCCCCCAGTGACCGCCGATCACCCGGCGCACCAGGCCTTCATGGGCCAGGTGGTTGAGGCCGCGACCCTTGCCGTCGCCCTGGCCGGCGGCATACACCAGGGTCAGGTCGCGCGGCGCCTGCTCGGCCACGAAACGCTGCTCCAGGGCGATGGCGATCTGCTCGGCGAAACCGATGCCGACGAAGCCGCCGGTGGCCAGGTTGGCGTTGTCCGGGATACGCGCCACGGCTTCGGCGGCGGTCATGATCTTGCTCATTGCGGGTACTCGTGAATTGCAGAGGACTGTAGGAGCGGCCGGGCGGCGCTCCGCTTCAGCCGCGAATTTCGCGGATAAATCCGCTCCTACAGCGGTCATCAGAAGCTTCCAAACAGCGTGCCCAGGGTGATGACGACAGCCAGCGCCACCATCGGGAAGGCCACGGTGTTGACGAAGATGAACTTGTACGACTCGCGGTGCGTGAGCTTGCAGATCGCCAGCAGCGAGATCACCGCGCCGTTGTGCGGCAGGGTGTCCATGCAGCCCGAGGCCATGGCGGCGACGCGGTGCAGCAGCTCGGGGCTGATGCCGGCGGCGGTGGCCATGGTCAGGTACTGCTCGCCCAGGGTCTTCAGCGCGATGGACATGCCGCCCGAGGCCGAGCCGGTGATACCGGCGAGGATGTTCACCGCCACCGCCTCGGAAATCAGCGGGTTGCTGGAAACACCCAGCACCAGGTCGCGGATGACCACGAAGCCGGCCAGGGAGGCGATCACCGTGCCGTAGCCCACCTCGGCGGCGGTATTGAGGATCGGCAGCATGGAGCCGAAGGCGCCGTCGTTGACGCTCTTCTTCAGGTCCATCCAGCGTTTCCAGTGCAGGGCGATCAGCAGCACGATGGCAGCGCTGAGGGCGACGATGATCGACCAGATGCCGATCAGCGACTTGGCGTCCTGCAGACCGCCGTATTCCGGCCTGGCCAGGTAGCTGGTGTCCACGGCCGGCAGAATCTGCTTGGCCATCAGGAAGTTCAGCGCGATCACCACGAAGATCGGCAGCAGCGCCAGCCAGAAGCCGGGAATGTCGCGGCGCTCTTCGCTGACCGATTTGTCGGCCACCGGATCATCGCGATGCTCGCCGTAGCCTTCGCCGGCAGCCATCAGCTTGCGCGACTGCGCGGTGAGCCACCAGGTGCCGAGGCCGAACATGATCAGCCCGGCGATCACCCCCAGGCCCGGCGCGGCGAAGGCATCGGTGCCGAAGAAGGGGTTGGGAATGGCGTTCTGAATCGCGGGCGTGCCGGGCAGGGCGGTCATGGTAAAGGTGAACGAGCCGAGGGCAATGGCACCGGGGATCAGGCGCTTGGGGATGCCCGCTTCGCGAAACAGCGCGGCGCCGATCGGGTACACGGCGAAGGCCACCACGAACAGCGACACGCCGCCGTAGGTGAGGATGCCGCAGGCCAGCACGATGGCCAGGATGGCGCGCTCGCTGCCGACCTTGGCAACGATGCCATGGGCGATGGCGCGCGCCGATCCAGAATCGTCCATCAGCTTGCCGAACAGGGCGCCGAGCAGGAAAAGCGGGAAGAACTGGATCACGTAGCCGCCCATGGCCTTCATGAATACCTGGGTGTAGGTGGGCAGCAGCAGGCCGGCGTCGCCGGCGAACAGCAGCGCCAGCAGGGCCAGCAGCGGAGCGAGGATCAGGACGTTGATGCCGCGGTACGCGAGGTACATCAACAAGGCGAGGGAAATCAGAATACCGAGGGTACCCATGGGTGGTTCCTTTTGTTGTTGTTCTAGCGGCTCGAAGCCGTTTTATCGAGAAGGCGCGGATACGACACGCCTTTGCCGGATATAGAGCCAGAGTCGTGCCAGGGTGGGGTGAGACTTTGGACGATTGGGCGGGAAGCCCTGTGGTCAGGGGTTTACAGGTGTTTTTGCCGAGCGCAGGGCAGTCATACCGGATATAAGCGGCTGTCCAGATTTCTGGATTTAGTCCAGATTTTTAGATTATGCTTGTGCGTAATTCCAGAAATCTGGATCCGTAGCCCGGATGCAATCCGGGGCTTTTGCGGCGCCTGCCCCGGATTTCATCCGGGCTACGCAATTGCGGTCCGCCACGCTTTCTGTAGGAACGGCTGGGCGGCATTCCGCTTTAGCCGCGAAGCGATTTCCGGCCCGGTGACAATCGCGGCTGAAGCCGCTCCCACGACCAGCAATCAATACCGTAGCGCGGATGCAATCCGGGGCTTTTGCGGCGCCTGGTCCTCGGATTTCATCCGGGCTACGAAATTGCGGTCCGCCACGCTTTCTGTGGGAGGGGCTTTAGCCGCGACTCTTGTGGGGAAGCGTTGCGGGGGCCGCATCGCGGACAATCCTGCTCCTGCATGATGAGTCGCTCAGCCCTTTCGCCCCAACCCATGCTGCGCCAGCTTGGCGTAGAACCCGGCGCGGGAAATGCCCAGGCGTTCGGCGGCCAATTGGCGATTGCCGTCGGTAGCCTGCAGTGCTGCCAGCAGCGCCTGCCTTTCGGTCTGCGCCAACTGCTCGGCCAGGGTTTGCGTCGCGCTGATAGCAGGCGGCACAGGGGGCGCCGGCTCGCTCGGCGCCACCGGGTCGACCAGCAAACCACGCAACGCTTCGCCATCCAGCCGCCCATCGACCGCCAGCTGCGCCCGCTCCAGCAGGTTGCGCAGCTCACGCACGTTACCCTTCCACGGCTGCGCGCAGAGCAGGGCGAGGGCGTCGTCGCTCAGTTCCATGGGCGCCAGGCCGGAGCGGTTGGCCAGGTCGTCGAGCAGATGTTCGATCAGTGCCGGAATGTCGCTGGCGCGCTCGCGCAGCGGCGGTACGCGCAGGGCCAGCACGTTGAGCCGGTAGTACAGATCATCGCGGAACTGCCCGGCCGCCACCTTGGCCTCCAGGTCGATATGGGTGGCGGCGATCACCCGCACGTTGAGCGGCTTGACCTGGTTCGAGCCGAGCGGCTCCACCTCCTGCTCCTGCAACACGCGCAGCAGCTTGGCCTGCAAGGGCAGCGGCAAGTCGCCGATCTCATCGAGAAACAGCGTGCCGCCGTTGGCCACCTCGAACTTGCCGATACGTCCCTTGCGCTCGGCGCCGGTGAAGGCCCCCGGCGCGGTGCCGAACAGCTCGGCTTCCACCAGAGTTTCCGGAATGGCCGCCACGTTGACCGCAACGAAGGGGCCGTTGGCCCGTGGCGACAGGTTGTGGATGCCCTGGGCCAGCAGCTCCTTGCCGGTGCCGGTCTCGCCGCGGATCAGCACGGTGGAGTCGAGCTGCGCAGCGCGGCGCGCCTGACGCTTGACCTCACCGGCCGCGCTGCTGGCGCCGATGAAGCCGGCGATGGTGTAGCGCGCCCGGCGTGCCTTGGCCAGCTCGTGCTGGGTGGCGAGCAGCTGGGTCTGCAGGTTGGCGTACTTGGCCATCAGCGGCTTGAGGTGACGGGCGCGGTCGAACAGCACGAAGCCGAGGGCGCCGACCAGGGTGCCGTCCTCGTCGCGCAGCGGAATGCGGGTGACCACGAAGTGCTCGTCGCCGAAGGCCATCAGGTCGAGCATGCTCGGCTGGCCGCTTTCCACCACCTCACGCAGGCGGCTGGCCGGCAGCACTTCCTCGATTTCCTTGCCCAGCGCCGTGCGTGCATCGGCGATACCGACCTTCTGCGCGTACTTGTCGTTGATCCAGACGATGCGTGCCTGGCGATTGACCGCGATGGTGCCTTCGCACTGCGCATCGAGGTGATCGAACAGCAGCGGCATGGCCACCGCGCGAAAGCGCTCGGGCGACACGCCGATGATCAGGCCGTGCTGGTCGAGGTCGTCGCGGGAGATGGCCATGGGCGAATGTCCGAAGTCAGAAGCCCTTGATTATGGTTGGCGCCGATCCGCGCGGGCAACGTCAACAGTCATCGGACAATGGCATTCGAGGCGCGCTTCTGGAATAGTTGAGCGGCTGCGCGTAACCCGCCGGCACCTGCCGATCGCCCACAAGGCCTGCCCGGCAGCCCTGACACCTGCCGTGTCCCTTTCGCGCGCTGACCAGGCGCGCCAGGCGAGCCATCCGCCCGCCGCTGGATCCGCACCGCTTTGCCGGTGCCACAACGATAACGCCAAGATCCACTCAAGGACGCCCCGATGAAACTCAAGCGACTCTTCTCCGCGCTCGCCGCCGGCGCTGCGCTGACCGCCCTGTGCGCCACCGCGCAGGCGCGTGAATACTCCGTCTCCACCGTGCTTTCCGACGCCTTCCCCTGGGGCCAGGCCGCGCAGAAATGGGCCGATCTGGTCAACGAGCGCTCCGAAGGGCGCATCACCCTGCGCGTCTACCCCAATGCGCAGCTGGTCGCTGGTGACCAGACCAAGGAATTCTCCGCCATGCGCTCGGGCCTGATCGACATGGCCGTGGGCTCGACCATCAACTGGTCGCCGCAGGTGCCGGAACTCAACCTGTTCTCCTTGCCGTTTTTGATGAAGAACGACGCCGACCTCGACGCCATCACCCAGGGTGAAGCCGGCAAGCTGGCCTTCGCCGCCATCGAGCAGCGCGGCATCGTGCCGCTGGCCTGGGGCGAGAACGGCTTCCGGCAGATCTCCAACTCGGCCAAGCCGGTGCGCAGCCCTGCCGACCTGGCGGGCCTGAAGATCCGCGTGGTCGGCTCGCCGCTGTTTCAGGACACCTTCACCGCCCTCGGCGCCAACCCCACGCAAATGAGCTGGGCCGATGCCAAGCCGGCACTGACCACCGGCGCCGTGGATGGCCAGGAAAACCCGCTGTCGGTCTTCGACGTGGCGCGCGTCGACCAGGTTGGCCAGAAGTACCTGACCCTGTGGGATTACATGGCCGATCCGCTGGTGTTCGCCGTCAACCAGCGCGTGTGGAAAGGCCTGCCCGAGGAAGATCGCGAACTGCTGCGCCAGGCCGCCATCGACGCCGGCAAGTGGGAGATCGAGCTGTCGCGTGGCGCTCAGGCCCAACGCCTGGCCGACGTACGTGAGCGCGGCGTGGAAGTGATCGAACTGACCGATGCCGAGCGCGCCGCCTTCGTCGAGGCCACTGCCAGCGTGCAGGAGAAATGGGCACCACGCATCGGCGACGCGCTGATGGACGCCGCGCGCAAGGCCGTGGCCCAGCCCTGATTCGTTATATCTGACCGCAAGCCCGGGGGCTTTGGGGCGTGGTGCTG
Source organism: Pseudomonas sp. KB-10 (assembly GCF_018221585.1). Classification (NCBI taxonomy): domain Bacteria; kingdom Pseudomonadati; phylum Pseudomonadota; class Gammaproteobacteria; order Pseudomonadales; family Pseudomonadaceae; genus Pseudomonas; species Pseudomonas sp. KB-10. The sequence continues at coordinate 313,551 of NZ_QYYB01000005.1, forward strand.
TAAGCCAGTCGCGCGACACCGATCCGCTCCCCTCTCCCATTTATGGGAGAGGGGCTGGGGGAGAGGGTCGCTCTTGCGCTGAATCACGCCGAGTCGGTCATTCGAGGTTCCTATGAGCAAGCAAGTCGACGCGCCGCTGGAGCGCGTGCTCGCCACCCTGGCCCTGGTGATCATCAGCCTGATCAGCCTGGCCAACGTCGTGGTGCGTTATTTCACCGATGCATCCTTCGCCTTCACCGAGGAAATCTCGGTGTTCCTGCTGGTCATCCTCACCTTCGCCGGTGCCTCGGTGGCCATGCGCAGCAACCGACACATTCGTATCGGCCTGCTCGAGCGCCTGTTCCCGCGCCTGCGCACGCCGCTGATCCTGTTGCAGTGGCTGGCCGGCGTGCTGGTGCTGGCGCTGGTGTGCTGGTACGGCGGCCAGTTCGCCTGGGAGGAATTCCAGTGGGATTCCGAGTCGCCCGGTCTGGGCCTGCCCAACTGGTGGTACGTGATCTGGCTGCCGATCCTGGCGCTGCTGGTGTTCGTACGCCTGACCCAGATGACCGTCGATCGCCTGCGCGGGAGGATCAGCGATGAGCCCTGATCTCTGGCTGATCCTCAGCTTCATCGTGCTGCTGGCGCTCGGCGTGCCGGTGGCCTTCGCCCTTGGCCTGTCCGGGGCCATCGGCATCATCGCCGGCCTGTCGCCGGACATGCTCGCCACCCTCGGCACCAACACCTACAACGGCGTGGCCAAGTATCCGCTGATCGCCATCCCGCTGTTCATCCTCACCGGCCTGGTGTTCGAGAAGGCCGGCGTAGCACTCAGATTGGTGCGCTTCGCCCAGGCGCTGATCGGCCCGCGCCATGGTGGCCTGGCGCTGGTCGCGGTGCTGGTCTGCCTGATCATGGGCGGTATGAGCGGTTCCGGCCCGGCCGATGCCGCTGCCGTGGCCATGGTGATGCTGCCGAGCATGACCAAGGCGGGCTACCCCAAGCCGTTCTCGGCCACATTGATCGCCGCCTCGGCCTCCACCGCCATCCTGATTCCGCCGTCCATCGCGCTGATTCTCTACTCCATCGTGGTGCCGGGAGTCGATCTGCGCGCGCTGTTCGCCGCCGGCCTGTTCCCCGGCATCCTGGCCGGCCTGGTGCTGTTGCTGCCGGCCTGGCTGCTGTCGCGTCGCTATGGTTGGGAATCCCCGGAGGAGGGCGAGCGTCCGCCGCTGGGCGAAAGCTTCAAACAGGCGCTGCCGGCGCTGTTCGCGCCGGTACTGATCCTCGGTGGCCTGCGCAGCGGCCTGTTCACGCCCACCGAAGCGGCCGTGGTGGGCGTGACCTATGGCGTGCTGATCGGCCTGTTCCTCACCCGCGAGCTGGACTGGCGCAGCCTCTGGCGCCTGTGCGGCGAGGCGGGGGTGATCTCCGGCGTGGTCATGCTGATCATCGCCCTGGCCGGCATCTTCGCCTGGGCCGGCACCATGCTCGGCACCTTCCGCCATCTGGCCGAATGGCTGATCTCGCTGTCGGACAACGGCTGGGTGTTGCTGGCGCTGGTGATGCTCGCCGTGCTGCTGGCCGGCATGCTGCTCGATGCCATCTCCATCTACCTGATCCTGATGCCGATCCTGATTCCGGTGATGCAGCACTTCGGCTGGAACCCGGTGTGGTTCGGCATCCTGCTGGCGATGAACATTGCCATCGGCCAGTTCACCCCGCCGGTGGCGATCAACCTGATGGTTACGGCGGAAGTCGCCAAGATACGCCTGGAGCAGACCGTCGGCTGGGCGGCGCTGTTCGTCGTGGTGATGTTCAGCGCGTTGATTCTGGTGGCGATCTTCCCGGAAATCGCGCTGTGGCTGCCGCGCGTGCTGGGCTACGCGGTGTAAAACCTTCAAGGGCGTCTATAGTTGCCTGACGGTGCGCAGAGGGGACTGCGCATCATCAGGGGCGGCGGTGTCAGGCAATAAAATGGGCGACGGCAACTATAACGATCACAAGGATGTAGGCACGGGGCACAGCGACGGCCTTCTGGAGGCTGGCAAGCGCGCACTGGTGCGCACCATCCTGCTCGCCACCGGCCTGACCCTGGGCGGCTTCGCCATCCTGCAGGCGCTGAACGGCAACTATCCCTTCGCCATCGTTGAAGTGCTGTTCACGGCCTTGCTGCTGTTCGGTGCCTGGCGCATCGAGCGCGCCAAGCACCTCTACCTGTGGATTTACCTGTACCTGATCCCGACCTTCTGCTTCATCCTCTACATCATCGTCATGCCGGATGCCTCGTCGGCGGCGTTCGTCTGGCTGTACATGATCCCGCTGCTCGCCTACCTGCTGCTGGGCAAACGTCGCGCCTTCCTGCTCACGGCGCCGTTCATGCTGGCCGGCCTGCTGCTGTATTTCGCCGATAACCATCCGAACCTGGACACGCACGGCCTGATCGACCTGGGTAATGCGGCGTTGTGCGGCGTATTGATCCTGGTCTTCGTGCATATCTACGACGGCCTGCGCATGCAGGCGCACCAGGAGCTGGAACGACTGGCACAGACCGATTCGCTGACCGGCGTGGCCAGCCGCGGCAGCTTCCAGCAGGCGCTGCAGCGCAGCATCCAGGAAGCCGAGCGCAGCAGTGGGCATCTGGTGCTGGCGCTGCTCGACGTCGATCACTTCAAGCAGGTCAACGACCAGTGGGGGCACGAAGCGGGTGACATGGCCCTGCAGCACATCTGCCAGATACTGCAGCAGCGTCTGCGTGTGACCGATTTTCTCGGGCGCCTGGGCGGAGAGGAGTTCGGCCTGCTGCTACGCCACACCGACAGCCCTGGCGCCGACCCGCTGGTGGAAAAGCTGCGCCAGCAGATCGCCGATCAACCGCTGGAATACGACGGCGCGCAGATCGCACTGTCTGCCACCTTCGGCCTGGCGGCCTGGCCGCGAGACGGCCGCAGCGCTGCCGAGCTGTATCGCACCGCCGATCGCCGCCTGTACAGCGGCAAGCAGCGGGGTCGCAATCAACTGGTCAGTACCGACCTGCCGACCGAGCTGCTGCTGGACAAGCTCGACGTTCGGCTCTGAGCGCCGCTCAGCGCGATGCACTGGCCGGCGCTGCGGCGGGCACGCAAGGTTGCTGGCCGGCACCGGCCAGGGTCTCGACGTTACTCAGCACGTTATGGCCCTGATTGACCTTTTGCGCGTTCTCCGCGACCTGTATGCGCTGTGCATAGGTGGCGGAGTTGCCGTTGAGGCTGTGCTGGGTCTCCAGCACGGTATTGGCCATATCCAGCAAGCTGCGGCCGGTGGCGATCAGGCTGCTGGTCGCGGTCGGGGCACAGGGGTCGTTGGCCAATTGGGTGTTCTGCAATCCCTGGGTCTGTGTGTTCTGCGGCAGGCAACCGCTCAGCGAGGTCAGTGCAGCAGTGCTCAGGACGATTGCCAGGCTTCTTTCCTTGATGTTCATCAGGCATTCCCTTCAGTGGCGGGGCCTCGACCCAGTGCCGAGGCGTTGCCCGGATTCTAGAAACGAGGGCGCCTGGCCCGAAATAGTACGGGTGTACTGATGTCGAAACGCCTGCCAGATGGTGCCTTGCGCTGGCCGCCGACTAAGTCCTAAGGTGCAGGCAAACAACTTGAGCGGTCAGCAGGGAGTCGCCATGACCAGGAAGGTTTCCGCCGCCTACGATACCGAGCGCGCCCAGGCCGGGGTGCGTTTGATCTTCGTGGCCGTCGCCGGCTGTTACACCGCCGCGCTCCATCACTTTTCCCTGATTGACCCCGCGCTGGTGTGGAAGATCTTCCTGCTACATGGCCTGTTCTGCGTCGTGGCCACCTTGATCTGGTCGGATATCCGCCGCCGTCCGGGGCACTACCGGGGGCGGCGCCTGTTCACCATGCTCACCGACTACAGCGGCATCACCGTGGCGCTGGCGAACGGCGGCGTGGCCATGCTGCCGGTCTACGCGATCCTGATCTGGGTCACCATCGGCTACGGCCTGCGTTACGGCTCCGGTTACCTGCTGCTGGCGACGGTCATGGCGCTGCTGTCGCTGACCGTCACCGCCAGCGCGTCGGCTTACTGGCAGTCGCAGCCCTATCTGATCGTCACGCTGCTGCTCACCACTCTGCTGGCGCCGGCCTACATGCACGCCCTGCTCAGGCGCTCGCGCCAGGCAGCCGAGGCTGAGCAGGCGGCCATTCGCGCCAAGTCGCAGTTTCTTGCCCAGGCCAGCCATGACCTGCGTCAGCCCATTCACTCCATCAGCCTGTTCACCGCCTGCCTGCGCGACAGCAGCCTGGACTCCGAGCAGCGGCGCCTGGTGGAGAACATCGACCAATCGCTGCACGGCGTCGCGCGGCTGTTCCGCACCATTCTCGACATGTATTCGCTCGACAGCGGCAAGGTCGTGCCGCAGCTGCAACCGCTTGCGTTGCGCCGCCTGCTTGAGGACCTCATCCAGCAAAATGCCGAGGCGGCGCGCTGGGCCGGGGTCGAGATACGCCTGCGCTGCCCGCCGATCTACGTGCATGCCGACCCGGTGTTGCTCACCACTATGCTGCAGAACCTGCTTTCCAATGCGCTCAAATATGCCCCCGGCAAACCGCTGCTGATCGCCTGCCGGCGTCGAGGCCCGGCCATCGCCATCGAGCTTTACGACAGGGGCCGGGGCATTGCCGCCGGGCACCTCGACAGCGTCTTCGAGGAGTTCTACCGCGTACGTCAGGCACGCGACAGTGATGTCGAGGGCCTCGGCTTGGGCCTGGCCATCGTCAGGCGTCTGGGCGCGCTGATGGACATGCAGGTCGCCATCCACTCCGTGGAGGGGCGGGGCACCCGAGCGGTAATCGAAGGTCTGCAAGCAGTGATGGCGCCAAGCGATATGCCGGCCACCAGGCCCGGCAGCCTGCAGTCGCCGCGCATGCTCGAAGGGTTGCGCGTGTGCCTGATCGAGGATGACCGCAACGTACTGCTGGCCACCGCCACCTTGTTGAAGAAATGGGGCTGCGAAGTCGCCACCTTCAGCACCTTGCCCTATGCGTCGACGCCGTTCGATCTGGTGGTGACGGACTTCGACCTCGGCACCGAGGCCTCGGGCGCCGACTGCATCCAGCACCTGCGGCGCTGCGCCGGGCGCAAGGTACCGGCGATCATCATGACCGGTCACGACGTACGTCGTGTGCAGGAACAGGTGGACGACAGCGATATTCCGATCCTGGCGAAGCCGGTGCAGGCCGCCGAGCTGCGCTCGCTACTGGTGGCGCTGAAGCTCAAAGCCGCGTGCTGATCAAACCAGCCCGGCCTTGGCGCCCCTGACGGCAGCTGCTGCGCGGGTGCTGACGTCCAGCGTACGCAGCAGCGACGAAACATGGATGCGTACGGTAAAGGGCGAGATCGCCAGTGCGCGGGCGATTTCCTTGTTCGACAGGCCGCGCACCACCAGCCGCAGCACCTCCTGCTGCCGCGGTGTCAGCTGTTCCAGCAGGTGGTGGTCTCCGGCGAAGGCCGGTACGCCGGCTGGGCCCAGGGTCAGGACGAACTCTCCGGCGCGCACGGCCAATAGCGCAGCAGCGATATCATCAGGCGGCGTCGCCTTGCCGATGAAGCCGTCCGCGCCGGCATTCATCACCTCATCGATCAGCTCGCGGTTGTCGACCATCGATACGATCACTATCGAGCTGCACTGAAAGGCCTGGCGCAGCGCGCTGATGGCCTGCGGCGACTGCCCGGGGAAGAGCAGATCGAGCATGAACAGGCTGGGTGCGGCGCCGCCTTGTGCCAGGTTCAGCACTTCGTCCATGTCTCGGGCTTCGAGGACGCAGGCCTGGGGAAAGACGCGCTGTGCGATACGGCACAGACCATCGCGGAAAACCGGATGATCGTCGGCCACTATGATGCGTTCTTGTGGTGATTGTTCAGTCATGTGGACGCTTCCATCGTGGCCCCAGACTACGGCCATATCCACATCGTTACCAGTCTCTGGTTCTCGGTATCGGCTCGGCATCAGGGAGGCGATATGAACTGCAAGGCATCTGCCCGTGTCTGTTGCAGTACCTCTTATGGAACGTAAAGGAGTACCACATGGATCTCATCCGCATCCTCATCGCCATTCTGCTGCCGCCGCTGGGCGTGTTTCTTCAGGTGGGCTTCGGCGGCGCGTTCTGGCTGAACATCCTGCTCACCCTGCTGGGCTACATTCCCGGCATCGTCCACGCGGTATACATCATCGCCAAGCGCTGAGGCCCGCCAGCAACGAAGCCAAGGTGCCCTTCTGTAGGAGCGAATTCATTCGCGATAGGGTCGACGCCGCACCCAAACAAGATCGCGAATAAATTCGCTCCTACACGCCCCTCATTCCCGCCGTAAAAAATGCACGCTGAACAGCTGCGCCGGATCGCGCCACATGGCGACCGAGGCGAAGCCGCATTCGCCTGCCAGCTCGCGAAAGCCGCTCGGCGTGTATTTGTAGGAATTCTCCGTGTGCAGGGTTTCGCCGGCCGCGAAGTCGAACACGCGATTCTCGATGCGCACCCGCTGCGCCTGACGGCTGACCAGATGCATCTCGATACGCGACTCGGCCTCGTTGAAAAAAGCCCGGTGCTCGAAGCGGCGCGGGTCGATGTCGCTGTCCAGCTCGTTGCGGATGCGCTCGAGCAGGTTGAGGTTGAACAGCGCGGTCACCCCGGCCTGGTCGTTGTAGGCACGCTCCAGCACCTGGCGGTCCTTCACCAGATCCACGCCGATCAGCAAGCCACTGCCGGCCGGCAATGCCCGATGCAGGTTGCGCAAGAAGGCGCGGGCCTCAATCGGGTCGAAATTGCCGATGCTGGAGCCGGGGAAGAACGCCAGCGGGCGCTGCCCCAGCGCCTCGGCGGGTAATTTCAGCGGCTGGCTGAAGTCGGCGCACAGCGCGTGCACGTCGAGCCAGCGGTAATCGGCGGCCAGGCGACGGGTGCAGATATCCAGAAACTCGCGCGAGATATCGATGCCCAGGTAACGCGTTGGGCGCAGGGCTTCGAGCAGCAGGCGAATCTTGCGGCTGGCGCCGCTGCCCAGCTCCACCAGGCTGGCGTTGCGCCCGGCCAGCTCGGCGATATCGTTCGCTGCCAGACGCAGGATGGTCTCCTCGGTGCGCGTCGGGTAGTACTCCGGCTGCTGGCAGATCAGCTCGAACAGCTGTGAGCCTCGGTGATCGTAGAAGAACTTCGGCGACATCGCCTTCGGCTGGGCAGCGAAGCCGCGCAGTGCCTCGTCGCGTAGCGACTCCTGTTCCGCGCTCAGGGATTGTTCGTGTGTACGGATTGCCAATGCCATGCTCAGAGCTCCTTGGCCAGGCGCAGGCCGGAGAATTGCCAGCGCATCGTGGGGTAGAAGAAGTTGCGGTAGGTGGGGCGTACGTGGTCTTCCGGCGTGGCGCAGCAACCGCCGCGCAGCACCATCTGCCCGGACATGAACTTGCCGTTGTACTCACCCAGGCTGCCGCCCAGCGGCCGAAAGCCGGGGTAGGGCCGGTAGGCGCTGGCGGTCCATTCCCACACATCGCCATAGAGCTGCTGCAGGCCATCGCCGGCGCCCGCGGCCACCGGCTGCAGATGATCGTTCTCGACGAAGTTGCCCCACAGCGGTTCGTCCTGTGCGGCAACTTCCCACTCTTCTTCGCGCGGCAGGCGCGCCTGCGCCCAGGTGGCGAAGGCCTCGGCCTCGAAGTAGCTCAGGTGACAAACCGGTGCATCCAGATCCAACTCGCGCGGGCCGCCCAGGGTAAGCTCTAGCCAGTCATCGCCATCGCGCAGCCAGTACAGCGGCGCCTGCCAACCGGCGCGCTGGATGCGGTCCCAGCCATCCGCCAGCCACAGCGCCGTGCTGCGATAACCGCCATCGCGGATAAACTCCAGGTACTCGCCATTGCTCACCGGCCGGCTGGCGAGCTGAAAGGCCTCGACGAACACGCGATGCCGCGGCCGCTCGCAGTCGAAGGCGAAGTCCTCGCCGGCATGGCCGACATGGCGCAGGCCGGCGGGGAAGTTAACCCAGCGCAGCTCGCTCGCCTCGGCGCCGCCCGGCTTGAGGTCGTGGCGATAGACCGGTCGCAACGGGTTCTGCGCCAGAATGTGCTTGATATCCATCAGCAGCAGCTCCTGATGCTGCTGCTCGTGCTCCAGTCCCAGTTCCACGCGCTGCAGCACCTCTTCGTCGAGGTCACTGCCCATCCGGTTGAGCAACTGTTCCATGGCCAGATCGACATGGCTGCGATAGGCGTACACCTCGCTTACCGTCGGCCGCGACAACAACCCCCGCCGCGCCCGCTCGAAGGGCGTGCCGTGGGTCTTGTAGTAGGAATTGAACAGATGGTCGTAGCGCTCATCCAGCGGGCGATAGCCGCGCAGGAAGGGCTGCAGCACAAAGGCCTCGAAGAACCAGGTCACATGTGCCAGATGCCACTTCGGCGGGCTGACGTCCGGCATGCTCTGGATCACGTAATCTTCAGCTTCCAGCGGCTCGCAAAGCCTTTCCGTGGCAGCGCGCACCCGCTGATAACGCTGCCATAGCTGTTCGAGTTGCAGTTGTGAAACGTCGATCCTGCTGGCGCGGTTCGGCATATCGCGCATCCTTTGCTGGCGTCGCAAAGCGCGACGGTTCTTTAAGCCGACTGGGCGAGAGGGGCAAAGGTTCAGGGAAAATGTGGTGCTGCGGGGGCGCAGCTAGTGCTGGGGGCGAGAAACACAAAGCCGCGCAATGCGCGGCTTTGAAAGGTGGTGGTGCCACAGGACTTGAGCCTTGGGCCAAAGGATTATGAGTTGCCGAGAAATGCCTCAAGTTCAGTAAAATCGCGAGCAGCTCAACGAAAGCAAAATAAGCTGAAAGCATCGTGGTTACTGGGCTTGAGCGAAATTTCGCGAAACCTGAAAAAGCTAGGGACTGTACCGCTAGCGTACCGTTTTTTGTACCTCAGAAACGCTATTGTCACTGTGTCGCGTGCCGGACTGGCGCGAGAAACGTTGAGTGTCCGTACGGATCTTCTCAATGACCTCAATCAGCTGAGCACCACAGAGCCCCTGCTCGGTATCTGCACGCAACTCCTCGAGCCAGGAGGGACGCCCAGAAAAATGCGGCCATAGCTCATGGTCGGCTTCCAGCAGATGAGGGCGGCACCTGTCCAGCCAGTTGGGGATAAGCCCTTTATGGTGGCTCAGCTGATACAGGGACGCTGCATCCAGCTGCGAGCGGCGCATGATGGCACCGTGGTGATGGGCAATCGCCAACACCTGCAGAAGATGAATCAGGCTCGGCCAATGCTTGAGATCTCCACCTTCAGTGAGATGGTAAAAGCGCCTACACGCCGAGAGATCCTCATCCAATTGCTCCAGAACCAGGGCGTAGTACCCTTCCGAGCCCGGCCCGATTTCGCGGGTGTCGGGTGTAACCAGATGCAGTTTGAACTCGAAGCCTGCCTCGGGTGTGCGCTGCTCCTGAAACCATTGATGTAACCGTTCCGGCGCTTTGTAGCTGAAGAGGTGTTGGTGGGCTGAGTCGCTTTTCCCGGTTAGCCAGCCTTCTTCGAGCGCGAAATGCTGATCGAGCCAATCCAGATGTGCCTGACGCAAGGCCAGCTTGAGCTGATCGGCACTCGACCACTGGTAAGCCGAAAGCTGTAGCGCCTCCGGCAGCAGAGCATTGATCTCAGTACGGGCCACCCCATGAGCTTCAAAGGTCTCCAGCACGCGTGCCGCCTGCTGGCGTACCGGGTTGCGCCGCTCACTGAGCCAGGCAAACAAGCGCTGCAGCAAATCAATCCAGTCCTTGGGGTTCATGCGGCAGCTCCTGCGTTAGCGGATGAATGGCGTGTCTATGCCGAGGCCTTTCTGCCGCGCTTGGCCTTGGGGGCGGCAGCGCGTTGGGCTTGGATACGTTCCAGCAGCACGCTGGCCGGTTCGTCGTTCGGGTCTTGTGGCACCAGTTCGCCTCTGAATGCTCTGGCCAAGATGCTTTGGGTCAGGTGGTCGATACGGCTTTTGGCCGAGGCAACTTTGGCTCCCAGTTGGTCGGCGAAGGCGAAGAGCTGTTCGACGCGGCGGACGATTTCGATTTGTTCATCAATTGGAGGCATTGGGATTTTGAAGCTCTTCATTTTCCCAACCCCTAAATCTGGAACCCCTACGCTCTGAACTCCGTCAGTAGCTTGAGATAGTGTTGACGGGGCAGAGGCGACTAGTTTCAGAAATTTCGGAGCAGTGAGCTTAGTGTAAGGCTGTACAACTGCTACCGCATGAGAGATGCAGTAGTTGTGGGGAGTTGGTAGGAATACTGACCTGCCGATTGTCCCGATCCGGGTAAATGCAAAAGTCCCTTCTTGAATTTCATAGCGAGCTCGCTGGGCTTCAAGCTCTTCTTCGGTGACTTTTTTACCAATAGAAAAGTCTATTTGCCCGTTATTCCCGAAATTTTCAGTGGAAATAAAAGGCGTTCCCGTATCGGTATACTTCGGCATTCTGTGCGAGGGGTTGGGGTCTGTTACTTCTGCCAAATTCGAGAGGCTTGTTGTCAGCCAGGATGGAGGTAAAGTCCCGTCTTCCTGAAAAGGCGCAGGCTTGAATTTTCTGAGAATTGTATTTTCGCAGTATCCCTTTTGTTTTCTCTGGTATTCCCGCTCCCTGGCAGCAAGCCACTCGCTTTGGTGTATTTGGGCCGCGTTTGCTATATCAACGGCATGATCGTTGGATTTCCGCCACTCCTCCGTCAATCGGCCCGAAACCGCAGCGGCGAGGACGGATTGGCGGAAGCGTTTGAGCAGGGCGGGGATGGCGTCGATGCGGGCTTTGAGGGTGTCGACCTGGGGCAGTAGTTCATCAAGTTTTTGGGCGATGCGTGTTTGTTCGTTCTCAGGTGCCATACGGAACGGCAGTGTCTTGGCTGTAGTTCCTGAAAGCTCTTTGAACGTTGTACCTGTACCAAGGCTGTCGGCCAGTTGACGAATACTTTTTAAATAGTAGAAGGCGTAGCTAGGGTCGATTTCTTTGGGGAAAACAAAGCTCTTGAAACCCTGATTGGTGGAGATTTCATTAGCGGCCAATGCTACATAGCCGATAGGTGCGCGGCTGCTGAAGAGCAGGCTGCCTTTTGGCATCAATTTGGCTGAGCAGGATTCGTAACCTTTTTGTGAAAGATCTCGTGAGCCGTGGGAAATTTCTTTAGCTTTGTAACCGCTTAGATCTGCAGGTGTGAGCCAAGCAATCCCAGCGCCAGGAGCTTCAAAGTTGCTGGCGTCATTTGCTTTGGGGGTGCCTCCAGCTACTACCTCAGCGATTTCACCGATTTCTACATCGACCCACCCACTCGGCAACCCACTCATTCCCCATTCCCCTCAACCACCGCCAGCCCCATCACCTCGGCCATCAACTGCTTCTGCGCCGCCACTTCATCGCCCGCATCCAGCGCTTTCATCAACTCTTCCAGCTCATGCAGGGCTTCGGTGAGTTCGGCCATGGCTTCTCCGGCCAGCACTTCCGGGGCGGGCAGGTCTGCGGCGTCCAGGCTATCGGCATCCTTGAGCCAGCTGATATCCAGCGAATCACCGCGCTCGCGGATCTGCTCGCGGGTAAAGACGCGGAAGCGGCTGAGTTCGGCAATGCCTTCGACATTTTCGGCGCGGGGGCTATTGCCGTTCGGGTCATCCCCGTAGGCCTCTTCAAAGGGCTTGAGGTGTTGCGCGCCAAAGGGGGTGCGTTTGCCGAAGCTGGGCATATTAGTGCGCAGGTCATAGACCCACACGCGCTGGGTGCAGCCTTGTTCCTGGCGAGGGCTATCTGCGGTGCCTTTCTGGAAGAACAGCACATTGGTCTTTACGCCCTGGGCGTAGAAGATGCCGGTGGGAAGGCGCAGGATAGTGTGCAGGTTGCACTTGTCCATCAGGTCGCGGCGCACCTCGGTGCCGGCGCCTGCCTCGAACAGCACGTTGTCCGGCAGTACCACGGCGGCGCGGCCACCGGGTTTGAGACCACGGTAGATATGCTGCAGAAAGGCCAGCTGCTTGTTGCTGGTCTTGTAGGTGAGGTCGTCACGGGTCGGGCCGCCGCCGCCTTTGGCGGTGCCGAACGGTGGGTTGGAGAGAATCACCTCTACCTTGGGCAGGCTGGCGCCGACCTGGCCAAGGGCGTTACCCAGGTGCACTACGCCTTCCTCATCACCCTCCATGCCGTGCAAAAGGGTGTTCATCAGGGCCAGCCGGCGCGTCCCAGGTACCAGTTCAATGCCGATGAAGGCCCTGTTGCGCTGGAAGCTACGAGCTTTCTCATCGAGGTCGTAAAGGTCGTCGGTGTGCTGCTTGATATAGGCATCGGCGGCAATCAGAAAGCCCGCGGTACCGGCGGCCGGATCCTGAATCACTTCGCCGGGCTGCGGCTTGATGCAACGGATAATGCTGTCGATCAGCGGGCGCGGGGTGAAGTACTGGCCAGCGCCAGATTTGGTTTCGTTGGCGTTCTTTTCCAGCAGGCCTTCGTAGAGGTCGCCGAGGCCATCCTGGCGGGCGCTGAACCAGTCGATGCCGTCCAGGCTCTTGATCAGCTGTTCCAGGTGGCGCGGCTCTTTCAGGCGCGTTTGCGCGTCGGCATAGATGGCGGCGATCAGCGGGTCGCTGTTCTTGCCCAGATCCAGCAGCATCTGCCGGTAGTGGTCGAGCAGGTTAAGACCGGATTTGCCGGCCAGATCGGGCCAGCGTGCCCCCTCGGGCAGCTTGTGGGCGAAGCTGTCGTTGTTCTGGACCTGCTCGTATTCCATTTTGATAAACAGCAGCAAGACCAGTTCGGTGACGTAGTCGCTGTAGTTGATGCCGTCGTCGCGCAGCACGTCGCAGAGGTTCCAGAGCTTCTGGACGATATCGGAGTTGGTCATGGGGTGATCTCTAATTGGCTCATGACGTGAGCCGAATACATCTGCTATTCGGCTCACGGGGAAATAGGGAGGCTTAGTCGGATGTTTGCCAGAAAGTGTCGTTATGCCAGTCGGGCGGAAAGCCCATGGCCCGTAGGTTGGTCTCTGGAAATTCTGCCAGTAAGTCGTGCAGACGCCTGTCCCAACTGGTATGCGGGCTAACCTGGCGCATCAGCAGGTTGAGGATGCACAGCACGGTGAACAGGCGGGCATGTTGTCCGGGTTGTTGCAGGTGTTGCGGCCAGGGGAAATTGACCGTCCTGGGTAGCTCGGGACGGATGCCCAACTCGCGGTTCCATAGGCGTGCGTGATGCGCGCAAATATTGCGGATGGTGGTCAAGGTGTGCAGCCAGGATTGCAGCAGCGGAGCTGGTAGCTTCAGGCGTCTGGCAATGGCCTTTTTGTCGGCGTCGCGGGCCAGGCCCTTGAACAGGTGCGAGAGATCGCCCAGGGTGATTTCTTCCATGGCCGCCCAGGCGGGCATCAGGTCGGGGGTGTTGTACGTCAGGGCGTAATGGCGTGCGTAACTTTCCTTGGCACGCATGCTCTTGAGTTGCTCTTTGCGGACGTCAGAGGCTTGGGAGGCGTCGATACGCTGGCATTCGCGCAGATGATCCTGGAACGCCTTGTCCTGCTTGCTACGAATGCTGTCGAGCAGCGCCTGGTGCCGATAGCCGCGCTGGAAGAGCTTTGGCTCCAGATACCAGTGCGAGCCATATTGCGGCCCCATGTGGTTGCTAATAACGGCTCTGGCCGCGACTTCTATGCGCTCGATGGCATCCATGACCAGCAGGCGCAGGCGACGGTCGAAGTCATACAGACGGGTGAGTGCCTGCAGGCGGGTGCCGGGCTTGAAACCGTGGTCGGCATCTTCCGAAAGCTGGAATGGGCGCATGTAGGGCGTGAGACGGAAGAAGCTGACCGCCTCCAGAAAGCAGTGCGCCTTGGCTTCGTCCTGGATGGTAAGTCCGCGCTGTTTGAGCAGGGTCAGCTGCGCAGGAATATCAATGGCTGGCTTGCTGAAGGGCTTCATGCGGAAAAACAGTCGGGCATAAAAAACCCGCTCAATTTGTGCGTAGCTGCCGAAGCAACCATAGGCATGGCGGGTGTGTTGCGTGAGAGGTTATGCACCAGTGCATCGTTTTGCAAGAGATTTGGCATTGTTTTGCAGGGTATTTGGCACTGCTCGGATGGACGGAAGGGCAGTACAGCAAAGCCTGCCGCACGTTGTGCGGCGGTTTCTCTTTGGTTGAAATGGAGGGATTGCGGACCTTTCATCCAGCAGCCGACCACAGGTTGTCATTCAACGCTTCCAATACCCGTTCCAGGTTGCCGCCCAGGTTGCGATCCAGCGCTTTGAGACCGCCGTCGTTGCGGAAGGCGTCATTGACCTGCTGCGGATCAATGACCACTTCATGCACCAGTTGCTTGGCCAGGCGATCCAGCCATTTGCGTTGCACGGGCGTCCAGGGTTGCTGGGCGTAGATGGTCTGCATGGCCTTGGCTACGCGTTGATCGAAGGGCAGCAGGGCTTCGCCGATGGCCGCCTGGCGAATGTAGCCGATGATGCTGGCGGCGATTTCCTGGTTGGTCTGATTGCGCCAGGCGCTTTGCAGGCTGGCTTCGCTGAAGCCGTGCTGGTCGAGCAGCAGGCGGACTTCGCGCAGTTGCTCGCGGGTCAGATCCTTGGGGCGGTTGACCACAACGCCAAGGGCAGCGGACTGATTGAGCTGGGTGCGAATAAAGTCGTTGAAGCTTTCCAGGTAGTCAGCCGGCTTCTGGTTTTGTCCGTAGTTTTGCTCGCGCAGCAGCAGTTCGTCGCTGTGGGTGGAGATAACCGGGTAGTTCTCCGAACCGAGCAGGGCGCTGACGGCAGCGAGCTGGTTGAGCAACTGGCTGTGCTGGCGGACGAAGTTGGCCGCTTGCTGCGGGCCAAGGTCGTGCAGGTGTTTATGTAATTGGGCCGGCTCAACGCCCCACACTTCTTGCAGCTCATCGAGCTTTTTCTTCAGCGTGGGTTTGTCCTCGGCCTTGTGCTGGGCCTTGCGCAGGATACGCATGACGCGCTGGCTCAGTTGGTCGAGCACGTCATGGGCGTGGCTGCTGTCGTCCTGGCTGCCGGGTGCGTCATGGCTGGCTCCGCTGGTGAGTTCGCTGACCAGTTGCTCCAGGGAGACATTGGGGTTCTTCACCAGGGGCTTCATGGTGTCGACCGCTTCCAGGCTGGCGTAAAGGTCGACGGGGTCGTAGATGCGGAATACGGTTTTGCCGATGTCGTCGCAACGGCGGGTGGCGCGGCCTTTCATCTGCTCGTAGAGGATGCGCGAGCGCACCCGGCGCATGAACACCAGGTTGCAGATTTTCGGCACGTCGATACCGGTGGTGAGCAGGTCGACGGTGATGGCGATATTGGGGTTGGGCTCGTTCTTGTAGCGGCGAATAAGCTGCTCAACCTTGTCGCTTTGCCCGGTGATGATGCGCACGGCCGCTTCGTTGTATTGCTCGCCGTAGGCGGCCTTGAACGCTTCGTCGAGCAGGTTTTTTACCCGTTCGGCATGGGCCTGGTTGACGCAGAAGATCATGGTCTTTTCTTCGCCGAACGGGTCCAGCTCCTTGGCCAGCTCATCGCAGATGACCTTGTCGAAGGCCGGGGTGATCACGCGGCGGTTGAACGACTCGATGTTGAAGCTGAGTTCATCTTCCAGCTCGGCTACGTCGACTTCGCCGGTCTGGGTGTTGATGACGCTGACCGACTCGCCTTTCTCGAAGCGGATACCGTGCTTGCTAAGCTGGGTTTCATAGCGGATCGGTGGTTCGTGATCCACCAGCCAGTCGTCGGCCACGGCCTCGCGGTAGCTGTAGGTGAATACCGGTTTGCCGAAAATTTCGCTGGTGTGCTTAGCCGGGGTGGCGGTGAGGCCGATGCGGCAGGCGTCGAAGTGGTCGAGCACTCGGCGGTATTGCGAGAGGTACTGGCTGTGATCACGCACGGCCAACTCACCTTCGGTCATTTCCTGGTCGAGGGTATAACCCCGGTGGGCTTCGTCGACGATGATGCAGTCGAACTCGCCCACGGGAGGTGGGTTATCCGAGCGGAAGATGCGGCTGACCATAGCCTGCACGGTGGCCACCTGAATGCGGGTTTCCGCTTCGGCAGCCATGTCGCCCAGCTCTTTGATGTCGTAGATCTGCGCCAGGGTGTGGTTCTGCTCAAGCGTTGTGTCGTTGAACGAGTCGATGGCTTGTTGGCCTAGGGCACTGCGGTCCACCAGAAAGAGAATGCGCTTGAAGCGTTCAGCCTTCAGGAATCGGTACATCAGGCCAATGATGGTGCGGGTTTTACCGGTGCCGGTGGCCATGGCCAGTAGGCAGTCACGCTGATTGTTGGCCAGGGCCTGCTCCACGGCCTGGATGGCTTTCTCCTGGTAGTCGCGCAGCTTGAGGTAGGAGAAGCCCTCGGCCTTGAGCTTGGCCTCGGCGTCTGCCTGGCTGCGTTTTAGCAGGTCGAGCAGGTCATCCGGTTTGTGGAAATCTTGCAACGGACGGCGTGTATTGGCCGGACTGCGCAGGTCACGGAACCAGGTTCCGGACTGTTCAGCGAGCTGCTTGATAAAGGGCCGGCCGTTGCAGGCGAAGGCAAAGGGCACGCGGAAGTGACCACCCTGGCCATCGTTCCAGGGCTGAGCTTGGCCGGCCAGTAGCCAGGGCTGCTGATGCTCTGTCGCCAAGTTGAACTCGCGGGCATAGCGCTCGGCTTGGGGGATGCGGTCGGCGATATTGATGCGCTTACGCTTGGCTTCAACGATGGCGATGGGCGTGAGGCCAGCGAACAGTACGTAGTCGGCGCATGCTTTGGGGCTGCTGGTGGGCCATTCGGCGATGGCCTTGTTCTTGCCCTTCTCCGGGCGTGCTCCCTTGCCGTAGGTGAGGTCGAGGGAGTCGGCCTCCCAGCCGGCGTCGATCAACTGCTGGTCGATCAAGATGCGGGTCAGGTCTTCAGAGAGATCGAAGTTGCTGCTGGCCTGCTGAGTCCGCTTAGCTACCTGTTGGCTGGCTTGTGGCTGGGCAGCCAGTTGCTGCTGCAGGGCTTTGAGGCTTTGTTCGTGCTCGCTGCGCAGTTTTTGCAATGCGGCTTCGTGTTC
Organism: Pseudomonas sp. KB-10; assembly: GCF_018221585.1. Classification (NCBI taxonomy): domain Bacteria; kingdom Pseudomonadati; phylum Pseudomonadota; class Gammaproteobacteria; order Pseudomonadales; family Pseudomonadaceae; genus Pseudomonas; species Pseudomonas sp. KB-10. The sequence continues at coordinate 330,597 of NZ_QYYB01000005.1, forward strand.
GGCTGCTAACTGCTTATGGCTGCGTGATTCGGCATCCATCTGCTCTGCAAGCACGGCGTATTCTTCAGCCTCCTGCTTGAGCAGGTCGGCCAGCTTCTGGTTGCTCTCCAGTTGCTGGCTGGACTCGCTGAGCTGCGTCTTGAGCTGTTCGATCTGGCTTTGCAGATCGCGCAGCGGTGCGCTGGGATCTGCGGGGGTGACGAAGGGGCCAGGTTTGAACGCATGAGCATTCTTGCCGAACGACTGGTGATACCAGATGGCCAGAGCGCGGGCGACCTTCAAACCATCCATGGCCTCGCGATGCTGGGTGCGGAACTCATGGGTGGCCCTGTTGCCCTCGACGCGCAGGGTATGGAACAGGCTGCGTATATTCTGATCCAGCTGGATCTCGCGGCTGAGCTTGTATAGCAGGTCGGACTGGGTGGTGGTGGCATCGAACTCGATACCGGCACGGCTGGCCAAGTCCTGAGCCAGCGCTTCGCCGAGTTGGCGCAGTTTTATCAGTGTGGTGTTGGGATCGCTGGCGAAGACCTGCTCGGCTGTGCTCGCAAGCTGCAGGAAAACGGGGTCGTGTTCCTGGAGAAAGGCAAAGTTACTGCTGGCCGCCATGATCGATCCTTCGGTTGCGTTCCCACTTAATAAGCCCTGTATGGCTTGATCGCGCGTAAGTGAGGGCAGCTTAACCAAGATGAGCCGAGTTTGACCATGGCGTTGAGCCACTCGGTGACCCAGTGCGTATCGGCTAGCTGGCCGGACAGCTAACCGTCAATGCAAGACGATCCAGAGAACCTCCAGCCTGATCGTAGTTCGGCGTGTTAGGCACGCCTCAGAGCCAGTGCTGGCGCAGGTTTGCGGTGTAGGCGGCACGCAGGTGCATTGATTGGGTGCCGTCTCCAACCCCCGTGCAGACTGCTTTTCAGGCCAACGAAGTGCCGCCTCCTTTTATCTTGCCCTTCGCCTTTTCTGTGCATTCTGAACTGCTGGGTTGAGTGTCTGGGTAGAAGCGTGTGGGGCTCCGACGTCACTAGGTGTTGGGCGAGGGCAGGTCAACATTACTCGGCTGCACACGCCATCGACATCAACATCGACGCAATAACGACAGATCCACGGACACGAGTCTGAACGCAAGTGCTGCGCTCGGAGGCGCGCCGTGCCGACAGAGACTGGACTGAATTGGTGACATCGAATAACTCCGAACTGCCCAGGCTTTCCTGAGCATGTTCCAAGCTTCGAGATCTTAGGTTTGCGGACCGGTCAGACCGTGCGGCATAGGGATGTTACTCGGGGAGGATGTACCTACCACCAGTGTCCTCCACTAAGGCCCGCATATAGCTCAACAGGGCCTCGAAAACAGCCTCGGGAGCGTTTGCTGCCGCACGTCCGAACGCAATGCTCACAGCAGTGTCGACGCTGGGTTTTGCCCGAATTTTGTCTGACACAAGCTGAAAGTCTGTGCTGCGCAGAATGAGGTAGAGGGCTTCTTCCAAGCAGAGGAGTCTAGCCCATAGATCTTCCGTTTCTGGCACACCCTCCACCTTGGAGAGTGCCACATAAGCTCGTTTGTCACTGCTTAGAAGTTCAGCATCATTGCCATGCAACGCAGCGAAAAGCGTCACCTCTCCAGAATCGATATCGGGCCTGCTAAGTTGGAGAAGAGGATTAGCGGACTCTGCCAGGATCTCAACCTCCGTAGCAGCTCCTACCAGCTGTCGAGCGAGATCAACGGCCTCTACGGTTCCAAGCTTGGCGAGTGCTTTTCCGTCGTTCGCAAGTCTCAATTGAAACTTGAGCTGAGGCAGCACGGCAAAACTCTCAAGACCGCACCTCAGCGCCCCTGCTAACTCATGAAGCAGGTGGTATTGGCAGATTTTCTTAGCGGCATCACTGTCGAGCAGATACAAAGTCCTACTGTCCCCCAAATCCCTGCATGGATAGTAGGTGCTCAGCGCTTTCCTCGCTGATGGCATCCAAGGTTGTGTTAATTAGAAATCGCTGCCGAAGTAGCTCGATAGCGCCGACTGGTTGTTCAATGAAGTTCAAAGCTTGGATAGCCCCTATCCAGTCGTCATGCTCCTTCGCATAGGAAAGAATCAGATGCCCTGGATCAATCCCTGTATCTTGGCTGATCCTCATCGCAGCAGAGGCCAAGACAGCGGCAGACCCTTGCCGAGGAATCTGTCGCACTATGGTCATTTGACCATTTCTGATCAGCCCTAAAGCGAAAGCATCTGCTTCAAGCTCTTGATCATCACGTCGAACTTGTGCTCCTCCTTCAAGGCTCTCACGGACATCGGCGATGTCCTCGTCAATCAAGATACCGTTGTCCTGAACATGCCCACACAGGATGTGCGCAAGCTCGTGAGCAAGGACGAAAAGTTGCTTGGAATGCTGGGCGTGGTTGTAGCCAAGCAGTATCGCAGGACGGCCTTCGACCATGACCGCCATTCCGGTCATACGTTTCGTATTTCTTGGCATTTCCTTCAGGAAAAGTACTGGGATGCCATGCGCCCAGCACAGGTCCAGCAGTCCTTCATAGTCAACCGTGGCACGCCCGGAGCGCTGCCGAACCAACCGATAGATCTCTGAAGGCTCAGCAGGCAATTCCCTGTAGGGCTCGCGGGTTGCAAATATCGCTAGACGTGCCAAGGCGATGCCGAGGCCGGCTGCGACATTGAGTTCATCTACTCGAGTATCCGCTCGATGTTTGAAATTGGCACGAGCTGCTCCTGGCTTGATAGCCAGAACGCCGTCTTGCCCAAAATTAACCTCGAGGCCCAGTCGCTGCTTCAGGATCAGAGCGAACTGGAACACGCCCGAGCTCGTTTTTAGAAGGCTGTTGTCCCACCAATCAGGCAGAAGCTTTGTGACATATGCTCGAGGATAACCTGCAGCTTGGAGGCTTTCGAATGCGGATTTAACGGTTATCGGAGTCTTTGCGTTATGCATATGCAACCTCCTCTAACGCCTTTCCTTGGTTCATTTTCCCATGCCTGCCTGGTTATGTGCAAAGAGCAGGCGCGCAAGCCGGCGAGCATGGGCGTCGCTCCCGTCCCAGATTGAGGCGAGCGCCCTCATTAGAATATCGCTTGAGCGAGGGTCTGCGGCTTCTACCTCGATTGGTATTTTTGCATATTTGCATAAGCGTCGATGCGTCTCAGTGACCCGCTTAGGCTTACCAAAGAGATTGCGATGAATTTGCGATTGATTGATGCCTGTTCGTCTGGCGATATCAGCGCTTGTTCCACTACCGCTTGCGGTAAAGAACTGCAGTAGCTCGGAAATGATTAGGGGTAATGGCTTAAGGCGATTCATGCTATATTATTAGCATATTTGCATAGAATGATACAGTAGTCAGACTTCAGTCGTTATGTCGGGAATCGCACCCAAGGTTGCGAGATTCCGGCATGATTGCCGCCTCCTTGAGAAACAGCCATGCGCGAAGCAGAAATCAAAATTGCCCTGACTCAACACCTGGCAACCGGCGCGTCCGACACGCCTTTTCATTTTCTGGAAGAGGTGGAGCTCAATGGTGGTGAGATCCGCGCAGACCTGGTTCAAGTTGCGGACATGCATTGCTATGAGATCAAAAGCGCAACAGACTCCCTGAAACGCCTCGTGGGTCAGGGTTCGCGCTATGCCAGAGCGTTTGATCAGGTCACTCTAGTTACCGCGGAATGCCACTTGAAAAAGGCAATGCCAATGCTGCCGCCCTGGTGGGGCGTGCTGGTGGTGCCCGAGGTGCAGGGAAAAGCCTTTAGGCAGGTGCGCAAAGCCAAGCCCAACAAGCGCCACGAGCCCGACGTGCTTGTCACCTTGCTTAAGCGCGACGAGGCATTGCGGATTCTGGAGGAGCAAGGGGTCACCCGAGGCTTCAAGAGCAAAAGTCTCTACGTCATCCAGGCGAAGGTTGCTGAGCTCCTCCCCCTGAGTTCACTCAAGGAGAGGGTTCGCCAATGCCTTATTGAACGGGCAAAAACCATGGTCAGTACTGCTCTTTGAGCACGTATGCGATGTGGTGGCTCCATGCTTCGGTGATGTGGTAGTGGCCACAGCGCTTCTTCTTCACCGGGATATTGGGGTCAGCTCGCTCAGACAGCAAAAGGTCGCCAAAGGAATACCCAGCTCCCTTGAAATCTTTCGGGTAGGTATTCACCAATATCTCAGATATAGCAATCGAGTCACTCGACGTTTTACCGCCAGCCCGCAGAATCAACCAATTATCATCCCGGGTATAGCGCAATGCGATGCGGTTGCTGCGCCTTTCCAGAATCTGCTCTGTCCACTCTGGGGATAGCGTTCCATAATCGCCGAAACCCACCGCTAACTCCGGCACGTTGGCGTTCAGATCCTTCCAGAAAAGCCAATCTGTCCTTTTGAAGGTCGCGGCACCTGTTTTTACCGACGCCAGGCTTGCTGGATAAGCTCCAGAGATAACGTGAATCGACTCGTAGCCAATTGCTGCGAGAGACCGCAAATCCTGACTAAAGCTGCTGACCTCTGAGGGCTGCCAGTCCTTCGGGCTCACGCCAAGATCAACAATCAGAGTGCTTTTGATGCCTGCGGCCTTGAGCCAGGCAAACGCTCCCTGTGCAAGTTGCAATTTGTCGGCCGGCACAGAAAGTGCGCTCAAGCGCAGCCGTATGGTTACAAAAGGTAGAGACGCCGCGAGCTTCGTGAACCTCGCTCCCAAGGTCGCAAGGTACGACGGACCCACTACTGGGGAGACCAACAGCTTTTGTTGTACTGCATGCTGAAGAAAATCTAGAAGCTCGGTTTGGCGAGTGTGGGTCAGTTGGCCACTAGGGTTGGCATAGTCCACCAGCACCTCCTGCTGCCAGACCTTTTGAAGCTTGTTCATCAAATTCAGGTGCTGCTTGGAGGTGCGAACCTCAATGCATGGCCGAACTCGCGGGCGCAGTGCAGTCTCAACCTGCTCAAGAGCTCTCTGCTCCCAGGACTGCCATTTGATGATTGGAATGTACTGTGGGTGCTGTGGATACCTGGCCATTGCTCTTCCTTGGTGCTGTGAATGGAAGAATGTATAGCACTTTGATATCGCTATTTCACTCAATCAGACCTGCGTCTAATTGCAGCGCCCAGCGCTCCGCTTTATGAGAGCCGGCGAAATGCTGCATTTAGGGGCGTTAGTTCGCCACTTTTACTGATCGGTGCTCTGGTTCGGAATGCCAGTAAAGACATACCGGCAATCTACATCGGGGGCATTGATCCGCTCGCCTCATTCGGGTGCGCTCCTGTGCAGGTGGCTTAGGTGCGGAGCACTCAAGCGGACTGGGCCCCTTTGAGTGGCTTCCCTGCAGTGAATCTGTATTTTTCAACTCAAAAGCTCACCCGATGGGTGGCCCTGACCGAGGTGTTGAGGCATAACTATGCGCTCGGCTGCCGTTCACTTCGTTCGCTGGGCAACTTAAAACTACGCTTTGCCTGCCCGTTCGCTTAATCGTTAGCCACTAAGAGCAAGGAGTCACCTATGGCGAGGCAACTTTCACCAGCGGGGATCATGGCCCTCAAAGAAGCGCTGTGCTCGGTCTATTGGTACAAGTCTGAGCTGCGAGGGTTCCTTCAACTCTGCTTATCCAATCCAGGTATTTTGAGCGGCTTTAACTGGGAGAACTACAAGCGGCAGATTGCGTCCGACGTAGTGGACTACCTCGTGGCAAACCCAGGCGCGTACTTGGGTGATTTGACGAAGATCTGCTACGAGCTTTGTAAAATCACGGATTTCTCGCATCTGAAGCGCCTAGACGACGGGCCGCAAAAGGTGGAAAAGGCGCAGAGCGCGGTCAATCAGTTGAAGCAACTTGTCGAGCCGCATCAGGACCTTAAACGGGAGCAGGACGATATCAAGCGCCGCCAGGAACTGGCAGCCGCGAGACTCCGCGAGAACGCCGCGGTGCGTCAAAAGCTTGAGGCGATCAAGGCCCGCTACATGGCATTGGTCAGTTCAGACAGTGCGCAAAGTCGTGGTTTTGAGCTAGAGCGTGTCATGTATGAACTCTTCGAGTTGTTCGATCTAGATCCGAAGGCTTCGTTCAAGAACCTTGGCGAGCAGCTGGACGGTGCCTTTTCGCTTGATGGTACTGAGTACCTGTTCGAAGCAAAATGGCAGAAGGAACTCGTGAACAAGGCTGACCTTGCGGCATTCTCCGATAAGGTGAGGTCGAAGCTTGAGAATACTCTAGGCGTGTTCCTCTCTATCAACGGGTTTTCGGCTGACGGCGTGGCTGCCCACCAAGCCGGTGGGGCATCGATTCTTCTAATGGATGGCGCTGACCTCATGGCAGTTTTTGAAGAGCGGATCGACTTCACGAGCCTGTTGCTACGAAAGAAGCGCTACGCGGCGCAGACGGGTAATATTTATCTCAGCTACTACCAGATGGTGGCCTCAGGTGGCGGGTAGTTCATCCAGCGACCGGACGTACTCTTCCTAGCCTATTTCTGAATGCTCGTTATAGTTGACGTGAGCCGGCAATGCCGGCCACGAACCATGCTTCACAGCGTCAGAGGAAGAGGTTTGGTCGAGTGAATGCGGCACCTGTGAGAGTAAATGTACTGATGAAGGCGGCTGAGGAACCCCACTTCGAAGGCTCTTCGTTCTATTGCGCATGGCAGTAAATCGCGCTCGGCGATCATGACCGCCCAGAGCCAGCCGCTGCGAGCATTATCGAGCCAGCTCTGGGCCAACTTGGCGCCCTGGTTGAATGCTTCCCTGCAGTCGGCGGCCCAGGTTATTTCAACACCTGGGTGGCCGTCGTGAGGTGGAAGGTAGGTCATCACACCTTTGCTCATCTCTGACCTCCTCGCGCCTCGGATAGGGCTCGGCGATAGAGCACGACCATCTCATCGAGCAGATCCAGAGCTGAGTAAGCAGCGATCCGTACGCGCAGATCTTCCGGCTGTAGCCCATCCGGTTCAGCCAGTTGATCAAGCAGATTGCCGAGCATGACGCCGCGTAGTTCAGCTGCAGCTTCGGAGGGTAGAGGAGAGCGTTCGGATTCATGCAGCGGGCTTCGCTGCAGTGGAAAAGGTATGACGCAGGATTCGAACTCAGCCATGGCGCACCTCCTGGTCAGAGGTGAACAGCAAGACCTGAAGCCCAAGGCGGAGCTCTCGGGTAAAAAAGGGGTAGCGCATTTTCCTTGTGCTCCTCAGACGATTAAGGAGCCGTCACCCGCCGTTGTCACTCGGATATGGGTGGCGGACCGTGCGGGGGTGACAAACCGGCGTCCGAGGGAACCGGCCAGGCAAAAGCCTGCCCCACACGGCCCGCCATAGAAGTTAAGCAACCAAGCAATCGTATGCTGGTGCTTAAACTATGGCGCTACCGCGCCTCGAACGAATCGGGTTGTCACACCCGGTCGTGGGACTTACCACGACGGGCGCACTCTAGCCCGAGGGTTTACGAATGGCAACATACTGGGGCGTAGGAGGGAATGATCGCGTAGGAGGAGGCTTGGTCGGAGCTGAAGCCAGCAAGAAAGATTTTCAAAGCTCTTCAGCGCCCTCCGCTTCGAGAAATGCTTAGGGAGGCGGCCTGAAGATATCTACCAGAAGCTGTCGGCCGCCATAGACTGACTCCAGCCTTCAGCAGATCGTTATGTTTTATGATGGGGTTAGTGTTTGCATTATTTGTTGCACGGCGCTTCAGCGCTAAATAAGCCCGTGTCCTTATGGAATTCAGAGCCCTGGGGTGCGTTGGTCAGATACTTTCCAGGGTTGCTATGGTCGTAACCACTATGTGCTGTGCTGCTAAGTTTAACTAATAGTAAATGACAAATGCGCATTCCTGGAAATATTCTAATTGGCGCAATTGATGAATTATGAATCTCAAGGGTAATGGGTCTGGCAAGCCCCGCTCCGAAGCCGGGTGATACATAGGTTGATAAGATTGTATTTAGACCTAGTCTGGCCAGGCCTGATATGTTGGAAATATGGCCTGCTAAAGAATTCGAAAAAGCAATTCCTTCAAGGGTAGAGCCGAGTATGAAGTCGCCGGGTAAAAGGAGGTGTCCATTAGATGGGGTGATGCGCTCGGCAATACAAGTCGGGTACGTCTCCGGCCTGCGAATATCTACCTCGTGAGATGTGTAATATGGTATTATTATGTTTTCTGACAGGTGCAGGCAAATGGAGGCGGATCTTATATCAGGGATGGTATTGTGTGAAATAGAAAAATCACCATTCTGAATGGCTTTTCTAATTTCAATATCCGAAAGAAACATGTCATGCCCCTCGCTTCATCGCCGCGTTGATGACTTGCTTGGTCCCGAATGGGACAAAATCTTTCCAATTTCTTTTGGATGACACTAGCTCTCTAACAAGAGTCCCGGTGACGTTTTTCATCATGAAGTCACTGTGAAGAGGCTGAAAGGCTATGACCTTCATGCCGGCCTGCTCAAGAAGTTCTTTTTTGTACAGCTCCCAATTACTAAACAAGCGTATATAGTGAACTATATCTGCAGTGTGATCTTGCTTAAGGTGGGGGATCGCTACTTCTGGATTGTCAATCTCAAAAGGAATAATCTGATACCTCTCAGGCGGAACTCCCCATCGCTCTAGTGACAGCGCTATCATCCTCTTTCTGTCTTCAAAGGTGAACGGGTTGCCTTCGGGTGTACCGCGATGAGGAAGTATCTCGCATTCGCTAACACAATTTATGTTTGGTTGAGTAATGCCGATAAGGCATGTCTCAGAATTCGCAACTCCATGCAGAATATACTCGAAATGCTCATGGTGGAATGGTTGAAACCTTCCGTGAACCATTCCAATCTTGTCTCTATTGTTTGACTTTGCGCCGTTCAAGTAAGGAGACAAAGCTTTGCTTCTTTGGTCTAGGTTTATATTTATTCCACGCTCCCAGAGATCGTCAAATGTTTCAACAAAATAGGGGGCGAGGGAGTCGTCGTTGTTTTTTCCATCAAAAATGAGCTGCGCATTCTTCCAGCCGGATGAGTCTGCTTCATATACTGATAGTGCCGTAACACAGTCATCTATTATAAGCAGTCTTAGTGGTGGCTTTTTAGGATACAGCCTGACCTCGAAGTGATAGCCGTCCTCTCTTAGTTTGGCTAGGGTCGCTATCGTGGCGATAATTTTATTTCTGTATTCAGTTTGAAGTTTTTTGTTGCTGCTTAGGCGCTCAAGATCATCGCTAAATGGATCCATTAGCATTATCTTAACGAGATCTGGATTCTTGTTTCTTCTAAAAAAATCGACTTTCTCTAGTGTCTCTCTAAGAAATTTCTCGCCAGCTATGCCAAGAAATTTAAAGCTGCTCTTTGTTCTTTTTGAAAGTTCTTCGGGTGGGGTTTCGGATAGTTTTTTAATTGAAGTTAGCCCGATATTTGTTGATCCAATTATGACCTCTTTGAAGTGCATAAGTGCCGCATCAAATCCTGCTGTTGATGCAATGCTATATGATACTACAATGCCAATGAAAAAGAATGATGCCGAAATGAAGTAGGATACTGGGTCTGAGATGCTAAAAAAAACATAGGCAGCAATGGTAATTGCTGCTAGGAGAACAAGTAGTGCGATTATTTTATCGGGAATCCTGCGTGGCATGCTGGGTATTTCCTTATGTGTTCATATGGGTGTTGTGGCGTGCCGAGGTTGAAAGTTATAGATTCATAGTAAAGTCAGAATTGGTCATTGGCTTGCGCCTGGTGCTATTGCTCTTATGGTTAGTTTATTGAGTGCAATATTTCTAGCTGGTTGGCCATTCTCCCGTTCAATATCAGTAAAAGCAAGATAAGAGCTGAACGCCCTTCACCAGTTAGCTATGGCTAGTATCGGAGGGTGTCTTGGGTATCTGCTTAATGATCGAAGGGAGCGTTTGCGATTCGTGGTGCTGCCATTACATGGCGACTAAAGGTCTTTTGGGCAATGCGCTGAGCGTCCTCATGCGATATTCCGCCTTGAACCAGACGTTTCACATAGTCCGCTTCAGACAGCCCTGGCGCATTCTGTGGATGCATGTGGCTCGCTGTCCGTCGAATGACAGCGTTCAACCAGCGTGATGGGGAAGTACGGATGGTTCCCTTGGCCAGGGCGGTCAACAGTTGGGAGGTGATCGCTTCCTGTTGATCAGCAGGAGCGGAGCTGATCAACAGGGCGACCTGTTGACTCTCCGATGCACCAAGCCGCGTCAGTTTTGCCGTGCGGCGTACTGATGATTCATATGAGGGTTCATATGGTGGTTCTAGGGGTGACATAGCTATGTCACCCTCCCCCTGACATAGCTGTGTCACCCCGGGGGTGACAGTGGTGTCACCCTCCCTGGCGATGTCACCAGCCGGGGGTGACAATTTGTCGGGGTAGGTCAAAGCGAGTGTGTAGCCGTTGGAAACCTGCCGGCCGCTGGCATCGAATCGAGCGTCCTTCCTAAGCAGACCGGCAGTCAGCAGGGTTTTGATAGTGCGTTGGACGGTGCGCTCCGAAGTACTGCACTTCGCTGCAATCGTCTTCATCTTCGGCCAGCAGTAGCCGTGATCATCTGCGTTATCAGCGAGCGCCATGAGGACTAGCTTCGGCACAGGCGGGAGCGGCTGCTCCCATGCCCAGTTCATGGCTTTGATGCTCATAGCGATCAGGCTTCTTCGATGACGCGAGCGACTGCAGAGGTTTTGAAATAGATCCGCCGGCCGATCTTGACCTTGCACGAGCGCAGCTTCGCGGACAGCTCGTTGTCGCCGCTCAGGGAGATCCTCAGGCCGTTTTTGCTGCGATGTAGCACCTCTGCGAGCTGCTCGAGGGAAAGCAGTGGTGATCCTCCGTAGCGGTTGAGCAGGGTTTCTTCGACTGTCATCTTGCGACTCCTTGTATGGCTTGCGATACACTGCGCTCATTACGCGAAAAAGGCGTAAGAGTCCCAAAAAAATACTAAATGTCCATATTTTAGACATTTAGTTCTTTTTATGATCGAAGGCTTACGATGTCAAGCACGATTGAAGACCGCGTCATTCTGATTCTGAAGGAGCAGATGACTCCGGCTGACCTTGAGAGCCTGAAGGGGCACGAAGGGCCGTTCTCAGCGCTGCTCAGCCTGTGGAGTCAACCGCCGTACGCTGGTCGCGGCTTCTGGGAAAAGCTCTCCCAGCTCACAGGCATTCCGTCTGCCCGGTGGCGTAGTGCGTTCTCGCGCAAGCAGAAACCGACCTCAGCCATGATCGAGTCGGTTGCCCACCTGTGGCCGAAATATGCGTTCTGGCTGGTTACTGGCGTGACCGATGCGGCCAATGGTCATGTGGCGCCATTAACGGCGCTGACCTTCCCTGAGTTTCTTCATGCGGAGCAGCCTGGTGCTGATGCGTATTTCAGCAAGGCCATTGCCCTGGCAAAGCGACTGTATGAAGAGGGTGAGGTCGATCTGGAGAGCGATGAAGCGCGTCTTGCGGCAGTTGAGAGGACGCTTCCCTTTTCGCATTGGGTTGGGAGTGATCTGGTTGACGTGGCTTATCGACTGGCGGCCAGCGATGAGTACCAGGAGCTTGTCAGGGCTTGGGAGGGCCGAGAAGAGTCTCGTGCTCAGTATGTTGGTCGGGTTCTAGGCACTGATCGCCCGTGGGAGCGGCAGTTGGAAGAGAGGAAATCTCTCGGCCTCACGTCGGCCCCAGTATACGGACAAGACCCTCGCGTCACGCACCAGAGCAGCTGGGATCTTTTCTACAAGCCAGACAACGACGATGCCTGAAGGCTGGTGACTGGAGCTGGGGCAGTTTCATGCTCTCAATGAGGTCGCTGAAAAACGCCTCGACTGCGTGGTTTTTGATCAGTTGTCAGAAGTTTGCTTACTGCGCCTGGTCGTTTTCCTCTCCAGCTTATCCAGCTTGCTGACAAGGTCTTCAGCGCGCAGGTGCGTGTAGCGCTTGAGCATCTGCATCGACTTGTGGCCGCTGATGGCCGAGACCTCCTGATCGGACAGGCCACCTTCGACCAGCCGGCTGACCGCCTCATGACGTAGATCGTGGAAGCGCAGATCGGGCATCCCAAGTTTCTTCTTCAGCAGCCCCCAGGTTTTGGTGAAGGCATAGGGGCGACGTTTCTCGTCCTTACCTGGTTCACCGAAGAACACCAGATTGCAGTCTTTGGGGCGAACAGGGTTCTCCAGGGCGGCCCTAAATGTTTCGGTTGCCAGCTTGGTAAGGGGAACGGTGCGAGCACTGTCGTTCTTGGTGTCTGCGAGCCGCACCACGCGCTTTTTCAGGTCTACCTGATGGCAACGTAGGCCGGTTATCTCCGACGACCTCATGCCCGTTTCCAAGGCGATTCGGACGATCCAGCCCAGCATGGGGTTGCTGTGGTTGTTCACCGCAGCGAGCAGGCGCTTTTCTTCGTCGGCGGACAGTCGCCGGTCGCGGCCATCCCCCGGGCTCGGCTTGCGGATATTAAGCACCGGGTTGAAGGTAAGGCCCAGGCCCCATTCCTGAATAGCTACCGTGAAAAGGTGGCTGAGAAGGGCCAGTTCAAGCCGCACGGTATTGTTGCTGGTGGGGAGGCCGCGCTTGCTCAGGGTGCCGAGCCTTGTGTCCCGGTACTTGGCGATGACTTCAGCGGAGAGGGCGGCCATGGAGTATTTGCCCAGGTGCTGGATCAACTGCTTGGCCTTGGTGGCTTCGGCTTTGCGCGTAGTGGGCTTCTTGCTGGGCGTCACCTCGGACAGGTAGCGCTCTAGAGCTTTCTCCAGCGTCATGCGCTCGGAGCCGCTGCGCTGGATGTACACGCCGCGCACCATCTCGTCTTCGGTGCGGCGTGCCCAGTCTTCGGCGTCGCGCTTGGTGCGGAAGGTTTTGGCGTTGGTCGGCCAGCCCGTTTTTCGGACTACGGCTTTCCATGTGCCGGCAGGGGTTTTGACGATTGTTGCCATCAGATAAGGACTCCAAAGGCAGACTGGCTAACCAGTACTGTACCGATTTTGTACCTTTGGACCATGGGCTGATCCAGATGCCACAACCCTGAAAAGCTTAAAGCCGCGCAGTGCGCGGCTTTGAAGGTGGTGGGCCCACACGGACTCGAACCGTGGACCAAAGGATTATGAGTCCTCTGCTCTAACCAACTGAGCTATAGGCCCCCAGAAGGCCGGCGGATTATACCGGCGCGTTCTCGCCAGCGCCAACCGCTTGACCTGGCGGGAGAAATTTCCGGGCGAAGGCATCGGCCGAGAGCGGACGGCTGACCACGTAGCCCTGGATCTGCAGGCAGCCTTCTGCGGCCAGGCAGAGCTCCTGGGCCTTGGTCTCCACGCCTTCGGCGATCACCGTCAGTTGCATGCTGTTGCCCAAGGCGATGATGGCGCGGGTGATCGCCAGATCGTGCGGGTCGTCCGGCAGGCCACGGACGAAGGACTGGTCGATCTTCAGCACGTCCAGCGGCAGGCGCTTGAGGTAGCTGAGCGAGGAGTAGCCGGTGCCGAAGTCGTCGATGGCCAGCTGTACGCCGAGTTGTTTGAGGCGGTGGAGGATGTCCAGCGCTTCGCCTGCCTGGTTCATGATGAAGCTTTCGGTTATCTCCAGCTGCAGCAGCCCCGGCGCCAGGTTGTAGCGTTGCAGCAGCTCGCTGATGCGCGGCAGCAGGCTGGGCTGGTGCAGTTGCGCGCCGGCGAGGTTGACCGATAGGGCGCCAAAGCCGCGGCCGCTTTCCTGCCAGGCCTGCAACTGGCGGCAGGTTTGCTCCAGTACCCAATCGCCCAGGGGCAGGATCAGACCGCTTTCTTCGGCCACCGGGATGAAGCGATCCGGTGGGATGTCGCCAAATACCGGGTGCGGCCAGCGCACCAGGGCTTCGGCGCCCACCAGGCTCTGGCTGCGCAGGCAGAACTTGGGTTGGTAGTAGAGGCACAGTTCGTTGCGTTCGAGGGCGCGGCGCAGTTCCTGTTCCATGGCCATGCGTTCGTTGACTTCGAAGGTCAGCGAGCGGGTGTAGAACTCGTAGCGATTGCGCCCCTTGGCCTTGGACTGGTACATGGCCGCATCGGCGTTCTTCACCAGGGTGGCCACGTCCTGGCCGTCGGCGGGATAGAGGCTGATGCCAATGCTGGCGCTGATGAAGAACTCGTGGTTGTCGAGCTGGAACGACTTGCCGAAGCAGGCGAGGAGCTTCTGCGCGACCTGTTCGGTATCCTGCAACTGGTGCAGGCCGGGCAGCAGGATGATGAATTCGTCACCGCCGAGGCGAGCCACGGTGTCGATGTCGCGTAACTGCAGCCTCAGGCGTTCGGCGATGGCCTTGAGCAACTGGTCGCCGACCGGATGGCCAAGGCTGTCGTTGATCTGCTTGAAGCGGTCGAGGTCTAGGAACAGCACGGCGCCGAGCTGGTCGTCGGCACGCGTGCCGTCCAGAGCGCTGCGCAGGCGGTTCTCGAACAGCAGACGGTTGGGCAGACCGGTCAGTGGGTCGTGGTGGGCCTGGTGGTCGAGGCGTGCCTGGGCATGCTTGAGGCTGGAGATGTCGGCGAACACGCCGACGAAGTGGGTAATCTGATTGTCGCTGTTGCGCACGGCGCTGATGGTCAGCCACTCCGGGTACAGTTCGCCGTTCTTGCGCCGGTTCCAGATTTCCCCCTGCCAGTGCCCGTTGGCCGCGAGGCTATGCCACATGGCGGTATAGAAGGCGTTGTCGTGCTGGCCGGAGGAGAGCAGGCTGGGGCGCTGGCCGAGGGCTTCGGCCTCGCTGTAGCCGGTAATCTCGGTGAAGGCGCGGTTGACCGCAGTGATGCGCTGTTCGAGGTCGGTGATCAGTACGCCTTCGGCGGTGCTTTCGAATACGGTGGCGGCCTGTTGCAGTTCTTCCTGCATCCGTTGGCGTTCGGTTATGTCGCGGGCGATGGTCAGCAGACATTCCTCGCCATTGATGGACAGCGGTTGTGCGGACAGATCGCACAGGCGCAGTTGGCCGCTGCGGGTGCGCACCGGGGCGATCATGTCGCGCACCACACCGTGCTCACGAACGCCCTGCACCATGCGTTCGCGATCCTTCGGGTCGGCCCAGATGCCGAGGCTGAGCGTGCTGTGCTGGCCGACCAGGTCGAGGCTATGGCCGGTGATGCGGCTGAAACCTTCGTTGGCCTCGACCAGCAGGCCGTCGCGCAGACGGGTGATCAGCAGGCCATCGGGCGAGGCGTGAAAGGCCTTGGCGAACTTCTCCTCGGATATCTGCAGCCGCTGCTGGGTACTCTTGAGCTCGCTGATGTCACGCACCACCACCACCAGTGCCGGGGTATTGTCGAGGGTGAAGGGGCTGGCGGAGATGAGGCCGGTGAACAAGCTGCCGTCGGCGCGGCGAAAGGGCAGCTCCAGATTGCGCAGGCATTCGTCCTGCAGGCGTAGCAGCAGGCTCGGGCCGATGCCGGGCACGCCCCACAGGTCGAGGTCGGTAGCGGTGTTGCCGATGGCCTGGTCGACGCTGATGCCGGTTTGCTCGGTGAACGCGGTATTGACCTCCAGCAGCACGCCGTCGACCCGGCGGGCGATGATCAGGATGTCCGGGCACTGCTGGAACACGGAGGCGAATTTCTGTTCCGACTGGCGCAGGGCCTGTTCGGTTTGCTTGGCTTCGCTGATGTCGATCATCAGGCCGCGTATCACCTGCTGGTCACCCCGCTGCAGCAAGGTGACGATGTCGCGTACCCACACCGTGCGGCCGTCGGCGGCGAGCAGGCGGTATTCCAGCGAGTGGTCTTTGCCGGCCGAGGACTGCTCCAGGCAGTTGCGCAGAGTGCGCTGCTGATCGTCGGGGTGCAGGTGGCGCTGCCAGAAGCCGGGTTCGAGCCACTCGTGCAGGGGATAACCCAGGAGCTTCTCCGCATGCGGTGACACGTAGGTGTAGGTGAGCCCGCTCGAATCGGTTTCCCAGGTGATGGCGCAAAGGCTTTCAACCATGTCGCGAAAATGCTGCTCGCGACTGCGCAGCTCCTGTTCCAGAGCTTCGCGGTTGCGCATCTCGCGTTTCAGCCGGCGGTTGATGCTGAGGATGATGGCAATGATCGCCAGCAGGCCGAGCACGGCTGGCAGGCCATAGAGGAGGGTTTTGTGCCAGGCGTTGCGAGCGTCCAGTACGCTGCCGACCCAGGGAGCCTGCAAGGCGGCGACTTCCTCGGCGCCGAGCTCGGCGAAGAGTTTGTCGAGAATCCCGACCAGCATGCTCTGGTTGCGCGGTACGGCCATGGCCAGCTGATAGCGATAGGGTGTTTCGCCGCTGATATACAGGCCGTCGAGCTTGAGCTGGCGCAGGCTCCAGACGCTGGAGGCGAGATCGCCCACCATGGCGTCGGCCTGATGGGTGGCCAGCATCTGCAGCGCGGCGGCGACGTTGGGCAGCGGTAGCAGGTTGAGGTCGGGGTGATGCTGGCGCAGCAATTCATGCGGAGCGTAGTCGCTTACCACCGCGACCTTGAGGCCATACAGGTCGGTAAGTTGCTTGGGTTGCGGGCCGCCCTCGCGCGCCAGGATGATGATGGGAAAGTCCAGGTACGGACGGGTGAAGCTCAGGTATTGCTGACGCTCGGCAGTCGACATCACGCCGGGCAGCAGGTCGACCTCGCCCCTGCGCGCCTGTTCCAGTATCGCGCTCCAGCTGCCTTGCTCGACTGGGCGAAAGGTCACGCCGAGACGCTCTTCGATCAAGCGCACGTAGTCGGCGGTCAGGCCGAGGTACTGGCCCTGTTCGTTACGGAATTCGAAAGGGGGCCAGGCGGCATCGACGCCCAGACTCAGTTCGGGATGAGCCGCCAGCCAGGTGCGCTCATTCTCGTTGAGTGTGAGGGCCTGGGCGGAAGTCATCCAGTACGCCAGGCACAACAGCAAAATGGCCGGCAGGCGGGGCATAACGGCCTCGTTTCAGAATCGATATGGTCGCAGTGTAGACCGGCCGCTGCGGGGATGGCAGTTTGATTGCGACGCTCGGGAAGGGCCCATGCCACGGGGGCCAGAAAGCAAAACCCCCGGCCTGGGCCGGGGGTTTGTTATCACTCGTCGAGGAAGGAGCGCAGATGCTCGCTTCGCGTCGGGTGACGCAGCTTGCGCAGCGCTTTGGCTTCGATCTGGCGGATACGCTCACGGGTAACATCGAACTGCTTACCGACTTCCTCGAGGGTGTGGTCGGTGTTCATGTCGATGCCGAAGCGCATGCGCAGGACCTTGGCTTCACGGGCGGTGAGGCCGGCCAGCACTTCGCGAGTGGCTTCCTTGAGGCTTTCGACCGTGGCCACGTCGATCGGGGACTGCATGGTGCTGTCCTCGATGAAGTCGCCCAGATGCGAATCTTCGTCGTCGCCAATCGGGGTTTCCATGGAGATCGGCTCTTTGGCGATCTTCAATACCTTGCGGATCTTGTCCTCGGGCATTTCCATGCGCTCACCCAGCTCTTCCGGAGTGGGCTCGCGACCCATTTCCTGGAGCATCTGACGGGAGATGCGGTTGAGCTTGTTGATGGTCTCGATCATGTGCACCGGGATACGGATGGTGCGCGCCTGGTCGGCGATCGAGCGGGTGATCGCCTGGCGAATCCACCAGGTGGCGTAGGTCGAGAACTTGTAGCCGCGACGGTATTCGAACTTGTCCACCGCCTTCATCAGGCCGATGTTGCCTTCCTGGATCAGGTCGAGGAACTGCAGGCCGCGGTTGGTGTACTTCTTGGCGATGGAGATCACCAGACGCAGGTTGGCCTCGACCATTTCCTTCTTGGCGCGGCGAGCTTTCGCTTCACCGATGGACATGCGACGGTTGATGTCCTTGATCTCGGCCAGGCTCAGGCTGCACTCGGCTTCCAGGTCGGCCAGCTTCTGCTGGCAGCGCTGGATGTCGCTCTGCAGGTTGCCCAGGGCTTCGGCGTACTTGGCCTTGCCCTTGGCCAGATCAGCGGCCCAGTCCATGTCGATTTCGTTGCCCGGGAACAGGCGCAGGAAGTCGGCACGCGGCATGCGCGCATCACGTACGCACAGCTGCATGATGGCGCGCTCTTGCGCACGCAGACGGTCGAGGGCGTCGCGCACCTGGGTGACCAGGGCGTCGTACTGCTTGGGCACCAGCTTGATCGGCATGAACAGCTCGGCCAGTGCGGCCAGCTCTTCGGTGGCCTGCTTGCTGCCGCGACCGTGCTTCTTCAGGGCCTTCTGGACTTTGTCCTGCTGCTCGGCCACGGCGCTGAAACGGCGAGCCGCTTCTTCCGGGTCCGGGCCGCCGTCGCCTTCTTCTTCCTCGTCGTCGCCGCTCTCGTCTTCCTCGTCGTCGTCGCTTTCTTCAGCGGCGGCGCCTTCCTTGACGGGAACGGGGGCGGCGGCTTCGTCGGGCACGCTGCCGTCATCCGGGTCGATGTAGCCACTGAGGACTTCGGCCAGGCGGCCGCCTTCAGTGGTGACGCGGTTGTACTCGGCGAGGATGCCTTCGACGGTGCCGGGGAAGTGAGCGATGGCGCTCATGACTTCGCGGATGCCTTCCTCGATGCGCTTGGCGATTTCGATTTCGCCTTCGCGGGTCAGCAACTCCACGGTGCCCATTTCGCGCATGTACATGCGCACCGGGTCGGTGGTGCGGCCGATATCGGTCTCAACGGCGGCGAGGGCGGCAGCGGCTTCTTCGGCTGCAGCCTCGTCGGTGTCGGCTTCGGCCAACAACAGGGCGTCCGCATCCGGAGCACTCTCGAATACGTTGATCCCCATGTCGTTGATCATGCGGATGATGTCTTCCACCTGTTCCGGATCGGAAATATCTTCCGGCAGGTGGTCATTGACCTCCGCGTACGTCAGGTAACCCTGCTCGCGACCGCGGCTGATCAATTCTTTCAAACGAGATTGCTGTTGCGCTTTTACGGACATAACACCCTATCCACTGAAGGTCTTGGCGGGCTGAAAACAAGCCGAGGATTATACCTCGGTTTTGGCTTTAGGCGCCAGTTGGGGACTTGCTGCTCGGTGACGAAGTGAGGCTGTAGTGCTCTCTGAGCAATGTCTTTTCCTCGTCTGTGAGCTCGCTGGGGCTTTTATGAATGATGCTGCGGAGCGCCTTTTCACGCCGCCTCTGCGATTGACTGTTTGCAAGTGTAGTAATGGTGTCGAAAAACTGCTGTTCAAGGTTGTCGCCCTGAATCAGCCATTCCTTCTCCGCCAGTGCCCGCAGCAAACGGCCCTGTTCGGTGCCGTGCCAGCGAGCGATCAGTTGCAGCGAACGCAGGTTGGGCGTTTTCTGCAGGGCACCGACCAGCGCTACCAGAAGTTGCGCGTAGGTGTCCTCTTCGT
Organism: Pseudomonas sp. KB-10; assembly: GCF_018221585.1. Taxonomy (NCBI): domain Bacteria; kingdom Pseudomonadati; phylum Pseudomonadota; class Gammaproteobacteria; order Pseudomonadales; family Pseudomonadaceae; genus Pseudomonas; species Pseudomonas sp. KB-10. The sequence continues at coordinate 349,843 of NZ_QYYB01000005.1, forward strand.
CGGCGAAGTGGCTGACATCCTCGACCTTTTGCGCCAGCTGCGGATGGTGCAGCAAGGTGCGCAGGGCGATCAGATGTGGTGATTCGACGCTCACCGCGGTGCGCGGGGCACGTGGCGCGAAATCGCCCTTGCCCTTCTTGTTCCACTTGCCGCTGCCGTCTTTTTTCCAGCTGCCTTTGCCGCCTTCGTTGCTACGTTCGTAGTGTTGCTGCTGGGGCGGTGCGGGCTGCTCGTAGCCGCCGACGTCCGGCAAGCTGTCGTAGTAGGCGCTGTCGGGGATATCGCCGTAATCCGGGTAGTCGCTGCTGGGGGCGTGGTTCGGCGTGCTCGGCGCATGGCTGCGCGGGGCGCTGGCGACCTGGCTCACGGCTTCGCCGGAAAGGCCGGTGATTTCGCTCAGGCGCTGGCGCATCAGGGCGCGCAGGTTGTTGCCGGGGATCTTGTCGATCAGTGGCGCGGCCAGCGTCACCAGATGCGCCTTGCCTTCCAGCGAGCGCGGGTCGGCCTCTTCACAAAGCTGCTGGAAGAAGTAATCGGCCAGCGGCTGGGCGTGCTGGTTGATGCGTGCGCGGAAGGCATCGGTGCCTTCGGCGCGTACCAGGGTGTCCGGGTCCTCGCCTTCGGGCAGGAACAGGAAGCGCGCGCGGCGACCGTCCTGCAGGCTCGGCAGAGTCGACTCCAGGGCGCGCCAGGCAGCGTTGCGCCCGGCGGCGTCACCGTCGAAGCAGAACAGTACGCTGGGCACGATGCGGAACAGGCGCTTGAGGTGCTCCTCGCTGGTGGCCGTGCCGAGGGTCGCCACGGCATTGCGCAGGCCCTGCTGAGCGAGGGCGATGACGTCCATGTAGCCTTCGACCACCATGATCTCGTCGAGATCGCGGTTGTGCTTGCGCGCCTCGTACAGGCCGTAGAGTTCCTGACCCTTGTGGAACACCGGGGTTTCCGGTGAGTTCAGGTACTTGGGCTTGTCGTCGCCCAGCACGCGGCCGCCGAAGGCGATCACCCGGCCGCGGCTGTCGCGGATGGGGAACATGATGCGGTCGCGGAAGCGGTCGTAGCGCCTGCCGTTCTCGGCGTTCTCGATCAGCAGGCCGGCGTCGATCATGACTTTCTGCTGCAGGGCGTCGGCGCCCAGTTGCTTGAGCAGGTTGTCCCAGCCGGGCGGGGCGAAGCCGATGCCGAAGTCACGGGCTATTTCCCCCGTCAGACCGCGGCCCTTGAGGTAATCCACTGCGTACTTACGCTGCGGATGGCTTTTCAGAGCCTGGCGATAGTGCTCGGCGGCGGCATTGAGCAGCGGGTAGAGCGGCGAGTCCACCGGCTGGCGCGGTGTGCGCCCGCGGCCGCTTTCCTCGCGCGGCACATCCATGCCGGCGCGCTTGGCCAGTTCCTCGATCGCCTGGGGGAACTCCAGTTGATCGTGGTCCATGACGAAGCCGAGGGCATTGCCACCGGCGCCGCAGCCGAAGCAGTAGTAGAACTGCTTGTCCGGACTGACGGTGAAGGAGGGGGTCTTTTCCTTGTGAAAAGGACAGCAGGCGCTGTAGTTCTTGCCGGTCTTCTTCAGCTGGATGCGCGAGCTCACCACATCGACGATGTCGGTGCGGTTGAGCAGGTCATCGATGAAGGATTGCGGGATCAGGCCGGCCATAGGCGCTCAGCATACTGCTCGGCGCGTAAGCGGAACAGTGATGGGTAGAAAAGCAAAAAACTCCGGCCATTCGCCAGCAGGCGAAGCGGAGTTCTGTAAATGCAATGCCCGGCCGGAGCCGGGCATTCGAGCGTGGCGTGTACGGTATTAGTACAGGCGAACGCTGCGGCGCTGCTCGCGCTGCACTTTCTTGGCGTGACGCTTAACAGCGGCAGCGGCTTTGCGCTTACGCTCTGCGGTCGGCTTTTCGTAGAATTCGCGGCTGCGAACTTCAGCCAGTACACCGGCTTTTTCGCAGGAGCGCTTGAAACGACGCAGGGCTACGTCGAAGGGTTCGTTCTCTTTAACTTTGACGGCTGGCATCCAGGTCGTACCTATCTTTAATTACCGGGTTTAACGCGTACCCGGCAAATGAGGCTCGGGATGCGTCGGTTTTTAAGGGTTGCGGATGTTACCGTCTCGGGCTGCGGAATGCAAAGCCTCTGATCGAAAAGCGCTGGCCGCTCCGCCGGGCGGCGCTTATCATGCGCGCCTTTGTTCCACGCGGCAAACCAAGGTTCAAGCTCCATGCTCGTACTGGGATTGGAAACTTCCTGCGATGAAACCGGCGTCGCGCTCTATGACAGCGAGCGTGGCCTGCTGGCTGACGCCCTGTTCAGCCAGATCGACCTGCACCGTGTATATGGCGGCGTGGTGCCCGAGTTGGCCTCGCGTGATCACGTCAAACGTATGCTGCCGCTGATCCGCCAGGTGCTGGATGAAGCCGGCAAGCAGGCCAGCGATATCGATGCGCTGGCCTATACGGCCGGCCCGGGCCTGGTCGGGGCACTGCTGGTGGGGGCCTCCTGCGCGCAGGCGCTGGCCTTTGCCTGGGGCGTGCCGGCCGTCGGCGTGCACCATATGGAAGGTCATCTGCTGGCACCGATGCTCGAAGAGCAGCCGCCGGCCTTTCCGTTCGTCGCCCTGCTGGTGTCCGGTGGTCACACGCAGCTGGTGCGGGTCGATGGCATCGGCCAGTACCAGTTGCTCGGCGAGTCGCTGGACGATGCCGCCGGTGAAGCCTTCGACAAGACCGCCAAGCTGATGGGGCTGAATTACCCCGGTGGCCCGGAGATCGCCAAGCTGGCCGAGCAGGGTATGCCGGGGCGTTTCGTCTTCCCGCGGCCGATGACCGATCGGCCGGGGCTGGATTTCAGTTTCAGCGGCCTGAAGACCTTCGCTCTGAATACCTGGCAGCAATGCCGCGACAGTGGCGACGACCTCGACCAAGCCCGGCGCGACATCGCGCTGGCCTTCCAGCAGGCGGTGGTTGAGACTCTGACCATCAAGTGCAAACGTGCGCTCAAGCAGAGCGGGCTGAACAGCCTGGTGATCGCTGGCGGGGTGAGTGCCAACAAGGCGCTGCGCGAGCATCTGGAACGTATGCTGGGCGAAATGAAGGGCAAGGTGTTTTATGCGCGGCCGCGTTTCTGTACCGACAATGGCGCGATGATCGCCTACGCCGGTTGCCAGCGTTTGCTGGCCGGGCAGCATGAAGATCTGGCAATCAAGGTGCAGGCGCGCTGGCCGATGGAGTCGCTGCCGGCGCTGTGAGCGCCCCAAGGGATTTACGCGTAGGAGCGAGCTCTGCTCGCGAACCGAAAAATTCGCGAGCAGAGCTCGCTCCTACAGTTTTTTTGTTATCGAATCAAAAACGCCGTTCGCGGCCGGCGAACAGATCGCGCAGATTGCTGCGGTGCCGCCAGACGATCAGCCCGGTGAGTACGCAGGCCGGCAGCAGGGCCGCCGGTTGTTGCCAGGCCAGCAGCGGTAGCGTCAGCGGCGTGGCGATCAGTGATGCCAGCGAGCTGGTGCGGGTGAGCAGGAATACCAGCGCCCAGGCTGCCAGGGCGAGCAAGGCGGCCGGTGGATAGAGGCCGAGCAACATGCCGGCGGCAGTGGCGACGCCCTTGCCGCCACGAAAACGGAAGTACAGCGGGTAAAGGTGGCCGACGACGGCCGCCAGGCCGATCCAGGCCTGCTGGTGCAGGCTCAGGCCGAGCAGCTTGGCGATGAGGATCGGCAGCAGGCCCTTGAACAGGTCGCCGATCAGCGTCATGACGGCGAGCTTCTTGCCGGCCACGCGCAACATGTTGGTCGCGCCGGGGTTGCCCGAGCCACTGGCACGCGGGTCCGGCCCGCCAGCGAGTCGGCTGAGCAGGATGGCGAAGGACAACGAACCGAGCAGGTAGGCAAGGATTGCCAGAAGCCAGAACATGGTGGCCATTCCAGGGCATGGGGTGGCCCGATTCTAACGAGGTGCGGCGCCCTTGTCGTGGCGCGGAGAGTGCGGTGGACAGAGTATTTATCGAGGGGCTGGAAGTCGACACGGTGATCGGCGCCTACGATTGGGAGCGCGACATTCGCCAGTGCCTGCGCCTGGACCTGCAGATGGCCTGGGACAACCGCCCGGCTGCGGCAGGTGATGACCTCAACCTGGCACTCGACTATGCCAGCGTCTGCGCGCGTATCCAGGCCTTTGCGGCCGAATCGCAGTTCATTCTGGTCGAAACCTTCGCCGAGCGCCTGGTACAGCTCCTGATGGACGAATTCAACATTCCCTGGATTCGCCTGAAGCTGACCAAGCCCGGCGCAGTGCCGGCCGCACGTGGCGGCGTGGGTGTGGAGATCGAGCGCGGATGCCTCTGACTCGGGTCTTTCTCGGCCTCGGCAGCAATGTGCAGCGCGAGGCTCACCTTTGTGCCGGGCTCGATGCGTTGGCTGGCGTGCTCAGCGACATGCGCTGCTCGCCGGTCTTCGAAAGCCATGCGGTGGGTATCAAGAGCGGTAATTTCTTCAATCTGGTGGTGGTGGGCGAAACCGAGCTGCCGCTGCTGGAGCTGGATCGCCGGCTGAAGTTCATCGAGGCCGATAACGGCCGCTACGCGCCGGATCGCAAGGGTTTGCCGCTGGATATCGATGTGCTGCTGTACGGCGAGCAGGTCGGTAATTTCAACGGCCTGATATTGCCGCGTGCGGAAATTCTCAAGAACGCCTTCGTGCTCTGGCCTCTGGCCTTGCTGGCGCCGCAAGTGTGTCACCCGCTCGATGGTCGTTCGTTCGCAGAATTATGGTCCACGGCGCAGATCGATCAGCAGCTATGGCCGGCCGCCTTCCAGTGGCGCGGCGCCGAGTTGACGCCGGCCGAGCTGTTGCAGGCGCCCTCTTCGTAGCCGGATGCAATCCGGGGCCTCGGCAAGACCTGTTTCCCGGATTGCATCCGGGCTACGTGGACTTGATCGGTAGGCGCGGATTTATCCGCGAAAAGGCGGGCCGCGGAGCTGTGATGATCGCGGCTGAAACGGAATGCCGCCCAGCCGCTCCTACGAGGCGTGCTGCTGTTTGTAGGCCTTGAGTGCCTGCAGGCGCTCGCGATTGAGCGCCTCGCCCAACTCCGCACCCTTGAAGCCCTTCTCCAGTAGCGGTTTGACCGCCACCTGCCGCGCTACCTCGGCGGCGTCCAGCAGGTAAGCGGCTTGTGGATAGTCGCGCTGTTCCAGGCCCTGGCGCCCGCGGGCATCCATCTCGCAAGCGGCGACGAATTCGGCGAAGCGTTGCGGGCGGCGGAAGACGTCGAAGCGTTGCAGTAACTCCAGCAGCGTCGAGGGCCGCAGTTCCAGTGCTCGGTGCCCATGGGTATGGAACTCTCCCACCAGCGCTGCCAGCTCGGCGCAGTCGCGCGGCGCCTTGCAGCGCTCGTTGATCGCCTGGATCAGGCGCAGCCCCTTGTGTTCATGGGCGATATGTCGCGGCCAGTCAGCCTCGGGCGTCAGCCCCTTGCCGACATCATGCAGCAGGCAGGCCCAGCGTACGTTGAGCGGCTGGTCATGCTCTGCGCACTGACGCAGCACGCTCAGTACATGCACGCCGGTGTCGACTTCGGGGTGATGCGCCTGCGGTTGCGGCACGCCGAACAACTTATCCACTTCCGGCAGCAGCGCCGCCAGCGCGCCGCAATCGCGCAGCACCTGGATGAAAACGTCCGGGCGCGGCTCCATCAGCGCGCGGGAGATTTCCTTCCAGCTACGTTCGGCGGTGAGATGGCCCAGTTCGCCGGACTCCGCCAGTTGGCGCATCAGCTCGAGGGTTTCTGGCGCCACGCTGAATCCCAGCGGCGCATAGCGTGCGGCGAAGCGGGCAACACGCAGTACGCGTAGCGGATCTTCGGCGAAGGCCGGGGAAACGTGGCGCAGCAGGCGGACCTGAAGATCCTGCTGGCCGCCATACGGATCGATCAGCCGGCCATGTTCGTCTTCGGCCATGGCGTTGACGGTCAGGTCGCGGCGGATCAGGTCGTCTTCCAGCGTGACATCCGGGCTGGCATGAAAGGTGAAACCGCCATAGCCGCGGCCACTCTTGCGCTCGGTGCGCGCCAGGGCGTATTCCTCACCGGTCTGCGGGTGCAGGAACACCGGAAAATCGGCGCCAACCGGGCGATAACCGAGCTCCAGCATCTGCTCTGCGCTGGCGCCGACCACGACCCAGTCCACTTCACTGACGGGACGGCCGAGCAGGCGATCACGCACTGCACCGCCGACTTTGTAAATCTGCATGTGTGTTCCTCCGCTGAGCGCAGAGGATAGCGGCTGGTCGGGACTGGGAGGTAGCCCGGATGCAATCCGGGACGTTCGCGCGGATATCCCCGGATTGCATCCGGGCTACGGTGTGGCTTGCGGAATCTGCTCGGTCAACACTCGCACGGCACGCTCCAGCAGCTCGGCACTGTCGCGTGCCGGGCTCAGTCCGGTGCTGATCACGCCTTCCCAGAGGATGCGCTGGTCGAGGTCGGTCAGGCGCAGGCGCAAGGTGCCGGTTTCGTCACGCAAACGATGGATCGCCTGGTAGGGGCCGAGCGGGTCGGGCGGCGGCGTGTCGACCTTGAACAGCAGCGGACCATCCTGCACGGCCAGCCAGTAATAAACGCGTAACTGTGGCTGCTGGCTCTCGTGATAACCGCGGTTGGATAGCCCATGGCGCAGCAGTTGCGGCAACTGGCGATAGCGCTCGGGAAAGGGCGCTTCGCCCTCCAGGCTGGCCTGTGGGTCGATCAGTTCGAAACTGTGGCGCCCGGCCAGCGAGGCATCGGCGGGGCTGAGGATGCGTGCCTGCGGGACATGGCTGGCACAGGTGGCCAGCCCCAGGCACAGCAGAATCACAAGGAATAGGCGCATGCATGGCATCTCGCGGAGTCTGCATGCGATGCTGATGCCCCTGACCATGACCGGCAACCGATCAAATGGGTGGAATGACCAGGTCCAGCCGCGGGTATTCGTTGTCGCTCTCCGCGTTGCCGCGTGGCGGCACATGCTGAGTGGTGATCAGCTGGTCGCCCTGGCACACCTCCAGATGGATATCGAAGCCCCACAGCCGATGCAGATGCTTGAGCACCTCGCCGGTGGAGTCGCCCAGCGGTTTGCGGTCGTGCTGCTGATGGCGCAGAGTCAGCGAGCGGTCGCCGCGGCGGTCGATGTTCCAGATCTGCACGTTGGGTTCGCGGTTGCCCAGGTTGTACTGCGCTGCGAGCAGCTCGCGGATGGTGCGGTAGCCGGATTCGTCATGGATGGCCGGCACCAGCAGCTCGTCCTTTTGATCGTCATCGAGGATGCCGAACAGCTTGAAGTCGCGAATCACCTTGGGCGAGAGGAACTGCAGGATGAAGCTCTCGTCCTTGAAACTGGTCATGGCGAACTTGAGGGTGGTCAGCCAATCGCTGCCGGCGATGTCGGGGAACCAGCGCTTGTCTTCTTCGGTGGGCTCTTCGCAGATGCGGCGGATGTCGCGGTACATGGCGAAACCCAGTGCGTAAGGGTTGATGCCGCTGTAGTAGGGGCTGTCGAACGGCGGCTGGTAGACCACGCTGGTGTGCGACTGCAGGAACTCCATCATGAAGCCGTCGGTAACCAGCCCCTCGTCGTACAGGTCGTTCATCAGGGTGTAGTGCCAGAAGGTGGCCCAGCCTTCGTTCATCACCTGGGTCTGGCGCTGCGGGTAGAAGTACTGGGCGATCTTGCGCACGATGCGGATCACCTCGCGCTGCCAGGGCTCCAGCAGCGGGGCGTGTTTCTCGAGGAAATAGAGGATGTTTTCCTGCGGCTCGGCCGGGAAACGCTTGTTGTCCTTCTCGCTGGCCTTGTCCGCGTTTCTGGGAATGGTGCGCCATAGGTCGTTGATCTGCTTCTGCAGATGTTCTTCGCGGTCCTTCTGGCGGCGCCGCTCCTCTTCGGCGGAGATGGGGTAGGGGCGCTTGTAGCGGTCGACGCCGTAGTTCATCAGGGCATGGCAGGAGTCGAGCAGTTCCTCCACTGCGTCGATGCCGTAACGCTCCTCGCACTGCATGATGTACTGCTTGGCGAACACCAGGTAGTCGATGATCGAGCTGGCGTCGGTCCAGGTGCGGAACAGGTAATTGCCCTTGAAAAAGCTGTTGTGGCCGTAGCAGGCGTGGGCGATCACCAGCGCCTGCATGCAGATGGTGTTTTCCTCCATCAGATAGGCGATGCAAGGGTCGGAATTGATCACGATTTCGTAGGCCAGGCCCATCTGACCGCGTTTGTAGCCTTTTTCGGTGGCGAGGAAGTGCTTGCCGTAGGACCAGTGGTGATAGCCCAGCGGCATGCCCACCGAGGCGTAGGCATCCATCATCTGCTCGGCGGTGATCACTTCGATCTGGTTGGGGTAGGTATCCAGCGCATAGCGTTCGGCGATGCGCGCGATTTCCTTGTCGTATTGGCGGATCAGATCGAAGGTCCATTCCGAACCGGTGGAGATCGGCTCGCGCTTTCTCGTACTGGCATTCATGGCTTGGCCCTCAACTCACCAGGCGACGCTGGAACAGTTCGCGGAATACCGGGTAGATGTCCGCGGCGGACACCAGTTGCTGCTGGGCGAAGCTGTCGGCAAAGGCTTCGGCCACCTGTTCGTACTCGAACCACAGCGCCTGGTGCTCACGTGGGGTGATCTCGACGTAGGTGAAGTACTGCACGAACGGCATGATCTGGTTGATCAATATATCCCGGCATACCGGGGAGTCGTCGTTCCAGTTGTCGCCGTCCGACGCCTGGGCGGCGTAGATATTCCACTCGTTGATCGGATAGCGCTCGGCCATCACTTCCTGCATCAGCTTCAACGCGCTGGAGACGATGGTGCCGCCGGTCTCGCGGGAGTAGAAGAACTCTTCTTCGTCCACTTCCTTGGCGCTGGTGTGATGGCGGATGAACACCACGTCGATCTTGTCGTAATTGCGCTTGAGGAACAGGTACAGGAGGATGAAGAAGCGCTTGGCGACATCCTTGGTGGCCTGGGTCATGGAGCCGGACACGTCCATCAGGCAGAACATAACCGCCTTGGAGCTGGGGTTGGGCTGCTTGGTCAGCAGGTTGTACTTGAGGTCGAAGGTGTCGAGGAAGGGCACGCGGTGGATGCGCGCGCTGAGGCGTTCGATTTCCTCCTGAATGGCCTGGATATCGCCGAAGTTGTCCGGCTCTTCACGGCGTAGGCGCTCCAGCTCGGCCTTGGCTTCACGCAGTTTGGCGCGGCTGGAACCGGACAGGGCGATGCGCCTCGCATGTGCCGAGCGCAGGGTGCGCACGATATTGATGCGCGAAGGGTTGCCTTCGTTGCTGATGCCCGCGCGCACGGTCTTGAAAGTGTCGGCGCCGGTGAGGTGACGCTTGACCAGGTTGGGCAGCTCCAGATCCTCGAACATGAAGTCGAGAAATTCCTCCTGGGTGATCTGGAACACGAACTCGTCCATGCCTTCGCCGGAATTGCTCGCCTTGCCGCTGCCTCGTCCGCCGCCACCGCCTTGCGGGCGTGGAATGCGTTCGCCGGTGGTGAATTCCTTGTTGCCAGGGTGAACGATGGTCTGCTTGCCGCCGCGACCATGATGCAGCACCGGCTCGTCGATATCGCGGCCGGGAATACTGATCTGCTCGCCGTGCTCCATGTCGGTGATGGAGCGCCGGCTGACGGCTTCCTCCACCGCCTTCTTGATGTGTTCACGGTAACGCCGCAAAAAGCGCTGGCGATTCACCGTGCTCTTGTTCTTGCCGTTGAGGCGCCGGTCGATCACATAACTCATACGAGCCCTCCGGGCGCTGCAGGCTTCAGGCCGCAGGCTGCAAGCGCTTTCGCCTGGAGCCTGCAGCCTGTTGCCTGACGCCGCTTATTGCGATTTACGTACCCGCAGGTACCACTCCGACAGCAGGCGCACCTGCTTCTCGGTGTAGCCGCGCTCGACCATGCGTTTGACGAAGTCGTTGTGCTTCTGCTGATCCTCCTTGCTGCCCTTGGCGTTGAAGCTGATGACCGGGAGCAGGTCCTCGGTGTTGGAGAACATCTTCTTCTCGATGACCACACGGAGCTTCTCGTAGCTGAGCCAGGTGGGGTTCTTGCCGTTGTTGTTGGCGCGGGCGCGCAGCACGAAGTTGACGATCTCGTTGCGGAAATCCTTCGGGTTGCTGATGCCGGCCGGCTTCTCGATCTTCTCCAGTTCCTCGTTGAGGGCGACGCGGTTGAGGATTTCGCCGGTTTCCGGGTCGCGGTATTCCTGATCCTGGATCCAGAAGTCGGCATACAGCACGTAGCGGTCGAAGATGTTCTGCCCGTACTCGCTGTAGGACTCCAGGTAGGCGGTCTGGATTTCCTTGCCGATGAACTCGATGTAGCGCGGCGCCAGGTATTCCTTGATATAGCGCAGGTAGCGTTCGCGTACCTCGGCGGGGAACTGCTCCTGCTCGATCTGCTGCTCCAGCACGTAGAGCAGGTGCACAGGGTTGGCCGCCACCTCGTGCGGGTCGAAGTTGAACACCTTGGAGAGGATCTTGAAGGCGAAGCGGGTCGAAAGGCCGTTCATGCCTTCGTCCACGCCGGCGCTGTCTCGGTACTCCTGGATCGACTTGGCTTTCGGATCGGTATCCTTGAGGTTCTCGCCGTCGTAGACGCGCATCTTCGAGTAGATGTTGGAGTTTTCCGGCTCCTTGAGGCGGCTCAGCACGCTGAACTGGGCGAGCATCTTCAGGGTGTCGGGCGCGCAGTGCGCCTTGGCCAGCGAGCTGTTGATCAGCAGCTTGTCGTAGATGCGGATTTCATCGGTGACGCGCAGGCAGTAGGGCACCTTGACGATGTAGATCCGGTCGATGAAGGCTTCGTTGTTCTTGTTGTTGCGGAAGCTGTGCCATTCCGATTCGTTGGAGTGGGCCAGCAGGATGCCGCTGTAGGGAATCGCACCGAGGCCCTCGGTACTGTTGTAGTTGCCTTCCTGCGTTGCGGTCAGCAACGGGTGCAGGACCTTGATCGGCGCCTTGAACATCTCGACGAATTCCATCAGGCCCTGGTTGGCCCGGCACAGCGCGCCCGAGTAGCTGTAGGCGTCGGCATCGTTCTGTGGGTATTCCTCCAGCTTGCGGATATCCACCTTGCCCACCAGGGCGGAGATGTCCTGGTTGTTCTCGTCGCCCGGCTCGGTCTTGGCCACGGCGATCTGGTTGAGGATCGAGGGGTACAGCTTGACCACGCGGAACTGGCTGATGTCGCCGCCGAACTCCTGCAGGCGTTTGGTGGCCCAGGGTGACATGATCGAGCTGAGGTAGCGCCGTGGGATGCCGTAGTCCTCTTCGAGAATGGCGCCGTCTTCGGTGGCATTGAACAGCCCCAGCGGCGACTCGAACACCGGCGAGCCCTTGATGGCGTAGAACGGCACCTTCTCCATCAGCTGCTTGAGCTTTTCGGCCAGCGAGGATTTACCGCCGCCCACCGGACCCAGCAGGTAGAGGATCTGCTTCTTCTCTTCCAGGCCCTGCGCCGCATGGCGGAAGTAGGAGACGATCTGGTCGATGCATTCTTCCATGCCATGGAAGTCGGCGAAGGCCGGATAGCGGCGGATCACCTTGTTGGAGAAGATGCGTGACAGCCGTGGATCACTGGAGGTGTCCAGCAACTCCGGCTCGCCAATGGCCATCAGCAGGCGCTCGGCCGCAGTGGCATAGGCGCTGCGATCCTGTTTGCACAGTTCGAGGTACTCCTGCAGCGAGTACTCCTCCTGGCGGGTCGCCTCGAAACGTTGTTGGAAGTGACTGAAAATGCTCATGACTTCACCTCGCTCGATGCTGAAAGCTGGCTCGGGATCGGTCGTGCATGCAGGTGCTGGGTGGCGCCGGCTCCGAAGAAGTCGGGAACAATCCCCCAAAACCTAAAAGTCGCTCCGATGGCCCGATGCCGGTTGGCCGGCTCTACCTTCAGTGGGATGGCCTGAGTAACAGAATAGTTCGTTCTGCAGAGCGTCAAGGTCGGGACAACGATAACTGGATGTTACCGTGCCTCGGGAAGCGGCGGCAGGCCAGAGCGGGCGCGGCCTGCCGCGTGAAGAAATTTATTCTTCGGAACTTTGTGCCGTCTCGCTTGGGTAGGTGGCGCGCCAAAGCTCGAAACCGCCGTCGAGGCTGTAGACTTCGGAAAAGCCCTGGCCCACCAGGTAGGCAGCAGCGCTCTGGCTGGAGTTGCCGTGGTAGCAAGACACGATCAGCGGCGCGTCGAGGTCGGCGTGGGTGATGAAGTCATGCAGTGAGTGGTTGTCCAGATGGCGCGAGCCGCTGATGTGGCCATTGGCGAAGCTGTGCGGGTCGCGAATGTCGACCACCACGGCGCCGTGGGCGCGCAGCTCTTGCGCCTGTTGAGGGGAGATACGCTTGAATTCGCTCATGTTCGGGACCTTTACCGGGGTTGGCGGGCTTATTCCTTGGGACAGGTGCAGCGGTGAAGTTCTCCGCTGTCGACGTCGAGCAGGGTCATCGCATTACCCCAGACGCAGCCGGTGTCCAGTGCGTAGAGGCCTGGCTCGTTGCAATGGCCTTCCAGTGCCGCCCAGTGACCGAAGATGATCTTCTCGCCGCGCATCTTGCGCTGCGGGTGACTGAACCAGGGCGCGAAGCCGGGGGGCGCGTTGTCGATGCCTTCCTTGGTCTTCAGGTCCAGCGTGCCATCTGCCTTGCAGAAGCGCATGCGGGTGAAGTAGTTGGTGATCACCCGCAAGCGGGCAGCGCCCTGCAGATCCTTGTTCCATTTGGCCGGCTCGTTACCGTACATGCCATCGAGGAACAGCGGCAGGCGGGCGTCGTCACGCAGCACCTCTTCAACCTCGGCGGCCCGGCGCAGCGCCTTGCTCAGCGTCCACTGCGGCGGGATGCCGGCATGCACCAGCGTCACCTTGCGCTCGGCGTCGTGGTGCACCAGTTTCTGCATGCGCAGCCAGTCGAGCAGGTCGTTGCGATCCGGCGCGTCGAGAATTTCGCGCAGAGTATCGCCCTTCTTGAGGCGCTCGATGTTGTGCGCTACCGCCAGCAGATGCAGGTCATGGTTGCCCAGCACGCAGGTGACCGCCTGGCGGATGGAATAAAGGAAGCGCAGGGTTTCCAGCGACTGCGGGCCGCGGTTGACCAGGTCACCTACCAGCCACAGCTGGTCTTCGGCCGGATCGAAGGAAACCCGCTCGAGCAGGTACTGTAATGGTTTCAGGCAGCCCTGCAGGTCGCCGACGGCATAGACGGCCATCAGTGCAGCGCTCCCGGCACCGCCAGGCGGAACGGCGCGATGGTCGCGTCGAAGCGTTTGCCGTCCTCGGCGAGCATCTGGTAGCTGCCCTGCATGGTGCCAACCTGGGTGGCCATTACCGTGCCGCTGCTATAAATGTGGCTGGCGCCGGGTTCGATATGCGGTTGTTGGCCGATCACCCCGGCGCCGCGGACTTCCTGTACGCGGCCGTCGCCATCGGTGATGATCCAGTGACGCGACAACAACTGGGCGGGCAGTTCGCCATTGTTGACGATGGTTACGGTGTAGGAGAACGCGTAGCGGTTCTGCTCCGGCTGCGACTGCGCAGCCAGATAGCGGGTGGTGACGCTGACGTCGATCTGATAACGAGGGTCGGACATGCGTATGATCCGTTGAGCCTGATTGCAGTTTAGTCCTGCGCAGCAGTGGGCTGCATAGCCAGCTGGTCAGCCAGGCGGACGAAGGCGGCCAGATCCAGCTGTTCGGGGCGCAGACTGCCGTCGACACCGGCCGCCTCGATGGCTTCGGCCGGCAACAGCTGTTTGAGCGTATTGCGCAGGGTCTTGCGGCGCTGGTTGAAGGCCTCGCGCACCACGCGCTCGAGCAGGCGGTGATCCTTGGCCGGGTGCGGCAGGGTTTCATGCGGTACCAGACGTACGATTGCCGAGTCCACCTTGGGTGGCGGGTTGAAGGCGCCGGGGCCGACGTTGAACAGATGCTCCACACGGCAGTGATACTGCACCATGATCGACAGGCGGCCCCAGTCGCCACCACCCGGGCCGGCGGCCATGCGCTCGACAACTTCCTTCTGCAGCATGAAGTGCATGTCGCGAATCAGGGGCGCGTTGTCCAGCAGATGGAAAATCAGCGGCGTGGAGATGTTGTAGGGCAGGTTGCCGACTACTCGCAGACTGCGTGGCGCCGCTTCGAGGCGGGCGAAGTCGAATTTCAATGCGTCGCCCTGGTTCAGGCGAAAGCGCGGATTGTCGCCGAACTTGCTTTGCAGGATGGGGATCAGGTCAAGGTCGAGTTCGATCACGTCGAGCTGCGCACCGCTGCCGAGCAAACCCTCGGTAATCGCACCCTGGCCCGGGCCGATTTCCAGCAGGCGCTCATCTTCCTTAGCGCGGATGGCGCGCAGGATGCGGTCGATCACTCCGGCGTCATGCAGGAAGTTCTGGCCGAAGCGCTTGCGCGCGCGGTGTTGATATTCGGACATGTGCGGCTCCGCGCAGCGCCCCGAAGCGTGGCGCTCGAGGCTAAATACAAAAAAGAAAGTCGCACAGTCTACCAGCGAATGGCGTCGCGGGCGCGGGCCATGGGGCTCAGCGGTTCATCGCTTGCGGCTGGCAGCCATCTGGTAGGCGGTCTCCAGCGCTACCTGCAAGCTGCCGATGTCGATCTTGCCCGTACCGGCGAGATCCAGCGCAGTGCCATGATCCACCGAGGTCCGGATGATCGGCAGACCCAGGGTGACGTTGAGCGCCGCGCCGAACCCCTTGAACTTGAGCACGGGCAGACCCTGGTCGTGGTACATGGCCAGCACCGCATCGGCCTGTTCGAGATATTTGGGGGTGAACAGGGTGTCGGCCGGCAGCGGGCCAATCAGGTTCATGCCCTCGCTGCGCAGACGTTCCAGCGTCGGCTCGATGATCTCGATTTCCTCGCGGCCCAGATGGCCGCCTTCGCCTGCATGCGGATTGAGCCCGCAGACCAGGATGCGCGGCTCGGCGATGCCGAACTTGCTTTGCAGATCTGCGTGCAGGATGCGGGTGACCCGCTCCAGGCGCTCGGCGGTGATGGCGGTTGCAACATCCTTCAGCGGCAGGTGAGTGGTAACCAGAGCCACGCGCAAGCCATGGGTCGCCAGCATCATCACCACCTGCTCGGTGTGGGTCAGCTCGGCGAGAAACTCGGTATGGCCAGAGAAAGCGATGCCTGCATCGTTGATCACGCCTTTGTGCACGGGGGCCGTGATCATTCCGGCAAAGGTCCCGTCCAGGCAGCCCTGGCCAGCCCGGGTGAGGGTTTCCAGCACGTAGGCAGCGTTGGCGGGGGTCAGTTTGCCTGGCGTTGCAGCAGCGGCCAGTGGTGTATCCCAGACATACAGCGCGCCTGCAGGGGCAGGGCGATCTGGCCACTGCGTCGGGCCTGCGTCCAGCAGCTCGATATCCAGTCCCAGTTGCCTTGCGCGTTCAGCCAACAGGTCCCGGCTGGCAATGGCGACCAGCGGTGCAGGCTGAGCCTGCTGGGCCAGCAACAGGCAGAGATCGGGGCCGATGCCGGCGGGCTCGCCTGGGGTAAGGGCAAAGCATTGCTGAGCAGTCATGGTCGCTCTCGGTATGCGTGGGGCGCCAGTGTACGCTGCCGGGCCAGGAACGAAAAAGCCCGGCACTGGGCCGGGCTTTTGTCTTTCGAAACGGCTTTTACAGCTTGGTTTCGACGTAGGCTTCGTCGCGGATCTGGCGTAGCCAGGCCTGCAGTTCCTCATCGTACTTGCGATTACGCAGCAGATTGGCAGCTTGCTGCTCGCGGAACTGCGCGCTGCTGTCAGTGGCGCGGCGCCCCAGAACTTGCAGCACGTGCCAGCCGTAAGGACTCTTGAACGGTTTGGACAGCTCGCCACTGGCGGTATTGTTCATCACCTCACGGAACTCGGGCACCAGCGCGTTGGGGTCGATCCAGTTCAGATCGCCGCCGTTGAGCGCCGAGCCCGGGTCTTCGGAAAAGCTCTTGGCCAGCTCGGCGAAATCCTCGCCATCCACGATACGCTGATACAGGCGCTCGACCAGGCGGCGGGTTTCCTCTTCGCTGCGGATTTCGCTGGGCTTGATCAGAATGTGACGGACATGCACTTCGTCACGCACCTGAGTGTCGCCACCACGCTTCTCGATCAGCTTTAGGATGATAAAGCCGCCCGGTGTACGCACCGGCTCGGTGACCTCGCCCGGGTTCAGCTGACTGATCATGCTATCGAAGGGCGGCGGCAGCTGACCGGCCTTGCGCCAGCCCATTTCACCACCTTCCAGAGCGTTCTCGCTGGCTGAGCGAGAGACCGCCAGCTGGCCGAAGTCCGCGCCTTGCTGCAGTTGCTGATACAGCTCCTGCGCCTGACGGTCGGCGGCCTGGATTTCGCTGGAGGAGGCACCTTCGGAAACCGGAATCAGGATATTGGCCAGACGGAATTCCTCCGACAGCTGCATCTTGCCCAGATCGGAGGCGAGGAAGTTCTGCACTTCCTGATCGGTCACCTGGATGCGCTCGGCGACCCGGCGCTGGCGCACGCGGCTGATGATCATCTCGCGGCGCACCTGATCACGGGCGTCGGCATAGGAGAGGCCGTCACGTGCCAGGGCATCGCGGAACTGCTCCAGACTCATGCCGTTGCGCTGGGCAATGGTGCCCATGGCCTGGTTCAGCTCTTCGTCGGTGATGCGAATGCCGGAGCGTTCGCCGATCTGCAGCTGGATGTTCTCGATGATCAGGCGCTCGAGCACCTGCTGACTGAGCACGTGCTCGGGTGGCAGGGAGCCGCCCCGCTTGTCGATGGTCTGTTGCACTTCACGCAGGCGCGCATCGAGTTGGCTTTGCATGACCACATCGTTGTCGACGATGGCCACGACGCGGTCCAGTGGGCGAACCTGGGCCTGAGCCGTTGCCGCCAGTAGCGCTACGCCCAACAACAGGGGGCGCAGGCAATCAGAAAGCTTGGTCTTCACGTTCACGGTAACCTTGAATGCCTTGGTCGAGGAAAGTTTCCACCTTGTTGCCAACAACGCCGCCGAGGCCCTTGAGGACGATCTGCAGGAAGATGCCGCGGTCCGGCTCGTCGTTGCGCGATGGGTCGAGGCTGACTTCGTCGTAATCGATCCAGTAGCGGTTGATCAGGCGCAGCTTCCAGCAGCAGCTGTCGTACTCGAAGCCACCGAAGGCTTCGAGGGTACGGTTGCGGCCGTAGTCGTATTGCCAGCGCGAGATCAGGCTCCACTGCGGAGCCAACGGCCAGATGACGGAGAAGTCATGCTGGTCGATCTTGTAGTAGTCCTTTATGTAGTACGAATCCGTTGGGGTGCCGTAATCGCCACCGTACGACCAGCGACCGGTTCTCTGGTCGTAGTTGAGGGTGTCATTACGATAGCGATAGCCAGCGTTAATGATCTTGCGCGGGTTGTCGGCAGGCTGATAGTGGAACATGGCGCTGCCGGAACGGGTGCGGTGACTGTCTGGGTCCCAATTGAAACTTGAGGTGAAACGCCAGTCCTGATTGTAGCGGTACATGTATTCCAGGGCGTACGGCGAAACCGACGACTGGGCTTCTTCGCGGGTGCGGTAGTCGATGCCCGGCATCTGTACCTTGCGGTCTTCGAAATAGAAGGCTTGACCGAGGCTGATGCGCTGACGCTCGAACCCGTTGGACTCGATCCAGCGGCTGGTCACACCCAGCGACATCTTGTTCTCGTCACCGATGCGATCCTTGCCGGTGAAGCGGTTTTCACGCCACAGCGACGCATAGCTGAAGGTGCTTTCGCTGCTGTCGAATACCGGGATGTCGGTCTGATCTTCTTCAGGAACGTAGAGGTAGAACAGGCGCGGTTCAAGAGTTTGACGTGCTTCGCGACCGAATAGCGTTGTGTTGCGGTCGAAGTACAGACCGCTGTCGACGCTGAACAGACCTACGCCACGGTTCTGGCTGCTGCTGTATTGCTCGTTGGGCAGGAGTGTGTTTTTACCGCGCTGGTCGAGATCCAAATCGTAATTGGTCTGCAGATACTTGACTTGCGGTTTGACGAAGCCCCAGCTCCAGTCAAGCGGCAGGCTCACGCCGGGTTCAAGGTGCAGCCGCGTGCCATTGGCACGAGCCAGACCAGAAATATTCGCATCGTGCCATGGACCTTCGGAGACACCGTCCTTGTTGATGAACTCCCCGCTTCGCAGGCTACGATCAAAACGAACCAGCTCTGAACCGTATGTGAAATCCAGACCGCCCGGGTTGAAGGGCAGTTTGCCGTCCAGGGTGATCTGCGGCAGGCGGTCGTACGGGGTCACATCGGTGATGTTGGCCAGCTCGTAGGCGTGCAGATTCAGGCGCGCGGTGTAGCTGTCGCCGCGATAGGTCAGGGTGCCGCGCTGGTTGACATAGGTTTGGGTTTCGATGCCCAGGTCGGTGTTCAGATCTTGGAAGTAATAGGGATCACTGATGTCGGTATAGTCGACCTCGGCCAGCAGGCGTGAGTTCAGCCCCTGCCTGTGCTGCCAGCTGTACATCCAGCGCTGGTCTTCGTACTCGGACTGCAGTTTGCGCTCGTCTTCCTGGTCATTCAGCCAGGCGCCGCCGACCTGGCCTTCGCTGCTTTCGGTCAGGTAGCGGAACTCACCTTCCATCAGCAGGCCGCGTTTGGCCATGTAGGTCGGGTAGAGCGTGGCGTCGTAGTTCGGCGCCAGGTTGAAATAGTAGGGCGTTTGCAGCGAGAACCCATTGCTGCTCGACGTGCCGAGGCTGGGCGGCAGGAAGCCGGACTGGCGACGGTCGTCGATCGGGAAATAGATGTACGGGGTGTAGAACACCGGAATGTCCTTGACCCGCAGCGTCACGTTGGTCGCGGTGCCGAAGCCGGTGGCCGGGTTCAGCGTGACGTTGTTGCCCTTCAGGTGCCAGGCATTGTCACCCGGCTCGCAGCGTGTATAGGTGCCGTCCTTAAGACGGATGATTGCGGTCTCTTCGCGCTTGGCGTAGAGCGCGCTGCCGCGTACGTGAGCCTGATGCATGACGTACTCGGCGTTGTCGATACGGGCTTCGCCGTTATCCAGCTGCAGCTCGGCGCGGTCGCCGACCACCAGGGTGCCTTTGTCACGCAGACGCACGTTGCCGACCAGCTCACCACGGTTTTCCGTCTGGTGCAGGCTGGCTTCATCGGCTTCGACCTGCATGCCGGACTGACGCAGGACCACATCGCCAGCGAGGGTAGCGATCTGTTTTTCCTGCTCGAAGCGCGAGGCCTTGGCAGACACGTACATCGGCGACTCGTCCAGCGGCGTGGTGTCATCCATGCCCGGACGCAGCGGCTCGATGTAGGCGCCTGCGCAGTACGGACCGGCCTCGGCCAGCTGCGCTGCGGTCAACTTATCGCGCGGGACCCAGTCCAAGTGACTGTAGTCAGGGCTACGCGAGGCAAGGGCGCGGCCCTTGCTCTCGGTCACCAGCACCGGAGCGGCGTCCTGCTTGGCTACCGCCTCGCCGGTCGTGCCGCTGCTGCTGACAGCGTCACGACTGTGCACCGGACGTGGTGGCAGGGCGTTGGCGGCTGATTTCGGCGCGCATGCCCAGCCGCCTGTTGGCGACGCCTGGCAATCGTATTGCTCGGCGGCAAAGGACTGTAGGCTGAACACGGGCTGTAAGGCCAGAAAACTGCCGGTAACCAGCAGTGGGAATTTCTTGCGGAACGCGGGGTGTTTTACTGCCATCTTGTTAGTCCGGGCTTCCTGCGCGCTACCGGCCCAGGGGCCGCACGCCTCTCGATGGGCTGAAAAAGATGCTGGATAATAAAGCATGACCCGCGCAACGGCTAGCGCCGTCGGAGACCCCTTGATGTCTGAACACGATGTACGTCTGCAACAGTTGCAAGCCTGGCTCGCCGGGCAACTGCCCGCTCTGTTCGCCGCACGCGGCTGGGGGGCAGTGCCTGCCGCCGAGCTCACTGCCGCCAGCAGCGACGCCAGTTTTCGTCGTTATTTCCGCTGGCAGGCGGGGGAGCGCAGCCTGATTCTGATGGATGCGCCTCCCCCGCAGGAGAACTGCGAGCCGTTCGTCCGTATCGCTGCGCTATTGGCCAGTGCCGGCGTGCATGTGCCGCAGGTATTGGCCGCCGACCTCGCGCAGGGTTTTCTGATTCTCGATGATCTGGGCCGCCAGACCTACCTGGACGTGATCGACGAGCACAACGCCGATGAGCTGTTCGACGACGCCATCGAGGCATTGCTCAAGCAGCAGCGCCTGCCGCTCGATGGCAACCTGCCGCATTACGACGACGCCTTGCTGCGTCGTGAATTGCAGCTGTTCCCCGAGTGGTATGTGCAGCGCCATCTGGGGCGCACCTTTACCGCCGAGCAGCAATCCGCCTGGCAACGCGTCAGCCAACTGCTGATCGACAGTGCCCTGGCGCAGCCCAAGGTCGTGGTGCACCGCGACTTCATGCCGCGCAACCTGATGCAGAGCGCACCCAACCCCGGCGTGCTGGACTTTCAGGATGCTGTCAATGGCCCGGTTACCTACGACATCACCTGCCTGTTCAAGGATGCCTTCCTCAGCTGGCCCGAGGAGCGCGTGCGAGGCTGGCTGCAGGGCTACTGGGAGCGGGCGCGGGCTGCTGGTATCCCGGTTCAGGCATCGCTTGAGGATTTCCTGCGCGCCAGCGATCTGATGGGCGTGCAGCGCCACCTCAAGGTCATCGGCATCTTCGCACGCATCTGCCACCGCGACGGCAAGCCCAAATATCTGGGCGACGTGCCGCGCTTCTTCGCCTATATCCAGGCGGTGCTGGCGCGTCGGCCGGAGCTGGCCGAGCTGGATGAACTGTTCGCCAGCCTGGCGATAGAAGAAGGGGCGCTTGCATGAAGGCGATGATTCTCGCCGCCGGCAAGGGCGAACGCCTGCGTCCGCTGACCCTGCATACGCCGAAACCGCTGGTGAAGGCGGCCGGCGTACCGTTGATCGAGTATCACGTCCGCGCCCTCGCCGCCGCCGGGTTCACCGAGCTGGTGATCAATCACGCCTGGCTGGGCCAGCAGATCGAGGATTACCTCGGCGATGGCGCGCGCTTTGGCGTGAGCATCCTTTATTCGGCCGAAGGTGAGCCGCTGGAAACTGGCGGCGGCATTTTCAAGGCGCTACCCCTGCTGGGCAATGAACCCTTCGTGGTGGTCAACGGCGATGTCTTCACCGACTACGCCTTTGCCGCGTTACGCCAACCGCTCGCCGGTCTGGCGCATCTGGTGCTGGTGGATAACCCTGCGCATCACCCGCGGGGCGACTTCGTCCTGGCCGCCGGCCAGGTGCAGGACAGCGGCACGATGGGCGAGCGGCTGACCTATAGCGGTCTTGCCGTGCTGCATCCGCGTCTGTTCGCTGCCTGTGCTCCAGGCGCCTTCAAGCTGGCGCCGTTGCTGCGCGAGGCGATGGCGGCAGGGCAGGTCAGTGGTGAGCATTACGGCGGCTGCTGGATCGATGTCGGCACGCACGAGCGCCTGGCTGAAGTCGAGCGTCTGCTGCAGGAGGCACGCTAGGTGCTTTGGCCGGCGACTCTGCTAGGCGCTGCGGCCGGACTGGCCCTGGCCAGCATCCCGGGCGCCTTGCTTGGCGGTCTGCTCGGGCAGGTATTGGATCGGCGCTTGCGCCTGCATGACTGGGACAATCTGCGCCAACGTCTGGGCGGCCGCGCGGCTCCAGCCGACGATGACCTGCTGTTTCTCATGCTGGGGCGCCTGGCCAAGAGCGGCGGCCGTGTGGTGCAGAGTCATATCCAGCAGGCGCGCTCGGAAATGCAGCGACTCGGCTTGGACGCCGCTGCTCAGCGCCGTGCTATCGAAGCCTTCGCCCGGGGCAAGACCGGGCGCGACAATCTGCGCAGGCCGCTGCAGCGCCAGCGCCAGCACGCCGATGCGATGCTGCGGGCCTGTTGGCGCATGGCCTGGGTCGATGGGCGGGTATCGCCTAGCGAGCACGAGTTGATCCTGCTGTGGGGCAAATGGCTCGGCTGGGACAGTGCCCGGCTCGACAGCCTGGGCGAGGAATATGCGCCGCGTCGAAGCCAGCAACCGGCACCGGCGGGCGGCAGCTATCAGGAAGCGCTGCGTCTGTTGGGCGTCGCCGAGGGCAGCGAGCCCGAGCAGATCAAGCGTGCCTACCGGCGCCTGCTCAGTCGCCATCACCCGGACAAGCTGGCTGGTTCCGGCGCTTCGCCCGAACGCATTCGGGAAGCGACCGAAACCACTCGTCAGTTGCATCAGGCCTATGCGCTGATCCGCCAGCGTCGAGGCTTGCGCTAGCTGCCGGTCGCGCGGATATGCAGCTGTAGCCAGCCGCGCAAACGACGGTAGAGCTGCTCCTGCTGCACGTCCAGATTCCCCGGCAGAGCTTTCATCGACACCTGGATATAGGTGGGCAATTTGGCACGTTTGCTCGCCTGCAGGCGTTTCAGGGCCGCAGTGCGGTCGGTGACCTGATCCTTGTAATAGAAGTCGCCGGTGGCCACCGGCAACTGCGCCACCAATTCGTCCAGCGGTGGAGCGAAGCCTGCTGGCAACTCGGCTGCGACCATCAGCAGATTGTGCACATTGTCCGGCTTGCGCTCGCTCAGGTAACGCGCAGCCCAGTAAGCGCCGCTGCCGTGGCCCAGCAGCACGATCTCCTTGGCCTGCTGCTGTTGGGCAAAGGCGATGGCCGCTTCGATGCGGGCCATGACCCGCTCGACATGCGCCTGGCGCCGCTGTTCGGAGCTGATTTCCGGAGCGGCGGGTGCGGCTGGCGGCTCCGGCGAATCCTCGGCAGCGTTTTCCGGCACGGCGTCGGTGGCTTCGTTCTCAGTGGCGGGGGGCGTTTCGACGGCTGTGGTGCGCGGCGGTAGCGGGTCGCCGTCGGGATCGGGCAGGGTGATGCTCAGGCTGTGCCAGCCGGCATCGGGCAACTTGCGCCGTAACGGGCCGACTGCGGCAGCGCCATCGGCGTTTTCCACGTCGCCAGGCAACAGGATCACCGCACCGCTGGGCTCGCCGACGTTGGCCGGCAGCCACAGGGCGAGAAAACTCTCGGCACCAGCCTGCAGCATTTGCTGTTCACGCTTGTCCAGGCGTTGCTCCAGCGTCTGCGCGTCGCTGATGCTGCGTTCGGGCAGCAGCGGACGCTCGTTCGCGCCGGGGGCGTCGATAGTATCAGCCGGCGCGTCCTCGACCGGCTCTTCGGCCCAGGCTGCGGGGCAGGAGAGCAGGCAGAAACCGAGCAGTGCTAGTGAATGAAGGCGCATCGATGAGGCTCCTGGTCGTCTGCTACAGAGCCTAATGCCGCGCTCCGCTTTTGTCAGGCGACTCGGGCAAGACTGGAGTAAGGTATGGGATCGCGTCAGCGGATTCGCCGTGCATGAAATCCCTTCTTTCCTCCCTCTCCCTGTTGCTGCTGTTGGTGATCTCCAACGCCTGTGCTGAAAACCCGCGCATGCCGCTGCGCCCGGCTTTCGATGCCGAGCAGCGTGCCTGGCTCAGGGAACATCCCGTGCTGCGCGTGGGCCTGGTCCAGCAGGCGCCCTGGGTTCAGCGCGGTCAGAGTCGGCAACTGACCGGGGCCAATGTCGAGCTGATGCAGCGTTTGCTGGAGGGCATGGGCGTAGTCCCTGACTGGCGCCTGTATGCGGACCACGAGTCGCTGGAGCGAGCGGCCAGCGCGGGTGAGGTGGACCTGGCGCCGGGGCTGCAGCAGACGCCAGCCGGCCTGCGCATCTGGCATTACTCCATGCCCTACCTGCGCGTGCCGCATCTGGTGGTGGGCGAACGCAGCGGCAACGGTGCGGTGGATCTCGATCAACTGCCGCTGGAGCAGATGGTCGCTGTGCGCTCACCGAGTCAGGCTGCCGAATACCTGGAGCGCACCCATACCAACCTGCGCCTGCGCGCCGCATCTTCGGAACGCGCCGCGTTGCAGCGGGTGCTGAATCAGGAGGTCAGTTACGCGGTGCTGGATGAAGCGAGCCTCAGCCTGCTGCTGCGGGAATCACGCTTCGCCAACCTGAGCATCGTCGGCGACATCGGTCTGCCGCAGTTGCTGCGCCTGGCCACGCGCCGCGACCAGCCAGCGCTGTCCGGCATCGTTGATCGGACCCTGCAGGCACTGCCTGCGCGCGAGCTGGAGGAACTGCGCGAAACCTGGATGCCCTTGCGTTACCCGCAGTCCAGCGATTTTGTCGGCTTCTGGAAGACCCTCACGCTGTTTCTTGCGTTGCTGCTGCTGATCGGCGCCACGGCGCTCTACCGCCAGCGTCAGCAGACGCGCCTGCTCGAACGGGGTTTGCTGGGCGCGCGCGGCGAGCTGGACCGCCACCAGCAGGCGGCCGAGGCGCTGCGCCTGAGCCAGTTCTCCATCGATCACAGCACGGTGGGCATTCTCTGGGTCAACTGGGACAGTCACCTGCGCTATGCCAACCGCGCTGCCGAACGCATGCTCGGCTACGCCGCCGGTGAGCTGGTGGACAAGCCTCTGAGCCTGCTGGAACCGGGCCTCGACATGGATCGCTGGCTCAACCTGTGGAAGCAGGTGCGCGAACAGGGCGGTGGCTCGACAAGTTTCGAAATCGATTGCCTGCGCGCCGACGGTAGCCGCATGCCGGCCGACGTTTCGCTGAGCTTTCTGCGCTATCGTCAGGCCGAATATCTGGTGGTGTTTCTCAGCGACGTGACCGAGCGCCGCCGTGCGCGCGCGGCACTGGAAGAGAGCGAGGCGCGCTTCAAGGGCATCGCCGGCAACGTGCCCGGCCTGGTGTTTCGCCTGGAGCGCTCCGGGCCGGGGCAGACAGTCAACTTCGCCTATATCAGCGAGGCCAGTCAGGAGATGGTCGGCTGGCCGGCGCATGAGCTGCAGCGCGAGGATCGCGGCATTCGCAGCCTGGTGCACCCGCAGGATCTCCCCAGCTACCTCAACAGCCAGACGCTGGCGCTGGAAGGCGAGAGCGACTGGTACTGGCAGGGGCGCATCCTCACTGCCGAGCAGGAGGTGCTGTGGGCCGACATCCGCACCACCGCGCGTTCGCTCGGCGGCGGTCGGGTGGTCTGGGACGGCATTCTCTGGGACATCACCGAGAACAAGCTGGCCGAGCTGGCGCTGGCCGACTCGCGGGCGCGCCTGCGCGAACTGTCCGCGCATCTGGAAAGCGTGCGTGAGGAGGAAAAGGCGCGCATCGCCCGCGAGGTGCACGACGAACTGGGCCAGGTGCTGACGGTGCTCAAGCTGGAAACCGCCATGTGCGAGTTGGTCTGCGCCGGACAGATTCCCGAACTGGATGAGCGCCTGGCCAGTATGAAGCGCCTGATCGCCCAGTTGTTCCAGCTGGTACGCGACGTGGCCACGGCGTTGCGTCCACCGATTCTCGATGCCGGTATCGCCTCGGCCATCGAATGGCAGGTGCGCCGCTTCGAGGAGCGCACGCAGATCCCCTGTCTGGTGGAGGTGCCCGAGCATTTGCCGCGTTTGCCCGATGCTCAGGCCATCGGCCTGTTCCGCATCCTCCAGGAGGCACTGACCAACGTCATGCGTCATGCCGGCGCGCACAGTGTGGTGGTGCGCCTGTGGCAGGAAGCGGGCAATCTGTGCCTGTCGGTGAGCGACGATGGCAAGGGCTTCGATGCCGCCATGCGCAAGCCCGGGCAGTCCTTCGGTCTGGTCGGCATGCAGGAGCGCATGCTCATGCTCGGCGGCCAGTTGCAGATTGACAGCCGGCCGGGTGAGGGCACTACGCTGTACGCGCGCATAACCCTGGATGAGGAGATCGCGGCGTGATTCGGGTACTGGTGGCCGAAGACCACACCATCGTGCGGGAAGGCATCAAGCAACTGATCGGCATGGCCCGCGATCTCGAGGTGGCGGGCGAGGCGTGCAACGGCGAGCAGCTGCTCGAGGTACTGCGCCGTACGCCTTGCGACGTGGTGCTGCTGGATATCTCCATGCCGGGCGTCAACGGTCTGGAGGCCATTCCGCGCATTCGCGCGCTGACCGAGGCGCCGGCGATTCTGGTGCTGTCGATGCACGACGAGGCGCAGATGGCGGCCCGTGCGCTCAAGGCTGGCGCTGCCGGTTACGCCACCAAGGACAGCGACCCGGCGCTGCTGATAACCGCGATTCGCAAGGTGGCCAGCGGTGGTCGCTATATCGACCCGGCCCTGGCCGATCGCATGGTTTTCGAGGTTGGCCTGACCGATTCGCGTCCGCCTCATGCACAACTGTCCGAGCGCGAGTTCTCGGTATTCGAGCGTCTCGTGCGAGGGGAGGGCGTCAACGATATTGCCCTGCACCTGGCGATCAGCAACAAGACCGTGAGCACGCACAAGGCGCGCCTGATGCAGAAGCTAGGCGCCCATTCGATGGCCGATCTGGTGCGCTACGCGATGGAGCACCGTCTGGTCTGATAGCGGAATCTGTAGGAGCGGCTGCGCGGCATTCCGCTTCAGCCGCGATGAATTGACTACGGGAGCTTCGCGGCTGAAGCCGCTCCTACGCTTCGTCGGGCGCTCGAAAACCGAAGCAAATACTCGGATTTTGTAGGGCAATTCCTACAGCAGATTCTCCTCGCGCCTGATATCAGCTTGTCATCCCGCCCGATTTTTCACCCTGCTTAGCCGCCCTAATCTTGGGTCATCGGCCTGAGACAAGAACAAGGGTGTGGTGTGATGGCAAACGATGTACTGGTGAGCTTCCGCGGCGTGCAGAAGAGCTACGATGGCGAGACGCTGATCGTCAAAGACCTCAACCTGGATATCCGCAAGGGCGAGTTCCTGACCCTGCTCGGCCCGTCCGGCTCCGGCAAGACCACCAGCCTGATGATGCTGGCCGGTTTCGAAACTCCGACCGCCGGCGAGATCCTCCTCGACGGCCGTTCGCTGAACAAACTGCCGCCGCACAAGCGCGACATCGGCATGGTGTTCCAGAACTATGCGCTGTTCCCGCACATGACCGTGGCCGAGAACCTCGCCTTCCCGCTGAGTGTGCGCGGCATGTCGCGCACCGACATCAGCGAGCGGGTCAAGCGCGCACTGTCCATGGTGCAGCTCGACAGCTTCCGCAATCGTTATCCGGGCCAGCTCTCCGGTGGTCAGCAGCAGCGCGTGGCACTGGCCCGTGCGCTGGTGTTCGAGCCGCAACTGGTGCTGATGGACGAACCCCTCGGCGCGCTGGACAAGCAACTGCGCGAACACATGCAGATGGAAATCAAGCACCTGCACCAGCGCCTGGGCGTGACCGTGGTCTACGTGACCCACGACCAGGGTGAGGCGCTGACCATGTCCGACCGCGTGGCCGTGTTCCACCAGGGCGAGATCCAGCAGATCGCCCCGCCGCGCGACCTCTACGAGGCGCCGCACAACACCTTCGTCGCCCAGTTCATCGGTGAGAACAACCGCCTGGCCGGCGAGCTGGTCAGCCGAGAGGGTGAAGAGTGCGTGGTGCGACTGGCACGCGGCGAGGAAGTGCGCGCCACGGCGGTCAACGTCGGCGCCGTGGGCGAGGCGGTGAGCCTGTCGATCCGCCCCGAGCGCATCCGCCTCAACGGTCACAGCGAGGCCTGCCCGAACCGTTTCTCCGGGCGCATCGCCGAGTTCATCTACCTGGGCGACCACGTGCGCATCCGCATGGAGGTCTGCGGCAAATCCGATTTCTACGTCAAGCAACCCGTGGCCGAGCTCGATCCGCAGCTGGCGGTTGGTGACCTGGTTCCGCTCGGCTGGTCTGTCGAGCATGTCCGCGCGCTCGACCCACTCCAAGCCGAGTGAGCGCTTCGCGCAGTGCTTCACCTTTACCCCGTAACACAGAGGAGCTGATAAGAATGACGAAATCCCTGAAGCTGGCGGCATTGGCCCTGGGCGTTAGCTGCGCCATGCCGGCACTGGCGGTGGACCTGACGGCGGTATCCTTCGGCGGCGCGAACAAGGCGGCGCAGGTCAAGGCGTTCTACGAACCCTTCGAGAAGGAAACCGGCAACAAGGTGCTGGGCGGCGAATACAACGGTGAAATGGCCAAGGTCAAAGCCATGGTCGATACCCGCAGCGTGAGCTGGGATCTGGTCGAGGTGGAGTCGCCGGAACTGGCCCGCGGATGCGATGAAGGCCTGTTCGAGGAACTCGACCCGGCGCAGTTCGGCGATGAATCCGACTTCATCGATGGCGCCATTCAGCCGTGCGGCGTCGGCTTCTTCGTCTGGTCCACGGTGCTGGCCTACAACGCCGACAAGCTCAGCGCGGCGCCGACCAGTTGGGCCGATTTCTGGGACGTTGCGAAATTCCCGGGCAAGCGTGGCCTGCGCAAGGGCGCCAAGTACACCCTGGAATTCGCCCTGATGGCTGACGGCGTGCCGGTCAAGGATGTGTACAAGGTATTGGCCACCAAGGAAGGCCAGGATCGAGCATTCAAGAAACTCGACGAGCTCAAGCCCAACATCCAGTGGTGGGAAGCCGGCGCTCAGCCGCCGCAGTACCTCGCCTCCGGCGATGTGGTGATGAGCTCGGCCTACAACGGCCGTATCGCCGCGGTGCAGGGCGAGAGCAACCTGCAGGTGGTGTGGAACGGCGGCATCTACGACTTCGACTCCTGGGCCATCCCGCGTGGCGCGAAGAACGCCGAGCTGGCCAAGGAGTTCATCGCCTATTCGGTCAAGCCCGAAGCGCAGAAGACCTACTCGGAGAACATCGCCTACGGTCCGGCCAACAAGCAGGCCATCGATCTGCTCGCGCCGGAGCGTCTGAACCTGATGCCGACCACGCCGGAAAACATCGCCAACCAGGTGGCCATCGACGTGACCTTCTGGGCTGACTACGGCGAGCAGCTGGAGCAACGTTTCAACGCCTGGGCCGCGCGCTAAGAACCGATTTACGACCTGCTGCGCGTCGGCGCTGCTGCGTTAAAAACATGTTCGGAATGCTCATTTACAGCTCGTAAAGTCGCCCGCGACTCCGACCGTTCCTCACGTGTTTTGACCAGCCGAAGGCTGTTACTAACGTAGCGCCTTGCATCGCTCTAGCTCGCCAGCTCGTGAACAGGTTCTGCGACTCGATCCGGCCCTGCCTGCTGGCAGGGCCGTCTGAATTTTCTTCTTGCTTGCGGAGTTGTCCATGGCCGCCGTACTGCCTGCCACCGAGTTGCCCGGGCCGAGCCTGAAGCAGCGTCTGGCCCGAGCCGAGCGTTTCAATCGTCTGAAATCCAAGGCGCTGATCCTGCCGCTGTTGCTGTTCCTTCTGCTGACCTTCCTGCTGCCCATCGGCGCCCTGTTGCTGCGCAGCGTCGACAACCCGGAAGTGGTCGGCAGTCTGCCGCGCACCGTCGAGGCGATCAGTGCCTGGGATGGCCGCGGCCTGCCGGACGAGTCGGTGTACCAGGCCATTGCCAGTGACATCGTCGAGGCGCGCCGCAACCAGAGCCTGGGCGATCTGTCCAAGCGCCTGAACATGGAGCTGGCGGGCTTTCGCAGCCTGGTCAGCAGCACCGCACGCAAGCTGCCGTTGCGCGAGGAGCCGGCGTCCTACCAGGAGGCCTTCCTCGACCTGGACGAGCGCTGGGGCGATCCCGCCTATTGGCAAGTGATCCGCCGCAACGCCTCGCCGGTCACGCCCTATTACCTGCTGGCTGCGCTCGATCATCGTATCGACGATCTCGGTGAACTGGCCAAGGCCACGCCGGATCAGGCTATCTATCTGGACATCTTCGCCCGCACCTTCTGGATGAGCCTGGTGATCACCGCCATCTGCCTGGTACTGGCCTATCCGTTGGCCTATCTGCTGGCCAACCTGCCGACCCGCTCCGGCAACCTGTTGATGATTCTGGTGCTGCTGCCGTTCTGGACCTCGATTCTGGTGAGGGTGGCGGCCTGGATCGTGCTGTTGCAGTCGGGCGGATTGATCAACAGCGCGCTGATGTCGCTGGGCATCATCGAGCAGCCCCTGCAGCTGGTGTTCAACCGCAGTGGTGTTTACGTGGCCATGGTGCACATCATGCTGCCGTTCATGATCCTGCCAATCTACAGCGTGATGAAGGGCATCTCGCCCAGCTACATGCGCGCGGCGGTGTCGCTTGGCTGCCATCCGTTCGCCAGTTTCTGGCGGGTGTATTTCCCGCAGACCCTGGCCGGTGTCGGCGCCGGTTGCCTGCTGGTGTTCATCCTGTCCATCGGCTACTACATCACCCCGGCGCTGCTGGGCAGCCCGAACGACCAGATGATCAGCTACTTCGTCGCCTTCTACACCAACACCACCATCAACTGGGGCATGGCCACGGCCCTTGGCGGCCTGTTGCTGGCTGCGACCCTGGTGCTTTACGTGGTGTACAGCTGGCTGGTCGGCGCCAGCAAGCTGAGGCTTGGTTAAAAAGCGGTCTGCGTAGCAGACCATCTGATGACCCTCTCCCATTCATGGGAGAGGGTGCCCGAAGGGCGGGAGAGGGCGGCTGTTTACCAAACCCTCTCCCCCAACCCCTCTCCCGCAAGCGGTAGAGGGGAGCTAAACGCTAAATGGAGTCACAGCCATGCTCAGCCCCTACATGTCACCCGTCGAGCGCCTCTGGTACTACGGCCTGCGTATCATCTGCGCCCTGGTGCTGCTGTTCCTGATCCTGCCGGTACTGGTGATCGTGCCGCTGTCGTTCAACTCCGGCACCTTCCTGGTCTACCCGCTGCAGGGCTTCTCGCTGCGCTGGTACGAAGACTTCTTCATGTCCGCCGACTGGATGCGTTCGCTGAAGAACAGCCTGATCATCGCGCCGGCCGCGACGCTGCTGGCCATGGTCTTCGGTACCCTGGCGGCCATCGGCCTGACCCGTGGCGAGTTTCGTGGCAAGGCGCTGGTGATGAGCCTGCTGATCTCGCCGATGATCGTTCCGGTGGTGATCATCGGTGTCGCTAGCTACCTGTTCTTCGCCCCGCTGGGCATGGGCAACAGTTACATCTCGCTGATTCTGGTGCATGCGGTACTGGGCGTGCCCTTCGTCATCATCACCGTGTCGGCCACGCTGCAGGGCTTCAACCACAATCTGGTGCGCGCCGCCGCCAGCCTCGGCGCCTCGCCGCTGACCACCTTCCGCCGCGTGACCCTGCCGCTGATCGCGCCGGGGGTGATCTCCGGGGCGCTGTTCGCCTTCGCCACCTCGTTCGATGAAGTGGTGGTGACCCTGTTCCTCGCCGGCCCCGAGCAGGCCACCCTGCCGCGACAGATGTTCAGTGGCATCCGCGAGAACCTGTCGCCGACCATCGCCGCCGCCGCCACACTGTTGATCGGCTTCTCCATCCTGCTGCTGCTGACCCTGGAGTGGCTGCGCGGGCGTAGCGAGAAGCTGCGCACTTCGACGCCGGAATAAACCGCCGCAACTGTAAGACCAAGGCCTCGCCGGGAAACCGGCGGGGCCTTGGTCGTTTCCGGGCGTAGAATGTGCCGTTTCTCCTGTGTAACAAGGCGGCCAGATGGACTTCGATGATCCCGGATTTCGTGAGCTGATCGATGCGCTGCACGATGGCCTTTACATCACCGATGCCGATGGCATCACTCTTAAGGTCAACAGCGCCTATGAACGTCTGACTGGGCTGCGCAGCGAAGATGTGGTCGGCCAGCACATGCAGGCGCTGGTGGAGCAGGGCGTCATCTCGCAGTCGGTGTCGCTGCGCGTGTTGAAGGAGGGTAAGGCGTTGTCGCTGATGCAGAGCGTCAGTCAGGGCAAACGCCTGCTGGTCAGTGGCACGCCTATTTTTGCCGCCGACGGCAAGGTGCGCTACGTAGTCAGCACCGTGCGAGACATGACCGAGCTGCTGCGCATGAAGCACGAGCGCGACGAGCTGCAGCAGCTCAAGCAACTACGTAACAGCACGGCGAAGTTGCACGCCGGCCAGCGTGACGACCTGCTCCATGCCTCGCCGGTGGCTGATCGTCCGGCCTCGGGGCGTATTTTCGCCCAGGCCCGCCAGGTTGCCGCCAGCGACGTGAAGGTCTTGCTACAGGGGGAAACCGGTGTCGGCAAGACGCTGATCGCCCAATACATTCACAAGAGCAGCGCGCGTGCCGCGCAACCGTTCCTGGCGCTCAACTGCGGAGCGCTGCCAGAGAACCTGATTGAGGCGGAGCTGTTCGGTTATGTCGCGGGCGCCTTCACGGGTGCCGGCAGCAAGGGCAAGCGCGGCCTGCTGGAGTTGGCCAACCACGGCACGGTGTTTCTCGACGAGATCGGCGACCTGCCGCTGGCGCTGCAGGTCAAGTTGCTCAAGGTGATCGAGGAGAGTCGTTTCATTCCGGTCGGTGGGCTGGAGCTGAAAGAGGTCGATGTGCGCATCATCACCGCTACCCACCACGACCTGCGCAAGATGGTCGCCGAAGGGCGTTTTCGCGCCGACCTCTATTACCGGCTCAACGTCGTGCCTATCCACATACCCGCATTGCGCGAGCGGGCCGATGAAATCCAGCCGCTGCTGCAGTTCTACCTGGCCGAATTCAACCAGCGCTATGGCCGCGCGCTGACCTGGGGCATGGAAGCTCTGGATGAACTTACCGACTATGCCTGGCCGGGCAATATCCGTGAGCTGATCAATCTGGTGGAGCGCCTAGTGGTGACTTGCATCGGCGAGTCGATCGAATTGTTCGATCTGCCAGACGAGGTGCGCGCGGCTCGCCAAGACGCTACCGACGATAACCTGCTGCCGCTGCGCAAGCAGGTAGAGAACCTGGAGCGGCGCCTGATCCGCAAGGCACTGGTGCAGCACAAGACCACACGCGAGGCGGCCAAGGCCCTTGGCCTCAGCCAGGCGACGCTGGTGCAGAAGATGAAACGCTGGGAACAGGGATGATTGGGAAATGGATCATAAGGCGATCTTTTGATTGATTTTCTAATCGCTAGGGCCTTGGGTCGAGCTGTGACAAATCGACGCAAGCCTTCTAGGGCGCTGGTTTGCGCGAGCTGGCACAGGAATGGCTAAGGCAGGCCTCGAACCCGTCCAGTTTTTACAATGCACAAAAGGGCCTGATGATGACTATCGCTGCCTTCAAGATCGCCAATAAGCTTTTGACCGGCCAAGGCGCTGTGGAGCAACTGGCGCACGAGCTGCCCCGTCTGAAAATCGACAATCCACTGATCGTCACCGACGCCATCCTGCTCAAGTCCGGCACCGTGGATCACGTGCTCAAGCAGCTCGGCGAGCGTGCCTACGGCATTTTCGACGCTGTGGAACCGGAGCCCGAGATCGCCATAGTCGAGGCTTGCGCCAAGGTCTACCGCGACGGAGGGCACGATGGTCTGATCGGTGTCGGCGGTGGCAGTGCCATCGACATCGCCAAGGCGGTGGCTGGCTATGTTGGTCATGACGGCGCCCTGGAGGAGCTGTTCGGTGTCGATCAGGTCAAGCGCAAGGGCCCGCCGCTGATCGCCATCCCCACCACTGCCGGCACCGGCTCGGAAGTGACCAACGTGTCGATCCTGTCGGACAAGCAGGCGCAGCTGAAAAAGGGCATCGTCAGCGACTATCTGCTGCCCGACGTGGCCCTGGTCAGCCCGGTGATGACCCTGACCTGTCCGCGTAGCGTGACCGCCGCCAGCGGTGTCGATGCCCTGGTGCACGCGGTGGAATCCTACCTGTCGGTGAATGCCTCGCCGATCACCGACGCCCTGGCCATCGGCGCCATCAAGCTGATCGCCAAGGCGCTGCCCAAGGCTTACGCCAATCCGGCCGATCTGCAGGCGCGTGAAGACATGGCCACCGCCAGCCTGATGGCCGGCATGGCCTTCGGCAACGCCGGGGTTGGTGCCGTGCACGCCCTGGCCTATCCGCTGGGCGGGCGCTTCAACATCGCCCACGGCGTCAGCAATGCCTTGCTACTGCCCTACGTGATGGCCTGGAACAAGCTGGCCTGCGTCGAGCGCATGGCCGAGATCGCCGCCGCCCTGGGCGTGCAGACTCACGGCCTGAGCGACAAGGCTGCTGCCGACCTGGCCGTCGAGGCCATGGCCGAGCTGTGCGCCAGCGTCGACATCCCCAAGGGCATGCGCAGCTTCAACGTGCCCGAGGATGCCATCCCGGCGATGGCCGAGGAGGCCAGCAAGATCGACCGCCTGATGCGCAACAATCCGCGGCGCCTGACTGCCGGCGACATCGAGCAGATCTACCGCGCCGCCTACTGAACCCTCGCCGCTACCGATGACCAACAGCCCCGGCCAAGCCGGGGCTCGCTGCTTACAACTCTAATAACATTGGGTGATTCACATGTCCGAACCGCATCAACAAAATCTGGGCGTCGAAACCGCGTACTGGCCGCTGGGGCCGTTCAAGGTACGGCTGCCGTTCATTCACTACCGCTTCGAACTCTCCGATTACATGCAGGGTCTGCTCATGTGCGCGGTGGACCTGGCGGCAATCCCGCTGATGACCGAATTCCTCGGCATGCCTTTCGAGGTGGCGCTGGCGGTGGTCATGCTAAACGGCCTGCTGTACCTGACCCACCATCTACTCGGCGACCCGGTGGTGCCGGGGTGGATCACCCCGGCGATCCCCCTGCTGATGGCCTACTGCAGTCAGTTCCCGGAGGGCCCGGAGCGGGTGCATGCGCTGATCGCCTTCCAGTTGATGCTGGGGGCGTTCTCCATAGGACTGGGGATGACGGGCATGGCGCGCAAGGTGGTGTCGCTGGTGCCCTCGGCGCTCAAGGCCGGCATCATCATGGGTGCCGGCCTCAGTGCGGTGGTCACCGTGTTCAAGGAAGGCGGGCGCTTCGACAGCTTCCCCTGGACCATTTCCATCGCCGTCGGCATCGCCTTCTACCTGGTGTTCTCGCTGCACTTCCAGCAGTTGAAGAAGCGCAGCCGCTTCTGGTGGAACTTCGCCAAGCTGGGCATCTTCCCGATCATCCTGCTGGCGGTGTTCGTCGCGCCGATCTTCGGCGAGGCGCCGTGGCCAAGTATCGAGTGGGGCATCAGCAAGCCTGACTTCGTCACCCTGTGGAACGAATACACGGTGTTCGGCCTCGGCATGCCGCCGTTGATGATGTTCATCACCGCCATCCCTACCGTGTTCGCCGCCTACCTGGTGGTGTTCGGCGACGTACTGGGCGCCAAGGCCATTCTGGGCGAAGCCGACCATATCCGCAGTGACGAGAAGGTCGACTTCAACCCCAACCGATCGCACATGATCTTTGGCGGGCGCAACGCTTTCATGAGCATTTTCGGCCCTGACGTGGCCATGTGCGGCCCGCAGTGGTCGGCCATGCAGGTGGTGATCACCGAGCGTTTCAAGGGCGGCGCCCAGGCGATGAAGTCCATCTACGGTGGCGTCGGCTCGTTCCGCTGGGGCACCAACACCGGCCTGTTGCTGTTGCCGGTGGTCACCCTGCTGCAGCCGATTCTCGGTGTAGCACTGGCGCTGACCCTGCTGATTCAGGGCTACGTCAGCGTACGCCTGGGCATCATGGAGGCGCGCAGCCAGCGTGATCTGGGCATCGCCGGGGTAATCGGCGCGGTGCTGGCGATCAAGGGTGCCGCCTGGGCCTTCGCCATCGGCGTCGGCCTGTGCGCGCTGATCTACGGGGCGCAGATGTTCCGTGGCGAAAACGACCAGACCTTCACCAAGGATCTGCCGCCAAGCGAGTGAGCTTTTCGAATTGACCAGCCGGAGCCTTGTGTCTCCGGCTGCAGGAGTAGTGCATGAAACTCAATGATCCCGATCTGCTGCGCCATCAGGCCTACATCGATGGCCAATGGTGTGACGCGCCCGACGGCGCCGTCACGGAAATTTTCAACCCGGCCAACGGCGAGTCCCTTGGCCATGTACCGAACCTGGGGGCAGACGAAACACGCCGCGCCATCGAAGCCGCCCGGGCCGCGCAACCGACCTGGCGTGCGCTGACCGCCAAGGAGCGCGCCGCGCGTCTGCGCAAATGGTACGAGCTGATGCTCGCCAGCCAGGACGATCTGGCGCAGATCATGACCGCCGAGCAGGGCAAGCCGCTGGCCGAAGCCCGCGGTGAAGTGCTCTACGCCGCCTCGTTCATCGAGTGGTTCGCCGAGGAGGCCAAGCGCGTCTATGGCGACACCATTCCCGGCCACCAGGCCGACAAGCGCCTGATCGTCACCAAGGAACCGATCGGTGTAGCCGCGGCGATCACTCCATGGAATTTCCCTGCGGCGATGATCACCCGCAAGGCCGGCCCGGCCCTGGCCGCCGGCTGTGCCATGGTGCTCAAGCCCGCGCCGCAGACGCCTTTCAGTGCCCTGGCCCTGGCTGTGCTGGCCGAACGCGCTGGCGTCCCGGCCGGACTGTTCAGTGTGCTTCCGGCGGATGTCGAGCGCTCCCGTGAAGTGGGCGGTGAGCTGTGCGCCAACCCCATCGTGCGCAAGTTGTCGTTCACCGGCTCCACCGGCGTCGGCATCAAGCTGATGGAGCAATGCGCACCGACCCTGAAGAAACTGTCCCTGGAGCTGGGCGGCAATGCGCCGTTCATCGTCTTCGACGATGCCGATCTCGACGCTGCGGTCGAGGGGGCCATGGTCGCCAAATACCGCAACGCCGGCCAGACCTGCGTGTGCGCCAACCGTATCTACGTGCAGGACGGTGTGTACGACGCCTTCGCCGAGAAACTGGCGGCAGCGGTGGCAGGGCTCAAGGTTGGCCAGGGCACTGAAGCTGGCGTGACCACCGGCCCGCTGATAGACGCCAATGCCGTGGCCAAGGTGCAGGCGCATCTGACCGATGCGCTGGAGAAGGGCGCCAGGGTGTTGCAGGGCGGTCAGGCGCTGGGCGGCAATTTCTTCGCGCCCACCGTGCTGGCCGACGTGACTCCGGACATGCGCGTGGCCCGCGAGGAAACCTTCGGCCCGCTGGCGCCGCTGTTCCGCTTCAGCGACGAAGCGGAAGTGATCCGCCAGGCCAATGACACCGAGTTCGGTTTGGCCGGCTACTTCTACACCCGCGACCTGGGCCGCGCCTTCCGCGTCGGCGAGGCGCTGGAGTACGGCATGGTCGGCATCAATACCGGGCTGATCTCCAATGAAGTCGCGCCGTTCGGTGGCATCAAGGCTTCCGGCCTGGGTCGTGAAGGCTCCAAGTACGGGTTGGACGAGTATCTGGAGATCAAGTACCTCTGCCTCGGCGGTATTTGAATCAGGTCGCTATTGTGGGAGGGGCTTTAGCCGCGACCGGCTTGGCACAAAAGCCAGAAGCTCGCGGCTAAAGCGCCTCCCACTGTCTCCTGCGCTTGTCGATCAAGGGCGCCACAGCCGCTACAATGCGCGCCACCGTGATCCAGCACTCAGAGGTGCGCCATGCAACCCTTCGCCATCGCTCCGTCGATCCTTTCCGCCGACTTCGCCCGCCTGGGTGAGGAAGTGGACAACGTACTCGCCGCCGGGGCGGACATCGTCCACTTCGATGTCATGGACAACCACTACGTGCCCAACCTGACCATCGGCCCGATGGTCTGCTCGGCGCTGCGCAAATACGGCATCACCGCGCCGATCGACGCGCACCTGATGGTCAAGCCGGTGGATCGCATCATCGGCGACTTCATCGAAGCCGGCGCGTCGTACATCACCTTCCACCCGGAAGCCTCCGAGCACATCGATCGTTCGCTGCAGCTGATCAAGGCGGGCGGCGCCAAGGCCGGCCTGGTATTCAACCCGGCTACTCCGCTGGACGTGCTCAAGTACGTGATGGACAAGGTCGACATGATCCTGCTGATGAGCGTCAACCCCGGCTTCGGCGGGCAGAAGTTCATCCCCGGTACCCTCGACAAGCTGCGTGAAGCGCGCGCGCTGATCGATGCCAGCGGTCGCGAGATCCGTCTGGAGATCGACGGTGGCGTCAACGTGCAGAATATTCGCGAGATCGCCGAGGCGGGCGCTGACACCTTCGTCGCCGGCTCGGCCATCTTCAACCAGCCGGACTACAAGGCGGTGATTGACGCCATGCGCGCCGAACTGGCCCAGGTGCGTGGATGAAACCGCTGCGCGCGCTGTGCGGCGGCGAGCTGCCGCGCCTGGTGATGTTCGACCTGGATGGCACGCTGATCGACTCGGTGCCTGACCTGGCCGCAGCGGTCGACCGCATGCTGGTCGAGCTGGGACGCGCGCCGGCTGGTGTAGAGCAGGTTCGCGAGTGGGTCGGCAATGGCGCCCGCGTGCTGGTGCGTCGCGCCCTGGCCGGTGGCCTGGATCATTCCGCGGTGGGCGAGGCCGAGACAGAGCGGGCGCTGGCACGCTTTCTCGATATCTACGCCGACTGTCATGACCTGACCGCGCTCTACCCGGGGGTGCACGAGCTGCTCGAAGCATTGAGTACCGCTGCCGTCGAACTGGCGGTGGTGACCAACAAGCCGGAGCGCTTCGTCGCGCCGTTGCTGGAGCAGGTCGGCCTGGGCGGTTATTTCCGCTGGATCATCGGCGGCGACACCCTGCCGCAGCAGAAACCCGACCCGGCTGCGTTGCTCCAGGTGATGCGCCTGGCGGGTGTCGAGGTATCGCAATCGCTGTTCGTCGGCGACTCGCGCAACGATGTGCTGGCCGCTCACGCAGCAGGTGTGCCCTGCGTCGCGGTGAGCTACGGCTATAACCATGGCCGCCCGATCACCGAAGAGAAACCGAACCTGGTGGTCGATAGCCTCGCCGAGTTGCTCTGACGAATCTTCAGCTACGCCATTCGGCTTTTGTAGGAGCGGATTTATCCGCGAAACTGGCGATTGGGATCGCGGATAAATCCGCTCCTAACAAGCTATCGCTTTGCCCCGCTTGCAGGGCTTGGCTTGTAGCTGCTACCTTGGCCGCTCTCCTTATTCCCCCGCCTGTCGAGATCGCACCGTGGTGGTTAGCTGCAAACTCTGGATGAAGGTCATCAAGGCCCTGGCCCGTTGGCGCTGGCGCGCCTGATTTCGTCCTGCCGCTGCGCGCGGCCCGTTTGCACCCGACCGTTTTCCCCGAGCCATGAGGCTGATCATGACCCATGAAGAATTCCTGCGTTTAGCCGCTGAAGGCTACAACCGCATTCCCCTGGCCTGCGAAACCCTGGTGGATTTCGACACGCCGCTGTCCATCTACCTGAAACTGGCCGACGCGCCCAATTCCTACCTGCTCGAATCCGTGCAGGGCGGCGAGAAATGGGGCCGTTATTCGATCATCGGCCTGCCGGCGCGCACCGTGCTGCGCGTGCATGGCCATGACGTGGTGGTCTGCACCGACGGCGTCGAGGTCGAACGCCACCAATGTGCCGACCCGCTGGAGTTCGTCGAGCAGTTCAAGGCGCGTTACAAGGTGCCGACCATCGCCGGTCTGCCGCGTTTCAACGGTGGCCTGGTGGGCTACTTCGGCTATGACAGCGTGCGCTACGTCGAGCCCAAGCTGGCTGCGGGGGTCAATCCCGATGCGCTGGGCACGCCGGACATCCTGCTGATGGTGTCCGACGCGGTGGTGGTGTTCGACAACCTGGCCGGCAAGATGCACGGCATCGTTCTGGCCGACCCGGCTCAGCCGGATGCCTTCGAGCAAGGCCATGCGCGCCTGCGCGAGATCCTGCACAAGCTACGTCAGCCGATCACCCCGCGCCTGGGCGTGGACCTGTCCGCGCCGCTGGGCGAGGAACCGGCGTTTCGCTCCAGCTACAGCCAGGGCGACTACGAGGCGGCGGTTCGTTCCATCAAGGAGTACATCCTGGCCGGCGACTGCATGCAGGTGGTCATCTCCCAGCGCATGTCGATTCCGTTCAAGGCCGCGCCCATCGACCTGTACCGCGCGCTACGCTGCATCAACCCGACGCCTTATATGTACTTCTTCAACTTCGGCGACTTCCATGTGGTCGGCTCCTCGCCGGAGGTGCTGGTGCGCGTCGAGGATGGTCTGGTCACCGTGCGCCCTATCGCCGGTACGCGTCCGCGCGGCGCCAGCGAGGAGGCGGACAAGGCGCTGGAAGACGACCTGCTGTCCGACGCCAAGGAGATCGCTGAGCACCTGATGCTGATCGATCTGGGCCGTAACGACACCGGCCGCGTGTCGCAGATCGGCTCGGTCAAGCTCACCGAGAAGATGGTCATCGAGCGCTATTCCAACGTCATGCATATCGTTTCCAACGTCACCGGTCAGCTCAAGCCCGAGCTGTCGGCGATGGACGCGCTGCGCGCCATCCTGCCGGCCGGCACCCTGTCCGGCGCGCCGAAGATTCGCGCCATGGAAATCATCGACGAGCTGGAGCCGGTCAAGCGCGGCGTCTACGGCGGCGCAGTCGGCTACTACGCCTGGAACGGCAACATGGACACCGCCATCGCCATCCGTACTGCGGTGATCAAGGACTTTGAGCTGCACGTGCAGGCCGGCGCCGGCATCGTCGCCGACTCGGTGCCCGCGCTGGAGTGGGAAGAAACCCTGAACAAGCGCCGCGCCATGTTCCGCGCCGTTGCGCTCGCCGAACAGACTGCCGTCCAGGCCCAGGAATAACAGGAGCCGTACCATGCTTTTGATGATCGATAATTACGACTCCTTCACCTACAACGTCGTGCAGTACCTGGGTGAGCTGGGCGCCGACGTGCACGTGATCCGCAATGACGAACTGAGCATCGCCGAGATCGAAGCACTGAAGCCCGAGCGCATCGTTGTCTCGCCCGGCCCGTGCACGCCGACCGAGGCGGGGGTCTCCATCGAGGCCATCCTGCATTTCGCCGGCAAGTTGCCGATCCTCGGCGTCTGCCTCGGCCACCAGAGCATCGGCCAGGCCTACGGCGGCGACGTGGTGCGCGCGCGCCAGGTGATGCACGGCAAGACCAGCCCGGTGTTCCATGCGGACAAGGGCGTGTTCGCCGGTCTGAACAACCCGCTCACCGTGACCCGCTATCATTCTCTGGTGGTCAAGCGCGAAACCCTGCCGGATTGCCTGGAGATCACCGCCTGGACCCAGCATGACGACGGCTCGGTCGACGAGATCATGGGCCTGCGCCACAAGACCCTGAACGTCGAGGGCGTGCAGTTCCACCCCGAGTCCATCCTCACCGAGCAGGGCCACGAACTGTTCGCCAACTTCCTCAAGCAGACCGGAGGCGTGCGCGCATGAATATCAAGGAAGCCCTCAACCGGATCGTCGCCCAGCTCGATCTGACCACCGAGGAAATGCAGGCGGTGATGCGCGAAATCATGACCGGCCAGTGTACCGACGCGCAGATTGGCGCCTTCCTCATGGGCATGCGCATGAAGAGCGAGACCATCGACGAGATCGTCGGCGCCGCCAGCGTCATGCGCGAGCTGGCGGCTCCGGTGGTCATCGACGCCGAGCGCCTGGTCGACACCTGCGGCACCGGCGGCGATGGCATGAACATCTTCAACGTCTCCACCGCGGCGGCCTTCGTCGTCGCGGCGGCCGGCGGCAAGGTGGCCAAGCACGGCAACCGCGCAGTCTCCGGCAAGAGCGGCAGCGCCGATCTGCTGGAAGCCGCCGGCGTCTACCTGGGGCTCAAGCCCGAGCAGGTGGCGCGCTGCGTCGAGAGCGTGGGCGTCGGCTTCATGTTCGCCCCGTCCCATCATGGCGCGATGAAGCATGCCATCGGCCCGCGTCGTGAGCTGGGCCTGCGCACCATCTTCAACATGCTCGGCCCGATGACCAATCCGGCGGGTGCCAGGCATCAGGTTATCGGCGTGTTCAGCCAGGCGCTGTGCCGCCCCATGGCCGAAGTGCTGCAGCGCCTGGGCAGCGAGCACGTGCTGGTGGTGCATGCGCAGGATGGCCTGGACGAGATCAGCCTGGCCGCGCCTACCTTCGTCGCCGAGCTCAAGGACGGCAAGGTCAGCGAGTACCGCATCCAGCCCGAGGATTTCGGCATCAAGAGCCAGAGCCTGATCGGCCTGACCGTCGACAACGCCGAGCAGTCCCTGGAACTGATCCGCGATGCGCTGGGCCGGCGCAGGACCGAGAACGGCCAGAAGGCTGCCGACATGATCGTGCTCAACGCGGGCGCTGCGCTCTATGCTGCCGATCACGCCAGCAGTCTGCGCGAAGGTATCCAGCTGGCGCATGATGCGCTGCACACCGGGCTGGCGCGTGAGAAGCTGGAGGAGCTGGTGTCCTTTACCGCGGTATTCAAACAGGAGAACGAAGGGTGAGCGTGCCAACCGTACTGGAGAAGATCGTCACCCGTAAGTTCGAGGAGGTTGCCGCGCGCCGTGCCCAGGTCAGCCTGGCCGAACTCGAGGCGGCCGCCCGCGCCGCCGATGCGCCGCGTGGCTTTGCCCGCGCCCTGCTGGAACAGGCAGCGCGCAAGCAGCCAGCGGTAATCGCCGAGATCAAGAAGGCCTCGCCGAGCAAGGGCGTGCTGCGCGCCGACTTCGTCCCGGCCGATATCGCCCGCAGCTACGAGGCAGGTGGTGCCACCTGCCTGTCGGTGCTCACCGATATCGATTTCTTCCAAGGCGCCGACCAGTATCTGCAGCAGGCCCGTGCGGCCTGCGCGCTACCGGTGATCCGCAAGGATTTCATGGTCGATCCCTATCAGATCGTAGAAGCACGCGCCCTGGGTGCTGACTGTGTGCTGCTGATCGTGTCCTGTCTGGATGACGTGCGCATGGCCGAACTGGCCTCGGTGGCCAAGGACGTCGGCCTCGATGTGCTGGTCGAGGTGCATGACGGCGAGGAGTTGGAGCGTGCGCTGCATACCCTGGACACGCCGCTGGTGGGAATCAACAACCGCAACCTGCACACCTTCGATGTCAGTCTGGAAACCACCCTTGACCTGCTGCCGCGCATCCCGCGTGATCGCCTGGTGGTGACCGAGAGCGGCATTCTCAATCGCGCCGACGTTGAGCTGATGGAGATCAACGAGGTCTACGCCTTCCTCGTGGGTGAAGCCTTTATGCGTGCGGAAAGTCCGGGCAGTGAATTGCAGCGCCTGTTCTTTCCCGAGCGCGGCCGCGCTGCGGTGGTCGGCAACGACCCCGAATAGGACGCATGAAAAAGCCGGCGATCAAGCCGGCTTTTTTCTTTTGGGTTGGTTGTTCAGCGCGTGCCGAACACCACCATGGTCTTGCCCTTGACGTGCACCAGGCCCTGTTCTTCCAGGGACTTGAGCACGCGGCCGACCATCTCCCGCGAGCAGCCGACGATGCGACCGATTTCCTGACGGGTGATCTTGATCTGCATGCCGTCCGGGTGGGTCATGGCGTCCGGCTGCTTGCACAGATCGAGCAGGGTGCGTGCGACGCGGCCGGTCACGTCGAGGAAGGCCAGGTCGCCGACCTTGCGCGTGGTGTTGCGCAGGCGCTCGGCCATCTGGCTGCCCAGGGCGAAGAGGATGTCCGGATCCTGCTGAGTCAGTTCGCGGAACTTGGCGTAGCTGATTTCCGCGACCTCGCATTCGGTCTTGGCGCGTACCCAGGCACTGCGCTCCTTCTCCGCGCCATCCTTCTCGAACAGGCCCATTTCACCGAAGAAATCGCCAGAGTTGAGGTAGGCGATGATCATCTCGCGGCCATCGTCATCCTCGATCAGGATGGTGACCGATCCTTTGACGATGAAGAACAGGGTTTCGCAGCGATCGCCTGCGTAGATGATGGTGCTTTTGGCGGTGTAGCGGCGGCGATGACAGTGCGCGAGAAGCTTGTCGAGGTTCTTGATTTTAGGTGTAAGGGTGATAGCAACCATGCCCGAGTCCCGAAGATGAAAAGTGAAGGCCTTTGTCCAACGGCAATTTCTTATTTGTTAT
The DNA here is from genome assembly GCF_018221585.1 of Pseudomonas sp. KB-10. Taxonomy (NCBI): domain Bacteria; kingdom Pseudomonadati; phylum Pseudomonadota; class Gammaproteobacteria; order Pseudomonadales; family Pseudomonadaceae; genus Pseudomonas; species Pseudomonas sp. KB-10. The sequence goes on from NZ_QYYB01000005.1 coordinate 393,506, forward strand.
CTGGCCAAGTGTGCCAGCGATTCGGCGTCAGCTTAACAGACGTGCTACGAGTACGTTTTTTTTTGCGATCTGGGTAACACAAGCCAAGGGAACTTTCTCGCTTCGGGGGCAAATCGGTTTGTCCTTTACCTATGTTAATCTGCCTGACTTTGCCACTCTGGGAGCGAATATCGATGAAAGCGCGTGTGCAGTGGGCCGGTGAAGCTCTGTTCCTCGGCGAGTCCGGTAGCGGCCATGCCGTCGTCATGGACGGTCCGCCCGATGCCGGCGGTCGCAATCTCGGAATTCGGCCGATGGAGATGTTGCTGATCGGCCTCGGTGGCTGCAGCAATTTCGATGTGGTGAGCATCCTGCGCAAGGGGCGCCAACCCGTGGAAAGCTGCGAGGTCTTTCTCGATGCCGAGCGTGCAGGCGAGGAGCCCAAGGTGTTCACCAAGATTCACTTGCACTTCGTCGTCAAAGGTCGCGGCCTGAAGGAAGCCCAGGTCAAGCGAGCGGTGGAGCTGTCGGCAGAGAAGTACTGCTCGGCCTCGATCATGTTGGGCCGTGCCGGCGTCGATATCAGCCACGACTACGAAATCGTCGAGTTGGGCTGAGCCGGCTCGCTGCAAATGAAAAGGGCGCCGGATGGCGCCCTTGTTCGTTCAGATGCGGTAGGTGCTCTTGGTCATGACTTTCGACAACAGGGTCATGCCGAACTTCACCGGTGTCGGGAAGCGTACGCCACCAGCTGCCAGGGCGCTGTTGGCATGCTGTTGCTCGTCGACGCGCATCTGCTCGAGGATGGCGCGTGACTTGGCGTCATGCTCGGGCAGTTGCTCCAGATGTTCATCCAGATGCTTGCATACCTGGTCTTCGGTGGCGGCGACGAATCCCAGGCTGACGCGATCACTGACCAGCCCGGCAACCGCGCCCACGCCGAATGACAGGCCATAGAACAATGGGTTGAGCACGCTCGGGTGGCTGCCCAGTTCGCGAATGCGCTGTTCGCACCAGGCCAGATGGTCGATCTCCTCATCGGCGGCATGTTCCATGGCGCTGCGCACTTCCGGCAGCTTGGCGGTCAGCGCCTGCCCCTGATAGAGCGCCTGAGCGCACACTTCGCCAGTGTGGTTGATGCGCATCAGGCCGGCGACGTGGCGCGACTCCTCGCTGCTCAGTTCCGTATCGTTCTGCACGATGGCGGGTGATGGTCGGCCCGATGCGCCGCTGAAGGGCAGCAGGGTACGCAGCGCGGCATCGGCTTGCAGCAGCAGGCGGTCGACGGGGGAATACTGGCGTTCGCTGGCCATAAGGCACCTCCAGAGGTAACAACAGCGCTAGTCTACTGCAAAGTCGCCAGGCCGTCCGTGGCTCAGAGGCTGTTCTAAAGTCTCGCGAGCTAGGATCGTGCAATACCGATGGCGGCCCCGCAAAAACAGGTGAGGAACGGTCGGAGTCGCGGGCGACTGTACTTTTGTACATGAGCATGACTCGCTCCGCTCGCCCCTTCGGGGCCGCCCTGAAGGACGTTGGCCGCAAGCGGCCTCCGAGCCTGTTTTTAACGCAGCAGGGTCGATGCGCAGCAGACTTTGGGCAGTCTCTCAGGGCAGCTCGCGCAGCACACGAAACCCCAATGCATAGTCGCGATGATGGGGTTGCTTGAGGTCGCGCATGCTGCTGCGCAGGTAGGCCGGGCCGCTGTTCCAGGCGCCGCCGCGCACCGCGCGCGGGCTGTTGTCGAGCAGCCCGGCGCTCTGCGTTTCGCTGCCGTCGAAGCGTTGCGTGTAGTTCGAAGCCGTCCATTCCCAGACATTGCCTGCGGTGTCATGCAGGCCGAAGCCATTGGCCGGGAACTGGCCGACGGCGGCCGTCTTGTTACGCAGCAGGCGCGAGCTGGCGCATCCGCGGCAATGAGCGCGTGGCGCCTGTTCGTTGCTGTCGAGTTCGTCCCCCCACCAGAAGTAGCTCTAGCTGCCGCCGCGTGCCGCATACTCCCATTCGGCTTCGGTCGGCAGGCGATAGCGCGCACCGGTCTCGCGTGAAAGCCATTGGGCGTAGGCGTGGGCGTCGCGCCAGGACACGTGGATCACCGGACGCTGCGCGGAAAGTCCCCAGCCCTCGTTATCGGGCATGGGCAGCTCGTTGGCGTCGGCGTATTTCTGCCAGTCGGCAAAAGTGACTTCGTAGCGACCGATGGCGAAGGGCTGATCGAAAGCGATGGTCCTTGGCGGGCGCTCGTTGTCGTTGCCGCGACCGTTGGCATCGCCCATGGCAAACGCGCCAGCCGGAACAACCACCATTTCAGGGCCCTGGCCGCCGCTTGATAGTGGATCGCTGATAGCCTCGATGGCGACGGCCGCTCGGTTCACCAGCAGCGCACTAGTGGCGATGGCAATGGAGACGACGGCTGTGACGCAGCGCGCTTTCAGCACTTGCACGATGTGAGACCTGCGGCGACGATCTGCCAGTTCAGACGGTCCATGCTGTGTGCTCCGATTCTGCGAAATCGCGGATGGTAACCCTGCTTTTCCGGCTGGCCAAACTTCACAAGGAGCGGGTGTTGAAGAACGATATTCATGATCTCGGGCTGGTGCTCGATTCCAAGGTCAAGCTGGTGGTGATCGAGTCGTGGGACGAGATGCGCGTGCTGGAAACCCTTACTGGCCTGGCGGTCAAGCGCGGTCTCGGTCTGCACACCTGGTCGGTGACCGAGGGCTTGCAGCGCCTGGGCTTCGGCGGCGCGCCGGTCGACGAGTCGCCGACCCTGGAGCCGGAAGCGGCGCTGCGCATGATCAAGGCCGACCCGCAGCCGAATCTCTACGTGATGTGCGATCTGCATCCATTTCTCGATGACAACCCGCGGCTGGTACGCCTGCTCAAGGAAATCGCCATGAGCGAGGCGGCGCACAAGCCGACGCTGGTGCTGGTGTCACATGCGTTCAAGTTGCCTGCCGAAGTGCAGCGTTTCGCGGCGCGCTTCAGTCTCGCGCTGCCGTCGGAGGACGAACTGCTGGGCATCGTGCGCGACGAGGCAGCGCGCTGGAGCGAAGGCAACCGCGGTGCACGCGTACGCACCGACAATCGTACCCTGCAGCAGGTGGTCAAGAACCTGCGTGGCCTGAGTCATGCCGAGGCGCGGGCGCTGGCGCGCAACGTCATTTGCGACGACGGTGCGATCACTCAGGAAGACATTCCCGAGCTGAACAAGACCAAGTTCCAGCTGCTGGATCTGGAGGGCGTGCTCAGCTTCGAATACGACACGGCGCGCTTCGCCGAAGTGGGTGGCCTGCTCAACCTCAAGCGCTGGTTGGCCGAGCGTCAGGCGGGCTTTCTCGAAGGTAGTGGCATCGATGCGCCCAAGGGTGTGATGCTGGTCGGCGTGCAGGGCGGCGGCAAGAGTCTGGCCGCCAAGGCTGTTGCCGGGCTCTGGGGCCTGCCGCTGCTGCGCCTGGATTTCGCCTGCCTGTACAACAAGTTCTTCGGCGAGACCGAGCGTAACCTGCGCGAGGCGTTGCGCCTGGCCGAACAGATGGCGCCCTGCGTGCTGTGGATGGACGAGGTGGAGAAGGGACTGGCCAGTGGCGACCATGACGGTGGCGTGAGCCAGCGTGTATTGGGCACCCTGCTGACCTGGATGGCCGAGCGCAAGGCGCCGGTATTCGTCGTCGCCACGGCCAACGCCATCGACCGCCTGCCGCCTGAGCTGGTGCGCAAAGGGCGCTTCGACGAACTGTTCTTCGTCGACCTGCCCAGTGCCGAAGTGCGTGCCGATATCTTCCGTATCCACCTGCAGCGCCGCGAACTGGACCCCGCCACCTTCGACCTGGCGCAGCTCGCCGCGGCCAGCGAGGGCTATTCCGGCGCAGAGATCGAGCAGGCCGTGGTCAGCGCCTTGTACGCCGGACAGGCGCAGCAGCAGGCGGTCGATCAGCAACTGCTGCTGCGCACGTTGCAGAACACCGCGCCGCTGTCGGTGGTGATGGCCGAGCGCTTGGCAGCCTTGCGTGCCTGGGCGGATGGACGAACGGTCAATGCCGGTTGATCAGGCGCCAGTGAAGGGGCGGGTCAGGCGGCCGCTGAGTTTGCGCACCAGCCAGCGTGGCCCGAGGCGTGGGCTCAGTGCCAGCAGGCGGTTGCGCCAACCGGGAATGATGATGGCGCGGTTGTTTTCCAGCGCGCGCACGGTGAGTAGCGCCACTTCCTCGGCGCTCATCATCAGCTTGCTGCCGGCGAGACGGGTGACGTCCATCTGCGCCGCGCGAAAGAAGGCGCTGTGGGTTGGCCCGGGGCAGAGCACCGATACGCGCACGCCGCGGCTTTTCAGTTCCTCGCGCAAGCCTTCGCTAAAGTGCAGCACATAGGCCTTGCTGGCGTAGTAGCTGCTCATCCAGGGGCCGGGCTGGAAGGCCGCGACCGAGGCGACGTTGAGAATCTGCCCACCGCCCTGCTCGGCCATGCGCTGACCAAGGGCGTGACACAGACGGGTCAGCGCCAGGACGTTGACCTCCAGCTGCTCCAGCTCGCGGCTCCAGTCCTGCTCAAGGAACGGGCCGGCGCAACCCAGGCCGGCATTGTTCACCAGCAGGTCGATTTGCCACTGACCTTCTTCCAGCTCCAGTAACAGGCCGGACAGCTGCAGCGGCTCGCTCAGATCGCAGAGGCGAAACAGCACCTCGACGCCGAAGCGCTGCGCCAACTCGCAGGCGATGCTCTCCAGGGCGTCACGCCTGCGTGCCACCAGGATCAGGTTGCGACCCCGGCGCGCCAGGGCTTCGGCCAGGGCCAGGCCGATGCCGCTGGAGGCACCTGTGATCAATGCATAGCTACGCATGGTCGCGGATTACTGCTCCTGATACTCGGCGGCACGCTCGACATAGCCCTGATACTGGGGCAGGGCGATGGCGGCGATGATGCCGGTCAATGGCACCAGCAGGAACAGCCAGGCCAGGATCTTCACTCCGGTGCTGTTAGGCGGCGGCGGCGGGCCGTAGCGGTTGGCCCCCTGAGTGCCCGGAATGATCAGCATCAGCAGTGCGAATACACTGCCAATGAAAGGAACGAAGTTGAGCAGCCACAGCCAGCCGGACCAGCCAATGTCGTGCAGACGCTGGACGCCGATGAACACCCCGATGACGATCATGGCGATCACGCCGGCGGCCATGATCAGGGTGCCCAGGGCGCTGGAAATGGCTGAGGCACCTGCGAACAGCAGGAGCATTGGCAGCATGCACAGCAGCATGGCCATGGTCCAGCCCAGATAACGTACGCGGCCAATCCGGCCGCTGACGCTGAATACCTTGAGTTCCGAGTATTGCGGCAGTTGCTCGGCGACATTCGCCTGCGGCGGCGCGTAGGGCGAGGCCGCCGCAGCCGGGGCTTGTACAGGCGCCGCTTCGGCCAGTTGCGCCTGACGGGCGAGGTACTTGTCGATGATGATGCCGCAGGCGGAGCACTCGGCGGCCTTGGCTTGTTCATGGCCGCATTTGGGGCAGGTCATGGTCGGCGTTGCGGCTTGCTCGGCCTGCACCGTCTCGGCCTCGGTCGGCACCAGGCTGAGACTGGCTGCCTGATCCAGTTCCTTGCGCACATTGGCGCCGGCCTTCTGCAGGGCGCTCAGGTACTGCTGTGCCTCGCTCTCGCCCAGATCGCGCTTGAGCGCTACCGGCGCCCCGCTGAACAGACTGTCGATACGCGCCGGGTCGCTCTTGAACAGGCGAGCCAGGTTTTCCTTGACCATTTCCAACGAGGCCTCGGGCATCAGTTGGCCGTCGAACACTATCTTGTAGCGCGGTGGGTTCATGCGAGCTTCCTTGTCGGCGGGAAGTGAGGAGGAGTGAGGTGCCTGTTCAGCAACGAGCGAGGCATAAGCCTAGAGTGCCGTGAGGCCAATATACAAGCGGCCTGAAGTGCCGCAGTCGAGGAATTTCAGGCGCTGTCTATTGTGCTCCAGCGGCCGACCAGTTGGCCGCGGCGTAGTAGACGTATTTCGCTGAAATCGCCGAGCAGACCTTCGCTGATCGCGGGGCGCAGAAATACCCAGTCCTGATTCGTCAGCTGCGTGGCGGCGCTGCCGATCAGGCGTTCCTGATTGGCGCTGCGGCCGTAGAGTTGGTCAAAGTCGAGCCCTGCTGGTGAGACGGGCTGCGCTGGCCAGCGACCGCCGTAGAGGTAGTAGGCGTGCTGGCGGTTGGGGTTCCAGGCTGCGATCAGTGGTTGCAGCGACTGCAGGTAGGGCAGGGCGCCGTCGAGCGCCTTGAGTACCGGGCTGGCGATCCACAACGCTGGCTGATGCGCCTGCAGCAATGGCGTATCGAACTCCGCAGGCTTGAGCAAGGCAGAACCAATGGCGACCTCATTGAGCGAACTTTGCTGCTGGCTGTGCAGCAGGTAGGTCAGGCTGCCCCCGCCATTTAGCAGCGGCGCGGTCGGCCATAGCTCGCTGAACGCCCGGGCGCTGGCGATAAACTGGTGGTAACGCCTGTCGGCCTCGTTGAACGCTTTGATCTGGCCTTGCCAGGGAGGGTTATGGGCAACATGCGCGTCGTATCCCATCAGCCCTTGCAACTGCAGGCCCGGTAGTTGCCCAAGCTGCCGCATTGCCTGAGTCAGAGCCTGCGCTGTGGCGAAGCCGCCGCGCCCGAGGCCGATGTCGATCTCCAGTGCGATGCGCAGCCGCCGTCCCAGCGCCTTGGCCAGTTCGGCGTACTGCAGCAGGCGTTGCTCGCTGTCGATCAGCCAGGTCACCTGGCGATCGGGATCGAAAACGAGATGACGCGGCAACTGGCGATAGAAGTTCAGCGCGGCAGCAACCGGCATGGGCTTGCCCAGCAGCAGGTCGGCCTGCGGGAAACTTCTGGCCAGACGATTGAGTTGCGGTTGATGGAAGACCATGAAGCGCTGGGTTTGCAGGCGCTTGGCCAGATACTCCAGCAGGCCGGTGCTGGCCAGGGACTTGGCGACCAGGCGCAACTGGAAGCGTCCGGCCAGACGCGTCGCCAGCTGGTCGGCGTTGGCATCGAGCCGGTCGAGATCGAGCAGCAGGGTGGGCACGCCCTCGCCATCGCGCTGCAGCTGTCTGTTGAGCTCGGCAAAGTAGACGTCATGCGCGCGACCTCGATCAGCCGGGCGCAGCGCCCAGCCGCCGATTAGCCCAAGCGCGCCCAGTCCCAGCAGGTGGCGACGCTTCATCGTGGCCAGCGTTGCCCCAATTGCTCGCTGCGTGTCAGCGCGGCGCGATACTCGTGATCGAGCCGCGACACCAGCGCCTGGACCGAGGGCAGATCGTCGATACCGCCGACGCCCTGGCCGGCTGACCATACGGTTTTCCAGGCCTTGGCTTCTTCGTCCATTGGCTTGAGCTTCTCGCCGTAGTTGATATCGCCCTTGTTCTGCAGCTGTTTCAGGTCATAGCCGGCCTGCTCCAGGCTTTGGCGCATGAAACTGGCCGGTACGCCGGACACGGCGGGCGTGTGGATGATATCGGCGGCCCGTGCGTCGAGGATCATCTGCTTGTAGTCGGCAGAGGCGTTGTTCTCGGTGGTGGCGATGAAGCGGGTGCCCATGTAGGCCAGATCGGCGCCCAGCAGCTGGGCTGCGAGAATTTCATGGCCGTGGTTGAGGCAGCCGGACAGCAGCACGGTCTTGTCGAAGAACTGGCGAATCTCCGCCAGCAGGGCGAAGGGGCTCCAGGTGCCGGCGTGACCACCGGCACCTGCGGCCACGGCGATCAGCCCATCCACGCCAGCCTCGGCGGCCTTTTCCGCATGGCGGCGTGTGGTCACGTCATGGAACACCAGGCCACCGTAGCTGTGCACGGCATCGACCACTTCCTTCACCGCCCCCAAGCTGGTGATGACGATGGGGACGCGGCGTTCGACGCAGATAGCCAGGTCGGCCTGCAGTCGTGGGTTGCTGTTATGCACGATCAGGTTGACGGCGAAGGGGGCTGCGTCAACCGAGAGGTTGGCTCCGATCTCGTCGAGCCAGGCTGCGAAGCCCGCACTCTCGCGCTGGTTCAGCGCCGGAAAGCTGCCGACGATGCCGCTGTTGCAGCAGGCACTGACCAGCGCCGGATTGGATACCAGAAACATCGGCGCAGCGACCAGGGGCAGGCGCAGACGCTGTTCGAGCAGGGCGGGCAGAGACATGGCGAACTCCTCAGAAGGGGCGGACGACAACCAGGATTACGATCCCCAGTAGGGCCAGCACCGGCGCTTCATTGAACCAACGATAGAACACGTGACTGCGGCTGTTCTCGCCGCGGGCAAAGCACTTGAGCTGGGCGCCGCACAGGTGGTGATAGATCACCAGCGCCACCACCAGGGTGAGCTTGGCGTGCATCCAGCCCTGGCTGAAGTAATAGCCGGGGTTGAGCGTCAGCAGCCAGATACCCAGTGCCAGCGTGGCGATCATCGACGGGATCATGATGCCGCGATACAGCTTGCGCTCCATGATGCAGAAACGTTCTTGGCTCGCGGTGTCGTCGCTCATGGCGTGATAGACGAACAGACGCGGCAAATAGAACAGGCCGGCGAACCAGCAGACCATGGCGATGATGTGTAGAGCCTTGAGCCAGAGATAGAGCATTTTCGCCTCTCACGCGGAAAAATGGCCTCGATAGTAGAGGTAGGCGACGGCCTGCGTCACCTCTACGGTTGGAGCTTGGCCGATGCGGCTTTATCATCGGCAGCTTTCCAATGGCTTTTGCAAAGGGGCATGTGATGATCAAGGTCGGTATCGTCGGCGGCACGGGCTACACCGGTGTCGAACTGCTGCGTCTGCTGGCGCAACACCCGCAGGCAGAGGTGACCGTGATCACTTCCCGTTCCGAGGCCGGCCTGCGCGTCGACGAGATGTACCCCAACCTGCGCGGCCACTATCCGGAGCTGGCTTTCAGCGTGCCGGACGTCGCCACGCTGGGCGCCTGTGACGTGGTGTTCTTCGCCACGCCACATGGCGTCGCCCATGCCCTGGCCGGTGAGCTGCTCGCTGCCGGCACGCGGGTGATCGACCTGTCCGCCGACTTCCGTCTGCAGGACGCCGAGGAGTGGGCCAAGTGGTACGGCCAGCCGCACGGCGCTCCCGAGCTGCTGAGCGAGGCTGTTTACGGCCTGCCTGAGGTCAACCGCGAGGCGATCAAGACGGCGCGCCTGATCGCCGTGCCCGGCTGCTACCCGACCGCGACCCAGCTCGGCCTGATCCCACTGCTGGAAGCCGGCCTGGCCGATGCAAGCAGCCTGATCGCCGACTGCAAGAGTGGCGTCAGCGGCGCCGGCCGTGGTGCCAGCGTTGGCTCGCTATTCTGCGAGGCAGGCGAGAGCATGAAGGCCTACTCGGTCAAGGGCCATCGTCACCTGCCGGAAATTCGCCAGGGGTTGCGTCAGGCCGCAGGTGGCGATGTCGGTCTGACCTTCGTGCCGCACCTGACACCGATGATCCGCGGCATCCATGCGACCCTTTACGCACGCGTGGCCGACACCTCAGTGGATCTTCAAGCCCTGTTCGAGAAGCGTTATGCCAATGAGCCCTTCGTCGACGTGATGCCGGCCGGCAGTCATCCGGAAACCCGCAGCGTGCGTGGTGGCAACGTCTGCCGCATCGCCGTGCACCGTCCGCAGGGTGGTGATCTGGTAGTGGTGCTGTCGGTGATCGACAACCTGGTCAAGGGCGCCTCCGGTCAGGCCGTGCAGAACATGAACATCCTCTTCGGTCTCGACGAACGTCTTGGTCTGTCGCACGCGGCTCTGCTGCCGTGACACCGGCCTGGGAGGTCCGCCTCAGCGATCCGCGTCGAGAGCGCAGGCGCCGCTGGTTGTTGTTCCTGCTGGCGCTCGCCGTGCCAGTGGCCTTCGCTCTGGGCTGGTATTGGCAGCAGATGCAGCCCCAGCCAGCATCTGAGGATACTCAGGCGCTGCTGACCCGGCTTGCCGAGCAGGAGCAGGAACTGGAGCTGTTGCGCCAGCGCCTTGCCGTGGTCGGCAGCAGTGACAAGGTAACGCAGCAGGCCATGGAGCAGAGTCGGCGGACCATCAAGCTGCTGGAGGAGCAGATCTTCAAGCAGCAACAGGACCTGGCCTTCTACAAGGGTGTCCTGGCGCCTGCCAGTCGTCGAGAGGGCATGCGCATTCGCGCTTTCGAGCTGCAAGCCACGGAACAGCCGCAGCGATTCCGCTACAAGTTGCTGATGAGCCGGGTCGGTGCCAGTGATGAGGCCCTGCAAGGGCGGCTGCGTATCACGGTCGAGGGGCAGCAGGACGGTAAGGCGGTCACCTTGGAGCTCGCGGCGTTGTCCGACGAAGTCAGCGAGAACAGCATCCCGTTCTCCTTCAAGCATTTTCAGTCGTTTCCTGAAGCCGGTCGCTTTGGCGAGCTACAACTGCCTGAGGGATTCGAACCTCGCCAAGTCAAGGTTCAGGCGGAGGTCGAGGGCGACAAGCCGCTGAGCCGTACATTCGAATGGATAAAATAGGAGCGATAACCCCCCATGTGGAGTAAAGACAAGACCAAACCTGACCTGCAGCGTTTCAGCGGCAAGACCAGTCTGATTGCCGCGGGTGCCGAGCTGGTAGGCGACATGCGCTTTCAGGGCGCCGTGCAGGTGGATGGTCGGGTCGCCGGTAATCTGCTGGCCACCGAAGGGCTGGTGCGCGTCAGTGTTGGTGGCGTGGTTGAAGGTGAGATACGTGCACCCCATATCGTGATCGATGGAGAGGTCAATGGGGATGTGTTCGCCAGTGGCCATCTGGAGCTGGGGGCTCGTTCCCGGGTGCGTGGCGACCTGCAGTACGGCCTGATGGAAATGGCCATGGGCGCGCAGATCGAAGGGCGCTTGTGCCACATCAAGGATGGCGAGCGTCCACTTGAGCTTCCGGCATCGCTGGAAATCGGGCAATAGTTGACCAATTTTGTAGGGCAAGCGGATAATGCGTGCCTAGCAGGCTGTCGTTGATGATGGCCAGGCAGCGCAGGTAGTGTTCAACAACCTGCTAACGCAGTGTGGCGCGTGGCGCCGGGAGTTATAGCATGAGCGTCGAAACCTTCACCCCTGCCCCCTTGCACTTCACTCAGGGAGCGGCCAGCAAGGTGAAGACCCTGGTCGATGAAGAAGGCAATCCGCGCCTGAAGCTGCGCGTATTTGTCACGGGCGGCGGTTGCTCGGGCTTTCAGTACGGCTTCACCTTCGACGAGGATGTGGCCGAAGACGACACCATCGTCGAGCGCGAGGGCGTCAGCCTGGTGGTCGATGCCATGAGCTTCCAGTATCTGGTGGGCTCCGAGGTCGACTATCAGGAGGGATTGGAAGGATCGCGCTTCGTGATCAAGAACCCCAATGCCACCACTACCTGTGGCTGCGGCTCGTCCTTCTCGATCTGAAGCCGTCATTTCATGACGACGCCGCGCTCGATGCGCGGCGTTTTCGTTTTCAGGCGGGGTAGATGGCACCGAGAACGCGTAGACCTTTTGCCCCGGTCACGCTCGGGCGATTGCCGGCGATGCCTTCCAATGCGCAGTGTGCAAGCCAGGCGAAGGCCATGGCTTCAACCCAGTCCGGGTCTACACCTTCGGCAGCGGTGCTGCTTACTTCGGTGTCCGGCAGCATCTCGCTCAGGCGCTTCATCAGGCAGGCATTGTGGGCACCACCACCGCATACCAGTAGCGTATCCGTGTGGGCCTGCGCGTTACGCAAGGCGCTCACTATGCTGCGTGCGGTGAGTTCCACGAGAGTTGCCTGAACGTCCTCGCTGGCCAGTGTCTGTAAGGCTTGCAGATGGCCAAGCAGCCAGCCGAGATTGAACAGCTCCCGACCAGTGCTCTTCGGGCCTTGGGTGGCGAAGAAGGGATCGCTCAGCAAGCGCGTCAGCAGCTCGTCGTGAACGCTACCGCTGGCCGCCCAGGCGCCATCACGATCATAGGCTAGGCCCTGACAATGCTGAATCCAGGCATCGAGTAACACGTTACCAGGGCCGCTGTCGAAACCCAGTACTTCCTGGTTGGGTGAGAGCAGGCTGAGGTTGCTGAAACCACCTACGTTGAGCACGGCTACGTGCCTCTGGTCATGGCCGAACAGGTCATGATGGAAGGCCGGGACCAGAGGGGCGCCTTGACCGCCCGCAGCCACATCGCGACGACGAAAGTCGCCCACCACGCAAATACCTGTGAGCTCGGCCAGTAGCGCCGGATTGCCGATCTGAATGGTGAAGCCGCGCGCGGGCTCGTGGCGCACGGTCTGGCCGTGGCTGCCGATGGCGCGAATTTGCTGGGCGGTCAGGCCCTGTTGCTGCAGAAGCTCGTTGACCGCTTCTGCAGCCAGCTCGACCCAATGCTGTTCGGCAACGGCGGCGCGTGCCAATTCATCGTTGCCTGAGCTGCATAGCGCCAAGAGGTCGCTGCGCAGTCGATCCGGCATGGGGCGGTAGAGCGTGGCGAGGAGGTGGGGGCGCCGATCCTGATCGATCAGCGCGATGTCCAGTCCGTCCAGACTGGTACCGGACATCACGCCAATATAGAGAGGCACGGCTTACTGCTGGTTGGCGGCCAGCATGGTGGCCTTTTCCTGGTCCATGCGTGCCATCAGCGGCTTGCTCAGCTGCATGAAGCGTTGCTTCTCGCTCGCTGCAATGGGGTCGGCCATTGGCAGCTTCTGGCTGAGTGGGTCGACATGTACACCGTTGACCTGGAATTCATAGTGCAGGTGAGGTCCGGTGGACAGGCCGGTGGTGCCGATATACCCGATGATCTGGCCTTGCTTGACATTCGCACCGTTGCGAATGCCCTTGGCGAAGCCCTGCATGTGCGCGTAAAGGGTGCGATAGCGCTGGCCATGCTGAATGATCACGGTGTTGCCGTAACCGCCGTTGCGGCCGGCCAGAGTCACGCGGCCGTCACCGGCTGCCTTGATCGGGGTGCCTCGTGGCGCAGCATAATCAACGCCCTTGTGCGCACGGATCTTGTTCAGGATCGGATGCTTGCGGCCAGTGGAGAAACGCGAGCTGATGCGCGCGAAGTCCACCGGTGTGCGGATGAACGCCTTGCGCATGCTTTCGCCATTGGCGTTGTAGTAGCTGGTAGTGCCCTGCTTGTTGGTGTAGCGCACCGCGGTGTAGGTCTTGCCGCGGTTGGTGAAGCGCGCCGAGAGGATGTTGCCGGTGCCGACACGCTTGCCGTTCACAACCTTCTCTTCATAGATCACTTCGAACTCGTCGCCTTCGCGAATATCCATGGCGAAGTCGATGTCGTAGCCGAAGACGTTGGCCAGGTCCATGGTCAGGCTATGCGATAGACCGGCGCGCTTGGCAGAGAGGAACAGCGAACTGTTGATCACGCCGCGGCTGTAGGCGGTGACCACCTCCGGCTTGACCTGGTCACGCTGGAAGTCGAAGCCTTTTTCGGTGCGGCTGAGGCGAATGGTTTCCAGGTCGCTGAGTTTGCTCTGCAGGTTCTTCAGCTTGCCTTCTTCATTCAGTTCGAACTCGAGCACCTGGCCAACTTTCAAGCGGCTGAACTGCTTGGCGTCCTTTGTGCTGTTGAGCGCTTCATGAAGGTCATTGGCGCTCAGGCCGACCTTGGCGAATACGATAGAAAGCGTATCGCCATTGCTAACCGTGATGTTGTGGTGGCTGGGGTCGGAGGGAGGAGTGGTGTCGGCTGTTTCTAGGATGTTCTCGTCAGCGTCTTCTGCGCTGTTTTCGGCGGTGTCCGCGCTCTGCTCGATCTTGGCGAAAGGAGAGGCGGCGCCTGGCGCTGGCAGTCCCGCTCGGAGATCATCCTTTTCCTGCAGTACCATCTCGGCATCATTGCCCAGATCCAGGTCGAGAAAGGTTTTCTGCGCTTCGACTTCACGCGAAGGAAACACCAGCAGAGCCAGGCTCAGCAGCGCAGCTACACCGCTAGCAGCCAGGATATGGCTTTTAGGGTAGGGCGGGGCTTTTGGGATATTTTGCGTCATGGCGTGAGGCGTTTTCTTGGAATGTGCATTAACTGTATAAAATATAACCAAAATCGGCGCGGGGCAACCCTTGACATGCCGAGCGGTGCTCCAGGCTGCTTTCCCTGGGCAAAACTTGTAATTAGTTCGCGATCTTGTATGGTTGGTTCCCTTTCAATTTCCAGTGGTTGCAGGTTTTGTCATGAAGTCGGTCGAAGAGCAGCTGGCGCTGATCAGGCGTGGTGCGGAAGAGGTTCTGGTTGAGGCTGAGCTGGTCGAAAAGCTCAAGCGTGGTCAGCCGCTGCGGATCAAGGCAGGTTTCGATCCGACCGCGCCTGATCTGCACCTCGGGCACACCGTCCTTATTAATAAGCTGCGTCAGTTCCAGGAGCTCGGCCATCAGGTGGTGTTCCTGATCGGCGACTTCACCGGCATGATCGGCGACCCAAGCGGCAAGAGCGCCACGCGCCCGCCGCTGACTCGCGAGCAGGTGCTGGATAACGCCGAGACCTATAAGCAGCAGGTGTTCAAGATCCTCGATCCGGCCAAGACCGAGGTCGCCTTCAACTCTACCTGGATGGATCAGCTCAAGCCGGCTGACTTCATTCGCCTGGCTTCGCAGTACACCGTGGCTCGGATGCTCGAGCGTGATGACTTCGACAAGCGCTACACCAGCAACCAGCCGATCGCCATTCATGAGTTCCTCTACCCGTTGGTGCAGGGCTACGACTCCGTGGCACTCAAGGCCGACGTCGAGCTGGGCGGCACCGACCAGAAGTTCAATCTGCTGATGGGTCGTGAACTGCAGCGCGCCTATGGCCAGGAATCACAGTGCATCGTCACCATGCCGTTGCTGGAAGGTCTCGATGGCGTGAAGAAGATGTCCAAGTCGCTGGGTAACTACGTGGGCATCCAGGAAGCACCGGGCGTGATGTACAACAAGCTGGTGTCCATGCCCGATGCGTTGATGTGGCGCTACTTCGAGTTGCTCAGCTTCCGCTCCATGGATGAGATCGAGCAATTCAAGCGTGATGTCGAGCAGGGGGCGAACCCGCGTGACATCAAGATCAAGCTGGCTGAAGAGCTCGTTGCGCGTTTCCACGGTGAAGAGGCGGCAGCCAATGCCCACCGCTCCGCGGGTAATCGCATGAAGGATGGCGAGCTGCCGGAGGATCTGCCCGAGGTCGAGCTGGCGTCGGCTGAGGATATGCCGATTTCGTCCGTCCTTAATAAGGCGGGTCTGGTGAAGAACGCTGCCGTTGCACGTGACCTGCTGGGATCGGGAGGTGTGCGCGTCGATGGTGAGGTGGTTGATCGCACCTTCCTGTTCAAGGTGGGGGCTACGCATGTTTGCCAGGCCGGCAAGAAGGCCTTTGCGCGCATCACGCTCAAGGTCGAGTAATAAAACTGCAAAATAAGCTTGACGCGCATTCTGCTGGATGTAGAATGCGCGCCACTTCAGCGATGAAGCGCTTCAAAAACTTCTTGTTAATCAATAAGTTAAGTTGAATGAAGGGCTTGCAAAGCTGGATCTGGCGTGTAGAATGCGCGCCGGTCGACAGGGTGGCGGTTTGATCCTGTTGGTGGTTCGGTCGAATGGATCGAAAGCGGTTTGAAAGAGGTGGTTGACAGCGGTTTTGAACGCTGTAGAATGCGCCTCCCGCTGGAGAGAAGAAGTTCTGATCGAAAGCGCAAGTGGTTGAGTAGAAAGAAAAAATTCTTCGAAAAACAGCTTGACAGAAAGAAAGGCTGCTGTAGAATGCGCGGCCTCGGTTGAGACGAAAGGCTTAACCAACTGTTCTTTAACAACTGAATCAAGCAATTCGTGTGGGTGCTTGTGAGGTAAGACTGGTAGTCGACAGATTATCAGCATCACAAAGCAACACTCGTGAATTCGAGAGTTTATTTGCGATTGCTGAGCCAGGTTTAGGGTTTTCTCAAAACCCAAGCAGTATTGAACTGAAGAGTTTGATCATGGCTCAGATTGAACGCTGGCGGCAGGCCTAA